>CAVSHA010000011.1:0-167198 GCA_963727645.1 uncultured Acidimicrobiaceae bacterium
GCACTCGGCACGGGCGTCACTTTTGGGAGCGTCGCGGCCGTGATGAGCTTGACGAAGCTCGGTCCCTCCGGCTGGCGCTACTTCGCCGAGGAGATCGCGACCGGCCGCGAGGACTACTTCGCCCGCTCCGCGGAGCACCCCGGCCGCTACCTCGGCCGTGGAGCAGAGGCAATCGGGCTCGCCGGCGCGGAGGTCGACGCGCTCGGCCTCGAGCGCCTCATCGGTCACGGCACCGATCCCCGCGATGGCGCCACGATGGGTCGTGGCTTCTCGCCGGACAACGACAACGTCGTCGCCGGCTTCGGGCTGACATTCAGTCCGCCCAAGAGCGTCTCGGTGCTGTGGGGAACCGGCGGCGAAGAGCTCCGCACAACCGTCGTTGCCGCGCACGAACGCGCGGTTGTGAGCACGCTCGATTTCCTGCAGGACCACGCCGCCTTCACGCGACGCGGCGCAGGCGGGGTCTTCCAGGTCGACACCGAGGGCTTTGTCGCCGCGAGCTTCCTCCACCGCACTTCGCGTGCCGCGGAGCCGCAGCTGCATAGCCACGTCCTTCTCGCCAACAAGGTGCGCGCCGAGGACGGCAGGTGGCTCAGCCTGGACGGTCGCGAGCTCTACGAGCACCAGAAGGCCGCCGGCATGCTGTATCGCGCGGCGCTTCGGGCCGAGCTCACCGCCTCGCTCGGGGTCTCTTGGACGCCGGTCGACGAGAACGGCATCGCCGAGATCCAAGGCGTGCCAGAGGTGCTCGTCGAGACCTGGTCGACGCGTCGCCACGAAGTGGAGTCCTTAGGCGCACAGCTCGTCGCGAGCCGCGAGACCGAGCTCGGTCGCGAGCTCTCCGGTGGTGAGCGGGCGCGCTGTCTCCAGCTCGCCGCCTATCGCAGCCGGGCCCCGAAGCTCGACGCCGAGACGCCGACCGAAGTCCTGGTCGCCCACTGGCGCGAGGAGGCGGCGTCCTTCGGACAGGCACCGGAGCGCTGGCTGCCTCGGGTGCTCGGCCAAGCGCGGACAGCGACGCCTGAAGATCGCAAGGCGGTTGTACGCCTCGCGATCGCCCGCCTCGAGGAGACGCGCGCCACCTGGGGACGTTCGGACGTCACCGAGGTGATCACCACGCTTGTCACCGGGGCGAACACAGACGAGCTCCGCGCCCGCGTCGAAGAGATCGCCGACGAGGTCATCGGCGACCACCGGGTCTGCTCGCTGGCGGCGCCACTGCCGGCCGAGCCACCCGAGGCGCTCCGTCGCCGGGACCAGATGAGCGCGATCGAGCGCCACGGGGCGACGCGCTACACGACCGAAGCCACGCTTCGGAGCGAGGCACGCGTCCTCGACGCCGTGGCGAAGGGAAGGGATGCGGGAATCGGCCTCGTCCCCGAGCGCACCGTCGACATGGTGCTCTCCGGTTCGATGCTCGGCGCCGATCAGCAAAGAGCTGTGCGCGAGCTGCTCGGTGGCGGCGAGCAGGTGGCCCTCCTCGTCGGTCCGGCGGGCGCGGGGAAGTCCCGCGCCCTTCACGCGGCGCGCGAGGCTTTCGAGGCCGCCGGCTACCGTCCCATCGGTCTCGCGCCGTCGGCAATCGCGGCGCGCGTGCTGTCCGACGAAGCGGGACTTAGTTCCGACACCCTGGCCCGCTTCCTCCTCGATGTGGAGAACGGGCGTCGCACCCTCGGTCATAGGGACGTGATCGTCCTCGACGAGGCGACGATGACGCGCACCGACGACCTGGAGCACCTCGTCAGCCACACCGCACAGGTGGGCTGCAAGCTGGTCCTCGTCGGCGACCCGCACCAGCTCGGCGCGGTCGGCCCGGGTGGGCTGTTCGCGACGCTTGTCGGGGATCACGGCGCGAGCGAGCTCGAGACGGTGCGCCGCTTCTCGGAGGCATGGGAGGCCCAAGCCTCGCTCCGGCTGCGGGCACGCGACGTGAGCGTGCTCGCCGAGTACGTGTCGCGGGGCCGGATCGTCGGCGGGCGCGAGGAAGAGATGCGCGCCGAGGCGTTCGCGCTCTGGCGCCGGGCGCGCGACGAGGGACGCGCAGTGCTTCTCATGGCCGGCGACAACGCGACCGTCGACGCGCTGGGGAGACGCTGTCGGGAGAACCTCGTCGCGCGGGGTGAGGTCGAGCGCGGGGGCGCACCGATCGCGAACGGGCGGGCGGGTGTCGGCGACGAGATCGTGACCTTGAAGAACGATCGCAAGCTCCGGTGGGCTCCCGGCGAGTTCGTCCGCAACGGCGAGCGCTGGCGCGTCGTTAAGCGCGACTTGTCGGGCGCACTCACCGTCGAGGGCCTCCAGGGACGCGGGCGCGTCACACTTCCGCCGGGTTACGTCGCCGAGCACGTCGCCCTCGGCTACGCCCTCACCGTCCACAAGGCGCAGGGCTCGACGGTCGACTGGGGGATCGTGCTCGTCGACGAGCAGATGACCGCCCAGCAGCTCTATGTGGCGATGAGCCGGGGACGGGAGATGAACGCGGCGCTCGTCGTCGAGCAACGCTGCGACCCCGGCCTCGATGTCTTCTCGCGGATCGCGACGGCTCACGCCCGTCGAGCTGCTGGCAAATGTGATGCGGCGCGACGGTGCGGAGCGCTCCGCGCACGACGTGGCTCGCGAGAACCTCGCCCACATGGAGGACATCGGCCTCTTGGGCCACCTCCTCACCGAGGCCCGGCGCGACCTCGACGAGCGGGCGGGGCCGGATCGCGAAGCGGAGATCATCGCGCTCGCGGCCCCGAGCCGACGTGCAACGCGCCAACCAGGAGCTGGCCGGTGCGCAGTGGGACCTGCGGCGCGCCGAGGAGCGCCTCAAGAGGGCCGAGACCGCGCTCGTAGCGGCGAACACCCGCCCCACCCGTGCGCTCCTTCCCGGTCTCTTAGGCAACGCGGCCCGCCGGGAGACTGAGGCCCACTGGCAGAGGGCGAAACGCGACTTCGACGAGGCGCGACGAATCGAGCAGCAGTCGCTTCGCGCCTACGAGCGAGCGCGCCATCGCCTCGAGGACGCCGAGCGCGCCGCTCGCCAGCTCAGCGAGGCACGCACCGCACAGGAGCGTCGCCAGTCCTTCCTACGCGAACACCCGGGCACAAGGCGCTGGATCGAGCAGCTCGAAGAGCGCGTGGCCGTGCGCGACTACGAGCTCGCCCACACCGAAGCCAGCGAGCCTCAGGTGACTCGTGACGGACGCGCCGAGCAGACACCTGGACGCGCACGCTTGAAGCGGAGCCAGGCTCGAGGCTTCACCCGCCGGCGACGCGGCCACCCGCGCCGTGCTCGCGCGCGCGTCGAGACACGATCCGGGGTATCGGGCGGCGCCAAGGCCAGCGCCGCGCCCGATGGGGCGGGAAAGGCCGAGCCACGAGCGGTAGTGCTGGAGCCTCCTATCTCCCGCCGTCTACGCCAACCAGGCCACGCAGAACGCCGAATATGCGCTCTTCTCCTGGCCTTCATGTCGAACCAGAGAGAGCACAAATCGCCCTGTTCTGTAACCGTCCGCTCGTAGGCAAGCGCGCTACCCCTGACCTTTACAAGCAGTTCGCTCTCCCGTCCGACCGCGAGCGACTCGTCAGTCCACCCGCTCGAGGAACTCCAGCGAGCGCTGTACTACCAACGCCGCTGCGTCCGCGTCGTAAGACGGCAATGAGCTGTCGGTGAACAGGTGCCGGTCGCCCGGGTAGACGAACAGCTCGGCTAGCTCGGGACCGACCGTCTCGACCAGCTCCCGAGCGGCATCGATGTCTCCTTCCAGCGCGAAGAACGGGTCTCTGTCCATGCCGTGGATCTGCACCGGGACCCCTTCGGGCCACGGCCCGAAGGCCCACTCGCCGGTGATCGAAATACAGGACTCGTACAGCAGCGCGCCGCGTGCTCCACGCCGGGTCTGGGCGAACCGCTGCGCCGTGGCGGCACCGAAGGAGAAGCCGGCATACACCAGGCCCGCGGGCAGGTTGGTCACGACTCGGTCAGCGTGCTCGCGAAGCACGTCGTCCCCGATGCTCTGGACTAGCGCGATGCCGCCGTCGATGGTCGCCGGTCGCTCGCCGTCGAACAGGTCCGGCGTGTGCACGATGTGCCCACCGGCACGCATCTCGCCGGCGAACGCGCGCACCCCTTCGGTGAGTCCCTGCACGTGGTGGAAGAGAACGACCTCGGCCATCTCTGCGGTCCTCTCATCAGACGACGGTGATCGAAGGAACTTAGAACATCAGAACTACTCCCTTAAGGCAGCTGGCGTCGTGTACACCGAGTGGCATCCCTCCCCGCCGCAGGCCCGGTTTCACCAGCGGAACTCACTTTCTGTTGTCGCAGAACACTCGTTCTCCAACTCCTTTGTCGGGTCATTCGACCTCGGACAAGCGGTGCATATCGACGGTTCTTGTTCGTCCTGGCTCGCTCCGAGCGCCGATTACGCGCCCGTCTGCCACAGCCGATGGCCCTATCCCTCCAATGTTATGTGTGCGTCTCCAGTCGGACAGTGGGTCAAACCGGAACCTCGTCCAGTGTCGAGAGGGGCGGCTAACGAGAACAAGGACATGGTCGAGGCGGTCTCGCCGCATAAGGGGTGGTCACTAAGTTAAGATGTGAGAAAAGTATGGAGGAAGCGACTTGTTGACGGCGAGAGCCAAGGCCACAGTGAGGGACTTACGGCGTGTGAACCGTAGCGTCGTGTTGCGGCCCTTGTTCCTCGAAGGGCCCCTCAACCGAGTCGACTTGGGGCGGCTCACGGGTCTGAGCAGCGCCAGCATCACCGGCCTCACGGCGGCCCTGTTGGAAGAGGGCCTGATTGTCGAGGTCGGCCTCGAACAGTCTGACGGGGGCAGGCCCCGGGTCATGCTCCAGGTGAACCCGGAGTTCGGCGCCGTCATCGGCGTGGAGATCGGCGAAACCGGCGTCCGCGTGGAAGGTTTCGACTTGAGGCTGAGGGTCGCCGGCGTCGCCGAAGTGGGCCTGCACCCACAGCGTCATGACGCGGATGTAACCATCGAAGAGACGGTGAAGGCCATCGAGAAGATTCAAGCGCAGTTCAGCGCCGAAGGCCGTCGCTTGCTCGGGGTGGGCATCGCCATTCCGGGGCTCGTCGAGCATCGGGTCGACGACGCACGGGTCCACGCTCCGATCATCGGTTGGCACGACGTTCCCCTCGAGCGCCTGGTACGTGAGCGTGTTGGAGCTCCGGTCTTTGCTGAGAACGGTGCCAAGGCGTTGGGGCAGGTGGAGATGTGGTTCGGCGCCGGCCGTGGCACACATCACACCGTGATCACCCTTTGGGGCACCGGCGTCGGAGCGGCCATCTTCACCAACGGAACTCTTTACCGGGGCGCTGCCTCCAGCGCCGGGGAGTGGGGCCACAACTGCATCATCGCCGGAGGAAGGCGCTGCCGCTGCGGAAGCACCGGGTGTCTCGAGGCTTACATTGGCGCAGAGCCATTGCTCGCTGCCTGGCGAGAGGCGGACCCAGAGGCAGCTCTTTCTAGCGACCCTGACGAGGAGGGTTGGGCAGATCGTCTCCTCCAGTCGGCGGAGTCGAGCGAGGCGGCTGCCCGGATCCTGGAGGAGGCGGCAAACTGCTTCGGAGTGGCCGCCGCCAACCTCGCCAACTTATTCAATCCTGAGCTCATTGTGATCGGCGGTTGGCTCGGACTGAAACTCGGTCCCACCTTGCTCGGCCGAATTCGGGAAGTGGTGCGAGAGCAAGCCCTCGACTACACGGCCAACTGCGTCAACATCGAGCTCGGGCGGCTCGGCAAGGATGCCGTGGCACTCGGGGCATCCGCCCTGGTCGTCGATGAGCTGCTTTCCAACGGTGGCGTTCCGCTACTTGCGGGAAGAGGTAGGTTGCAAAGGGCGCAGCTGCTTTAGTCGACGGGCAACTGCCCGCTTCGGGCGAGCTCGCCGTACCAGTACCCGCTGTCTTTTATGACGCGCTCTTGTGTGTCGAAGTCGACATAGACGATGCCGAAGCGCTTGGAGTACCCGAGCGCCCACTCGAAGTTGTCGAGCAGCGACCATAAGAAGTAGCCCTGCACGGGCACACCCTTGCTTCTCACCCGCAGGACCTCGCCGACGTGGGCCTCGAGGTAGGCGATCCGCTCGGGATCATGCACAGCCTGGCCGTCGCGGCGATCGTCGAACGAGGCCCCGTTCTCGGTGACGAAAAGATTGGGAAGCTTGTACTGCTCATGCGCTTGTTCGAGGATGTAGCCAAGTCCTTCGGGACGGATAAGCCAATCCATCGTGGTCCGGGGCACCCCCGGCTCTTTGGACGCGACAAAGCCCGTCCATCTGGTGGCGTCGTGGCGGACCCGGTAGCCGGAGTAGTAGTTGATCCCGGCAAAGTCCGGCGGCAGACAGAGCGCCGCCATGTCCTCCTCGTAACCGCTCGGCAAGTAGGGTCGCAGACACTGCTCGAGCTCAGGGGGGTATCTCCCGTGTACGAGGGGTTCCAAGAAGAGTGGGAAGTTGTGCCAAGCGTGTGCCACCTCGGTGGCGGCTATGTCTGCTTCCGATTCGCTGGCCGGCCATACCGCAGCGTTGTGCAGGGCGATTCCGACCGACGCTTCGGGGTTGGCAGCCTTGAGCGCTGGCCCAGGCAGCAACATGGGCTCGCAGCTGATTATGGATCGCATGGCCAGCGGCGTAGATGTTGCGAATGCCCGGCGCGTGCGCTCCGACCAGGTGACCTTGTTCCGCGACCACGAACGGCTCGTTCAAGGTGGTCCACCACCTGACCCGGTCGCAGAGGGCGGCCGCAACGACCGAGGCGTACTCGCCGAACCATTCCGCAGATGTCGCGATTGGACCATCCGCCGCGCCGCTGCAGGGCAGACGGGTAGTCCCAATGGAACAGGGTCACGAAGGGCTCGAGGCCGGCGGCCAACACCGCATCGAGGAGGCGGTCGTAAAAGGCAAGCCCGGCCGGGTTCGGCTTGCCAACCCCGTCGGGCAGGATCCGAGGCCATCGGATGGAGAAGCGGTACGCGCCGAAGCCGAGGTGCCGCATAAGCTCGATGTCTTCCGCAAAGCGCCGGTAGTGGTCGCAGGCAAGGTCGCCGGTCTGGCCGTCGTAAGTGGTGCCCGGGGTGTGGGAGAACTCGTGCCAGATGCACCGTCCGGCGCCGTCGGCCATTGGTGAGCCTTCGATCTGGTAGGCGGCGGTGGCGGCGCCCCAGTAAAAGCTACTGCCAGGTTCTGGGTTGGAAAGCGTCATGTGTACCTCCTCATTGGCTTGCCTTCCCGGGCCACCACCAGCTATCCGGGGAGGGGAAAAGGGTGTCAAGTCCATCGCCGTCTCACTCGTACAGGATGCAGCGGACATGGTGGGCGGCTCCCACCTGGCGCAGGTCGGGGAGCGTTTGTTGGCACCGGCTCTGGACGAAAGGACAGCGCGGGGCGAAGGGACAGCCCGGCGGAAGCGCGGTGAGGTCCGGGGGGTCGCCTTGCGCCTCGAATGGCGCTCCCTGTCGGCGCTCGTTCTCCGGGTCTGGAGCGGCTTGGTGCAAGAGCTGGGTGTAGGGATGGCTTGGGCTCGCCCATGACCTCGGAGGCGGGACCGATCTCTTGGAGGTGACCGGCGTACATGATGGCGATGCGATCGCTCATGTAGTTGGCAGCCGCCGAGGTCGTGGGTGACGAAGACGAGCGAGAGCGACTGGCTGCGCTGCAGGTCCAAGAGCAGGTTCATGATGCTGAGGCGGATCGACACGTCGAGCATGGACGTCGGCTCGTCGGCGAGGATGAGGCTGGGCTGGGCCGCCAGCGCCCGGGCGATGCCGACACGCTGGCGCTGGCCGCCGGAGAGCTGGTGGGGGTAGCGGCGCAGGAAATCAGCCGGCCGGCACCAGGCCGACCTGGTCGAGCAGCTCTTCGACGCGCGCCTCTCGCTCGGCGCTGCGCGGGACGAGCGCCGAACGAGCGCAGGGGACGGGCCACGCTGTAGCGGACCGATGTGCAGCGGGTCGAGGGACGAGTAGGGGTCCTGGAAGATCATCTGGACCTGCTCGGCGGTGCTCGCGCAGTCGATGCGTGCTGGGCCGGCGTGGCAGGGCCGCCCCGCACCAGGATCTCGCCCGGCGGTCGGCCGCTCGAGGATACAGCGACCGTCCGGGCGAAGGTGGTCTTGCCCGAGCCGGACTCTCCCACCAGCCCGAGCACCTCCCCCTGTTTCACGGATAGGTCCATGTCGCTGAGCGCACGCACGACCTTCTGACGCCCGAAGCGACCGACGGAGTAGTTCTTGGTGAGTCCGCGCACCTCGAGCTCGGGACTGGGACCCTCGGCTCGTCTCCGCGGGCAGACCGACGGGTGCTAACCATGCTCGGCCTCCTTGTCGCCGTAGAGGTGGCAGACGACCCGGTGGTCCCCGTCAAGCCGAACGGTCCGGGGCGGATCGACCGCCGTCGCAGGTGCCGGCGATCACCTCGGGCAGCGGGGGGCGAAGGAGCACCCGGTGGGCAGGTTGCCGCAGGTCGGGTGGCTGGCCGGTAATGCCTTCGAGCCGCTGGCGGGCCCGCCGAGCGGGGGGAAACGAGCTCATCAAGCGCCGTCGTGTACGGGTGGCGCGGCGTTCTCGTAGAGCTCCGCGGCCGGCGCTTCTTCCACCATCGCGCCGGCGTACATGATCGCGATGCGGTCGGCGATCTCGACCAGGAGCGAGAGGTCGTGGGTGATGAACACGACGCCGAAGCCGAGCTCGCGGCGCAGTTCGTCGAGCGACTGGATGATCGAGCGCTGCACGACGACGTCCAGGGCCGTGGTGGGCTCGTCGAGGAAGAGCAGCTTGGGCCGCAGGCACGAGCGCCAGAGCGATCACGGCGCGCTGGCGCATGCCGCCGCTCAGCTGGTGGGGATAGGCGTCGAAGAACCGGCTGGGGGATCTTCACGCGGTCGAACATCTCCTCGGCCTGCTGCCGTCGCCTCCGTCCGACGAGTCGACGCCGTGCGCCGCCATGGCGTCCAGGAACTGGTTGCGGATGCGCATCACCGGGTTGAGGACGTTCATCGACGCCTGGAAGACCATGGAGATCTCGGCCAGGTGCAGGAGCCGTAGCTCTTTGCCGAGAAGCGAAGTCAGGTCGGTGCCCTGATAGCGACACCGAGCCCGACAGCATCCGGCCCGGGCGGATCGAGCAGCCCGGCGGCGGCGAGGGCCAGGGTCGTCTTGCCGCAGCCCGACTCTCCGGCGATCCCGACGACCTCGCCGGCGGCCGACGCTCAGGCTCACGCCTCGCACTGCGGTCGACCGAAGGGGCAGCCCTCCCACCCGTAGCCGACGGAGAGGTCGGAGATCTCGAGCAGGGCGCGGCATGTCAGTTCCTCCTCAAGCGGGGGTTGGCGATCTCGTCGACGGCGAAGTTGAGCAAGCCCAACGCCGTGCCCAACAGGAGCGATGCACAGGCCGGGCAGCAAGGAGCCACGACCCACGGCCCATGCAGCGATGGCGTCGCCGTTCTGCGGCCCAGTAGAGCATGGTCCCCCAGGTGACGTCGTTGATGTTGCCGAGGCCGATGAACTCCAGGACCGGCCTCGCCAACACGGCGTACAGGGCGGCGCCGAAGAAGTTGGCGACCATGATGCCGAGCATGTTCGGCACGATGTGGGCGAAGCACGATGTGCCAGCGGCCCTCACCCGCGACATCGGGCCGCCTCGAACGAAGGGCCGGTCGCGCAAGGCGATCGCCTGCGACCGGAGCACCCTGGCCCCCCATGCCCAGCCGGTGATCGTGATGACCCCGATGAGCATCGGCGTCAGGCCCCCGCCTTGCAGGTAGGCGGCGAAGATGATGAGCAGCGGGATCGAGGGCAGCACGAGGAAGACGTTCGTCACCGCCACCGCCACCATGTCGAACAAGCCGCCGACGTAGCCGGCGAAAACCCCCATCACTAGCTGCACCAAGCTGATCAGGACACCGGAGACCAGCCCGACCAAGAGGCTCGCCCGCGCCCCCCAGATCAGCTGGGAGAGGATGTCCTCGCCGTTCTCTGTGGTTCCAAGAAGGTGGCTTCGCGCTCGGCGTGGAGCAACGGGGTGAAGTTGATGTCGCTCGGCGAATAGGGAGCGATCACCGGCGCCAGCAGGGCAAGCAGGCAGAACAAGGCGAAGATCGAGCGCGCCCACGATGGCGCGGCGGTTGTGCCGGAAGGCTCGCCAGTTCACTTGGCCGATTCCATGCGTATGCGGGGGTCGAGGAACACGTACAAGACGTCGGCGAGGAAGTTCGCCACCAGCACGGCGAGCGTGATGATGAGGAAGATCCCCTGCATGAGCGGGTAGTCCTCGTTCTCCACCGCATTGAGCAGCATGAACCCGATCCCTGGGTAGGAAAAGACAATCTCAATGAAGAGTTGACCGCCGACGACGACGCCGAGGGCCAAGGCGAGCTGATTGAAGACCGGCAGGATGGCGTTGCGGGCTGCGTAGTGGTAGGCGACCGTGGGATCGCGGAAGCCCTTGGCCCGCGCGAACTTGACGTAGTCGTCGCCGAGCACGGTGAGCATGTTGTTGCGCATGAGCAGGATCCACCCGCCCATCGATATGAACGTCAAGGTGATCGCGGGAAGGGCGGCGTGGTCGATCAGGGAGACGAACCCGGACCACGTGGCGATTCCCGCACCGGGGTTTAGGCCATAGCCGATCGGGAACCAGCCGAATTTGAAGGCGATGAAGTACGAGCAGCATGAGGGCTATCCAAAAAGACGGCAAGGCGCCAAGCATCAGGCCGAAGGGGACGAGGGCGGAGTCGACGAGCGATGCCCGGCGCCACCCTGCCGTACCACGCCGCCAGGCCGCCACCATCCCGAGTGTCGTCCCGAGGAGGAAAGCGACGATGGTGGCGAAGCCGACCAGCCCGAGAGTCCACGGGAGGGCTTCACCAATCAGCGTGCTCACGTGCGCCGGGAAGAACGAGAAGGAGATGCCGAGGTTGCCGGTGAGCGTGTGCCCGAGATAGTCGAAGTACTGGCCGAGCTCGCCAGTCTTGGTGTTCAGGCCGAAATTGAGCTCCATGATGCTGATCGCCGCTGGGCTCACCGTGCCTTGGTAACGGGCGAACATCGTTTCCGCTGGGTTGCCGGGCATGAGCCGGGGCAGGGCGAAGTTCACCGTTAGCGCCACCCAGCAGGTCAGCACCAGGGTGCAAAAGCGCCGGACCAGGTATCGCACGGGTGCACCTCTCCTATTCCTATGGCCGCCCCGACAGCCAGGGAGCGACTCACCGTGGCGGCGAGCCGCTCCCTATCGGCCTTCTTTCCTGCGTCCCGATGCGAACGTCGGGAGCGTGGCTTCTTACCCTCTTACTTCTGGTGCACGTTCACGTAGGTCAGCATCGAACCTTCGGCGTCCGACGCGCTCCCGTCGTTGTAGGGGTCAGAAGCGCTCGGGAACCCGGTGAAAGTGCGGGTCTGGTAGACGAGCCAGTTCCCCCGGCCGCTGATCGCCACCACCGGCACTTGGGTCAGAACTTGCTTCTCGATCGCCTGCATGTCGGCCATCTGCACCGAGGAGCTGCTGGTCGAGGCGTAGCTCGCCAGAGCGTTCGTGATAGTCGGAGAAGTGAATCGCTCATAGTCGGCGTTAGCGACCTTGCCAATCGGCGCAAACGCTGACGGCGAGAACATGTACCAGTACTGGCCGTACGGCGTCGGCCCGTTCCCGTTGCCCCAACAAAGAAGGAAGGTGAACTTGCCTAGGCTGAAGTCGTTGAAGTACGTCGCCCATACCTGCTGCGACACCGTCGCGCTCGATGCCGATCGCCTTCAGCTCGTTGGCGATGTTCTCAGCCTGCGAGATGTAGTCCGTCCAACCCGGCCCTCCTATAAGGACCTGGTAGCTCGGGTAGACGACTCCCGCCGGCGATTCGAGCTGACCGCTCGACGACCACTTGTACCCCGCCGCCTTCAGAATTGCCCTCGCCTTGGTGACGCTGTAGGTCCACTCCAGGCTCTTAAACGAGCTTGGGAACCACGCCTTCACCTGACCGGGAACGAGCGCCGCCTCCATTCCACCAGTCCCTCCCGGAAGCGCCCCGAAATACGCACGCTGAGCGAGAAACGTGGGGTTCATGGCGTACGCGACCGCCTTACGGAAGTTCACGTCGCTGAACGGCCCCTTCGCCATGGTGTTCATGTAGAGGTAGTTCATGTTGGTGATCGGCCAGAAAATGTGGTTCTCCGGGCTCTGGGCGAGGAAGGTCGCCTTGGGGTCGGTGATGGCATCGTACGACATGTCGACGCTACCATTTTCCAGTCCGAGCTCAGCGGTCGTGTTCGAATCGGCCGAGCTAAATACCACCTCGTTGATGTACGGCTTCATCCAGGAAAGCGGGTTCTTGGTGTAGACGACCGAGGTCGTCGAGAAGGACTTGACCATGAACGGACCCGTGGCCACCGGGTTGGCGTTCGCGTAAGTCGCAGGGCTCGTGATGCTCGCCCAGATGTGCTTTGGCACGATAGCCGTTTCGGCCCCGTCCGTGCCGTACAAGATTGCGACTTGTTCGGGCGTGTCCGGCTTGGAGAATTTGAACACCACGGTGTTCGCCGACGTCGCCCCTACCGACTTGAGGCTACTCTTCCAGATCGAGTTGAGGTCGAGGGTCGGGTTAGCCTTCAAGTAGTTAAACGTGAATGCCACGTCCGCGGCTGTGAACGACGTTCCGTCACTCCATTTCACCCCTGAACGGGTTGTGACGTCCAACTCCAAGGCGTTCTTCCACGTGAAACTCGTCCCGAGCATAGGGGTATACGTGCCAGTATCCCCATTGATATAAAAGAGCGACTGGTAGAGGCAACTATGTGTCCCGGGCGCCGCCGAGGCTGAGGCGACAAAGGGATTGAAGTTGTCGGCAAGCGTTCCCCACGCTTGCGCGGAGTAGAACGTCCCACCTGAGGTGATCTGTTTCGCCGTCGTTGTAGTGGCCGCTCCCATGCTGGCTCCCGCGGAAGGCAGGAAAACCAGCGTCAACGAGAGCCCAACGCCGGCCATGACCGCCCCGAGCCATTTTTGTCTTCTGTGCAGTTTCATCTTGTCGCTGTCCCTTCCCTTTCAGCTTTCGTGCGTGAACTCGCTTTCCTGTCGCAACCGACGCCTGCGACGGTGTTGAAGTACCCTTCTTTCGAACCATAGCTTCTAACGCGAGAAAAGTCTAGGGACAGGAGGGAACGCCCGGACACTGCCTTTCAGCAGATTGACGGTTAGCGTCCGCAGGGGCGTCGGTTTCAAGTCCCCCTTAGGACGCGTACCTCTGCCTCGCTCTCCCGCTACGGGTGAGCGACGCTTGGCCAGTTACGGCAGGATCGGCATAACGTCTCGTCTGCGTGGTCGCCCAACGTTTTGGCGGGGCCAGCGGCCATCCAGATCGACGGTTCTCGCCCACTGTCCGGCACTGCCCGCGCGTGACCACGTTCGTAGGTCCAACGTAGGTTCAGAAGGAATCTGAAAGCCGATAAATTGATCGTGAACAGGCTTTCCGATGGCTCGGCACGTACTGCAAGAGCCACCCCCTTTCAAAGCACAGCGCTCAGCTTGCGAACGCACCATGGATGACGTTGGTTGCGCGGCAGCGCGTTGCGCTGCGATCTGTTCCTCGAACGACGATGCGATCGCCTCATCGAGCTCGGGGAAGAGGTGACCATAACGGTCGAGCGTCACGTTGATCGAGCTGTGGCCCATACGCGTCTGGATTGCCTTCGGGTGTGCTCCTGCCGCGATCGCGAGCGTGACGCTCGTATGCCGGAGGTCGTGAAAGCGGCAGGAGACGCCTGCCTTGTCCTGGGCAGGCTTGAAGTGGTTGTTCCAGAAGCTCGACGACATGATCGGGTGCCCAGCGTTGTTCGTGAAGACGAGCCCGTCGGGTCCGGGTTCGGCGAAACGCTCCACATGCTCAGCCAGGATCGCCGCGGTGGACGGCGTGATCGTGATCGACCGCAGCGACGCGGAGGTTTTCAGCTCCTTGCGTAGCCATTCCTTCGTGTCGAGGCGGACGAGTTGGTCGGTGACGCGGACCTTGCGATGGAGCAGGTCAAGTCGCGACTGACGGAGCCCGATGAGCTCGCTCCAGCGCATCCCCGAGTCGACTGCGAGATAGATGAGCGCGCGGAACCGCTCGCGATGCGCTTCTGCAAGTTCGATGGCCTGTTTCCAGGAGAGGAAGACCATCTCCCGACTTGGGACGTGTGGCGGCTCCACCCGATCGAACGGGTTGGCGAGAATCTTCTCCTTTTCCACGGCGACCTGGAGCACGCGCCGGAACGTCCGGTAGTGGCGGTGGACTGAGCTCGACGCGATTCCGGCTTCGATCTCGTCCATCAACCACTTCTCTATTTCGTCCGTGGGGAGCCGGCCGATCCGGTAGGCGCCAAAGCGGGGGAGGATGTACTTGTCCAAGTCGCGGCGATAAGTCTGCTGCGTCGTCGGCGAGAGGCGACGCGCCAAGGAGAGGAACTGTCCCGACCACGACTGGAGCGTGAGCTGTGCGCCGCTTGGATCGAGCCAGCGGCCCCGCTCGATGTCGACTTGCACCTCTCGTAAGAACCGCTCCGCGTCGAGCTTGCGCGAGAACGTTTCGGAGAGCTGGCGGCCGAGCGGGTCGCGATAGCGAGCGCGGGATCGGCCGTTGCGTCGTTCGATGAACCCCATCTCTTCCTCCTCTCGGCTCCCCGTGGGAGCGTGCGGGGAGCACGCGGGGAGCGAAACAGGGGGTTTTAGGGGTTTCGGACGGTCACTCGTGGTCTCTCATGGTCAAACCAAAAATGGCCCCTGACCTGCTACTTTAGCCACGAAATTGCTGGAGGCGGCGCCCAGAATCGAACTGGGGTAGAGGGCTTTGCAGGCCCTTGCCTAAACCACTCGGCCACGCCGCCCGGTCAAGCACCCGCACCTCGATGTCCGACGGCGTGAAGCCACCGACATCCTGGAGGGCGGCCCAAGACTACCGCGCTGTTCGCGGGTCCCGGCGACGGTCGCCCAGAGCTCCCCAAGCAGGGCAGCCATTGCCTCTCGGTGCCCGAGCTCCGACAGGTGACCCGAACCGACGGCTGGGAAAGCCGGGCGCCGGAACGCTGGAGCCGTTGACGGGTCGCACTAACTGGGGCGTCCCAAGGCAAGGCAGGGAGGCCCGGCACGAGTCCGGGGCCGTCCGGCAGCTGTCGTCGTAAGCAACTCCAGGACGGAGGAGTGCCATGAGCTATCGAGCTCGCGCTCGTAGGCACTCGGTCCGGCAAGCAGAGGTGGCCCAGACGAAGGTCCTGCATCGAACCGGCCCCGGACACGTTGGTGATCGGCCGTCGGGCCCTCGCAGCAGATCCGGTTCGTTCCTCGCTGCTGTCGTGTCCGGCATGAATGTCATCTCGAGCAGCTGGGCCCGTTGGTCGGTGGGGACTTTCAGACCCCGGTGGCGTGGAACCCGCCGTCGACGTGGATGATCTCTCCGGTGGTTCGCGGGAACCAGTCCGACAGGAGGGCCACGCAGGCTCGTGCGACTGCTTCGGAGTCGCGGACGTCCCAACCGAGGGGGGCACGCGCGTCCCACACGTTCTCGAAGCGCCCGAAGCTGGGTATCGACCGCGCTGCCACCGTGCTGATCGGGCCCGCCGCGACGAGGTTGACCCGGATGCCGCTCGGTCCCAGGTCGCGGGCGATGTACCGGGCCAGGGACTCCAGCGCCGCCTTCGCGACGCCCATCCAGTCGTAGCCGGGCCAGGCTACGGAGGCGTCGAAGTCGAACCCAACGATCGACCCTCCGCCCGCCGATTTGCACAGGAGGGGCGCAAAGGCCGCAGCGAGGACCTTGAGCGAGTACGTGGACACTTCGATCGCCGTCGCCACGTCCTTCCAGCCTGACACGAGCACGCCGTTTCCCAGGCAGCTGTCAGGTGCGTAGCCGATTGCATGAACGACGCCGTCCAATCGGCCCCATCGCTCCCCGAGCTCAGAGGCCACCCGTTCCGCCTGCTCCTCCACGGTGGCGTCGAGCTCGTAGACCTCTACAGGAGTCGGAAGCTTGCGGGCAGCACGGTTTGTCAGGGAGAGTCCCCGGCCGAAGCCGGTGAGGGCCACCTCGGCTCCTTCCTCCTGGGCGAGGCGCGCCGCGCCGAAAGCCAGAGAGTCGTCAGTCAGCACGCCGGTGACCAGAATGCGCTTGCCTTCGAGTATCCCCACGGGTCCACCGTAGCCGTGGTTTGGTGACTGGCTCTCCGAAGCTAGGTGGGCGACCTGGCGGTGAGGCTGCGATACAGCGCCGAGGTCTTGGGATGGATGCCAAGCAGCGGGTCGCCTTCGAGCTCGAGGGCGAGCGCCAGACTGCGGAGTGCTGCGTCGACGCCACCGCGATTTCCGAGCTCGTCTGCCGCCCGCATCAACAGACGGTAGAGCCGCTCGTCCCAGGGTGAGACGAGCAGCCCTTGGAGCGCCGCCCAGTGGGCGAGGCCGCCGTCACCGCGATCGAGTGCGTGCTCTCCGAGGCGGCACGCGAGAGCGACCACGGAGGCCTCAACTGCCGCCATATGGCCCTCGAGCTGGGCCCATTCGCCTCGGTCGAGGCCGTCGAACGGCCGGCCGCGGACGAGCGCGAGCGCCCGACGCCAAGAGTCGGGACCGCTTGCTTCTGAGGCGAGGTCCCTGAAGTGGTCCCAGTCGGTCTCGGCCTCCACAATGAGGTGACGCCTGCCCTGTTTGCGGAGACGAGGCCGACCATCGCTCGCCAGGCCGAGTGCCCGTCTCGTTTCGGAGAGGCGGTTTGCGAGGGTCTGGAGCGGGACCCTTCGTTCTGGCCACAGTGCCGTGGCGAACGCGTCGGTCGTCGCACCTTCGGGATGCATGGCGAGGAACGCGACGAGCTCGGTCAGGCGCCTGCGGTACCGGAACGACGCCGGGGCGCCGTTGACTTGGACATGCCCGAGCACCGCGATCTCGATCGGGACAGCTCGCGCCGCCGCCCCAGGGTTTATCGCATGCGTTCGTCCCCGAACTGCCGGGTGTTGCACCCCGGGTCCTGGGTGAGACCCTGGCCCCGGTCCAGGATGCTCCTGGGTTCGTGGCGAGATCTCGGGGCTGAAGGCAAGCTCAGGGAGCGGTGCGAGGTCGAGCCCCGAGACTCGGCGCCCATCGCCGAAAGTGAGGGAGGGCTGGTCCGTCGGCACAGGTGCAAGCTCCCACAGGCACAGCGCGCCCTCCGCGCTGGCGCAGCACAGGACTCCCATGCCGGCGGTCCGTTCACAGAGTCTGATCAGCTCACCGAGAAGGGGGTCGGCTGGATCGCTTGCCCACGGCGGAACGATCACGCAGATGGAGATCGAGCCCGCCCGGTTCATGGAACGAGTGGCGATCTCCTCGAGGGCCGTCGCGATGTTGGCACTGTGCCGTGCGCCTTCGAGCCGCGGCATTGGGCTGTCGAACGCGACCAGGACGAGGGTTTCGAGATCGGACCACCGTCTGGACCCGAGCTCGACGGCGACATCGGCGATCTTCACGCCGACCGCAGGCGGAGGTCCCTTCAGGATCGTGGAGCCGACGGCCACGAGGTCAACGAGGGCGCGCCGCCCATGGACCTCGGACAGGGTGACCAGGGCGGCCTTTCGGGTTGCGTTCGTGATCGCCGGCGTGACCGGGAGAGACGCGATTATGCGCGAGTCGCGCGGCAGAGTCCATGACCGCGCGGCTCGTCCCGGGCTGAACGGCCACAGAGGCGGAAGCGACGTCGGAACGTGAACGGTGACGGAATCGGGATCGAGCTGGAGGACGTCTGCGTTGGCCGGTACACCCAAAGACGCGAGGACCTCCGAGGCCGCGCCGATGGCGAGGCGGCTCCACTCAGAGTCCTCGAGATGGATCGGCAGCCGGGAGCGACCCGTCGTGGGCAGGACCGGCGAGGCCGCGCCTTGAGCCTGCTGGCCCCTTCCGATCGAGTCGAAAGGGTCGGGACTGGCGTGTCCGGCCGGCTCGGCGCCGGCACAGTCAGACGCCATGTGCCCGTCGTCAGGGGCAGGGGCCAAGTCGGTGTGGTTCGTCTCCAGACCCGCAAGGGAGGCCAGGTGCCATCGCCTTTGAACCTTGAGGAGCCCGCTGAGTGCAAGCGCGTTCGTTGAGTTCGCGGCGGGGCCGTGACGCGCGTCTCCCGGATCGCTCCCCGAGGTCCTCGGAATCGGCGAACTCATGGCGGGCTCCTACTTCAAGACACACGTGGTCGGCCGATTGGCCGCGGGGTCGGGCGGGCAAGGTTCGTGCAGCCGGGTAAGGCTTCGAGCAGGCGAGTCCGCGGCCAGCGCGCGGTGCCCGCAATATCTCGGTTCGGCTCCCATCATGTCAAAGGGAGGTTCGGGAGGCACAGCCGGGCTGTGCCGCCTGGGTCGCGGTCGGGCGACGGAGACGATCCGCAAGCGGGTACCGCGGCGGCTGCATGAGCTAACCGATGACGACTGTGGCGGCGGCCGATGCCGACACCGGAAGGTCGTCGATCCCGATCAGAGCGAGAAAAGGAGTGGCGAGTCGGTACGTCCGTACCGTCGCCACGACGCAAGTGCCGACGACCGCTGCGGATCCGGGATGTCCCGAAGTGGCCATGAACTGTTCCGCTGCTGCTGCCGCGTTCGCAACCTGGAAAGTCGCCAGGCCTGCATGTAACGAGGCAACGGAGAGTTGCGCGGCGCCGATGCGAGCGGCCTGCTCTGCTTCGCTGAGGGCGGCTTCTCGCGCGCTCAGTGCTCGACCTCCGTCGACCACGAGGCCCAGCAGTGCGATGAGCGCGACGCAAAGCAGCATCACGAACGGCGTGACCGCTCCGCTCTCAGGCTCGGGGGAACGACCGCACCCCGACGGTTTCAAGCGGCACGAGCTTTGAGCCGGAGGGATTCCTCGTAGTCTCCGCGCGGACCGAGGCGGTCTACGCGTCCTTCGGGCCTGGAGAGCCGTCATCCCATTTCCCGATAGATCTCGATCCCGGCAGACGCGTGGCCCGACAGCGTGACCACGCCCGGGATACCGGGCATCCCGAGCGTGAGGAGCCCGACGCCGCAACGGATCTGGACCGAGACGAGGCCTCCCGGGGCGAAGTCGGCTGTATCGACTGCCACGGAGTACGGCGCGCACTTGAGATCGTCGTGTGAGATCTCGTAGTCGGACGCGGCCACCGCCTGCGCCTGGGCACTGGAGGCCGTTGACGCGATTACGGCGGACTCGACCGAGGTGCGAGCCGCGTCTCCGACCTCCTGCAAGGCATTGGCGAGGCGTCCACCGACTGCAAACAGGAGAGCGAGCAGGATGAGCAACGGGGTGAGGATCACGATCTCGGCGGTTGCCGAGCCGGCCTCGGGCCGTCCCGCAACCGGCCCCGCCCTGGGCGGAACCGGACTCGCCGTCCCCGCGACTGGCTTGCCTGCTCGCGTTGGGTCCACAGCACTCATCCGCTTGCCCAGAAACGCTGCTCAGGCCCGGTCGACTCCGCCGAGACGGTCAAACTCATGTCCGGCACCAGGGACGGCACTGTGCCCGACGCGTAGAGCGAGGCGACACCGTCGGCATGGGCCTGAGCCGAGACGGCAGGCCGCAAGACGAGGCCGCTTGCGATGTCCCGGAGATCTTGGAGCGTGACGGTGCGTGCCGCGGTGCTCGTCCCGCCCTCGGACCGCAGCGCTGCGCCTCCCTCGGCAACCGAGTCAGACAGGGCGTGGGATGCCAAGGCCCAGAGAGCGAACTGCAAGCCGACGGCGATGAGGAGCAGGAGAACGGGCAGGATGACGACCAGCTCGGGCGTGCTGGAACCGCGATCACCCCACCCGAGCCGTTGGCGGCGATTGGAGGTGGCGAGGCGGCGCGAGGTCATGGAACCGTGGTCTGAGACGCGGTGATTACTTGCGAGATGTGGTGCGCCTCACCCAACACGGCTCCCCTGATGACCACACCGACGGCGAGCGCCAGTGCCACGAAGACGGCCACGATGACGAGCTTCTCCGCGACGTCGCCGCGCTCGGGCTCGAGGCGCGCTTCGGCTATCCGGCAGCGGAGGGTCTCGATGAGAAACAAGACGACCTGGATCTCGGGCATTGGCTGGCTTCTCCTTACGTCGGGCCCGGCTTGCGGGCGTCTTTGCTTGAGCAGGTATGACCGGGCGACCGCATGGGGTCGAGGCCGCACCGATTGGCACGACGCCTCGGAGGGCGTTGCTCAGAACGGGCGCGTGATCGTCACCGCAGCGGGGTAGATGAGGAACACGATGAACCCGATCATGAGCACTATCGCCGGGAGGAAGAGACGCTCGGTCGTGGCGTTCGCCCGGCCCTGGGCGTCGGCCATCTGACGACGGCGCAACGAGGCGGACTTGGCAGTGAGACTCGAGCGGATGCGCGCCCCCTCGGTGCCGGCAAGACGCACGCTGGCGGCGAGCTCCTCGAGCTCGTTGACACCGAGCTCATCGCCGAGCCGGCCGAGACCGTCCCACGGTGATCGCCCGGCGTGGCGGGCTCGGTCGAGCGCGCGCCGGATGCGGAGGAACGACGCCTCTCCGGCAACCGAGCTCGCGGCCTCCAACGCGCTCTCGATTCCCATCCCGCCCGCTTGCGCGAGGGAGACCAGCTCGAGCCAGCACGCCAGGGAGTGGACGAGGTCTCTTCGCGCCACGCCCGCGGACCGCCGGACGAGCAGAGAAGGCACGGCTGCCCCGGCCAGTCCGGCTGCCAGGCACACAACGGGCGCGATCGACATCGGCAAGTGAAGGCCCAGGCGTCCCAAGCCCGCCGACACGACCACCGCCCCGGCGGTGCCGGTGATCGCGGCCAGGGTGGTGGCCACCGCGAGCGACTCATCAGATCGAGCGAGCACGTTCAGGTCCTGGCGCAGGGGGCTCTCGGAGCTGGAGAGCCGCAGGAGCTTCGAGAGCCCATGACCGACCCGCTCCGGCCACGCCGGGGTTGCCGACCGCGTCAGACCGGCTCGGCCGGCCGGCGCGTGCCTCATCAGTCCGGTCACAATTGCCGTCACGCCCAGTCCGCTGCCGATCCCGAGCAGGACCAGTGACTTCATGCCACCGGCTCCGCGACGAACAGGCGCGGTGTGGGCCTCGTCCGGACCATGACGGCCATCAGCCAGAGACCGAGGCCGAAAAGGGCGCCCACGACTACGAGCACTGCCTGGCCCTCCGGCGTGCCGTACGGGGCGAGGTAAGAACGGGCGAAGAACACCATGAGGACCAGGAAGCCGACAGAGAAGCCCGTCACCGTCCGCACCGCGCTTCTCGCCGATGCCCGGGAGGCTTCCACGCCCTGCCGCATGGCGACCTCCTCCCGGGTCGACTCCGCGAGAGCGCCGAGAAGGTCGCCAAGTCGATGGGCGCGTTCGGTGGCAGCCATCAGCAGTGTGGCGACCACGACGTCCGCCGCAGGATCGGCCAGGTCATCCGCAAAGCTCCGCAACGCCGCCGTGAGGGCCGCTCCGCTGGAGAGTCGGCTCGCAAGCGCGCTCACCTGTTCGCGGATCGCCCGGGGACAGACCGATGCCGTGGCGATCAACGCCTGAGTGAGACCCGCCGCTCCGGCGAGGGTGTCGCGGAGCATCTCTGTCCATGAGGCGATCGCCTCGATTCTCTCTATGACCTGGATTGCGGACCCTCCTGCGAGGCCGCGAAGGCCGAGAACGGCGAGCGCGCCGAGCGGCATCGCCATCGGCCATCGGGTGACCATGAACGCGATGAGCCCTGTGGTCGCCGCGATCGAACCGTGCAGCAATCGTCGACGGGCCAGCTCGGGACTCCGGGCCGGGCGCGCGAGCCGGTCCACCGGCGCGAGGCGCAAGCCGGCGATGACGAGGCACAGGCCGGCACCGCCGACCGAAGCAACAATGATCAACAGACCGGTCCTCACCAGACCCCGATCGGTTCCCTGCGTGACGGTTCGTACCCGTGGACCGACAACAACGCCGCCGTCGTATCGCGCAACGGCGCGCCGGGGACGGCGTGTCCGTTGGGCCCCGGCTTCCAGACTTCGTTCGAGACGACGAGTGGACCATCGGCTCCGACGACCTCGCGTACCGAAGCGACGTGCCGTGAAGGCCGATGGGAGTCCTGCCCGGCCCAGCAGAAGGGACCAGGCGCGTCGTTCAGCGTCGGGTACTCGGCCATGTCGAGGTGGACGACCAGGTGAATCGCACCGGCTATGAGGAGGTTGGTCGCCTCGAGGGGCAGCCGTTCGGGGGCTTGGACGGCGTAGGAGGCCAGGCGTCGGAAGACCCCCGCCGAGTCGTCGGCGTGGATGGTCGCCATGGAGCCCGACCGGCCTTGGCTCATGGCGTTCAGCATCGGGACGACCTCGTCCCCGAGCACCTCGCCGACGATGACGCGCGACGCGTTCATACGCAGCGATCGCCGGACCAGCTGTGCCATGCCGATCGCCCCCACGCCTTCCGTGTTCGGGAGTCGCGCCTCCATCGCGACACTGTCGGGATGCCGGTCAACCTGGCGATCCAGACCGAGCTCGAGGGCCTGCTCGATGGTCACGAGGCGTTCTGCGGGGCTGATCTCGGCAGCCAGAGCTCGTAACAACGTGGTCTTGCCGGAGTTCATGGCGCCGGAGATGAGGATGTTGCGCTTGGCGCGAACCGCGGCGGCGAGCATCCGGGCGAGCTCCTGGTCGAGCGTCCCAAGCTCGACGAGGTCGTCCAAGCTGTGGTCGGAAAGGCGGTGCCTCCGGATGTCGATTACCGGCCGCGCCGTCACGGCCATCACTGCGGACAGACGGCTGCCGTCGGGGAGCCGAAGGTCGAGCTCCGGTTGCGCTGCGTCGAAACGCCTCTCCGACAGCCCGAAGCGTGCCGCCGCCGACCTGACCATCGCCACGAGCTCGTCGTCGCTCTCGGCGATGGGGCCGTAGCACAGTTTCTCTCCGTTCGCGAAGGTCACGAACGCCACCTCCGCGCCGTTCACGTCGATGTTCTCGACCGTCTCGTCGTCGATGAATACCTGCAGCAAGCCAAGGCCGAAGAGCATCGCGAGCACGAGCTCGACGAGTGTCCTCTCGTCAAATGACGGCAGGGGATCCCGGCCGCTGGTCATGAGCGCCACCGCCTCCCGGTCGAGCAGGTCGAAGACGAGGTCGCGAACCGCTGCCCGGCTGGTGCGGGCGGCAGCGGGGTTGCCCTTGCCGAGTGCGTCTGGACGCTCCGGGGCGGTCGCCAGGAGCTCGGCTATGTTCGCACGCAACGAGCGCGCCTTGTCGACGAGTGACTTGTCGAGCCGGGACCGAGACAGCACAGGGTCGGTTGTCAAGGCGTGCCTGCCGGCCGGGCCGCTGCGAAGCTCATTGCGACGTTCCGGTGCCAACAAGACCGCCGATCACTGCCAAGCTGACGTTTCCCACAGCGCTGGCGGCGGTCACGGCGGCGGCGGCCGCCTCTGGGACTTCGAGTGTCGTGACAAAGGTCGTCGATTGGGCGCCTGCCGGCCCGGACGAGCCGCCTGGGGCCACGACCGAGATCACTTTGGCCTGGGTCAGGACCGAGCCCGGCGGACCGGTCGGCGACGGCACCGAACCCACGCTTGTGGAACCACCGAGAGCACTTGACGTGTTCGCAGCCGAGCCGGAGCCCGCAGGGGAGCTTTCGCCCGACCCCAACGTCCCGGAGAGCACCACGAGAACGCGCTGGCCGGGGCCAAGATCGGTAGGCATTTGGTCGACCGTCAGGCTCGTTCCCACGAGCGCAGCTCCGGCAGGGAGTCCTCGTTGGGAAGCCAGATCACCCGGCACGAGCAGGGACCCGGGTTCGAGGTCCTCGCTTGCGCGCTGGCCGATCACCTGTCCGGCATCTCGCAGCGGCATCGCGTCGAGCCCGGCGACGGGGGCGATCGAAACCGACTCGAGGTCGGAGGCGGTGACCGTCATGCCGACCGGGACGAGATGCACCACGGCCAGGAATGCAGTTGGGCGAGGTGCCCGGTTCGCGACCACCGCTCCGAGCGCCCCGCACAGCAACACGATCAGCACACCTCCAGCAGCCAGGAGCGGACGCCGTCTGCCTGTTCGCTCCCTTGAGCCCCGTGGTTGTCCTTCGCGAAGCAACGGGGGCCTCGGAAAAGAACGCGCACCGGCACCTTCTCGGGGGCCGGTGCGGTCGGGCAGTGAGCGATCAGGGGGAGCCGTTGTGCGTGGCATGAAGTGATCGTCGAACAAGCCTGTACCGGCCCACCTACCGATGGCCGCGTCAGGGTGACCTGGACGATCTCACCTGGTCCCCATCCGACCGTGGCCGGGCCCTGCCATCTGACGTACGCGAATCGGCCGGTTCGGCGCTTTGCAACATTGGACCCTCAGCGGGAGGGTCAAATGTTGATCCAAGGAGTGTCCGACGTGAACGAAGACCGAGTGAACAGCCGAGAGCCCGGAGTCCTCCCCGGACAGGGGGACTCGGCCCAGGTATCGTTGAGCGCTGGGCCGGCGCCAACAGCTCTCGACTCGAGCGGTCCGGCTTCCACCGTCCGGCCCACCGCCGACGTGGCTCGCAAGCTGGGCCGGAGCCTCACGGCTCGCGCGGCCGGCATCGTCGGCGTCGCTGCGCTCGTCGTCGTGGGGTCGCTTATCGGCTCGGCAGTGTTGAGCAGTTCCGGCTCATCTCCCCGGTCGGCCAACATCCGGACAGTGCTGACTGCCGCCCACGACGCCACAACGGCCTCGCCGCCGACGATCACCGTCACAGGCAGCGGCGAAGTGGAGGGCACGCCCGACACCGCCACGTTCGGCATCGGGGTGAGCACGACCGAGCGCACAGCTGTCGCGGCACTGGAGAAGAACAATGCCCAGGTGACGGCTCTCGAGCAGTCGCTGGAGCGCAGTGGGGTCCTGTTGAGGGACATGCAGACGAGCTGGCTCAATCTTTCGGCCAACACCACCTCGAAAGGGGTGGTCAGGAGCTTCACCGCCGATGACCAGCTCACCGTGACGATGAACGATCTCGCGGACCTTGGAGCAGCTCTGGATGCTGCCGTCAGCGCGGTCGGCAACGACGTCACCTTGACGGGGATCTCCTTCTCCATCTCGAATCAGTCGAAGCTGCTCGCCGCGGCAAGGGCACAGGCGATGCAGGCGGCGAACACCGAGGCGACTCAGGTTGCCGCGGGAGGCGGACTGGCCCTAGGCCCGGTCGTTTCGATCACAGATCAGGAGAACGCCGGCCAATACGTGTACTACAACGCGGCCGCCCCGGTAAGCAGCGCCGGCGGGGTGCCGGTGCAAGCGGGTCAGCAGCAGATCTCGGTTCAGGTGACGGTCGTCTACCAGCTCGTCGCCTCCTCCTGAGAGACCCTTTCACCGCTTTGGCAGTGCACGCGCCGACTGTCCCGATGGCCTGTGCGGCGTCGCGGCAGTCGGCGTCGCGGCAGTCGGCGTCGCGGCAGTCGGCATCGCGGGCGCCCGGGGCCACCTCGGGTCCCCCTGGCACCCGCCGGGCCTGCCGGAGCGAACACTCGCTCGAAGCTGTGCGTACGCGAAACCGCCTCCTTGCCGCTTTGAAAGGACGTCATGGACGGGCCTGATCTCTCCCATCTGCTCGACGACCCGAACCCCGAGAGGCCCTCTCGAGAGGTGCTCGACGTCATTGTCCGTCGGCGTCGCCGGATGCAGGCTCGTCGCGCACGCACCGCGGCGACTCTCGGCCTCGTGATTGCGCTCGCCGGCGCAGGTGTAGGTATCAGTCTGAGCCGTAGGGGTGGGACGACGATGTCCGCGTCGAACAAGGGCCCAACTCAGGTGCCGGCCGCATCCAATCGCATGTCGGCGACCGCTCCTTCACCAGTGAGCCGCTCTCCGGTGAGCCGCTCCCCTGTGAGCTCGGGCAGCGCTCCTGAGGGTCTCGGTTGGGTCAGCGCCGAATCCGCGGCGGCCTACTCGGCGAGCGTGTTGTCACCCTCGCCAGCGACCATCGCAGGTGGTCAGAGCTCAGGCGAGCTGCATGTGACGAGCACAGGCTCGGGCACGTCCTTGTGCAGTGTCTGGAACTGTTCGCCGTATTCGCCCTATGGGTCGGTCGGCGACGCCCGGGTTCGCCATCTGTTCACTCGCACGAGCGATGGCGTCACTGTTCGCGCCTTCACTGCTGTCTGGGTCGCGGCGCCCCTCGAGCTCGTCCCCACGCCATCGGGGTCCACCTCGACGGTCGCCGGGCCTTCCGTGCCAACCGCGACCGGACCGACCGCGACCGGACCCGCCGTGGCCGAACCGACCGCGACCGGACCCGCCGTGGCCGAACCGACCGTGTCAGTTGCCACAACTCCTACTCGAGCGACGCCTGTGGGCTGTGCTCTCACCCGAGCCCTCCTGGTCGAGGTGTCCGATGCCGGTGCTGTTGGCGTGGTCACCGTGCCGCTCGGGCCGTCGGTCGCGCGGCCCGTCAATGAATTGTCGGACCAGGTGGTCGGTGTGGCGGAAGACTCGCCGATCACGATTGCGGTCGCGCATACGACAGGGCGGACAGCGGCAGTGCGCGCCGATTTTGGCGCAGGGGGCAGTGACGAGATGGTCGTCGTCGATCGGTGGGCTGTGCTTGTCCACAGGTTCACGGCGGCGAAGGCTGGCGGGACCGGTAGCCGGGGCAGCGCGACACCAGGGCAGGTGACGGTGTACGCGCTGTCCCGCACCGGGACAGTTCTCGAGCGGGCCGACATGCCGGGTTCCGGGGCAACGGCCATGGCGGTGGCAGCGTGCTCGGTGCTCAACGGCGGAGTGCACAAGATCCCCGTTGCCGAGCGCGTCGGGTTCCCCCGGTTCGGCTGGTGCGGGCGCGTCGGGTTCCACCGGTTCCGAGGAACCGACCAAGTCCGCCAAGCCCATCGGCGGTTGACGAGAGTGGCAACCGGGAGCTGTCCCGGTGGGACAGACTGTCGTCATCGAAGACGATCGAAACAGTGAGGTAGCCGGGGACTTCGTCACCGTTTACGAAGCGCACTATCCGCGTCTCGTGCGGGCGCTCGAGATCGGTGGATTGGACAGGCCCACTGCCGAGGACGTGGCTCAAGAGGCCTTCGCTCGCACGCTCGGGCACTGGCGGCGGGTGCGCCTCGGGACGAACCCGCCCGGCTACGTCTACCGCACGGCGTTTCGCCTCTCGCGCGGCCATTGGAAGCACGACTACCCATTGGAGACCGACCAGGCTTCCCGCAGCGACACCGCAGCCGAGGCCGTTTCCAATCTCGCCCTTGAAGCCGCGCTGAGCTGCATGCCGGCGAGGCGGCGAGCTTGCGCAACGCTGTGCTTCGTCGTGGGGCTGACACCGAAGGAGGCGGCCCGCTCGCTCGGGATCGCCGAGGGCACCGTGCGCAAGCAGCTGGGCATCGCAAGAGACGACCTCAGGCACTTGGTCGAGGAACCGCAAATGCCCTCGTAGACAGCGTGGGCAGAGCGACGCAAGCCCGATAGGGTGAAATCGGGTAGTGCTGGCTTGCCGGCGGAATGCTAAAGTCTTTCGAACCGTTCGATTGATATGCAGAAGGCGTGGACGTGGGCGGCTGCCCACGTTTTGTCATTTCTGGAACAGGCAGGTCACGAAGGAGGCAGCGGCGATGGGGACGTCAGATGACGTAGAGCGCATCGCCGCGCCGTTGCTTCAGGCCGCTGGCCTCGACCTTGTTGATGTTGAGCTCCGGTCCGGCAACCTCGTTGTGACCGTTGATCGCGAGGGTGGAATTGACCTGGACACCCTCGCATCTCTCAGCAAGACGATTTCGGCTGCAATCGACCGTGAAGGAGTCGGGCCGCCGAGCCGCTATGAGCTCGAGGTTTCGAGCCCGGGCCTGGAGCGACGGCTTCGCCGACCCGAGCATTTCCGCAGGTTCGTTGGCCACCAGATCTCACTTCGGACCCTGCCGGGAGTCGATGGCGAGCGGAGGTTCGAGGGCGAGCTCGTCTCCGCCGATGACCACGGCATTGTCGTGTCGGCGCCCGGCTTACCCGACGGTCGCCGCCATCTCCCCTACGGTGACATCGAGAGAGCTCACACCATCTTCGACTGGAGGGCGGCGTTGGCGCGTACGCCCTCGCCAACGGCTCGCAGCGACAGGCGCCGCGATGCCAAGGCGTCGTCGGCAGCGGGAAGACCTGACAGCGCCCAGAGAGAGATGGCGGACAAGCTATGAGCTCGACGGAAATGGACCCTGTTGCTCTCCTGGATGCGCTCCAGCAGATCGCCGTGGAAAAGGGCATCGCGGCGGACACGTTGTTCGACGCGCTCGCCAACGCGCTCGTGGCCGCGTACAAGCGCCTCCCGCAGGCCGCCGAAGAGGCCGTCGTAACGATAGACCCGGACTCAGGAGAGATCCGGGTCTATGGGCAAGAGCTGGACGAAGAAGGAAACGTAACGCGCGAATGGGACGACACCCCCGACAACTTCGGGCGAATCGCGGCCCAAGCAGCACGCCAGGTGATCCTCCAGCGCATCCGAGAAGCTGAGCGCGACCGGAAGTACGAGGAGTACGCAGGGCGCGAGGGCGACATCGTGACCGGGATCATCCAGCAGAGCGACAATCGCTACACCCTCCTCGACCTCGGCAAGGTCGAGGCCCTGCTGCCTCAGGCCGAGCAGGTCCCTTACGAGCACTACGACCACGGTGCTCGCCTCAAGGCGTACATCGTCGAGGTCCGCAAGACGAGCAAAGGTCCTCAGATCGTCGTCTCGCGCAGCCACCCCGGGCTCATCAAGCGCCTCTTCGAGCTCGAGGTGCCAGAGATCTCCAACGGGGTTGTCGAGATCAAGGCCTGTCCGCGCGAGCCTGGCCATCGGACCAAGATCGCGGTCTGGTCCAACGACGGCAACGTGGACCCGGTGGGAGCCTGCGTGGGGGCCAGAGGCGCGCGCGTGCGGATGGTCACCACCGAGCTTCGCGGCGAGAAGGTCGACATCGTGCCATTCTCCGATGACCCAGCCGAGTTCGTGTCCCGGGCACTTCAGCCGGCCAAAGTGAAGGAAGTGGTCCTCGACGAAGATCGCGGCCGTGCGACCGTGATTGTCCACGACTATCAGCTGTCGCTCGCGATCGGCAAGGAGGGCCAGAACGCCCGCCTGGCCGCGCGCCTGACGGGATGGCACATCGACATCAAGAGCGAGTCCGAGGCGGCGGCTGAGGAAGCGGACTACGCCGAGGGCGAGTGGGCCGAGGGCGAGTGGGTCGAGCAGTCGGGCGAGATGGTCTGGAAGCCGGCCGAAGGTGGCGAGACGCTGTCGGCCGAGGCTTGGGCTGCGGGAGAGACTGCAGAGGCGGGCCCCGAGACCAGCACCGTCGAGACTGATCAAGGCGCGGCAGGAATCGTCCTCCCGCCCCCCATTACGGATCCAGACGTGACCACGGGAGAGGGGCAGGTCTCGTAGCGTCGCCGCTTCGTACTTGTATCGGATGCCGACGTGTCGCGCCGGTGTCGGAGCTCGTACGCGTCGTACAAGTCGGCGAAGGCGTCCTTGCTGTCGGCACCGGCCTCGGTGGCCGTGGTGCGTGGCTCTGTCGTGACGCGCCCGGATGTTTCGAGCTTGCCAACCGACACCGAGCGTTCTCGAGGGCGCTCCGCCATCCCATCACGCCAGCGGCCGTCGACCGGCTGCGAGTCGAGCTGCCAGCCGCGTCACCGCCCGAGCCGAGGCTTCCTCCGCCGCCGCGCGAGCAGACGCTCGGCCAGCCCCCGCCCGCGTCGACGCCGGATCAGCCGTGGCCCGGGCCCACGGGCCCGCTGTGATCTCGTCGCCCACGGCCGAACAAGCGGTCGAGGAAAGGATGCGCAGGCGACCCGGTCAACGGTAGGGACTCGGGCGGCTCAGCGACGGAGTCGGCGTCTTTGGGCGGGACTGTGGGTACCCAGTGCGACCCCATGACGAGGCCAGGTGTGCCGAGACCGAGGATTGGCGAGTAGACCGGGGTGTCCTCGCCGATGATCGCTGTTCCGGCGCCCTCGTCGGTCTCCTGGATGCGGTCCCCGTCGCTCATGGCTTGCCGAACGTCCTCTTCGGTCGGCGCGGGCGCCGGCTCATCGGGTTCGGGATGGTCCTCGCCCTGTTCCTGAAGCAGCTCGGTGACAAGTGCCACGTGCCGCGGGTCGTTCGGCATGCCGGATCGTCGGAGCAGCTTGCGACCCTCGGGAGTGAGGCCGAGGTGGCTGTCGACGTACTCGACAACGCCGATCTCGATCAAGACTGTCGTCGAGGCTGCGAATGCGGCCGGGCTCGGCCGTGCGCGGGGCGGAGTGAAGCTGTGCAGAGTCCAGAGCACTTGCAGGAGCGGAGCCAGCTCACCGCCATTGGCGCGCTCGATCGCCACCAATACCGCACCCTCCCGGATGCCGAACGACGATCCCATCGGTGGCAATGTACTTCGGGGAGGCTTGTAAGAGACCGGTTCTCCCTTGTGCCCGTCAAGAGGTCTCACGCTCAGCGGGACTCGGGCGAACAGGACTCGGGCGAACAGGTAGTGGCGTCGGCCCGGGCCGGGCCGACGACTTGGCGATCATGGACTCGACCCTATGATGAGTGAACGGGTGTACGAGTCCCCGGCGTTGTGTGAGAATGTAAGGCCGCGCCAGCCTCGGGAACCCGAACGCTTCGCTGCCCCTCGATCGGAGAGGACCGAATCACCAGTTGCCCAAGAAAATCCGCGTCTACGAGCTTGCCCGTGAGCTGGGGCTGACCAACAAGGAAGCCCTGGACATCTGCATCGACCTCGGGATCGGCGTGAAGAGCCACTCGTCGTCGATCGAAGACGCGCAAGCCGACCGCGCCCGGCGCAAAGCCGACCGTGAAGGGTTGCGTCGCGCAGTTCAGCCCGAGGAACCGTCCCCGGCGTCTTCCGCGGCGACAGGACCAAGAGGGGCCGGTGGGTCCCAACGCCCTGCGAGCGCTCCAGCCGGCGAGCGGCCAGGCGCCGCGCAGCCTGCGCTCACGCCGGAGCCGGCGGGCTCGACCGTGGGCGACGGCCTCGTTCCCAGGCCGGAGGCAGAGGTTGCCTCTGGTACCCACGAGCCTCGCCCTGGTCAGCGTCTCGTGGTGAGCAAGTCGACAAGCGAGACCATCGATGCGCCCCGGGTCATTGCGCCCAGGCCGCCTGTCTCGCCTCCCGTGAGCACACCCAGGTCCGCGCCTGGCACTGGTTCTGTGAGGCCCGGGACCGCACCCGGCGGGCAGCGCCCGGGCATTTCGCCGTCCCCGGTCGCGCCTCGTGCCCCTGCCCCGACGACTTCGGCCCCGGCCGCCGGGACTGTCCCGGCTTCCAGCGCCGCCCCAGCCGCCGAGGTTGCGCCAGCCTCACAGGCTCCTGGGGTCGGCGCACAGGACGGGACGGTGCCCCCCTCTTCGGCTTCGACGGCCACTCCGCTGGCACCCGACGTCGATCACAAAGTGGGATCACCCCGCCCGGTCAGTCCTTCAGGCAGGCCGATCCCGCCGCCTCCGGGCCCCCGGTCGATCTCGGGCCGTCCGATCCCGCCGCCGCCTGGAACGCGACGTCCGATACCGCCAGCCGGTCCAGCCCCACGTTCGGGCGTCCCAGGCTCACGCCCGGTGGTCCCGGGCTCGCGCCCAACTGCTCCAAGCTCGCGCCCGGGGATGACACAGTCGCGTCCAGGCACGGTGGGTTCTCGGCCACCGGCCGGGAGACAGGTGAGCCCACGGCCCGGAACAGGCGCAGGCTTCGCCCGCACTCCCGGTCACTTCCCGACCCGAGACGGGGGACGTCCCACCGGTGGAACCTACGGAGGCGGCGGAGCCCCTGGTGCGCGAAGTGGCGGCTACACACCCGGTGGACCGACAGGAGCAGCCCGAGGTGGTCCTGTCGGGCGTGGGCGTCCGCCGCAGCGGAGGCCGCGCCGTCGCCGTCGCAACATGGAGGAGCTCGAGCCGATCCAGGTAACGGCTTACCTGGCGTCGAGTGCTCCTGTTCCCGACCACGAGGTGATCGTGGAGCGTGGCTCCACGCCCCAACAGCTCGGCCCGCGCCTCAATCGGTCCGCTGGCGACGTGGTGCGTTTCCTATTGCTCCAGGGCGAGATGGTCACCGCGACCCAACCACTCACCGACGACATGATCGGCCTGTTCGCAGCGGAGATTGGCGCACAGATCCGGTTGGTGGACCCCGGTGAGGAGCAGGAGGCCGCTTTGCGCGCCAAGTTCTTCGGTGGCGAGGACTTCGAGGATGACGAGGAGGACTTACAGGTAAGACCCCCCGTCATCACCGTCATGGGACACGTGGACCACGGCAAGACACTGCTACTCGACCGGATCCGTCATTCGAACGTGATCGCCGGCGAGGCGGGAGGAATCACCCAGCACATCGGTGCCTACCAAGTGGAATGGCGGGGTCAGTTGCTGACCTTCATCGACACTCCCGGCCATGAGGCCTTCACGGCGATGCGCGCGCGAGGGGCCAGCGTCACTGACATCGTGGTGCTCGTCGTTGCCGCAGACGACGGTGTGATGCCCCAGACTGTGGAGGCGATCAACCACGCCAAGGCCGCGAAAGTGCCGATCGTGACCGCGATCAACAAGATCGACAAGGCGGATGCGGACCCCAATCATGTTTTGCAGCAGCTGTCCGAGCAGGGGCTTGTGCCGGAGGCCTGGGGTGGCGACACGATCACCGTCGAGATCTCAGCTCTCCAGTCATTCGGCATCGACGAGCTGCTCGAGCAGCTCGTCGTGCTTGCCGAGGTGCTCGAGCTGGGCGCTGACGCCGAAGTCGACGCCAGAGGTGTCGTGCTCGAGTCGAACCTCGACATCGGCCGTGGTCCGGTTGCGACGGTCATCGTGCAGCGGGGGACGCTCCGTGTTGGAGACCCGATCGTGGCCGGGGCTGCCTGGGGCCGGGTCAAGGCCTTGATCAACGACCACGGGGACCAGATCAAAGAGGCCTTCCCCTCGATGCCCGTGCAGGTGCTCGGGCTGTCGGAGCCTCCGATCGCCGGTGACGAGCTCCGGGTCACCTCGGACCTTTCGGTCGCTCGAACCGTTGGCGACGCTCGCGAACAACGGCTGCGCTTCACGACGCTCGCACAGGCATCGACCATGTCGACGAGCCCGGGAGCAAAGCTCGAGGACCTTTTCGAGCAGATCCGGAAGGGCGAGACCGCGACTCTCACCTTGGTGTTGAAGGCCGACGTGCAGGGTTCGCTCGAAGCGGTGACCCAGAGCCTTCTCAAGCTCGAACGAGACGATGTGAAGGTGTCGTTCGTTCACCGTGCCGTGGGTGGCATCACCGAGAGCGACGTGACGATCGCAGCGGCTTCAGGTGCGACGATCATCGGTTTCAACGTCCGTCCGGATCGCAGGGCCCGCGAGCTTGCTGAGATCCACAAGGTGGAGATTCGTACCTACGAGATCATCTACAAGCTCATCGAGGACGTGCAGGCGGCCATGGTCGGGATGCTCACTCCCGAGATCGAGGAGATCGTCACCGGCGACGCCGAGGTGCGCGCCGTGTTCCGGGTGCCGAAAGTGGGCGCAGTTGCCGGCTGCTACGTCACCCACGGTGTCATCGCCCGAGGCTCCAAGGTCCGGTTCCTCAGGGAAGGCGTGGTCATCTGGAAGGGCGCGGTCTCCTCGCTGCGCCGCTTCAAGGACGATGTTCGCGAGGTTCAGGCCGGCTTCGAATGCGGCATAGGTCTCACCGACTTCCAGGACTTGAAGGACGGCGACGTGATCGAGACCTACGACGAGCGGGAGATCCCCCGTACCTAGGCAATACGATCGCAGATCGTCGGCCGGCTACCCGCGGGCCGCGCGTGTCAACGCCGTCCTCGTTCAGGTGCTGGGCGACGCGCTCGAGCGGCTTCGCGACGACGACGACCGGCTGGCCCTGCTTACCGTCACCGGCGTGAGCGTTGAAGCGGACCTGCGTCACGCCACGGTGTACATGGCCTCTTTGCCCGATGGGGCCTTGCCCGCGCTCGAAGCGCGCCGCGCCGAGCTGCAGGCAGCGATTGCGCGCGAAGTGAGGTTGAAGCGCACGCCGACGCTGAGCTTCCTCGAAGACCCGGCGGTCGCCGCCGGTAACCGCGTGGAGGAGGCATTGCGCCGTGCCCGGCACGACGACTCCTGACAAGCCCGGTCAGCCCGGCGCGCCCGGTCAGCCCAGCGCGCCCGGTCAGCCCGGCGCGCCCGGTCAGCCCGGCGCGCCCGGTCACAAGCCGCAGCGGGGGATAGACGACTCAGGCGGCTTCATCGTCGTCGACAAGCAGGCTGGTTGGACATCCCACGATGTCGTCGCCCGTTGCCGTCGCCTTCTCGGTACCCGGAAAGTGGGCCACGCCGGGACACTCGACCCCGACGCCACAGGGGTTCTGATCGTCGGCGTGGGGCGAGGGACCCGCCTCCTGCGTTTCGCAACGGCGTTGCCCAAGACCTACGTGGGCGAGATCGCGCTCGGGGTGACTACTTCGACGCTCGACGCTTCGGGAGAGGTGACCGGCCACTTCGACATGGGCGGGGTCACCTTGACGGAGGTCCGAGAGGCGGCGCGTTCGCTGACCGGGCGGATTGAGCAGATTCCGCCCATGGTCTCGGCTGTCAAGGTCGGCGGGCGCAGATTGCACGAGCTCGCCCGCGAAGGAATCGAGGTGGCACGAGCCCCCCGGACCGTCGAAGTGTTTCGTTTCGAGGTCTTCGAGACCGGCGACTCTGACTGCTATTCGGTCCTCGTCGAGTGTTCGTCGGGCACCTACGTGCGTGTGCTGGCGGCCGATCTCGGGGCGAGGCTCGGTGGTGGCGCCCACCTGAGAGTGCTGCGCAGGGTGTCGATCGGGTCGTTCAGCGACGTCGAGGCCCTTGCGCTCGAGGCCGTGGCGCCCGAGCAGGTGCGCCCACTCGAAGAGCTCGTGCGGGACCTGCAGAGTGCCGTTGCCGGTCCCGAGCTTGCCTGCGCGCTCGGCCACGGGAGGACCGTCGAGCGTCTCGCTCTCGGAGTCGTTGGTGATGGCCCTTGGGCCGTACTCGACGAGTCCGGCCGGCTGGTGGCCGTCTGCGGACCGGTCGGGCTCGAACGCGTCAGGCCCGTTGTCGTCGTGCAAACCGCCGGCCAGCCTCATGCCGGCGTCGGGTCAGCCGCAGGCGCCGAGTAGCCTCCCTCGGCGGTGCGACACGACAATGGCAGTGCGGTGACCATCGGGGCCTATGACGGGGTTCACATAGGCCATCGCCAGGTCATCGAGCACGTGCGTCGCAGGGCGGCCAGTGGCGGGCTGCGCAGTGTCGTCGTGACCTTCGACGTGAACCCGGCCGCCGTCGTCAATCCGGCGTCGGCGCCGCCTCGGATTGCCGATATCGACCTGAAGCTCGAGCTCTTGGCGAGGACCGGTGTCGACCAGGTCCTCGTCATCGAGTTCGACGCCGAGCGCGCCAAGGAGAGGGCGGAGGACTTTGTGGCAGAAGTCCTTGTGGCCGAGCTCTCCGCTCGCGTGGTCGTCGTCGGAGACGACTTCCATTTCGGTAACCGGCGCCAGGGCAACGTCGCGTTGTTGCAGGCGATGGGGGAGGAGGCCGGGTTCTCCGTGGAACCGGTCCACCTTGTCTCAGACGAGAGGGAACACGAGGTGGTGTCATCGACGCGGATCCGGTCGCTCATCGCCAGGGGCAAGCTTTCCGACGCGGCAGCGTTGCTCGGCAGACCACATGAGGTGCGCGGGCCGATAGTGGCCGGCACGGGACCTGAGCCGGGCGAGTCGCCCGGTTTGGCCATCGAGGTCCCCGCCGAGATCCTGTTGCCGCCCCCGGGCCGGTACTCGGGCTTTGCGGGCAGCGGCGCAGGCGAGAACGTCGCGGCAAGGCTCTTCGTGCCCGACCGCGTCGGCCAGGGCCCTCAGCGGGTCGGGATCTCGGGGATCGGGGTTCCTGCTGCGCGCCTTGCGCTCCTGGGCGCGACGGGCGATGTCATCCGGGTCCGGTTTGGCTGAGCCTCGCCCCGCCGAGGCCGGACGCGAGGAGCTGGGACCGCTCGGCTGGAGCGCAGACCGCCAGCCGTGCACAGGTAAAGTTGTGGCGTGGCCATCTTCCCCATCCGGGTATTCGGCGACCCCGTCCTGCGCCAGCGCGCCGCGGAGATCGAGGAGATCGACGCCAAGATCGTCCGCCTCTCCGAGGAGATGATCGAGACGATGTACGCCGCGCCGGGCGTAGGCCTCGCGGCACCTCAGGTGGGCATCGAGCGCCGGATCTTCGTCTACGACGTCGGCGAGGGCCCGAGGACGGTCATCAATCCGGAGATCATCGAGTCCAGCGGTGAGTGGAGTTACGAGGAGGGCTGCCTGTCGGTCCCCGACCTGCAGTGGCCGATCGTGCGGCCGAAGGAGGTCCATCTCGTGGGCCGCGACCTTCAAGGAAACGAGATCTCCATCGAAGCCGACGAGCTGCTCGCTCGGGTCCTCCAACATGAGCTCGACCACCTCGACGGCATATTGCTTCTCGAACGCCTCGAGAAGGACCAGCGCAAACAGGCCATGCGTGTGCTCCGCACCCGTGCGCTCTCCGGCTCCGCCAAGAGCAGCCTCGACGCCTGAGCGAAGGCCTTCTGGTCGCGGCCGGTGACGAGGCTCGCCTTCCTGGGCACGCCGGAGGTCGCGGTCGGCTTCCTGCGGGGCCTGCACGGTGCCGGCCACGACGTGGCACTCGTCGTGACCGCACCCGATCGCCGCCGTGGCCGCGGCAGCGCGCTCGCGCCGACGCCGGTGAAGCAGTGCGCTCTCGATCTCGGTCTCCCGGTTTCGAGCCGCGTGGCCGACGTCCTGGACGCAAAGGTCGAGCTTGGGGTCGTTGTGGCCTTCGGGACGCTCATCCGTGCCGACGTGCTTGGACAGGTGCCGATGGTGAACATGCACTTCTCGCTGCTTCCGCGCTGGCGGGGCGCCGCTCCGGTGGAACGGGCCATCCTCGCCGGCGACGACAGGACCGGCGTTTGCTTGATGGCACTCGACGAAGGCCTGGATACCGGTCCTGTCTATGCCCGCGTCGAGGCCCCGATTCTTCCCGGGGAGACTGCAGAAGAGCTCCGGGCGCGGCTCGCAGATCTCGGTACAGCCCTTCTCCTCGAGCGCGTAGCCGGTGGAGTCGCAACGCTGGGCACAGCCGTGCCCCAGACGGGAGAGGCACTGTACGCGGCCAAGATCGACGGCGGCGAGCTACGGCTCGTCTGGCAACGCCCCGCGGTCGAGCTCGACCGGCTCATCCGCATCGGGCGCACCTGGACGACCTTTCGAGGCAAGCGCCTCATAATCGAGCGCGCGCGGGTTGTGGTGGGCGCGGTACCCGGCGGGCAAGTTGCGGGACCCGGTGGTGAGGACGCCGAGGCTGGAGCGCCCGGGTTCGCCCGGCCTGTGCCGGGCACGCTGGTCGGCGACCAGGTGGTTTGCGGCCAGGGCTGTCTCGAGTTGCTGGAGGTCAGACCCGAGGGGCGGTCGGTCCGGGCGTTCGACGCGTGGCTGCGCGGTGCGCGTCCAGCCGTGGGCGAGCGTCTCGGCGAGTAGCAGCTTCGCCCGAGGAGGTTGGCTACGGTGGAGCGGTGGTCGAACTCGCCGAGCCGGGACATGCTCCCGGTCTTCCCTTGTTGGCGGATGGTGAACTGAAGGTTGCCCCCTCCGTCTTGTCGGCCGACTTCGGCGCGCTGGGGACCGAGATCGCCAAGATTGCCGGCGTGACCGACTGGCTTCACCTCGACGTGATGGACGGGCACTTCGTTCCCAACATCACCATCGGGCCTCCGGTCGTCACCTCCATCAGGAAGTGCACGGGGATGTTCTTCGACTGCCACCTGATGATGACCGACCCCGGGGAGTACCTCGAGGCGTTCCGTGACGCCGGCGCTGATTCCTGCTCGGTGCATGTGGAGGTCGGGGAGACCGAGTCCTTGTGTGCCGAGATGCGGAGCCTCGGCATCGGCGTGGGGCTCGTCTTGAACCCCCAGACGCCCTACGAGGCGGTCGCGCCCTATCTTCACTTGGTCGACATGTTGTTGGTCATGACCGTGCATCCTGGTTTTGGGAGCCAGTCGTTCATCGCGGACGTGATGGAGAAGCTTGGCCACGCGCGGGAACAGGCCGAACGCGAGGGCCTTCACGTCACGCTCCAGGTGGACGGCGGCATCGACGAGCGGACGGCACCGGTGGCCGCCCTCGCCGGTGCGAGGTGTTTCGTCGCAGGCTCGGCGGTGTTCCATTCCTCCGATCCGGCAGAGACCGTGCTCCGAATTCACGCCGCCGCATCGGCCGCGATCTCGCTGGGCAAATGAGCGGCTCGACGATGGCCCCGGGGACACGCCCGGGCGGCCCGGCCGTTCGGTTGCAGGCCAAGGTGTGCACAGTCTCCGACGGAGTCGTCGCCGGTACACGCGAGGACCGCTCAGGCGCGGTGGTCGCCGAGCGCCTCGGGGCCGAGGGCTACCAAGTCGTCGAACGGCGCGTTGTCGCCGACGGGATCGAGTCGGTGGCTGACAGCGATCGGGGAGCTGGCCGAAGGTTTCGTCGGCCTGATCGTGACCACCGGCGGGACTGGCTTCGGGCAACGGGACCTGACTCCGGAGGGCACCGCACAGGTGCTCGATCGGCTCGCGCCCGGTCTGGCCGAAGCGATGCGACTGGCCAATCCCCTGGGCCGCCTGTCGCGTGCCACCGCCGGGACTCTCGCGTCGTCGCTCGTGCTCAATCTGCCCGGATCCACCAAGGGCGCGCTCGAGTGTCTCGAGGCAGTTCTCGACGTGCTGCCCCACGCGCTCGCCCTGCTCAGAGGCGAGAGTCCCCATTGAGCCAAGAAGAGAAGGGTCGCGCCGACGAACGCCACATGGCGCGGGCCGTCGAGCTTGCCAAAGGCGTCCGCACAACAACGTCCCCCAATCCGTGGGTCGGCTGCGTCATCGTCGACCGAGCTGGCCAGGTCGTGGGCGAAGGGGCGACGGCACCTCCCGGCGGGCCCCACGCGGAGACTGCTGCTCTCGCGCTGGCAGGCGAGCAAGCCCGAGGGGCCACTGCCTACGTGACACTCGAGCCCTGCGCTCACCAGGGCCGGACGCCACCGTGCACGGACGCTCTCATCCGCGCCGGTGTCGCCAGGGTCGTCGCCGCGCTCCGCGACCCGGACGAGCGCGTGGCGGGTGCAGGGTTCCGGGCACTGGAGAAGGCGGGCGTCGCGGTGTCCGAGGGCGTGCTTACCGCCGCCGTGGAAGACCAGCTCCGCCCTTACATTGTCCACCGGTCGACCGGCCGGCCCTACGTCGTTCTCAAGCTTGCCGCGACTCTCGACGGGCGCACGGCGGCACCGGATGGTTCCAGCCGGTGGATAACCGGCCCCGACGCGCGACGCGACGTTCATCGCCTGCGCGCCGAGAGTGACGCGGTGCTCGTCGGGGCCGGGACGGTGCGGTGCGACGATCCCGGCCTCACGGTGCGCGACGACGGCTCGCCCGGGCCGCCACGCCAGCCGCTTCGGGTCGTCCTCGGCCATGTTCCGGTAGGCGCCCGTGTGCAGCCGGTGCTCGAGCTTGGTGGAGACCTCTCTGCGGTGCTCGATGAGCTCGGCCGGCGCGGCGTCCTCCAGCTCCTCGTCGAAGGCGGCTCGCATGTCGCCCATGCCTTTCACCGAGACGGCCTTGTGGACCGCTACGTGTGGTACCTGGCGCCCGCGTTTCTCGGGGGCGACGACGGTCGGCCGATCTTCGCCGGGCCCGGTGCCGTCACCATGGCAAGTGCCTGGCGGGGACGGCTCGTTTCGGTTCGCCGGCTCGGCGGCGACTTGCGCATCGACGTCGAGCCGGACCCTGTGCACCTCCCCAGGCCTTCGGCGGCGCGGTGCGAGACCAGCCCGACTTGACCTGCGAGTTCACGGCCAGGCCGCTGCCGGTAGGCTCGGGACAGGAAGAGGAGGCGGAGACCGACGTGCCGATGGCCAGTATCGAGGAGGCGATAGCAGCTATCGGGCGAGGAGAGATGGTCGTCGTCATGGACGACGAGGACCGGGAGAACGAGGGCGACCTCGTCATGGCGGCGGAGTTCGCGACCCCCGAGAAGGTGGCGTTCTTCCTGGCGCACACCTCGGGGTTGATCTGCGTGCCGCTCATGCCGGACCGCCTCGACGAGCTCGAGCTGCCCCTCATGGTCTCGCACAACACCGAGTCCCAGCGCACCGCGTTCACCGTGACCGTCGACTACCGCCACGGCACCACGACGGGCATCTCCGCGTTTGATCGGGCGGCGACGATCCGGGCGCTCATCAACCCCGACACCAAGCCGGACGACCTTGCCCGACCGGGACACGTTCTCCCGTTGCGCTACCGGCCGGGCGGTGTCCTAAAGCGCGCCGGCCATACCGAGGCGACAGTTGATCTCGCCCGCTTCGCAGGTTGCTACCCAGCCGGGCTGCTGTGCGAGATAGTGACCGAGGACAAGCAACGAATGGCGCGACGGCCCGAGCTGGAGAGGTTTGCATCCGACCACGGCCTCGCCATCATCTCGATCGGGGATCTCGTCCGGTACCGGCGCCACCGCGAGAGGCTGGTGGAGCGGGTCGCGCAAGCGCGCATCCCCACCGAGCAAGGCGAATTCACCGCCTACGGCTTCAGGTCGCTGCTCGACGGCGAGGAGCATTTCGCCTTCGTGGCAGGCGACGTGAACACCAAGGAGAGCGTGCTGGTCCGCGTGCACAGCGAGTGCCTCACGGGAGACGTGTTCCGCTCGCTGCGCTGCGACTGCGGGCCGCAGCTGGACGCAGCGATCCGCCGTATCGCCGAGGAAGGCGTGGGCGTGATCGTCTACCTCCGAGGCCACGAAGGGCGGGGCATCGGCCTCACCCACAAGCTGCGCGCCTACAACCTTCAGGACAAAGGCTGGGACACCGTCGACGCGAACGTCGAGCTGGGGCTCCCTGTCGACAGCCGGGAGTACGGCATCGGCGCGCAGATCCTCGTGGAGCTCGGGGTGACCAAGATGCGCCTGATGACGAACAACCCGGCGAAATACGGGGGGCTCCAGGGCTATGGGCTCGACATCGTCGAACGGGTGGCCTTGGAGCCCGCGCCGAACCCGGAGAACGTCAAGTACCTGCGCACGAAACGAGAACGACTAGGCCACCTGCTCAATGGCCTCGACCCCGCCGCGCCGGAGACCGCCGCGCCGGAGACCGCCACGCCGGAGACCGCCGCGCCGGAGACGACCGCACGCAAGGCCGTCGGTGACCTCGGCCGACTCGATGGCTTCGACTGACGAGTCGCCCGGCGTGGAGCTCGACGCCAAGTCCGCAAGCCAGGCGGCTCGGACCTCGATGCACCGCCTGCCGGCGATCGACGACATCGACGGGCAAGGAGCTCGGGGTTCTGATGACGGGACCGGGCTTCGGATTGCCGTCGCCTGCAGTCGGTTCAACGGGCACGTGACCGGCCTGCTCCTCGCTGGAGCGTTGGCCGAGCTCGACCGCCGCGGCGTCGCCGAAGGAGACAGGACAGTTGTCTGGGTGCCGGGGGCGTTCGAGCTGCCGCTCGCAGCGATGACGATTGCCGGGACTCGGTGCTTTGATGCCGTCGTTTGTCTCGGGGCCGTCATTCGCGGGGAGACCTCGCACTACGACTTCGTGGCCGGTCAGTGCGCTGCCGGCATCCAGCGTGTCCAGCTCGACATGAGGATGCCCGTGGCTTTCGGGGTCCTCACGACCGAGAGCCTGGAACAGGCCCTTGCGCGCGCCGGTGGAGCCGCTGGGAACAAGGGGACCGAGGCGGCTGCGACCGCGATCGAGATGGCGAATCTGATCCGGCGGCTCGCATCGACCGCGGTGGGAGCCTCGGGCAACGCGGGCAGCGAGACACCGGGCCCGGCGCGGGAGGCGAACTAGCAATGCTGCGCCTTGTTCTCCCCAAAGGCTCGTTGGAGCTCGCGACCTTCGAGCTGTTTTCCGCGGCCGACCTGACGGTCCGTCGGGCCTCCGAGGTGGCCTACCGGGCCACGATTGACGACCCGCGGATCGACGAGGTTCATATCCTCCGGCCCCAGGAGATCCCGACCTATGTCGCGGAAGGTCTGTTCGACCTCGGCGTGACCGGCCGTGACTGGGTGGAGGAGACGGGCGCCGACGTCGTGAGCCTTGGCGAGCTGCGCTATTCGAAGGCGACGGCCGAACCCATCAAGGTTGTGCTCGCGGTCAGTGACCTCTCGCCGGTTCAGCGGGTCGAGGACCTCCCGCAGGATTGCCGGATCTCGACCGAGTACCCGGCGCTCACCAGGAGGTTCTTGGCGGAGCGTGGAGTGCGAGCCGACGTCCGTTTCTCCTTCGGGGCGACCGAAGCGAAGGTTCCCGACATCGCTGATGCCGTCGTCGAGATCACCGAGACTGGGCGGGCGCTTCGGGCAGCCGGCCTGCGGGTGATCGAAACGATCATGTTGTCGTACACCGAGCTGATCGCGAATCCGGTCTCGGTTGCCGACCCGGAGAAGCTGCGTGCGATGGGGCAGCTTCTTGTCCTGCTTCAGGGTGCTCTCGAGGCGCGGGGGAAGGTCCTCGTGAAGCTGAACGTCGCGCCGGTTCATCTTCCCGCCATCGTCGCGGTACTGCCGTCGATGAGGGCGCCGACGGTCTCGAAGCTCTTCGGCGAAGCCGGCTACGCCGTAGAGACGGTGGTTCAGAAGTCCGAGATCAACGTGCTGATCCCGGAGCTGAAAGAGCGAGGCGCCACCGACATCATCGAGATCTCGATCGCCAAGATCGTCCATTGAGAGCTCTCGGCGCGGCAAGCTGAGGCGCGGCGGCACAAGCCCGTTCAAGGACTTCTCCAGGTGTGAGCGTGCCTCGGCTGTGAGCCTGTGCGGTGCCGATCAGTCCGGCGTGATGGTCCGGAGGGCTGGGAGCCCATCGAGACCCTCGGAGTTGGTCGATTCCCAGTACTGCCTGATCCCCTCATCGCCCTTGCGTTCGGCCCATTCAGCCATCTGAGTGCGATGCGCCCGGAAGTCCATCAAAGGGACCCCGTAGCCGCAGGAGTCGGCGATGCGCTCCACGGACACCACGATGACGGACCGGGCGCCCTCGAGCCGATTCGTGGGGAACCTGCCCGACAGCTGCTCGAAATCTTCATCGTCGCGGGCTACCACCGAGCCACGACCATGGATCCGGACGATTCGCGGCGGTCCCTCGAAGGCACAGAACATGAGCACGACCCGGCCGTTCTCACGGAGATGGGCGATCGTCTCGACTCCGCTTCCGGTCCGGTCGAGGTAGGCGACGCGATGAGGATCGATCACCGCGAGCTCACCGTCGTTGCTCTTCGGTGAGCAGTTCACGAGCGCTTCGCCGGAAAGTGGGGCGGACGCGACGAAGAAGACAGGTTGTGACAGGAGAAAGCTTGCGAGCCGATCCTCGATGGCCGCATACGTCCGACCCATGTGCGAGAGCGTACGGCGCGCGATGAAGGCGCCGGTCGCCGTGGCAGGCTAGGGGGCATGGCAAGCCTGCGCGTGGACTCGATGACTGACGCTGCTGCCGCGCGAGAGCGGGCAGCCGACTATCTCGCCTACCGCTTCCACGAAGTCAGCGACGGCCGATGAGACCAGTCTCGGCTTCCGATGAGGGTGCGGCCTTGTCCTCGGTTCCGTGCGCGACGGCCGAACGGGCCATTCCGCCTCGGGTCGACCTCGTCGTGACCGACCTCGACGGAACGCTCTGGGACGGCAGCGGACTGATCCATTCCCGCACACATCGGGCGCTTGCGATCCTCGCTGATGCCTCGGTCCCGGTCTTGGCTGCCACAGGCCGCAGCGCGTGGAGCGCCTGGGCCGTGATGGAGTCCAACGGAGTTGCGCTACCGGGGGTGTTCCTCGATGGTGCGATCGGCCGGGAATTCGGCGCAGGCACGGCGTTCCACAAGCACCCGTTCAGCCCGGCGGTCGCCACCGAAGTACTGGAGATCCTTGATGAGCGGGGCATCAGCCCGTGCATCAATGTGGACGATCCGGATCGAGACATTGTTCTGGGCCCGCACCCGTTCACTCATCCCGAGTACATCCGCCGTCTCGGGCCATCGGTGCGTGAAGAGGACCCGTGGACCGCAGTGCGGACCCTGAGCGTCCTGGCGTTCACCCTCTTGGGCGGGGAGCCGTCAATGATCCGGGATCTCGCTGCTCAAGTGAAGGCGCGGACAGCGGTGGCAGCTGCGATCTCCGTGGACCGGACCTATGGCGGGCTCCATCTGAGCTTTCGACCGCTCGGAGTGAGCAAGTGGTCCGGAGTCCTGGCGTTCTGCGCTGCCAAGGGACTCGATGCGAGCCGCGTGCTCGCGATCGGGGATGCGGACAACGATGTGGAGCTCCTGGAAGGAGCTTCGCTGGCTCTCGCCGTGGCCGACGCAACCGAGGCAGCGCTGGCGTGCGCGGACTGGGTGCTGCCCCCGGCGAGCGAAGGCGGCTGGGCGGAGATCGTCGGGTTGCTGGGCCTGTCCTATGAGGGCAGCTAGCTCTGTCCTGTGAGGGCAGTCACGCTCCCGGTTCCGCGCCGGCCTGCCCGTCGGACGCCGGTCCTGCGGCGGCGATCCTGACGAACGCGAGGCGCAGCTGGGACAGGCCCTCTGCGAGCGCCCCCGCATGCTGGCCGAGACGATCGCCGAGCCCGTCGACCAGAAGACCGAGGGAGTCGATAGCCAGTCGCGCCTTGTCGAGCTGCGGTGGCTGTTGGGAGAGGTGCAGGGCTGCAAGCTCGAACAACCCGTAGCAATGGTTCGCGACCACATCTTCCGCCGGGGCCGCGGCAAGGTGTCTTGCCACTTCGAGAAGCTCCTCCTCGGAAGCCAACTCTTCCTCGCTCATCGCGCCCGTGTCGCGCGCAGCCGGTGGAGTTCGCTGCGACCCGCCCGGTGCCCCCGGCGTCCCCGGCGTCCCCGGCGCACCCGACCCTCCCGGGCCTCCCGGGCCTCCCGACCCTCCCGACCCTCCCGGGCCTTCCGGGCCTCCCGGGCCTCCCGACCCTCCCGGGCCGGGGGATCCTCCGATGCCGGAGCCAGCTTCGCCCGGTCGCGGCACGCGATGTTCCCCTTCTGGTGTCCACAGGCTGCTCATGCTGCTAGCGTACGTGGTGACAACTGAGGGAAGCGGGGCTGCGCGCATGGCGTGACTCCCACCCGGCCACTGTCGGCGCTGCCGATGTGTGCGCCGGGTTCTAGAGAGTGACCGGTCGGCATCGCCGGCTTCCCTTTCGTACGGTCGAGCGCAGTCTCGGCCCTAGCGAGAGGACGACGCCCAATCACCACTGTTCCCAGCTCCAATGAGCCACGGATCAACGACCGTATCCGTGCTCGTGAGGTCCGGCTCGTCGACGCTGAAGGTCGCCAGCTCGGGATCACGCCTTTTGCGCAGGCGCTCGCCATTGCCCAGCAGCAGGATCTCGACCTGGTGGAGGTGGCGCCTCTGGCGAACCCCCCGGTCTGCCGGATCATGGACTATGGGAAGTTCAAGTTCGATGCGGCGCAACGGGCGAAAGAATCGCGGCGCAAGACGAGCAATGTCGGCATCAAGGAGATGAAGTATCGGCCGAAGATCGGCCCAGGCGATTTCGATACCAAGACCCGCCAGGTCCTCAGGTTCCTGAGCGAGGGCCATAAGGTCAAGGTGACGGTGATGTTCCGGGGACGAGAGGTCATCCACCCTGACCTCGGCAGGCGCATTCTCGAGCGGATCACAGAGCAGATTGAAGGAGTGGCCAAGATCGAAACCGAGGGTCGCCTGGACGGACGGAACATGGTCATGGTGCTCGCACCGGACAAACGGGCGAAGCAGTCGTCAGATGCGAGACAGCTGAGCGATGAGCGGCACCGGGTGATCTCGAACGGGAACGCGCCGGACGGGACCGTTGGGACAGGTGCAGTCACTTCGACATCACCTGACGTGACTTTGTCAGGACGTGACGAAATGTCTCAGGACGGCACGTAGGCCGACACGGGGCCTGGAGCACATAGCGAAGTACGACACGAAGACCGAAACCAAGACAAGGGGTACCGAAATGCCGAAGCAGAAGACGGACCGGGGTGCAGTGGCCCGTTTCAAGATCACCGGGACCGGGAAGATCAGGCGCCGGCAGCAGAACCGCGGCCACCTGCTCGAGAAGAAGTCGTCGGTTCGCACTCGCCGTCTCGCCCACGAGGTTGGACTGTCCCCGGCCGATCGCAAGAGCGTTCGCCGGCTGCTCGGGATCTGAGACCGCAACCAGGCGGCCTGCTGCCCTGGTCACGCCTCGTCGTCCAGCAGGCATCGGGATCGGCGTCTCAGACCCGGGTTCTTGCACCACGACAGATCGCACTCGAATTGATGATGAAGGGAGCCAGGAAATGGCCAGGGTCAAGCGCGCAGTCCACGGCAAGAAGCGCCGGAGGACCGTCCTCGAACGCGCGCAGGGCTTCTACGGCAACAAGTCGCGCTCGTATCGGGCGGCGAACGAGCAAGTCATGCACTCGCTCCAGTACGCGTACCGAGACCGCAGGGCCCGAAAGGGCGACTTCCGCAAGCTTTGGATCCAACGCATCAACGCAGCGGCGCGGCTCAACGGCACGACGTACAGTCGTTTCATCGCAGGACTCCACAAGGCGGAAGTGGACGTCGATCGCAAGATGCTTGCCGACCTCGCAGTTCGCGACCCACAGGCGTTCTCGGCACTGGTGCAGCTTTCCGTTGGCGCGCTCGAAGACGGAGCCGAGGACGGACTTGCCATGGGGAGTGTCGACGAGGCTGTCTCCTAGTCTCCAACCTCGAATTGATCATTAGCGTCAACTGGGGCTCAACGTGAACAGGCTCGGGGCACGTGATCAGCGGGTCCAGCGCTTGCGACGGCTGCTCCGTCGTTCAAGTGTCCGCGACGCCGAGAGCGCCTTCGTCGCCGAGGGCGTGAGAATCGTGGAGGCCGCGATGGACGCCGGTGCGTCCGTCGAGTCCCTCTTCGTCGCGGCTGACTGGCGGTCGTCGGCATCGGTGACGGCAGTCGTCGAGCGGGCGGACCGGAGTGGACTGGCGGTCTTCGAGCTCGGGCCCGGGATCATGCAACGCGTCGCGGACACAGTGAGCCCGCAGTCGGTCTGTGCTGTTGTCGGGGCTGTCGACCTCGGGCTTGCCGAGCTGTTGGCGCGGTCCGGGCCGGAGCCCAGGCACAGCTTGGTTCTCGTGTGCGTGGACGTGCGCGATCCGGGCAATCTGGGGGCGGTGCTCCGGATCGCGGGTGCAACCGGCGTCTCTGGTGTCGTTTGTTGTGAGGGAACCGTAGATCCGTTCAATCCGAAGGTTGTGCGCGCGAGCGCCGGCGCAGTGTTCCGGGTGCCGCTCGTGACAGACGTCGTGCCGGCCGAGGCACTCGGCGCTCTGGCCGCGCGCGGCTACCGGTGCTGGGCGACGGTCCCGAGAGGGGGAACGGACTACGAGGCCGCGGACCTCGATGGCCCGACAGCGCTTGTGCTCGGGAACGAGGGAGCCGGATTACCTGGTGAGGTCGTTGACCGGCTGAACGGATCGCTGACGATCCCGATGGCAGATGGGACCGAGTCGCTGAACGTGGCGATGACCGCAGCCGTGCTCTGCTTTGACGCGGTTCGCCGCCACCGGACCGTGAGCTGAGGCTGCCCTAACATGTCGCGATCGCATTCCAGGACCAGGCGCTCGAAGGTGGCTCCGTGACGACCAACCCGGCCGAGGAGATGGCGGAGCTCGAGGCCGAGGCCACGGCCGCGCTCGAACGGGCGGGCGATCTGGCGGCGCTCGAGGAATGTGAGAGGGCGGCGTTCCGGTCGAAGAGGTCCCGTTTTGCGGAGATGTACCAGAAGTTGGGGTCGAGCCCACCCGAGGAGCGCCGGGTGCTCGGCCGGCTTCTGAACGAGCTGCGGGGCCGGCTCGAGGCGTTGGCCGACCGCCGGCGAGCCGAGCTTGTCGCGGCCGCCCGAGTCGAACGGCTCGCAGCGGACCGGCTGGACCTGACCGAGGTCCTGCCCGGGCGTCTCGCCGGTCACCTGCATCTCGTCACCCAGGTGCGCGAGGCACTCGAGGACGTCTTTGTCGGCATGGGCTACGAGATCGCGGAAGGGCCAGAGGTCGAGACGGGGTGGCGCAACTTCGAGGCTCTCAACATTCCCGAGGATCACCCCGCCAGGAGCCCTCTGGACACCTTCTACGTCGACTTCGGTCAGCCGTGGAGCGTGGTGTTGCGCCCGCACACCTCGCCGGTCCAGATCCGGCTCCTCCAGCGCGGTGTGCTGCCCATCTACGCGGTGGCGCCGGGTCGGACCTACCGCAAGGACACGCCGGACTCGAACCACCTGCCCGTGTTCCACCAGATCGAGGGGCTTGTCGTCGACCGCGGGGTCACCTTTGCTGAGCTGAAGGGGACGATCGACACCTTTGTCCGTGCCATCTTCGGCGAGGGGACGAGGACCCGGCTGCGTCCCGCGTACTTCCCGTTCACCGAGCCGTCAGCGGAGTTCGAGATGTCGTGCGTGATCTGCGGCGGTGACGGTTGCCGGACCTGCTCGGGCGTGGGCTGGCTCGAGCTCGGCGGCTGCGGGATGGTGCATCCGGCGGTGTTCGAAGCGACCGGTGTCGATCCCGAGGAGTGGACCGGTTTCGCCTTCGGGTTCGGGATCGACCGGATCGCGATCATGTACCACGGCATAGCGGACCTGAGGGTGATGATCGAGAACGACGTGCGGTTCCTCGGGCAGTTCTGAACCCCCGGCCGGATGTGGGTCAGGCACTCACAACGCACAGCGAAAGCACTACAAACGAGGTTTGAGGAGACGAGGAAGTGCGCGTTCCACTGTCGTGGTTGCGGGAGTTGACCCCGCTCGAGACGCGGCCCACCGACCGCACGGAGGTCGCCATGCTCGCGGCCGACCTGGACGCGCTCGGCTTGGTCGTAGAGGGCGTTGAGACGGTCGGCGAGGGATTGCGCGACGTCGTGCTGGCCCGCGTTCTCGAGATCGCCGCGATCCCGAACGCGGACAGGATCCGCCGCGTCATGGTCGATGCGGGCGGCCCTGAACCAGTCGAGGTGGTTTGCGGAGCCTGGAACTTCGACGTCGGAGACATCGTGGTGCTCGCGCCGGTCGGTGCGGTGCTGCCGGGGGAGTTCCGCATCGAGAAGCGACGGATGCGGGGCGTCGTCTCCAACGGGATGCTGTGCTCGGGGCGCGAGCTGCGGTTGTCGGAGGATCAAGAGGGGATTCTCGTCCTCGGGCATGACGGCGGACCGGTTGGGCCCGGCGGACCGGTTGGGCCCGGCGGACCGGTTGGGCCCGGCGGACCGGTTGGGTCGCAGATCGCGGTCACTGCCGGCCAGGCCCTCGAGCTGGGGCTCCCGCTGGCCGACTACCTCGGCGCCGGGTTCGGGCCCGATGTCGTCTTCGACCTCGCCATCGAGGGGAACCGGCCCGACTGCCTCTGCGTTGCCGGCATCGCACGGGACATGGCGGCCCGTCTGGGCCTGCCTCTGCAGCTGCCGGAGCCTGTCGTCGCCGACGGCCCCGAACCGGCTTGGTCGTACGCGAGTGTCGAGGTGCTGGCGTCGGAGCTCTGTCACCGGCTGATTGGCAAAGTGTTGCTCGCAGTGACCAACGTGGCGTCACCTGCGGTCATCTGTCGCCGGCTGACCCTGGCCGGGATGCGGCCGATCGACTCGGTCGTCGATGCGTCGAACTACGTCATGCTCGAGCTCGGCCAGCCGACCCATCCCTATGACCTCGATCGGCTCGGGGGCCATGGGCTGCGAGCTCGGGCGGCGCGGCCCGGCGAGGAGATTGTCACCCTTGACGGAGTGGCCCGAGTGCTCGGGACTCGACCGGTCAGCCCGGACGGCTCGCTCCAGGGGGGCGATTGCCTGATCTGCGACGCCGACGATCATCCTGTCGGCATCGGAGGCATCATGGGCGGCCAGTCGAGCGAGATCACGGCGGAGGCTTCGCGCGTGCTGCTCGAGGTCGGCTACTTCGCTCCCCTGGCCATCGCTCGGACGGCCCGACGAGTGGGGCTGAGGAGCGAGGCCTCCGTGCGGTTCGAGCGCGGGGTGGATCCGAGAGGCATGGAGCGCGCGGCGCTGCGCTTCTGCGAGCTCGTGGTTGCGGCTGCCCGAGCGGCTGGCGTCCCTCCGCCAGTGGTCGCGTCGGGCTTGCTCGACGCTCAAGCCCTTGCGTACGTGCCGCGGCGAATCCGGGTCCGGACCGAGCGGGTCGGTGCCCTCCTCGGAACCGAGATTCGAGACTCCGAGGTCGGCCGGCTCTTGGGTCCGCTCGGCTTCGTGACCAGGCCGCCGGAAGGCCCCGACGTGGGCGGGCCCCTCGAGGTCGAGGTGCCGTCGTTCCGCCCTGATGTCTGTCGCGAGGTGGACGTGGTCGAGGAGGTGGCGCGGCGGATCGGTTACCAGGAGCTGCCGACGTCACAGCGACGATCCCCCTACGTGGGCAAGCTCACAGACCTGCAGTCCCTTCGGCGTCGGCTGAGGCGGATCCTGGCCGGGCTCGGGGCTCAAGAGGCGTGGACGATGTCCATCGTCGAGGGGCGGGACCAGGTGCGCGGGGGAGTGACGACCTCTCTCTTGCCCCTCTTGAACCCCATGGTCGCGGAGGAGTCCGTGCTCAGAGGAGGCCTGCTGCCGGGACTGCTCGGCGCCTTGCGCCATAACGTCGACCGTCGCCATCCGGCGGTGCGACTGTTCGAGATCGGTGACGTGTTCGCGTTGCCCAGCGGCCCAGCAGAGCCGGGCCCGGGTTCAGGTCTGGATCCGGCGAGCGAGCCAGCCCCTGGAAAAGTCCCGGAAGCCCTCCCGGAGCTGCCTGAGGAGTGGGAGCTCGTCGGGCTCCTTCTTGCCGGCGTCGACGACGATGCTGGCGCAGCGGTGAACGCCTGGCGAGTGATCGCCGATTCTCTCAGACTGGAAGGCGCTGAGCTCCGTCCCGCCGTCAGGGCGGGCCTACACCCGGCGAGGACCACGGAGATCGTGGCTTGTGACGTCGTGCTCGGCGTTGTGGGTGAGGTCGATCCTGAGACCCTCCAGAGATGGGACCTCTTGCACGCCCGGGCAGGTTGGCTCGAGGTCGACCTTCGCAAGCTGGCTGCCGCACCCCGCCGGTCGCTCGTCGCACGTCCTGTGAGCCGCTTCCCGTCCAGTGACGTCGATCTTGCGTTTGTCGTGGCGGACTCGGTCCCTGCGGCCGCGATAGAGGCGACACTCGCCCGGGCGGCCGGCGAGCTGTGCGAATCCGTAGTGCTCTTCGATGTCTATCGCGGAGCCGGCGTGAGCAAGAGTTCGCGCAGCCTGGCCTACCGGCTGCGCTTTTGTGCCCTTGACCGCACCCTGACCGACGGCGAAGTGGCGGAGCTCCGGACTCAGTGCATCGCCGCGGTCGAAGGTCAGTTCCAAGCTACCCTTCGGGGTTGAGCCACCGACTGAGCCAGGCCGCTGCAGCAACGGGCTTCGGGCCCTTTTGCTAGGAGCCTTGCCCGGCTTTCGGGCGCACCCGCTCAGACATCGTGATCCGTGCAGTTGTCGATCACGCCGCGGGGACGTCGACAGGATCGGCGAGAAGGCTCGGCTGCTCGGAGAGGACGACCTGCTGCGGTCCCGCGTCCGGGGCACCATCTCCAACACGAGGCGGATCTGAGCTTGGAGGCGGTACCTGATCTCGGGGCGGGGAGGCAAGCGAGCTGCGGCGGCTACCATCCGGGCGCACCCAGACCCAGGCCCCGGGCTCACCTTCGAGGGAGTACCCGTCGTGCGTCTTCAAGAAGTGGTGGTGGTGACAGAGCCTCGCCAGGTTCGCGAGCTCCGTCGGGCCACCTTCCGCGAAAGGAACCAGCCGGTGGTCGATCTCGAGGTTCCTCGTGGCCGAACACCCAGGCACGACACAACACCGGTCGCGCTCCAAGAGGGCGCTGTGGAGCTTCGCGGGCACCGATCGACCGAGGTTGCAGATGGCGTGAACGTCGGTCGCGCTCGTGATCAGCAACTTCGCGATCGAGTCTCCGACCAGCTCACGTGCAGTTGCCACAGAGACAGGGCCCACGCCTTCGATCTCACAGATCTCACCTGCTGTGGTGCTGCCCCGGCGAAGAGCTGTTATGTCGACTCTGAGGTGCACGAGGGCCTTCGGGTGGTGGGCGCCGGGCGAGTCGTCCGAAGGGCGCGTGACCAGGGCTACGAGGGCGTCGGCGAGATAGGCCTCCGACGATTCACGAGACCCTGAGCGGCGTGCATCTTCGAAGGTCTTGTCGGCTTCTGTCTTGAGCCCTGCCAGAAGCCTCGCCCCGGCGTGCTTGGTGAGCCTGGCATCCAGGCGAAAGGTGCCGTCTTGTTCTGTCCAGGTCCGAAGTCTCCTTGCGGCGTGGACGCGCCTTGTCTGGGCGTCTTCGTCCTCCTTGGAGATCTTCGCGGCCTTCACCTGGTTACAACGACGACGTAGGTTTTCAAAGCCTTCTGAACGCGCCGTGTCCAACAGCGCTTTCGTCGCGGACGGGTCCATGATCGCGGCCCCGGCCACCTCTTTCGCCTGGGAGGCGGACAGCTCCCCGGCGCGGAAGGCCTCTTCTGCCTCTGGGAGCTTCGACAGGTTCTCTGCCGCCTCCAGCAGAGACACAGCGCCTCCCAAGGACTCACCGCTCTCGGCAGCAAGCCATTCACCGGCGTGGCGGTGGCCTTCTTGTTCGAAGACGCCTGTCTCGCACACCCGCAGGGCACAGAGTGCCTTACCGGCGACAGCCAGGCGCTCTAGCCGCGAGAAGAACCCGACGAGGCGCTTCGCGTCCGAACCGCGGAGAGAAGATGGATCGAGGTCGTGCACCATGCGCGAAAGAGCAGCTTCGAGGTCATTCCTCTCCTCGCACACGGTTCACCTCCTTCGCCTGTAACGAACGTATGTTCGTAACCTAACCAGAGGGGTGTATCACGAAGTACGGAGAGCAGTGTCGACTCCGAACCTGGTAGCTACGTGTTGCGTAGTTACGTGAGACGTAGTATGGTGATGCAATGGCAACAGCTCAAGACGGCCTACGAAGGCCCAACGACCCGCCGGTGCTCATCCTGACGAGTCTCGCTTCCGGTCCCAAGCACGGCCATGCGCTTGCCAAGGACATCGAGGGTTTCGCCGGGGTCGCGCTCGGCCCAGGCGCACTTTACGGTGCCATCACCCGCCTGGAGGAGCGGGGCCTGATCGAGCCTCTCGAGGCGGAAGACCGCCGGCGCCCGTACCGGATCACACCAGCTGGAGTGACAGCGCTGGCCGAGGCAGTCCGGGACATGCGGCGAATCGCCGATGTCGGGACCTCACGGCTCGGGATCATCGCCGGAGAGCTCGCGTGAGCGCCCCGACCCCCGACTTCTCGGCGCTGCTCAGGTGGTACCCGTCCCGATGGCGGGCCAGGTACGGCGAGGAGTTTGCGGCCATGGTGGAGGACAGTCTCGACGGTCGGCCTCCGACACACAGGCTCCGTTTCTCGATCGCCTGGGCCGGGCTTCGCGAGCACGGCCATGAGACCGGAGCGCTGGGGGACACGGCACCGGCCGCGGACCGAGTGCGGACGGGGTCCCTGCTCGTGCTGTGCGCCTGGGCCGCCTTTGTCGTGGCCGGTGCCAGCTTCGCCAAGATCGCGGAGAACTTCGACCTCGCCGTCCCGGTGCGCTCCCGAGCCCTTTCGACAGACAGCTACTACTCCCTCTGCGTGGGTGCGGTGATCGGCGGGGCGCTCGTGCTCGCTGGTGCTGCCATGGCGGTGCCCGCCTTCGGCCGGTTCCTTCGTTCCGGCGGGTGGCGTTCGATCCGCGGCCAGGTGGTGCGGGCGGCGGCGGCCACCGTCGTGGCGGTCGTCGCGTTCCTTGGTCTCGTCGCCCTCGCTCACACTGTCACACCCGAGCAGCGCAACGGCGGTCTCCTTTACCACCCGGTCGTCTGGTACTACCTCGTGGCCTTCGTCGTGACGATGCTCGTCATCGTGGCCACGCTCGTGCTCTGGATGGTGGCCGCCGTCACCGTGGCTCGCCGACTGGAGCTGTCTCGGCGCGTTCTTTCCGTTGAAGGGTCGCTGGCCGTTGCCGTGGCCGTAGCGATGTCCTTGATGACCGCGGCTACGGCACTGTGGTGGGGTGCTGTGGCCTCCGGCGCGCCCTGGTTCATCCAGGGCGCGCGACCAGGGTCTCCGGCTTCTGGGTTCAGCGGGAGCCTCGCAGCGACCATGGCCCTGATGCTCGTGGCATGCGCCGTGGCAGGTTTCGGCCTGAGCCGTGTAGCGCGGGCGTGGAGCCGTATGCAGGTCGACTGAACATCTTTGTCGCGCGGACGAGCACACGCATGGGCGATGGGTGGCTAGCGAGATCAGTCTTCTGTTGGCACCGGCTTGCAGGTGGCGGAAGAACGGTCGGACAGAAGCAGTGCCATCTCGCCGTCGTCCTCGTAGAGAAGATCCTGTTCCACCAGTTCCAGGATCGTCTCGGTGACCGGTTCCAAGTAGCCGCGGGTCCTCTCGAGGGCGAATGGCGGCAGCTGGTCCAGGAAGCAGAAGGCTACGAGCCCGGTCCCGTCGGCTCCGGGCTCGACGGCTACGAGCTCCAGGGCGGCAAAGCACCGTTCGAGGGTGTCCTCGTGATCGCCGCTCTTCAGCAGTTCGGTCACGAAGTCCGCCAGTTCGTTGAAGACCACCTGCGGCGTCAGGTCCTCGTCGTAGATGTCCAGGAGGTCGAGGTAATGGTTCTCGAACTCGGGCACGTTCTCGCGCAGGATCCGTACTGCGCGGTCGTCCATCGGTGGGCGCATGGTCGTTCCTTCCCGTCGTGGGATTTCACGGCGGCGATGTCACGCCACGAGCAAGCCGCTACCGGCTGGGTCGACAGTAGCCAGATGCGCATGGAAATGGCAAGAGTCGTGCGGTGACTCGCCGGGCGTGTGCAGACCGGGCTGTCCGCACCGACCGGGCTGTCCGCACCGAGCGGGCTGTCCGCACCGACCGGGCTGTCCGCACCGACCGGGCTGTCCGCACCGACCGGGCTGTCCGCACCGACCGGGCTGTCCGCACCGACATGCAACTGCTGGACAGGCGGTCTGGTTGTCAGGGCGCTCCGCGCTCGAACTTCTTGCGCACGGCCTCGCGGCGATCCTGCAGGTCGCGGTATGTGAACTGCTCGGTCTCGGTCGAGAGGCCGATCGCCGATCGCAAAGCGTCGAGGTCGACCGGTACGGTCCGGGGATCGAGCCCGACATCGGACGCAATTCGTTCGCCGTAGTGGTCGAAGAAGTAGGTCGCTATCAGAGCAACCTCTCCGAGCAGGTCGATCCCAGGCGCCAGCGTCGCGACCGCTCCGTCGAGGAACAGCATGTCCTTCACGAACAACATCAGCTCCTTCGGCATCCGCGCGCCATGGGCCAGGAGCTGCTTGGTGAGATCTCGCAGTTGCGCGGTGAGCTCGTCGGCCGACAGCTTGGTCACGTCCGGGGTCGGCTTGTCCAGGCCGAGATCCCTGATCACCTGCTCCACGTCCGCGTCGGCCTTCAGCGCACCGAGCTGTTTCAACGCGTGCACCTGGAGCGGGACGTTGCTCGTCGAGCCACCGATCAACAGTTGCAAGAACGCGAGGCGCTGTTGTTCACCGAGACGGCCCGTGATGCCGAAATCGAGCAGGGCGACGCGGCCGTCGGAACGGACGAGCAGGTTCCCTCCGTGGAGGTCGCCGTGGAAGACGCCGTAGAGCATGGCCCCTTCCAGGAACGAGATCATCTCGGCGCGCAGCACAGCCGTCGTGTCGATCCCGATGGCGCGCATACCCTCGACGTCGTCCCACGCAAAGCCGTCGAGCCGTTCCATGACCAGCACGCGGCGCGTGACCAGCCGTGGATGCGGGCGCGGCACGATGATGGAACGCTGGTCGGTCTCCGCGAGGACGTGGCCGACATCGAGCATGTTGGCGGCCTCGAGGCGGAAGTCGAGCTCTTCGACGATCGTCTCGGCGAACAGCTCGATGAGGGCCGGCGGGTTGGCGAGCGCGGCAATCGGGATCCGCCCGACGAGGAACGGAGCGAAGAAGCTCATCGCGGCGAGGTCCCTTCGGACCAGCTCGGCGACTTCGGGCCGCTGGACCTTGACGACGACGCGCTCTCCGGTCAGGAGGCGTGCGCCGTGGACCTGGGCGATGGAGGCGGCGGCAATCGGGTGCCGGTCGAACTCGGCGAAGGTCGCGGCGAGGGGGCCGGCGAGCTCCGCCTCGACGATCCGGCGCACGGAGTCGAAGGGCTCAGGGGGCACGCGGTCACGCAGGAGGCGGAATTGCGAGACGATCTCCTCCGGGAAGATCCCTTCTCCCGATGAGAGGATCTGTCCGAGCTTGATGTAGGTGGGGCCCAGCGTGCCGAAGGCGATCCGCAGTCGCCGCGACAGGCCGATTCGTGAACGAGGCTGGCCCCGACCCCGATCGGCGAGGTACCAGGCCCCTACGGCCCGGCCGAGTGTCCAGCCAACCTTCACGATGCGGTGTGCCGGGGGGAACCGCCGCCGGCGGACCAGGCGTGGTACCTCTGCTCGAGTCCTGGTCCGGATGGCGTCTATGCCATCGCGCCAGGCCAGATCCTCCGGATCGATCAGCCATGGCGGGTCGTCGCTGAACCCGGCATATGCGCAGTCCGATGGCCGCGAGCGGCCCAGGCCGACGGGATCCTCGGGGACCGGCAACTCCTCGCGGTCCGTGACTCAGGCGGGCAGTGGGGCGAGCACGATGCATCCATTGTGCCCGCCGAAACCGAAGCTGTTCGACAGTACCGGCCCTGGTTCCCACTCCCTGGGAGCGTCCCTGACGATGGCGAGGTGAATCTCCGGGTCCTGCTGCTCGAGTCCCACCGTAGGCGGGATCAGCCGTCGGTCGATCGACAGGGCGGAGGCGACAGCTTCGAGTGCTCCCGCCGCTCCGAGCGAATGGCCGGTCACGCCCTTGATGGAGGTGACCAACGGTCCCGGTCGGCCGAAGATCTTGAAGATGGCTTCGGCTTCGGCCATGTCGTTCAGAGGAGTCGAGGTGCCGTGGGCATTGACGTGGGCGATGTCGCCCGCCGTGAGCCCGGCGTCCTCGAGTGCCAGCTCCATGCAACCGATCGCGCCGACACCTCCGGGAGCTGGTGCCGTGATGTGGTGGGCGTCCGCGCTCGAGGCACCTCCGAGAAGCTCCGCATAGATGTGCGCCCCCCGAGCCCTCGCCCGCTCCAGCTCCTCGAGCACGAGCACGGCACCACCTTCGGCGATGACGAAGCCGTCTCTGCGCACGTCGAACGGTCGCGACTGCCCGCTGGTCGACAGTGCCGTCATGTTGCCGAAGGCTGCGAGCGCGACAGGTGTCATTGCCGCCTCGGCACCACCGGCGAGCACCGCGTCGCAGCGTCCGGCGGTGATCAGACGGTGGCCGGCGAGAATCGAGTGCGTGCCCGAGGCGCAAGCCGTCGTGATCGTCTCGCACGGTCCCCGCCAACCCAGGCGCATCGAGACCGTCGCGCCGCCGGCGTTCGCCATCATCATCGGCACGAGGAACGGGGACACCCGGCGCGGGCCTTTCTCCAGCAGCACGCCGATCTGGGTCTCCATCGTGCTGAGGCCCCCGACGCCGGTGCCGATCTGAACACCGGCGAGCGCCGGGTCGACGTCGAGTTGCCCGGCATCTTCGAGCGCCATCTCGGCAGCGGCGACGGCGAACTGGGCGAAGAGGTCCACCCTTCGCACTTCTTTGGCATCGAACCAGAGCGAGGGGTCAAAGTTCAGGACCCGGTGCTCGCCCTCGGGTGCCGGCCCGTTCAGGCCCGCGAAGAAGGCGTCTTTGCCGATCCCGCAACATGACACCACACCGAGTCCTGTGACCGCGACCCTACGGCGACGCCCTCGGTCGGGCCCGAGCTCGGCGTTGACCATCAAAGCTTCGAGGTGACGAGCTCGTACGCCTGACCGATCGTCTCGACGCCCTCGAGCTCGCTCTCGTCGACGGTGATGCTGAAGACCTCCTCAAGCTCCATCACGAGCTCGACCAGGTCGAGACTGTCGGCGTCGAGGTCGTTCGCGAAGTTTGCCTCGAGCGTCACTTTCTCACCCGGCACGTTGAGGATCTCGACCGCACAGGCCTTGAACTTCTCGAACGTCGCTTCGTTGTCCATGCGTAGGCTGCTTTCTCTCGTCGGTTGGTTGGTTGCGATGAGTCAGTGGCCCATACCGAGACCACCGTCCACGGCCAGCACGGCGCCGGTTATGTAACTGGCGCCGTCCGAGGCTAGGAACTCGACGGCCGAGGCGATCTCGTCGGGGGCGGCTTGCCGTTCGAGCGGCACCATGGATGTCAGCGCCGCCAAGCGATCTTCTCCTAGTACGGAGATCATATCGGTGGCCACGAACCCGGGGGCCACCACGTTGACCGTGATGTTGCGGGACGCCACCTCCCTGGCCAGTGAGCGCGCGAACCCGACCAGGGCGGCCTTGGAAGCCCCATAGTTGGTCTGGCCCGCGGAACCCAGGAACGCGACTACCGATGAAATCAGGACGATGCGGCCTCGCCTGGCCCGGACCATCGGCCCCAGCGCCCGTTTCGTGGTCCTGTAGACAGCAGTCAGGTTCGTCCGGACGACGTTGTCCCACCGCTCCTCGGACATGCGCAGCAGCAGGGTGTCGTCGGTGATCCCGGCTGCGCAGACCAGGACCTCAACCGGCGCGAACGCCTGCTCGATCTCCGCGAAGGCTCGCTCCACATCCGCCGGCGAGGTGACGTCGCAGCCGACCGGCAAGAGCCGACACGTCCCGGCCGGCCCCTCGAGAGCGTCCGGTGGCTTGGTCTTCCATGTGACGGCGACCCGGTCGCCACCGGCCTGGAAACGCCGCGCACAGGCCAGCCCGATACCGCGCGAACCGCCGGTCACAAGGACCACCCGCCCCGGGGTCCTGCCGCCGTCGGCCGTGTCACCGCCGGCCGTGGGGTCGACCTCGCCGCTGGTCACCGGTGCGCTCCGGACCGGCCGGCTCCTGTCGGAGCCACCGGGGCACCACCCCATCGCACGACGGCGCTCGCCCAGGTCATCCCGGCTCCGAAGCCGGAGAACAAGACGAGGTCCCCATCCTTGAGGCGCCCGGCGTCGGCGGCCTCGGCCAGCGCGATCCCACAGGACGCGGCCGAGGTGTTGCCGGTGTGATCGAGACAGATCGCATAACGCGCGGGATCGATGCCGAGCCGCTGTCCCATGGCGTCGATGATCCGGATGTTCGCTTGGTGCGGGACGAACAGGGCGATCTCCTCGGCCTTGACATGGGCCTGCTTCAGCACCCGCTCTGCGGACTCCACGGTCGCTCGCACCGCTTTGCGGAAGACCTCGCGGCCTTCCATCACGATGAAGCCGCCCTTGTCGCAGTAGAGGATCGGGGTCAGGGACCCGTCCAGGCCCAGATCGTGCGCGAGAATCAACGGTTCGCCCTCGGTGGCCTCCACCACGATGGCACCGGCCCCGTCGCCGAAGAGCACCGCAGTGTTCCGGTCGCTTTGGTCGGTGATCTGCGACAGGGTGTCCGAACCGACGACGAGCGCGCGTTCGTGCCCCGCATCGAGCAGCGCGACGGCGGTCACGAGCCCGTAGACGAAGCCGGCGCACGCGGCGTTCAAGTCGAATGCGGCACCGCGACAACCGAGCTGATGATGTACCCACGCGGAGGTTGCGGGCACGGCCCGGTCCGGGGTCGTGGTCGCGAGCACGAGAAGGTCGATCTCTTCGCCGCGTCGTCCCGCACGCCGAAGGGCGCGCTGTGCCGATTCGATCGCAAGCCCCGAAGTGGTCCCGCCATGGTGCCGTTGCTTGATCCCCGTCCGCTCGACGATCCACTGGTCACTGGTGTCGAGGCGTGCTTCGAAGTCGGTGTTGGTGACCACTGTGTCCGGGAGGGAAAAGCCCCAGCCGGTGATCTGTGCACCTCTCATCAGGTCCTCTCGTCTTGGATCGGGGCTCTCAACCATGCAATGGGCTGGCCACGGGTCACCCGTTCACCAGCCAGCACGAGCACACCTTCGAGAGTGCCCGAGAACGCGGACCGCACTTCGGTCGTGCCGACGCTACCGACAAGCCCGCCGACCCGGATCAGGACCGGGTCCACCGATCGGCTGACATCGCCGGGCAGATACCCGTTCAGACCCTCAGCAGGCTCGAAAAGTCCGACGGCCGGCGAGACGACGAGCCGCTCGGTCATGTGGAAGCGCTCGCCCGCCGGGGCGGCACCCACTATGCCGTCAGCGAGGATCTCGACCAGATGATCGAGATCGTCCGGCGTGGACACCGATACTCCGATCGCGTCTGTCGTCGGAGCCACGCGCCGCAGCAAGCCCGTGAGCACGTCTCCGGGCCCCAGTTCGACGAAGGTCTGCATGCCTTCGCCCAGGAGGGTGTCGAGGCTCTGGCGCCAGCGGACCGGGCTGCACAGCTGCGCGGACAGAAGTTGTGGCCACTCGTCGGGATCGTCGTGGAGTCGGGCATCCACGTTCGCCACGACCACGGGGTCGAGGCCATGGAATGTTGTGGCCGCGAGGGCCTTGCGGAGCCGATCGCGAGCACTTGACATGAGTGGGGTATGGAAAGCACCTCCGACCGGCATCGAGAGCACTCGCTTGGCGCCGAGCTCCTTCGCGATCACGCTGAACCCGGCGAGTGCCTCGGGGGTCCCAGCGACGATGACCTGGCCTGGAGCATTGAAATTCGCTATCCACGCCTCGCCGTCGGCTCGCCTGCACGCCGTCTCGACGCTTTCGTCGTCGAGACCGAGGACGGCGATCATCGTCCCGGGATCACATTCGGCAGCTTCTTGCATCGCGGCGCCCCGTTCCGAGACGAGGCGGAGCCCGTCTTCGAAATCGAGCGAACCTGCAGCGACGAGAGCCGTGTACTCGCCGAGACTGTGGCCGGCCGAGACCGACGGCTCGATGCCGATCCTTTCGGCGGCGTCGAGGACGATCAGGCTCTGGACGAATGTGGCGATCTGGGCGTTGTCGGTGCGGGTCAAGGTCTCCTGGTCGGCTTCGAGGAGGAGATGGGCCAAGTCGCGTCCGGTGATCTCCGAGGCGAGGGCTACGAGCTCGAACGAAGGATGGTCGACCCAAGCGGCGCCCATGCCCGGTCGCTGTGAGCCTTGGCCGGGAAACGTGAACGCCAGCAACCTTCGCCCCTTTCCCCCTCCGGGTCGGGCACTTTGCCCGGACCTGCCTCTCCTTAGGTAAGACCCCGCGGGGCTCGGATCGGTTACATCCCCTTCAGGCGACGGCGAGCCGTGCTCGCAACGGCAAGTGGTCCGAGTTGCCCACGGCGAGCGACCCGCCCGAGATCACCTCGACGGCTCGAGTAACGAAGATGTGGTCGATCTGGCTGTGGGCGCGCCAGCTGGGGTAGGTGCGGGCCTTCACGGCTCTTCGCCAGCCGGGGAGTGCGAGCGACAGCGGCGGTCCCCAGAAGTTCATGTCGCCGGCGAGGACGGCCGCCTGGCCCGGAGCCGGGAGCTTGTGGCGCAGTCGCTGCACCAGGAGCGGCGACCCGTGGGTGAGGTGGGCGAGATGCGTGCCGACGACGGTGACCGACGAGGTGCCGACCTCGAGCTCCGCCACGACGGCTGAGCGCCGCTCGGCAGAGTCCCGGCGCAGTCGGGCGAGCTGGACGGTCTCGACCCGCCTCACCGGCAGGCGCGACAACAAGGCGATGCCCCAGGTCCCGGCGCGTGCCTTGCCCGAGCGCTCACCGCCCACGTGCTCGAGGTCCCTGGCGTCACCTACCCAGAGTGAGCGGTTCTGACGTGAATTCTGGGGCCCCCAACGCTTGCGGGCCGCGTTGACAGATTCGAGCAACAGGGCGTCGGCAAGGCGAAGCTCGTGAGCCTCGTAGCCGAGCAAGGTCGCCACGAGCGCTACGATTCCCTGGCCGCCGTCGGGGGTCCAGGTCTCCTGCAGCAAGAGCACGTCGGCATCCAGCCGCCTGCAACACCCCACGACGTCGAAGGGCGTCCCCCAGCCATCGACTCCGGCATGAATGTTGAAGGTCGCGACCGTGAACTGTGGCAAGTGACGCCGCCTCAGGTGCCTTTGAAGAGGGCACGCAGGTCGAGTGACGGTACGTGCTCCTGGCTCGCGAGGGAGACATAGGTTCGCGCCAGCACGTCCTTTCCGACTCCGAGAACCGTCGAGAGCAAGCCGAGCGACTCCACCAGCTCCCCGGTGGGGACTCCGGTGACAACGTGGCGCCACATCGACTCCTCCAGCACGTTGAACGCGGTCTGGACCTCGACGATCCCGAACCCGCTGGTGAACCGGTCGCGGCCGATCTGTTCGGAGTACCTGATTACCTGATCGAGACTGCGAGATCGCAAACAGTCGACGACGATCTCGAAGAGCGCCTCCAAGCGATGCCGCAGCTGCTCGGGGTCGGAGGCCCTGTAGTGGCCCGAATGCGACCGCTGGATCCCCTCGGTGGCCTCATCCAAGATCTCGGTCGTGGCATCGCTCAGCACGGCAATGAGTTCCATTGTGTTGTCCAGTCGATCGGCTGGGGTGGCCGCCCTGGCCATTAGCTTCCCACCATGAGACTAAGCGCAAGGAACCAGCTTGACGGTGTGGTGGTTCGCGTCGACCACGGAGTCGTAATGTCGACCGTTGTCGTTCGCCTGACCGGGGGTCAAGAAGTCGTGTCGGCGATCACCAGGGACTCCGCTGAGAGCCTGGCTCTCGCCGAAGGCGATTCGGTCGTGGCCGTGATCAAGGCCACAGAGGTCGTAATCGGCAAGGACTGACCCAAGCGCACACCTTCTGTTGTGTGCCCTCCCGTGGCTCAAGATGTCAGCCGATCGTCGCGCTGAGCGGCCCGCTGGAAGTGGGCCTGGTGGAGCGCATTCCGCGCTCTGCGACCGAGACGGCGCTGATCGCACTTCTGGCGGACGCCAGGATTGAGACCAGGGCCGAAGCCGATCCGGAGCTTCTCGCCGCTCAGGTCTCGGTCTCAACTTGTCGATAGTAGGACCGGAACAACTTTCATCAGCAGGGACGCCCCGTCAGGCAAGCACGACCACCCTCGTTGCCGCCCGGGTGCAGGCTCGTCGCCTCTTCTGAGAAGGCGAAGGAGAGTCATGTCCCTGGAACAGGCAAGCTTGGCTGCAACCACCGATCCCGTGAGCGGAGCGCGACACGACCAGTGTCAGGCGTCGGACGGCAACCCAATCCAGCCACCGGTCCCCGCCCAGCCGGATCTCGCCTCCGCGGTTCAGCCATGCCACTGCGTGGCCGTGCCCAGTCCAAGACGGTTGTTGCGAGGAAGACCTACGTTTCACGCCCCAGTCTCGTCGGCCCGCAGAAGGACCCCTTCGTTTCGTGAGGCTGGCGTGGCAACAGGCAAGTCGGCGCTGGCGTGGACTGCGGCGGCCGTCTGGTTGGTACCCACCAAGGCCGGAAACAAGGTCCCTCGCCATGAGGAGTCGGGATGCCGAAGCTAGCCACCATCGGCCTCTGCGCCGTGTTGCTGCTCGCCGCGACCCCGGCGACACTGACGGCCGCGCTTTCGTCGCCGGTCTTGGCTTCTTCAGCCGCCGATGCTGCAATCGCCTGGTCGTCGGGCTCCCCGATAGATTCCGCGATGGGAGACTTCGCTTCTGTCTCCTGCTCAACAGGAGGCTTCTGCGCTGCCGTGGATCGCAGCGGCTACGTCCTCACCTATGACGGCGGCTCGTGGTCGCAGCCCGATGACATCGACGCGGGGAACGCCCTGACTGCTGTCTCTTGCCCGACAGCGAGCTTTTGCATCGCTGTGGATGGCAGCGGTCACGCCCTCACCTACGACGGCACCTCGTGGTCGTTACCCGGTCCTGCAGATGTGGGGAGCTACCTATCGTCCGTTTCGTGCCCGACGTCGAGGTTCTGCGTCGCGGTGGACAGTGGAGGCGATGTCCTGACTTATGGCGGGACCTCGTGGTCGCCATCCGATGACATCGATCCGCGGAACATCCTGACTGCTGTCTCCTGCCCGACAGCGAGGTTCTGCACCGCTGTGGATGCCGGCGGCCACGCCCTCACCTACGACGGCAGTTCGTGGTCGTTACCCGGTCCTGTAGACGTGGGGATCCACCTGTCGTCCGTCTCGTGCCCGACGGCGAGCTTCTGCGTTGCGGTAGACGATTATGGCGATGCCCTTGTCTATCAAGGCGGGTCGTGGTCGCTACCCGACAGCATCGACGCGGACGGACTGGACTATGTGTCGTGTCCCACGATGAGGCTTTGCGCCGCGGTGGACAACTCCGGCAACGTCCTCACCTTCGGCGGCGGCTCGTGGTCGTCCGACAGCATCGACGCTGCCGGTGACCTGTCGTCCGTCTCGTGCCCGACTGCGAACTTGTGTGTCGCGGTGGACAGCGGAGGCGATGTCCTCACTTACGGCGGGACCTCGTGGTCGCCACCCGACGAGATCGACCCGAGCAGGGGCGACCTGGACTCCGTCTCGTGCCCCACGACGAGCTTCTGCGTAGCCGTAGACCAGTACGGCAATGCCCTTGCCTACGATGCCGGCTCGTGGTCGTCGCCCGACTCCATCGACGACGGAAACCTCCTGGACTCCGTCTCGTGCCCCACGACGAGCTTCTGCGTAGCCGTAGACCAGTACGGCAATGCCCTTGCCTACGATGCCGGCTCGTGGTCGCTGGCCGACGAGATCGATCCGGGCTACGCCCTGAACTCCGTCTCGTGCCCGACGTCGAGCTTCTGCGTCGCGGTAGACGATTATGGCGATGCCCTTGTCTATCAAGGTGGCTCGTGGTCGCCGGCCGACGAGATCGATCCGGGCTACGCCCTGTACTCGGTCTCCTGCCCGACGGTGAACCTGTGCGTCGCGGTGGACCAGAGCGGCAATGTCCTCACTTATGACGGGACCTCGTGGTCGTCGCCCGACAGCATTGACATCAGGAACGGTCTGAGCTCCGTCTCGTGCCCGACGGCAAGCTTCTGCGTCGCTGTCGACTGGAGCGGCAACGCCCTCACCTACGAGGGTGACTCATGGTCGTTACCCAATGACATTGGCGCGGCGGGCGCCCAGGTGTACTCGGTATCGTGCGTGTCGGCGAGCTTGTGCGCCGCCGTTGACAACGCCGGCGACGTCCTCACCTACGACGGGACCTCATGGTCGTCCGACGCCATTGACGCCGGGAGCAGCCTGGTGGCCCTTTCCTGCCCGTCGGTGACCTTCTGCACCGCGGTGGACTACTCCGACGCGTTCATCGGCTCACCGCTGCCCGTCCACTCTCCACCTCCCGTCGGCTCACCACCTCCCGTCGGCTCACCACCTCCCGTCGGCTCACGACCGCTCATCTCGTCGACCACCATTGCTTCGTTCACGTCCAACCCGGTCGTCGGTCAGCCCATCTCGGTCGGTGTACAAGTCACCGGGCCAACTGTCACAGCTCAGTCGCCAACCCCAACTGGGCAGGTCACCGTTACTGACGGCACCCCGAGCTGTGAGGCAACGCTAAGCGGATCGGACGGGAAAGCGACCGGCACGTGTTCGATCACCGAGGAAACCGTGGGTGAGTACTTGCTCACAGCCAGCTATCAAGGTGACGGGGTTCTCGCTTCCAGCCGGACGCCTGTACCGGTGCCTCTCGCGGTCGGAGCAGCCACCTCTGCGACGACCCTCGAGGTGGCCACGGCCAAGGTGACCTACGGCGACGAAGTCAGGGAACAACTCTCGGTCACTGTCTCCCCGGAGTTTGGCGGCTCTACGCCGACCGGAACGGTGAAGCTGACGGTCAACAACTCGACAACGGGGCTGTGCACGATCTGGCTGTCTGGCGCCAAGGGCAAGTGCTCGTTGTTGGCCAAGGAGGTTCCCGTGGGCATCTTCAGCCTTCTCGCAACCTATGGAGGGAGCACCGACCTCGACGGCTCGACCTCGACGCGGGTGTCCCTCTCGGTTGCAAAGCAAACTTCGAGGACGATCCTCAGGCTCTCGAGCGCCAGGCCCGCCTACGGTCACGAAGGCACCGAGCACTTGTCGGCAACAGTCTCACCGGAGTTTGCCGGCTCTACGCCGACCGGAACGGTGACGGTGGGGGACTCGACATCGACGCTGTGTGCGATCTCGCTGTCGGGTTCCAAGGGCTCATGCTCGTTGTCGCCCAGGAAGCTTCCCGTAGGCGTTTATCGCCTCGTTGCTGCCTACAGTGGGAGCACCACGTTCGGCGCCTCGGCTTCGGCGAAAGTGGCCTTCACAGTCGCCAAGCGATGACGGGCCGCAAAGAAACTTGCCGTCGAACGACAACACCCAGCAGACCACGGGCCATTGCCTCCCAGCCGGTCGAACGATCTGGTTGGGGGGCACAGCTGGCCGTCGGAGACCGCGCCGACGAGCCGTACCTTGGCCTAGACAAGTCGGCTGGGGGGAGGAGCGTCGTGCTCCAGGCGCTTGCCGAAGCTCACAGCCTCGTCGAGCCTGTAGCCGATCTGTCGATAGAACTCTCTTGCGCTCTCGTTGGAGGTCCGGACCTGGAGATTCACCTTCGGGCAGCCAAGGTCGCGCAGTCGCCTTTCCGCCTCGTCCATGAGCAGGCGCCCGAGTCCCTCACGCCGTCGATCGGGGTGCACCGCGAGGTAGTTGACCCACCCGCGGTGGCCCTCGTAGCCGACCATCACTGATCCGATCAACTTCTCGCCCTCTTCGAGCACGAGAAGGTTTTCCCCGTCTCTTGCCAGTTTGCGGTCGATATCCCTGTGGGGGTTGTTCCATGGCCGCGTGAGCCCACAGATCGACCAGAGCGACACGAGCGCCTCGCGGTCGCCTGGCCGGTACGACCTGATCACGGGTTCCACGGCAACTTTCTACCAGCCGAGACCGGCGTATCGACGAAGAGTCGGTGGGGTCCCCGGCCCCGTGCGGGTGCCGGGGCAGGGCCTATATTGAACCCATGACCCGATCTTGCTACCGCCTTGTCGCCGGAGGGTTCGCCGGAGCTCTCGCCCTGGGATCAGTTTCCGCCCTGCCCTCGATGGCCAACCTCCACCGGCTTGCCGGTGGCTCGTCCTCGGTCGTCGTCGAGGCGAAGGCCATCAACATGAAGGTGTCGGACCTGCCGACGAGCATCAAGTGGGCGACCGCCCAGCCAACCGCGTCACCTAAGGGCGAGGCGGCGCTCGGCAAGCAGGCCGTCGCCTGTATCGCCAAGGGTGGGCCGGTGAGCCCTGATCCGTTCGGCACGAGCGGAGTTGTCGGAGGTACGGTCCTCGTGGACGTCTCGTCGCCGACCTATTCCGAGAAGAGCTCGACCCTCACGCACTTGCCGAGCGCGAGCTCGGAGGTGGTCTTCGCAAAGACCGCTCCCGGAGCGCTCGCCGACCTGGCGGGCGTCGGCCGCAAGCCGTCGATCGCCTGCCTGGCGACCCAGATGGCGGCCGAGAGCTCCCTGCAGGGAGCCGGGAAGGGTGTCAAGGCCAGCGGGAGCTTCATGCCTGCCCCCCGCTACGGCGGGGGCAATGGGGGAGTCCACATCCGCTTTCTGGAGACAGGCGGCAACTTCGCCCTGCTGAAAGAGTCGCTCTACGACGACGAGTACTTCTACGTGCAGGGTTCAGCCGAGGTCTTCCTGACGTTCGTCAACCTTGGCACGGCCTTCAGCCCGAGCGGGGCAGCTTCGGCCATTTCCAAGGTGATGGCGCGGGCGAAGTCGGAGGTCGGCTGAGCCCACGGGATCCCGCTATGTCGGCGGGGGGGCGAGGATCTCCACGTCGTCGGGGACTCTTCGCGAGTGCCAGAACCCGAACGCGACGAGGATGAGCATGAGGCCGGCAAGGATGAAGGCGGCGATGCCGGCCCAAAGTGAGATCGTCCCGAAGGTGCCGAAGGCGTAGGCCTCGAGCAGCAGGCCGCGAAGCGTGGTGCCCTCGAAGGCGGTCTGCGCCTCTGCCTTGAGTGCTGCGCTGTTCGGGTTGGCCAAGGCGGCTGCGCTGATCTTCGCGTAGACGCCGCCGTAGGGCATGCCAGCCACGTCGCTGGCGATCTTCTGCGCGTAGGCATCGGCCTGAGCACCGGTCAGCACCTGCTGGCCGGCGTACTGGAGGAGGTACGGCCTCTGCGCCGGGGTGATGCCAGCCTTGGCGGGGAAGAAGATGTCCTGCTGCGCCAGCTGGTTGTGCACGCTCGAGTTCGTGAAGCTCTGCGCCCACATCAAGAGCGCTCCGGCCACCACGAGCACGGCCACGACCAGCAGGCCACCTGCACTGACCAGGACATCGAACACCTTGCGTCGCATCGGACGTACCCTCCCGCTTCGATTGTGAATGAGACTGTATTGGCCTGGCCTTGTCACCGATGATGCTCGCAGGGGCCGGCTGCAAGCACCGTTCCATCAGGCTGCGAAAACGCGGCCCGGGATCTCCTAAGCCGGGTGGCTTTGGGCAAAATTGGGGCCCATCAGATCTTTCGTTGCTTCTCTGAGCAGGTCCGCCAGCACCTGCGACGGGACCTCTGCGAAGACATCACCCACCAGATCCAGCAGGCCCATGACGGCCTTGAAGCCGCACGCCATGCGCACGCGATCGCGAAGGTCGATCTCCCGATCCGAGAGCACCGCGTGGAACCAGTCCTCGAGCAGGTCGTGCTCGGAAACGTGGCGTTCGTGGTGCAGATGGGATATGGCAGCCCGGTTGCGCTCCTGGAGGATGAACAGGTCGTGGTACTCGAGAATCTCGTTGATCAGCTGGTCCAGCAGTATCATCCAGGCTTCGGGCGAGCTCGCCGGCAGCGTCACGGCACTCGAGCGCGTCACGTCCGACCTCGTGGAGCTTGTAATGAAGCGCCATCAAGATGTCCTGCTTGCTGGCGAAGTGGTAGTAGATCGACGCCTTCGAGAACCCCAGCCTCTCGGCGATCTGGCGGATGGACGTGGCGTCGTAGCCCTGGGCGATGAAGAGATCCAGCGCTATGTCGAGGATCCGCTGGCGCGTGTTGGGATGGCCTGCCGAGCCGACCTCGGTAGTCTGCGTTAAGCCAGCTTGACTGTTCCCGGAGTACGACACGTCCTGGTCATCCTCGCTTTACTTGACGGTCGGTCAGATCCGACTTACTATCCGTTCGGTAAGTATAGCGAACCACCGACTGGCAGGAAGAGGATGAAGAAGCGAATTCCAGGTGTCGTGCTCGTGGCAGTGCTGAGCACCGGGCTGTTGGCAGGTCCCGTGTTCTCTGCTGTACCGGCAGTGAAGAGAGTCACGTTTTCCAGCAGCTACACCGGCAAGGCCTCGCTGCTCATCAACAACGGCCAGGCCACTATCTCCTCGGTGAAGGGTTCGGGGAAGAACTCGCTGTTCGGTGCCAGCAAGGTCAGCGGCAGCGGCTCGGCCGCCGCGTCGCAGCAGTGCGATCCGTTCGGCGGCAAGGGCAGCATCGCCGGTGGCGCCAACAAGATCATGTTCACCGTCACCCGGTCGAGCTCGCAACAGGGCTGTGCCAACGGTGAGAGCGGACCGGTGACGGTCACTTTCCACGGTGTCGCCGTGGCCACCGGAGGGCTCGGCGCGGCCAAGGGCGCTTCGGGGAGCCTCAAGTTCAAGGGCACCCTCAAGCTCGGCGGAACCAGCGGATCCCAGGACGGCTCTTTCACGGTCACCCTCAGCGGAACGCTGAGCGTGAAGGCCTGAGACAGAACCCAGACGTGACAAGAGGGAGGATGGGATGAAGAAGCTCATTATTACGGTTGCTGCCGGGCTTGTAGCGATCGGAGGTGTCGTTGCCATCGCCGTTATGGGTGCCGGCGCAGGAGCGGCCACCGGTCACGCCCGAGCTGCCACGACAACGACGACTACAACCCTGGCCCCGCCCGTCCAAGGGGTCGGACCGCACAAGGTGTTCTTCTCCGTGGACACGGTCCAAGGCGGGGGTGGGACTGTGAAGCTCGCGGCCGACGCCGCCTGCTCGATGACAAACCTGTTCCAGCGCGGCGATGTCGTGGTGTTCCGCATGTACGGCGTGCACATCACCACCGGGGGCAACGACCTCACCAACGTGACGGTGAAGAACGCCTATGTGAACGTCCCTGGTCTGCCGGCCGTTCCGATGGTTTACAGCACGCACCCGACCAAGCCGGCGATGTCGTACTGGACAGCCGCTTGGCCTGTGGGCAAGACCTATCCGCTCGGCGTCGTGAACTACAGCGTCACGGTGATCACGAACCCGGTGCCGGCAGGGCTGACCGCTGCTGTCCCGTCCGAGAAGGGCGTATTCATGCAGCAGGATTCGCCGCAGGTGGCTTCGATGCTCACGATCGAGCCCAGCAGCTAGCAAGGCGGAACAAGAGACCTTCAACCGAGAGGTTGCCTGCCGCCGGTCAGCCTGCGGCAGGCGACCTCTCGGGTCTTTTGGGCTACTTCTCGGGCCTTTCGAGGTGACCTCCCGCGTCTCTTGGACCTGTACGCGTTCAGACCTTCGCGTTTACGGTCGCCACCAAGACCTGGAGCGAGAAGGGCAGTTCCCAACGGCAGTCGACAGACAACATATTTAGGTGAGAGGAAAGTTGACTATGAGGTATCTGAGAGGAAAGCAACCCCACAGCATGCTGATCGGGTTGTTGGCCGGGGCTCTGGTCCTGTTTTCCTGTGTGGCAACCGCAAGTGCCGCAACTTCGGGCAAGTCTGTCCGACCGTTGTCCGCGCACGCCGCCCCGGTGGTGAGCTTCACAACGCTGCGTTCACCCGCCATTCCGGGGGTCAGCCCGCTCCCCGGTCCCGTCGCCGGCCCGGCGAAGGCGAGCCCGACCATGGGGATCCTCCAGGTGAACCCCGATGAGGGTGTCGCTGGAACGCCGCTCACGATCTCGGGCTCGCACCTGGCTGCGAGCGCGGACGTGGAGCTGACATGGTCGACAGCGGATGCGACCTGGCTCGTGCAAGCCAAGCCGGACACGGTGAACTACCTCGGCCGCTCCGATACCTTGTTCACGGTGGTGCTCGCGAAGACGACCACCAGCACGAACGGGTCGTTCCGCGTGTCGCTCACCGTGCCCCAGGACTGGGGCGGGCTGCACGACATATACGCGGTCGTAAACGGCGTGGAGGTTGCTCACGGCGGGTTCATCACGCTGCGAACCGTCACCGTCACGCCGATGAGCGGCCCCATCGGGACGCCGATCACGATCACCTACAGCGGCCTCGGTGCGAGCCTGTACACGGGCGGGGCATCCCTGCTCTGGGACAACCATTACGTGGGCGAGATGATGGCCAACTGGACGCGCGGCGTGGCGAAGGCGACCATTCGCGCGGCCGGGCCCGTGGGCCTGCACACGATCCAGATCGGGAATGCCATCAGCTACCTGTACCTGAACGTGCCGCAGTCGCCGATCCCGTACACGAACGGCGCCACGGTCACCTTCACCGTGACAAAGGACGACGGTCCGCCACCTTCCTCCATCGACTGGCCGGTCAGTGTCGCTCCGACACTGAGCGCCCGGACAACGCTCCGGACAATCTCAGCCGCGAGCGGCGTACAGGCCACACTCGCGACCACAAGCGGACGGGTGGACGCCAAGGTTGATCTCACGGCGGCGGGGCTGTCGTCGGAATCTCCCGTGCAGCTGGTCTGGTCCACGGTTGTCGGAAACCGCGTCAACTGCGCGAGCACTTGCTGGGCTTTCGTGTCACAGCCATTGGGATCGGCGACCCCGTCCGGCGGATCGCTCCGCTCGAAGATAACGGTTCCGGACGGCCTGGGCGGCTGGCACGTTGTGCAGCTAGTGCAGAAGGGCAAGATCCTCGCGGAGGTGCCCTTCTACGTGATGGAGAGCATCGTCGGGCATGGCGTGTCCTCGATCGTGGTCAAGGAGGGCCAGTCCTTCACTATTCACTTGAAAGGCGTCGGCTGGACCCAGCTCGACAACACCGTCACCGTCGACTACGACAACAGCTACATCGGCTACGGGTGCGGCTTCAACTCGAACGGGGACGTCCTCTTGCACCTGAACGCCACAGGCGGTCCCGGCACGCACTTGATCGACCTCTACCCCATGCTGTACTCGTTGTCGCCTTCGTTCGCGGCGACCCCGTACGGCATGGTGCCGGTTCTCACCTACGCCCAGGATGAGCCCGCACTTGCGCTTGGCTATCACCTGCCCGCGTTCAGGTTCGCGATCACAGTCGTCAAGTAGCCGCCGGTCACGCCGTCGTCGTCAGGTCTCGTCTCTCGTGTCCAGCGAGAGGCGAGACCTTCACACCGGCGAACCGGGCGAAGGGCGCCGGGAGCCACCAGTTCCAGCGTCCGAGCAGTGTCATGAGGCTCGGCATCAACAGGCCGCGCACGATCGTCGCGTCGATGATGACCCCGAGCGCGAGCCCGGCGCCGATCTCCTGCAGCCCCGCCACATGCCCGGCCACCAGCCCCGAGAGTGCCCCGACCATGATCAACGCCGCGGCGCTGACGACCCGCCCGGTGTGGGTGAGCCCGTCTGCCACGGCGCGCATGTTGTCTCCTAGCGCGTCCCACGATTCGCGCATTCGCGTGACGAAGAAGACCTCGTAATCCATCGAGAGGCCAAAGAGCATCGCGAAGAGGAAGATCGGCACCCAGCCCTCGATCTGAGAGACGCGATACAGGCCGAGCACGTCGCGCCCGACGCCGAAGCGGAAGGTCACGACGAGCAGCCCGTAGGTGGCGGCAACGGAGATGGCGTCGAGTGCCACGGCCATCAACGGGAGCACGAGGGACCGGAAGGCGCGCAGCAGCACGAGATAGGCGAGTGCGAGCACTAGCAGGACGATCCAGGGAAAGGTTCTGTAGACGCGTGTTAGGAAGTCGGCCCCCTGAGCCGGCGCACCGCCGACATAGACGCTGAGGCCGGGCGGGAAGCGGGCTCCGGGAAGGAACCTGGAGTGGATCTGGTGCACGAGCAGCTGGGTAGCTTCCTGGCCGAAGTCGTGCCGCCCGACGACGATCATCTGGCGATACCGGCCGGAGGAGTCGACATAGGGCGCTCGGGAGCCGATGGCAACGACGAAGATCTCAGGATCGTTCAGGAGCTCGTGCGCGAGCCGCAGCGTGGCGGCCGAAATGGCCGGTGCGTCCGCCTTGCCCGGAGCGCCCGCGTCCAGCACGACCTCGATCGGTGTGATCACCCCGGGCCCGATCCGATCGCGGAGCATGGCGAGGGCGCGGGCCGACTGGATGCTTTGGGGGATGGCCACGACAGACCCAGGTGTGAGCTCGAGCCAGAGGGCCGGCGTGGCCGCGGCCAGGAGCACGGCAGCCGAGCAGACCAAGACGACAATGGGGCGCCGGATGACCAAGGCCGCTAGTCGCGACCAAAGGCTGTGCTGGAGGTCGCGGCTTGCCTCGGGACGCGAAAAGCGAATGCGCCCCATGCCGCGTCGCCCGAGCAGCGACAAGAGCGCTGGTTGCAACGTGAGTGCGGCAATGATCGACACGAGCGGAACCACCAGGCCTGCAAAGCCGAGTGAGCGGACGAAAGGCACCGGGACGACGAGGACCACCGAGAGGCCTACGGCAACGGCGATGCCCGAGAAGACCACCGTCCGCCCTGCAGTTGCCATCGTGGCCACGACGGCGTCCTCGACTGCTCGTTCCTCGTCGGAAAGCTCGTGTCTGAACCGGTGCACGACCAGGAGCGAGTAGTCGACAGCGACCCCGAGCCCGATGAGCTGGACGAGGTTCGGGACATAGAGCACCATCAAGAACTCGTGCGCGAGGGCGAAGATGATCGCGAGCGCGGCCGTCGTCGTTCCGACGGCCAGAGCAAGTGGAATCAGGAGAGCGACCGAGGGACCGAGGACGAAGATCAACAGCGCCAACGCAGCCAGGACAGCGATGACCTCGCCCCGGTGCAGGTCAGTGGTCAGGATAGGCTCGATGTCGTACTGGAGCGCAGGGGCTCCGGTCACGTACACGCTGGGGAGGCCGGAGGCCCTCAAGGCGTGGCGCAAGGCGCCCGTGTAGCCTGCAGCCCGTTGCAGGTCGAGTGCCGTGCTGATGTTGCCGTAGAGGATCCCGGCCACCTCCCGCAATGCCATGACGTGTGCGGTCGGTACCGCGCGAGCGGCAGCGGAGAACCGACCGTCCATGGCACGCAGGGTGGCGGGGGACAGGTTCGACACATGGAAGACCACGGTGAAGGTGCCTTCGACGTTCTCGCCAAAATGCTGGCTCAAAATGGCGTCGGCTCGTCCCGAGTCGCTTCCCGGGACGGCGAGCGAGGTTGACAGGAGCGCCGGCAAGCGCACGGCCGAGAAGGTTCCCACGATGATCACTGCGATCCAGAGCGCGATCACCAAGATGCGCCAGCGAATGACAGCGTGGGTCCATCGCTCGAGCATGGGTGCTACATAAGCACCACCTTTGAATGCCTGCTCGCAATCGGAACCGGCGCGGATGCTCGGCTGGCATCGCGAGGCTCAAAGGCGGCGGCGCCTGCGCGCTGGGCCGGCGACTCGAACGCCGGCCCGAGCCCTGCCGGCTGGTCCACGTCGGACCCGTAAGTCCTGTTCAGAGGCCACTTTGAAGCAGCCGAGCGTCCGGGCCGGGGCGGGGATCGCCACGAGGGCCTACCTGAGCTTCTCGGCCCATGGCAGGTTCAGCCATGCTTCCACTTGATCGAGGTCGACGTTCTCCAAGACGACAACGCTCCGGTGCTCGTTGATGAGGCACCATCGGCCGCAGTCAGGTCCGCCCGGGTCGCGGCGTCGTGACTTCCGCAACTTGAACCCCTGCATCGCGGCTGCTCGTCTGAGTCGGTTCTCTCTTGTCCTGTTCTCTGCCATCGTCGCTCGGCTCCGCCACGTCCGTTCTCCACTTGCCTAGAGCATCGCGCTCCCGGCTGCGACCCGGCGTCGGCGCGTGGCTGCGGCCCCACAAACGAGGAGACTTTCGCCTCTACCCCGACCCCGGCCGTGACCATTTCCCTGCCCTCATGAAAGAGGGTGGAATTGCCCCGTTTCGACGGACAGGTTGATTATGCCGCTTGAGTTTCCTTGCGGGTCGAGCTCGTGCTGCGCCTCTCGTACTCGACCGGGGTGAGATTGCCGAGCGAGCTGTGCATCCGCTGGCGGTTGTAGAAGACCTCGATGAACTCGAAGACCGCCCGCTGAGCCAGCGAACGCGTCGGCCAGGACTGGCGGTAGATGAGCTCTTCTTTGAGCGTCGCGAACCAGCTCTCGGCCACAGCGTTGGACCGCGCCGTCAACTACGCCGGATTGCGGAGCTGAACGACAGACAGTCAGGGTGACCCATCCCTTCCATCCATGGTCAGGCCTGGAGTTCGTGTTCATCAGCCTGCGTCGCACCTGGGGGGAGGATCGGGTGTTCTTCTTCACCGGTGGCGGCAGGCAGACGTCCCTGCCCACGGCATGGACCGATGCCGCTCAGCCAGATGTCTTCGTGGCGCTGGCGGATGGACGCTGTCCGTTCCGCATTGAGGATCTGCTCATCCTGGTGGACCTCGTGGATGGGCTTCACGCCGACCTCAGCAGCGGCGGAGTGTAAGGAGGATTTCGCCGACTGTGACAGGACGATTATGCCGTCGACTACTGAACTGGTCCTTGTCGGTGTGAGGAATACCCATGAAATAAGCCTAAGTAACGCCTAGATGCTTGACACGACTTAGATTGTCGGCATAATGATACTTACATTCATGTGATTCGGGAGGTCGCCATGGCGAAAGGCAGGGAGGATCCGAAGGTGGGGGCACTGCGTGCCGAGCGAAGCTTGAACCCCCACCCGGAATCGGTCACCGACGGCCGCTTTGCGGCCTCGGACTTCTTCGACGCCAGAGATCTGGTCCAGGTCAAGTACGAGATGGTTCGCCGGGTCCGAGTCGAGGGCGACGCCGTGAGTCGCACTGCCTCCGCCTTCGGCCTGTCCCGCCCCACGTTCTACGAGGCGGCCGCTGCGCTCGATGCCGGCGGGCTGCCCGGGCTCGTTCCCGCCCGCCCCGGGCCTCGTCGTGCACACAAGCTCACCGACGAGGTGGTCGCCTTCGTGCGCGATCACCTCGAAGCCGATCCATCGGCACGGCCAGCCGATCTCGTCGAGGTCATCGCCGATCGCTTCGGGGTGAGGGTCCATCCCCGCTCGATCGAGCGGGCGCTCGCCCGGGCCCCCCACCCCAAAAGTGGAGGCTCCAAGTGAGCCGCTCGACGACCAAAGCGTGGAGCGCTACGAGATGCTGCGAGGCCATGCGCTCGACGGAGCGGAGTCGGGCTGGCGTCTCGGGCTCGCGCTGCTCCAGCGATCCGGCATGGCAGCTTGGGCGAGAGCGTCACGAAGCATCGACACCCGAGCACCCCTCCGACCGACTCGGGCAGCTGCCCAGCCCGATGCCGACGGCGAGGCGATCGTCGCCGTGCTCACCGCCATGGCTCTGGCCTGCGTGGGAGATCGGTGAGTCGTGATCGCCGACACCTCCTCCAAGGTCAACTCTTCACATCTGGCGCGCACCGCTTATCTGTACGTCCGTCAGTCCACCCTGCGCCAAGTGATCAACAACACCGAGTCCGCCACTCGCCAATATGCCCTGCGCCAACGTGCCGTCGCCCTCGGCTGGCCGGCCGAGCAGATCGTTGTCATCGACACCGACCAGGGACACTCTGGCGCGTCAGCCGCCGACCGGGAAGGCTTCCAGCGTCTCGTGGCCGAAGTCGGCATGGGCCGTGCCGGGATCGTCCTCGGCCTCGAGGTCTCGCGTCTCGCCCGGAACAATGCCGACTGGCATCGCCTGCTCGAGATCTGTGCCCTTTCTGGCACCCTCATCTGCGACGAGGACGGCCTCTACGACCCGGCTGATTTCAACGACCGCCTGCTGCTCGGCCTGAAGGGGACGATGTCGGAGGCCGAGCTCCACTTCATCCGTGCGCGCCTTCGCGGTGGTCAGCTCTCCAAAGCGCGTCGAGGCGAGCTGCCGATGGTCCCTCCGGTGGGGCTCGTCTACGATGCCGCCGCCAAGCTCGTCCTCGACCCGGACAACGGGGTGCAGCAGGCGGTCCGGCACCTGTTCGCCACCTTCGCCCGAACAGGCTCGGCACGCGCTGTCGTGCAGGCCTTCAACGAGGAAGGCCTGCAGTTCCCTGCCCGCGTCCGCAGCGGGCTTCATAAGGGCGAGCTCGCCTGGATGCCGCTGCGCCACTGGCGCGTGCTGCGGACGCTCCACAACCCACGCTATGCGGGCGCGTTCGTCTATGGCCGCCGCCGAGAGATCAGAGGACCGAACGGTCGGATCCGTCACGAGAGCGTGCCCCGGGACAAGTGGATCGCCCTCATTCAGGACTCGCATCCCGGCTACATCACCTGGGAGCAGTTCGAGACCAACCAGGCACTGCTTGCTCAGAACGCCCAGGCGCATGGTGCCGACAGGGTGGCGGGCCCTGCACGCGAAGGTCCTGCGCTCCTTCAGGGCCTTGTTGTCTGTGGTCGGTGTGGGCGGCGGATGACCGTCCGATACCACGAGCGCCGTGACGGTCCAGTGCCCGAATACAACTGCATCGGTGAGGCCATCCAAGCCGGCGCCCGCCGCTGCCTCACCATTCCCGGTGCAGGAGTCGACGAGGCGATCAGCCAACTCCTGCTCGATACACTCACACCGCTCGCACTCGAGGTCGCCCTCAAGGTGCAGTGCGAACTGGAAGCTCGCTCCGATGAAGCCGACGGGCTGAGGAAAACTCACGTCGAGCGGGCGCGCCATCGCGCCGAGCTGGCAAGGCGTCGCTACTTGTCGGTCGATCCTGACAACCGGCTCGTGGCCGACACCCTCGAAGCCGACTGGAACGACTCGCTGCGCCAGCTCCAAAGCGCGCAGGACGATTACGAACGAGCAAGCGCTGCAACAAGAGGCGCTCTCAGTGAAGAACACAAGGCTCGCATTCGCCAACTTGCGACCGACTTCCCCATGTTGTGGTCGAACCCGGCCACTCCGCAGCGCGAACGCAAGCGAATGATCCGCCTCCTCATCGAGGACGTCACTCTCGCCAAGGCAGGCATGATCCACGTTCACGTTCGCTTCCGCGGCGGGCAGACGACGAGTCTCGTCCTGCCGCCGCCACTACCGGCCTGGAAGATCCGCCAGACCGATCCGGAGGCCATCGCCCTTCTCGGACACCTGCTCGACGAGCACACCGACCTCGAGGTGGCGACGGCGCTCAACGCCGCGGGCCATCATTCCGGACTCGGAAAGCCCTTCACCGCCCGCATCGTGCTCGAGCTACGCCGCAGCAACCATCTCCCGAGCCACGCCGAGCGCCTGCGTGCTCGCGGGCTTCTCAACCTCGGCGAGGTGGCACAGCGGCTCTCTGTCAGCACGGCGACTGTCAAGAAGTGGGACCAGGCCGGTCTGCTCGAGAGCTTCAGAGCGAACGACAAGAACGAACGGCTCTACGCTCCGCCGAGGCCCGATGACCCGAGACTCGTGAAATGCATGGGAAGCAAGCTCGAACGTCGAGTTCTGATCGAATCGACGACAGGAGGTGCAGTGTGAAGCCAAGCCCTTGTCCCAGCACTGTCGGGGTCTCGAGAGCGACTGGCGGATGCCGTTCTTTTCGAGGAGCTCCCGGAAATCACTTGATGTGTACTGCGATCCGCGGTCTGAATGGAAGATGAGCCCAGGTTCTGGCCGGCGCAGATCGATCGCCATCTTAAGCGCGTCGCAGACGAGATCGGCCCGCATGTGCTCGGCCATGGCGAAGCCGACGACGCGCCGGGAGGCGAAGTCGATCACGGTCGCGAGGTACAGCCAGCCCTCCCAGGTGCGCACGTAGGTGATGTCGCCGCACCAGGCCGTGTCGATCTCGCGCACGCCGACCCCGAACTCACGACAGATGAGGTCGATCGCTTTCGTCTCGGCGTCCGGATCCGGGATCGTCGTCTTCTTGAACCGGCGCCTGCAGCGCCCGACAAGACCGTGGAGTGCCATGAGACGGGCGACTCGCTTCCGGCCAGCACAGACTCCCCGGTCTTTGAGCTTGCCCGTAATCCGGGGCGCCCCATAGGTCCCACGGGAAGCCTTGTGGATCTCGGTGATCTTCTCGAACAGCTCGGCGTCGGACAACTCCCGGGCGGATGGCTCTTTCGCGGACCACTCGTAGTAGGCGGTTCGGGAGACCTCGAGCAGCCGGCACGCCATGGCGACGTTGCCGTCCTGCTCAGCCTTTTCCGCCTCGACGAACGGGTAGACGTTCACCGGGTCTCCTTGGCGAAAAAAGCTGTCGCGCGCCTCAAGAGGTCGCGCTCTTCGCGCAGCACCCTGTTCTCTTTCCGGAGCGCCACCAGCTCGGCGTGCTCCTCTGTCGTCAGCCCAGGACGCCGGCCCGTGTCGATCTCGGCCTGGGCGACCCAGCGGCGTACCGCCGTCTCGCCGATGCCGAGGTCACGGGCAACCTGGGCGATCGACTTGCCGCTGGTGCGGCACAGCTCGACCACCTCGGTCTTGTACTCGTCGGAGAACGACCGTCGTGGCCGTCTCCCGTTTCCCATGATCTCCATGATGGACATCCTTTCCGGGCGATGTCGCCCGATCGTGGATGTCCGTCAAAGCGGGTCAAGCCCACGTGGACAGGGTTCCTACTATCCTGCCCTCATGAAAGAGGGGGGCGGGGTTCCTACTATCCTGCCCTCATGAAAGAGGGGGGCGGGGTGCCTGCTGTCCTGCGCTCATGAAAAAGGGGGGCTGAGTCATGCGTTTCTTCATTGAGGACTCGGTTGACGTTTCGTGTCCGTTCGAAATGGTGCGGCGGCGCTTTGTCGGTGACGGGACCTGGCTTGCTTCCTTTGCCACCGAAGCAGAGGGCGAAGGCGAAGCGCTTTACCTTCGCATCGGACCGTCGTGGGCGAGCGGGCGGGTCGAGAGGGAAGTCCGCGTGACGCACGGGGCACTTCGTGACCTCGGGGTCGCCGTGGTCGTGCCTGTCTCCTGGCAGTCGAGCGGACTGCCTGCGCTCTTTCCCGTGCTCGAAGGCGAGGTAGAGATCCTCCCGCTGAACACGGACCGCTGCCGTGTCTCGCTCTTTGCTTTCTACGAGCCTCCGTTCGGCCAGCTCGGAGGGCAGCTCAATCGGGCGCTACTGCACCACGTGGCCCAGTCGACAGTACGCTCCTTCCTCGCGCGTGTGGCCGAGAAGCTTGAGACCGAGAGTCGCGGGCTACGGCCGGTGGTATCCCCGTCGCGGCAGGGTTGATCGACCTGACCATTGCCGCGACGATCGATCGCGTGGCGAGCAGTCGTCACACGTCATGCTCGAGGTAGGCCCATTGCGCTCCTCGGGCCGATCAGCCCTTCACGTACGACAGCTTTTCGGCGACCTTGCCGTCTCGCACCCGGAAGACATCCACTCCACGTACGTGGCCACCACTCCAGGAGTACCGCCATCGCTGCACGACTCGGTCACCGGCGGAGAAGACTTCCTCCTGCTCGAACCAGGCGTGGCTGTCGGCGAAGATGGGGCCCCAGGCGCGTCTGATCGCTTCGTGGCCGACATGGCGCATCCCGTCAGGGGCCGGTCCGGTGGAATCAAAGACACAGTCGTCGGTGACAAGAACCAAGGCGGCCTCGAGGTCGTGCGCCGCCCACGCCATGCCAAAATCCTCCACGACGCTGAGCGCGTCCGTCACTACCTCCAAGCCTCTTACTTGGCGTAACTACTGGCGCCGAACCAGTCGACGGTCACGACCGGCTCATCGCCCACGACCCATGCGTCGTGGCCGCTGGGAAGGCAGGTGACATCTCCGGGCCCTGCGACGAACTCGCTGCCGTCGTCCATGTGGATCGCGAGGCGCCCGCTCACGTGGTACTGGAAGTGGGGAGCGAGACAGCTCTCGGTGCCGGCAATGGGCTTCACATCGTTGGACCAGCGCCATCCCGGCGCGAAGACGAGGCGCCCCACTTCACCGCCGCCGATTCTCACGATCTCCGCCCTGCCGTTCGGGAATTCGCGTACCTCGTCGGCCTTCTCGAAGCTGCGATGCTCGGTCTGTTGCATATTCGAGCCCCCCTTTATGCGCTCGCGTTGACCTTACCCAGTTAGAGTTACCTACTAGTAAGTAAAATGTCAAGAGGCTTCGAGGGCGGAGGTAAGGTGGCAGTCCGAAGCGGAACCAGTGACACGAGCACCGCCTCGCGGATCCTCGATGTCGGGGAGCGCCTAGTCCAAACGCGCGGCTACAACGCTTTCAGCTATGCCGACGTCGCGGCCGAGCTTGATGTGACCAAGGCTGCGCTCCACTACCACTTCCCAGGCAAAGCGGAGCTCGGCGAAGCGCTCCTCAGGCGTTACGTGGCGCGTTTCGCTGACGCGTTGACCACGATTGACGCGGAAGTTGTGGATGCTCCGCGAAAGATCGCCTCCTACGCCGAGTTGTACGCAGATGTGCTGCAGCGCGGGCGGATGTGCCTGTGCGGGATGATGGCTGCCGAGTTCGAAACCCTTCCCGAGCCAATGCGGGCGCTTGTCGTCGGGTTCTTCGACGACAACGAGATCTGGCTGTCCAAGGTGCTGGAACAAGGGCGCCGAGACGGATCACTCACGTTCCCCGGCTCGACGAGGCAAGCCGCACGTTTCGCGATCGCGGCCCTGGAAGGCTCCATGCTCGTCGCCCGTCCTTTTGGCGGTGTCATGCGATTCCGCAAAGCCGTGAGCAGCTTGGTTGCTGGCCTGAGAACCCATGTGTAAGGCAGCGCTCCCGTCCAGACTGGCCACGCTGCCGGGAGCCTGGACGGCGAACAGCGGTTCGCTGACCAGGGAGAAGCTAGTGCCCGGAGCGGGACTTGAACTCCGACCAAGCCCATCCTGGCTTATCCCTCCAAATGACGTTGTGGCTGCTCAGTGGTTGTTTCCGGCAGCTGTCATACCGCTTTGGGAGGGTCCGTCCCGGTCGATCCCGGCGCGTTTGTGATCATTTTGTGATCACGAAGCCCCGCTCTGGCGATCCTGGGGGACCAGAACGCCGAGCCACGATCTCGTATATACGACGCCTACATCGTATATACTGAAAGAGTGGCAAAGCACCTAGTCGATCTGGATGAAGAGGCACTCAGCGCAGCACAGGCGGAACTGGGGACGACAACGATCAAAGACACCGTCAACAAGGCTCTCGAGCGATCTACCTCTAGTCGGCATCGCCGAGTGGCCTCAGCCCTTGACATCCTGGCCGAGGCTGACCTCGAGGACCGAGCCGAAGCGTGGCGCTGAGCTTCTTGGTCGATACCAGTGTCCTGAAACGCCTCGGCCGCTACGAGGTCCGACGGGTGGTCGAGTCGCTTGCAGATCGAGGAGAGCTAGCAAGGGCGACCATCTGCGATCTTGAAGTCGGCTACTCCGCTCGCAACGCCGTGGAGTGGGACGAACTGCAACTGGCGCTGGACGCCTTCGCTCCGGTTCCAACCACGGCAGCTCATGTCGGCCGGGCGCTCCAGGTCCAGCGACTCTTGGCCGAGCGCAGCCAACGAGGCCGCAAGATCCCAGACCTGCTCGTCGCGGCCGCGGCCGAGGAACTGTCCATCTCTGTTCTCCACTACGACGCCGACTTCAATCTCATCTCCGAAGTCACCGGCCAACCCAGCCAATGGGTAGTACCCGCGGGCACGATCGACTGACGCCAGAACATTCGATCACCGGGAGGCCAACCACGAGGACATCGGGCCATCAATCTTTGGCACCTTGAGGGCTTAGTGTGGTCGGCGAGCTCCTAGCGGACGGTTCGTCTACGCCTGGCGTGTCGATGGCTCGAAAGAGAAGCTCGCTGCTCTCTCTTATGACCCAGGAAGATTCGTCGAAGTGGGTGATGAAACCGGGCGTGCCAGCCGGCTCGTCAAGAAGGGCTCCGGCGACGAAATCCGATCGACCAACCCCGCCCTCCTTGCATCGAGTCGAGCGGGGCGCGTGGCTCGCCAACTCTACGATGGCGTGCTTGCGATTCAAGGACCGCTCGGAAATCTTTCGAGACTTCAGACGCAGAGGCACCCAGAGGTGAGCGCTTCGGACGCTCTGGAGACCACCGCCTACTGGTCACCGGACGGCGAAATGGGACGCACCGCCTCCGGGACTTGAGGATTTTCGTCGTCGAGCTGCGAGAACCGTCTGATCTGGGCCGCCGCTGAATTCGGGACCGCGAAGTCTCGGATGCGGCAGATCGATCGATCGGAACGCGATGCAGCACGTTTCGCCGGCGGCGATCGTCTCCGTCGCCGTCCCAGCCGGCCTCGAGGGATGCTCCGAAGGTTTAAACGAGGTGCGAGACTGCCAGGGATGGCCGTTGACATTCCCGTAGTCACCGTGCCGGACGTTGCGGCGTGGGGACGCTGGCTCGAGGAGCATGAGGGGCAGCGCGACGGTATCTGGCTGACGTTGGCCAGGAAGGGAACGACTGAACCCACCTCCTTGACCTACGACGATGCACTGGCCGAGGCGCTGTGCCGCGGATGGATCGACGGGCAGCTCGGCGCCGGTGACGACGGAACCTATCGCCGGAAGTTCACACCTCGAAGGCCGGGGAGCGCCTGGTCGAAGCGCAATGTTGCCATCGCCACCAAGCTCGTCGAGGAAGGTCGCATGCGACCGTCCGGGCTCGCAGCAGTGTCGAGAGCCAAGGCCGATGGCACGTGGCACACTGCTTACGAGGGTCAGGCGACGATCGAGATTCCCGCTGATCTGGCCGCGGCGCTTGCTGCCGATGCTGTGGCGAGCGCCATGTTCGACAAGCTGAACGCGTCCAACCGGTATGCGATCCTCTACCGGGTGACGACGGCGAAGCAGGCTGACACACGACGCCGCCGCATTGAGCAATTCGTTGCGATGCTCGCCCGTGGCGAGGCCATCTACCCGCAACAGGAGTTCACGCCCCGCCGCAAACCTGACTAGGAGTGGCCTTTGCGGAACGGGCTCAGAACGCCCTGCTGCTTCGCCACCATCGACCCGCTGTCCCTCGCCGTCCCGAGTCCCGTCACGATGCTCGTGCGTCACGCTTACTCGTGCCGATGGAGTCGGCACAGATCAGCAACCCGCTGCTCGCCCGCTTTCCAGCGCCCGCCGCGCCAGAGTCGGCGATCGGAGCGGCCAGGACGAACAAGAACCGTCGTTATGGGGCGGGTCAGCGAGTCCTGGACCATGTCATTCGGGCGCGCGTTCTGTCTCGCGGGAGTCACCTACCGGCGCTTGCGGGGCACCCGTACCCGAGAGGTATCCGGCAATCTCGGTTGGGCCTGATCAGGGTCCAACCCGCTCGCGACGGGTAAGCCCCGACGCTCAGCGACCGAGTGAACGGCAACGAGGCGGCATTCCAGGACCGGGGATTTTGCCTCACGGACGTGTCTGCCGGTGGGATCATCGCGGTATGGATGACTACGTGTCGGTCAACCGGGCTAACTGGAACAGTCGGGTTCCGCACCATGTGGAGGCGTACAGGCTCGATCTGTTCCACTCTGATCCGGGTCACTTGTCTCAGGTCGTCCGCTTCGATCTCCCTCGGCTCGGAGACATCCACGGCCTTGACGTGGTGCATCTTCAGTGCCACATCGGCACCGACACGCTGTCTTTGGCCCGACTCGGTGCCCGCAGCGTCACGGGGCTCGACTTCTCATCGCCTGCGCTGGAAGCCGCCGCTCGCCTAGCCCGTGAGTGCGGGGCCACAATCGATTACGTCGAGAGCGAGCTGTACGGAGCTGTCGACGCCCTCGGTGCCGGCCGGTTCGATCTGGTCTACACGGGGGTTGGAGCGCTGTGCTGGCTGCCGGACATCAGAGGCTGGGCACAGGTCGTGGCGGCACTTCTTCGACCGGGGGGCCGCCTGTTCATCCGCGAGGGTCACCCGATGTTGTGGACGTTGAGCGACCCACGACCCGACGGACTACTCGTGATTGAGTATCCGTACTTCGAGACCGAAGGCGTTCACTTCTCGGAACCACACAGCTACGTTGACCACGACGAGCCGCTGGAGTCGCCGGACATCGTCCACTTCAACCACGGCCTCGCCCAAGTGATCAACGCAGTTATGGACGCAGGGATGTCGTTGACGGCGATCGAGGAGCATGACACCGCCCCATGGAACCCGCTCGCTGATGCAATGGAAGATGTTGGAATGGGCGAGCATCGGCTGCGCCACGCCCCCGCCCGTCTGCCAGCCACCTATACGCTCCAGGCGATCAAGGCCAGCAGTGATGGCCTGCAACGAGACCGTGAGGGCCAGATCGAGATCTGATCACGAGCGGGTGCCTCTCTATGAAGAGGGGCCGGTTGTCAAGATCGATTGTTGTTCTTAGCGGACACCTCCTTCGTTGCGGTGCCCGGGCTGACTAGGCCGGGCGGTGGGAGGTTGGTTCTCATCTCTCTATCGCCTCCTCGAGGGAGGAAAAGGTCTGGTGGGAGAACTCCGGCTGGTCCATCTCAAACGAGGGTCGTCAAGTGACCAGAGGCGCGGCGGGGGACCTTGCCGGAGCGAACATCGAGCCCGTCTGGAGCATGTGCCAGATGGCCTCGGTGAGCTTGCGGGCCACTTCGATACGCGCGATCTTGGCGCCGCGTTGGCGACCGAGGCGGGCCTTGGTCCTGTCGTAGTGGTCCTTGTAGATGGGATGACTCGACGCGTGCACAGCAGCCTCGATGAGTGACCAGCGCAGGTACTTCGGCCCGTTCTTCGTGATCGGACCGCGGAAGTCCTTGCCGCCGGACTGGTAGACGCGCGGGCAAAGCCCGGTGTAGCCCATCAACTTCTTCGGAGACGAGAAGCGGGAGATGTCTCCGATCTCCGAGGCGATCGTGAACCCGAGGACCCAGGCGATGCCAGGAGCGGACTGCAGCAGGCTCACGTAGGGATGGTCCGCTCCGAGTGATTGCAGCTCTTTCTCGCACGCGTCAATCTCAGAGTCAAGGTCGTCGATCATCAAGAGCGCCGTGGCGATGTTCTTCGTCCAGGGATCGGGGAGCTCGAGACGTCCGAGCAGCTCGCGGCCAGACTTTCCGAACAGGTCCGAGACCGGGCAGGGCTTGCCGAAAGCGAGCAGGCTCGAATGGATACGGTTCTTCAACATCACCCGGTGGCGCACAAGATGGAGGTGGAAGCGGGCCCGCTCCCGTTCGGCGCGGATCTCCGGGTCCGGGAGCCATATCGCCGGCACGAGATCACGCCGGGAGAGCTCAGCTAGGACCCAGGCGTCGATCTTGTCGGTCTTGCAGGCAAGCGGTGCGAGACCCTTCACCTTCTGCGCGTCGGCGATCTCGACGTCCCATCCCATGAGCTCGAGACTGTCGTGGACAAAGCGGGCACCGTTCATCGATTCGATGGCCGCGTTCACCGGTCCGCCGAGGACCGCCACCTCCTTGGCGAGGTGACGGAGCCCGTCGAGATCGGGAGGAGCTTGGGTGACGGCGAGCTTTGTGCCAGCCTCGTTGAGCACGCAGACGTCGAGTCGCTTTCTGCTGAGGTCAAGTCCAAGATGCAACATGGTGTGGGGGCCTCCTTGGTGTTGGTTCCGACGAGAACCCAATGTTCACGCCGGGGAGGTCCCTCTTCATGGCATTCAAACGTCTCCGTCGGCGGCGCACAGCGGCTCCAAACACGAGGATCAAGGCCACCCCTAAGAGGTTCGGGTGCCGATCGCAAAGTGCTGTTACCGGGCGAGTTCTTGGGTGTCCCATATCGCCAGCTAGGTCGCGCACATATCGGTGCCCGCGAATTGGTTTAGCACCAGCGCCGAGTTGATGTCATGAAGAAGCGCTGCGCCGCTTCTGCGTGACCGGGCTCCTCGTGCGAGCACGGGCGCCGAGGGAAGCGAGGGCAGCCGTGGCCGCTCGATCCGTGTCCTCTCCGGCGAACCACCGGAGTCCCTCTCGTGGCCAGGAACCGAATGTGCAAGGCACACTCGGGGTCTCCAAACCAACCCGGAAACGGAAGGGGACTCCGGTGGAACACCAAAGACAGTATGTGGGAATAGACCTGCACCGTCGGCGCTCGGTGATCGTGCGGATCACCGAGGACGGTGAGGTGCTCGAGACCGTGCGCGTCGTCAACGACCCGCTCAAGCTCGCTCTCGCCATGGCGGAAGCCGGTGATGATCCCGAGGTGGCACTTGAGGCTACGTATGGCTGGGTGCGCCACGAGGCGCCACATGACCGGGTGGGGGGAAGAGCCCCACCTGTGGCCTGTCGCAGCAGGCCGCTGAAGCTGGAGGCAGCCTGACCTCGGAGACGAGAGGAAGGGCGGGAGCAGCCTCTACAACGCCGGGACGAACTGGCACTACCAGACAGCTCGGGCTCGGCCAGCAAGACGGAGAGGTGTACGTATGCAGGAACCAGTGGTGGAACCCCCTCAAGAAGTCAGGACCGGCTGGGAATCTGGTGGATGGCCGGGATGGCAGTGCGCTGCGACTCCCTACAACCGGGAGGGACAGCCTCGACGCCGAGGGTGCGTCGGGGGCCACGGTGACGTGCTGCGGGATAGCCGTGGACAGGCCTGCAGGGGAAAAGCTGGGCACCGATCCCGTCAACCGGTCTGTGGTGAACGTGGGAACCGTCCTCTCGGCGCCAACCTGCCGGCCAACCGGGTCGGCAGCGGCAAGGCACGTCGTCTGCTGATGCCGAGAGGGCGGGGCGGAGGGTCCGTAGTAGTCCGAGGTCGGGAAAGCCGGCCACATGGCGAAGGGACCCAGCGAGCTTGCAGTAGTTGGACTGGAAGATCAGGAGGACGCTGGTGAACACCGACGCTCCGTGGCCCGATCTCTATGAGGCCGAGCAACGGGTACTGAAGATCCAGACGAAGCTGCACCAATGGGCTGCCGACGACCCTCGTCGTCGGTTCGATGACCTGTTCAACCTTGTCTCCGATCCTGCGTTCCTCATCGTGGCGTGGGATCGGGTGCGGAGAAATCGAGGGGCACGGTCCAAAGGAGTCGATGGAGTCGCACCAAGCTCCATCGTCCTTGGCAGAGAGGCGTTTCTCTCCGGGCTACGAGATGATCTCAAGGCCCGGCGGTTCGTCCCTTTGCCGGTGCGGGAGAAGCTCATCCCGAAGAAATCGGGGAAGCTTCGCGGGCTCGGCATCCCAACCGCTCGGGATCGCTGCGTCCAGGCCAGCATGAAGCTGGTCCTCGAGCCGATTTTCGAAGCGGACTTCAAGCCGTGCAGTTACGGCTTCCGACCGAGGAGACGGGCGCAGGACGCCATCGAGGAGATCTTCTTCTACACGACCCATGGTTACCACTGGGTTTTGGAGGGAGACATCAAATCATGCTTGGAGGCCTCAACACACTGCGCCTTCCACTTGTTGCTGCTCGTCGAAGAGACTGGGTTGCGGTCGTTCCACCTTGATTCTCAAGCCCTTTCTCCTTCCAGCACGCACGTGGACGGCCTCGAGCTCTCCGCGCTTTACACGCTGCAACACCGTCTGGCGGCTGACGCCGAGCGCCCGGGTGGCTTCGAGCATGGCCAACCAGCCGGGTGGTGCCTCCTCGACGAAGCGGGAGCGGAGGTCGTCTGTGACGCGGATGCGCCACGGTGCCCCGGGGGTGAGCTGCTCACCGGCGATGAAGCCGTCCCCAAGCCAGCGGTGCACCGTGGATGGCACGACGCCGAGGATCTTTGCCGCCTCGGCGATCGTCACGAGCTCGCCCTTCTTCTCGTCGAGGGACGAGTCGTGGCGGGCGATCTTCCACGAGGTGCGCAGGCTGGAGACGCGACCGCGGGTGAAGCGCTCGCCTGTTGCGGTGCGCCGTCCCTGGCGGTTCAAGATGCCCACGATCGTCGCGTCGTCGTAGTGGACAGCGAGCCTGCGCATGAGATCGACCGTGTCCTCGTCAGTGCGGATCGGTGGGGAGTAGGCACGGGGGAGATCGACGACAAGCTCGGTGGTGGCACCGCCCCGCCACCTGAGCACGAGCACGGCTCGGTGCTCCTCGCGTTCCACCTCGACGACGACCTCTTCGACCAGAGTCCGCAACAGCTCCTTGCGGTCCTTGTCGGTGGTGCTCGGAGCGGACCACACCCGGCCCACATCGAGCGAGAGGCGCGAGATGGCTGCTATTTCCTCTGGCCCGAGCACCTTTGGGCGAGCGGCCTCACGCCGGACGAGCTCGGCTTCGGCGTCACGAAGAGCAAGGAGCGCCCGCTCCCACTCGGCCTCGAGCCCTCGAGCAACGAGGCGGTTGTCCGGGTCGACGGCGAGATAGCGCCGTTCGGCTCTGCTCGCCTGGAAACGGTGCCGTTCGACCTCTTTGCGCCATTGCGCCAAGGCGGCGTCGCGGTCGTCCTCGAGCGCTTGTGCCGCAACGAGCGAGGCCTCGATGCCCGCCGGGGCGATAGCCGAGAGGAACGCTGTCTGAATGGCTTGGTCGATCTGGACCCCGCCGACCGACAGGTGCGTCACGCCCCGCCCCGAGACGAGCTCCCGGCCGGCGCAGTGATAGCCAGGGCTCGAGTTCGAGCCCTGGTAGTGCACGGCGAGACGCCGCCCGCAGTGCCCGCAGGAAGCGATCCCCTGCAAGAGCGCGGAGCCCTCCCGGAGCGCACCGCCCGGCTCATGGGCCTTCGGGCGGATGTTGGCACCGATGCGGACCTGGTTGGCTTCGAAGGTTGCCCAGTCGATGTAGCCGGGGTGATGATCCACGATCAGGACCGCCCACCCGTCGCGTCCGACGCGACGCTTTTGGACGCGGGCAGCACCCGCTTTGTCAACGACACGCTCGTGTCGCGTGCGCCCATAGACATAGGCGCCAGCGTAGGAAGGATGCGTGAGCACGCGGTGGATCGCGTTGTAGGTGGGTGCAACCCACCTGAGCTCGGGCCAGGTGTTCCCCGCCGTTTGCTGCAACGGGAACGAGAGCCCCTCGCCGAGCAGCCACAGCCACACCGCCCGCACGGAGCCGGACTCTGCGAATTGGCTGAATACGGCCGCTATCACGCCACGCACCGCCTCGTCGGGGTGGAGGAGCACCTCACCCTCCCCCTCCCCCCATACGAGCCCGACCGGAAGGCCCCGGCGGAGCTCACCTCGTGCCGCCTTGTTGCGGATCCCGCCCTCGAGCCGGGCACGGAGCACATGCAGCTCGGCCTCGCTCATCGTGCCCTTCAAGCCCAACACGAGCCGGTCGTTGAAGCTCGCCGGGTCATAGAGCCCGTCCGCGTCGCCGATGAGCGTGTCGGTCAGCCCGCAGAGATCGAGGAGCCGATACCAGTCGGCGTTGTTGCGCGCGAGACGGCTGACCTCGAGGCCGAGCACGATGCCGACGTGGCCGAGCGCGACCTCGGCGGTGAGGTGGGAAAAGCCACCCCGGGTGACGGACCCCGATCCGGAGAGCCCGAGGTCTTCGTCGATCACGACGACCGAAGAGGCGGGCCAGCCGAGCTCGACCGCCCGGCCCTTCAGCGCGTACTGGCGATCGGTGGACTCGGTGTTGTGCTCGAGCTGGCTCTTTGTCGACTGGCGGACATAGACCAGTGCCTGGCGCCGGAGATGGGACTGGCCGGGCCGTTCACTCATCGCCGGACCGCTCTTTCGAAGATAGGGAACGCTTCGCGCCACCTTCGTGCTGGAGCGGTGTGTCCTCTCCCACCCTGGCACGGCGGCGCCGATAGGCGGCCTGGCGACAGCCCGGCGAACAAAAGCGAGGCTTCGAGCCCGTCCGGGACCGAAGGAGCACGCCGTCGAGATCGGTGCGCACGAAGCGGCCACAGGGCGGGCAGACAAAGCCGACCGGTGACACCTCGGTGGCAGACGAAGAAGCGTCACGCAATGTGTCCTCATCCACCGAGCGACTCACTGGAGTTCTGCGTGACGCGTGCGGTGCCCCAGCAAGAGCGGGGCTCGTTCCCTCACTCCGTCGTGGCTCGGTCATGACGTCCCTCCTTCTTCTCGATCGACTTCGCCATCAGGCGTGCGAGCGTGCTCACGACGGCGAGGCGCTCGGTGGGTGCCAGCTCCTCCCAGAGAGGACCGACCGTCACCTCGTCCTCGAACAGCTCCAGGCTCAACTGCACGGGCAACCTCCTCGTCTGGTCTGTGCCGATCCTGGCGAGGGTTGTCATCGAGGTGGTGGACCAGGCGATCCACGACAGCACGGGCGTGCAGAAGGTCCGACAGCGTTCCCAAGGTGCCCGATTCACCTTGGCGCTCGGGGATCTGTTCAAGGTCGGTCCACGCAGCTGGGATCAGGCTCTTCGAACCATCCGGCAGGACGAGGCACAGCTCGAGGCTGTTGTGCCGGTGCATCGCGCTCAATACAGAGAGCTCCTGGCCCTCGAAGGGATGGTGGGGTCGCACGATGCGCACCTTTTCCGGAAGGTCCCGGACGTGGGCAGTGTGTCGCCTACTCCTTCGACGAAATCTCCCACGTCGGCCTCATGGACCGATTGCGGAGAAGAGTTGGAGACAAGCGCGTCCTGGGACTGGTGAAGGCGTTCCTCAAAGCTGGTGTCCTCGGTAAGGACCAGGTGATGAGGGACACCGTTACCGGCACTCCGCAGGGTGGCATCCTCTCACCGCTCCTGGCGAATATCGCCCTGTCGGTGCTCGATGAGCACTTCATGGACGAATGGGAGTCCTGGGGCGGCACCTACGAACGCAGGCGAAGGCGTGTCAAGGGCCTGGCGAATTACCGAATCATCAGGTATGCGGACGACTTTCTCGTCCTGGTCCACGGCACCGAAGAGCATGCCCAAGCACTGCGGTCAGAGGTTGCAACGGTGCTTTTGCCGATGGGCTTACGCCTGTCGGAGGAAAAGACACTGGTCACCCACGTCGACGAGGGCTTCGACTTTCTCGGCTTCCACATCCAGCGGAAGCGCCAAGAAGGAACGAATCGGCGCACGATGTACACCTACCCGTCGAAGAACGCTCTCGCGGCGATCAAGGCGAAGGTGCGTGCGCTCACGCAGGGCAACACGAACCAGACCCTGGCCAACCTGCTGCAGCGGCTGAATCCGGTGCTGCGGGGCTGGACCAATTACTTCCGGCACGGCGTGTCGGCGAGGACCTTCAGCTACCTGAACGCCTTCTCTTGGCGGCGGGTGGTCAACTGGCTTCGCCATAAGCACCCTCGTGCCTCTTGGAGTTGGCTCCGTCGCCATCATCTCCCGAAGTGGCGGCCGACGGACGGCGAGGTGACCCTTTTCAACCCGGCGACGGTGTCGATCACGAGGTATCGCTACCGGGGGACAAGGATCGCAACGCCTTGGGCAGGGCCGAACGAGAGGGACGCCGCATAGCCCGGCGGCATGAGCTCGTGGAGAGCCGGATGCGGGGGAACTCGCACGTCCGGTTTGGGAGTGCGGGCCGGGGAGACGGACCATCGAGAGGTGGATACCGCGCTCCGGCCCGACACTCACTACTGGGCGGCCGATCTGTTGCAAGCCGAGGGCGCACACGTACACCTCGTCCATCCCCTCGGTCTGCACTGGGACTCAAGACGTGTGAAGAACGACCTGCTCGATGCCTCCGAGCTCGCGAAACGACTCTCCCGGGGTGATCTCCCAGAAGCCTGGATCGCTCCACCGGAACTTCGAGAGCTGCGAGAGCTCGTCAGATACCGTGCCAAGCTCGTCGCCCTGCGCATCTCGGCCAAGGCCCAGGTGCTGCGCCGCGGGTTTGCCACCAAGAAGAAGGCACAGGAGGAACTCGATATCGTGCGGGGCCAGGGCCGCACGAACAGTTACGTCGCTCCAGCGAGACTGACCGTCAGGGAGTACCTCGAGCAGTGGGTAGCCGGCCTACCCGTGACGGGACTGCGCCCGTCAACGATCGACGGTTACAGGCGGAACATGGACTACGTGATCCCCGTCTTGGGCGGCCTCCGTCTCGAAAGCATCACCTCACTCGACCTGGACCGGCTCTATTCCCAACTGCTCGTCTCGGGACGCCGGCAGAGACCCGGACCGCTCTCGAAACGGACCGTTTTCTACATCCATTCCGTTCTGCACCGGGCTCTTTCGGACGCAGTCAAGACGGGCATCCTCTCCCGGAACGTGGCAGATAACGCCTCCGCCCCGTCCGCGAAGTCCACGCGGCCGCCGGAGGCTTCCTGGTGGACCCCTGCCGAACTCCGCACGTTCCTTTCCGCCACAGCGGACGAGCCGCTCGGCCCGCTGTTTCGTGTGGCAGCGATGACAGGCATGCGGAGGGGCGAAGTTTGTGGGCTGCGCTGGTCCGACGTCGACCTTGATGGCGCGCGTGTCGAAGTCCGTCAACAGCTCAACGTGGTTCGCTCACCCGGTGCACCTGACGGCGGCCTCGTCTTCTCTGCACGTACCAAGACCGACCACGGGCGACGGTCCATCGACATCGATCGGGCGACGGTCGCCGCTTTGCGGACCCAGAGGAAGCGCCAAGCCGAGCAACGGCTGCTCGTCGGCGCGGGCTGGACGAACGATCACGACCTTGTCTTCACCGACCCCGCCGGTCACCCGCTTGATCCGGAGTCGGTCGCGAAGGTGTTCGACCGCCGGGTCCACCGGCTCGGTCTGAAGCGGCTCAGGTTCCATGACCTTCGCCATACGCATGTCGCTCATCTGATCGCGGCCAAGCAGCAGCCGCTGAAGATAGCGAAGCGGCTTGGTCACGCTTCCGCGGCCTTCACGCAAGACTGCTACGGCCACCTCTTCGAGGATGCCGACTCGGAGGCTGCCGCCGCGGTTGCCGCAATGGTCGACGAGGCGTTGTGATCAGGCGAGGCGCTGTGATCAAAATGTGATCATTGGGCGGTTTTTGGCCTCTCGCAACGGCTTACGCAAGCCTGTCACGTGCGACTTTGTGTCGGCGTCGGAGTGCCCGGAGCGGGACTTGAACCCGCACGTCCTTTCGAACAACGGCTTTTGAGGCCGCCGCGTCTGCCATTCCGCCATCCGGGCCGTTAGAGGAGCGTAGCTGGCCCGGTGCACACCGGTCACCCCTTGGACCTGCAAGTCTGAAGGTGATGGGAGATGTCACGGCCGGCGATCCGTCTCGGCAGCGCGGACCCGCATCTTTCGAGGTGGCGGCGGGCGCCGGGTCGACTTCTGACCAGTCCGACAACGCCGGTCGACGTGCTACGGCAACAGTTGCGCACGCCGTTCGTCACGAGTTGCGAGGTGCGCTGCGCCCCTCCGAGCTCGCAGAGGCAGCCGTTCTTGGTGACCTCGGGCTCGTCCTCGAGGTGCTCGGGTGGTTCGTGCCTCTCGTCGGTGCGGCCTTTCAGGGCCTGGCGATCGTTCCGTTCGCAGCCCTGGCAGCCCGGCAACGGGCGCGGACAGTAGTGGTCGCGGTTCTCGCGGCCAGCTCGGTCTCGTTTCTCGTCGGAGGGGTCGGGATCGTCGTCCAGACTGCGATCGCCGGCTCGCTCGGCTTTGCCGTCGGCACTGCCTACCGTCGCCGGTGGAACCGGGCCACGGCTGTGCTGCTCGCGTTCTTCACCACTGGGATCCCGGTTGCGCTGATCTCGCTGTTGGGAGAGGCGCTGTCGCCGGGCCTCCGGCGCCTCGCTTTCGCCCAGGTGGAGATCCTGTGGCGGGACGCTCGAGCCGGGCTGAAGTTGGGCGGCGCCGGTTCGCTCGCGTCGACGGGCAACGAGACGCTTCGGTGGGTCATCGGTCACTGGTGGCTTACCGTGCCCTTGTTCGAGCTACTGGCAATCGTGCTGGCCGCCGCACTCTGTGCCCGCTACCTCTGGCCGCTCCTCGCGCGCTTGGAGCACGAGTCGCCGGCTCCTGCGGAACCTGCTCCCTGGTCTGCCAGGGCCATCGTCCCGCGTCCCACGCCGTCGCCCGGCATGCCCGCGGGTGAGCTCGCGCCGGTACCCGTTGAGCTCGACCAAGTTTCGTACCAGTATCCGGACAGCAACGCCTGGGCCGTCGCGCAGGTCTCGCTGCGCGTCCAACCCAAGTCGTTCCTTGCCGTCGTCGGCCCCAACGGCTCGGGCAAGTCAACACTTGTGCGTCTCATAGCCGGGCGCTTGTCGCCGACTCTGGGCACGGTATGGCGGGCAGGCGATCCCGGGCTTGGCGTGCCGCGGGGCACGTCGATGATCTTCCAGAGGCCGGAGAGCCAGGTGCTGGGCGTTCGCGCGCGCGATGACGTGGTCTGGGGGCTGCCGCCCACATGGCCAACCGAGGTCGGAGCCGTGCTTTCCCGGGTGGGGCTCGCAGGTTTCGAGGAGCGCGAGACCGCCGGGCTCTCCGGGGGGGAACTGCAAAGGCTCGCGATAGCGGCGTGCCTCGCCCGCGAACCGCGCCTTCTCATTTCCGATGAGGCAACGGCCATGATCGACGGCCCCGGACGGGCCGAAGTTGTCGCGTTGCTCGAGTCGCTGGCTGCGGCGGGGATCGCAGTCGTTCACGTCACACACCGCGAAGCCGAGGCTGCAAGGGCAGACTCGGCGCTAGCGCATGCTGGGAGGGCGGTTGATACCTTCTTCGCCCCAAGGCGCGCCGAATTCCGTTGCCGGATCGCCGCCGGAGCGGGGGGAGCCCCAGACCAAGAGCACACGGCCGGCCGTGCCCGAATGGTCTTTCGATCCCCGGCCGTCGTTCCTCCGCGTGCGGGATCTGGGCTACGTGTACGCCAACCGAACCCCGTGGGCCCGTCGCGCTCTGGAGGGTGTCGATCTCGACCTTCACCGGGGCGAGGGCATCGTCGTCACCGGGGACAACGGGTCGGGCAAGTCGACGCTGGCGTGGATCCTCGCCGGTCTGCTCGTCCCGGCCGAGGGAGAGGTCCTGCTCGAAGGACAACCTGTCGTCGCCGGCACAGGTGCGGTCGGGATCTCCTTCCAGCACGCGCGCCTGCAGCTGATCCGGCCGACTGTGCTGTCCGATGTCGCGTTCGGTGCCGACGACGACAGGGCCGCCGCCGCGCTGCGATCGGTCGGCCTGGACCCCGTGACGATGGGGCCGAGGCGGGTAGATGAGCTCTCCGGCGGCGAGCAGCGGCGCGTAGCCCTCGCCGGGCTGCTCGTGCGCGATCCTGTGCTTCTCGTGCTCGACGAGCCCTACGCAGGACTGGACGATGAGGCCCGGGAGGGGCTTGCCACGATTCTCGCCCGGCTGCGCGATGAGCGCGAGATGGCCACGGTGGTCGTCTCGCACGACCTCGACAACGCGGAGCTGCTCGGCGATCGGTTGGTCACGCTCGAGGCCGGGCGCGTGACTGGCGAGCGGAGTTCTTGGAGCGAGACGTGACGGCGACCGGGCCGCGGTGGGCAGGAGGGCTTCTCCGGAGCGCGGACGCGGACTCTCCCAGGCGCGCCCGCAATTTGCAGCTCGGCGACATCCACGTCGTGCGGTTCGTGCCGGGGACGAGCCCTCTCCACCGCATGTGGGCGGGGACCAAGCTCGTCGCTCTCGGACTGCTCTCCATCGGGCTGCTCCTCTGGCCGTCGTGGAAGTCGATCGGGATCGTCGGCGCGCTGGTGCTCATCGCCTTCCTGGTGGCACGTCTGCCGCGGGGAATCAGCCCGAGGCTGCCGTGGTGGCTTGGCGGGTTCCTGCTGGCCGGAGCCGCGCTCGCCCTGGTCTCGGGCGGTCAGCCCGATGTCCACTTCGGCTCGCTCAAGGTTGGCCTGGGAGGTCTCGGCAACTTCATGCGCTTTTCGATGGTGGGCGTCGACGTGCTCTCCAGTGCCGCCTTGCTCGGTTGGACGACACCCTTGGCGGACCTGTCGCCGGCTCTCGGGAGGCTGCTCGGACCGTTGCGCCACCTTCGCGTGCCGGTTGACGAGCTTGTCGGCGCCATCGCGCTCTCCATCAGGTGCCTGCCCTTGCTGCTCGAAGAGGCGCGAGTGCTGCGGGCGGCTCGAAGGGCTCGCCGCCCGGCGAACTCCAGGTCCTTCAGGGAGCTCGGCGACGAGTCCGTCGAAGTCGTCTTCGGAGCCCTTGCCAACGCCATCAGACGGGCGCGCGAGATCGCAGAGGCGATCGAGTCCCGAGGTGGTGTCCCCACCGTCGCTCCCGAGACCCACCCCTTCACGCGGGTCGACGTCGTGGCGCTGCTGGTGAGTGTGGTGGGAGTCGCCGCCATGGCCGTCCTTCGCTGAGGGTGCGTCCCCCGATGCGAACGTCGCGAGGAGGCACGGCCTCGCGACGGGAGGGAATGGCGAACAGCGCGAGGGCCCGGTCGTAGACTTCCCGCATGAAGCGCGACGAGGTGGAACGCCGTCTTTTGGAGGTCCACGCTCGTCTCGTGCGTGCTCGCCAGGAGCTTGCGGTCGTCGAAGAGCAGCTCGACGTGTTCCTCGAAACCGCGGATGAAGCGCGCATTAGGTCACTCGTTTCCGAGACGCCATTGGCCGACCGCGACTGGCAGGACGCTCAACGCCATGCCGAGGCGATGACCCGTAGCCGCGACAATGCCCGCGCCCGAGTGGCCGAGCTGGAGCGTGCGCAGGACGAGCTGCTCGCCAAGCTCGTAGTGTGAACAGCAATCGGACACAAGCAAGAGGCATGAGTCGACAAAGGAGTGGACCCGTTGGCCAGAACCGTCGTGATCGCTGAGGACGAGGCGATCGTTCGTCTAGACCTGCGCGAAATACTCGAAGAGCAGGGCTTCGAAGTCGTCGGCGAGACTGGACGCGGCGACGAGGCGGTCGAGCTCGCGCGACGTTACAGGCCTGACCTTGTGATCCTCGACATCAAGATGCCGGGGCTCGACGGGTTGTCGGCGGCCAGCGAGATCAACGTCGACCGGGCTTCGGCAGTCCTCATCCTCACGGCATTCAGTCAGCGCAACCTGATCGAGCAGGCGCGTGACGCCGGAGCGCTCGCCTATCTCGTCAAACCGTTCCAGCAAGACGAGTTGCTGCCGGCTATCGAGGTCGCTCTCGCCCGGTTCAACGAGATGCAGGCGCTCGCGGCCGAGAACGCCGCGCTGGCCGACGACAAGCGCAATCTCGAGGAGCAGTTGGCGACGCGGCGTTGGGTCGACCGGGCCAAAGGCAAGCTCATGGACGACCACACGATGCGCGAGGCGGACGCCTTCACGTTCATCCAGCAGACGGCCATGAACCAACGCACGACGATCCGCGAGATATCGGAGAAGGTCGTCGCGGGCGAGATCGTCCCCTGACCCGTCACGGCCGGCCGTGCCCGGCTTAGCATGCACGTGGTGGCGCGCGACCTACTTCTCGACGGCCACTCCCTTGCGTACCGGGCTTGGTTCGCCCTGCAGGAGGCGCAGCTGTCCACGGCTTCCGGCCAGGAGACCCAGGCCGTCTACGGCTTCGTCTCGATGCTTGCCAAGCTGCTCGAGGACCAGTCGCCCACCGGGATGGCGGTGGCGTTCGACCGGCGCGAACCGACGTTCCGCGACGGTCTCGCAGCGACCTACAAGGCGGGTCGGCCAGCGACCCCGGAGCCCCTTGTAGAGCAGATCGAGCTCATACGCAGGCTGGTCGAGACACTCGGAGTCCCCGCGGTCGATGCCGAGGGATACGAGGCCGACGACGTGATCGCGACGCTCGCCACGAGTCTGTCGGCCGAGGGCCACGAGGTCGTGATCGTGACCGGTGACCGGGACGCGTACCAGCTCGTGTGCGATCCGCTCGTGAAGGTGCTGTACAACCGCCGTGGCGTCACCGACTACGTGCTCTACGACGAGGCAGGGATCGAAGCCAGGACTGGCGTGCGTCCGGGGCTGTACCCGTTCCTGGCTTCGTTGCGCGGCGATCCCTCCGACAACCTTCCCGGTGTCCCAGGGGTGGGGGACAAGACCGCAGCCAAGCTCGTCAACGCCTACGGCGACGTCGACACGCTCTACGCGCACTTGGAGGAACAGGCGCCGAAGCTCAGGTGCTCCCTTGCCGAGCACGAGGCGCAGGTGCGACTCAACCTGCTGATGACGCCGCTGGTTCGCGACGTGCCCCTCACGTGTGCGACCGACGACCTCCTCCTCGGTCGGTCCAACCGCGAAGAGATGCGCAGCCTGTTCGACCTCCTCGAGATCCGAGGGCCCCGCGATCGGATCTTCCGGCAGCTCGATCGCCTGGAGTCGCTGGCCAGGCCTTCGTCGTCCGTCGCCACGGAGGGCCCCGGCAGCTCCGGCGCCCGCGCCGCGCCCGCTCGGGAAGGAGCCTCGAGGCCTGTCCGGATCTTGCCGCTCGAAGAGATCGAGGACGCCCGAGCATGGCTCACATCGCTGGCGGTGTCATCCGGCCCTATCGCCATCGAGGCCGTGTGGGCGGGGGCGGCAGGCCGCTCCGCCGTCGAGGGGCTCGCTCTTGCCGCGCTCGAGGGCCCAAGGGGGCCCGGCGACGGCGGGGGCGGGCCGGAGGATCCACGTGCGCCCGAGGACGGGCCGCTTGTCGTGGGCTGGCTGGATGGCAGGCAGATCGCCGAGCCTCCCATCGTCGAGGCTCTCCAGGCCGTCCTGGGCGCGACGGGGGACGGCACTCGGCGCATTGTCGCCCACCGCGCGAAGGAGGTCATGCGCGCGCTGGAGCCGCTGGGAGTTCGTTTCACAGGCCTCGATCTCGATACCGCGGTCGCCGCCTACCTTTTAGACGCCCGCGAAGGCCAAGCCTCGCTGTCGGGGCTGGCAGGTCTCGTTCCAACGCTCGGCACCGGGGCCGGTCCCGGCCAACGCGGGACTGTCTCCGAGCAGCTCGGGTTCGACCTTGGCGATCAGGGCACGCCTGATGACCGCCTGCGGGAAGCCGATGCAACACCTCTGCACGCGACGAAGGCGGCTGCGCAGGTGGCCATGCTCGGACGGCTCGCCCCCGCGATCCGCCTGGCTTTGGAGGAGACCGGGGCGACTCGCCTCTACGAGGATGTCGAGCGTCCCCTCGTTCGCGTGCTCGCGAAGATGGAGCTTCAGGGGATCGCGGTCGACATCGACAAGCTGCGAGCCATCGGTGAGGAGCTGACCGGGGAGGCACGAAGGCTGGAGGCCGAGGTCCAGCAGCTGGCCGGCGAGGATTTCAACGTCAACTCGACCCTCCAACTGCGGCGCATCCTGTTCGACAAGCTCCAGCTCGTTCCACACAAGCGCACGAAGACCGGGTACTCCACCGACGCTCAGAGCCTGCTGCGCCTGCGTGACGCCCACCCCCTCGTCGACACCCTGCTCAGATACCGAGAGGTCGAGAAACTGCGCTCCACCTACGGAGAGGGCCTGCTCGCTGAGGTCGCCCCCGACGGGCGCATCCACGCCTCGTTCAACCAGACCGTCGCCCGGACGGGCCGGCTTTCGTCAGATCGGCCGAACCTGCACAACATCCCGGTGCGCAGCCTCATTGGGCGCCGCTTCCGCGAAGCCTTCGTGCCGGGCGCCGGCTGCCGGCTGTTGGTCGCGGACTACGACCAGATCGAGTTGCGCGTCATCGCACATCTGGCCGACGACCCCGGCCTGGTCGAGGCCTTCGGCTCCGGACTCGACATCCACAACACGACAGCGGCGAGGGTCTATGGAGTCGAACCCGGCGAGGTGACCCTGGCGATGCGCTCGAAGGCGAAGATGATCTCCTACGGCCTCGCGTACGGGATGGAGGCGTACGGGCTTTCCCAGCGTCTTGGTGTCGGGGTCGAGGAGGCCGCCACGATCCTTGCGCAGTATTTCGCCGCGTTCCCGAACGTGAAGCAGTACATGGAGCGCTCGGTGGCCGAAGCCCGGGGCCGCGGGTACACCGAGACCCTCCTCGGTCGGCGTCGCTATCTGCCCGAGCTCGACTCGGGCAATTTCCGCGTCCGCCAGGCGGCCGAGCGCCAGGCGATGAACGCCGGCATCCAGGGCCTGGCCGCGGACATCTTCAAGGTCGCGCTGGTGCGCCTCGACCAGGCGCTGGAAGAGCGCGGGCTCTCCAGCCGGATCGTGCTCCAGGTCCATGACGAGATCCTCGTCGAGGCGGTCGCGGGCGAGGAAGACGAGGCTCTTGAACTGACAGTCGAGACCATGGAGCATGCCTTTGAGCTCCGGGTTCCGATGGCAGTTCACGTGGCAGTCGGAGAGAGCTGGGCGGTCGGCAAGGAGCCGGTGGTGGACGCGGGCGCCGACTTCGAGATGCCCGATGAACTCGGACAGGGCGAGCCGGCCGTGTGACATTGTGGGTTCGGCCCAGGCGACGGGTAACATTGTTGCGCGACCATTACGGCGGCAACCAAGTCATGGTCGGCAGCGCACTAGCCAGCGCAGAGTTCTGAGTCCAATCCCAATCGTCAGTGGCGGCCGAGCGCGGACCGTCGCTGTTAATGACCCGTCCGAAAAGAGAGCGACCTACCTCCGATGTCCGACACCACGAGCACCACTGCAGCCGATTTCTCCGCAGACCAAGAGCGTCATGGCACCTTCGACGCCGACGGGGTCTACGTTCCCCGCAAGATCGTCGAGGACGATCTCGGCGACCTGTCCTTCGAGGACGCCATCGACCAGACAATCGTCGCCTTCGAAGATGGGGACGTTGTCACGGGCAAAGTGGTGAAGGTCGACAAGGACGAGGTGCTCCTCGACATCGGCTTCAAGTCCGAGGGGGTGATCCCCGCCCGTGAGCTCTCGATCCGCCATGACCTCGATCCTCACGACGTCGTTTCGGTGGGAGAGGAGATCGAAGCGCTCGTTCTCCAGAAGGAGGACAAGGAAGGTCGCCTGATCCTCTCGAAGAAGCGTGCCCAGTACGAGCACGCGTGGGGCACGATCGAAAGGGTCAAGGAGTCCGGTGGCGTCGTGAAGGGCCTCGTCATCGAGGTCGTCAAGGGCGGGCTCATAGTCGACATCGGTCTGCGCGGGTTCCTCCCGGCATCCCTCGTCGAGCTTCGCCGTGTGCGCGATCTCCAGCCTTACATAGGCAAGTCACTCGAGGCCAAGATCATCGAGCTCGACAAGAACCGCAACAACGTCGTGCTGTCGAGGCGTGCGTGGCTGGAGGAGACCCAGCGCGAGCAGCGCGGCGAGTTCCTGGTGAACCTGAAGCCGGGGGAGGTTCGCAAGGGCGTCGTGTCGTCGGTAGTGAACTTCGGTGCATTCGTGGACCTCGGGGGCATGGACGGGCTCGTGCACGTGTCGGAGCTCTCCTGGAAGCACGTCGACCACCCTTCATCTGTTGTCGCGGTGGGCGACGAGGTGAATGTCCAGGTTCTCGACGTCGACCTGGACAAGGAAAGGATCAGCCTTTCGCTGAAGGCAACCCAGGTCGACCCCTGGCAGGAGTTCGCCACGAACCACCGGATCGGCGAGCTCGTCTACGGCAGGATCACAAAGCTCGTGCCCTTCGGTGCTTTCGTCCAGGTGGGCGACGGGATCGAGGGCCTTGTGCATATCTCGGAGATGGCGGCGCACCACGTCGACCTGCCCGAGCAGGTCGTAACGCCCGGTGAAGAGCTTTGGGTGAAGATCATCGACATCGACCTTCAGCGCCGCAGGATCAGCCTTTCGATCAAGCAGGCCGCCGAAGGCGGGGAAGTCGCCGAGGAGTACCGAGAGGCCTTTGGCGAGCACGCTTACGACGCGGAGGGCAACTACATCGGTTACGACTATTCGGCTACCGACTTCACCCCGGAAACCGAGAGCCAGGCTGCATGGGCCGACCTGCTGGCGGCCAACGAGGCCGCAAGCGCCACAGCGTCTGAGCAAGGTCTCGGCGTACCGGTCCTCGAGAACCCGGTCGCGGGCTTGCAGGGCGCCGGCGACGCGATCGAGGAGGAGCAGGTCGCAGAGAGCACTGCCGAAGCACTGGTTGAGGGCGGGGACTTGCCGGGACTGACACCCGACTCGTTGCCGGAGCAGACGGCCGAGCCCGAGGCAATCGCCGAACCCGAGGTTTCTGCGGCCCCGTCCGGCGAGGCACCCACGGACTAAGGCGTCCCGCGCCGTTGGGTCCGGACGCGAAAGCCGGGCTCCGCGGGGCGTCTCGAAGGCTCACTCGGAGCCTCCTGGCAGCCGGTTGAGCATGGAAGGGCGCGGCTACCATTCGGTCGATGCACCCGGTGAACGCGCCGGTGCGGTCACCTGGGGTGCCGGCGCCGCCTTCAGACAGGACTGGGACGTGCGGCAGTCCTCCGGGTACAACTCCCTCGCAGACATTTGTCGCCGTCGCGGTTGGGGCCGTGCTGGTCTTCACGGTGGTATTGCGTTTCTGGACGCCGTCGCCGATGTGGCTCGACGAGGCACTCACCGTCAACATCGCCAGAGCGCCGCTGCACCTGATCCCGCACCTGCTTCGTGACGACGGGGCACCGCCTTTGTACTACGTGCTCCTCCACTTCTGGATGAAGGTGTTCGGCACGAGCGACCTCGGTGCGCGCTCGCTGTCGGGGGTCATCGGAGTCATCACGCTGCCTGTGGCGTGGGTCGCGGGCTACAGGGTCGGCTCACAAGCCTGGAGGGAGGCCGTTGCCACCGATCCTGGAGCCGTGCAGGCCGAGGCGGCGAACGGTGCCCCTGAGCGCGCGACACGTGAACGGGCCGGTCGGCTCGTGGCATGGACGACGGCGCTGCTCGTGGCCACTTCGCCGTTCGCGGTCTACTACGACACCGAGGCCCGCATGTACTCGCTGGTCATCTTGCTGACGACCTTGGGCGTTCTGGCCTTCATAGCAGTCCTTCGCAGGCCCACGATCGCAAGTGGGCTGGGTCTGGGCACGGTGGCCTGCGGCCTGGAGTACAGCCACTACTGGGCGTTCTTCCTTGTGGCTGTCGCCGCTGTCGGCACCGCCTTGTACGCGAGGTCCGGCTCCCACGCGCACAGCTGCCGTGTTGCACTGGTCGCGTTGGCGGCCGGAACCTGCGCTTTCGGGCCATGGGTCCCGACTTTTCTCTTCCAGTTGCACCACACCGGCACGCCTTGGGCGACGCCGGCGGACTTCACGGCGCTCGTCTACACCTTCACGCAGTTCGCCGGTGGCGACTCTGACGCGGGCCGGGCACTCGCCCTGGTGCTCGCGTTCCTGGCGCTGCTGGCGCTCTTGGGCAGCGCTTTGGACGGGCGGCGCGTCGTGCTCGATCTGAGGACGCGCCCGGGAGTCCGCGCTCTCGGGTTGCTGTCGGGCGGGACGCTCCTGATGGCGGTGATCGCGGGCAAGCTTGCGGGGAGCACGTTCGCGGACCGCTACTCCGCCGTCATCTTGATGCCGTGCCTGTTGGTCGTTGCGTACGGCGTGACGACCTTGGCGGACCGGCGGGTGCGCCAAGGGGTTGTCACCCTCGCGGTCGCGCTCGGTCTGGCGGCGTCGATCCCAAATGCCTTCCTCACAAGGACCCAGGCCGCGCAGGTTGCGTCCGCGGTCCTGGCCCGCGCTGATCGCAGTGATGTGGTGGCCTACTGCCCCGATCAGCTCGGCCCAGCTGTGAGCCGCAAACTGGGCGACCGCTTTGACGAGGTGGCCTTCCCGCGCGCGAACCGCCCGGAGATCGTGGACTGGGTCGACTACGCGACGACCGTCGAGCACGCCAGGCCGAGCACGTTCGTGAAGCTTCTCGTGTCGCGAGCCGGACCGGAGAACGCGATCTGGTACGTCTGGGCTCCGGGCTACCTCAACTTCGGGGGCGACTGCCAAGTGATCGCCAACGACCTCGCCGCGAAAAGGCCCCGACAGGAGGTCGTGGGCGAAAGGGCCTCCGACACGCCCTTTGAGATCTTCGAGGGCGAGAGCCTCTATCGTTATGCGCCGTCGTGAGCGACAGGACCGTTAGCCGCCGCACTGTCGCAGAGCAGTTGGCGGTCGCGTCGCCCGCGCTGCAAGCTTCTGTTTTCCCGTTCCTCGCGTCGAGAGCGATTGTGCTGGTTGCGCTCGTTGCCGCGCGGTTCTCCGCGAGCACCTTCAAGTTGGGCGCCGCCGCACGTGCTGCCAGCCACGCCGGCCTGCTCGGCTGGGATGCCGCCTGGTACGAGAGGATCGCTGCCCATGGATACGCGGGTCGCGGGAACGCGGCGCTGCGCTTCTTCCCGTTGCTGCCGATCTTGGCGAGGTCGTTCCGGGCGGTGCCCGGGATGACGGCGGGGATGTCGGTGATCGTCGTCGCGAATGTCGCGTCGTTGGCGGCCTTGGTCGTGCTCTACCGCCTTGTGATATTGGAGATCGGCGACGAGGCGTGTGCGCGCCGGGCCGTGTGGCTGCTCGCCCTCGCGCCGCCGGCCTTCGTGCTCGTGATCGGCTACGCGGAGTCACTGCTGCTCGTGACCTCACTGGTGGCCTTCCTGGGCCTGCGACAGCGCCGATACGGCCTTGCGATCAGTGCCGGGTTCGCGGCGGGGCTGTGCCGGCCCGTCGGGATGCTACTGGTTATCCCGGCAGCCATCGAGGTGGCCGCGAGCTGGCGCTCGGTGCAGGGTCGCGAAAGAGTCCTCGGCGTCGGCGCAGTTCTCGCGGCCCCGGCCGGCACGGCTGCGTATCTCGGCTGGGCTCAGGAGGTTGTCGGGAGCTTCCTGCTCCCAATGCGCGAGCAGTTCTCCCGATCGCGCCGAGGCACGATCGCCGACCCGTTGGTGACCTTTGCGCGCGACGCACGTGATCTGGTGCACGGCGCTCATCTCGGTACCGCGGAGCACACGTTCTGGGCGGTGCTGCTGCTGGCACTCGCGGTGTTCATCGTCTGGAGGCTCCCGGCCGCCTATGGCTGGTACACAGTGGCGGTGCTCGCCGTGGTGTTGACGGCCTCAAACCTCGCTTCCCTCGAGCGGTACGGACTCGGCTGCTTCCCGTTCTTCATCGCAGCCGCGATGCTCACCAAAGCGCGCAAGAGCTACGCAGCGGTGATCGGCCTCTCGGGCTCGATGCTTTTCGCCTATGCGATGCTGGCTTTTCTCGGCAAGTATGTTCCTTGACGCGCGCCGTGGTACGAGCACACGCGGGCTGGTCCGGACTGCTCCGTGCGATGATGGCACGACCATGACCAAGCCGGACGAGTCGAGCGCGGGCGCGTCCCGCCGAGACGGCGGCCCGCCCGGTCAAGTCGTCGTGGTCGGTGCCGGTCCGGCGGGCTTGACCGCCGCGTACCAGCTGGCCAAACGGGGCGCGACCTGCACGGTCTTGGAGATGGACACCGTAGTGGGCGGGATCTCCCGCACCGTAGAGCGGGAGGGATGGAGGTTCGACATCGGGGGGCATCGTTTCTTCACCAAGGTGCCGGAGGTCGAGAGCCTGTGGGATGAGATCCTTGGGCCGGAGGACTTCCTGGCGAGGCGCAGGCTGAGCCGGATCTACTACGAGGGGACCTACTACGACTACCCGATGCGTCTCGGCAATGCTCTGCGGGGTCTCGGGGTGGTCGAGTCGATTCGGTGCTTTCTCTCGTTTCTGTGGGTGCGGGCGCATCCTCCCAGGGACCTCGACACCTTCGAAGGCTGGACAGCCCGGGCTTTCGGCTGGCGCCTTTATCGGAAGTTCTTCAAGGCCTACACCGAGAAGGTGTGGGGGATACCGGCGGAGGAGATCAAGGCGGACTGGGCCGCCCAGAGGATCAAGAGCCTGACGCTCGGGAACCTGGTCAGAAATGCGCTCGTGCCGAACCGCAACAAGGCCCGCATCACTTCGCTCATCGAGGAGTTCCATTACCCGCGCCTCGGCCCGGGGATGATGTGGGAGCGCGTTCGCGAGCTCGTGGAGGAGCAGGGCTCCAAGGTGGTGTTGGGCGCCCGGCTCGAGTCGATCCGGCGTTCGGGCGGCCGAGCGTTGACGGTGGTGACACGATCGGTTGCGACCGAGCCAGCCGACGACGGCGTGCCGGCGGGCGGGCAGGCCGCGACCGCAAGCTGGCCCTTTGACCACCTGATCTCCTCGATGCCGCTCTCCGAGCTTGTTCAGGCGATGGATCCGCCCGCACCTGAGGAGGTTCGCCAAGCGGCCCGGGCCCTGCGTTACCGCGACTTCCTCACCGTCGCGTTGGTATTGCCGGAAGATCGCGGGTTTCCGGACAATTGGATATACGTGCACTCTGAGAAGGTGCGTGTGGGGCGCGTCCAGAACTTCGGCTCGTGGTCACCTGATCTCGTCAAACAAGGCAGGACCTGTCTCGGGCTCGAGTACTTCGTCTTCGAGGGCGACGATCTCTGGTCGGCGACAGACGAGGAGCTCGTGGCCCTCGGCACCTGCGAGCTGGAGACGCTCGGCCTTGTGCAACCCGGCGATGTCGAGAAGGGTTTCGTGGTCAGGATGCCAAAGGCGTATCCCGTCTATGACGCGGGCTACCACTTGAAGGTGCAGGCGATCCGGGAGTGGCTGGAAGCCGAAACGCCCAATGTGCATCCGGTCGGCCGCAACGGCATGCATCGCTACAACAACCAGGACCACTCGATGCTGACCGCCATGCTGACGGTCGAGGGCCTCTACGGAGAGCGTTACGACACTTGGGCTGTGAACGTGGAGTCGGACTACCACGAGCAACAGGTCGGGAGGCAGTCCGGGGGGTTGCCGTCGGGTGGCACCGGTGCCGGTCGAGCCGTGCCAATGCCGGTCGGGTCGTGAGCCGCGACCGATGAGAGGGCGTATCCCGGGCTCACCGGCCAGGCCTGAGCTCCAGCCGGAGGCTGCGAGCGCGGCGATGCCCGGCGCCGGGCCGGACGTGCCAAGTGCGTCCGGTGCCCCCGCGGCCGCCGAGCTTGCCGAGGTTGCTGGACAAGCCGGGCTGCGACACGTGGCCATACTCGCCTGGCGGGACATCGATGACGCGGAGGCGGGCGGGTCCGAGCTGCATGCGCACGAAGTTGCCAGCCGATGGGCTGCCGCGGGGATCGACGTCGTCGTGAGGACGTCTTCGGTCGCCGGCCGAGCAGTTCTGGTCGAACGCGCGGGTTATCGGGTCCTGCGCCGCTCCGGTCGTTACGCCGTGTTCTTGACAGGGCCTATGGATCTCGCGCGGAGCCGTCTTGGCCCGCTCGACGGGTTGGTGGAGGTCTGGAATGGGATGCCCTGGCTGAGCCCCCTGTGGTCACGGCTGCCCAGGGTTGTATTCCTTCACCACGTTCATGGCGAGATGTGGCCGATGACGCTGCCCTCGCCGCTGGCCGAGGCGGGCAACCTGCTCGAGTCGCGCCTCGCCCCACCCTTCTACCGCCGGTCGCGGATCGTTACCCTTTCCGAGTCGTCCCGGCGCGAGATCGTGGCTCTGCCCGGTGTGCACGCGAGTCGTGTGAGCGTCGTGCCCCCGGGGATAAGCCCGTGTTACTCGCCGGGCGGCAAGCGCGCGGACCGGCCGCTCGTGGTCGCAGTCGGGCGCCTCGTGCCCGTCAAGAACTTCCCCAGGTTGATAGAGATCCTGGCCCGGGTGCACGAGAAGGTCCCCGATCTGGAGACGGTTATCGTCGGTGAGGGGATGGAGCGGTCAAGCCTTCAGGCAAGGCTCAGAGATCTCGGTGCGGAACGTTATGTCTCGCTCCCCGGCCGGGTGGGCTCCGACGAGCTCGTGGACCTGTACCGCCGGGCGTGGGTGGTCGCTTCCACGTCGGTGCGGGAAGGCTGGGGCATGACCGTCAGCGAGGCCGCGGCATGCGGGACACCGGCGGTCGCCACGCGGATCCCCGGGCACATAGATGTGATCGACCATGGGATCAGCGGGATGCTGGCCGACCGGGACGACGAGTTCGAACTCCAGCTAGAGATCTTGCTGGGCGATCCCTTGCTCCGTCGCCGTCTCGGCCGCGCGGCCGCGGCACGAGTCGCCCCGCTCACCTGGGAGGCGACGGCGCGTGGAACCCTGGCGGCCCTTGCGGCCGACGCGCGGAACCGGTCCGCGCGGCTCAGCTAGCTTGCGGACCATTGCCGTGTTTGGCCGGCCCGCGGTGCTGTCGGGCAACTTCGACCGCCGTATCGGTCGCCAGCGCGACCACTGCGATGAACGCGAGCACTCCGGCCGCCTCCAAGTTGTGGGGCCAAGCGCTGCCTGGCTGGTAGTGGTGGCGAACTTGATCGAGGACCGTGACCGCGCCCGCGGCCGCGATGCATCCGACGGCCGCGACACTGAGAAGCGAACGTGCCCTCGGCCAGCACAACGCCGCGATCACCGCGACCGTGGTCGCGCCGGCGATTGACGGCGCCCAGGGTGGCGGCAGGACCAGCATCGCCACGGCACCGCACGCGGCCGCGACAATGATGCAGGTGGGCAAGGTCGGCCGCCTCTTGCTGGGCGCGAAGGGCGATCCCAAAGTGGGCGACCCGTTGCCGATCTGCCTCTGCAGATCCCCAGCCTGCCCCACTGCTCGCCCGTCGGCCGCGTGAGCTCTACGGCGCCGGGTCCGGCGTCTGATGGGCCCAAAGGGCACGAAACCGACCAAGAGACAGACCGCCAGAGTGGCGCCCGAGATGAGGATGGCGGGGGTCACGATCCGCTGCGGCCCGAACTCGAGCGTCACGATGAACCTTCCGCTGCGCGGGGGCACGGCGTACCAGCCGTTCGCATAGCCGTCGATCAGCTGGGGCTCCCCGAGGGATCGCCCGCCCGGCCCGGTGGCCTGCCAGCCGGTGTTGAGGCTCTCGCCGAGTACGAGCCAGACGGGCCCGCTGGCGCCTTGGACCTCGAGCTTGGCCGAAGTGGCGGAGGACGCCAGCACCCGGACCGTCGGGGTCGGGGACGACGCCGTCTTCGGGGTGCCGATCGTCCCCGGCGCCGGTGCCGTGCTGCCGTCGGCGAGCGGGGCGAGCGGGGCGCCTCCAGGAGCCGAGTCGAGCACGAGCCGGTCGAGATCCCAGCCCGTGATCTTTCCCCATACGGCGTCAAGCGCGTGGGCGCCGGGGCCGAGAACGATGCCTCTGGCGTCGCGGCCCGCACCCCGAGACGGTCAAGCCCTGGAGCTTCTCGGCGGTCCCGACGGTCCCCGAGATCCTCAGCCAAACCGGCCGGCCGTCGATCTTGAGCAGCTTCGAGGTGCAGACCGAAGGGATCTGTGCACTCGTCGACTCAGGAGTGAAGCGGACTTTGGGAAGCCCGATCTCGGCGATCCCGACCGGCATGACGATCGGCTCGCGTGTGAACCAGTTGATGGTCGTGACTTTGCGAACGGCCTCGATCGTGAACCTGATCGTGCTCCCCGTCAGTGTCGGGAAGTTCATCGGCACGCTCACAACCGAGTTGATCGCCTTGCGGTTGCGCACGGGCGGCACCGCGACGAGCTCGTCACCGCCGGTGTTGGTCGTGATCCTGATCTTCGTGGGAACAGAGTGCCGCCCGTCCGCGATGACCCTCAGGTCGAGGTGGTCGAAGCTGATGCTGTGGGTCAGCGATGCCTGCATCCAGGCGCCGATCTGGGCGGGCCCGTCGAAGCCCGGGCTCCAGGAGGTCTTCGTGCTGCCGTCAAAGGCGAACGCCGCCCGGGCGTTCAGGTCGCCGGGCAGCCTCTCGTTCGAGCCGATGACGGCACCGCCGAAGACATCCGGGCCAGCGAGGAGCGTGTCGATCACGTTGTCGGGGATCAGCGCGGAGATGCGTGCCGTCCCGCTGAGCGAGAACGAGCGGGTCGTCGGGAGCCAGAAAGTCCGGCTCATCGCCGGCTCCGGATCCGACCGGGGCGGCGTGGCGCCGACACGGTCCCGGGTCATCACGATGGTGAGGCGGTGCGAGAGCGAGGAGCCCCCCAGCGCCCGCAAGAGGTCCGAAGGCATCTGGATCGTCTCGGCGACCTGCACCCCGGGGATCCGGACCTCGGAGAAGCCCACCCCCGATGCCCCCAGCATCGATGCGCGGCCCGCCCAAGTGGTGCCGTCGACCGTGATCCGAAGGGTCGTGAAGGAGCGCTTCGGGAAGCGGATCGTCTGGCCAGCGGCGGTTCGTGAGGCGGGGCTCAGGTTCTCTGAGATGGCGTTGTTGCCATCGAACCCGACGGTCACTCGGGTGATCCACCGGTTGACCGTGGAGCCCAGTACTTGGACGAGACTGACGTGGTCTGCTGTCACGGGATGGTCGAGGCGGACCTGGAGCCAATTGCCTGCCGCGTCGGAGAAGGCGGCGACGCTCCAAGCCGTGTCGAGGTTCCCGTCGAATGCCTCCGCCGGGCGGTCCTCGGGTGTGAAGGCCACCGGGTTGCCGTAGGCCGAAGCCGCCACGTAGCGAGCCCCGCTGTAGACCGCGAGGCTCTCCCCAGCCGGGCGGACGTGGGCGAAGAGCGCCAGAGCCACCGCTGTCGGGTCAGGTGTGGAGGGCTCCGCCACCGCGGGCAGGGTCTCTCCGATGTTGGCGCTCACGCTCGACCAGTGCTCGAGGACTTTGCGGTTGGAGTCTGTGAGTACGAGCTGCGCATCGGGCGTGACCACCTCGCGCAACAGCTTCGCCTGGCCGTCGATGGTCCCCGCGTAGAAGATCGTGGGGTTGTCGGCGAGAAGTCCGGTCGAGGCTGCGGCGACGACGCCGGCGCCGCTGCCGTCGATCACGAGAGGGGCGTAGGCCGGCTCCGCGCGGTAGATGGGTCGCGGATCGGACACCGGGAACACCGCGATCGGCGGTGGCCACGGTGCGTTCGCCGGCTGCGCCAAGGCTTCCTCGTCGGTAAGGCTGTACTCTGCCGGCGCGACGACCGGCACGGGTTTGCCAAACGTCACCGGCTTGCCAATTCCCGTCGGCGGGGGATTGAACAGCGACCAGGTCTCCTGCGGGCGCGGCGTGTTGTAGCGCCAATACGCGAGGTTCGATTGCAGGACCACGTCGCCGGCGCTGAAAAGGCGGGCGATGGGAGCCAGCGTCGAGGGCTCGTAGGTGCCCTGCTGGAGGGTGAGGTCGAAGGCCTGGAGGAGGTCCGTCGTCGCCGGCGAACCCTGGATGGTCTGCTCACGGAGGACCTCAGGCCGGGTCATGATCCCGGGCCAGATCGTGTCGAAGAGAGTGCCCCAGTCGTAGGCGGCGAAGTTCTGTCCCGGTTCGATGAGCACCCGCGTCGAGTCGCCCTGGGCATCCAGGTAAGTCGCGGCCTTTGCATAGTACGGAGGGACCTTCTCCGGGCGCTCGAAGTTCAGCGCGACGGCGCCTCCTTCGAGATACGGAGCACTGTTGGCCACCACCACCACCGCCAACACACAGGCGGTGACAAGGCCGAGACGGGGGAGCCGCGACCAAAGCGCCGTGGCGCCCACACCGAGCAGCACGGCAAGACCGAGCACCACGAGCGGCGTGGCACGGTCGCTCGAGCGGAGCGCCAGGCCCACCGACGAGCCCGACATGAACGCCCTCAGCACCCGCCCGACGATCGAGGGGCCCGGGTACGGGTGCATACCGACGGCCAGCACTACCCCGGTGAGAATCAGCAGGACGAAGAACGCCTTCGCCCGCCAACGCGAGAACACCGCGCCGAGGACTCCCAGTGCCGGAACGGCGAAGCTCGTGACGAGGAGCCAAGCGCTCTGTTCGAGCTTCACAGCCGCCTGCTTCCAGGGCCCGAGCCGGTCACTGCCGTAGAAGTACCAGTAGCCGAGCCCGCGCAGGACCTCGGACGCGAGCGAGGTCCCCGCGATCGCCGGGAGTGTCTCGGTGTACCTGAGGATGTTGATCCCGTAGGCGCCTTCGATGCGGAGCCCGGCGATCCAGAACAGCGAGACCCCGAGCGAGAACAGGCCCATCTTCACCGCGGCGCCGAACGCGCGACGCGCCGGTGCATCCCGCAGGACGAGGACCGCGTAGAAGAGCCACGCCACTGGGGCAATGCCTGCGTAAATCAAAGAGGTGGCGTTTGTCGCACCGACGAAGGCGACCACGAGCCCGAACAGAGCGGGATAGCGCCACCCGCCCCGGCGCACGGCGAGCACGGCGAGCGCCACCAGCCAGCCGAGGCCTGCCCAAGGCAGAAGTATCGCCGAGGTCTGCTGGATGTACTGGAGGAAGTACGGGCTGAGCTCGTAGGCCAGTGCAGCGACGATCACACCCGGGCCATTGACCCCGAGGGCCCTTACGAGGTAGCGGACACCTGCTCCGGCGGCGAACAGCACGGTGCCCATCCAGAGCCGTTGTGCCACCCACATGGGCACGTCGACTTGAGCGAAAAGCCAGTAGAAGGGGCCTTGTGGGAACAAGTACCCGATGTTCTGGTGGGTGACGGTGCCGGCCGCGACCGATGGGTCCCACATCGACACGGCCGAGCGGAGGAGCCGGCCGGGGTCCAGATAGAGGTACTGCTTGGTGTCGTCTGCGAGGACCCCGGGCTGGGTCGCCAGCAGAGGGCCGTACGCGAACCCAGCGAGGAGGACGTTCTCCAGAGCTCGCATGAAGAGCCTGCGGGTGCTGCTCGTTCGAGCCACGGCGCGGTTAGTGTAGGCGCCCATGTCATGGCCCGGCGAGGCACGCGACGTGCGGGCCGGAAGCTGGTTCCCGCTGCCAGGCGCGACATGATCGTCGTCGGGCTGACCGGCGGGATCGGTTCTGGAAAGTCGACCGTCGCCGCGTTGCTGGTCGAGCGCGGGGCCGTACTGATCGACGCCGATGAGGTGGCCCGCGAGGTGGTCGAGCCCGGGCGACCGGCGCATGCGAAGGTGGTGGAGCGTTTTGGTGACGAGGTGGTCGCGCCGGACGGGACCCTTGACCGCGCGGCGATCGCCGCGATCGTCTTCGACGACCCGGTGTCGCTGGCCGAGCTGAACGCGATCGTCCATCCCGAGGTCAGAGCGGAGATGGCGAACCGGCTTGCGTCGCTGTCGGGCACCGAGCATGTGGTCGTGCTCGACATCCCCTTGTTGGTCGAAGATGGCGGTTCGGACCGCTACGGCCTCGCGGGTGTGATCGTCGTGGACGCGCCTGTAGATCTCGTGCTGGAACGGCTCGTGAGCCGGCGGAGGATGGACCGGTCCGACGCCGAGGCGCGCATTGCCAGCCAGGCGAGCCGGCCCGAGCGGATCGCGCAGGCCGACTTCGTGATAACGAACGCCGGCACCCTGGACGAGCTCGAGGAGATCGTCGATCGAGCGTGGGCTTGGATCGGACGCCTGGCGGCGCAGTCGGCAAGCGGCGATGGGCACAGCGGGGGCTGAGCCCACCCACGACGCGCCGCTCGCCGGCGCGCACCCTATCGGTACCATGCCGGGGTGCCTGCGTTCCGCGTCGTCTCCGATTTTCAGCCGGCTGGCGACCAGCCCGCCGCGATCGAAGCGCTGACTCGCGGCATAGAGCGGGGCGACCGCTTCCAGACACTGCTCGGGATCACCGGGAGCGGCAAGAGCGCGACGATTGCCTGGACCATCGAGAAGGTGCAACGGCCGACCCTGGTGCTGGCCCCGAACAAGTCCCTCGCAGCCCAGCTCGCCGGTGAGCTGCGCGGCTTCTTCCCCGACAACCGGGTCGAGTACTTCGTCTCCTACTACGACTACTACCAGCCCGAGGCCTACCTGCCCTCATCGGACACCTACATCGAGAAGGACTCGTCCATCAACGACGAGATCGACCGGCTGAGGCACTCCACGACCGCCAGCCTTCTCACACGCAGGGACGTGATAGTCGTGGCGTCGGTCTCGTGCATCTACGGGCTCGGATCCCCCGACGAGTACCGGGACCAGATCCTCGTGCTCTCGCCCGGAGAGTTTCACGACCAGCGCTCGATGCTGTCCCGCCTCGTGGCGATGAACTACGAGCGCAACGACGCCAACCTCGTGAGGGGAAGGTTCCGTGTCCGGGGCGACACGATCGAGGTTCACCCCGCATATGAGGAGTACGCAGTGCGCATCGAGCTGTTCGGTGACGAGGTCGAGCGTCTGAGTCGTTTCGACGTCCTGACGGGCGAGGTGCTCGGCGATCTCGAGGAGCTGCTCATCTTTCCCGCTACCCATTACGTCGCCGGGGACGAGCGCACGCGCAACGCGATCGCCTCGATCGAGATCGAGCTCGGCGAGCGTCTGCGAGAACTGGAGCAGGCGGGCAAGCTGCTCGAAGCCCAGCGACTGCGGATGCGCACCGAACACGATCTCGAGATGCTCGCCGAGCTCGGCAGCTGCAACGGTGTCGAGAACTACAGCCGTCACCTGGACGGGCGCGCGCCGGGCGAGGCGCCGTACACCTTGCTCAACTACTTCCCGGACGACTGGCTGCTCGTGATCGACGAGAGCCACGTGACTGTGCCGCAGCTTCACGGCCAGTTCGCTGGCGACCGTTCCCGCAAGGACGTCCTGGTCGAGCATGGGTTCCGCCTCCCGTCGGCAAGGGACAACCGGCCGCTGCACTTCGCGGAGCTTGAGGCTCGCATCAACCAGTGCGTCTTCTTGTCAGCGACCCCGTCCGAGTACGAGATCTCCGTGTCGAACCAGGTGGTCGAGCAGATCGTGCGGCCGACGGGCCTGGTCGATCCTGAGGTCGTCATCAAGCCCACAAAGGGTCAGATCGACGATCTCATCGCAGAGATCGACACAACGATCGGTCGGGGCGAGCGGGTTCTCGTCACGACCCTCACTAAGAAGATGGCCGAGGACCTTGCCGACTACCTCCTCGAGACGGGCCTCAGGGTCCGCTACCTGCACTCGAACATCGACACGATCGAACGGATCGAGATCATCCGGGATCTGCGCCTTGGCGAGTTCGACGTGCTCGTGGGGATCAACCTTCTCCGCGAGGGTCTCGACCTTCCCGAAGTAGCGCTTGTCGCGATCCTCGACGCCGACAAGGAGGGCTTCCTCCGCTCCAAGACGTCGCTGATTCAGACAATGGGCCGTGCCGCGAGAAATGTCTCGGGACGGGTCATCCTCTACGCGGATGTGATCACCGACTCGATGCGGGGAGCCATCGCCGAGACCGAGCGTCGTCGGCTCGTCCAACAGGAGTACAACAAGCAGCACGGGATCGACCCGCAGACGATCCACAAGGCCGTGACCGACCTCGTTGCTCAGTTCCGCAGCGCCGCAGGCACCGGCGGCGACGGCTTCGGGGCCGGGGCGCCGCTGCCCAGCCGCGCCGGGTCCGACCGGTCCCGCCGCGCCGGCCGGCGAGCTGTCGAGCGAGCCGCCGATCTGGCCGAGGTGTCCATGAAAGGGCTTGCCGGCAACGGCGAGCTTCCCACCGACGAGCTCGGCAGGCTGATCACGACGCTCGAACGTGAGATGCAAGCAGCGGCCGCCGAGCTTCGTTTCGAGTATGCGGCGAGGTTGCGAGACGAGATCCGGTCGCTGCGCAGGGAGCTCAGGGAGGTCGGGTGAGCACCGTAGGGCCGGCCTCGACGAGAGGCTCGCTCATGCCGGGCGCTGACGGGCACCCCCCGGGTCCCGACGCGCCCGCCCCGGCCGGTCGGTAGTCTGCGGCCGTGCCAAGCACCCTCGTAGTTCGCGGGGCCCGCGAGCACAATTTGAAGAACGTTTCGATTGAGTTGCCCCGCGATCGCCTCATCGTGTTCACGGGGCTGTCGGGCTCGGGCAAGTCGTCGCTCGCGTTCGACACTATCTACGCCGAGGGCCAGCGGCGCTACGTCGAGTCGCTGTCGTCCTATGCCCGGCAGTTCCTCGGGCAGATGGACAAGCCGGACGTGGACTTCATCGAGGGATTGTCGCCCGCCATCTCCATCGACCAGAAGTCCTCGTCGCGCAACCCGCGCTCGACGGTGGGGACCGTCACCGAGATCTACGACTACCTGCGTCTCCTCTATGCCCGCATCGGTCGGCCCCATTGCCCCAGCTGCGGCCGGCTGGTCACTCGCCAGAGTCCCCAGCAGATCGTCGATCGCCTGAGCGACCTGCCCGACGGGACCAGGTTCCAGGTTCTCGCTCCGGTCGTGCGCGGCCGCAAGGGCGAGTACTCGGCTCTCCTCGACGACCTTGCCAAGCAGGGCTTTGCGAGGGCGCGTGTGGACGGCGAGCTCATGGATCTCTCCGACCGCGCCGAGCTCGACCTCGCCCGCTACGAACAGCACACGATCGAGGTGGTGGTCGACCGCCTCGTTCGCCGTGACGGCATAGAGCGTCGGCTGACCGACTCGATCGAGACGGCATTACGCCTCGGCGAGGGGATCGCCGAGATCCTGCTCATGCCCGACGCCGAGTTGCCACCGCCGGACAAGTCACCGCCGGAGAACGGGACCACGAAGGCCGCAGCCGCAGCATCTGCCGACGCCGCCGAGGACCCGATCGCGGACAGCACAGAGGAGGGACGAGAGGACGGCGGCGGCGGTGAGCAGGTACTCACCTTCTCCCAGCACCTGGCATGCGTGCACTGCGGGATCTCCCTGGACGAGCTTGCGCCGAGGAGTTTCTCTTTCAACTCGCCGTTCGGTGCGTGCCCGTCGTGCAACGGACTGGGCACACGTTTCGAGGTCGATCCCGATCTGGTCGTGCCCAATCCGGATCTTTCCCTGGCCCAAGGGGCCATCGGGCCCTGGGCGGGCGCCCGAACGGAGTACTTCTCACGCGTGCTGAAGGCCGTCACCGAGGCGAGCGGCTTCAGCATGGACAAGCCCTGGTCCAAGCTCAGCAAGCCGCAACGCCGGATCCTGCTCTACGGCGCCGGTACGCGGCGCGTGCACGTCCAGTACCGCAACCGGTACGGCACGCTGCGCAGCTACGACACGCAGTTCGAAGGCGTCGTGCCATGGCTGCAGAGGCGCCACAGCGAGGCCGACTCCGAGTGGGTACGCGAGCAGGTCGAGGGATACATGCGTGAAGTCGCGTGCCCGGACTGTGGCGGGACGCGGCTGCGCCCGGAGTCGCTTGCGGTCAAGGTCGGGGGCAGGAGCATCGCCGAGCTGTCTTCGCTGTCCATCCGGGCCGCGCATGACCTGCTCGAACGCCTCGAGCTGAGCTCGCGCGAGGAGATGATCGCGGCTCAGGTGATGAAGGAGATCCGCGCCCGGCTGCAGTTCCTCGTCGACGTCGGGCTCGACTACCTGAGCCTTGACCGAGCGGCCGCGACGCTGGCCGGTGGGGAGGCCCAGAGGATTCGCCTCGCCTCGCAGATCGGCAGCGGGTTGGTCGGTGTCCTCTACGTGCTCGACGAGCCTTCCGTGGGCCTCCATCAGCGGGACAACCGCAAGCTGGTCGAGACCTTGCTCCGCTTGCGTGACATCGGCAACACGGTCCTGGTCGTGGAGCACGACGAGGAGACGATCCGGATCGCCGACTACGTGGTCGACATCGGGCCAGGAGCCGGTGAGCACGGCGGCGAGGTGATCTGCGCCGGCTCGGTTGCCGATCTCGTGAATTGCCGTGCCTCCATCACCGGCCAGTACCTGTCGGGCAAGCGTTCGATCGCGGTGCCGTCCCTGCGACGTGAGCCCCGGGGCGGATGGCTTGTCGTGCGCGGGGCACGGGAGCACAACCTGAAGGGCATCGACGTGGAGATCCCGCTCGGCTGCTTCGTGTCGGTGACAGGTGTGTCGGGCTCGGGCAAGTCGACCCTGATCAATGACATCCTGCTCAGGGCTCTCATGCAACGCATCTACAAGTCCCGTGTGGTCCCGGGCCGGCACCGCACGATCGAGGGTGCCGAGGCGCTCGACAAGGTCATCGACATCGACCAGTCGCCGATCGGCCGCACGCCGCGCTCCAACGCGGCCACCTACACCGGCATGTTCGACAGCGTCAGGAAGCTGTTCAGCCAGACTTCGGAGTCGCGACTCCGCGGATACCAACCGGGACGTTTCTCGTTCAACGTCTCAGGCGGGCGCTGCGAGGCGTGCTCCGGTGACGGGACCTTGAAGATCGAGATGCACTTCCTTCCCGACGTCTATGTGCCCTGCGAGGTCTGCAAGGGAGCGCGCTACAACCGCGACACACTCGAGATCGCGTGGCGGGGCAAGAACATCGCGGAGGTGCTGGACCTTTCCTGTGAGGAGGCACTCGAGCTGTTCGCGGCACAGCCGGTCATCTCCCGGCACCTGAGGACCCTCGTTGACGTGGGCCTCGGCTACATTCGGCTCGGCCAGCCGGCCCCCACGCTCTCCGGCGGTGAAGCCCAGCGGGTCAAGCTAGCCTCCGAGCTCGCGAAGCGGTCGACCGGGCACACGCTGTACGTGCTCGACGAGCCGACCACGGGGCTTCACTTCGAGGATGTCCGCAAGCTCCTCGACGTGCTGCACCGATTGGTCGACCAGGGCAACACGGTGTGTGTCATCGAGCACAACCTGGATGTCGTGAAGTCGGCCGACTGGGTCATCGACCTCGGCCCTGAGGGCGGGGACGGCGGCGGATCGGTGATAGTCGAGGGCACGCCCGAGAAGGTGGCGAAGACCCACGAGAGCTACACAGGGCGCTTCCTGGCGCCTTTGCTCGGGATGTGATCCGCCCTCCCGACTTGCTCAGACGTCACCGAGCCGAAGAGGCCGGGGATGGCACCGCGGCCCGGGAGCTGATCGAGGCTTGAGCCCGGCCCGCGAGGCGGACACAGTTCTCAGAACGGTCGGAGCTCGATTCCTGATGGCAGGCCGGCGCGCCCGTAGATCCACGCCAGGAGCGCGGTCTTTCGGGAGGGATCTTCGAGCCTTCCGGGGAGCCGGTCGAGGGCAAGGGGCAGATCGGAACTGACGAAGTCCTCCGACCAGTCCGAGATGCCGTATCCGAGACCGAGGTCGACATGGTGCACTTCGACCTCGCGCCACCTCGACATGGGCAGCTCGCGACAGGGGAGTGGGGAACCGTCGGTGCGCAGGCCCTCACGCAGCCAGACTTCTTCGGGCACCTCGCGCCATGTCGCATCCAGGCGCGCCGCCGAGTCGCGCAGGTCCTCCAGGATCACTTCGGCGTGCCGGTTGGCGCCTTCGGCGATGTCCCGACCGCGCCCGGCAGCGCCACCGGGATACTGAGGCACCTGCTTGCCTTTACTGGCCGAGCGAAGGACCCACACGAAGGAGTCTGCGTTGCGGGCCAGGTGGGTGAGCACGTGGCCCACGGTCCAGTCGGGCAGCAGGCTCGGCCGGGCGACGTCCAGGTCGTGGAGGACCTCGAGCGCCGCGAGCAGCCGGGCCGTCGCATCGCGCGAGCCCTTGACGGCCCGCCGGATTTCCGCGGCCGCCGATTGCGGCAAGCTGCCGTCGGTCATGGGCTCAGCATAAGTGCGTCGCGCCGAGGCCTCACGCGATCGCGAGCATCCGCTCGAGGGCTACCCGCGCATCTGCGGCCGTGTCCTCGTCGACTGTGATGCGGTTACGGACCTCCCCGGCGACCAGGCCGTCGAGTACCCAGGCGAGGTGGGGCAGGTCGATCCGGAACATGGTCGAACATGGGCAGACGAGGGGATCGAGCGAGAGCACGGTCCGGTCGGGGTGCTCGCGGGCGAGTCGGTCGACGAGATGGATCTCAGTGCCTACCGCGATCGTGGAGCCTGCAGGTGCGCCGGAGACCGCGCCAATTATGTAGTCGGTGGAGCCGACCTGATCGGCGATCTCGACGACTTCGTGCGAGCACTCCGGATGCACGATCACGATGCCGTCTGGATGCTCGGAGCGGAACGCCTCGACATGCTCGGTGCGAAATCGCTGGTGCACCGAGCAGTGGCCCTTCCAGAGCAGGAAGGTGGCCTCCTTGACGTCGGCTTCCGTCAGCCCGCCGAGCCACCGGCGCGGATCGACGACCTCCATGTCAGAGGCTCGGTAACCAAGCTGGAAGCCGGTGTTGCGGCCGAGGTGCTGGTCGGGGAAGAACAGGACCTTGTTCCCGCGGCCCGCGGCGCCCGGGGAGCCTGCCCAGGGCCCGAGCGCGCCGTTCCCACCCTTGGCGCCGGGAGGACCAAGCTCGAGCGCCCAGGTCAGCACGGCTCGGGCGTTGGAAGACGTGCAGACTGCGCCTGAATTGCGGCCCACGAAGGCCTTCAGGGCCGCCGCTGAGTTCACATAGGTGATGGGCACCACCGCCTCGATGTCGGTGACCTCCGCGAGCTCGTCCCAGATCTGCTCGACGTCCTCAAGGTTGGCCATGTCTGCCATGGAGCACCCGGCGTTCAGATCGGGCAGGAGCACCTGCTGGTGCGGCCCGGTCAGGATGTCCGCCGACTCGGCCATGAAGTGAACCCCGCAGAAGACCACGAACTCGGCATCGTGCTGTTCCGCAGCAAAACGGGACAAGGCGAACGAGTCGCCCCTCCTGTCCGCGAACTGGATGACCTCCTCTCGCTGGTAGTGGTGCCCGAGGATGAGCAGTCGCTTGCCGAGGCGCGAACGTGCCGTGGTGACGCGCCGGACCAGCTCGTCGTTGGGTGCCGTGGAGTAGTCGTCGGGAAGCGGCGGCTGCAGGCGGAACATCTCTGTGACCCCCTATGGAACGCCTCGTTTATCGGCCGGCGGGGACAGCCTGGTCGCCCAACCGCGGGTATGTCGGTCACGAAGCGAATATGTCAGCCGGGGTACCAGGCCGGCCGTAACCTGCACTCTAGTGCTCGAACGCCCGCAGTCGGTTCCCGATGCCCCCGGCTCGTACCAATTCAGGGACACGGCAGGCCGGATCATCTACGTCGGCAAGGCAATGTCATTGCGCAGCCGGCTCTCGAGCTACTTCCAGGACCCGGTTCACCTCCACCCGCGCACCGCCCAGATGGTGGAGCGGGCGGCGTCGGTCGAGTGGATCGTTGTCGCGAGCGACGTCGAGGCCATCATGCTCGAGTACAACTTGATCAAGGCACACCGACCGCGCTTCAACATCCGCCTCGTCGACGACAAGAGCTACCCGTATCTCGCGGTCACCGTGGGCGACCAGTGGCCCAGGGCCACGGTCATGCGAGGAGCGAAGCGCAAGGACACCCGCTATTTCGGTCCCTACGCGCACGCGTACGCGATCCGGGAGACGCTGGACCTGCTGCTCCGGTCGTTCCCGATCCGGACTTGCTCGGATGCAAAGCTCCGGCGCCACGAGCTCCTTGGGCGACCCTGCCTCCTGTTTCACATCGAGCGGTGCTCAGGCCCCTGCATTGGCGAGATCGAGCCCGAGGAGTACGGCAGGCTCGTGGCGGAGCTGATGGAGTTCCTCGACGGCGATACCAAGCCGGTCGTCGACCGCCTCGAAGCAGGGATGCGCCAAGCGGCGGCGGAGCTCGAGTTCGAGCGGGCGGCGCGGCTGCGTGACCGTTTGGCCACGGTCCGCCTCGCGGTCGAGCGTCAACAGATGGTCACCGACACCCCGGAAGACCTCGATGCCCTCGCGATCGCCGAGGACGAGCTCGCCGCTGCCGTGCAGGTCTTTCACGTCCGCCGGGGACGAGTCGTCGGTCGTCACGGTTTCATCGTCGAGAAAGTGGAGCCGCTCACATCCACGCAGCTCATCGGCAGGGTGCTCGAGCAGCACTACGCCGAGACGCCGATCGGGATCCCCCGAGACCTGCTCGTCCCCGAGCTGCCCGATGACGTGGCCACCTACGAGGCCTGGCTTTCCGGCCTGCGTGGCGGCAAGGTCACTGTGAGGGTCCCTCTGAGAGGCCGCAAGCGCGAACTGTTGGCGACGGCCCGCCAAAATGCGGAGGAGCAGCTGAAGCGGCACCGGCTGCGGCGGGCAAGCGACCTCACGAGCCGCGCGGCTGCGATCGAGGAGCTGCAGCAGGCCCTCGGGCTGAAAGAAGCGCCGCTGCGCATCGAGTGCTACGACATGAGCCACATGCAGGGAACCGATTATGTCGGCTCGATGGTGGTCCTCGAGGACGGGCTGCCGAAGCGAAGCGACTACCGGCGGTTCAAAGTGACCGCAGTCCAAGGTAACGATGACTACGGCGCCATGCACGAGGTCCTCACTCGGCGACTTCACCGGCTCGGCGACGCCCGATCGGTCGGCTTCGCCAAGGCCGACGGTCGTGCGGAGACCGAAGGGATCGGCGAGAGCGACAACGGTGCTGAAGACGACCGGGTCCCTGGGGACGCCGAGGCCTTTGCCGACGGTCGCCGACGGCGCGGACCCCGCTTTGCCTACCCGCCACAGCTCCTGCTGCTCGATGGCGGAAAGGGGCAGCTCGGAGTCGGTGTGCGAGTCCTCTCCGAGCTGGGCCTCACGGGCAAGATCGCGGTGGCCGCCCTGGCCAAGCAGTTGGAAGAGGTCTTCGTGCCCGGTAGACCGGGCCCGGTTCAGATCCCTCGTGACAGCGAGGCGATCTACTTGTTGCAGCAGGCCAGGGACGAGGCACACCGGTTCGCCATCGGGTTCCACCGCGAGCTGCGCGGCCGGCGCATGACCCGCGGCGCGCTCGACGACATCGTCGGGCTGGGCCCGGTTCGGCGACGTCGGCTCGTTTCCGAGCTGGGTGGGGTCAGAGCCGTTCAGGCGGCGTCCCTGGACGACCTCCTCGGCCTCAGCTGGCTGCCGCAAACTGTTGGGAGGGCGGTGTACGAGCACCTGCACGCCCGGCGAGGACCGAAAGCCGGATGAGCGCGAACAAGGGCCCCTGGGAGCGCCACGCCATCTGGTGGCGCGAGACGTTCACCAACGGGGCAGACCTCGAATACGAGCTCCAGATCCTTCCGCTCGCTCAGTCGCACCTGGAGGGCGCTTCGCGCGTGCTGGACCTCGGAAGCGGTGAAGGCCATCTCGCCCGACGTCTTGTGCGAGGGACCCCCGAGCCCGAGATCGTCGTCGGGCTCGAACCGGCCGTCGCCCAGCTGGCGGGCGCCATCGGCCAAGGCGGTGGCCCTAGGTACGTGCGGGGTGTGGGCGAGCGCCTCCCGTTCCGGGACGGTTCCTTCGACGGGGTCGTCTGTTGCCTGGTGATCGAGCATTCCTCCGACCCGGACGCCTTGCTGGCCGAGGCGGTCCGGGTGCTCGCCGTCGGCGGCCGGCTCCTGCTGCTCATCAATCACCCGATGTTCCAGGGGACCGGGAGTGGCTTCGTGGACGACCAGGTCATTGGCGAGCACTACTGGCGTGTTGGTCCGTACCTGCGCGAGGACACCGTCTTGGAGGAGGTCGACCCAGGCGTGTGGCTGCCGTTCGCCCACCGTCCGCTGTCGCGGTATGTCAATCCCGTCACTGACCTCGGCTGTGTGCTCACGCGCCTCGAGGAGCCCGTGCCGCCGTTAGCCTTTCTCGAGGGTTCGATCGACCTCGAGCTCGAGTCCGCGATCCCGCGGTTGCTGTTGCTCCGCTTTGAGAGACAGCGCGCCGAGCAGATGGGAAACTAGAACCGATGGCCGAGTATCTGATCCTTGTCGGCATGTCGGGAGCCGGGCGGTCAACCGCGGCGGCGACGTTCGAGGACCGTGGCTGGTTCGTGATCGACAACCTGCCACCCGCGCTTATCGGCAAGATCGCCGAGCTCACGAGCCAGGCGGGCGCAGAGTACGAACGGGTGTGCCTGGTATCGGGACGCGGAGGCTACGAGGGCATCGCCGAGCTGGCGCCGGAGATCAGACGCCTGCGCTCGACAGGCGCGCGCGTCCGGGTGGTCTTTCTGGACGCCCCCAATGAAGTCCTCGTCCGTCGGTACGAGGGCACGCGCCGGCGGCACCCGGTGGAGGCCAACAGCGTGCTCTCGGCCATCCGCCAAGAACGTGAGATGCTCGACAGCCTGCATGAAGAGGCCGACGTGGTGGTCGAGACCGGGAACCTGAACGTGCACGAACTGCGCGACCGCCTGATCGAGCTCGTCGACGGCGTCGGCACCGTGGCGGGCATGCAGACCGCGGTCGTGTCGTTCGGTTTCAAGCACGGGATCCCGCTCGATGTCGACCTGGTCTTCGACTGCCGTTTCCTGCCCAATCCTCATTGGGTTACCAGGCTTCGACCCTTGAGCGGGCTGGACCCGGAGGTGCGTGACTACGTCCTCGGCAACGAGGAAGCCAAAGAGCTCCTCGACCGCCTGGATGACCTGTTCGCGCTTCTGCTTCCCGCCTACGCCCGAGAGGGCAAGTCCTACCTTTCGATCGCGATCGGCTGCACGGGTGGGCGTCACCGTTCGGTCGTGCTGGCCGACGAGATCGCCGAGCGGATCCGCCGGCGCGGCTATGCGCCGGTCGTGCACCACCGGGACATCGACTTGTGAGTCGACGAGCCACCGGCGACGCCCCGAGAGTGGTCGCCATCGGGGGTGGCCATGGGCTTGCCCAGACCCTCAAGGCGGCTCGGCGGTATTCCGTTGAGCTCACGGCAGTGGTCTCGGTAGCCGACGACGGCGGCTCGAGTGGCCGGCTGCGTGAGCTGCTTGGAATTCCGGCTCCCGGTGACCTCCGGCGCTGCATCGGTGCGCTGCTGCCGGAACCGTCGCCGCTGGGTGACGCCCTCGAGTATCGCTTCGCCTCCGGCGAGCTCGCCGGCCACGCATTTGGCAACCTGCTCATAGCAGCACTGGCGTCCACGACCGGAGACTTCCCGTCCGGTGTTGAGGAGGCGGCCCGAGTGCTCGGGGCCGTCGGTCGTGTGTTTCCGGCCACGGAGGGTCCAGTTGTGTTGAAGGCGCAGACGGCTTCCGGCGAGCTCATCGGCCAGGCCCGGGTGAGCAAGGGCGAGGCGATTGCGACGGTGTCGCTCGGCCCGCCCGGTGCAAGGCCACCGCCGGCTGTTCTCCGGGCGATTGGGGAGGCGGATCAGATCGTGCTCGGCCCGGGGTCGCTGTTCACGAGTGTTCTCGCTGCTTGTGTTGTGCCGGGGATCCGTGAGGCCCTCAGTTCCACGCGAGCCAAACGCGTCTACGTCGCGAACCTGCGCGAGCAGCTGCCCGAGACGGCCGGATTCGACGTCGCGCGGCTCGTTGGGGCGCTACGTGCGCATGGTGTCGATGTCGATGTCGTCTTGGCAGACGCCGCCGGGCTCCCGGTCGGCGAATTCCCTGTCGACACCGCCCTTGTGCTCGCGGATGTGGGTGGCGCGGGACTTCGCGAGCACGACCCGAAGCTGCTCGGGGCTGAGCTCGCCTTGCTCGTCAACGACGACGTTTTGCGGCTGGCGGGGCCTGTGAGAGACAATGGACCTGTTCCCACGAGCGGTAAAGCCGTTTCGAAAGAGCATTCGCGAGAAAGGTGATCGAGTTGAGCGTTCGCATCGGCATCAACGGCTTTGGGCGGATCGGGAGGAATCTCCTGCGATCCGTTATCGCTCTCGAGACCAAGTCCGGGGAGTCCTCGGGCATCGAGATCGTCGCTGTCAACGATCTCGTCTCGCGCGAGGCAAACGTGCACCTTCTCCGCTACGACTCCACTTTCGGCCGCCTCGACGTCGACGTGGCCCAGACCGACAAGGGCTTCAAGGTCGGTGGACGTGAGATAATCGTCTTGGAAGAGAAGGACCCCAAGGCGATCGCATGGGGCAGCCTGGGCGTCGACGTCGTGATCGAGTCCACGGGGCGTTTCACCAGCCGTGAGGGCGCCAGTGGCCACCTCGAGGGTGGTGCCAAGCGTGTGATCATCTCGGCGCCCGGCAAGGAGGTCGACGCGACGTTCGTCGTCGGAGTGAACGACGACACGTTCGACCCCGCCAAGCACTTTGTCGTTTCCGCGGCTTCCTGCACGACGAACTGCCTCGTGCCGATGGTCAAGGTCCTGGAGGACTCCTTCGGTCTTCGCCAGGGGCTCATGACGACCATCCACGCCTACACCAACGACCAGAATGTGCTCGACCTCGGGCGATCCAATCTTCGCCGGGCGCGGGCCGCGGCTGTGAACATCATCCCCTCGACGACTGGAGCCGCTCGCGCGACCAGCCTCGTCGTGGAGGCGATGAAGGGTCGGCTCGACGGCCAGGCGCTGCGCGTGCCGGTGGTCGACGGCTCGATCACGGACCTCACGGCAGTGCTGGGCGCCAAGGTGAGCGCCGGCGACATCAACGAAGCCTTCCGGGTTGCCTCGGAGACCGACCGTCTCCGCGGGATCCTCGTGTACAACACCGAGGAGATCGTCTCGACCGACATCATCGGAACCCCCGCCTCGTGCACCTTCGACTCGACGCTCACAATGGCCATCGCCATCGACGAGGCGACCACGCTCGCCAAGGTGCTCGGCTGGTACGACAACGAGTGGGGCTACTCGAACCGCCTGATCGACCTCGCTCGGCTGATCGGCGCAGCATGACCGGACTGTCGTGACCCGGCGCGTTCCACTCCTGGAGGACCTCGGGGAACTGGACGGTAAGAGCGTCCTCGTCCGGCTCGACCTCAACGTCCCGCTCGCCGAGACACCGGAGGGCGACCGTGTGGTTGCCGACGACTTCAGGATCCGGGCGGCCCTGCCGACTCTGTTCTGGCTGCGTGACCACGGAGCTCGCATCACCGCGTGCTCGCACCTCGGCCGGCCGAAGGGCAAGCCTGACCCCAAGTACGACATGGCACCGGTCAGGGCGCGGCTCGACGAGCTGATCGGCGGCGTCGAGTTGCTGGAGAACCTTCGCTTCTCGCCAGGCGAGGAGGCGAACGACCCCGACTTCGTTCTCGAGCTTGTCAAAGGCCACGACGCTTACGTCAATGACGCGTTCGGCTCCTCACATCGGGCCCATGCCTCGGTGGTGGGCCCGCCGAAGTACCTGCCTTCGGCAGCGGGTCGCCTGCTGGCTCGTGAGGTCGAGGTTCTGACCGGCTTGCTCGACGAGCCGGTGCGGCCGTTTGTCGTGATCCTCGGCGGCGCCAAGGTGAAGGACAAGATCGGAGTCCTGCGTTCTCTCGCGGCGCGAGCAGACACGGTGCTCGTGGGTGGGGGAATGTCGTTCACGTTCCTCGAGGCGCTCGGTCACTCGGTCGGAGCCTCTCTTACGGACCCGACCCATCTGGAGGCCTGCAAGGAGCTCCTCGGCTCACCAGGGCATCTGATCCTGCCCGTCGACGCTGTGGCGTTGGCGCCCGGCCGGAAGCTCAGCATCGAGCTCCAGGGCGCTCCCGAAGAGCCGACGAACGTCGGTCACGTGGGGCCCGATGTTGAGACCTTCGGATTGGAAATACCCGAAGGCTGGCGCGGGGTCGACATCGGACCGGCCACGGTCGAACTGTTCGCCGGGGTAATTGCCTCGGCGGGCACGGTGCTTTGGAACGGGCCAATGGGCGTGTTCGAGGACGACCGCTTTGCCGAGGGAACCAGAGCCATTGCGCAAGCGATGGCGCGGTGCCCGGGCCGTACGGTCGTCGGCGGCGGAGACAGCGCTGCGGCGCTGGCCCAGCTCGGCCTCAAGGACAAGATCGACCACGTCTCCACAGGCGGTGGCGCCACGCTCGAGTTGCTCGAGTTCGGTGACCTCCCAGGTCTTGCCGCGCTTCGTGCAGCGCCGAATGCCAAGTAGGAAGCCCGTGACGAGGTGCGGTGGGGCGCCGACAGTCGCGGAAGAGCCGATGAGCCCGGAGGCGCGTCCATGAGCGCGAGGGACAGTGGTCGCAGGCTGCTGGTCAGTGGCAACTGGAAGATGAACCACACCCATTACGAAGCGATCCAGGTTGTGCAGAAGCTTGCCGCGCTCCTGCGAGCCGCCCCGCTCCCGGATGACACAGATGTCTCGTTGCATCCGTCGTTCACGTGCCTGCGATCGGTCCAGACCGCGCTCGAGTCCGATTCGGTACCTATCGCGCTAGGCGCTCAGACTTGTCACTTCGAGGACTCGGGCGCTTACACCGGCGAGGTGAGCGCCGAGATGCTGTCGAAGCTCAACGTTCGCTACGTGATCGTTGGGCACTCCGAGCGCCGTGCGTTGTTCGGGGAAAATGACGCGGTTGTCAGGCTCAAGTTGGACGCGGTCCTGCGGCACGCGATGACCCCGATTCTCTGTGTGGGCGAGACGCTCGCGCAACGAGAAGCCGGAATGGCCGAGTCAACGGTGTCCGGCCAGCTCACCGCCGCACTCACCGATCGCGGCCCTGAAGCCCTTGGGTCCATCGTTGTCGCCTACGAGCCGATCTGGGCGATCGGGACGGGCCTGACCGCGAGTGGGGACGACGCCCAGGCGATGTCGGCGGCAATCCGTGCTGAGCTGCAGGTGCTTGGCGGCGACGTCTCGCGTTCGATGCTGATCCAGTACGGGGGATCGGTCACACCCGCGAACGCCGGCGAGCTCCTTGCCTGCCCGGACGTCGATGGCCTGCTAGTCGGGGGTGCCAGCCTCGACGCAGATAAGTTCGTGTCGATAGCAAGGTCGGGACGCTGAACGATCCTGATCAGTTCCTCCCTCCCGGACAAGGCAGTCGGCGGCGCAGGCCGACGACCGGGGGGAGTTCCTGGCGGTGGTAACCTGCTGCCCGGCACGGCGCCCGAGAGGAGGTTCCCGAAGTGCTGACTGACATTCTCGTCGTGGTCGACTTGTTCGTCGCGCTCGGGCTCGTGGTGCTCGTGCTTCTCCACAGCGGACGAGGCGGCGGCCTGTCGGACATGTTCGGCGCGTCCACCGGCTCGGCGGCGGCCGGGTCGACTGTCGCCGAGCGCAATCTTGACCGGATAACCGTGGTGTTCGTGCTTGTCTTCGCGTTCGTCACGGTTGCTCTGTCACTTCGGTGGAGCTGAGGAAGGCCGCATTCGTCCTCCTCGGAGGCGTTGCCGTCATTGCGTCGGCGTGCAGCGGTACGTCGTCTCCGACCGCCGCTCGGACCAGCCAGATCCCGTCGGCGACCTCAGGCTTTGCAAGCGGCGGGACGGTCACCGTAGCGGTGCCGTACTTGCCGACGAACTTCAACCCATCGACGCCCGCGGGCGCGAACCACGTGACTCAGATGGTGATGGAGCAGGTCTGGCCCCAGGCCTTCGTGATCGACCCTGAGTACCAAGCGGAGACGACCGGCTTCGTCGACAGCGCCGAGGTTGTCGCCCTGAGCCCCATGACCGTCAGTTACGCGATCGACCCGAAAGCGACGTGGTCGGACGGCTACCCGATAACCGAGGCCGACTTTGAGTACAACTGGCAGCAGCAACTGAAGGCCTCACCAGTGCTGGCGACGACGGGCTTCCTTGCCGGCTACCGCGACATCAAGTCGATTTCGGGTAGCAACGGCGGCAAGACCGTGAGAGTCGTGTTCAGAAGTCCGTACTCGGACTGGGAGGGGCTCTTCTCGAATCTCATTCCCGCCCATATCGCGGCGCGGGCAGGATGGGTCTCCGCCTTTGCCGGGTTCCGCCCCAGGGATCTCATCTCCGGTGGGCCCTTCGTCGTGAGCTCGATGCGGACGGGCAGACAGCTTGTCCTGACACGCAACTCCAGGTACTGGGGGATACCAGCTCACTTGAAGAGAATCGTGTTTCGCGTCGAGCGGTCAGTCCGGGCCTCCCTGGCCGGGCTGCAAGACGGGCGAGTCTCGATCGCAGAGATCACACCGAGTCCGCGCTTCGACAAAGCGCTCGCTTACGACGAAACGTCGAGCAGAGCACTTTCGGTGACGACCACAGCGTCGCCGCTACTCTGGCAGCTCGTCTTCAATCTGAACGACCCCGTCGTCGGTGGCAGGCTCATGCGAGTGGCGCTCGCACTTGTCACGGACCCAGACCAGCTTGTGGCGGACTCGATCGGTTTGGACGACCCGCTCGCTGTCAGCGCGGGCAGCAGCCTCGTTGCACAAGGGCAGTCAGGACCGGCTGCCGGGACCGCTTCGCCCGCGCAATACGATCCAGTCCGGGCGGCCAAGCTGTTCAAGTCACTCGGTTACGAGCCCGATCAGTACGGCAGGCTTCGCGCTTACGGGGTTGGCAGTCCACTGACTCTCACCGTCACCGGTCCGAAAGGCAACGGGGTCATCGACGTGCTCGAACAGCAGCTCCAAGCCGAATGGTCTTCTTGCGGCATCGCGTTGATCATCCACAACGTGCCGACCAAGGATCTCCTGAAGACGGCACTGCCCCAGGGGAGATACCAGCTCGCGCTCGTTCCCTATGTGATGCCTGCCTTTCCGACCTGGAACGCCATTATCTACACCGACCCCGTGTTGCCGATGCCGACTTCGTTCCCTCCGAATCTCCGCCCGGACAGCTTCGGTTCGAGCAGCACATGGTTGTGGAGCGTGCCGACGCCCGTGGGAACCGAGCCCGGGGCGACCACATTGGGAGCAGTGACTCGCGACATCACCGGACTCGAGGACCCGGATGTCGCCGCCTATTTCGAGAAGGTCATGAGTGAGCTCAACACCGACGCGCAAGTCCAACTCCTCTCGAAACTGAACGCTGTGCTGACTCGTGATCTTCCTGCGCTTCCACTGTTCCAGGAGCCCGTCAGCCTTGTGCAGCAGTCGGACATCGTGAACGTGAGCGAGAGCGCCAGCCCGGCCGGTCCGTTATGGAATGCTGAAGACTGGGCCGTCGAGACGACGTCCCCGGGCCGTCAGGGCTGAAGGTGACGGTGAGGGCTGGTCAACCAGCCCGGCTGGCTGCTCGCGGAGGTGTTTGCGGTACAGTACGGGGCGCCTCCGGGGCTCAGTGAGCTTCGACCAGGCAGCCACGTCGGAGTGGCGGAATAGGCAGACGCGCTAGCTTGAGGGGCTAGTGCCCGCAAGGGCGTGGGGGTTCAAGTCCCCCCTCCGACACCAGATAAAAGTCCAGTTCAGAGGCCATTTCGGCGGGGTGCCGGAATGGCCTACATTTTTGCCTCCATGGATTATCGCGCGTTTATCGCGCGTCGCGTTTCTGGAGGCCTTGGAGGATGACGTCGAGACCGGCGGCGATGGCCCGGTCCCGGTCTCTGGCGGCGTGCTGGTAGCGGCGACTGGCGGCGGGGTTGGCATGGCCGAGGCGGGCCATCAGCTCGCGCTCGGTGGCGCCGGTCCAAGCGGCAAGGGTGCCGGCCGCGTGGCGAAGGTCGTGGAGGTGCAATTCGTCGTGTCCCACCTGGTGCCGAGCCCGGCGCCAGTGCTTGTAGAAGGTCGTGGTCGGGAGCAGGCCACCACCCTCGGCGGGGAAGAGGAGCGAGTCCGGGTCCTCACCGATGCCGTCGAGGTGCTCGGCGAGAGAGTCGAGGACGAGCTGGGGGAGAGCAACTACTCGCCGGCCGGCCTCGGTCTTGGGCTCGGTCAGGAGGCGACGCCCACCGTCGAGGCTTACCATCTGCTCCTCGACGGTGACCGTGCCGGCGGCGAGGTCAACGTGGCGGCGCCGAAGGGCAAGGAGCTCGCCAAGGCGCAAGCCGCCGAAGCCGGCGAGGAGGACCAGCACGTTCCATCGCGCCCCGATCGCGTCCGCCAGTTCGAGCACCAGCTCTGGCCCAACGATCGGACGTTCGACGGATCGCTCCGTCCCGGCGCCTCGCACCCGGCAGGGATTGGCCTGGATGAGACCGTCGGCCACGGCGGTCGCGAGGATCGCCCGCAGTAGCCGGTAGGACTTCGCCGCGCTCATGGCGCTGGAGTCGCTCGACACCTTCGCGTGCCAGCGGCGGACGGCCTCGGGGGTGATGGCGCTCAGCTGGCGGCTGGAGAACGTGGGCTCGATGTGAGCCCGCAGGAGAACTCGGTACAGCTCGAGTGTCTTCGGCGCCAGCGGCCGGCCCTTCACGCGGCGGGTGTCGAGCCAGCGCTGCGCGTAGTGGGCGAACAGCTCGTCACCGGATCGGGGGTCGATGGCGACGCCAGTCAGCTTGTCGTGGGCGATCTGGGTGGCCCAGGCGTGGGCCGCTTTGCGGGTGGTGAACGACTTGTTCACTACTCGACCGTCGATCCGGGTCCGGACATCGTAGAAGGTCCGGGGGTCGTCCAAGCCCTTGGCCCACCCATCAGCTGCTTGGCGTCCTTCCCGAGTGTCCGGGAAGCGTTCGGTCACCCGCCTCGGATTGTCGATGCCTCGGGGCAGGCCGCTGACGCGCCGGACGAGCTGGGCCATGGAGGGGAACACTAGCTCCCACGCGCGATTGAGCGGTGCTGGCCAACCTTCCTGCTGGACGGTCTCAGGTCGTTCAGGGGAAGCGTGTGTTCCATCGGAATCCGCGCCTGCACACACTCGGTCCCCAGCCGGCCTCACAGCACGTTCTTACAACCTCAGTTCGATATTGACAGTGTCACGAGGGGTCAGGTCGCATACGTGGTTGCTTGCTCTCGGGCTGTTGGTGACCCGGCACTCCACGATCAGCTCGTTGAGCTTGGGAAGCTGGCCGACCCGTATTTCAGCGAACTACAGCGATGTATTATGGCTGGTAGATAAGTTATACGTACCCTGGCAAACGGTCCCGCACGTCAGCGTCCGCGCGATGAGCGCGCGATGGGCGAGGCTTCGAATCACCGTCCACGTCGCTCAACGGTGACGACGGCGTCGCCGATCAACCTGTTGACGAACGACGACAGCGAGCTCACCGGCACACGCCTGCAGCGGCCGATGTTGACCGACTGGAGCTCACCACTGGCCATCAGCTCGTAGATGGTCGTTCGTCCGACCGACAGTCGGCGGGCGGCCTCTTCTGGCGTCACGAGCAGCTGGTCGTCGGTGATGAAGGACTCGTTCATGAGGGCCTCCGCCCGGACAGTCACAGTGCCGGCCCGTCAGCGGTCACCAGAAGGGCTGGGTCAGGGGTCATCTCGACAGCCGCGGCGTGAGTCGCGAAGTACCTTCCCGCCGGGAGTCGGCTTGAAGAAGAGTCCCTACGCGAGGGCGACGATTCGTGTGCGGCCCACGCGCGTCCGAGCACGCGGCCCGAGTCGAGGATGCGGATCGCCTGGCGCCATCCCACAGCCTTCGCTCTGGCACACCCACTCGACGACGTCACCCGTCTGGCCGCAGCCGAAGCAGTGCCAGATGCCGTCGTCGAGATGCAGTTGCAAAGAGGGGGAGCGGTCGAAGTGGCCATGGGAGGCCAGCCGAGCCACGTCGTCAAGGCTGTGGCGGGCGCGGGCGGCCTCGATGGTGGCGAGGTGCCGGGTCGTTCGCGATGACAACGACGCCAGGTGATCGTCATGGGTGGAGCGGAGTCGAATCATGGCGCGATTGTGCGCTGACCAACTCACAGCACTTCTCACAGGACACTCACAGCAGTGCTCACAGACGAGCTCGCGGCACGCAGTGGAAGGGTCTGCGTGCTCCGGCAACTCACAGCAACACTCACAGCAACACTCACAGGACTACTCACAGCAACACTCACAGGCCCTGGTCACAGCCCTGTGAGTGGAAGGGCTCGGTCGAAGCGTCGCGGCTCATGATCGGGTTGTCGGGGAGGCCGGGGCTCAGGAAACCCCCGCAAATTTCTCCTCCTGTGAGTGTTGCTGTGAGTGTTGCTGTGAGAAGTGCTGTGAGTCCCTGGGCGCAACATCGTCGTCGTCCCGCAAGAAAGGAGCGACGAAAATGCGCAACGAGGAACCAACCCGCACTGATCCGCCGCCGGGCTCCACCGGTGATCTCGCAGCTGACGTCGGCACGTCGCTCTCGGGTGAGGGCCACTCCGAGCGGCGGCTCGAGGACCGCTCGGGCACGCGCGGCAGGAGCTTGCGCGGCGACGATGCGAGTCCGATGCGCTCGCTGGGGATGGGCCACGTCGAGCTCCGTCGCCTCTGCGGCCGGCCGTGCTGAGCGCGCACAAGCTCGGCCCGAAGGGCGTCGAGTACTACGTCTCCTACGCCGGGCGCGGCGCCGAGGGCTACTGGCTCGGGAAAGCTGCCGCGTCGCTCGGGCTCGTCGGTGCGGTCGACCCGGCGGCGTTCCGCGCCCTCGCGAAAGGCGAGCACCCCGACGGAGGTCGGCTGTTGGAACGCGTCGCCACCGACCACACGCCGGGCTGGGACTTCACGCTGTCGGCGCCGAAATCAGTATCGCTCGCCTGGGCACTCGCCGACGAACCGCTGCGGGCGGCACTTGTCGAGGCGCACCGTGGGGCGGTCAAGGCGGCCTTCTCGTTCCTCGAGGACGAGGGCGGCCGGGCACGGCGCGGGTTCGGGGGCCGCGACGGGCACGTTACTGCGGGGCTCGCCGTCGCCTGCTTCGTACACCCGGCCTCGCGTGAGCTCGACCCGCAGCTTCATACGCATGGGATCGTCTGCAATGTTGTAGAAGGAAGCGACGGGCGATGGACCGCTCTCGACTCCCGCATGATCTACATGCACCGACGCGCGGCGGCTTCGATCTATCGCGCCGAGCTTCGCGAACGCGTCGCCGAGCTCGGTGGCAAATGGCTCGTGCCGGACCGGCGCGGCCTCTCCGAGCTCGACGGCTTCAGCCGCGAGGTGCTGCGCAGCTTCTCGCAGCGGAGGAACGCGATCGAGGCGGAGCTCGAACGCACCGGTCGATCGGGGCCAAGGGCGAGCGAGGCGGCGTGTCTGAAGACGAGACGCGACAAGCTCGACGTCGAGCTCGTGGAGCTGCGCGACACCTGGGCCCAACGTGCCCGGGCGCTCGGGGTGACCCGTGAGAGCGTCGACCGCTCTCCTCGACGGGACCGACCGGCGCGTCGCACCAACTGCCGCCGAGGTGGCCACAGCTCGCAGCGAGCTCGTCGGATCGGCGGGGCTCACTCGCGCACAGGCCGCGTTCACCCGCGACGACGTGATTGTCGCGTGGGCCGAGCGGTGCACCCAGGGCGCTCGGCGTGCCGAGCTCGAAGGGCTCGCCGACGACACCCTCGCCGATCCCGCCGTGGTTCCCCTCGTCGTCGCGGATGAGACCGGACGGCCGCTCACGACCGACCGTCCCCGTGACAGCCATACGATCGTCCGCCTCGTGCGCGCGCCGGCTTCGGGGATCGCGACGCTCACCTGTGCGCTTCGCTACTCGACCACCGAGATGCTGAACACCGAATCTCGCCTCCTCGCCCTCGGGCGTGCGGGCCTTAAGGGAGCCTGCGGGGTTGCGGACGCGTTGCGCCTCGAGGCGGTGCTCGCGGAGCGGGGAGACCTATCTTCGGAACAGGCGGCGATGGTGCGGTCGTTGTGCAGTTCGGGAAACGGGGTCGAGGTCGTCATCGGCGTGCCCGGCTCGGGGAAGACCTTCGCCCTCGACGCGGCCCGGCGGGCGTGGCAGTCATCCGGTTACCGCGTCTACGGCGCCGCGCTCGCGGCGGAGGCCGCCGCCCAGCTCGAAGCGGGATCGCAGATTTCCTCGGTGACGCTCGACCGGCTTCTCTACGAGCTCGCCGCGCCGCAGCACCTGTCGCGCTGCAGCCTCGATCCCCGCAGCATCGTGGTCGTCGACGAGGCGAGCATGGTCGACACCCGCCGTCTCGTGCGGCTGTTGGAGATCGTCCAGCGCGCGGGAGCAAAAATCGTGCTCACAGGTGATGACCGGCAACTCCCCTCGGTCGAGGCGGGCGGAGGTTTCGGCGCGCTCGGCCGCGAGCTCGGTGCGACCCGGCTCGGCTCGAATGCGCGCCAGGTTGCCGAGTGGGAGCGCTCAGCGCTCGAGGCGCTTCGAGAGGGCCGTGCCGGCGAGGCGGCCGCGGCCTATTCCCATCACGGACGGGTCCATCGCTCGACCAATCCGTCCGAGCTGATCGGCGACATGGTCGAGCGGTGGTGGGCGGCGCGCGAGTCCGGCGATGACGCCGTCCTCTACGCCTACGCCCGCGACGCGGTCCGGGTTCTGAACGGCCTTGCCCGCCTCCATGTCGAAAAGGCGGGTCGGCTGTCGGGCCCTGAGCTCGTCGTCGGGGAGTTCGCGCCCGCCGACCTTGCGCCCCGTGCCTACCGGGTGGGTGACGAGCTGTGCTGCCTGCGGAACCGGGCGCGCCTCGGTGCCGGGCGCGACCCGTCCGGCAAGGGCGTGCGCAACGGCACCCGCGGCATCATCCAGGCGATCGACCCGTTGTCGCGAGAGGTCACACTTGCGACGAGCGACGGCCGCAGCGTGCGCTTGCCCGCCGACTACGTGAAGCGCGCCACCGACTACGGCTACGCCTGGACGCTGCACAAAGGACAGGGCCAGACGGTCGGCCAAGCCCAGCGGAGCGACGCGGGTGAAGTGGCACGACGCAGGGGTCGCGCGTTCGTCTTCGGCGCGGAGGGCCTCAGCGCCGAGGCGGCGCTCGTGGCGGCGAGTCGTGCGACGGACTCAACCGAGCTGTTCGTGCTCACCGAGCCGGACGAGACGGCGAGCACGGGCGATGGGGACGAGGAGCTGGGCCGGGCGTGGAGCCGCAGCGAGCAGCAGCGACTCGCCCTCGACGAGCTCGAGACCGGAGCGGAGATCGCCCGTCTCGCCGGAACTTCCCGGGAGGCGCTCGGCAACGAGCGCGACACGCTCGTTTCGTTGATCGGCGCCGGTCCCGCGCGTGGACCTGACGACACGCCAAGGCGACGCCTCCCGTGAGCTTGGCATCTCCCTCGTGCAGCGCGACGAGGCGCACGAGGAAGCGGGAGCTTTGGCGACGATGAGTGCCACCAGCGAAGGCGTCGAGCGCCGCAACCTGCAAGGTCCCTACACAGCGGCGCGACGCCGCCTTGTACGCGCGGAGCGCGACGTGACCGAAGCGGCCGAGGTGAGCGAGGCGGCTGATGCCGCGCTCTCCGCTCAGCAGTCGGTGCGCGCCGTTCTGGGAACTGACGTGCGCAGTGCCCTCGACCGCCTCGAGATCGTCGATTCCGCGCTCGCTACGCTGCGCCGCCGCGAGATCGCGAGCGTGGAGCTCGGAGCCACCCGAGTATGTCGTCGCCTTGCTTGGACCCCGCCCGAGCGATCAAGGCCGCGCGCAACGGTGGCAGCAGGGCACCGTCGAGATCGAGGACTGGCGACGCTCGCTTGGCGTAACCGATGGCTCAGACTCGCCGAACGCGTGGACGCGTGCGCTCGGCGCGCCGAGCGAGGGTTGGGAGGGCCGAAGGCGCCGGCGCGTCGTCGCGAACCTCGTGGCGGTGCGACGCGACCTCGGTCTCGAGGAGACCGATCGTGCTCGGGCCGTGAACGGCGGTCCTTTGCTCGACCCGGCGACGGCCGCGGTGCTCGCTCGAGGTAGAAGCGGCGAGTCACCGTCTGCTCCTCGGTTGCGGGGTGTTGCGCAGCTCGGGCGTGGGAGGTGAGGTCCGCTCGCGTGGCTCGAGGGGGCTTACCGACCTGGCACAAGGAGAGTGACCCAATCGTCGTGAGAGTGGCACCCGGCCGAGCGGTCTCTTGCTGGATGGGACAGGCTACCGGCCGATTCGGGCGAGTTTCTTGCCACGGCGCTGTCTTCCGCGACGATGTTCGCTCAGGGCGCGGAGCTCTGGCTGCTCGGATCGCGAGTGATCGGAACCAATCGGGAACCTACCTGTGCGAGACCTGCCAGCCGCGCCCGCGCGGCGGCGCCCTCAACCTGTCGCCACCGCCCGGTAGGGGCGGAAGAAGGCGCGCAGCTCCTCCGCGTAGAGCTCGGGCTCCTCGAACGGCGCGAAGTGCCCTCCGCGGGCGGGCTCGGTGACGCGTACGACGTTCGCCGTACGCTCGAGCCACGCTCGGGGTGGGCGGACGATGTCGCCGGCAAAGAGCGAGAAGCCCGACGGCACCTCGACCCGGCGGGCAAGCTGCGCGGGCGGGATCGCGGCGTTCGCGCGGTACATGCGCATCGACGAGCCGATCGTGCCCGTGAGCCAGTAGAGCGTGACGTTCGTGAGGATCTCGTCCTTGGTGAAGCGCCGTTCGACCTCGCCGCCGCAGTCGCTCCACGCCCGGAGCTTCTCCACGATCCACGCCGCGAGCCCGGCCGGCGAGTCGGTGAGCCCGAAGGCGGCGGTCTGGGGCTTGGTGCGGTGCATCGCAGCGTAGGCGCCCTCGGTCGCGCCCCAGGCCGCAGCGCCCTCGAGCCAGGCGCGCTCCTCGGGCGCGAGGTCCGCCGGGTCGCCGGTGAAGACGGGCAGGCCCGCGTCGATGCGGTGGACGGCCACGACCCTGTCGGCATGGTCGAGCGCGAGGTAGCGGCTCACGTGGCTGCCGATGTCCCCGCCCGCGGCGCCAAAGCGCGCATAGCCGAGGACGCCCATGAGCTCGGCCCACAGTCCGGCGACGGCGATCGAGTCGGGGGGCGGGCCGGTGGGGCGGTCGGAGTACCCGAAGCCCGGCATGTCGGGCACGACCACGTCGAACGCGTCGGCGGGGTCGGCGCCGTGCGCGCCGGGGTCGGTGAGCAGTGGGATGACCTTGGCGTAGCGCCAGAACGAGTCCGGCCAGCCGTGGCTGAGGACCAACGGCAGGACTGGCCCAGCCGGAGCGGCGGCCCGGACGTGCACGAAGTGGATCCCGAGGCCATCGAGGCGGACGCGGAAGTGGGGGAACCGGGCGAGCGCCGCCTCCTGCGCCGGCCAGTCGAAGCCGTCCGCCCAGTAGGCGACGAGCTCGCGCAGGTAGGCGAGGTCGGTCCCGAGCGACCACCCGGCCTCCTCGGGCGCGTCCGGCCAACGAGTCGCGCGCAGCCGCGCGCGGAGGTCCTCGAGCACCGCCGGGGCGGTGTGCGGGGCGAACGGCTCCGGGTGGGGCGGGGCGTCCGGCATGGGACTCACCGTACAGGCCGCGCCGCGCTACCCCGCGAACGTGTTGAGCAGGCGCCCAAGCCAGCCGCCGGCATACCCGAAGCGCGCCGCCTGGGCGGTCGTCGCCGGCACTCTGTGCGTAACGTGTGATGCCCGGACGCCCCTTGTTGTGAAGAGCGTCCATGCCTTCATCTGGCCTTTCTCACGAGCCGCGCCGGTGACCGTGCTCCGGGTGCGCCTTATACGCGCCTTAAACGCCAGTGAACCACATAGAGGGCGCGATTGGCTCGAGCGTTCCAGATCCGTCTGACCCGAGTGGCGGCGAGTCCCGTCAGAACCGTTCGCGAGACCATCCGGATGAGAGGTCATGTCGCGCCTGTCGTGGGTCGTGTCGCCCGTCGAGCGCCGCGCGTTTTGAGCACCGACGGGGCTATTGACGCCACCGAGAACGACGACGACTTCGTGCACGCATTGGTGGCGACATCCTGGCTGATGACCTGATCCGGCGTCGTCTTGCCAAGCGTGGTCGTCGTGGGTCACGGTCTCCAGCACCAGACACGAAGTCGTCCCAATGCGTATCCGGATCGAGCGAGGCAAGGGAAGCTTCTCCGGTTCCGCAGAGGCACGGGAGAGGGCTCGACCGCCTGACGCGCCACGTCCGTGAAAAAGCCCAGCAGTCCCTCGGCGCAGGAGGCAACCGGGGTAAACTCGACGTCGTCGATGGTCTCCGGCAGTTCACCGACTGGGCGACGATACCTCTCGCCGAGAAGGATGAATCCCTCTCCAACGAGAGACGGGAGGCCTTGGTCGACGCCCCCGGCCTCAATGGCGTCGTCATCGCCAATGGTCTGGCTCACGCCCTAGGCGAGTTCCACGGCGAGAGCGCGCTACTGAGCACCGCTGGATTCGTCCTCCACCGACCGGTTCGCCCCGGCCGGGTCAGAGAGACGATCGTGATACCTCTCGACCCGGCCACGGTTGAGGAGTCCAGCCTGGTGCGTCCTCTATGACGAGGAAGGTGAGTGGCTGGACTGGGCGCTCAACGGGTGGGTCTTCCGCCCGTCGCCCCCATCTTTGGATGCCCGGGTCATAGGAATACGACACGGTTCGATCAACTCGATCATGGCCTGACAAACTGAACGCGTCGAGAGCACTTCGACTCGGTCGATTTACACCCCTTCGCGGGACGTGATCCCGCTGGCAAACGGCACGGAAGAGTGTTCCTCTAGTTGAGGGCGTACCACGTGCCCGGCAGCCAAGATCCGGGAGCAGGGACCGAGGGATTCGCCAAGGCTTCGGCCACGACCTCATTCATCAGTGCCAGGTCATCCACGGGCTCGCCGCTCGGATGCCCAGGTCCAAACACGTACCACAAGCCTGTGCAGTCGGGCGCGTACCCAGTGTTAGTCCGCACCGCGATAGGCGTACCTGCCGCGTCCACGTGTACCTGTACATATGCCAATATTTGCACGCTGACCTTAGCTTCACTAGTGGAGCCAGATGTACTCGACGAAGCTTCGACAGAGGTAGCTCCGAGCGTCTTACAGACCTCGGCGGGCGCCAACCTGCTCGATGGTGCCATCGCTGTGGCGGCGGCCGGCTTGCGTTGCGACGACAAGGTCCCGCTGCTTGCCGCAGCGATTCCCTGGCCCAGTACGGTTCCAGTAGAGGCGAGGAGGCCGAGGACGAAAAGCCGCCGAAACATCTTGGCCGTGCTCCTGTTACAGCCTGTGAGGGTTCTCAACTTGGCTTCGACGGCCGAGGCCTCTGTCCCGAGAATGCCTTCGAGAATCTGGATGTCGTCTTGGCGGAACCCGTACGGCTTACTCGAATGTCGCCACGACCGAACCTGTCCGACGTATTGGGTCAGAATCTCCGATTCGGACATTTCACTGAACGACGACGAGTCGAGCTGCATCCGCGGCGGGTGAAGATTATCGAGCCACGTGTCGTACAAATGGAAGAGCCGGGCAGTCGTGGATGCCTCAGGCATGAGGGCGCCCGACTCGATCGCCTTCAGCTCGCCAGGCTCGATCCCGGTGCCGGCAGCGGCCTCCTCGATGCCCAAGCCTTTGCGGCGTCGTTCCCGAGCGAGAGCGGACCGGAGGCGATCCTTCGACATCGCGGCAACTGCTGCAGCGATGCCTTTTGCGTCTGACACTTCACTGGACGCGACATGAGCGTCTCTGGCGGGGTGATCCCTCATAATCTCTTGTATCGACTCACGCGTGGCGTGTCTTGAGAGAATGACCTGTAGCTTGCTGCTTGAGTTATTTCCGATCAACCGACGAAGTGAGACTTATCCTCGACCGGTCAGGTGTAGCCCAAGTGCATTATTACCCTAAACCCGAGGGCCTTTGCACCTCTTGTCGTACTCGTGCTCGCCGAGCCCGAACGCTCCTAATCGCCGGCCCCGCTTTGCTCGTTCTGGCCGCGCCAGCACGTGAAGCTGCCTCCACTCCGTCTTCAACGATCGGCATCTCGAGGGCCGGGACCACCCCCAGCTAGTTCACGGTGACGATGTCTCCGGGCCCCAGCCCCCGGCTAATGGTCGAGTTTGCCAACCATGGCGGTTTCCCGCTCAGGCAAGCACGTATGCCGCAGGCGTGTACAGCATCGCCAACGGTGGGTTGGGTGCCCAGTTGAGCAACCAGGCCAAGGATGGCGTCCCTGACTGGCTTGCCTATCCGACATCCACGGTTCGCCTCGGTGGGGGAAAAGCGGAGACGCGTAGTCGAACCCACACCTTGGGAATGTGGCGAGTGTCGGCCAGAGTCATGGCGGTGTTGCCAAACCCACAGGCGCTGTCGCCGGCCGCCAGCACCTGGCGCTTGGCTGCCACCGCCACGATCATGTCCCAGAGCTGGGCCATGTTCCGGCAGGCCAGGATGCCCAGGGCAAACACCGATCCCTCCAGGTCGCCGTTCAACAAGGCGTCGTCATGGAGCTCCTTACCGCCTGTGCTCTCGATCGACACCATGTCCGCCCCCGCCGGGTGGCACAGTCGAAGCTGGCCACCATCTGGTCCCACTTCTCGCCTTCGCGCAACAACGGCGGACGCACGAACTCCCGAATGTCGTTGGGCGTCATCCGCAGGGCGCTGGCCAGCCCATCGCTCGCCGCGCACCTGTCCAATGTGTGGCGCAAGACTGCGGTCACCTCCGCTCTCCACTCCGGCTGCAGGGTGAGGTCGGGCAACAGCTCGAACTCCACGACGAGCCCCAGCACCTGAAGGTCCACACCGCTTGACAGTTCGACGTACGAAACACCTGAGCCGGATTGCGACGTCATCGCAACATCCTCCTCAAATGAGGAATGCAGCAGGAATGACAAAATGTCTAGCGATAAATGACGGTCCGCCTATCTGGTGTGACACGAGAACTGCCGATAGTCACATCTGAAGAAAGCCGTTAGTCCCCCTGACCCCCGTGTGATCCCGCACCACCGAGGTGCTCCTTCCTGCGTGAGCTAGCTGAACAGCGACCTAACAGGAAGGCAAGGACCATGGATAAGAACATGACTTCCCCGCGACACGGTGCGCCGCCTTGGCGCCGCATCGGCCAACTGGCGACAGTGGTCGCGATCGCTACCGTCGTCGGTGTGCTCGCCCCGATGGGAGCCGCCTTTGCCAACACAGGAGTCACAGGAACTGGGCAAGCGCAGTTGACCGGTGGCTCTCTCGCCATCGGCTCCATAACCAACAACAACGGTATCCCGGTCTCCCTGGTGAGCTTTACCGGTGTTGGCCTCCTGCCCACGGCAGTGTGGTCGGACGCGACCGGCTCCGGCTACGGCTGGAACGGCACCGTGGCTGTAAGCGACTTCACCTACACCGGGGCCTGGACGAACACCGGGTCTCCCCTTGTTGATGCAACCTCGGGCGCGTACACCGGCACCCAGGACGGCGTGGTGTTCACAGTCGACGCCACAGGAATCTCGAACGGCGCCGGCAGTTTCACCTGGTCTTCGACCGCTTCCACCAACAGCACTGGAAGCGGCACCGCGGTGGCGTCTATCGCTACTGTGCTCGACACCCAGGGCGTCAGCATAAACTTCGGGACCGCAACAGAGACGCCCGGCACCCTTTTCGAGCTCCAAGCCGGCACCCAGGCCTCCAGCGCCCTGTCGCTGTTATCCAGCGCCGTTGGTGCAGGGGCCACAGTGGAGGACGGTTCGCTTAGTGCGCCCCCGGCCTTGGTCTCTGCCGAGGCCACGGTGTCTGGTCCGTCTACCGGCCCCGCCGAGGGTTACGGCGCGGCGATCAAGTTCGTCGCAGCAGCGGCGAACACGGGCATGGGCAGCTACACGGTCAACCCGGGCGTCAGCTTCACCGCGGACCAGAACTCCTGGGCCAACCTCTACACGGCCAACGTGGAGTACAGCATCGTCACAGGTCCGTGACCCCATGACGCCGAAGACCTTTCTCCACCTGCTGGGTGCCAGGGAGGTCTTCGGCGTCTTTGGTGGTTCGGGCTCTCTGCGACGTGCTCGTCCTCTCCCTTTGACATGTTGACCAAACCCCACGCTCGGCTCCCCGGATGGGGGGCAGCACTCACCCGGGGCGCTCTCGTGGGCGCCTCGGTGTTGGCTGCGCTGCTGGTTTCAACAGGGGCGCCGGCTTGGGCCGGCTCTTCCCCCAGCACCCCGGCCGCGCCGGGGCTGTCCCCGGTGAGGCCCGGCCCTAACGGGTACTTCGAGTACACCCTTTCCTCAGGTGCGTCCAAGTCCGGGGCGATCGTGGTGCATGACCTCACAACCTCACCGGCCAGCTACCTGGTCTATGCCGTGGGGGCGACCACCTCCCCGGTCGGCGGCGTCGCCTACGGCCAGCCCCAGGCAAACCCTCAGGGCACCGCTTCTTGGGTGAAGCTCTCGACGGGCTCGGTCCGACTCTCGGCCAAGGGCGCCGTCGCGGTCCAGTTCACAGTGACCGTGCCGGCCGATACGGCGCCGGGGGACTACGTGGCCGCCCTGGCTGCCCAGACCCCCAAACCCAAGGCAGTGGCGGCAGCTAGCTCCAACAAGACGGGCGTGAGTCTTGTCACCACGACCCGTGTGATCGTGGCCGTGGTGGTCGAGGTCCCCGGCCCGGCCGCCCCTGCGGCCCATTTCGGGCCACCCAGCATCGGGCTCCAACAGCACGTCCGCCAGGTGATCACCATCCCCATCTACGACACCGGCGCTGTGTTGATGAAGCCCTACCTCACCGGGAACCTGCGCCGATGCTCGGGTGGCCGAGCGGTGCTGAGCCTGGCCCAACAGCTCGACACCTTCGTTCCCCGCACCAGCATCGACTACCCCTGGTACCTGCAAAACCAGGTCCTCTCCGCCGGCTGCTACCGGGCCACCGTCAGTCTCGACCTCGCTGCAGGCGGCACCCGACTGGCCAGCTACACCGGCACGCTGCAGGTGGGGGTCGCGGCGACCAAGGTGCGACGCCCACCGGTGCAACGCCCCCTCGTACCCCAACAAGGCCTGCCGTCCTGGCTGCTCCCGGCCGCGGCCGGAGCCGCGCTGCTCCTCCTGATCGCCGTGCTCCTGCTCCTGCGGGGACGCTCACAACGCCGCCGGCTCCTCGAGCGCCTCGAGGCCAAGGCATCCCAGCCGTGACCGGACGGTCCTGACGGCAACAGCCGAAGGGCGTTATGGCCCACGGTGGCACGTTCGGCCGGGGCGGGAGCTGGTAGGACAAAAGCGAGCGCGACGGCCCGGCAAGATGCGCTCACCGGACTTCACGTTCCCGTGTCGCAGTGCAGTCAGTCCCGCGTCGGACAGCTCCGGTACCTGGTTTCAGAAGATCGCCTGGGATCACACTGCTCGCCCACCCGATGCACCGCCTCGAGCAGGAGAATCACAGCCTCGGAGCGATCTTGAGTGTCTCTACAAGGCTTTCCGATGGGTAACCGCATGATCCTTCAAGAGGACCTCGACACCATGGAAGCTCGAGTGACCCGTTATGGACACAGTTATTGCCTGGTGCTGATCGATGTTGATCACTTCAAGTCCTACAACGACACCTACGGTCAACCAAACTGGCGATTATGCCCTTCAGGCTGTCACGGCCCAGCCCAAGGAACATGCGCGGGGAGGAGACCTCGTCTACCGGTATGGCGGTGATGAGTTCCTGTGCGTCTTCCCCGAACAGTCCTTGCTTAGAGGGGCCGTTGCGGTCGAGCGCGTGTGGGCCGGCCTGGAACAACTGGCCGTCCCGCATACCGGCACCCGCCCTGGTGTTCTCACGTTCAGCGCCGGCATGGCAGTTCTCCACCGTCACGGCGCCAAATCAGTGGGTGAGGTGCTCAAAGAAACGGACGAAGCTCTGTACGAAGCGAAACAACGCGGCGGCAACCGCGTCGAGCTCTTAGCCTCCCAGCCGTCTAGCGCCAACGGTCAACTTGCTTTGCCGTGTGACTGCCAAGTCGGTTGGCCGACCAGTGCGCTGATAGGTCGGCCTACCGAATCTGCGCTCTCTCAGACGTGGTCCGGATCGGGCGGAAGGCAAGCCAGATTGGCCGATTCGTGGGCGCAGCCGAGCGACCAGTTCAGTGGACACCTGCCAACTGCCAATCCGACTGCGGCGATTGCGGCTTTGAGATGACGAGTCGAAGCTCCGAGTGGTGTCGTTCGATACCAACGTCTCGGAGACCGACCCTTTCAACCTCGCTCAAAGACAGTGTCCATCTACCGTGATCTTGGTCGCGCGAGCTAGGTTTTTGATATTCAGAAGACGAAGAGCGGTGGTCTTCAACCCGAGCAGTTCCTTGCTGCCTTGGTAGCCTCGGCGAACGACGCCATAATCAGCGAGACACTCGACGGAGTGGTCTTGTCCTGGAACGCTGCTGCCGAACGTCTCTACGGTTACAAAGCGGCCGAGATGATTGGTCACAGGCAGTTGCAGCTCCTTCCAGAAGAGCGAGCTGGAGAGTGGTCCGACTTCCTGGACCAGGTCCGCGAAGGGGTGACGGTTCAGCGCTTCGACTCGGAGCGTTTGCGTAAGGACGGCAGCCGGGTTCGGGTGACCCTCACTATGTCACCGGTCCTCGGGCCCGATGGCTCTGTCGTCGGGGTCTCTGCGATCGCCCATGATCGTACCGCCGAGAAGTCTCGACTGACAGAAGCGATGCGCCAAGCGGAGAAGGAGGCCGCTGAGACCCTTGGCGTCCTCGACACGCTGCAGTCCACCGCCCCCGTCGGATTCTCCTTTGTCGATCCCGACTTCCGCTTCGTGCGAGTAAACGAAAAGGCCGCGGCGATCAACGGCGTCTCAGTGCAAGACCACCTCGGCCGCACAATGGCCGAGGCGGTCCCGCAGTTCTGGCCACAGCTCGAACCTTCCTACCGAGGTGTCCTGACCCGCGGCGAGCCCATCCTTAGCCTGGAAGTAGCCTCCGAAACAGCAGAGGACCCGGGCCGACTCCACTTTTGGCTGGAGAGCCTTTACCCAATCCGTGTACACGGAGAGATCATCGGGGTCGGCGCCATATTCGTCGACGTCACCGAACAGAAGGAAGCCGAGCAAACCCAGAGTGACCTTACTAGCGAGCTACGGCACCAGGCACTACACGACTCACTCACCGGGCTTCCCAATCGGACCCTCATCCTTGACCGCGCAGAGCAGATGCTCGCTCGTGGTCGGCGTAACAACGTGGCGACCGGCGCTCTTTTCATAGACGTCGACAACTTCAAGGACATCAACGACACCCTCGGCCATCGCGTAGGAGACGAGCTGCTAGTCGAGCTGGCTCGACGTCTCACCTTGGCGCTTCGTGAAACCGACACTGTGGGCCGTCTTGGCGGTGACGAGTTCGTCGTTCTGACAGAGAGCCTCCCCATGGTCGGCGGGTCGGGAGAGTCGGGCCAACCTGGAGAGGGACCATCAGGCGACACCGTTTCGACCAAAACCGCCGAGCGCATACTCGAGCTTTTTCGAGAGCCGTTCGCCCTTGGTGACAATCAGTCTCTGCACGCCGTGACGGCCTCGATAGGCATTGCAACAGGACCGCGAGCGACCGTGGAGGAACTGTTGCGAGATGCGGATGTCGCTCTCTACGAGGCAAAGGGCGCTGGAAAGCAGCGCTACACCCTGTTCCAACCCGGAATGCGCCGAGCGGTGGAGAGCCACGTCGAGTTGCAGAAGGACCTCGGTCTTGCTGTCGAACGCGATGAGTTCTTCCTCGTGTACCAGCCGATATTCAAGATCGACACGGGCGCAGTCGTCGGAGTCGAGGCTCTGCTTCGCTGGCAGCACCCCATTCGTGGAGTGGTCATGCCCGATGAGTTCATTCCGGTACTCGAAGAGAGTGAACTGATCCTCGCAGTCGGCCGTCAAGTGTTGCATTGGGCGTGCCAACAGGCCACAGAGTGCCACAGGGCGGGCTACGACTTGTCGATGTCGGTGAACCTCTCGCCCCGGCAGCTCGATTCTCCAGGAATCGTGAGCGATATCACCGGGGCCCTGGAGGCGTCCGGGCTCGACCCCCATCATCTTGTCATCGGGATCACAGAGAACACATTGATGCGCGTTCCTGCCAGAACCGTGGAGCGCATCTCAGAGCTGAAGGCGTTAGGCATAAGCGTGGCCGTCGACGACTTCGGCACCGCGTACTCGTCGCTCGCCTACCTGCGCAAGTTCCCGGTAGACATCTTGAAGATCGATCGCTCCTTCATGGCCTCGATGACTTCGTCGGAACGCTCATCAGCTTTGATCCACTCCCTCGTCCAGCTCGGAAAGTCACTCGGGTTGGACACCGTTGCGGAAGGGATCGAGGAGCAACAGCAGCTAGAGCAGCTCCGAGATGAGCAGTGCGACACCGGCCAGGGCTTCCTTTACGCCAAGCCCCTCAGTCCACAGGAACTCATGGCTTTACTGAGTACCCACACCCTCGCCCCCCGCGTCACGGGAAGCGACCTCGCGTCCACGTAGGTGAGCGCACTAGATGTCAAGCGACACGCAATGAGCCTGGCTCGGAGACAAAGCCCCCTTGCAAGAGCCAAGGGTGATCGCGGCGGCACCGAGTGTTCCGTCGGGTGCCGAAAGATGGCACGAGGCATAGAGCGGTCGACGCGCCGGAACAACGGCTCGGTTCGCTGGTTCTGATCGGCCCCCCGGCACCCCTCGGCTCCTCCGGCGTCTGCCGACGCTCCTATTGAGTTTGTCAAGTCCAACGACGGAGGTTGCCGGGCAGAGCAATGAGCGGTCGCTCACAAGGACAGACTCTTATGAGGCCACGGCTCTCCTGAAAGATCCGGTCTCTCCCGGGTCGCCGATGTGCGGTACTTGCCGAAGTGGGGATGGACGATCGTGTGTCTCATCTCGATCCCGATCGGCGGCATTCTCTACCCGGTACTCGGGAGGGAGCGCTGAGGGCGCGGTGAGACCCGACGAACCCAATCCACCGTCACCCCGGGCACGCGCCACGACGTACGCGAATAGCGAAGGCCAGCACCGAACTCAGCGTCGTTCCGACTGCGTCGCCACGGGTCCTTAAATGGATGATCTCCCGGAAATCTTCGCTTTCAGTCGAGGCATTGTCTCCCCATTCCGAGCCGGAGGAGGGTCGACGGGGGTCAGCAGTGCCAGCGTCCGCCCCCAGCGACGCGACTTCCGGCCGAGCATGGCCGCCACCTCGCCAGCCGGTACGGCAGGCGAGAAGAGGTAGCCTTGGCCGACCTCACAGCCGAGGGCGCGGAGGTGCTCGAGCTGTCCTTGGGTTTCGATCCCCTCGGCGAGCACGGTCATGTTCAGCTTTTGGCCGAGCGAGACGATCGCCTCAAGCAGCGTGTCGTTGTAGGTGCTCTCGTGTGTTGGGCTGACGAAGGACCGGTCGATCTTGATGATCTTCGGGCGTAAGAGCGCTAGGTACGAGAGCGAGGAATACCCGGTCCCGAAATCGTCGAGCGCAATGGCCACTCCGAGGCGGTCGAGGTGCTCGATCACGCTCGTCGTCCCGACGACGTCGACTAGCGCCACGCCCTCTGTGATCTCGAGGAGGAGGCGCTTTGGTTCAAGTCCGCTCGTCGTGAGCGCTCCCTCGATCATCGACACCAGGTCCGGGTCGTGGAACTGGCGCGCGGAGAGGTTGACCGTGACAAAAAGCCGGCTTGCCTGAGCATCCGTGCGTTCCCAGGAGCTTGCTTCGGCAACGGCCTCGCGCAGCGCGAAGGAGCCAAGCTCGAAGATGAGATCGCTCTGCTCGGCTAGAGGGATGAACACGCCTGGGGGAACCTGTCCTCGCTTTGGGTGTTCCCAGCGCATCAGCGCCTCGAAGCCGACTACCTCGCTCGTGGCGAGATTGACCAAGGGCTGGTAGTGCATCGAGATTTCACCTGACTGCAGAGAGTGCCCAAGCTCACGGGTGAGCGCGAAGCGATTGTCCACATCCTCGTACATAGCGGGCGTGAAGACGACATGGCGGCTCTCGCCTTGGCGCTTGGCCTCGTACATGGCGACGTCGGCGTTCTGGAGGAGCTCGGTGCAGTCCTTGCTCGTCCCTTCCCAGACCACGACTCCGATGCTCGCGTGCTGTTCGACCTGGGTCCCAGCGAGGGAGAACGGCGCGGCGACCACGCCGAGAAGGCGCTCGGCCACCTCCTCGGCCTGAGCCGGGGAAGTCAGTCCTTCGGCCAAGTAGAGGAACTCGTCGCCCCCCAAGCGACACAGCGTGTCCGAGGAGCGAGTTACCTCCTCGAGGCGACGCGCGAGCGCTACGAGCAGCAGGTCGCCGACGTGGTGGCCGAGGGTGTCGTTCACCGCCTTGAAGTTGTCGAGGTCCAACATCAACACAGCGTTCCACCCGCCTCGGCGAGCGGTCCTAGCGTTCGTCTGGGAGAGCCGGTCCTCGAAGAGGACACGGTTGGCGAGCCCTGTGAGCGAGTCGTGCAGTGCCTGATGGGACAGTTGGGCACTGAGAGCCCGCTCCTGGGTGACGTCCCGGACCGAGATGACGAAGTAGAGCGTCGTCCCGGCCGCGTTGCGCGCAGTGGACTTCGACACCTCGACAACGACCAGCCGCCCGTCCTTGTGCACGTAGCGGTCGACGTACACCCAGGCAGTCTCGTCGGGCGCTAGGCGGCCGTGGACCTTCTTGGGATGGGTGAACGGTGCCGCTCCCTTGTCGACGATCTCCTCCCTGCTGCGTCCGACCATCTCACAAAAGGTGTCGTTGACCGCCAGGACCCTGTCTTCAACGTCGACGAGGATCATGCCGGCCATGTTGTTCTCGAACGCGAGCCGGAAGCGCTGTTCGCTACTTCCGAGCGCCTCAACGGCAGCAAGCTCGGCGGCGATGGCATGCAGCTCAGCCTCGGTGGAGACGTGCCCTGCTGGTCTCTGGGCGCGGTCGTCGCGAACCGCGACGACGCTCCACGGCTTGCCGTCAAGTACGAACGGAGCGCGAGCCATGTCGACCGTGAGCTCGCTGCCGTCTTGGCACAAGAGCGAGTAGTCCAATTCGCCCGCCCTCACCTGCGCTCGCGAGGGCGGGTTCCGGACGAATCCACGGCGACGCGCGGCGTGAGCATCTTGGTATCGGGACTGCAAGAGTACGTCTACGGCTTGGCCGACAAGGAGGTCGCGAGGACAGCCGGTCAGGGCCTCGAGGCGTTCGTTCACATGAGAGATCACGCCGTACTCGTCGACCAAGGCGATCCCGTCGGGCAACACCTTGAGCAGGTTGTTCAATAGAAGGGGAGGATCCTGGACATCGCCCATGCTACGAATCAATATCGGCTTGTCCGATGAAGCATCAAATGGGCAGAACGTCATTTATCGCTAGACGAAGTGCCCTTTTTTATATTCTGAGTAGGTCGATCAGCTCCTGTTGTGACTCGACGTTCAGCTTCCTGAAGATCGCGGAGAGATGGTTGCGGACGGTGCTCTGAGAGACGAAGAGCACCTTTGCGATGGCCGGCACCCGGTACCCGGCAAGCAACCTCGTAAGCACGTCGAGCTCGCGCGACGACAGCTCAGACATGCCAGGGATCTGTGGTTGGCTGATGCTGGCGAGGCTGTGCGACGAGCCAAAGACATCGTGGCCTCGCGTCGCGCCCAAGAGCGCGTCAACCTCGGACTCCGGCGAAGCTTCGGACTGCTCGACAGACCTGAGCGCGAAAGCGAATGTCGGGGGAGGATCCATTGGCAGCAGCAGCATCTGGCACAGCTGTGCTTGTCCGTGCCCACGATGGACGTGGACGTGAAGCGCCACGCCCTTGGCCGTAGAAGTCGATTGCGCGAGCGCCCACATGAGCCCGGTGAGGTCTTCCAGATGGACGATCTGGAAGATGCTCTGACCGACTAGTCCCATCGGCCCGTCCAAGCTTGTGTCGCCGTCATTACAAACGCGGTCAATTCTGAGGCTGGCGTCGATCGTGCCGATGAGAGCGTTGAATTCCTTGGGCAGCGCTGGAGCTGTACTTGCAGCGGGCATACCCTCTGTCGTAAAAAGAAAGAGAACGTGACGTAGCGGAATTTCCTCACCGATCGTCCTCACCCAGGTTTGAAGTGGGACCGACGATCCGTCGCCGAGGCGAAATTGGTGGTTTGCCTCATATCCGTTCAGCCGTCCTGCGACGAGAAGATCGAGGGCACCCTTCGGCGTTTCGGCGGTGAGCGACTCGAGCGTGCAACCGACCAACCTTCTGCGTCGTGAGGAGAACAAATCCTGAGCTGCCGGGCTCACAGCGACGACCCGCTCGGAGGGCACCTCCACGATCAGTGCTGGCAAAGGATTACGACTGACGACATCCAGCACACCGCTCGGAAGTCCGGCGTACGAAACACCGGAGCCGAATTGCGACGTCATCGCAGCAACCTCCCGTACACATTGTACAGCAGGAATGACAAAACGTCAGCGCTAAATGACGGTCCGCCTATGTGGTGACTGGTCCTGAGAGTCGATACGACAGGGACCGGAGATCCTCGGAGGCGTGCAATGAAGTTCCCGACCAGGAAGACACACGCCGACGAGGACAGTCACTCGGATCGCTTTCAGAAGCCAGCCACCGGGTCTACCGGTCACATCCGCGGCATGACGAGCGGAACCAGCATCCCAACTAGCTAGCTACTTCGACCTGAAAAACGAAAGTTAAAAATAGCCTCTGACCAGGACATATGTGCGGGCACGGTGCTCGCGACCTGGACCGAATGCTGACACGATGGCTCCTACCACCCTTTTGCAAAGCGATTGGAGCCATCGTGCTGCGTACCAAAGTAGATCCTCAGGCGACGTTGTGGGAATCGCTGCTGCCAGAGGAGTTCCGCCGCCTCCCGCCTGGGCTTTGCGCCGTCGACGCCTTCTTGGACGACCCGGTGTTCTTTGAACCCTTCGTGCCCTACTTCGATCCTTCCTACGGCCGGCCCTCGACCCCGATCGAGACGTACCTGCGGCTGATGCACCTGCGCTTTCGCTACGACCTCGGCTTCGAGACGCTGTGTGGCGAGGTCACCGACTCGCTTTCGTGGCGGCGCTTTTGCCGGATCGGTCCCTACGACAAGGTGCCGGACGCCTCCACGCTCATGAAGATCACCAAGCGTTGCGGCTCAGAGGTGGTAGCCCAGCTCAACGAGGCGCTCTTAAAAAAGGCGAACGCCGCCCACCTCGTCAAACTCGACAAGGTACGGGCCGATACGACAGTCGTCCCGGCCAACGTGGCCTACCCGACCGACTCGAGCCTGTTAGCCAAGGGGGTCGCCAAGCTCGCCCGCTCCGTCTCATCGTTGAAGTCACTGGGCTTCGCCACCCGCACGAGCTTTAGGGACCGCACCCGCTCGGTGCGGCGCAGGGCGCACTCGATCGGGGCCTGGCTGCGCCGGCGCAACGACGAGGCAAAAGAAGAGGTGCTCAAGATCACCGGCGAGCTCGCCGGCATCGCCGAGGCGACGATCCTCGACGCGCTTGGTGTGGCCCGCAACGCCAAGCGCAAGCTCGCCTGTTACGGCAGGTCCGCTCCCCGAAAGGCGATCTGCCTCGTCTCTGAGATCGAGCAGACCTGCAGGCTTTTGGAGGAGATCGTCGCCCAGACACGGACACGGCTCTCTGGTGAGGTGCCTGACGGCTCGACGAGGATCGTCTCGTTGCACGACCCCGACGCCCGCCCGATCGCCAAGGGAAGGCTCGGCAAGCCCGTGGAGTTCGGGTACAAGAATCAGGTCACAGACAATGTCGACGGGATCGTCTTGGACATGGCCATGTTCAAGGGCAACCCACCTGACGCCCCGATGCTCGTGCCGGCGATTACCCGCATCAAGACGCTCTTCGGCCGTGCGCCGAAGGCGGTCACCGCGGACCGCGGCTACGGCGAGGCGAGCGTCGAGTCGGGGCTCGTAGCTCTCGGGGTGGAAAGGATCGCCATTCCCCGCAAGGGCAAGCCGGGAAAGGCGCGTCGCGCAGTCGAGTCCGCACGTGGGTTCCGCACCCTTGTCAAGTGGCGGACCGGGTCCGAGGGCCGCGTCTCGCACCTGAAGCACAGCTTCGGCTTCGAGCGCACGATGCTCGACGGCATCGCCGGTGCAAAGACTTGGTGCGGTTGGGGACTGCTCGCCCACAACAGCGTCAAGATCAGCGCCCTTGCAGAAGAAAAGAAGGATAAGCCGACAACGGTCCGCCAAAGACGACCCCCCGCGAACACGGCCGACACCGGGCCGCCGACCGGTCGATCACCGACAAGTCGCTGCACTGCTTGAACAGATCCTCGTTCCTGTCGGCTTCACCCGCCGCGCCCCGCCGCTCGAAATGGCGGAGGGAAGCGGCAGATCTTGACGCCACAGGCATGAGGATCGGGGCCTCACGGCCCGCTGCGGCGGGTTGCTTGCCGTGGGGTGTCACGCCAAAGCATCGTTTTTCAGGTCGAAGTAGCTAGCCCTGATCATTCACGCCGCCGCATGACCTGAGCTCGCGAAAGACGCGAAAACGCCCTCTTGGTAAGGGAAACTGTAGGTGTCGAAGCCAGCAGTTCCCGAAGCCAGGAGGGCACTTCCAAAGTGAACGTTACCAGCACCGTCCGCGTGAAGGTGGAACCCGGCGGGAGCGGTGTCGTCGCCCATCTCGGGCTGCACGCGCTTGGGAGCTTCGCCGACCGATTGGGCCTCGTCGAGGCGCTCTCGTCCCGGCATTCGTGGCGTGGCACGAGCCGCTGCCGCGTTGCACGACCGCGGCAAGGTGCTCGTCCAGGTCGCCCTCATGCTCGCCGGCGGCGGTGAGAGCTGTGCGGACATCGAGCACCTGCGTTGCGAGGAGGACCTGTTCGGCGTCGTGGCCGTCGGACTCGACGGTGCACCGAGCCTTCCATGAGATCACGCCCGAAGCTGCGGGACGAGCTCGCCGAGGCAGTCGCCGAGGTGCGTGCAGAAGGTCTGGGAGCGCAGCGTCGAAGACCAAGGGAACCGGCCCGGTCTATCTCGACATCGACGCCTCCTTGGTCGAGATCCACTCGGAGAACAAGCAGCAGGCAGCTCCCACCTACAAGGGGGGTTTCGGCTTTCACCCGATGTTCTGCTTCGCCGACGCGACCGGCGAGGCGCTGTCAGGACTGCTGCGTCCGGGCAACGCCGGCTCCAACACCGTCGCCGATCACGTCTTCGTGCTCGACGCCGCTCTCGCCCAGCTGCCCGGCACCGTGCGCGCCGGCCACCACGAGGGCGACGAAGCGAGCCTCGTGCGAGCGTCGCGTCGTCGTGCCGGACCGACTCGGCGGGCTCGACCGACGGCTTCGTGGCGGCGCTTGTCGGGCTCGCAACATCGGCTTTTTCACCGTGGCGGCCACGAACACCCAGATCCAGGCGGCCATCTTCGACGCCGAAGGGCATCGAGGAGGTCTGGGAACCCGCCCGCGGACCAAGACGGCGAGCCGCGTGACGGGGCTGCGGTGTGCGAGCTGACCCCGCTCGTCGATCTCTCCTCGCTGGCCGAGCGGCACCCGGCTCATCGTGCGACGAGAGCCGCTTCACCCCGGCGCCCAGCGGAGCCTGTTCCCCTCGCTCGAGTACCGCTACTGGGGCTTTTACACCGACCAGGCCGGGGACCCGGTCGACCTCGATGTCACCATGCGGGCCCATGCCCATGTCGAGCACCACATCGAGCGGCTGAAGGACTCCGGGCCTGTGCCGCTTCCCCTTCAGCGACTTCGAGGCGAACGCCAACTGGATGACGACCGTGCTCCTCGCTGCCGACCTCGTCCGCTGGTTCCAGCTGCTGTGCTTCGAGGGTTACTGGCAAGGTGCCCGACCCAAGGCTCTGCGCTGGGGCATCTTCCACGCGCCTGGGCGACTCGTCTCATCGGCACGGCGCCGGATCGTGCGCATCCTCGACGGCTGGCCGAGCGCCGAGGCTCTCCTCGGTGCCTACCGACGCATCGAGCTCATCACCTGAGCGATCCCGATCCACGCTCTTGGGCCTGGGGTCGACCCGTCACGCCCCGAGATTGGTCGAAGGGCGACGTCACACCCGACTCGGCGCGAAACAGCACGATGAAAAGGCAGCGGGAACCACATCAATCCGACGTTCCGCACTTCTCGCTGACGATTTGGCCCCCCACTTCTCCTGGTCACCGCTTCGCGGCGTGGGATCGCCCGGATGTGGCCGCTTGACGGAGAAGTATCTCGCCAGCTGCGGCTGAGACCTTCTCCATCTCAGCGACGATCGCCTCGAGGCGTCGCCGGTTGTCGATCCACGATCGGTAGAGCTCGGCCTCGTTCTCGGTGAGCCGTCGGCTCACGGTCTTGCCCTTCACTGCTCGGCTCCACTGGTAGTAGGGCCCGTGCCGCCGTGGTGGGTCGGCCTGGCAGCGGCAGCCCTGCTTGCCGCACGAGGTCTCGCGCACGACGACGCTGCCCTGGCTGACGAAGCCGAGCCGTGAGAGCTCTGCGGCCAGCAAGCGGTACTTGGCCTCGTAGCGTTCGAGCCTGCTCGGCATCTCGGTTCCTTCTCAGGGGAATGATCCGCGCTTCTGTATCTGTCAGCATCTATGCTGACCGATACGGCGAACTGTGTCAAGGAGGATGCGGTGGGGACTTCAGGGAAGTTCGAGCTCTCGAGCGAGCTGATCGGATGCTTGCCGATCGTCCAGCACTTCCTCGCACGGATGGGGGTCGCCGAGTGCCTGGAGCGCCACCTTCCTGACAACGATGCCCGGCTGCGTCTCGCACCGGCGGTGGTCATCGGGGCTGTCGTCCGCAACATCGTCGTGTCGCATCGCCCCGTCTACGCGATCGGCGAGTGGGCTGCTCCCTATGTTCCCGGCCTGCTCGGGCTCGGAGCCGGTGATGCTCTGGCGCTCAACGACGACCGAGTCGGCCGCATGCTCGACCGTCTCTTCGACGCCGACCGGGCGACGCTCGTCACAGAGACGGTGCTGTCGGTGATCCGCAACTTCGCCGTCGATGTCTCCCAGCTTCACAACGACTCGACGACCGTCACCTTCACCGGTAGCTACACCTCTGCCGACGGCCGTGCCCGCGGCGGCAAGGCGACCCCGGCGATCCGCCATGGTCACAACAAGGACTTCCGGCCCGACCTCAAACAATTGCTGTTCATCCTCACCGTCTCGGCCGACGGGGCCGTGCCGATCGCCTACCGGGCGACGGACGGGAACATCTCCGACGATCTCACCCACATCCCGACCTGGGATGAGCTCGCCCGTCTCGTCGGCCGGCCGGACTTCCTCTATGTGGCTGACTCCAAGCTCTGCTCCTCCGAAGCAATGGGCCACATCGCTGCTCGCAAGGGTCGCTTTGTCACCGTCGTTCCGCACGGGCGCAAGGAGGACACCTTCTTCCGGGACTGGGCCCAGACTCACGCTCCGGCCTGGCAAGATGCCGAGCGCCGCAAGGGAGATCGCATTGGTGACCCCGACCGGGTGTGGCGGACCTTCCAGGCGCCGGTGCCGTCAACGGACGGCTACCGGGTGATCTGGGTACATTCCAGCGACAAGGCAGCCCGCGACTCCGCCACTCGCTCGGCACGCATCGAGGTAGGGCTGGCGGCGATCGATGCCCTCCAGAGTCGTATCGAGAGCCCGAAGTCACGCTTAAAGACGAGAGTCGCCGTCGAGCAGGCCGCCACCGCTGCACTCGCCGAGGCGAGAGCAGCCCGCTACGTCGAGTTCTCTGTGACCGAGTCGACCGAGGTGTCCTTCCTCCAGGAGCGACGAGGACGTCCGGGCGAGGCGACCCGCTACCGCAAGAGCGAGAAGCCCGTCTTTCGGGTCGAGGCAAAGGTGCGAGCCGAGAACGTCGCCTACGACGCCGTCACCGACGGCTGCTTTCCGTTGATCACCAACGACAGGGAGATGACCCCCGCCGAGGTCCTCGCCGCCTACCGCTACCAGCCCAACCTCGAACGCCGCCACCACATGCTGAAAGGGCCCCAGGACGTTGCCCCGGTCTTCGTGGAGAACCCGCACCGCATCGAGGCACTGCTCTTGTGTCACTTCCTCGCCATGCTCACAGAAGCACTCATCGAGCGAGAGATCCGCACTTCGATGAAGGCCGAGGAGATCGCTGGCATCCCTCTCTACCCCGAGCTGCGCAACTGCCCGGCTCCGAGCGCGCCGAGGATCCTCGAGATCTTCAACATGGCCCAGCGCCACCACCTCGTGAGCAATGGGGAGGTCGTGCAGGTCTTCGAGCCAGAGCTCACCCCACTACAGCAGAAGGTCCTCGAGCTGCTGCACGTGCCGGTGAGCGCCTACACCTCGGCCGGCGCCAGCTGAAGTGGGGGCGTATATCGGTCTCGAGAAGTGCGGAACGTCAGATCAATGGACCGCAACCGCCCGATATGGCTCGATCGAGTGCTGGAGACCCGACTCAATGGGTCGCGTGAATGATGAGGGCTAGTACAAGGAGAGCACGATGCACCGTTTCCACCCCGTGAAGAGATATAGCACTAGCTATCAACACCGCAAGGCAGTAACCATCGCGGCGACGGTTGTCGCAACGCTCGCGATTTTTACCGGTGCGGCTTTCGCAGGAGACGTATGGTTCACGGCCCAAGGCCACGCGAACTCGACCGATACCGTGGGGTCCGGCTGGACCTATCATGTGGATGTCGTCGCAGGGTCGCTAACCGACGGCCTGACGCCAGGCGCAACTGGTAGCGGGATCCCAATCACGGTCACGAACGACAATCTCGAGTCCGTGGAATTCGATGGCGTCATAGTCAGCGTCGTTAATACATCGAACGCTGGTGATTCGAACGGTGGTTGCGACGCAAATGACTTCACAGTGCGGCAGCCGACGAGTTACAGCGACTCGATGAACAGCGACTTCGAGGGCGAGATGCTGCCGTTCGAAATGCCAGCCGGGGATGTCGCGACCGCGGATGGTGCCACAGTCACCCTCAATCCGTCAGCCTCGACGGATTGTGCAGGTGCTACGGTCAACTTGTCGGAGGTCGTCGGCTCACCACTCACCTGATCATTCGCGCGGCCGCATGACCTGAGTTCGCGAAAGACGCGGAATTGCCCTCCTCGTAAGGGAAACTGACGGTGTTCGAAGCCAACAGTCCCAAACCAGGAGGGCGTTCTCGCGTCCTTCGCGACGACGCCGCGCCGAGTGCGCTCGTGTCCACCCCTGCGTCATGACTGGGCCTTTGCCGTTCCGCCGCCCCCTACGCCCCACGTGGGCGAACGTGCGTGCCTGTGTGCCGCCCTCTCCGCCCTTTGCTCCCTCCCCGTAGGTCCTTCGTCGCTGTTCCGTTCCCGTCGCCCCTGCCTCGCGGCCCTGGGTGGGTGGGTGTTGTGGGTCCTCCCCCCATCGAGGTGCTCGTGTTCGTCGATCACGTGAGCTCTCGAGCCGGGGGGCTCGGTGCGCGAGGAGCCCGTGACCCATTGTCGGGTATGCCGACACCTGTGCAGATGTTTCCCTACAATGGTCGCAGTGGACTACTCACGACCGCTGGAGGCGGTCATTCCAGGTACGACGGGCAAGGTGCTCGGTGTGCTGGCGCGCACCCATGCGGAGCTGCCGATCCGTCGCGTCGCGCAGCTTGGCGGCGTTTCACGCGATCGCGCCAGCATCGAGATCCGCCGGCTCGTTGTTCTAGGCATCGTCTCCCGTCGGGAGGTGGCAGGCGCGTCCCTCGTGAAGCTTGAACGGACGAACGCCGCGGCCGTGGCACTGCTCGCGTTGGCAGATGCTCGTTCGACCGCCATTACTCGTCTCAGTGAGCTCGCCAAATCAATCGAGCCCGCGCCGGCCAGTCTTGCCCTGTTCGGATCGTTCGCTCGAGGTACTGACGACGCCGATAGTGATCTCGATGTCTTGGCGGTGCGCTCCGATGACGTCGAGCCTGACGATCCGTCCTGGCTCGACAGCTTCGGTAACTGGCAGGACCTGGCACGAGTTGTTATCGGTAATCCGGTCAACGTCATCGAAACCTCACGGCACGAGCTGCATGCATTGGCAAGGACGCGGTCGCTTTGGCGGACCATCGTCGATGACGCCATCACGCTCGTTGGTGAGAAGCCCTCGCAGATCGTCGCTCCGGTGCGGGATCGGGCCAGAATCGTTTCCCAGGCTGTCGAGAGTTCGCCGGCCGGCCGGCTCTCGGATCGCAAGCCAGCGGTGCGCACCGCCAAACCAATCGCGCGGGCAGCGACGGCACGAGTGGTTCGAGCGGCGGCCTCCGAGCGAACCGCGGCGATGCCGGTGGTGCGGAAAGCGACTGCGTCAACGCCGAAGCGGACAAGGCGAGCTGGGTGACAGCGCGCCGGGTCCGGACGACACGAGAGCTGCCGCCTTCTGAGGCTCCGAAGTATCTGAGCAAGGCCAGAGAGTTCCTTGAGGCTGCGCAGTTCTCCCTCGAGCTCGGGAACAACACCGCCGCCACGAGTAACGCGGTGCACGCTGGCATGAATGCTGGCGATGCAATCTCGTGTGCCCTTGTCGGCTCGGTCTCGAAGGGGGAGCATGGGGCCGCGCCAGAGCATCTCAAGACGATCGGAGATACACAAGGTGCGCGCTATCTTCGCCAGCTCCTGCCGCTCAAGACACCGGCTGAATACGACCCGGCTCCAGTGAGTGCCGCCCAGGCTCGAAAGGCGGTAGAGGCGGCCAAGCGACTAGTTCAACATGCCGAACGGAAGCTCAATGCGGCCCTGCCGCGTTAGGGAAGCTTGGAGGCGGCCCTCGCGCCGGCAGTTCCGGGGGACTCGAACAGTGTCAGAAACAGAGTCGTTTCACGCTCAGATTCCGGAGCAGCACGACCGAGTTTCGTCGCGCGATTATCGCGCGATTATCGCGCGTCCGCTGCCGACCGTGAACATTCGCCGAGGACGAAACCCTTTAGTTATAAGCCATGTATGTTTGTGCTAGTTCGCCAAAGTCCCAGGAGGGAAGCTTGAGGGGCTAGTGCCCGCAAGGGCGTGGGGGTTCAAGTCCCCCCTCCGACACGCTCCAGGTCCACGCTTCGCAGAGCTGGTACCAGGGAGTTTGCTTCTGGACCTCGCACACCGACACGCTCCGGGTCCACGACTCTGAGCGAGGTCCGCAGTCGCACTTGTTCAACGGCTCTCATACGGCGGTAGGTGACGCCTCACGTACAGGCTAACGGCAGACGCCGTGAAGACGAGGGGTGCCGGGGGAGGTCAGAACCAGCGAACCGAGTCGCCGATCTGGGCGGGCAGCTGCTCCTGGCCGACATCAGGGACCATCTCCAAATCTGGTTGGAAAGGGCATCCATGTAACCGGACAGGCCCTTGCCGGAGAGGTGCGCTGGCGTGACCCCGATCAGTGACTGGCGAAGTGGTGCGCCACTGCGGCGAACGCCTCCTTGGGCTCCCAGGCCATGTCCGGGTAGACGATCCCGTGGCGCCCGTCAGGCAAGGACTTCACGAGTGACATGGAGTCCATGTCGAGGTCGTAGCGAGGATCGTCGTCGGTGTAGGACCCGGGCGTTACGAAGGTCGACAGCAGGGCGCCGGCCACCTCTGAGCGTTCAAGCTCGTCGAGGGTATCGGCGAGCTCGCGGGCCTGCATGGCTTCGTCACGCTGGAACACCCCCTTCAGGCGGGGCCGGACGAAACGCCCGATCACCGGTCGCGTGTGGAGCCACAGCCGGGTGGTGTCGATGACCCCGAACCCCAGGATGCCGGAGCTCTCGGCACCACGGTAGGTGCGCATCCCGAACTCGGTGACGATCACCGGCTTGCCCGTTGACAGGAAGGGTTGGAGCATCTCTACGTAGCGGTCCTTGGTCCGGGCCTCGCGGTAGTGGTCGACGCCCACGTAGTCGAAGGGCCCCCAGTCCACCTGCTCGAAGGTGAGCGAGGCGTAGGTGAGCGGGCCATCGAACACGGCCCGCAATCTGGCGATCAGGACAGCCAGGTACTCATCGAGCTTCCCGTTGCTCAGCTGTACGGGGTCCGCCTTGAGGCGTTGCAGACGCTCGGTCACGCTCTTGCCGGCGATTAGCCCCGGTCCTAAGAGCGTGAGCTCGCTGCCGGTGACGAAGACCACGAGCCCCGGATGGGCCGTGTGCAGCGGTCCGGCCGCCTCGGCCGCTGCGACCAGTCGGGTCGCGGTTTCCTCCAGCGGGTACTCGAAGAAGGCCGGGGAGAACCACACCTCGAGCCCGAGTCCGAGCGCGATCTCCGCGACAGCCGTCATCGGTCCGACGTCACTGCCCACGATCCGCACGGCGTTGGCGTGCAGGTCGTCCCGGACGATCTCGAGCTCGCGCCGCACCACCGACATGTCGAGTGCCGTCGGGCGCGTCGAGATGGCATAGCCCGGGCCGCGGAACACGGTTCCCGTGTCGTAGTGGACTCCCTGGTGCTGCATGTCGCCTCGATCCTCGCGCCCAGCGGCCTAAGACGTGCGGATCACCTCGCACGGCCCCATCGGCATGGCACTATTGCGGAGGGCTTGGCCTCGAGCACAGTCGTCCGCGGTCAACTCGCCCTCAATACTCGTCAGGCGGCTTCCGTCGACCGGCGCCACGCGATGGTCCGGACACCGAGCTCATGCGGCCAGCGAGCAGCAATACCCGTCGATAGGGCGCGGCCCGAGCCTTGGAAATTGGCGACGTTATGCACGCCCGATCTGGGCGACCCGCACCGGCACCTCGGGGGCAATCGGATAGGCGGCAGGAGGCCATTCGGTATCCGGCAGTATCGGGCGGTCCCCTCTACGGCTTCAAGTGCGCATCGAAGAACGCGAGGATGCGCCGTCGTGCATCTCGCGCAGATACCTCTTGGTAGCCCGAACCTGGCGAGAGTATCCCGAAGACCGGCTCCAAGACGGAGAAGGGGAATGGATTCTTGTCTCCAGCTCCTTCGTGGTCATTGAGAAAGGAGTGCCCGGCCTCCGGGTACTCCTTGACATCGTGTTCGACCCCAACGGCCGTCAATGCCTGGCCGAGGCGATCGGCGGCCCCTCGCAGTGAGCGATCCTTGCCGCCGTAGCTTGCGACAATCGGGCAAGCCCGTCTCAGGAAGCCGGCCGTGTAGGCGTCCTTCGGAGCGGTGCCGTAGTTGACGCTCGACACCGTGAACCCGCGATCGGCCGCGAGCATCAAGGCAAACCCCCCTCCCATGCAGTAGCCGATCACGCCGATCCTGCCCGTGCAGTCATCCCGGGCCGCCAGCCAGGCACGCGCTGCCTCGATGTCGTCGAACGACCGTCCTCGTCCGGCGCGCACGTCGCGCATGGCCGAGATCATGCAGGCCACCATCCCTCTCCCAGAGAAAAGGTCCGGCGCTACGGCAAGGTACCCTTCGCCCGCAAGCCAGTCAGCCTGGTTCCGTAGGTCCTGGCTCATCCCCATTGCGTCGTGGATGACGACGACACCCGGCCAGGGGCCCTCGCCCGCAGGTGTCGCCAGGTAGGAGGGCAGTTCGCCAGGGGTTGGGACCATCACCTCTGCCATCACGACTCCTCGGACGCGGGCGGCCGGCCCGGCCAGCCCGTATTGGTGACGCCGTTCGATGGGACTCTTGCCGCGAGCCGTTCGCCCCACTCTTGGGCTCGGGCCTCCTCGCCCGGTTCAAGGTGATTCTGCAAGGTGACGAAGAAGCTCTCGGGCTTGGCCACCATCTCGAACCCGTGCCTGCGGAGTTTTCGGCTGATTAGCCTCGACGCCCTTCCTCTGAGAACTGCTGGACCCTTGAAGCGGGTGTCGAAGGCAGCAAACCCTGTGTGGCCATGTTCGAGCGACCTGAGCCAGTCACGCACGCCCGGGCCTTGGGCGTCGCGATCGAGCGCCAGGTCGTTCTTGGGTTTCTGCGCAGTGGCGACCGCCCACTTACGGGTGCGGGTTCGACTCATGCCGTGAAAATGAGTGGGACCGCCCACCACGAGCAGGTCGGAGTCGCCCAACCGTTCGCGGTCTGCCTCAACCACCGGGACCACGACCACGTTGTCTGCCGACTCAAGGCCCTGGCCAAGACCCTTGCCAATGGCATCGGCGATCGCGTGCGTGTTACCAAACATCGACTCGTAGACGACCATCGCCCGCATGGTCATACCTCCCGTGCCCGCCGACCCCTTGAAGCGGTCTTTCGCCGAGCACGCTAGTTCTGTCCGCCCCCGTACGCCGGTTCGCGGGCGCAGAATGACGGCACCACCCCTGGTGCCTGAGCACGCGTAATCGTTACACGCTTCGACGGCATGGATCCGCTACGTACCGGGGGTGTGCCTGGCGGAGCACAAGGAGCCTCGCGAACACGACTATCTCCAAATGCGGGCGGACGGTGACGGAGATCACCGACGCCTCGCAGTGAAGACGCCTGTCGGCTTCTGCTACCGGCTCTAGGAGTGCTGCATCAACCACGCGTAAATATCGGGCAGTCGGTCGGGGAGTGTCAAGTGGCCGTCGGTCTCGGTCAGGTGAGCGTCGACGCCGGGAATGTGCTCTGCAAGCCACTGGCCGTGTTGAAAGGGGACGAACCTGTCTTGCGCTCCGTGCCAGAGCTGCACCGGTACCCGGACGGCATCGAGCGCGAACCCCCAAGGGGCCAGGTGGGCACATGAATCGTCCCACCAGCCTTGGTAACCAGGCGCAAGTCCGTACTGCATTGAAGTAACCGTGAAGAAGGCGTCTTCAATAGTCCGCGCCGCGGCGTCTGCGGGGGACAGCGACGAGGCCCAGGCCTCGTTGCTGTCCCCCATCCCCGTGAAGTAGTCGAGATCGGGCTCGCCCCAGGGCGCGAGGGACGCCAGCGAGGCGACGGCAGACACCAGGTCTGGCAGTAGCGCAGCGCAGGCGAGCGCGTAAAGACCGCCACCCGAAATCCCCCACACCGCCAGTCGGTCGAAGCCGAATGCATCCGCGATGGCCCGCACGTCGTAAATACAGTCCGCGACGGTCCGCCGGTTGGGCCGTCGAGCCGCCGTAGCCGGGACGGTCATAACCGATCACGTGAAGACCCCTGCGTTTGGCGTCTTCGAGACGGCGTCGGGACCATTTCGTTGGGTAGACTGATGCTGCTCTGGGCGCTGAGTGCATCGACATGATCTTCAACGAACGCCATTACAGCACCGGCCCAGCGCCGGACCAGGGGGCCGAATGAAGTTGCTGGTCTGCGCGGCGAGCAAGTACGGGGCGACCAGCGAGATCGCCCAGGCTGTCGCGGGTGTGCTGGCCGAGCGCGGCTGCGAGGTCACGGTGCTCTCTCCAGACAAGGTCGGCGCGGTCGAGGAGTTCGATGCAGTGGTGCTGGGCAGCGCGGTCTACATGGGCCATTGGATGAAGCCTGCGCGCGAACTGGTAGAACGCTTCGCCGGAGCGTTGGCCACTCGACCCGTCTGGCTGTTCTCCAGCGGTCCAGTCGGCGAACCGGCCGAGCCTGCCGACAACCCAGTAGACGTCACGAAGATCCTCCGGGCCATCAAGGCCCGCGACCATCAGATCTTCGCCGGCAAGCTGATCAAGAAGGACCTCAGCTTCCCCGACCGGGCCATGGCTTCAGCCGTCCGCGCCCAAGAGGGCGATTTTCGCAACTGGGCCAAGATCAAGGACTGGGCAGCCGGGGTCGCCGACAGCCTGCTTTCTTGAACTCGTCGCGAGCATCTCACGCAGATAACGCTGGAAACCGGGGCGCACAGAATGCCTGGCTAAGAGCGTGCCGGGCGACAGGCTCGCCGCGCCCGAGTCGGCGATACCACTCACGCCGAGCCATCCTTCCGTACTTCCAGAGCGCACGGAGCGACGCGAAACTCGCGCTCGAAGTTGGCCGATCTGCGGGCTCCGGAAGGAACCTGATGGAACGCTGTCAGCGAACATGCCGGTGAGCGAACGTCGGGGGTCCTTCCAGCCTAGGCAGGCGGGCCTTGGGGTACGGCGCCTATTTGCTGCATCATCGACATGATGTCCATGACGCCCCAATGCTCGTGCGCCAATCCGTCGGCGCCAAAGCGGAGGATGTCAATGGCCTGAATGTCGATGCTCTTTCCGCTGGCGGGGATGCCCATGAACGCGCCCTTGTTGGTTCCCGTTACGCGGGCCCGAGCCACGACCTTGTCCCCGCTCTCAAGGATGTCTTCGGCGTCGAATCGCAGATCGGGGAAACCGGCCTTCATCATGGCGAACAGTTGCTTGGTGCCAGCCTTGGTTGATTCGAGGCCCGGCCCAGTCTCGTGCTCAACAAAGTCGTCCGCTATGTAGTCGAAGAACCCATCCAGATCACCGGCACTGACGAGCTCATAAGCGCGGCGCAGAGTGTCCGAGTTACCCACTGTCCCCCCTTGTGTAGTCGGTGGCGGTGATGTTAGCCGTGGAACTACTTCGAGCGTCGAGGTCCCGACCAACCACGACGCTCGGGCACTGGGCCTCGCCGCGGCAGCGAGCCCATCGACGAGCGCGCTCTTGCCAGCTCCACCTCGACCGAGAACAACAACTCGCATCACTTCGTACATAACCAAACCCCGCACCCCACCGTGGAGCCTCAGCACCACCGCCTGTAATCGGCGACATGTCACTCTTTACCGCGGCCCTCGAGCGTGTGCGAGTACACCGGCCTACGGTGAGCCTCTCATCATCGCGGGGGCCCGATCGGCCCAGCCTCGGGTCTCGTCTCGACCTGGAGGTGCGCCATGACCACCAGGATGCCGTCAACTGCCGTCGTCGTTTCACAGCCCGTATTCACCGACGCCGAGCGGGTCGCTCTCGCCGGATTCCTTGCCGGTTACAGCGGGCTCACCCGCGAGGCGTACACCCTCGACCTTCGCGAGTTCGCCGCTTGGTGCGAGGAGCACCACGTCCGCCTTTTCGAGGCGAGGCGCGCTGACATCGAGTGCTTTGGCCGCGACCTCGAGGAGCGCGGCCGGGCTCGCGGCGACCGTTGCCCGGAGGCTTTGCACCGTCGCTGGCTTCTACCGCTGTGCCGTCGAGGAGGAGCTTCTCGAGCACTCACCAGCGGTCCATGTCCGCCGGCCTCGCCTCGACTACGAGTCGCACGTCACCGGCCTCGATCGCAACGAACTCGGCGCTCTACTTGTGGCCGCCGGGCTTGGGCCAGCCGTCGAGCACGCCCTCGTCTCGTTGCTCGCGCTCAACGGGCTGCGGGTCTCCGAAGCGACCGGTGCCGACATTGAGGCGCTCGGCCTCGAACGCGGACATCCAACCCTTACCATCTTGCCAAAGGGGGGCAAGGTCGTGACCATCCCGCTCGCCCCACGCACGGCCCGTGCGGTCGATCTCGCAGTCGGCGAGCGGTGCGAGGGACCGATCTTCCTCGCCGCCGACGGCAGCCGCCTCGATCGCCACGGTGCTGGCCGGATCGTCAGACGGGTCGCAAGGCGTGCAGGTATCGCCAAGCTCGTCAGCCCACACACGCTTCGCCACGCCTTCATCACCGCCGCGCTCGACGCCGGGGTGCCGCTCCGCGACGTGCAGGAGGCGGCGTCGCACGCCGACCCACGTACCACGATGCGGTACGACCGGGCACGAGTCTCATTGGACAGGCACGCGACCTATATCGTCGCGGCGTTCGTGGCAGGGGCGGCCCGGTAGCACTCAGCGTTCGCCGGACGGGCACATCTCCGTCGATCTGCATCGTGGGACCGCTCCGCCCAGCAACTGCGGCTGCCGCTCGAGATTGGACGATCTAAGTGCCCAAGGCAGCCAGCCAAACCGCGGGTCCCACTCGGTGATCATGGAGCTTTGCGCCTGTGCTTGATGAGACTCAGGCAAATGGTCTGATCGAGAAGACGGTTGGGCTGATGAGATAGGCGGCGGGTCGATGCGGGCGGAGTTGTCGGCCCGGGCTGCGAAAACGCCACGCAGGGCTTCGTCCAGGCTCTCCGAGCTCCTCGGGGCTGAGCCAGAGCGTGCCCTTGCGCTACCCGACGCAGTCGGCAGGGATGCTCGTCACTTCAAGCAGCGCTT
>CAVSHA010000012.1:0-162038 GCA_963727645.1 uncultured Acidimicrobiaceae bacterium
CCTCGGCATAGTCCCTTGCCGGGAACTGCCATGAGCAAGTGTCCTAGAGCTGATCTCCAAGCGAGAAACGGCGATGAGCGTCACGAGCGCGCTGGTCGGCGGGGGAGGCGGCGTACCGTTGGAGCATCTGACGTGACCGCCAACCGGCGAGACGCATCAGATCGCCCTCCTGTCCGCCATCGGCAAGCCATGCATGCGCGAAACTGTGCCGTAGTTGGTGAGGATGAATCTGGCCGAGTCCGGCTTCCAGGCCGCGCCGGCGGACCATCTGCAAGATGCCGCTGTCGGAGAGACGCCCTTTCTTGCCGAGCCAGAGCCACTCGCTCGGAGCTTGGGGTCGCTGGGCTCTCACACGCAGGTAACGGTCCAGGGCCAAGCCCGTCTTCGACTCGAACGGGCACGCTCTCGGTCGTGCGCCGTTGCCCACGACGTAGGCGACGTCTTGTTCGAAGTCGATGTCCTGCACCCTCAACCCGGCCATCTCGCCGCGACGCATGCCGGTATCGACAAAGAGACGGAGTATCGCGGCGTCGCGCCGCTGGTCGAAGTCCTTGCCCTCGGTCGTCTTGAGCAGAGCGGCCAGTTGTGGCTTGTCGAAGATCGGGACCGGCGTCTCCGGGATGCTCGGCGGCTTCATGTTCGCCATCGGATGCCCGGTGATCTCGCCCTCTTCGAAAAGGAAGGAGAAGAACAGGCGCAGGCACTTGTGGCGCGTCTGGACGGTGGCGGGCTTGTGGGGCTCACCTGACGGCCGCGGGTTGCCTTGGGGGTCCGGTCCTTGCCATCCCGCAGCGAACTCGCCTAGAAACATCTCGACATGCTCACGGGTGATCTTGGCGGGGTCGGTGGGAAAGCCCCGCTCAGCGAAGTAGTCGCACATCTGACCCACGCTCATGAGGTACTGGTCCCTCGTAAGCGGCGAACGGTTCAGCGCTCTAAGCGAGCGATCGAACGACCGCATGAGCTGGCCGAGCTGCCCCGACCTCGGTGCCGTGCGGGGTGGGGGACCACTTGTGAAACCTGCTGCCGGGTGAGATACTTCAGCGACGGTCACGCTTCAAGGTTATACGCTGTTGCAGCGGAACGCGATTCTTGGTTCGAGACCAGTTATCGGAAAAGTGCAGGTAGCGAGATAATGTGTAGGGCGCTTGGCTCAGGTGGTTAGAGCGCAGCCTTCACACGGCTGAGGTCGCAGGTTCAAGTCCTGCAGCGCCCACGGCAAAGGCCCTCGTCAGAGGCTTAGCAAGTTGTATTCCCGACTAAACAGTCCGGGAATCTGACACAAATCTGACACAGGAATCAGAGGCACTCGCGGAGCGTGACGGATAATTCCGGGCACTCTTGGTTCATCCATTTATCGATTTCGTGAACGGTGGATTGAGCCCCTACGTGGAAGATGTCGCCGTGCAGGGCTGGCAGGTGGAGATTCGGCTTCGCATGCCGATCGACGACCCGGCAGGCAGCCGCCCAAAAGTTCGATCACGAGGCCGCGCTCGGGCGCCGGTGTCAAGTGATGACGTTTTGCGATCCATTGGTCTTGACCACCGAGGAGTGACCGGCTCTCGTTGCGATCTCCTTCGGTGTGGCGCCGGCGGCGATCCAGAGAGCAACCGCGGTATGCCGGAGATCGCGCGGCCTAAGGGGAGCGACCCCCGCTGCCTTTGTCGCTGGCAACCAGAACCGCCGACGCCAACTCGCGAGACGAACCGGGCCGCCGGCTGGTGCCGTGAATACAAGGCCGTCTGGAGATCCGAACTCTCGCAAGTGCTGATCGAGAGCACTCACTGCGACGCGGGGGAGTGGCACTGTTCGCCGTCCGGCGCGGGTCTTCGGAGGCCCAAAGTGAAGGTTGCCTGAGACTTCGACAAGCGTGTCCGCAACCTCGACGCGGGCGCGCAACAAATCGACCCGCGTCGAACGCAGTCCGAAAATCTCCCCGATCCGAAGTCCGCCGTAGCCGCCGAGATACACGAGGGCTCGATAGCGAGGATCGATCACCTCTGCGAGAACCGCAACCTCGCCCGGTGTGAGGAAGCGCATCTCCCGTCGTTCGATGTGAGGTAGCCGAAGTCCTGTGCAGGGCGATGCAGCGAGTCTTCCGTCTTGCACCGCAGCGGCCATGATCTTTCCCATGATCTGCGCCGCCTTTACGACGGTCGCAGGAGCGAGTCCTCGCGGGGACAGCTCTGCGACCCATGCCCGAACGTCAGCGTGATCGATGTCGGCAAGCCGTCGACGCTAGAAGGTGGGCAGAAGGTAACGATCGATGTAGCCGTCGTCGCGCGCGAGCGTCGACGGTCGGAGATCGACGACGCCCTTGCGCCAGTTCTTCACCCAGGAACCAAGTGTGATACGGCCGAGCGCCGGATCGACGTAAGCGCTGATCGCTTTCGAGTGGTCGACGCTTGTGAGGAACTGCTCGGCGTCGCGACGCCTCGGAAAGTTTCGGCTTCGCTGCTTGCCGATCGGGTCCCGGTACCTCGCTCGCCAGGCTCCGCTCATGTCTCGGTTGATCGTGCCCATTGTCGCTCCTCTTGACCGGAATCAGAGTGAGAAGGGGGGCTGCAGCTCCGTGAACATCGGGAAGTGCCGGACGTTCAACGTCGCGAGTTCACAACCTTCGGTTTCCGCGGTCGCCGCAACCAAGTAGTCGCCAAGGCCGATCCCTGCGTGCGATCGTCGATAGGTACGCATCAGTTCGGCCGCTCGCCACGCAATCCTCTCGTTGACCGGAAAAGTTCGTAGCGAGGCAAAGAGCCGTCCCACCTCCCGACGCTCCTGCGAACGCATTCCTCCTGCCACTTCGATGACACTCACGACGCTCGTTGCGAGTGGACCTGTCGTCCGCCGGGCCTCCAGCATCCAGTCTCTCGCTTCGCGCTCACCGCGGAGGTGCGCGATGAGCACGTCCGAATCGACGAGGACCACCGTCCGCCGCGCACGCTGTCTAGGTGCCGAGAACGGTCGTCGGTGCCTCGCTCGAGGAAGTTCTCCTCGTCGGAGAGCACGTTGAAGGACGCTTCGATGGCGGCGAGATCGGATTCGAGATCGCTGTCGGTCTGGTCGAGCCCCCGATCGATCAACCGTCGGATCAGCGCGGCGCGAGAGATTCCCTGTGCTCGGGCAGCCTCGTCGAGCGAGCGAGCCTGCCCCTCGTCGAGGTAGATGTTTGTCCGGTTCATACATCGGATTATACATCGCTAGCCGACCTCCGGCCGGCGATGCTCCTCCACGAACCGGCGAATATCGGCCAAGTCGAACCTCACGTAGTGCCCGATCTTGACGGTCGGAACTCGCCGCTCAGCGACCATCCGTCGCACGTACCGCTCACCAACGTCAAGGAGCTTCGCGACCGTCTCGATGTCGACCAGCTCCGGAAATTGCAACTGCTCCATGATCCACCTCCCCTTTGAGAGCGGGGGTGGCCAAGCCGCTATGGGGCTGCGCAGACCTCCGCTCGATGACCTGACTGTCCGAAGAGACCCCGAGGGTCCGAGCCGAGAGCGAGGAGCGTGGGAGGACCCACGGGCGCGATCGAGAGGGCAGAGCGAAGCTGGCGGAGGATGCCGTCGTCGTGATCGTGATCGACGGAGCTCGCAGGTCGCAACAGAGCCGATCCGACGATGAGCAGTTCCGCGCGGCGGGCTCCGAGGAGGAGCCGTCTGGCGATAGCGAGCACGTTGATGACCGGACCTGGCTCCCCGCGTGCGGACGCATCGCGACAGAGCACGAATGCTTCGAGCGTCACGGCTATGAAGGTGACTGTCAGCATGACGATGAGGTGCCGGAGCGAGCCGGCCGCACCTCCCACCCCGAGATGGTGGACCCAGAGGTTGGGGGCGACGACGACATGGGCGTGCAGTCCCATAACAGTTACCACCGAGAAGCACACGACGGCGGTCAAGAGCATCAGCCGCGCCAGCAAGGAGGCGACCATAGTCAACACCTCCGCGTTCTGGCGAGCGACGTCGGTCGCTCCGAAGTTCCCTCGATGAGCCATCGGCTCTCATGGTACGGGGCGGTCGTATCACTGCCGACGCGCCTTGCGCCCGAATCGACGCCGATCCTCATTCGCTCATTGACCTCCATTGACCACTGTTCACCGGTTCAGATTCCGCCATGTACAAGGCTTTTCTCACCTGTCATAACTGTTCCTCGTGCTTCCTCTGCGAGACACTGCAGCACTCGAAGTGCGCTCGGCACGGGCGTCGCTTTCGGGAGCGTCACGGCTGTGATGAGCCTGACGAAGCTCGGTCCCTCCGGCTGGCGCTACTTCGCCGAGGAGATCGCGACCGGCCGCGAGGACTACTTCGCCCGCTCCGCGGAGCACCCCGGCCGCTACCTCGGCCGCGTGGCAGAGGCAAGGGGAATCGGCCGGCGCCGATGCCACCGCCGCGGCCGATGGAACGGGAGGGACCGGGCCTTGGGCGGTAGGGCTGGAGTCTCCGATCTCCCGCCGTCGACGCCAACCAGGGCACGCGTAACGAATCTGTCGCGGCGGCCATGTTGCTCGCGAGCAACCGAGCTGCGGCAGATCGATTGTTCGGTCGCCTTGATTGCCAACGGCGATTGCCGTGCGTTGGCCTGATAAGAAGCTTGTCGATCCATGGCGTGACCCGTCACAGTCCCGCCATGACATCGCTGCGACCAGCGCCGACAACCGTGACTCCGGAGACAAGGGCACTCCGCGAGCCGCCGACAGGGGGAGTACTCAACGTCGCGAAGTGAAGGTGTTCGGCGTCGCGGTCGAGGGTGGGGACGGCGCTATTGTGACGCAGCCCCCAAGTGGCGGCCCCAGCTCCGACTCGGCCCCTCGAGCACTTTCCGCCTCCTGCAATTGGGCATGCCAAGTGCTAGCTTCCGCGGCATGAGAACACGAAGAGGTTTTGCACGGGAGTGCGGTCGAGCCACGCGCTGGGCACTACTGCCTGGCCTGGCCTCTCTCATTTGCGCAATGAGCTTGGTGGTCATGACGGCGCCGCCGGCTGTTGGTGCGCAGAGTCAGAACTTATCTGTGGGGTTGTGTCTGACTGGGTTGAAGTCAGATACTTGCACCACTGCCATCGAGGAGCTGAGCGCCTTTTCTTTGTCAGCCGCACCGGGCAGTTCCGGGTCGCCGGGCGCAGTAGTAACTGCGACAGCGACGATGCCCGTCAATACCGCATCTGTCCTGCTGGTGAACGACGTTGTTGTCACTAAGGCCGGTCTTCCCACTTTCGTCGTTGAATTTTCGCGGCTTGCTTCCGTCGGTACAGGGCTGGTGTTCTCCTACGAATTCAGCCATCCCGACATCTCGAGTTACTTGTTGCAGGACGCAGCCGGGACCGGCCTATCCGTGCAGATCACCTTCACCGGCAAATTCAAAGTCGTCTATCCCTCGACGGGGACGAAGCCGATCCCACAGCCAGTCGGTTAGCCGCGTCTGGAACTGATATGAGCCTGCGCGTGATCTCGTCGTCGGTCAGCTACCGGGGCCATCGGGTTGCTCGAGTGTTGCTGAACCTCGTGGTTGTCATGCTCGCGATGGGCGTGTACTTGACAGCGACAAGTCCAGCGGGCTCCTCCCAGGCATTATCCGCGAAGCTCCCACTTGCATCGCAGGGTGCTGGCGCTAGCGAAGGAGTTGCGGAGCTGTCGCTGACGACGAGGGCCGGGACTGTGACCAACGAGGTGCTGACCGGCTTTTCGCTGTCGGTTTCCACAAGGTCCGCGACACCGTCGAGCTCAGCGAGTGCCACGCCGGTGGTCATCGTCACCGCGACGATGCAGGTCGATTCGGTGAGCGCCGCCGACCTGCTGGGAGCAACTCTTCAGAACACCGCGTACAAGAGTGCCCTTCTCAGTCCTCACGACCTCGCCGTGAATGTCTCCTACGAGTTCACGGAACTCTCTATCACCGCGCACACTTTGCAGAGTGGCGCTAGCGGTGCGCTGGTCCAGGTCGTGCTCGCCGCCAAGTCGTTCCAGGTCATCTCTCCGCCCGCCAATGCGAACTTGATCGCCAACGGCGACTTCAGCCAGCCAGTGGTGAGCGGGTTCGAGACGTTCTACCCCTTGGCCAAGACGACCCTGCCGTCAGCAGTCAATTCCATCCAAGGTTGGAAGGTGGGAGCCAACAGCGTGGACGTCATGGGCCACGCGTACTGGGCGCCGCTGCCTTCAGGTTCCCCTCGCGACGCACAGTCTGTCGACCTATCGGGCGGTGCCCCCGGCAGCATCTCCCAGGCCGTGAGCACCACTCCCGGCTCGAGATACCTGCTGAAGTGGTACGCGTCAGGCAACTATGGATGCGGTCAGTCGACCAAGGTCATGCACGTACGGTGGGACAGCAAGATCATTGCGTCCGTCGCCATAGATACCGGCGGCCCCGCCGCCGGCAAGATGGCTTGGTCCTCGGAAAGCCAGGTGGTGGTGGCGAGCGCGGCCACATCTGTGCTCATCTTCGCCGACGCCACGCCGGACAAGAGCCCCTGTGGTGCCGTCGTCGCGGACGTCTCGCTGACGCCCGATACCAAGGCCTAGGTGGCTGGTGTCTTTCGCGGGCGTAAATGCTCGCGATCGGGTCGCAACTGAGACAGAATTACACCTAGGTAATTCTCGACCGGGAGCGATCATGACCCTGGGCGTGGCTGATCGGCAAGCCAATCTGTTCGACGACGTAGAGCAGTTCTGCGACAAGGTGCTCAACGAGTCCTCGATCTACACGTTCATGCACCGTGAGCGTGATCGCCTGTTCCCCGATGAGGAATTCTCCGACCTGTTCGACAACCAGGGCAGGCGCTCGGTACCGCCGTCGGTGGTGGCGACGGTCATGGTGCTCCAGCGCCTCGAAGGGCTCTCGGACCGCGAGGCCGTCGATCGCTACTGCTTCGACAACCGTTGGCGCTATGCAGCAGGCGTCGGTGGCTACGACACCGGTGGCTGGACGAGCTTTTCCCACACCGTGCTCGTCGACATGCGCGAACGCCTGCGACGATCCGAGCACCCCGACCGCATCTTCGACACGGCACTGTGTGCGGCCAAAGCTGCAGGCCTCGTCGGCAACCGACGGGCGCTCGACTCGACGCCGCTTTATGACGCCGTGGCGACGATGGACACCGTCACCCTTATCCGCTCTGGCATCCGGGCCCTCTTGAAGCTCGCCAGCCGCAAGCTCCGCGCCGAGCTCCAAGCGGTGCTCACGAGCGGCGACGACTACGCGAGCTCCTCCAAGCCCCAGATCGACTGGGAAGATGCCGAAGCTCGCGAAGCGCTCATCGACAGCCGCGCCAAGGACGCCTACGCATGCCTCGGCCTTCTCGATGGTCAAAAGCTCGACCCTGTCGTCACCGAAGCCGCCGAGCTGCTCGCCACTGTGACCGGCCAGGACCTCGCAGAAGGAGACGACGGCGTCTTTCGCGTCGCCCGCAAAGTCGCCAAGGACCGGGTGATCTCGACGGTCGACCCCGAGGCCCGCCACGGACACAAGACCAGGACCAGAAGCTTCGACGGCTACAAGGGACATGTGGCGGTCGACCCCGACTCCGAGATCATCACCGCCACGGTCGTGACGCCGGGCAACGCCGGGGACGCGAGTGTCGCAGAGGACCTCATCTCCGAGCTTCTCGTCGGTGATGACACCGGCCATGACAACCTCGACGAGTACGCGGCAACGGCCGACGTCGACGAGAACGACGAAGATGTCACCACGGTCTACGGCGACAACGCCTATGGAACCGGGGCGTTCCAGGAACGTCTCGAGGGTGCGGGCATCGACTCGCGCTGCAAGACCCAGCAACCCAATGCGGCCGGTGGTCTGTTCACCAAGGATCGCTTCGTCGTCGACCTCGACGAGGGCACCGTCACCTGTCCCGCTGGGCTCACCGTCGAGACAAGACGCCACAGCGACGGTGGCATGGCCTACTTCGGCGATGCCTGCGCCAACTGCCCGCTGCAGGCCAAGTGCACCACCGCTTCAGGCGGGCGCACCATCGGGATCAGCCCCTACGAACAAGCTCTCGCCCGCGCCCGCAAGCGCCAGGCTGAACAAGCCTGGCGCGACGACTATCGCGCCACCCGTCCCAAGGTCGAACGCAAGCTCGCTCATCTCGTCTTCCGCAAGCATGGAGGAAGGCGCGCCCGCATGCGCGGCACCGCCAAGGTCGACGCCGACTTCCGGCTACTGGCCGGTGCCGGGAACCTTGCTCGTCTCGCGCGCCTTGGACTCGGGTGGACCTCTGCTGGGTGGGCGATCGAGTGAGCCGGCCGGCCAGAGCGAGCAAACCCCGGCGGCTGCCCAACCCCATATGGCTTCTGAGCTCGCCTCGGACGGTCCACCCGCGGGTATCCGGCATAGGGGCCACGATGGCAGCCGCACCGTCAACAACAATCCTTCAATTCACACCAGCCACCTAGTTCCCCTCCACCGTCTTCATCGTCGCCCGACCGGGAAGATGGAGGCCAAGGGCGGCTACCAGTACGACTTGAGAAGGGCCTTGGCCAAGGCCCCCTGATGGGCGACGCTGGCCTTGGTCTCGATAATGCATTCCACCGTTCCGTTCTGGACGTTCAGGACATAGGGAGGCACCCGGTATGCCGCGACCCCTTTACCGAGATTGGTTACGACGACGATGCTGGTCTTAGGTAGGGAATTCTCTTCTGCGAGAAAAGCTTTTCGCGTGTCCGGCGTGTATGTGAGCGTCGTCTTGCTTTTCCCACTCGTGTACTGGCACTCCAGAGCCAGTCCCTTGGCGTACATGACAACGGTTGGTTTGGAGACAGTCGACCCGAGAGCTTTGCCCACCACGGCGGCAGGCGGGCACTTCGTCGGGAACACCGAGGAAGCAGACAAGGCACCGGCCACGGTGTATTTCGCTGCTGACTTCGGCGCCGTCGTGGTCGCCACGGCCATGGTCGCGGAGGTAGCGACGATGCACAGAGCACTGATGACGGTGATGAAGGTCTTCTTCATGTTTGGTCCTCCTTGCTGACAGAAGAGTACCCAGCTGCCTGCCTCGGTGCTCGGGCAAGGCGGGGTTAGCCACTTGTGTAGGAGCAGAACGACCCACCGAAGGACGCCCTCGCTACGGTGGCACTCCGCGTCAGATGGTTCTCGCTCCCTGTCTGGCGGCGGTTGCCGTGAGTGACCACAGTGGTAGGTCCAACGTGGGTTCAGCAAGGAATCAGGCAGCAGAGAAACGGCGGCGCTCGTAGGCGGTGGCATGGTCTGGGTCGGAGCCCATTTCCTCGACCGACAGGTTCGAGCGACGCATCCCAAGCGGCGTCAACAGCCGGGTTCGTACGTACTCCTCCCATGACTCGCCGGACAGCACCTCGATCGTGTGCCCCGCCAGGAGGTAGCCGAGGTTGCAGTACTGGAACGCCTGGCGCAGGTCCTTGCTGAGGGGCAAGAACCGCAATCGGCTGATCAGCTCGGTGCGGGACCGGTCCGGGAAACCGAGCCAGACCACGTCGTGGCGAGGCATGCCAGACCGGTGGGACAGGAGGTCCACGACGCTCAGACGATCGCTCACCACACAAGTCCTGTAGCCGGAGGTTCGGCAGGTAGTCGCGGAGTGGACGCTCCCACTCAAGGAGGCCGTTGTCGACGAGGGCGCCAACGGCCGCGGCCGTGAAGGCCTTCGTGGTGGACCCGATAGCGAACAAGGTGTCCGAGGTGACCGGGAGCTTGGCCGCCAGGTCGCGCTGACCCCACCCTGTTGCCAGGACGACGTCCCCATCCCGGACAGCGGCGATAGCGCAACCCGGCACCTCCCAGACAGCCAACTGTTCGGCCACGAACTGTTCGATGCTGTCCATGTCGTGTCTCCTAAGATCGCCTCGCGGGACTCGGTACACGATATGGCTCGCTCGGAACGCCCGATCTCGTCGGAAGCGAAGCTACTCGGGGTTGGTGAGCGATATGTGCGAAGGATGGTCGCCGAGCGTCGCATCGAGTTCGTGAAGATCGGGCATGGCGTGCGGTTCGACCTCGGAGTGGTGCCCGAACGGGTGGAGGATCGAAGGCGACCACCCAGTGCGCGCACTCCGGCCTGAGCGCGGCCCCAATGTCGGAAGGAAGGACTAGCGCCAGTAGACACCTTGTGGCGCCAGAATGGCGCTACAGTGAGACATGCCAAGTGTCCAGATCAAGTACGTTCCTGAAGACGTCCACGCAGAGCTGCGCCGACGCGCAGCAAGCGAGGGAAAGTCGCTCCAGGAGTATTTGCTCGGCCGTCTAGTCGAGGAGGCACGTCGGCCCCGTCTCGACGACCTCCTGAGCCGTGCCGGCCAGCGAAGCGGTGGGCACGTCTCCTTCCGCTTCGCAAGCGAGGCGGTTCGCGAGGACAGGGACGCCGAGTGATCGTCGTTGACGCGTCGGTCATCGCGCCGGCTCTCGCGGACGACGACGTAGACGGCGATCGCGCCCGCGAACGTCTGAGAGGTGAACGCCTCGTGGCGCCGGAATTGCTCGACCTTGAGGTGGTCGCAGTTATCCGGAAGGCGCTCTTCGCTGGAGTGCTTGATGAACGCCGAGCTGCCATTGCCCTTGCAGACCTCGCAGTCCTCGATCTGGAACGCGTGAGCCACCGACCACTATTGGTGCGGATATGGGAGCTGCACCCAAACATCACGCCGTACGACGCGGCGTATGTTGCCCTGGCTGAAACGATTGCGGCGACCCTGGTGACCGCAGACCGTCCCTTGGCGCAAGCACCGGGCCCGCGGTGCCAGATCGAATACCTCGGTTGAGGCATGGTCCATTGGCAAGTACGCGGTGAGAGGAGGGTCACTTGCGATGAGTGGCAAGCGACGTTTGGGACCGTCCGATCATGGTGACCATCGTCGCTCCTCTTGACTGGCATCACGGTGAGAAAGGGGGCCACAGCTCGGTGAACATGGGTAGTGTCGGTGGTCGGAGTCATCGGTCTCGGATGTGCGGGGATGGCCGTTACGGCATCGGCTACTTCGAAGCAAGCATCTACCACGGGACGCAGTGGAAGCAGGAGGTGACGGCAGCAGTTGCCAGCCTCACCAGCGGCCACAACTAGGTGGAGACCGATACCGGCGCAGGCAACAAGGGGACCTTGGAAGTTGACCTGGGGATTGCGAGCAATGATGTACTGGTCCTGGCAGCCCTGACCAAGGGCGATAACTGAGCACCGAGAGCCGGCTGGCGAGGACTCCAGCTCAAGGCGGTCGAAGGAGACGGTCCACAATGTTGCCAAGGGGTCCAGGGCCTGACAATGATGTCGCCGAGGCCTTTGAGGCGTCACGGACCATCGAAGGGGTCAAATGCACACGTCCCGGTTAGCCATTCTTCTCGCGGCAGGAGCGATTGCCCTGCCACTGTCGGGGTGCGGCACCTCAACGGTCGCCCCGAGCTCAACGGTCGCGCCAGGTTCACGGACCACGACTCCGATCGGGAAACAGATGGCGGAGCTGTATGGGTCCGACACGGTCGCGGGCGATGGTGTCGGCTCGTCGGTGGCCATCTCGGGCACGACGGCCATAGTGGGTGGTTATGACCACGCCAAGGATGCCGGCCGCGCGTACGTGTTCTCGATATCGGGGTCCGGCTGGCACCAGGTAGCTGAATTGCAGGGCGTCGATACCGTTGCCGGCGACGAATTCGGCTCGTCGGTGGCCATCTCGGGCACGACTGCGGTCGTGGGTGCAGGGGACCACGCCGGCCACGCCGGCAGTGCGTACGTGTTCACCAGGACGTCAGGTGGCTGGAAGCAGGCCGCCGAGCTGAAGGGGTCCGACACGGCCGCGGGCGACTATTTCGGCTGGTCGGTAGCCATCTCGGGCACGACCGTGGTTGTGGGTGCTTACGGCCATGCCCAAAGTGCTGGGCGGGCGTACGTGTTCACCAAGACGACAGGCGGCTGGAAGCAGGCCGCCGAGCTGAAGGGCGACGACAGTCTCGCCGGGGACCAGTTCGGCTCCTCGGTGGCTATCTCTGGGCCGACCGCGCTGGTGGGCGCAACTAACCGCGCTGCGGCCTCGGGCCGGGCCTACGTGTTCACCAGGACGACAGGCGGCTGGAAGCAGGCCGCCGAGCTGAAGGGCTCCGACACGGTCTCGGGCAATCACTTCGGCTGGTCGGTCGCGGTCTCGGGCAAGACCGCCGTGGTGGGCGCATTTCTCCACGCCAACAGTTCTGGGCGGGCGTACGTGTTCGACGGAACGGCAAGCGGCTGGAAGCAGGCCGCCGAGCTGGTGGGCTCCGACACCGCGGCCGGCGACGGCTTCGGCATCTCGGTGGCCATGGCTGGCACGGCCGTAGTTGTGGGTGCAACAGGTCACGCGGCCAGTGCCGGGCGGGCCTACGTGTTCGACGGAACGCCAAGCGGCTGGAAGCAGGCCGCCGAGCTGTTGGGCTCCGACACCGTGGCCGGCGACGAGTTCGGCTTCTCGGTGGGCATCTCTGGAACCACCGCCGTAGTCGGCGCACCCGTGCACGCCGGGCATGCAGGCCGGGCGTACGTGTTGGAGGCTTGAACGCGCCCTGAGGCGGATCGCCTGGCACAGACAACGTGCTCGCCCGTGCCCGGCGCTCCAGCCGGGATGTCGGAAGACTCGAGGTCGTCGGCTAGCCTTTCGCGATATCGAAGAACCGAGCCCGGCTCTCCTGTTCGGTGACGGCCACCGGAGGCTCTGAGACGGGCGTCACGCGCATGCTGCCCTGGCCGAGGACCGATGGTGACGGCCCGGCAGGCTGAACCCGACTGGCCGGTCATCATCCAGGGTGGAATGGGTGTCGGCGTCTCGGGCTGGCCGTTGGCACGGGCAGTTGCGCTGACCGGCCAGCTCGGTGTGGTCTCCGGAGTGGCGCTGGACACCCTTCTCGCCCGTCGCCTCCAGCTGGGAGACCCGGGAGGTGACATCCGCCGTGCGCTGGCCAGATTCCCGAGCGCGGATGTCGCCGAAGAGATCCTGGACCGCTATTTCGTCGAGGGTGGCCTCGACCCTGGGCAGCCGTTCCGGCTCGTGCCGCGCTTGTCGCTCGATCCCAGCCAGCAGGCGGTCGATCTCATCATCGCGGCCAATTTCGTGGAGATATTCCTGGCCAAGGAGGGTCACCACGGCTTGGTCGGGGTCAACTACCTGGAGAAGATCCAGATGGCCACTCCGGCCGCGGCCTATGGCGCGATGCTCGCTGGAGTCGACTACGTGGTCGTCGGAGCGGGCATCCCTGCCGAGCTCCCGGGGCTGCTCGACGACTTGGCGGCTGGGCACGCCGGCGCGGTCTCCGTCGACGTCATGGGCGCCGGAACCGCTCGGTACACCGTCGGGGTGCGGCCAGGGCTCATCTCCGGTGCGAACATGGAGCTGCATCGTCCGACATTCCTCGCCATCGTCGCTTCCCATGTACTGGCCTCATACCTCGCGCGGGAAGCCCGAACCCGCCCGGACGGGTTCGTGGTAGAAGGCCCCGTGGCGGGCGGCCACAACGCTCCTCCCCGGGGTCCGATCAGCTTTGACGAAGAGGGACAGCCGGTCTACGGGGCTCGCGACGTGGTCGACCTGGAGAAGCTGGCGGCGCTCGGTTTGCCGTTCTGGCTCGCCGGTGCTTACGCGAGCCGGGAGCTGCTCGGGGCGGCCCTCGAGGCTGGTGCCGCGGGCATCCAGGTCGGCTCGGCGTTCGCCCTATGTGAGGAATCGGGCTTCGATGCCTCGCTGAAGCGGGCTTTCATCGAGAGCGCCCTGGCAGGCACCTTGCACGTGCGTACGGATCCCCTGGCCTCACCGACCGGCTTCCCCTTCAAGGTGGCCGACCTACCGGGGACCGTCGCCGAACCAGGGGTGTACGCCCAACGCCGCCGGGTCTGCGAGGCAGGCTACCTGCGCGTCCCGTACCGCAAGCAGGACGGTGAGATCGGCTACCGGTGCCCCGCCGAGCCGCCTGCGGCCTACGTGCGCAAGGGAGGGAAGATGGAAGAGACGGCCGAGCGGCGCTGCGTCTGCAATGGGCTGATCGCGGCGATCGGGCTTGGCCAGCGTCACCACGACGGAGCAGTGGAACCTCCCCTCGCGACCATCGGGCAGGACCTTTCGTTCCTTCCTGGGCTCGTCGGCGTCTGTCGTGAGAGCTACAAGGCAGCTGACGTGGTGGCCTACCTCCTCCAGGGCGTCAGACGGTGACTGTCGTTGCAAGGCCGGGAACTCTTCGGCCGGCCGGCACGGCGGGGAACGACGCGACCGATCCCAGCCCGGCCGGCCCCGGTACATCGCCCGGACGACTGAGGGTTCCCTAGGCTCGGGCCGTTCACTGGCCCCTGTCCGAGCCGGCTGGAGTGGGCCGGACGAGACCGCTAGGGTACTTATATGCCGCAAGTAACTAGTGCGGGACCCGAAGAGCCCCGGCGAAGGCCGGCGGAGCAGTCCGTTGACGAGATCAGGCAGGCGTTCTGGATCGTCGGGCGTTCGATGGGGCAGGCCCGCGTGCACGAACGCCTACTGCAGGCTGCCGGTGTCCGGATCGACCGGGCCGGCGGGGCCCTGCTCTACATGCTGCACGCGCACGGAGAATCCGTACGAGTGACGGGCCTTGCCGACCTGCTAGGTGTCGACGCGCCGACAGTCACGCGCAAGATCCAGCAGCTGGAGCGGGAGGGCTTGGTGACCCGTCACGCCGATGAGGAAGATCATCGTGCCACCCGCATCGGGCTGACCGTGAGCGGTCGACGGACGCTCGAGCGCGTGTTGAAGGCTCGGCGGGCGTGGTTCGATCGGCTGCTGTCGGGCTGGGACGAGGTTGACCTGGCGGCCTTTGCATCGATGCTGGGACGGTTCGCCGCGTCAATGGAGCGTGACCTGGAAGACGCCCGTGGCGGTTGACCATGTCGTTGTCGCGCAGGCCACGCGCGCACAGTCCGGACATGTCTTGGGTCAAGCGCTGCAAGTTGCCCGCCCGCGTTCAACGGGAGACAAACGATGCTGATCAGCCTCGTGCGCCGCTATGTCGGCCGCTACAGCCGGCGGGTTTGCCTGGTCGTCGTATTGCTTGTCGTGCAAGCAGTCGCGAACCTCTACTTGCCGAATCTGACGGCCGACATCATCAACAACGGAATCGAGAAGGGCGACATCCACTACATCTGGACGACCGGTGCGTGGATGCTCGGCATCACGCTCGTCGTGGGCGCGATGTCGATTGTGGCTGTCTACTTTGCCTCACAGATCTCGATGGGCATAGGCCGGGACATCCGGGGTGCCGTCTTCAGGTCGGTGCAGCGTTTCTCGGCACAGGAAATCAACCACTTCGGAACGCCCTCGCTCATCACCCGCAATACGAACGACGTCCAGCAGATCCAGCTGTTCTTGCAGATGGCTCTCACGATCATGGTGCTGGCGCCGATCATGTGCGTCGGCGGTGTGATCATGGCGCTGAAGGAGGACGTGAGGCTCTCGGCGCTCCTGGTGGTGGTCGTTCCCGTGATGCTCATCGTCATCTCGATCCTGATGACAAAGGCGGTCCCGCTGTTCAGGTCGATGCAGTCCAGGATCGACCGGGTCAACCTCGTGCTTCGCGAACAGATCACCGGGGTGCGGGTGATCCGGGCGTTCATCCGCACAGGCCACGAACAGCAGCGGTTCGCGGACGCGAACGGGGCACTGACCAACACGGGCCTCCGGGTGAACCGCATGTTCGCGGTGGCACTGCCAACCGTCATGGGCGTGATGAACCTGTCGTGCGTCGCCGTGCTCTGGTTCGGGGGGCATCTGATCGCCAGCGGGAGCATGCCGATCGGGAACCTCACGGCCTTCCTCAGCTACATCTTGCAGATCCTGATGTCGGTGATGATCGCGGTGATGATGGTCATCCTCCTGCCAAGGGCCGTCGCCAGCGCCGATCGGATCGAGGAGGTGCTGCGCGCCGAGCCTTCGGTGCAGGACCCAGCCAAAGCCGTTGTCCCCCCATCCTCGGCGGGATTGGTAGAACTGCGAGACGTCGTCTTCGGGTACCCCGGGGGCGAGGAGCCCGTGTTGCACGGCCTCTCGTTCTCGCTTCTGCCCGGTGAGACCACGGCGATCATCGGCGGGACGGGTTCGGGCAAGACCACGATGCTCAACCTCATCCCGCGCCTGTTCGACGTGACGAGCGGGGCGGTGCTGGTCGATGGCGTCAACGTACGAGACCAAGGGCGCGGTGCCCTCTGGGCGAAGATCGGCATGGTGCCGCAGCAGGCCTACCTGTTCAGCGGCACGGTCGCGGAGAACCTGCGGTTCGGCCGGCCCGAGGCCACCGACGAAGAGCTCTGGCAGGCACTCGCGGTCGCGCAGGCGACCGACTTCATCTCCGCAATGGAAGGAGGCCTCCAGGCACAGATCACCCAGGGTGGCACGAACGTGTCCGGTGGCCAGCGCCAGCGGTTGTCCATCGCACGGGCGCTCGTGAAGCGGCCGGCCATCTACTTGTTCGACGACTGTTTCTCCGCTCTGGATGCAGCCACCGACGCCAAGCTCCGCGGCGCCCTGCGATCGGAGACCGCGGACTCGACCGTGCTCATCGTGGCCCAGCGAGTGAGCACGATCCTGCATGCCGACCGAATCATCGTGCTCGACGACGGGCGGGTCGTGGGTATCGGGCGCCACGAGGAGCTCGTGCTGAGCTGCCCCGAGTACAAGGAGATCGTGATATCGCAGCTCGGTGAGGAAGCCGCATGAGCACGCCTGCCGCGCGGCAGCGACCTGGGATGGGCCGAGGCTTTGGCGGACCGGGCCGGCCCGGGATGTCCATGCCCGTCGAGCGGCCGAAGGACTTCCGGAACACCGTCCGGCGCCTGGGGCGACGGCTGAGACCCGAGAGGATCCGCATCGGGTTCGTGATCGTGATGACCTCCGCGGGCGTGGCGTTCACCGTGTTCGGGCCGAAGATCCTCGGCGACGCGACAGACGTGCTGTTCAACGGGGTCATAGGAAAGCGCCTACCGAAAGGGATGTCCAAGCAACAGGTGATCGCCCTCCTGCACTCGAGGGGCGAGGGACAGCTCGCCGACATGATCCGGGGGATGTCGATCACTCCCGGCTCGGGAGTCGACTTCGGTCATCTCGGTGTGCTGCTCGGTCTCGCGGCGCTCGTGTACCTCTTCGGGGCCATGTTCAACTGGGCTCAGGGCTACGTGATGGCCGGTGTCGCCCAGCGAACCGTGTACCGCATGCGCGAGGACGTGGAGTCCAAGCTCGCGCGGCTTCCGTTGCGGTACTTCGACCGGCACTCGCATGGGGACATCTTGAGCCGTGTCACCAACGACATCGACAACGTCACCACGACGCTCCAGCAGGGCTTGAGCCAGCTGCTCAGCTCGACGCTCACGATTCTCGGCGTGATCGCGATGATGTTCTGGATCAGCCCGTTGCTGGCCGGCGTCTCGCTCATAACAATTCCGCTGTCGATTGTCGTGACGTTCTTTGTCGCGCGTCGCTCACAGGTCCAGTTCGCCGCCCAGTGGGAACGCACCGGAACGCTGAACGGCCACGTCGAGGAGATGTACACGGGTCACGCTCTCGTGCAGATCTTCGGGCGCAGCGACGCGTCGATAGAGGAGTTCGACGGGCAGAACGAGCCTCTGTACGAGGCGAGCTTCCGGGCGCAGTTCCTTTCGGGTGTGATCCAGCCCGCGATGCAGTTCCTCGCGAACTTGAACTACGTGGTGATAGCGGTCATCGGCGGATACCGCGTCGCGTCGGGCGCGCTCTCACTCGGGGACGTGCAGGCTTTCATCCAGTACTCCCGCCAGTTCACGATGCCGATCACCCAGGTGGCAAGCCAGATGAACCTCCTGCAGTCGGGGGTTGCCTCGGCCGAGAGGGTCTTCGCCCTGCTGGACGCCGACGAGGAGGAGCCGGACTGCCCGCAGCCGGCAGAGCTGCTCGACCCGGACGGGCGGGTCGACCTCGAGAACGTGGGCTTCCGGTACGAGCCCAACCGGCCGCTCATCACCGACTTCAGCCTTTCGGTCTCTCCGGGTCAGACCATCGCGATCGTCGGCCCCACCGGTGCGGGCAAGACGACGATCGTCAACCTCCTCATGCGCTTCTACGAGATCGACTCGGGACGCGTGCTGCTCGATGGGGTGGACGCGCGCGATCTCGTCCGTGACGACGTGAGGCGGACATTCGGCATGGTCCTCCAGGACACTTGGCTGTTCACCGGGACGATCCGGGACAACATCGCCTACGGACGCGAAGGTGCGACGAACGAGGAGATCATGGCCGCGGCCGAGGCGGCGCACGTCGAGCACTTCGTGCGGACTCAACCGGACGGCTACGACACCGTTGTCGACGAGGACGCCTCCAACATCTCAGCCGGCCAGAAGCAGCTCATCACGATCGCCCGGGCGTTCGTCGCGAACCCGACGGTCCTCATCCTCGATGAGGCGACGAGCAGTGTCGACACGCGCACCGAAGTCCTTATCCAGCAAGCGATGGCCCGCTTGCGGCACGGCCGGACGAGCTTCGTCATCGCCCACCGGCTCTCGACCATCCGTAATGCTGACACGATCGTCGTCATGGACGCCGGCCGGATCGTGGAACAGGGCAGCCATGCCGAGCTCATCGCACGGCAGGGCTTCTACGCCGCGCTGTACGAGAGCCAGTTCACCGAGGCGTTCGTGGAGACCGTCTGACCGGGCTCGCGCGGGGCAGGCCTCGCTCCGATGGGGTGTCGGGCCTCGCACGTGCTCGCCCGGCGGCGGCGTGGGCCTTCGGGGTCGCCGGGCTGCTCGCGTACAACTGGTGGGTTCTCGTCCCCCTCAAGCCGAGCCTCATGGCCTCGCCCAACGAGCTCTTCAGCGACCTCGAGGTGACCGGCCAGCCGTTCGCGACGGCCATGCAGCACGCCGATCTTCTCTCCGGTTCGCTCATGTTGGCGGCGTTCTTGGCGGCCGGCAGCGCCGGCGTGCGAGGCGGGCGACGCGAGTGGTTGGCGATGATGGTCTTTGCCGCCGCTGGAGTGCTCGGCGGAGTATTCCCGGAAATGTGCTCGGACGGAGTCAGCGCCGTCTGCCGGAGCAGGGAGCTGCGTCTCCAGCTTCCCACCGAGCAGTACGTGCACATCATTGCCGGCATCCTCGAGTTCGGCGGCATCACAGTCGCGCTCCTGTACGCGAGGCGCCGGACGCGGGGCGACAAGACCCGCAACGCCAGGGTCTATCGGGACCTCGGCAGGACGGCGTTGGCCGCCTATCCGATCCTCGGCTTGGCCTACTTGTCGAACAGGCTGGGCAGCGTCATGGAGGGGGTCTTCTTCGTCGGCTTCACCGTGATGGTCGTGACACAGCTCCACGAACGAACCGACGCTCTTCGTGCGCGGTTCACCGAGCGACGCTAAGTCGCGCTGGGCGGGGCGCGAAGTCGAGGAACTCGTAGCGCCTGACCCCGGTCACGTGCAAGCGGTACTGGGCGGTGGTCCTGAGCACGCCCAGGCCGTAACGGACGCTCTGGCTGAAGCTGATCGAGGACGAGTCCGCCGCATAGCGCGTCGGGCAGGACAGCTCGCCGATGTTGGCCCCGAACACGACGGCCTGGACGATGATCTGGTTGTCGAAGACGAAGTCGTCGGAGTTCCGCTCGAAGGGCAGGGCCTCCAGCAGGCCTCTGCTGTAGGCGCGCAGGCCCGTGTGGTACTCCGACAGCTTCTGGCGCAGCACCAGGTTCTCCAAGAGCGTGAGGACCCTGTTGGCCGCGTACTTGTAGGCGGGCATCCCCCGGGCCATCGAGTTCTGCGCCAGGATGCGCGACCCGAGGACGAAGTCGTACTGCCCGTAGGCGATCATCGCCGCTAGGGCGGGCACCAAAAGCGGCGAGTACTGGTAGTCCGGATGGAGCATGACCACGATGTCGGCGCCGAGGTCGAGGGCCGCCCTGTAGCAGCTCTTCTGGTTCGCGCCGTAGCCGCGGTTCTCCTCGTGGCGGATCGAGATCAGGCCGAGGCGCTCTGCCTGCTCCATCGTGTCGTCGCTGCTCGCGTCATCGACCAGCAGCACCTCGTCGACGACGGCACGGTCGAGCTCGTCAACGGTCCGCCGCAGCGTCTCCCCGGCGTTGTAGGCAGGAAGCACCGCCGTGATCTGCTTCCCGTTGAGCACGCTGCGAGTGTAGTCAGGCGCTGCCCGAGACCGATGTGGCACGACGAGTGCCGCTTGGTAGGGTCGTCCGGTGCTCGTGACAGACCGCTCGCACGATGAGCCGATCTCAGGCGGTCACGCGCCGAGGCATCGTCACCGTCGCCATGGCTTGGGGATTGCCGTCGAAGCCGGGGCGGTCGCGTTCTCACCGTTGGTCGCCTACTTCGTGTTGAGGATCCGGGGCATGGCGGCTGTCCCCTTGCCTGACCCGAGTATGCACACGATCTACATCGTTGATCCGCGGGAGATGTTCATCCGGTATTCGGCCGCTTTGGAACCGACGGCACGACTGCGCGAAGGCGCGCAAGTGGGGTTCCTGTTAGTGGCGCGTCTCTTCTATGTCGTGTTCGGCGCCGTGCCCGGCTTCTTCGCCACCCGCTACCTGTTCGCTCTTGTCACAATTGTGCCTGCCTACTGTCTGCTGCGGCGGCTGTATGGCATTCCTGCCGGCGCCCTCGCCGTCATTACCCTGCTGAGCTCGCCCGTCCTCATCACCGCTTGGGGAACCGACTACCCGGACTCAGCGGTCGTCTCCTACGTAGCCGGGGCGGTTGGCTGCCTCGCGATGCCTTGTCGGGGCCGTTGGCGCTCGGTCTGTGTCGCGCTCGCCGGCCTGCTGCTGACGTTGGCGGTCTGGTCCCACGGTATTGGAATCGTGCTCGGCGGCGTCACGCTCGCCGTGTACGCGGCCGTGCGCCTCCTGCGAGGCCGGCAGCACCTCGTTCGCGATGGCGCAGTTCTGGTAGGGGTCGGCGTCTTGGCCACGATGGTGCTCATGGCCGTTTCGGCCCTGATATTCGGCCAGCTCGACTTCATCCGGCCGACCTTCACCGCTGCTTCTTACCTGGACCAGCCGTCGCAGGTACTGCTCTTTCACTCCACGAGCTGGCGGTGGGCTCCCTACCTGGCGTACCTCCTGGTTCCTCCTTCGGTCATCGTCGTGTTCGCAGTCACCTTTGCTCGCAAGCTGCGTGCCGTCCCTACGCCCCAGCTGTTCGTCGGCCTGGTTGGCGCTGCCCAGTTCGCTGTCTTCGCCTACCTGCAGTTCGGCTACCACGTCGAGTCCCTCGAGATGTACTTCTTCTCATCGACGCTCTGGGGCGTGAGCTGCCTGGCTCTGGCTGTCGTTCTTGCCGAGGCCAGCCGGGCCCTGTCGACACGCCGCCATGCACGCTGGCTGCCCGCCCTGGCCGTGCTTGCCGTTCCCCTCGCGTACGAGGCGTGCCCGCACGTGCCGGCCTTCGGGTGGGTTCCGACCGGGGCGGTTCTGGCCATCGTGCCGGTTGTGTCCATGACGGCATTGCGTCTTGGCAGCTGCCCTCGTGCCGAGCGGGCTTTGCGGGGCATGGGCTGGGGTCTTGCGGTGGTGACGACCGTCGTCGCTGTCGCGGGGTCCCTACTAGTGCTCACCGTCGCGCCGAGCCCTTCGCACACGCCCCTTGTTGGCATGGCGCGCGCGGCCGACCCGCCGGCCCCGTACGCGACGGCTCTTGGTGGCAGCGCGAGCGTTCTGATCGACTGGTACCGGATAAGCGCTGATCTCCCGTCGTTCGTGGGCAACGCCAGCTATCGCGGCGAACAGCTGCTGATGTGGTTCCCGTTCGACCCGAGCGGGGTGCTCACCGAGCCTGTCGGCATCTACCACGGACGATTCAATTCGCTCCCGAGCAATCCAGGGGTGATCACTGCCCAGGACGAAGCGATCCTCGCGAGCAGGCGCCCGGCAGAGGTGCTGCTGCTGAGCACCACTGGCGCCCAGTTCGAGACGGACTTTCAATGTCTCGCGCCGTACCGGCCGGTTCTTGTCCGCACGGCCGTGATGCACCAGGGAGCGGCCGTTCTGCATGTGTGGCTGATCCGGCTCGAGCCATTCGCGCGCCACGCTGTCTGAACATGTCCCGGGCCACCCTCCAGGATGAGCGCTCACATGAGCTGGGTGTTCGTCGGTGACATCGGCCAGGTCACGCCACCGGGCCGGCCGGCGCGGCCGTGCGGGCGAGTGCGGAGAAGTTCAGTTGACAAGGGGACTTGTGCTACAACAAATGTCGAGTGGACGCGAGTCGCGTGCCCGCCGTGAAGGAGGAGCCAGTGCAGTTGACGTCGGCTGGAGTGGTGCAGTTCAATCCGTCGCGGGACCCGGTTGTCTCGGTGATCATCGTCGCAACGGGTGCTGCGCCGGACCTGCTGGGGTGCCTCCGTGCGCTGGCGGTGAACACCAAGGATGTGCCCTTCGAGGTCATCGTGGTCGAGAACGGGGTAGACCCGAGCGTGTCGGACGACCTCGCTTTCGGAGTGAGCGGCGTCAAGATCGTCCATTCCGGGGTGAACCGCGGCTTCGCCGGCGGTTGCAACCTGGGAGCGCGCCAGGCGCGCGGTGTCTATCTCGTTTTGTTGAACGACGATGCCGAGCCTGAGCCAGGCTGGTTGGCACCTCTCGTGGAGGCAGCCGAAACCCCGGGGGTGGGTGCTGTGGGTGGGCGAGTTCTGCTCTCCGACGGGACCTTGCAGGAGGCCGGCTCGATCATCTGGAAGGACGGCTCGAGCTACGGCGTGGGCCGTGACCTGCCCGGAGACGCGGTGTCGCTGCGATTTCGCCGCCGAGTCGAGTATTGCAGCGCGCTGAACTTTCTCGTCCGCCGGGACATGTGGAACGAGCTGGGGGGCCTCGACGAGGGATACTTTCCCGCGTACTACGAAGATGTCGACTTCTGCCTCAAGATCGCGGAGCGCGGCAGCGTCGTTCTCTACGAGCCGCGCTCAGTCGTACGCCATTTCGAGTCGAGAAGCTCAACCCAACGGTACAAGGAGTACCTCTGCCTCACGCATCGCCGGAAGCTGCTCGAGCGATGGTCGAATGTTTTCGAGGGGCCGACCCATGCCGAGCCGATCGACGGGGACTCGGTCGAAGAGGCGATCCATCTGGCCATGGGGTCCCCTCCACGGGTGCTGTTGGTCGACGACCGGATGCCGGACTCTCGGCTCGGTTCTGGCTACTCGAGGATGTTCGACGTCGTGCGGGAGATAGCGGGGGCCGGCTATCGGGTCTCAGTCTTTCCGACTATCGGAATCATCGACGACCCCGATGTGCTCGGAGCCTTGGGTGTCGGGGTCGTGACCGAGCCGCTGGCCGAGCACCTGAGCCGGCGCTCGAGCGCGCTACGAGGTTGTGATCATTTCGCGTCCCCACAACTTTGAACGCTACGGGTCGATGGTGCGCGACCTGCAACCCCAGGCGCACCTGTGCTACGACGCGGAGGCTCTGTTCCATCGTCGCCTGGAGGCGCAGGCTGAGCTGGCCACCGAAGGCGCTGCCCGCGAGGCTTTGTGCAACGCCGCTGACGAAGCGCGCACGGTCGAGGCCGAGATGGCGCGCTCGGTGGACACGATCGTTTGCGTGTCCGCCGACGAAGCAGCGGCGCTTCGTGCGCTCGGTGCGCGCGATCCGCTCGTGGTGGAGCCATGGCTCAGCGAACTGGCGCTCACGCCGGCAGGGTTCGCCGAACGCTCTGACGTCTTCCTGGTGGCGGGCTGGTTGGCTGGGCCGGAATCCCCGAACGTCGACGGACTTGTATGGTTCGCACGCGAAGTGCTGCCGATCGTCCGGGCGCGGGCGCCCTGGATCCGCGTACACGTGTCGGGCCCTGCGCCGCCCAAGGCGGCTCTGGATGTCGGTGGTCGTGGGATCTTCTTCGAAGGCCAGGTGAGCAACATGGCCGACTTCTACGGTCGTATGCGTGCCTGCATCGTGCCGCTCAGGTACGGGGCCGGCGTGAAGATCAAGACCGTGGAGGCGCTGCAGTACGGTGTGCCGACGGTGTCGACAAGCGTCGGCGCCGAGGGCATCGACCTGCGCGGCACGGCTGCCCTGTTGGTCGCCGATGACGCCAGGGAGTTCGCTCGGGGGCTCGTTTCGCTGCTCATCGATCGCGTAGCCTGGGAGCGGCAACGAGCCGAGATCGAGTCGCTCGACGCACTGCGCCGATCCGAGGCGTCGAGGGTCACCTGGGGCTCTATCCTGGCGGAAGTCGTGGGCGGCCGTATGGCCCAAGAATCGCGACCTGAACAAAGGGCAGGCATATGAGGAAGCTCCCGGATCCCAGACGGCCGAGCACGGGCCCTGACCTGGCTCTTGACGAAGGTTCCGAAGACGGCGCCTGGCTCAACTTCCAGCGTGCCGGAGAGACGGAAGACTCGGCTCGGGAGCGGTCGCATGTCTCGCGCGAGGCAAGTGCCGAGGACGACCTTGTGCACGAGCTGGAGCTACGTCTTCGGGAGTGGGTCGAGCGAGTAGAGACCCTCGAGACGGAGATGGGGTACCTGAGGCGAGACCTGGAAGTCCGCATCGCCTATGCCCGCGAGATGGAGCGTCAGGTGGACGAGCACACCAAGGCGGTGCGGTGGGCGGAGAAGGAGATGAGCGCGATGCGCGCGCGAACCTCTTACCGCGTCGCAGACGCCATCGTGCGTCAGGTGGGCAGGCAACCGGCCTTGGAGCGCCTCGGACGCCGCTGGGCTGGAAAGGTGATCGGCCGGCGTGGCCGCTGACCGCTTTGAGGACTCACGAACGAAGATCCGCGCGGGAGGCTCCGCTCCCGAGCGGATGGTGTCGCACGCAGCCAACGCGGAGGACGTCGTGCTGCACCGCGCCCTTTGCACCGGTGGCGACAACGGCACTTACGTCGACGTCGGAGCCTCCTCTCCGTATCTGGGCTCGGTGACGAGGCACTTCTACGAAGCGGGTTGGAGCGGGATCGATGTCGAGCCGCTCGCGGAAGAGGCAGCGGAGCTGCGCAGGGCTCGGCCCCGCGACATCGTGATCGAGGCAGCTCTAGGGAGCACCCGCGGCAAGTCGACCCTCTATGTCGTCGGTGACGAACGCGGCCTGTCGAGCACAGACGCGGAGGTGGGCGAGGGCTACGTCCGAGCTGGTCGCCCGGTGCGGGAGCAGGTGGTCGCGCTCCGGACGCTCGCGGACGTGCTCGACGAGCACTGCTCCGGAGAGATCTCGTTCCTCAAGGTCGACGTGGAGGGCGGCGAGAGCGACGTGCTGGCGGGCAACGACTGGTCCCGCTGGCGTCCGAGGGTGATCGTCGTGGAGGCGACCAATCCGTGGTCCTACCAACAGACGCACTCGGGCTGGGAGCCTCAGCTGTTGGCAGCTGGATATCTCTTCGCTTCGTTCGACGGGATCAACCGCTTCTACGCGCGCGCTGAGGAGCCAAGTCTCGTGCCGTTGCTCGCGCCGGCGAGCGTGCTCGACAACTTCGTCTCGGAGAATCTCAACCGTGTCGAGGGCTACGTTCGGCATCTCGAGGCGGAGCTGAAGGCCCGTAGCGCCCACGTGGCACAGCTCGAGACTTTTGTGGGCCAGCAGGAGGAGCTGATCCACGCGAGGGAACGCCGCATCACCGAGCTCGAAGCCCGGCTCGCCCGGCCGCGAACCCTAGGTGGGGGCAAACGGTCTCGTTGAGGTTCCCGGGGCGGAACGCGGAACGGACTTCCGCTCTCCTTCAGGCCCTCTCGAGCGGGCACACGCGCAGCGACTGACCGACCGGGCCGATCCGGGACGGGATGGGGACACAGGGGCTGGTGCTTGCCTGGAAGCCGTAGGTCTCCAGGAGGCGTCTCTCGCCGGCCAGCAGGTTGGCGCTGTTCACGAGTGATCTCGCGAAGTACACGTAGACGTGGCTGTAGCCGCGCAGGTCCTTCTTGATCCGGGCTTCGACCGTCGGGGTGGGCGAGATGTTGCCTTGGATCCGGGCGAAGAAGTCGTTGGTGGGGAAGTACGGGACCGCGTAGGCGTCCGGTTGGGTGCCGATCATCAGGAATGCCGCCGGTGACGCGATGGAGGCCGGTATCAGGACAGTGATGTCTCGCTCTGCCCACGCGGTGCGACCGATGTTGTCGGTCTGCTCGGTGACCAGCGACGCCACGATTATCGCCACCAGCAGCCCGGCCGCGATCGGCCACGGCCTCGCCGGGGCGAGCAGGCGCCGGACGCAGACGCCCACGAGCACGAAGGAGAGCATCTCGAGGGGGACCAGATAGCGGTAGATGGCGAAGACGTCCACCCAGATCAAGTAGGTGACGATTGTGAGCAGCACGATGAAGCGCTCGGCATCGGAGCCGAAGATCGGGCGCCACGCGCGTCGGCGCGATGCCAGGGCGACGCCCTTGACGGCCAGCAGCAGCAGGACCAGCTCCAGAGCGGGCATTGTGAGCTCCCGGAACGCCTGCGGGCTGGTGCGCAGAGGTTGCAGCGTCCAGAGGAACGGGTAGAAGAGAGCCTGTAGGACGCCGTGCGGCAACCTTCTGGCGTCCGTGTTCGACGCGAGCGGTGCGTAAGGCGAGGCGAAGAGCTGGTTCAGGTAGGGGAGCAGTGGGCTTCCCCACCGCGACGCGAGCTCGTATCCCCACCATCCGTATGAGAGCAGGAGGCCTACGACCGCGCCACAGCCACATGTGAACGCCAACGCGAGGCGCCGGGCCCAGGGGAGGCTGATCACGAAGAACGCGATGACGGTGGCCACGGTGAAGGGGAACGCGGAGAGCTTGAGACCGGAGCCGAACCCGGAGACGGCACCGGCCGCCGCTGCCAACGTGAGCACGCGCCTACGCGCGCCATGAGCGGGTGTCCGGCACGCGTAGAGGCCGAGCAGGATCCCACCGAGGATGAACGGCGCGATGAGGGTGTCACCCATGACGCTTCCGATCTCCGAGAATGCCCCCGCAGCGAAGATGCCCAGGCCCGCCCCGGCGAGGGCCAGCAGCCGGCGCCGGGTGAACACCCGGGCGATCAGGTACAGGATCGGGAAGGAAAGGCCCTGGACGACGGCAATGCCGTAGGCGACCGTGCGGCCGGAGAGGTGGCGTGCCGCGTAGTAGAAGGGGATGTCGATCAGGGGGTTGTAATAGGTCTGCAGCTGCGCCGGCATGATGTCGCGTTGGTGGTTGACGAGGACCCAGAACGGATCGAAGAAGTGGTAGTTCATCAGGTCCCAGTCCGCGTCCTCACCTCGGTGGAGCGCGACCAGGCCGTAGATGAACGGGAAGACGATCAGTGCCGCGACCGTCAGCCACCTTGCCCACCGGTCCATCGCCACCTGCCGGCTCGCCGAGACCGGGCGGATCACGGTGGCTCGCCAGGAAGCAGGCGAGCAAAGCGTCGACGGTGACCCGCGACACTCTTCGCGGGTGCCGGGGACCCACGAGCTCGGCGTGAACCCGGCGTGGGGCACGGTGAGCAGGCCGCTCCACGACCAACGGCTATTGCGGTCACCGAGGTGCACCCGGCAGCGTCTGAACCGGCCTCCATCAGGATCGCGAGTCTGGCACACGAGGCCCCGGGTTGCGAGCTGGCACACCGGGAGCTCATCTCACACACGGCCTCCACGGCACGACCGCGGGAGATAAGGTCGTCTGGCAGAAACTACGGCACTAGGCCACGGGCACAACCTGTCACCCGAAGGTCATATGAGAACCTCAAAGAGACCGTCGGTCGACAGCATGTGGGAGAGGCACGGGTTCGGAATGCAAGGACAAGCCCTGCAATTGCTCGCGCACGTGCTGCCCATTTCGCGCCGGGTCTTCGCCAGTCCGCACACCGGCTGAACTTCAGGAGCTCCAGGTATGGCAAACATCTCGGACCATCAGCAGACTCGCCTGCGGGCGCTGCAGCGGCTCGTCATCGACATCGGACGCCAGAGATTCGACGCGCAGTACGGCGATCTCGAGCTGACCGCCGTGGTGGGCCTGATTTGCGCCTACGAGGAGGAGGCCAATATCGCAGACGTGCTGCGGCGCGTGCCGAAGGTGGCGTGCGGGCTGGAGGTCACACCGCTCGTGATCGTCGACGGCGGTGAGGACGAGACAGCCCGTGTCGCCATGCAAGAGGGGGCGGTCACCTTTGTGTTCCCGGTGAACCTGGGCCACGGGGTGGCGCTGCGTGTCGGCTATGACCTTTGCGTGGCTTTGGGGGCCCAGTACGTGGTCACCCTTGATGCCGACGGCCAGAACGACCCCGTTGAGATGCCGCAGCTGCTGCAGCCGCTCGTGGACGACGAGGCCGACTTCGTCGTTGCCTCCCGGCGCTTGGGCGTGGACAAGACGACAGACCGGTACCGTCAGTTGGGCGTGGTGTTCTTCGCCACGCTCATGAACCTGCTGACCGGCTCTCACTTGTCCGATACCTCGAACGGCTTTCGGGCCCTGCGGGCGACGATGCTGGCGGACGTGAAAGGCCGGCTGGAACAGGACCAGTACCAGACGGCAGAGTTGCTCGTCACCTCGCTCAAGCGGGGGTGGAGGGTGACCGAGCGCCCGGCCGTGTGGCACGAGCGGGCGTCGGGCGAGTCGAAGAAGGGTACGAACATCCTTTACGGCCTGCGCTACGCGGCGGTGTTGCTCGGGACTTGGCGCCGGGAGCGTTGAGCTTTTCAGGCCGTCGGATGCGGCACGGCTGGGGCGTTGTGTCGGGAGCTTCCTTGATGCTTTTCGGGGATGCTTCCCGACCAGCCGGGAGGCACAGGGCGCTGTTGGGCGGTGGAGACCGGCCAATCGAGCGACCCTTCGCGGGGTTATAGTGGCCCCGGAATTCGGAGCAGAAGAGCGGAGGAACTCGTGCAGATTGGGATCCTGACTGGTGGAGGAGACGCGCCCGGGCTGAACGCGGCGATCCGAGGTGTCGCGCGCAGTGCGTTCGCGGACGGGGTCGACGTTCTCGGCGTGCAGAACGGGTGGGCCGGCCTCGTTGACGACGGCGACGTGAGCCCGCTGCGCCTTGCGGACGTGTCGGGGATCCTCGCGCGGGGCGGCACGATCCTGGGTACCTCGCGAGTCAACCCCCTCGCGGACGCCAGGGCGATGGATGCCGTCATCGCAAACATCGGGCGCCTCGGTATAGACGCGCTGGTGACCATCGGCGGGGATGACACGCTGTCGGTGGGCGCCGCATTGGCGGAGCGGGGGGTGCCCGTGGTGGGCGTCCCCAAGACCGTGGACAACGACCTGCTTGTCACTGAGTACTGCATCGGCTTCGACACTGCGGTCGCCATCGTCACCGAGGCAGTGGACCGGCTGCACACCACCGCTGCCTCGCACCACCGAGTGATGGTGGTCGAGGCGATGGGACGCGAGGCCGGGTGGGTGACCCTCATGGGGGGCCTGGCCGGAGGCGCCGACATGATCATCATCCCGGAATTCGCCGTCGGGCTGGAGAAGGTCGTCGAGCATCTCAACGCCCGCCGCGAGCAGGGCAAGACCTTCAGCATCATCGCCGTCTCAGAGGGGGCCGAGGTCGGCGGCCTGCCCACTGCTTCCGACAGCGACGCGCCCGTCGACGCCTTCGGGCATGTCCAGCTGAGCAAGCGGGGGATCGGGGAGCGCCTCGGTCGCCAGGTGGAGGACGTGACCGGCTTCGAGACCAGGGTCACGGTCCTCGGCCACACCCAGAGGGGAGGTACGCCCACCGCCTATGACCGGATCTGGGCGACTCGGGTCGGCGTTGCGGCCTACAAGTTGATCAGCGAGAGGCGCTTCGGCGAGATCCCCATCAAGCGCGGCGACAACGTCGAGAGCGTCCCGTTGTCCGAAGTGGTCGCGGAACCCCGGTTGGTGCCGGAGGACCTGTACCGACTGGCGGAGCTGTTGTACTGACAGCACCGAGGCGAGCTTTGCCTACGGCGGTCCAGCTCAGGACGGCACAGGCGACCGGCGGCTTGGGAGCTGTGGTGTGCGCGAACCGGTAGACTGATACCTCGCGGCGTCTGCCGCGGCTCTCTTCGGGGTCCTGTCCATATGGTCTCGCGCGCTAATTTCCGCAACCTCGCAATCGTGGCTCACGTCGACCACGGTAAGACGACGCTCGTCGACGCGATGTTGTGGCAGTCGGGAGTGTTCCGCGCCAATCAAGAGGTCAACGAGCGCGTCATGGACTCGATGGATCTCGAGCGCGAGAAGGGGATAACGATCCTGGCGAAGAACACCTCTGTGCGTCACGGTGGTGTGAAGTTCAACATCGTGGACACCCCGGGGCACGCTGACTTCGGCGGAGAGGTCGAGAGGGCGCTCGCGATGGTCGACGGCGTCCTCCTGCTCGTGGACGCGAGCGAGGGCCCGTTGCCTCAGACCCGCTTCGTGTTGCGCAAGGCGCTCGAGCGGCGCCTGCCTGTCGTGCTCGTGGTCAACAAGATCGACCGCCCCGACGCGCGTCCCAAGGAGGTGGTGGACGAGGTCTACGAGCTGTTCTTGGATCTCGACGCGGACGAGGAGCAGATCGAGTTCCCCATCGTGTACTGCAATGCCAGAGCGGGACGTGCCTCGCTCGATCCGGCGGTCGTGGGAACGGACCTCGAGCCCCTGTTCAAGGTCATCTACGACTACATCCCGGCCCCGACCTTTGAGGCTGACCATCCGCTGCAGGCGCTGGTGACGAACCTCGACGCGTCGGCCTATGTCGGTCGTCTGGCGATCTGCCGCGTGCTGCACGGCACGATCCGGCGTGGCCAACAGGCCGCGTGGTGCCGGGCCGACGGGAACGTGGAGCGGTTCAAGGTTGCCGAGCTGTACGTGTCCGAGGGGCTGGACCGAGTGGCCGCCGAGGACGCCGGTCCTGGCGAGATCATCGCCGTGGCAGGGTTGTCCGAAGTGACGATCGGCGAGACGCTCTCGGACGCCGAGGACCCGCGGCCGCTCCCGGTTCTGATCGTCGACGAGCCGAGTCTTGGGATGACGATCGGCATCAACACCTCGCCGCTGTCGGGGACCGAAGGGACCAAGGTCACCGCCCGGCTGCTCAAGAACCGCCTCGACGCCGAGCTCGTCGGCAACGTCTCGATTCGTCTGCTGGCCACGGAGCGACCCGAGATCTGGGAGGTGCAAGGCCGTGGTGAGCTGCAGCTCGCCGTTCTGGTCGAGATGCTGCGTCGCGAGGGCTTCGAGCTCACCGTGGGCAAGCCGCAGGTAATCACCCGGATCATCGGCGGCAAAGTGCACGAGCCGGTGGAAGCGGTGTCGATCGACGTGCCCGAGGAGTTCCTCGGTGTTGTCACCCAGCTGCTCTCGCTGCGCAAGGGGCGTCTGGTCCAGATGGTCAATCACGGCACCGGCTGGGCGAGGGTGGACTACTCGGTGCCTTCCCGCGGTCTGATCGGCTTCCGCACGGAGTTCTTGACCGAGACCCGCGGGACTGGAGTGCTGCACCACATCTTCGACCGCTTCGAGCCGTGGCACGGCGAGTTGCGGACGCGCGCGTCGGGCTCGCTGATAGCCGACAGGGGTGGTTTGACGACCACCTACGCGCTGATGAACCTTCAAGATCGCGGCGCGCTGTTCGTCGGGCCTGGTGTCGAGGTCTACGAAGGGATGATCATCGGCGAGAACGCCCGCTCGGAGGACATGGACGTGAACGCGACCAAGGAACGCAAGGTCACAAATGTGCGTTCCTCCACCTCCGAGGAGCTGGTCCGTCTCATCCCTCCCAGGCTCCTGTCGCTCGAGCAGGCGCTCGAGTTCATCAGCGAGGACGAGTGCGTCGAGGCCACCCCGGCCAGCGTCCGGCTGCGCAAGGTTCTGCTCGACCAGGCCGAGCGCGGCAAGCGCACCGCCCAGTCCAAGCGCGACCGGTTCCGGGCTGAACCACGCGAGGTCCACGGCGGGCGCCGGGCCGGGTGACCACTCTGCCCGCTGCGGGGTTCATGGCGAGTTGCGAAGCGACTTGACGGTCGTCTCTTCGATCGCCCGGCGGGGCGAAAACGCCTACAGCCGCTCAGAGCCCCGCGTCTGTCCTGTCGACGACGAGGCGCCCACGGCCTGCACGCTTGGCGAGATAGAGAGCGTCATCCGCGCGGCGCAACAGCTGCGCGGGGTTCTCCCCGGGCCGGAACAGCGCCATTCCCGCGCTGACCGACGACTCCACTCCGGTGACAGTGAGTATCGCTGCGTCAGCGAGCGCCAGCAGGTCATGAGCGACCGCTTCGACGCCCTCCGGGTCGGCATCGCCGAGTAGCACGACGAACTCGTCACCGCCGATTCTCACGAGGAGATCGCTGTGGCGCAGGCGCTCACGCCATTGGGTGACGATGTGCCTGAGGACGTCGTCGCCGACGTCGTGGCCGAAGGTGTCGTTGAGGTCCTTGAAGTGGTCGATGTCGAACAGCGCGAGAGCGCCCATCGGCCCTTGGGCCGATTCGACGGCGAGTCGTTGGGCCAGCTCGACATCGAGAGCTCTGCGGTTGTGAGCGCCCGTCAGCGGGTCGCGCAACACGAGCTCCTCGAGATAGGCCTCGAGGCGGTGCCGGTCGGTCACGTCGAGCACTTGAGTCACGAGATGAAGCGGCCTTCCGACGTCATCTCGGACGAGGGTGATGCTCATCACGGTGTGAACCACGGAGTGGTCGGGTCGCAGGTAGCGTGTCTCGACCATCGCTGTCCGTCTTTCGCCCGCAAGCATCCGGGCGGTCAGCTCGCGGTCGGACTCGCGATCGTCGGGGTGGATGAGCTCGGACCACGACCCCCGGTGCAACTCCTCACGAGACCGTTTCGTCAACGCGCAGAACGCGTCGTTTGCACGCAGCACCGAGCCGTCGGGCGAGGTGATGGCCATTCCGATGGGCGAGTTGTCGAAAGCGCTCGAGAAGCTGGCTTCGCTCCGGCGCAGCGCTTCGTGGGTCTGCTCGCGAGTCGTGACCTCCAGGTTCACGACGAGGACTTCTTCGGTCGTCCCGGAGTTCGAGGTGATAGGCAAGTAACGAGTCCAGAACTGATGGCGACCGGGTCTCGAGCTCTCTTCGGTCGCCGTAAGGCCGGCGAAGCACTCTTCGAGGTGGCGCCGGGCAGCTTCGAAGCGGTCAGGGCTCAGGAGCTGCGCGAGGCGGTGGCCGACACAGGCGTCCGGTCCGCCGGCGACCGAGGGGAACCCGGCTCCAGCTGCGAAGCGGCATCGCAGTTCGCGGTCGACGACCCAGGCGGTCATTCCCGGTACCGCGTAGGCGAGCTGGCGATAACGCTCCAGGTCTTCTTGCTGACGCCGCTCGGCCTCGAGGCGGTCGGTCACGAGCCGGGAAACGGCGACGAAGGCTGTCGACGAACCCTTGAGGCCGCGAACGGCCCCGATCCTCGTCTCGAGCCACCGGGTCCGAGAAGTCTGCGCCTGGACGCGGAAGATGAGCTCCACGACGTCCTCACCGTTGCGAAGACGGTCGATCGCCGCGGCGAACAGCGGTGCGTCCTCTGGGCAGACGAACACCTCTGCCGGCGTCCGACCGATGATCTCGTTTGGAGCCAGGCCCAGGATCGCACGCGACGAGTCGGACGCGAGCCGGATCGTCCCGTCGAGGTCGTGAAGGGTGACGAGGTCTGCGAACGCCGCGAACATCGCCGCGAACTCGTAGTGACCCACAAGCGGCGGTGCCGCGATGAAGCCCTCGGGCTTGGCATGGCCCCGCTCGCGCCGCAGATAGCCCCGCTGATGCTCGAACACTGACCGAGTCATCGGCGCGCTGCCGCGGCACCTTGAGCCCGGCGCCAGTCACCGGTCCCGCGCGAGAACCGTGAAGTCGCTTCTCAGCGATCCGTGGCACCCCGCCCGAGGCTCTCATGCGGAAGGCAGGCCCCAGGTCGGCGCCGCTGCACCTGGCGCGCCCGGGAGGTGGTTCAGCGCCGGACGACAGCGGCACCGAGACTGGCAGTCGCCCGACGCAGCGCCGCCTGGAGGTGCGGCGCATAGAGAACACCCACGACGCGGCCGTCCTCGAGCACGACCGCCGCGCGACGCCGCCGGGCGGCAAGACACTCCAAGGCGACCGGGTACAAAGGGTCGCCGGGAGCGAGTGCAGGCGCGTCGCGATCGGTGGCGTCGGCCACCATGACGGCGCCGGGAGCGCCCGGGAGCCGGTCGGCTGCTATCAGGCCGACGTACCGGGCACGGTCGACCACAGGCAGCACGCGGCCCGGTGAGGCTTGCAGGAACGGAGCGACGACCGAGAGCGGGAAGCTCACCTCGACAGTCGTGGGATCGTGAACCATCACGTCGGACACTTTCAGCCCCCAGACTGCCGTGCGGACCACGGCGGCCCGGCTTTCGCCGCCGGCTCCCACGAAGACGAAGAGCCCTATGACCGACAGCCAGAGGTCGTAGCGGAAACCCAACAGCAGCATCGCGAGCCCGATGAAGCGCCCGATCTGCACTGCGAGGACGGTCGCGCGGAGATCGCCCCGCCTGCGGGCAAGCAACGCCCTCAACACCCGACCACCGTCCATCGGGATCGCCGGAAGGAGGTTGAAGCCGGCGAGCAGGAGATTGGCCCACATGAGGCGGCTTACGATTGCGCCCGCGAAGAGGGTCGGCGGCCAGATCGCCGCTCCGGACGCGAAGCCGGCCAGGGCGATGATCAGAGCGAGCACCACACTGGCCAGGGGGCCGGCGAGCGCGATGGCGAGCTCGTCGGCCGGCGCACCAGGCAGACCCGAGATCTCAGAGACTCCGCCGATGGGCAAGAGCACGATGTCGCGCACCATGAAGCCCCGCCGGCGGGCCACGAAGCTGTGGGACAGCTCGTGGACCACTATGCAGACGAAGAGGGCCGCCATCCAGATGAACCCTTCGGCGAGCGAACGCGCTGTCGTCCTGCCGCCGGTCGGCACGATCACGAGGACAACGAGCAGCGGGAAGGTCCAGTGGATGCGTATCGGGACGCCCTTGACGCTCCCAACTCGAAGTGACCGGCCCATCAGCTCTGCGCTCTCTGCTTGCTCGTCGCCAGGTTAGGACGCACAAGGTCGCGCCAGTGTCGCGGTCACTCCGCGGATGGCGTGCCTATCGGTAGCTTCTGGGACATGGCGCGGGGAAGGCTTCTTGTCGACCTCGAGCCGCTGCGCTACTCGCAGGCCTTCCGGCGCATCTGGGCGGGCTACCTGGTCACGACGCTCGGGTCACAGCTGACGGTGGTGGCGGTTCCTTACCAGGTGTTCCTGCTGACCCACTCGTCGCTGGACGTGGGCCTTGTGGGCCTCGTGCAGATCGTTCCAGTGCTCGCCGGCTCGCTGTTCGGAGGCTCGATCGCGGACGCGGTCGACCGGCGGCGACTGCTTGTGGTCACGCAGCTGTTGCTCGCGGCTTGCAGCGTCGGCCTCGCGCTCGAACTCGACTGGTGGGCACGCGGCGCTCTGGCCGCTGTACGCGCTGACCGCGCTCGGGTCCGGGATCGTCAGCATCGACAGCCCGACGCGGACCGCGGTGGTCGCCACCTTGGTGGGCCGTCCGATGTTCGCGAGTGCCAACGCACTTTGGCAGCTCCTTTTCCAGGTGGGCCAGGTGGCAGGACCCGCCGTCGCGGGCCTGCTTCTCGGACAGGTCGGCATCGCCTCGGTCTACTGGATCGACGCGGCCACCTTCGCTGTCTCGTTGCTGGCGGTGCTGAGCCTCCCCCCGCTGCGCCCCCCCGGGGGCGGCACGCGGTTTGGACTGCGTTCGATCGGCGAGGGGCTGAGGTACCTGAAGGGTCGACCTGTGCTGGAAGGGACCTTCGTGGTGGACCTGAACGCGATGGTGCTGGGAATGCCTCGGGCGCTGTTTCCTGCTCTCGCCCTGGTTCGTTTCCACGGGGGTGCCAGCACGGTCGGCCTGCTCTACGCGGCGCCTGGAGCAGGGGCTCTGATCGGTGCGTTGTTCACCGGTTGGGTGGTCACGGTCCGCAGGCAGGGCCGGGCTGTCCTCGTCGCTGTTGGGATCTGGGGAGCCGCGATCGCCGCCTTCGGCCTGGTGCACTGGTTGGTGGTGGCCCTGGTGCTCCTCGCGCTCGCCGGCGCGGCCGACCTCGTCTCGGCGGTCTTCCGGGGCACCATCCTCCAGCTCGAGGCACCCGACTCGCTTCGTGGCAGGCTCTCGTCGGTCCACACCGCAGTCGTGACCGGTGGACCGCGCCTTGGGGACTTCGAGGCAGGAGCGGTGGCAGCGATATCGACGCCACAGATCTCTGTCGTGTCCGGAGGACTCGGCTGTGTGGTGGGCGTTGGCCTCCTGGCTTGGCTCATGCCGAGGTTCTCGCGCTATGACGCGACCGAGGGCGAAGGCCAGGGGCCGCCAGCTGCGGGTGTGAGAGGCTAGGGGCATGGACATAGGAATTCTCGGAGGCACGGGTCCGGCGGGCAAGGCTCTTGCTGTCAGGCTGGCGTCGATCGGCATGTCGGTGTCGATCGGCTCGCGCTCGGCCGAGCGTGGAGAGGAGATCGCGGCCCAGCTGCGGGAGAAGTGGGGGGCGCGGGTCCCCGACCTGCACGGCGCCTCGAACGAGGTCGCCTGCGGCGCGGACCTGGTAGTGGTCGCGACGCCCTGGGATGGCGCGCCCCAGACAGTTGCCGGCCTGGCCCACCACCTCGGTGGGAAGGTCGTCATCTCGATGGCGAACGCACTGTTCAAGGTGGGTGACGACATGGAGGCCGTCGTGCCGGCGCGCGGCTCGTTGTGCGTCGCGGTCCAAGGCGCCGCCCCGCGGGCCCTGGTCTCGGGTGCGTTCCATCATCTCCCGGCCCGAGGGCTCGCGAACCTGGAGCAGCCACTCGACGCCGACGTGCTGGTGTGCTCGGATCACGCAGCTGCCACCAAGGCCACGATCGAGCTGGTGGACCGCATACCGGGGTGTCGTGGGATCGACGCGGGCACGCTGTCGGCAGCGGCGGCGATCGAGGCGTTCACGGCCGTGCTCATCGGGGTCAACATCCGCTCGCGCTCGCATGCCAGCATCCGGCTGACGGGCCTGCGCACCGAAAGCCTTCAGGGCTTGTCAACTCGTTGACTCGTTGTCGGTGATACGTCTTTACGACACTGCGCGTCGCGAGGTTGTCCCGTTCACACCTGGCGAGGTCGTCACGATGTACACCTGCGGCATCACGCCGTACGACTCGGCGCACCTGGGCCACGCGGCGGTGTACCTGTTCTACGACGTGCTGCAGAGACGCCTGCGCGACCTCGGTCACCGGACCCTGTGCGTGCGCAACATCACCGATGTCGACGACGACATCCTGCGCAAGGCCCGGGAGATCGGTGTGCACTATCTGGACCTCGCAGCAGGTGAGATCGCGCGCTTCGATGCCGACATGGCCGCGCTCGGGCTGCTGCGGGCCTATTCCGAGCCGCGGGCGACATCGGCCATCCCGGACATTCTCGGCTTCATCGGCATGGTCCTCGACAACGGCCACGCCTATCGAGCGGGGGGAGCGGTGTACTTCGACGTGTCGTCGTTCCCCCGGTTCGGCCAGGTGAGCCATCTCGAGCGCGATGAGATGGTCGCTCTGGCCGCCCTGCGCGGAGGCCGGCCGGAGGACCCTTTCAAGCACGACGCGCTGGACTTCGTGCTGTGGCAGCCTTCGGTCCCAGGGGAGCCTGCTTGGGAGTCGCTCTGGGGCCCCGGCCGTCCGGGATGGCACATCGAGTGCTCGGCCCTCGCCATGCGCGAGCTCGGCACCACTGTCGACCTGCACGGCGGAGGGACCGACCTGATCTTCCCGCACCATGAGTGCGAGTCGGCCCAGTCCGAGGCCGCGACGGGATCGGTCTTCGTTCGGCACTGGATGCACGTGGGGATGGTGGGCCTGGACGGCGAGAAGATGTCGAAGTCGCTCGGCAATCTCGTCTTCGTCCATGACCTGCTCGAACAGGGCCACGACCCGTCTGCAATCCGCTTGGCACTGCTCTCCCAGGGCTACCGGCATGCATGGGATTGGACCGGCTCGATGCTGGAGGACGCGGAGGACCGCCTCGAGCGTTGGCGGGTGGCAGGCCGAGGCGACGCCGGCCTGGAGGCCGTGCGGGCCAGGCTCGACGACGACTTGGACACTCCCGGCGCGATCGCAGCCATCGACGGGGAGGCGGGGGCAGGGCGTGGCATCGGAGAGGCCGCCTTGCTGCTCGGGGTACGACTGTGAGGAATGCCCACGAGGCAGTCCCGGCGGCCCGGTAGGCTGAGCTTTTCCGGGTGCGACCGAGCGTCGCCAGCACGAGGAGTGGTTCAGATGCCGAGCGAGGTCACGGTCTTGTTGCCCGACGGGTCCGCACGCAGTGTCCCCGTCGGCACGACGATCGCGGAACTTGCCGCGGGCATCGGGCGCCGGCTCGCCGCCGCTGCGGTCGCAGCGGAGCTCGATGGTGTGTTGGTGGATCTCTCCCAGCCACTTCTCGACGGCGCCAAGGTGCGCCTTGTGACCGCCGACACCGATGAGGGCCGCAACGTGCTTCGGCACTCGACGGCGCACGTCATGGCACAAGCGGTGCTCAGGCTGTGGCCGGGTGCGCGCTACGCGATCGGCCCGGCCATCGCAGACGGGTTCTACTACGACTTCGAGCTCCCCCGGGGCGCCCGCTTCTCCGAAGAGGACCTGGCCCGGATCGAGTCGGAGATGCGGGCGATAGTCACCGAATCCCAGCCGTTCGTTCGTGAGGAGCACACGATTGCCGAAGGCCTCGAGATCTTCGCCGACCAGCCTTACAAGCGCGAGATCATCGAAAGAGTCGCCGAGGCCGCTGTCGGCCTCGATGCCGAGCTCGTGGCCGAAGCAGGCGGGAGTCCCGGTGCGGTCAGTGCCTATCGCAACGGTCCGGATTTCGTGGACCTGTGCCGCGGTCCGCACGTGCCCTCGACGGATCGCCTGGGGTATTTCAAGCTGACTCGGGTGGCGGGTGCCTATTGGCGTGGCGACGAGCACAGGCCCCAGCTCCAAAGGGTGTACGGCACGGCATGGGAGTCGGACAAGGCCGTCAAGGCGTATCTCCATCGTCTGGAGGAGGCCGAGCGCCGTGATCACCGTCGGCTCGGCGCCGAGCTCGACCTGTTCTCATTCCCCGCCGAGCTCGGTTCGGGACTGGCCGTCTTTCACCCGAAAGGAGGGCTGGTCCGCAAGGTGATGGAGGACTACTCGCGGGCGCGCCACACAGAGGCCGGCTATTCCTTCGTCAACACGCCGCACATCACCCGCTCGGACCTGTTCGAGACCTCGGGTCACCTGCAATGGTTCGCAGAGAGCATGTTCCCGCCGATGGAGCTCGACGAAGGTCATCGGTACTACCTCAAACCGATGAATTGTCCCTTCCACATCCTGATCTTCAAGTCCAGGCAGCGCTCGTACCGTGAGCTCCCCATCCGGATGTTCGAGTTCGGCGCCGTCTACCGGTACGAGAAGTCCGGCGTGGTGCACGGTCTGACGCGCGTGCGCGGCATGACCCAGGACGACGCTCACATCTTCTGCTCGCGCGAACAGATGGCCGGCGAGCTGCAGTCGTTGCTCGGCTTCGTGCTCGATCTACTTCGGGACTTCGGCCTCGAGGACTTCTACCTCGAGCTGTCGACCATGCCGGAAGAGAAGGCGGTCGGCACCGTCGAGGAATGGGAGGAGGCCACCGAGGCTCTCCGGCAGGCTGCGCTGACGATGGATCTCGAGCTCGTTCTCGACCCGGGCGGGGGCGCTTTCTACGGTCCGAAGGTCTCGGTCCAGGCGCGCGATGCGATCGGGAGGACCTGGCAGATGTCGACGATCCAGGTGGACACTCAACTCCCACAGCGTTTCGACATGGACTACGTCGGTCAGGACAACACCAGGCACCGGCCGATCATGATCCACCGAGCGTTGTTCGGGTCAGTCGAACGTTTCTTCGCGCTGCTGGTCGAGCACTACGCCGGCGCGTTCCCGACTTGGCTTTCGCCAGTGCAGGTCCGGGTCCTCCCCGTGCGCGACGACCACGCGCCCTACGCGCAACAGGTTCGTGGACTGCTGGCCGCGGCCGGAGTGCGGGCCGAGGCGGATGACGCCGGCGAGCCTCTCGGGGCGCGGATCCGCCGCGCGAAACTCGAGAAAGTGCCATACGTCCTGGTCGTGGGCGACTCCGACGTTGCCGGCGGGACCGTCGGGGTCAACGCGCGGGGCTCGGACGAGCCTGAGCGCGGTGTCGGAGTCGACTTGTTCGTGGAACAGCTGCGTGTGGAGGCGGCGCCACCGCTCAGTCGTGGCCTCGGCAGCTCCACGGGAGCCCCGTGAGCCTGGATCACCTCTGGGCGGGCTGGCGGTCCAGCTACGTCAGCTCGTTCGGGGCTGAAGGTGACCAGGCGGGCTCGAGCGTCGGCCCGACTGCCACAGGCGGGCCACGGGCGGCGTGCGTTTTCTGCGAGATCGTCCGGTCGGGCGAGTCCGACGAGGTACGTCACGTGCTGTGGACGGGCACATCCACCGTTGTGCTGCTCAATGCTTTCCCATACTCCCCGGGCCATGTGATGGTGCTCCCGATCCGGCACGTGAGCGAGCTGTGCGAGCTCGGGCGGGAGGAAGCCGCCGAGCTGTCCGGCAGCGTCTACGAGGCCGTGGCGGCCGTGAAGGCGGCCTATCGTCCCGAGGGCATGAACCTCGGCGTGAACCTCGGGCGTGCCGCGGGGGCCGGAATTCCCGCTCACCTGCACGTGCACATCGTTCCGCGATGGATTGGCGACACGAACTTCATGACCTCGGTTGCCGGGGTCCGGGTCCTTCCCGAGGCCCTGAGCGACAGTTGGGCGAAGTTGCGGGCCGCCTGGACGTGAGCGTGTCCCCGTCCGGCCCCGGCGGGGCGCCGAGGATCTGGGGGGAGTGCACGGTTCAGGGCGACCACGTCGTGGTCGTCTTGAACGGGTGGCGCAGAGTCGTTGCCACGAGGGGCACGGTCAGGTTTCCCCTCGCGTCGATCGTCCGGGTCGATCACGACCCGTCGGCTCGCGTGCATGTGAAGACCGGCCTTCACCAGTGGCGCAAGCATGGGCAGGGAGTATGGCGGATCGGCAGTTATCACGGGCTCGACGGCTGGTCGTTCTGGTCCATTGGGCTCGGTCGCAACGCCGTGCTCATCGAGTGCTCGGGAGAGCGCTTCCGCTACGTGGTAATCGAGGTCGCGGATCCGCAGGGCACGGTGAGAGAGATCCGCTCGGCCGTGGCGAAGGCGACCCGGCGCGTTCCCATGGGGTTGGAGACGGGCCTCGACACGCCGGTTCGTGGCCCGAGCCAGCGGGGTCGCCGCGATCACGGTGAAGCCACGAAAGGCGAAGATTGAGGTCGTGAACGGTCATCGCCTTGACTATGAGTCGCACCGCGCGGCCCTCGAACGCGAGTGCGGCCTCATCGTGGACGCGATAGTCGACGCTCTTGAGCTGCCGGTTCCGACCTGCCCGCAATGGAACGTGTCCGACCTGGTTGAGCATCTGGTCGACGTCTTCACGTTCTGGAACAGCCAGCTCGAGGCGGCCTCGCCCGGTGCTCGGGTCGCGCCGGCGTCACTGGGCGCGACGACGGGGGACGAGCTCGTGGATCGGCTCGAAGGCGCCTGCACGAGCCTTCAGTTGGCGCTCGCCGGTCACGACCCGGAAGATCCCTGCTGGAACTGGGCGGGCGAGGATCTCACCGCGGACTGGGTCTGCCGGCGCATGGCCTTGGAGTCGGCCGTGCACCGTTACGACCTCGAGCTCTCGGTCGGCTCGCCGACACCGATCGATCGCGACCTGGCCGTCGACGGGATCGACGAGTGGATCGGGGTTCACCTTGCGACCGATGTGCCGGAGACACCTGGCGTGTCGCTCGGTGGGGTGTTGTGCCTGGCATGCTCCGATGACGCTGCAGCCTGGACGGTGGAGGTCGGAGCCGGCCGGTTGCGCTGGCGCGAGGGCAGGGGGCCCGCCGACGCGGTCCTGGTCGGTTCTGCATCGGACCTCTACCTGTTCGGGTGGAACCGCCGGCCTTTAGAAGTGCTCGAGCTCACGGGCAGCCGGGACGTTGCTGCCGCTTGGAGCTCCCTCACGGTCTGAGCTCGGCGCAGGCCTAGGTCTCAGCCGCCTGTTTGGCGAGCTTCTCGGCAAGCGGCGCCGGCACGACCTCGTGATGGTCGTGGCGTACGGCGAAGCGACCCCGGCCGCCGGTGAGCGAGCGGAGGTCGGTCGCGTAACGCGAGATCTCCGATGCCGGCACCAACGCGATGACGACCTGTTCACCGCGCTCTCCGGCCTCGGTGCCGAGCACCCGGCCGCGCCGCGAGTTCAGATCACCGAGGATGTCACCCTGATAGGCGGCGGGCACCGTGACCTCGAGCCGACAGACCGGCTCGAGTATCACCGGGCCGGCAGCGGCCAGGGCCTCCTTGAAGCCGTGCGAAGCAGCCATCTTGAAGCTCATCTCGGAGGAGTCCACCGTGTGGTACTTGCCGTCGTAACAGGTCACCCGGACATCGACGACGGGGTAGCCGAAGTGTCCCCCCGTGACCATCGCTTCCTGCACGCCCTTTTCCACGGCGGGAATGAACTGGCGGGGTATCGCGCCGCCGACGATCGCGTCCACGAACTCGAAGCCCTCGCCGCGCTCGAGCGGCTCGACACGCAGGTTGGCAACGCCGAACTGGCCGTGGCCCCCGGTCTGCTTCTTGTACTTGCCCTCGGCCTCGGCGGACTTGGTTATGGTCTCGCGGTAGGGGACCAGCACGGGCTCGGTCTCGACCGCCACGCCGAACTTGCGGTTGAGCTTCTCGCAAACGATCTGCAGGTGCGTGTCACCCATGCCCGACAGCACGGTCTGGTGCGTCTCGTCATCGCGGCGGACCAGAAGGGCGGTGTCCTCCTCCTGGAGCCTGTGGATCGCGGTCATGAGCTTGTCGTCGTCACCCTTGGCCTTCGGGTGCACCGCTATGGACAGCACGGCGGTGCGCAGCCTGGGTCCCTCGGCCACTACCGGCTGGTTCTTGGGCGCCAAGGTGTCGCCGGTCAGCACACCGCTCAATTTCGCTACGGCGACGATGTCCCCGGCAGGGGCGGCCGAGGTGGGCTGGGTCTCCTTGCCGCGCATGACTTGGAGGGCGTGCAACTTCTCCTCGGAGTGGCTGCGGCTGTCGAAAAGGGTCATGTCGGGTCGGAGCGTTCCCGAGAGGACGCTCATGAGCGAGATGCGCCCCACGAAGGGGTCGGCAATCGTCTTGAAGACGCGGGCCAGCGGGGGCCCGTCGGGATCGCGGGGGAGCTGCATCGTGTCGTTGCCCGCACGCACCGTGAAAGACTTGCGTGCCAGCGGGCTCGGCCCGATGGCGCATATGAGCGAAGCCAGGCGGTCGACGCCGACTCCGCTGAGCGCCGACCCGCAAACGACGGGGAACACGCTCGCGGAGGCGACGCCTTGGGCCAGTGTGGCCTCGAGGTCTTTGGCGGAGGGCACCTCACCTTCGAGGTAGCGCTCCATCATCTCGTCGTCGCCGACGACGATTCCTTCGATCAGCGTCTCGCGGACACGGTGCTGAAGCTCCGAGATCGCCTCGGGGATCGGTCCGGTCGTGGGCTTGCCCGCGCCGTAGAAGATGGCTGAGTCGGTCAGGAGGTCCGCGATGCCGTTGAAGGCCGCCTCGCTGCCGATGGGCAGCTCCAAGGGCGCGATGCCGGAGCCGAAGCGCGCGCTGAGCTGGTCGAGCGTCCTCTCGAAGTCGGCGCGCTCGCGGTCGAGCTTGTTGACGAACACAAGCCTCGGAATGCCGAGCTCGGTCGCCAGCCGCCAGGTCTCCTCGGACTGAACCTCCACGCCCTCGACAGCGCTGACCACCAGCACGGCGAGGTCGGCGACCGACAGGCCCGCCTCCACCTCGGCTATGAAGTCGGCGTAGCCCGGAGTGTCGATCACGTTGATCTTGCAGTCCTCGAAGAGGAACGGAGCCAGCGCCAACGAGACCGATATCTGCCGCTTGACCTCTTCGGGCTCGAAATCGCAGACAGTCGTCCCGTCCTCTGTCCGTCCCGGTCGGGTCAGCACGCCGCCGACCATGAGCAATGCCTCGGCAAGAGTTGTCTTGCCGGCACCGCCATGGCCGATGAGCGCGACGTTGCGGATTTTCGCGGACGGCACGGCGTTCACGTGAGTACCTCACTTCCCGCGACCGGCTCACCGTGGGTGACTGGTCGACGAACTCGCTGGACAGGTTGCGAGCCTATCGGTCGCGTGCGCATCACGAGGAGGCCGGAGGATCCGCGAGGTGCTCTGGTATTCTCGTGCAGAGAGAATCAATGTCACGCGGGCTCGCGTGGCGGGTGTTCTTGACAGCAGTCGTGCCAGACAGGAGCGAGATGATCGACGGCCACCGGGGCCAGTCAACGGCGAGTGGCACCGAAGATGCCGCAGTCGACGATCAGGCCGCGCCGTCCCCTGAGCCGGCCGCGGCGCCCGAGACGGCGGCCAAGCCGCCCGAGCGTGACATCCGCAGGGGCTTCGCAATCGGTGCTCGCCTGGCGCGACACGGCGTCACCGCGAACGAAGTCACCGTCGCCGGCATCGTGCTTGCCGGCGTCACTGGCGTCGTCATCGGCCTAGGCCATTTCTGGATCGCCGTCGTGCTGCTCACAGTCGGTGGCCTCATGGACACACTCGACGGCGTCGTCGCAAAGGCTGCGGGTACGGCCTCGAAGAAGGGCGCCTTCTTCGACTCTGTGGCCGACCGGGTGTCCGATGCCTTCATCTTTGGCGGCGTGGCGTGGTACTTCGCCTCGGGCAGTCAGCCACGCCTGGCGGTGTTGCCGTTTGCGATCCTCGGGGTCAGCGCGGTTGTCTCCTACGAGCGGGCCAAGGCCGAGTCCCTCGGCTACGACGCCAAGGGTGGCCTCATGGAGCGCGCCGAGCGCCTCATCCTGCTCGGTGTGGCATTGCTGTTGCATGTGATCTTCGTGCCACTGCTGTGCCTGCTGCTGGCACTGACGGTGTTCACCGCTGGGCAGCGCTTCGTGAAGGTATGGCGCCAGGCGGGCCCGGAGGCGGGAAGCTCTGGAGCGGGGCGTGGGCCTTGGCGCCGGGGGCGTGTCGAGTCGCGCTGGCGGTCGTGGCGCCAGCCGCGCGCCAACGGCACCAGGCGCCGCGCGACCACGCCAAGCCGCGTGCGTGCCCGACGCCGGGCTGAACCGCTGACCGTGAGGCTGCGTCGCGTTCTTGCCAGCGAACGTTCTGGTAGTCGCCGTGTCGGTCCTCGGGCCGAGCGCCGCGGCCCGGTCGTCGGGTCAGCGCGGCGCCGGCGCCCCGGGACCGATAGCTGAGCACAGCTTCGCTGCCTGTAGGCGAGAGCCGGGCGGTTGCCATGGCCACGCGCGAACAGCGAGCCCGTTACCTCACCTACCGGGGCCTCGCGATGGCACTCCAGGGCACTCCTCGTCCGATCGCAGCGGCCGTGGCGAGCGCCGCCGGCTACACGGTCTCCCGGGTGTGGCGCGGCAAGCGACCACTCGTGCATTCCAACCTGCGGCGCGTGCTCGGACCCGAAGCCGACGAGGCCGCCGTCGGCCGGCTCGCCAGGAGGGCCTTCTGCTCCTACGCCCGCTACTGGGTCGAGGCTGCACAGGTGGCGGCTCTTCGGTCGGACCAGATCGAGTCGGTCTTCAGCATCGAGGGCTTCGAGAGGTTCCGTCTGGAAATGGCGAGAGGTCGGGGCGTGGTGATCGTGCTCCCGCATGTCGGCTCGTGGGAGTACGGGGGCCGCTGGCTCGCCCAGCAGGGATATCCCATGACCACTGTGGGCGAGCTGTTGGAACCTCCCGAGCTGTTCGACTGGTTCACCTCGCAGCGAGCGGCGCTCGGGCTCACTGTGCTGCCGCCGGGGCCGGACACGACCGTCCGGCTCTTGGACACGCTGCGGCAGGGTCGTGTCGTGGGGTTGCTGGCGGACCGGGACCTTGTTGGCAACGGCATTGAAGTTGAGCTCTTCGGTGAGAAGACGACGCTGCCCGCAGGCCCGGCGCTGCTTGCCCTGCGCTCAGGTGCGCCGCTGATGACTTGCGCCATCTATCAAAGGCCGCGCGGCCGGTACCACGCGGTGTTGCGGCCCCCGCTCGACTCGGCACGCACTGGGCGGCTGCGCCAGGACGTTCAGCGCCTCACCGAGGAGATCGCACTGTCCCTAGAGGCTCTCATCCGCCCCGCACCCGAGCAGTGGCACCTCTTCCAGCCGAACTGGCCGTCGGACCGGGAGCGATACAGCTGACCTGCGGTTGTTGGCGCCATCCTTGCTCACGGACCCGAGCTGACGCGTCAGCTTGCGCGGCCGTGCCAGCTCGGGTCCACCGCCGATAGGTAACGCGTGAATCGCACTCATGTCCGGCCAGTGAGCTCGCGCGTCCTATCACTGAGCACGCCGGAAGCGTTCCTAGGCTGTGGCCTTGCCGTAGATGATGCCGACGAACGCCGGGGTGGTCGCTTCGTGCTTGTAGTCCGCGGAGAAGCCGCCACGGACGCGGCTGAACGTGCCGGCGAACTTGCCGCCGAACAGCTCGAAGACCGGGAACTCCTTGTTGGCCGGTGGCCTATAGCCGCCTACCAGGACAGGAACAAGGGCCCCGCCGGCGTTGACCGCCCCGCCGCCGTTGCAGCACGGGTCAGCGATCTGGAACTGGCCGAAACGGGTGGGACCAGCGATCTGGGTCACGATGGCGCCCCCGGACTGATTGGTCAACGCCGATCCCTCCTGGAGCAGCCAAGCGGCCCCGGGGGCGATCGTCACCGTACCGGCGTTTACGTCCGAGCCACCACCTGACTCGTTCATCGTCCCGCTGGTCACGGTAACCTTGCCGGACCGGTCGTTTGTCAGCCCGATCTGCCAGCTGTCTGTCCACGCCGAGCCATGCACCTCGACCAGGACGGCGCCGTTGTTGCGCAAAGTGCCATCGTTGATAACGGCACCGCCTCCCGCGGTCTTGGTCCCTTGGGCGTCGAGCACGATTGTCCCGTCGTTGACAACCGTCGTGCCGCCCAGCCCGAGGGTCGTGCTGTTGTAGTTCTCGCCCTGGTAGCCGTAGACCTGGCCCACGACGGTGATCGTCTGGCCTTTAGGGACGGTGCCCACCAGGCTGGCGCCGCCCGCGCCCACGACGAACCTGGCCGCCCCGGCGTGGTCCACCAGTTTGGTGCCCACCTGTAAGGCCACCGGGTTGCCCGCGACTGCTCCGCCGAGCTGCGACCAGGTCCCGCCCTGGGCCGAGATCGCACCGCTGTTCGTGACCGTCCCCGAGTTGGTGAAGACCCCGGCGGCATAGCCGCTCCCGGGTGTTTGGAAGGCAAGGTCCATCGAAGCTCCGGGTGCCACCGTCCATGTGCCGTCGTTGGTGACCGAGTTGACGTCCAGCAGGCCCGACTGGTCGGTCACCGAAGCTTTGGGCTCGTTGGTCAAGGCGCTGTAGAACTGTGTGTAGTCGGCCGCCTTGTTGTTGGCGTCCTGGACCATCGTCGTGACGGCGCCATAGTTGGTGAACGGGCCGCCACTGACTACTGCGTCTCCCCCATAAGGAACGCCCTTGGCCTTCTCCCCGCCGTCTGTCGAGCTCAGGACCAGCCGGCCATGGGCGGTGATCAGGCTCGGCGCCGTCGTGCTCAGGCCCGTCGTGTTGACCTGCTCGTTGCTGTCGTTGGGGCTGCTCTGCCCGAGGACGACCAGGGTTTGCTTCCCCGGCCCGCTGGCAACACCGAGGAGCAGTGACGTGATGGCGGCAAACTGGTGGTTGGGGTCGGCGGTGCCTATAGACCACGGGGCCAGCGTCACGGTGTAGGTGCCCGGGACCGTGATGCAGGCGGCGACAGGCCCCGCTTCACCCGGGATCCCCGTGGTCCAGTTGCCGGCGTCCGACCACAGCCCGCTTACCGGAGCCTTCCAGCTGTCCGTGCACGCAGGTGAGGCCAACTTGGGGGAGCCCACGGCGGCTGCAGAGGGCAGGAACAGGGTGCCCAAGGTGCCCAAGGTCAGGACAGCGGTCAAGAGAAGTCGGGAACGGGTCATCCTTGTCCTTTCGAGAGGGCGGGACGGCAGCTGAGGCACGAGGAACATTTCTTGTGGCAGCACCCTACAAGGATCGCGCCCTTCAACCGGCCCCCTGCCCGCCGACGCCGGATCGGCGGCGATTGGCTCAGGGCTTCAAGGGCGAAACAGGAATAACTCGTTGTCGGGCCGTGTTGCCGCTGCCAGGAGGAAGGAGCCGTGCCCCCGCCACGCGGCGCACAGGTACCGGACCGGGGGGACCGGGACCAGGGGCATAGGCCTGCGAGACCTCCTGGAGGGCAAAGGAAGGAGCCGGGGCTGACCAGCCGGTCGATCCCGGCAGAGGACGAAGAGAGTGGCCCGGGAACGCGAGGTAAGCCCGGGCCACCTTTGTCTTGACCATGGTGACGCGCAACAGCCCCGCCACCCGAAGCCGGTCGGCCCGCTCGCTGCGAGCCCCGCAGTGCCGATAGCGTCGGGGCCGATGCGCATCGCGATCGTGTGCCCTTACAGCTGCACGATGTTCGGTGGAGTGCAGTCCCAGGTGCTCGGCCTTGCGAGAGCGTTGAGATCGCGAGGCGACGATGTGGCCGTCATCGCTCCTGCCGAGGGCTCGGTCAGCATCGCCAGGCTCGATCCCGCCGCGCTCCAAGGAGCTGTCTTCATCAAGGTGGGGGCGGGAACCGCTGTCTCGGTGAACGGCTCGCGTGCCCCGGTCTCGCCGTGGCCGACGACGATGTCACGAACGGTCTCGGCCCTGCGCGACTTCGCTCCTGAGATTGTCCACGTTCACGAACCGTTCGTGCCCGGGCCATCGCTCGCGGCCGTCGTTGCCGGGCCGCGCCCCATCGTCGCCACTTTTCACCGTTCCGGGGCCGACTTCGCCTACCAGGCGTACGGTCACATGGTGGGAAGGTGGTCTCGTCGGCTCGACGCGGCCTTCGCCGTGTCCGAAGAGGCGAGCGCCACCGCCCGGGCGTGCGTCCGCCGTCTCTCGAACAAGATCCGGATCATCCCCAATGGGGTGGAGGTGGACCGGTTCGCCTCGGTCATTCCGTGGCCCGCGAGCGCGCCGACCATTGTGTTCGTCGGCCGTCACGAACCTCGCAAGGGGCTAGGGGTGCTGCTCGACGTCTTCGGGCTGCTGCCGGAGTCGACGCACCTGTGGGTGTTGGGGGACGGGCCTGAGACCGAGCGACTACGGGGCCGCTTCGGTTCGGACGCACGCATCGAGTGGCTCGGGTCAGTCGAGGACCCCGAGCGGGCGGCACGCCTGGCGGGCGCGGACGTCCTCGTTGCGCCGTCGCTCGCAGGAGAGTCCTTTGGCGTTGTGCTCCTCGAGGCGATGGCTGCGGGGACAGCCGTCGTCGCTTCGGACCTGCCCGGTTATCGACTTGCGGCCGGGGACGCAGCCCTTTACGCACCTGCAGGCGACCGGGTCGCGCTCGCCGAAGCGATCCGCACCGTCCTGGTGGACGATGCTGAGCGTAAGGCTCTCCAGGCCCGGGGACGCCGGCGCGCGGCCGAGCGCGACATGGGGGCCATCGCCGAGCTGTACCGGGACGCCTACGTCGAGTTAGGGCGTGCCGCCCACCCAAGGTAGCCTCGGGGAAATGACTCCAGCGGCAAGGGACCGAACACGCTGGCAGCGCCGTGCATCCGACAGCGACGGGAGGGCGCGGCGTGCCGTCGAGGCACAACAGGCCGCCTATGAGGCCTCGAGGGCAGTGCTGGCGGCTGCGGCCCGGCGGCGAGACGCGGCCTGGCGCCACGCTGCTCGTGCGAGCCGGCGACGGGCAACGGTCTCCCTGGTGGCACCGCTGGCCGTTGCGTTCGTGCTCTGCGTCCTCGGAGTGGTCTCGACGAACTTCCTGATCGCCGGGGTTGCGATCGCCTGTGCGATCACGCTCGGGTCGTGGTTGATGTGGGCGCGCTCGGCCAGCGTGCTCACCAAGCGGCTCGGCGGCACTGTGGTCACCGCCAAGCGGCGACCCAGCATCCTCAGCGCGGCCGAGGCTGCCCGTCTCGTCGACGTCGCGGAGGGTTTGTTCGCCGTGTTCGGCCTGCCGAGCGCGGAGATCCGGGTTCTCGACGACCCGGCGCCGAATGCGATGTCGGTGGGCCGCTCGCCCGACCACGGCGTCGTGTTCGTCACCAGTGGTCTGCTCCTCCTCTTGGACCGGATCGAACTGGAGGCCGTGCTGGCACATGAGCTCGCACACATAAAGCGTGGCGACACCGTCTCGGGAGCCGTCGCCGTGCTCGCCTTCGACCCGCTGAAGAGCTATGTCCCGACCTTTGGCAGAATTGCCGACAGGGTTGCCGGCTACGGCCGTGAGCCGTTGGCCGACATCGCCGCCGTGGGGGTCACGCGCTACCCACCAGGGCTGATCTGCGCCCTGGAGAAGATCGGTGCCGCCCCCAGCAGCAGGCCCACCTGCGTTCCCCGCAGCGTGACCGAGTCCACCACACGGCTCTGGTTGGCGCCGTTCGACCAGCCGTCGGACGAGCTGGAACGGCCCGGGGCCCTCGATCTCGCCGAACGTGTCGGCGTGTTGAGGGAGCTTTGAGTGGCCCTCCAGGTGTGCTCGGATCGGCAGGCTCCGACTGGCGAGGTGAGCTCGGGCGTGGTCGAATTGCGGGGTGCACTGCGAACGCGTCCAGTGATGAGGCCCGTTCGGCACGCGCCGGTGGCCTCGGGACACAGACGCGCCGCGCCCGTGGCGTTCCGCCCTGCGCCGGCGGCAGACCTACGGCCGTTGCGGCGCCCGTTATCGGACAGCGAGGGAGGCTGAAGCGATGTCGGGCCATTCCAAGTGGGCAACGACCAAGCATCGCAAGGGTGCCGTCGACGCGGCACGGGGGAAGCTGTTCGCCAAGCTGATCCGCCAGGTGGAGGTTGCTGCTCGGGAGGGCGGAGGTGACGTGTCCGCGAACGCGACGCTCCGCACGATGTTCACCAAGGCCCGGGATGCCTCCGTTCCGCTCGACACGATCGAACGTGCCATCAAGCGTGGCACAGGCGAGCTCGAAGGCGTCCGTTACGAGGCGATCTCCTACGAGGGTTACGCTCCCTCGGGCGTCGCGATGATCGTCGATTGCCTCACGGACAACCGAAATCGAACCGGGTCGGAAGTCCGGTCGCTGTTCTCGCGCAACGGCGGCTCGATGGCCGAGCCGGGCGCGGTCTCCTGGCAGTTCGAGCGCAAGGGCGTGGTGATGGTACCGAGGTCGGTCGGCGAGGACGAGCTCATGGCTGCTGCTCTCGAAGCCGGTGGGGAGGACTTGCGCGACGAGGGCGACGAGTGGATGCTCACTAGCGCGCCCGCGGACCTTGCCGCGATGCAGAGCGCCCTGAACGGGGCGTCGATCGCCGTGGACTCGGCTGATCTCGAGATGGTGCCGACGACGCGTGTGGAGGTCGCCGACGAGTCGACTGCCAAGCGGGTGCTCAAGCTCATCGAGCTGCTGGAGGAACACGACGATGTGCAGAGCGTCTGGGCGAACTTCGACATCCCCGACGAGATCCTCGAGCGCGTCGAGCTCTGAGCTGTCCAGGACGATCCGCCGAGTCGCGGGTCGCGCGGGTTACGATCGAACGAGTGTTTGTTCTCGGCATCGACCCAGGCCTGTCCCGGTGCGGTTACGGCTGTGTGCGCTCAGACGGGCCGCGAAGGCACGCTGTCGCCGCCGGTGTGATCACGACCGTGGTGGAGGAATCAGTGCCGCGCCGGCTGGCGACGCTGCGCGCGGAGCTGCGCAAGCTCTTCAGGGAGCTTCAACCTGACGTCGTCGTCGTCGAGCGGGTCTTGTTCAAGAAGAATGCCCGGACCGCGATGTCCGTCGGGCAGGCCAGTGGAGTGGCGCTCTTGACCGCGGTGGAGCTGGGCTGCGAGGTGGTCGAGTACACATCGAACGAGGTGAAGCTCGCGGTGACCGGTTTCGGCGGGGCGTCGAAGGATCAGGTGCAACAGATGGTGGCGCGCCTGCTCGATCTCGATACCGTGCCGAAGCCCGCCGACGCGGCCGACGCGCTCGCTCTCGCCCTTTGCCACCTCAGCACGGCACCCTGGGCTCGAGCGCCTGGGGCCGTGCCGGCCGGCAGCGAGATGCCCGAGCGGCGAGGGTCGCAGGTGGCGCGGCCGTGATCGCGTCGCTGCGCGGCGTGGTGACAGAGCGCAGGGGGGTAGGTGACACGGCCGTCGAGCTCGTCGTGGACGTCAACGGCGTGGGCTACCGCCTGGTCGTCGCCCCGAGGACTGCGACCGGCTTGCAGCTCGGGCACGAGGCCAGTCTCGCTGTGCACACCCACGTCCGTGAGAGTGCCATCACGCTGTACGGGTTCGCCTCGGCCGAAGAGCGAACGGCCTTCGAGTTGCTCTTGGGGGCCCATGGTGTCGGCCCCGGACTGGCACTCGCGATCCTCAGTATCCACGACCCATCCGAGCTCGCCCAAGTCATCGCCAACGGGAACGTCGACGCCTTGAAACTGGTTCCGGGCGTCGGGCAGAAGACGGCGGCACGATTGCTCCTCGAGCTGCAGGCACGCTTCGACTACTTCAGCGCCGACGGGCTGCCTGGGAGCGCCACGTACCAGTCGAACCGGCAGGCTTCTGTCAGCCATGAGGTCGGCGAGGCACTCGCGCAGCTCGGCTATGCGCCCGACGAGGTGAGAACGGCGACCCGCTCGCTGCCCGAAGAGGGGACCGTCGAGGACCTCCTGCGCTTGGCCCTGCGGAGCCTTGCGCCGCGGAGATGACCTGTCAGTGAGCCCTCGCCGCGAGATACTCCCCGACGCCGATTCTCCCGTCGTCGCGGACACTGCCGTATCTCGGCATGACGCGGGCTTGTCCGACGCCGAGATGGCCTTCGAGGTCGGGGTCCGTCCGAAGCGGCTGACCGACTTCGTGGGCCAGCACCTGTTGCGAAAGAAGCTGGAGATCATCCTCGAGGCCGCGCGCCGACGCGGCCAACCGGTCGACCACGTCCTGTTCGCCGGGCCGCCGGGTCTCGGGAAGACCACGTTGGCGGGGATCATGGCCTGCGAGATGGGTGCAGGCCTGCGCATCACCTCGGGACCGGCCCTGGTTCGAAGCGGAGACGTCGCAGCCATCCTGACCGATCTTCAACGGGGCGACGTGCTGTTCATCGATGAGATCCACCGTCTGGGACGGGCGGTCGAGGAGCTGCTCTACCCGGCCATGGAGGACTTCCAGCTCGACATCGTCCTCGGTCGCGGACCGACCGCCCGTTCGATCCGCTTGGACCTGCCGAAGTTCACGTTGGTGGGAGCGACAACCCGCACAGGCCTGATCACGGGACCTTTGCGCGACCGGTTCGGCATCGTGGCGCGTCTCGAGCTCTACAGCGAGGCCGAGCTCGAGCAGATCGTGCACCGCACCGGTGCGCTGTTCGGAGTCGAGCTCACCCCTGGGGGGGCCAGCGAGATAGCCCGGCGATCGCGCGGCACGCCGCGCCTGGCGATCCGTTTGCTCCGGCGTGTCCGGGACTTCGTCGAAGTCCGGGGGGAGGGCGTGATCACCGAGGACGCGGCACGCGAGGGCCTGACGGTGTTCGGAGTGGACGAGCTCGGGCTGGACAGCGTCGACCGGAGCATCCTCGATGTCCTCTGTGTCCGCTTCACCGGCCGGCCCGTGGGGCTGTCGACGCTGGCAGTCAGCGTCGGGGAGGAACCAGAGACGGTCGAGGACGTCTACGAACCGTTCCTCTTGCAGGCGGGTCTCATCATGCGCACGCCCCGTGGGAGGGTTGCCACACCGAGTGCCTACGAGCATCTTCACCTCCCGGTCCCGGCCCAATTGCTGAGCTTGCTGTCGGTCGGCGACCTGGACCAAGCGTCGGTGACGTCGTCGCTCGCAGCCCCCGGGAGCGGCGCAGTTCAGGACGCCCTGTTTGCCGCAGCGTCCGGCGACGATGCTTGCACGGAGGAGTCCGGATCGGGCGACTAAGGTGATGCGGCGCATCATCCCTTGATCGATAGGCCTCCTATGTTCCTCGTTCATGTGCTCGCGTTTTCTGGCATCCACAACCTCGCGACCCTCAGCGGCCCACTTTTGGGTGCTACCACGACGAAGAAGTCCAGCGGCTCATTTACCCTGATCTTTTTCATCTTGCTGTTCGGAGTCGGCTACATGTTCCTCATCCGACCCCAGCGCCAGCGCCGGCAGCGCCAGCTCCAGGTCAGCAAGCAGATTTCGGTCGGCGACAGAGTGATGCTCTCCTCGGGCATCCTCGGCCGGGTCGAGGGGTTCGTGGGCGACCACGCGAGGATCGAAATCGCGCCGGGGACCGTCATAGAGGTCCTGCGCGCGGCGGTGTCCCAGCGAATTGACGAGACAGTTGACGGCGTCAACGATTTTGCACCCAACGCGGCCCCTGACGGGCGCGATCACGACGAGTTGATCGACGATACCGGCTACGACCCGTACTCGGTGCCGCCTCTCGAAGCCGACGAGACGCCCGATCCAGGTGACGAGGGCGATGGGAGTCATCCGGGCGGCAACGGGAGTGGAGGCGGCAACCGGTGAGACGCAACTTGCTCTTGAGCGTTGTTCTGGTGTGCCTCGTCTGTTTTGGCGCGCTCGGGGGCGTCATCGCGGCGGGATGGTCGCCCAAGCTCGGCCTTGACCTCGAAGGCGGCCTCTCGGTGGTCTTCCAGCCGGCCCAGAAGGCAACCCCGACACAGCTGCAGACGGTAGTGGGCATCATGCAGGCGCGTGCAAACGGGCTCGGTCTCTCGAGCCCGAACATCGGCACCCAGGGCAGCAACATCGTCGTGCAGCTCCCAGGCGTGAAGAACTTCTCCACGGTCATTCGGGAGATCGGCAACACGGCCCAGCTGTTCTTCCGTCCGGTTCTATGCGCGGCGAACGCGTACACGGCGCCCAGCCCGACCAAGACCACCTCGACGACGGTGCCGAAGAAGGCGCCGCCGAAGGCGGGCACGACCACGACGGCGCCAAAGGCAACTACGACCACGGCGGCGTCGACGACCACCACGACGGCGCCCACGAAGAAGAAGACCGCCGCCGCGTACGTGAAGCCACCCCCTTGCGGTGCGGCATACCGCTACACGACGGCCACCTACAGCACAGCGCAGTCGTCGAACCCGGGCTCGCAGCCCGACCCGGCACTGACCTCGGTGCCCTCGACCCCGCCGAGCCAGGACAAGGCCTCGCGGGTCGTCCTGATCTGTGCGTCCACGTTGAACCCGTGCCCGGCACGTTACGAGCTCGGCCCGACCCCTTATGACGGGGCGGTGCCGGCCACCGGCGAGATCCTCGCCTCGGCCAACGCCGAGCTGCAGACGACCTCGGGATGGGTCGTGAACTTCACCATCAAGTCGCAGTACTCACCGTTCTTCGACACCATTGCAAAGGCGAACTACCACCTCCCGCTCGCGATCGACCTCGGTGGCCAGACGGAGTCTGCGCCGACGATCAACGCCCAGAGCTTCGGCGGTTCCGGGGAGATAAGCGGCGACTTCACCCAACCGCAGGCCCAGGCGCTCGCGCTCGTGCTGAAGTACGGTCAGATCCCGATCGCGCTCAACCAGGCCACCTACACGACGGTGTCACCGACGCTCGGGAAGAAGTCGCTCCAGGCGGGGTTGCTCGCTGGCCTGCTCGGGCTGCTGCTCGTGATGTTCTACACGATCTTCTACTACAGGGCCCTGGGCATAGTCGTGGTATTGGGCCTGGTGAGCACCGGTGCTCTCATCTACGCGATCATTTCGCTGCTCGGAGCGACGTCGGCAGGCCTGACGCTGGATCTTTCAGGCATGACGGGCCTGATCGTCTCAGTCGGCATCACTGTCGACTCCTATGTCGTCTATTTCGAGCGATTAAAGGACGAAGTACGAGCGGGCCGGTCGATCCGGTCCTCGGTGGACAGGGGCTTCAAGAGCGCCTATCGCACGATCCTTTCTGCTGACGCGGTGTCCTTCCTCGGGGCGCTCGTGCTCTGGCTGCTGTCGATCGGCGCGGTTCGGGGCTTCGCCTTCATGCTCGGGTTGTCCACGATCGTCGATGTCATCACCGCGTACACCTTCACACGTCCCCTCGTGATCCTCCTCGGCCGGAACCGGCTGTTCACCAATGCCCGAGGCTTTGGTGTTGCGAGCGGCTTGGCCGCAACCTCGGAGGCCGGATCATGAGCACCGCTTCGATCGAGATGGGAGGTGTCGAGGCGCGCAGACCCATGGTGCTGCTTCGCCTGTACCACGGACAGACACGCTTCGACTTCGTCCGCAGGCGGAGATGGTGGTTCGCGATCTCCGGGATCGTGATCATCGCGGGTCTCGTGTCGCTCGGAACGAGGGGCCTCAACTACAGCATCGAGTTCGTCGGGGGCACGTCATGGCAGGTCGCGGCGCCCGGGATCACAGTGGCACAGGCACAAAGAGCTCTGACCCCGCTCGGTTTCGGAGGCGCGACCATCACCGTGCTCGGGAGCGGGAGCAAGCAGAGCCTGGACGTCGAGGCCAAGCTCGCCAAGAACGCCACCGGTGTCACCACCCAGGAGGCAGCCAAGGTGGCCGGAGCCCTCGCTGCGCTGACGCACAAGCCGGCGTCATCGGTGTCGGTGGAGAACGTCGGGCCGACCTGGGGGAGCGACATCACCCACAAGGCGGTCGAAGCCCTGATCGTGTTCCTCATCGTGATCGCGGCTTACATCTCGATCTTCTTCGAGTGGAAGATGGCCATTGCCGCGATCGTCGCGGTCGCTCACGACATTCTCGTCACGGTCGGGATCTACTCCCTGCTGTCGTTCCTCGTCACGCCGGACACAGTCGTGGCGTTCCTGACCGTCCTCGGCTATTCCCTGTACGACACGATCGTGGTGTTCGACCGCGTAAGGGACAACGCCCGCGGTCTCGGCGCGACCGGGAAGCTGTCGTACACCGACGTGGTGAACCTGTCGATGAACCAGACGCTTGCTCGGTCCATCAATACCTCGTTGGTCGCGATCCTTCCCATTCTCGCGGTTCTGGTGCTCGGCGCCCAGATACTCGGTGCTGTCACCCTCGAGTACTTCGGTCTTGCCCTGTTGATCGGCCTCACGAGCGGGGCCTACTCGTCGATCTTCATCGCGTCGCCACTGCTCGCGATGGAAAAGGAGCACGAGGAGCGGTACCGGCGGATCCGCGAGCGCCTCGAGTCGCGCGGGAACGCCACGTTCCTGATCTCGCCTGCGGCCGTCGCTGCGGGCGCGCTCAGCACACCGGAGCCGGTGGGCACGGCCAAGCGCCGCCGCCAGTCGGGCGCCGCTCCGGCCAGGCCGGCGACCTTGCGTCCCGGCGCCATCCGGGCCGGCTCGGCAGCGGGGGCGAACGACGCAGCCTTTGACGAGGACGGCGCGCCTACGGGCGTGGACACCGGTGGCCCGAAAGACGCGGGCAGCGGGACCCCACGGGCGCGAAGCACCGGCACGGCGGCCGGCGGCGCGGCAGCCAGGCCTCCCACGGGAGCACCTCGCGGCGGCACGCCGACACGCCGCCCACCGCCCCGGCCGCGGAAGAAGGGAAAACGCCGGTAGCTGTCGTGCAAGCCCAGATCACTATCACCGGAAAGATCCCGGGCCGAGTGCGGCGCCACCCCTAGGCTGCTTACGCATGATCGACATCCGGCTGGCACGCGAGCACCCAGACGAGTTCCGGCGGGCCCTGGCCCGGAAAGGGGCAGCCGCCGACTTCGAGAACTTGCTGACGGTGGACGGTCTCTGGCGAGAGGTGACCACCGAGGTCGACGAGCTCCGGAGGAGGACCCGACCGAAGGGCAAGCCGACCGAAGTCGAACGAGCAGCCCTCGTCCTGGTCAGCCAGGAGCTGCACCGGGCGGAGGCCAAGCTCGAGGAGCTCGGTCGTCGCCGTTCGGATCTGCTCGCGGCCCTTCCGAACCCGCCCGACGACTCGGTTCCCGACGGCTACAGCGACGAGGACGCGGTGGAGTTGCGCAGGGTCGGGGCGGTGCCGGAGTTCTCCTTCCCGCCACGTGACCATGTCGAGCTGAGCTCCGCACCGGGCTCCTCGGGTGGCGACGGCGTTGGGCGGCCCGGCCTCGACCTGGAACGCGGGGCGAGGGTCGCAGGTGCCCGGTTTGCTTACCGGCGGGGTGCAGTCGCACTGGTGGAGCTCGCGCTGTACAGATATGCCCTGGATCGGCTGGTGGGACGCGGGTTCGAACCTGTGCTCCCCCCGGTGCTGGTGCGGGAGTCCGCCATGTACGGCACAGGCTTCCTGCCGACCGACGAGGTCAATCTCTACCAGGTCGCCGGCGACGGGCTGTACCTGACAGGAACCTCCGAGGTCGCCCTCGCTGCGCTTCACCAAGGTGAGATCCTGCCCGTCGAGGAGCTCCCTCTGCGGTACGCGGGTTACTCAACGTGCTTCAGGCGGGAAGCGGGGGCAGCCGGACGCGACACCCGGGGCATCTTCCGGGTGCACCAGTTCGACAAGGTGGAGATGTTCTTCTTCGCTCGTCCCGAGCGTTCCCGCGAACACCACGAGGAGATCCTCGCGATCGAGGAGGACCTTGTGCGAGGCCTGGGGATCGCCTACCGGGTCGTGGTGACAGCGGCCGGTGACCTTGGGCCGTCCGCGGCCAAGAAGTACGACGTCGAGGCTTGGATCCCTAGCCAGCAGCGGTACCGGGAGATCACGTCCTGCTCGAACACGACCGACTATCAGGCTCGACGGCTGAACGTTCGCTTCCGTGAAGGGGACGGGTCGCTCCGGTTCGTGCACACCTTGAACGGGACCGCCATGACAGCGAGGTTCCTGATCGCCCTTCTCGAGGCCAACCAGGACAAGGACGGCCACGTGGCCGTGCCGGAGGTGCTCCACCCATACGGCGCACCCGCATGCCTCTGAGCTGACGGGAGGCGGGCCCGAGCGGTTCTGGGGCCTCTGAGGAGCCGGTGGTCTTCAGTCGGCTCGGGTCTGTGTCGTCGTGGCTCCGAACTGGTCCACGGGACCGTGGCCGGCACCGAGATGCCAACGTGAGCCGCCGCGGATGGCCCGTGTGACGAACTGCTTGGCCTCGAACGCGGCCTCGAGCGGCTCCAGCCCGAGAGCAAGGTTGGCTGCGATCGCTGCGGAGAAGGTGCATCCGGTGCCGTGGACGTTCACGGTGTCGATCCACTCGGCCCGAAGCAGCGTCACGCAACGGCCGTCGAACGCGACATCAACGGCCTCGGCGTCGCGTCGACGCCCGCCTTTGACGATCACGAGCTGTGGCCCGAGAGCATGCAGGTCGCGGGCGGCAACCTCCATGGATCCAAGGTCGGTAACCTCACGGCCGGTCAGGAGCGCGGCCTCCGGCAGATTGGGGGTCACGACGGTGCCATAGGCGAGGAGGCCGCGATAAGCGCCGGCCACGTCGTCGTCGGAGAACATCGGCTTGCCGCTCGAGGAGACGAGCACCGGGTCGACCACGAGCGCTGGCAGTTCCCCGGCCTCCGCCCGGCTCGCGAGCAGCTTGACGATGCCGGAGGTTGCCAACATCCCGGTCTTGGCGGCAAGCACGGTCATGTCGGCGAGGACGGCGTCGAGTTGCGCCGCCACCATCGCGGGGGTCATCGCGAGAAAGTCACGTACGCCGAGAGTGTTCTGAGCGGTGACCGCGGTGACCACCAACGTCCCGAACACGCCGAGAGCACAGAAGGTGCGCAGGTCGGCAGCCAGGCCTGCCCCGCCGCCGGAGTCGCTCCCGGCGATCGTGAGGGCGACTCTCGGGGTCGAGCTCATGTCTGTTGAGGCAGGCGGGGCGTCATGGGTCACGCGGCCGATCCTAAGGCCTGCCAAGGCGGGCGGGCCTGGGCGTCAGTGTCCTTCGGATCTCGGAGTCGGAGCGGGGCGGGGAGAGACCGACGCCAGAGGTCCGGACTTGCAGCACAGTTCGCCGCAGCGGCGTGAGAGAGGGTTACGCTCGATGTGTGCGCCTTGAGCAGCTCATCGGCTTGACCGTCGTCTACACCAGTGCCACGTTGGAGGAAGGTTTCGTAGTGGGCGCCGTCCTGGGACTGGTGGGCTACTTCCTTTCGGAGCGCTACAGGCGGTCTCGCGGCGTCACCCCGTGGAGAGTGCCATCGGGCATGTGGGCGGTCCTCCTGTTCCTCCTCTCGCTCATCGGTGTCGTCCTCTACCTGATCGCGTGCTTCACCACACGGCCGAAGGCGGGACCGACGAACTGGGTCGATGGTGACCAGAACTGGCGCCCGGGTCAGCGCGACCTCGCAGAGCGTCCTCCCGGACCCTGGAACGCACCTCCTCCGGGCCAGTGGGGCCCGGGTGCGCCTCAAGGCTGGGATGCGCCGGTTGCCGGGGGATGGCAGCAGCCACCGTCCGGGTACGGGGGCGCGCCACCGCCCGGCGGCTGGGAGGCTGCTCCTCCGCCGGGAACCGTGTTCTCTGGGCTGGAAGCGCCGGGCACCCCTGGTGGGACAGCGGAGCCCGAGCGGCCCATGACGCCCCCGCCTCCTCCGCGATCATGGCTTGGAGATCCGAGTGGGCGCCACGAGTTGCGGTACTGGGACGGGACCAAGTTCACCGAGCACGTGGCCGACGGCGGGAAGATCAGCACCGACCCACTGTGACGCCCGGCGCTGCGAGCGCGACGGGCGGCCTCCACGATGCCGGCGGGAACCGGGGGCGGTTCGAATTCCGTGTATCCTCTGGCGTCATCTGCTGGGCCAAGGGCGTCCCGGCATTAGCCGACGGCAGAGCAGCCGACCGGCTGAGCCGGAGATCAGTCCGACCTGAGGACCGAGGTGGTCGCGGGGTCGGCTCGGACCGCCAAGAGGACGCCGATGACCAGGAACGATGACGTGGTGGGCTGCTACGACCCCGCGTTCGAGCACGACTCGTGCGGGGTCGCGTTCGTCGTGGACCTGGAGCGCCCCGCAAGCCATCGCGTCGTCGCCCTCGGGCTCACGGCGCTCGAGAACCTCGCGCACCGGGGCGCGTTCGGGGCTGACCCCGGTACCGGTGACGGCGCGGGTGCGCTGATACAGCTGCCGCACAGGCTCTACTCGCAGGTTGCTGGCTTCGATCTCCCCGGGCCGGGGAGATACGGCACAGGGATGGCGTTTCTTCCGCGCGACCCGCGAGAGGCTCAGCGGGCCATCGACGCCGTCTCGCAGGTGGCCTGCGAGGAAGGCCTCGAGGTCCTCGGATGGCGCGAGATGCCCGTGGACCTCTCCGTCGCCGGCGACGGGGCCAGAGCAGTCGCGCCGAGGTTCTCCCAGGTGTTCCTGACCTGGGCGGGCGGGTCCGTGCCGGACACCTCGACCGGCCCCGGCGCCACCTTGTCCGGTGATGCCCTCGAGCGCCGCTGCTTCCTCGTGCGCAAGCGCGTGGAACATGCGGGGGTGGGGGTCTACTTCCCGTCGCTGTCGACTCGCACGGTCGTCTACAAGGGGATGCTGGCGCCCACCCAGCTGCGAGGGTTCTTCCCCGATCTAACCGACGAGCGGCTCGAGAGCCGGATAGCGCTGGTCCATTCCAGGTTCTCGACCAACACGTTTCCCTCCTGGCCTCTTGCCCACCCGTATCGCCTCATTGCGCACAACGGTGAGATCAACACCCTCGCCGGGAACCGGAACTGGATGCGCGCCAGGGAGGCCTTCTTGGGAAGTGACCGCTTCGACGGCGACCTGGGACGGATCTTCCCGATCGTGACGCCCGGGGCAAGCGATTCGGCCACCTTCGACGAGGTCTTGGAGCTGCTCCACCTCGCCGGCCGAACGCTGCCTCACGCGGTGCTGATGATGATCCCAGAGGCTTGGCAGAACCACGCGGAGATGGACCCGGCCCGGCGAGCGTTCTACAGCTTCCACGCGTCGCTGATGGAGCCCTGGGACGGGCCTGCGGCGATCGCTTTCACCGACGGGACCGTGGTGGGGGCGGTGCTCGACCGCAACGGCCTGCGCCCGGCGCGCTACTGGGTGACCGATGACGGGCTCGTGGTGCTCGCCTCGGAAGTGGGCGTGCTCGACCTCGACCCGGCCTCGGTGATCGTCAAGGGCAGGCTGCAACCGGGACGGATGTTCCTCGTCGACACTGCATCCGGGCGCATCGTCTCCGATGACGAGATCAAGGCCTCTTTGGCCGGGGAGCACCCGTACGGGGAGTGGCTGGCCAAGAGCCTGGTCCATCTCTGGGACCTGCCTACGAGGATGATGCTGACTCCCCAGCACGCCTCGGTCGTGCGGCATCAGCGGCTTTTCGGAGTGACGAACGAGGAGCTGCGCCTCATCGTCGAGCCGATGGCCGCGACCGGGAACGAGCCCATCGGCTCGATGGGCTCGGACACGCCCCTCGCCGTGCTCTCCGAGCGCCCGCGCCTGTTGTACGACTACTTCACCCAGCTCTTCGCCCAAGTGACGAACCCCCCGCTCGACGCCATCCGGGAAGAGCTCGTGACCTCGCTCGAGGCCACGGTCGGACCGGAGCGGAACCTGCTGGAGCCTGAGCCGGCCTCGTGCCGGCAGATCTGCCTGCCGTACCCGGTGATCGACAACGACGACTTGGCAAAGCTGCTCTATGTCAACGAGCACGGGGAGACGCCCGGGTTCCGCGGCTTCGCCGTCGACGGCCTGTTCCCCGTGGTCCAAGGCGGGCCGGGGCTCGAAGCGGCCGTCGACAAGGTCTGCCAGCAGGTATCGGAGGCCATCGCGCTCGGTGCCAACATCATCGTGCTGTCGGACCGCAACGCGAGCTCCACCAGCGCCCCCATCCCGTCACTTCTTCTCACAGCTGCTGTGCACAACCATCTCGTGCGGGAGAAGGACCGTACCCGGGTCGGGCTCGTCGTCGAGAGCGGCGACGCCCGAGAGGTGCACCACTTCGCCCTTCTGATCGGCTATGGCGCGGCGGCCGTGAACCCGTACCTCGCGCTCGAGTCGGTCGCCGAGATGGTACGCGACGGCCTGTTGGGCGAGGTTTCCGAACGGGAGGCCTTCCGCAAGTACCTGAAGGCCGCGAGCAAGGGCGTGCTGAAGGTGATGTCGAAGATGGGCATCTCGACGGTCGCGTCCTACACCGGGGCCCAGGTCTTCGAAGCGATCGGGCTCGACCAGGGGCTCGTGGACCGGTACTTCGGGTCGACGCCGAGCCGGCTGGGCGGCATCGGCCTGGCCGAGTTGGCCGAGGAGGTGGCCCGGCGCCATCGCTACGCGTACGAGGGGCCGCAGGCCGGCCCCGGGGCACTCGAGACCGATGTCGGCGGCGAGTACAAGTGGCGCCGGGAAGGTGAGTACCACCTGTTCAACCCCAAGACCGTCTTCAAGCTGCAGCACGCGACGCGTGCCAAGCGCTTCGACATCTTCAGGGAGTACAGCAGCCTGGTGGACGAGCAGTCGGAACGGCTGGCCACCTTGCGCGGCCTGCTGCGACTACGCCTCGGCGACGCGGCGGTAAGGCCACCGGTCCCCCTCGACGAGGTCGAGCCGGTCGAGGCCATCGTGAAGCGCTTCGCGACCGGGGCCATGTCGTACGGGTCGATCTCCGCGGAGGCTCACGAGACGATGGCGATCGCGATGAACCGTCTCGGCGCGCGGTCGAACACCGGCGAGGGAGGCGAGGACCCGGGCCGGTACCTGCCCGATGAGAACGGAGACCTGCGGCGCAGCGCCGTCAAGCAGGTGGCCTCGGGCCGTTTCGGAGTCACAAGCGAGTACCTGGTGAACGCCGACGACATCCAGATCAAGATCGCCCAGGGAGCCAAGCCGGGCGAGGGTGGCCAGCTCCCGGGCCACAAGGTCTACCCGTGGATAGCAAAGACCCGCTACTCGACCGCCGGCGTCGGGCTGATCTCCCCACCACCGCACCACGACATCTACTCGATCGAGGACCTGGCCCAGCTCATCTACGACCTGAAGAACGCGAACCGTGCCGCTCGCATCCACGTGAAGCTGGTGGCCGAGGTCGGCGTGGGGACCGTCGCGGCCGGTGTGGCCAAAGCCCACGCGGACGTCGTCCTCATCTCGGGCCACGACGGCGGGACCGGCGCCGCGCCGCTGACCTCGCTGAAGCATGCCGGGGCGCCGTGGGAGCTCGGCTTGGCCGAGACACAGCAGACGCTGCTGCGCAACGGCCTCAGGGACCGCATCACCGTCCAGGTCGACGGACAGATGAAGACCGGACGAGACGTGATCGTGGCAACGCTGCTCGGGGCCGAGGAGTTCGGCTTTGCGACCGCCCCGCTGGTCGTCTCCGGGTGCGTGATGATGCGCGTCTGCCACCTGGACACATGTCCTGTCGGCATCGCGACACAGAATCCCGAGCTGCGCAAGCATTTCACGGGCCAACCGGAGTTCATCGAGACCTTCTTCCACTACATCGCCGAAGAGTGCCGTGGACTGCTCGCCGCTCTCGGCTTTCGCACGATCGCCGAAGCCGTCGGCCATGTCGAGAGCCTGGACGCAGCGACCGCTGTCGATCACTACTGGAAGGCGGGCAAGCTCGATCTCCGCCCGATCCTCCAGCCGGTCAGCACGTCTTCATCGACTGCGCTCCACCGGACGCGTGATCAGGATCACGGTCTCGACGAGGCGCTCGACTGCGAGCTCATCGCGGCATGCGGCGCGGCGATCTCCGAGGGGCGGCGAATCGAGCTCGACCGCCCCATCCGCAATGTCCATCGTGCCGTCGGCACCATGCTCGGCTCGGAGATCACCAGACGTCACGGCGGCGCAGGCCTACCGGACGACACCATCTCGCTCACCTTCCGGGGCTCCGCGGGCCAGAGCTTCGGCGCCTTTGTGCCCCGTGGCGTCACGATGAAGCTCTTCGGCGACGCGAACGACTACCTGGGCAAGGGCCTCTCGGGCGGGATCCTCACGGTCCGGCCTCCGGAGGCCTCGCCGTTCCGGGCCGAGGACCAGATCATCGCCGGCAACGTCGTGCTCTATGGGGCGACCTCGGGCACCGCGTTCATTCGCGGACAGGTCGGCGAACGATTCTGCGTCCGCAATTCCGGCGCCACCGCTGTCGTCGAAGGTGTGGGTGACCACGCCTGCGAGTACATGACCGGGGGCACCGTCCTGGTGCTCGGCCGGACGGGACGGAACTTCGCAGCCGGGATGTCGGGGGGCTTGGCCTTCGTGCACGACCCGGGCATGGTCCTGCCGCGGCGCCTGAACCCCGAGATGGTGGAGCTCGAACAGCTCGACGAGGAGGACTGGCGTGCGGTGCAGGAGCTGTGCAGCGCGCACTCGCTGGCGACGGGGTCCGCGGTCGCGGCGCGGCTGCTGGACCGATGGGAAGAGACGATGACCGAGATCGTGAAGGTCATGCCGCGCGACTACCGGCGCGTGCTCGAGGCCACCAGGCGCGCCGTCGAGTCCGGCGGGTCCGTGGACGACGAGGTCATGGCGGCGGCGCATGGCTGATCCTCGGGGATTCCTTCGTTACGAGCGCATTGGCCCCCAGCGCCGGCCGGTCGATGTCCGCATCCGCGACTGGCGGGAGGTCTATCTCCCCCTCGGCCGCGAGGAGCTCACCGAGCAGGCGGCCCGATGCATGAGCTGCGGCATCGCCTTCTGCCATGAGGGTTGCCCCCTGGGCAACCTGATCCCGGAATGGAACGACCTCGTCGAGCGGGGCCGGTTTGCTGAGGCCAGCGATCGTCTGCACGCGACGAACAACTTCCCCGAGCTCACCGGTCGGCTCTGCCCGGCACCGTGCGAGGGCTCCTGCGTGCTGGGGATCACGTCGCAGCCGGTGCTGATCAAGCAGGTCGAGCTCGAGATCGCCGAGTGGGCGGCGGGCTCCGGAGTGCTCACGCCCCATCGGGTGGGCCCCGGGACCGGCAAGAAGGTGGCGGTCGTCGGTTCCGGCCCCGCCGGGCTCGCGGCCGCGCAGCAGCTCACCCGGGCCGGGCACGCCGTCGTGGTCTTCGAGCGTGCCGAGCGCATCGGCGGCCTGCTGCGCTACGGGATCCCCGAGTTCAAGCTCGAGAAGTCGGTGCTCGACCGGCGCCTCGCCCAGATGCAGGAGGAGGGCACAGAATTCCGCACGCGCGTAACGGTCGGAAGGCCCGAACAGCCGGGCGCCGCGGAGGTTCCCGGCGCCGCTGCCACGGACGCATCGGTGCTCTCGGCCACCGCCCTGTGCGGCGAGTTCGACGCCGTGGTGCTGGCAGGCGGTGCCACCCGTCCGCGTGACCTCACCGTGCCCGGGCGTCATCTGCGGGGCGTGCACTTCGCCATGGAGTACCTCAAGTCGGCGAACCTCGTCGGCGAGGGTGCCCTCGAACTGGCGCGGATCACTGCCAGCGCCAAGCGCGTCGCGATCATCGGGGGCGGCGATACCGGTGCGGACTGCCTCGGGACGGTCCACCGCCAGGGTGCCGTCTCGGTCACGCAGCTGGAGATCCTCCCGATGCCGGGGCGGGAGCGCCCGCCGGACAACCCATGGCCCACCTGGCCGCTGATCCTTCGTTCGACGTCGGCACACGAGGAGGGGGGCGAGCGCCTCTTCTCGGTAGCGACGACCGAGCTCGTCGACGACGGGTCGGGCGCGGTGTGCGCGCTGCGTGCCGAGACCGTTGAGGTCGGGGCTCTCGACGGACGCCAGGCCTTTCAGGCTGTACCAGGAACCGCGTTCGAGCTCGAGACCGATCTCGTGCTGATCGCGATGGGGTTTCTCGGGCCGGAGGTCAACGGATGCGTGGTCGAGCTCGGGCTCGGGCTCGACCCCCGGGGCAACGTCGCGGTCGACCGGTCTTTCGCGACGTCGGTCCCGGGCGTGTTCGCCTGCGGCGACATGGTACGCGGCCAGAGCCTGATCGTTTGGGCGATAGCCGAAGGCCGCTCCGCTGCGGCAAGCGTCGACCGCTACCTGACAGGCAGCACGGACCTTTCCGCACCCGTCGCGCCGGGTCAGCTCGCTCTCAGGTGAGGCCGCCGAGAGCGGGAACGGCAAGGGGCCCTCTACCGGGGCGCAGTACCGCTTCGCTAGAGGGGACGGCGGGTGGTGATGGACGAGTTGGCCGCTATCCAACGCTCGAGACGGTCCGGGCTCATCGGGCTCGCTACGTGGAAGCCCTGCAGCCCATCGCAGCCGAGCGCCGTCAGCTGCACCATGACCGCCTCGGAGTCGACCCCCTCGGCAATGACCGACAGTCGCAGACTATGGGCGAGATCGATCACGGCATGGACGATCGCCCTCGCCGTGTCGTCGACCAAGAGCGGCTCGACGAAGGACTTGTCGATCTTGACCGCAGTGACGGGGAGCCGTTGCAGGTACGAGAGCGAGGAGTAGCCGGTGCCGAAGTCGTCGAGGGAGAGCCGCACGCCCAGGCTGACGAGGGACTCGAGACTCCGCAGGGCCCCCTCGGGGTCGGACATGACTGCGCTCTCGGTGATCTCGAACTCGATGAACTCCGGCGGCAGCCCGGAACGGCGCACGGCAGACCTGACCGCGGCCATGAGCTCCGGGTCGTGCACTGTAGCGGCTGAGAGGTTCACGGCGACCGGTATCGAGCGTCCGGCACGGTGCCAGGCAGCGCATTTCGACAACGCCTTATTGAGCACCCAGCCCGTGAGCTCGCGGATCATGCCCGTCTGCTCGGCGAGAGGAATGAAGGCATCGGGGAGCAGCAGGCCACGGGTCGGGTGCCTCCACCGCACGAGCGCTTCGACGCCCGTCACCGCCTTGGTCCGGGCGTCGATCTTGGGCTGGTACTCGAGGTCGAGCTCGTGCCTGTCGAGGGCGTCGGCCAATTCGCTGGCGAGCGCGAGGCGCGACAGGCTGGAGCGCTCGAGGTCGTCGCTGTAGTGACGTACCCCGCGGTGCTCCGCCTTTGCCAGGTACATCGCGACTTCCGCGCGTCGCAACAGGGCTGGCACACCAAGGCTCACGCCCATGTCGTCCTCATCGGCCTCGGCGACTCCGACGCTTGCGCGCAGGCGGAGCCGTACACCGCCGACGTCGATCGGCTTGGCAAGGACGGCGAGAAGGCGAGCGGCCATCGCGTCGGCATCGGCCTGCTCCGAGACGCTCGAGGCGACGACGGCGAACTCGTCCGCGCCGAGGCGGGCGATGAGCTCGACCGGATCGCCGAGCCCGCGCAGCCGGTGTGCGACCTCGAGGAGGACCAGGTCCCCGACGGCGTGTCCCAGGGTGTCGTTGATCTCCTTGAAGCGGTCGATGTCGAGCACGAGCACCGTTCGCTTGACGCCGCTCATCGCCGACTGGTCGGGCGCCGCGATGGAATGGCCGTGCTCGGCAAGCACCAGCCGGTTGAGCAGGCCCGTCAGAGGGTCGTGCAGCGCCTGGTCCCGGATCGCGCTCTCGGCGCGGTTGCGGGCGGCCGCGGCAGCGAGCACATTTGCCACGGCGACGAGGAAGTTCACGTCCTCGTCGGCAAATCTGCGTGGGCTCCGGCATCCCACGCCCAGCACACCGATGGGGGAGTCCTGGCCCGGGATCGGCGCCTCGATGACGCTCATGGCCTCCGAGCGGGTCCAGAGGTCGGGCACCTCGAAACGGGCTTCGCGAGCCAGATCATCACAGATCACAGTCTCCTGGGTGACGAGCGCGAAGCTGACGGGTGAGGACGTCGGATCGGTCGAGAGCAGCTCCGGGCCGGACGGATTGTGACCGCGGCTGGCGGCCAGCGTCACGAATCCAGCATCCGGCGTCGCATCGAACACGTGCACGAAGTCCACTTGGAGCTGCTCTGCCAGCAGGCTGACCGCGTCGTCGACCAGGTCGGAGTATGCGAGCCCGACCAAAGCCCACCGGCCGAGGTCGGCGAGCGCCGCCTGGCGCGCGGCGTTCGAGGCCAGGCGCTGCTCGCTCTCACGGCGGCTGGTGACGTCCCGCAACGTGACGATGAAGCCGTTCACCGCTGCGTCGTCGACCATGTTGTCGGCAATCGACTCGACGGTGCGCCAGGTGCCATCGGCGTGTGCGATCCGGTACTCGACTGGCGGCGTGTCCCCCGGGGTCTGGGCGGCCCCGGCGAAGTGGCGTCGCGCGCGGTCGCGGTCTTCGGGATGGACCAGGGACTCGAACCGGAGCGCTTCGCCACCGCTCCAGGTTCGGCCGAGCAGACGTCGGGCCGCCGGGTTGGCCGACAGCAGCAGACCGTCTGGTGCCACGACCAAGATGACATCCGACGCGTGCCGCACGAGGGCCATCTCGCGACGCGCGGAGCCAAGCGCCGACTCTTCGGCGGCCACGCGGTCCGAGATGTCCACAAGGATCCCCGCCGCGCCGTCGCTCTCGCCCGATGCCGTGCGCAACGGGCCGCCCCAGACCCCGAGGTGCAGGCGCTTGACGGCGATGGACGCGAACTCGAGCCGTTCACCACCGAGCAGGCGCCGAGCGAGATCGACGAGCCCGGGGCAGTCCTCGAGGATGCTGAACAGGCTGCGCCCGACCAAGGATGCGGGCTGCTCACAAAGGTCGGCCAGCAGGCCGCCGTCGAGGAAGGTGACGATGCCGTCGCGGTCGCAGGCGAACAGCAGCACCGGTCCCGAGCGTGCGGCGGCGATCGAGTCGAGAACGCCGGTCGTCGGCCTGTCGCCTCGCCCAGCTTCCAAGCCAGGCGACCCTGAGCCTTCTCGGTGCCTCACCGACAACCTCCTCGAGGGTCCCCCCTGGTGTATGGCAAGATTAGCCAGGGCCCGCCGGGACGGGTGGATCGTTGGCCGGCGCTCGGTGCCGGGTAGCCGCGGGGCGAGCTCGACACCATCGGGATCGAACGTGCCGGGCTGGCCACACGCTGGCGAGGCGAGCGGAGGCACTGTGGGCGACGAGACCTTAGAGGCGATCCGGGCGGAGCTCGATACTCTCGCCGAGCGGCTCGGCGATGCGGCCTACGACTCACTGCGGGCCCAGCTGCACCGCGGTGGCAAACCCCCCAAGGGCGACCCTGACCTCGCACGGGAGAAGTTGCTGTCGCGCGCCCGCAACGCGGTCGAACGCGCCTGTCTGCTCGTGGGTCAAGCCGAACGCGTCGGCGAAGAGGGAGAGGCTCTCGAGCCGGCGCAAGAAGGCGACTGAACCTTCAGCTCGAGGCCGGCCACCTGTTGATGGTGTCGATGAGCGTGCGGAGCCGACCGTGCGAACGACGGTCGAACTCGAGCGCGATGCGCTTCAGTTCGAGGTGATCGCGGCCCGCGCGCTCGGGAGGCAGGGGGCCGGTCCTCCAGATCCCCTTCGCAGTGCAGATGTCGGCGAACTTCAGGTTGAGCTGGGCCAGCTCCTCGTCGCTTGGCGCGAACCGGCACCGTATGACCATCGTCGAGCCGACAAATCGTCGCGAGTGGTAGTTGCGGTAGAAGCCCAGGATCTCATCGACGGCCACGCCGACATCGTCTGTGATGCGGTACAGGGCCCCGTCCTCGCGGTCGACGAGGCCCCGGCGGGAAACCTCGCCTTTCAGGAACCTCTCGAGCGCCTCCCAGTACGGGTCGCCGGGAAGGTCGAGCAGGACGATCGGCGCGGGCTCCGCCTTGCCCGTCTGCAGCAAGGTGAGAAGCTCGAAACATTCGTCCAGCGTCCCGAAGCCACCCGGCAAGACAGCGAAGGCAGCCGACTCCTTCATCAACATCAGCTTGCGGGTGAAGAAGTACTTCATTTCGACGAGGCGGCCCTCGGCGGCGAGCTGGGGGTGGGAGGCCGTCTCGAAGGGGAGACGGATCTCGACGCCGAGCGACATCTCGGTGCCGGCCCCGTCGGCGCCGGCAGCCATGATTCCCGGGCCGGCACCGGTGACCACGAGCCACTTCTCATGAGCCATGCGTGCGGCGAGGTCGGTGGCCTGGGCGTACAGGGGGTCGGAAACCGCGGTCCGCGCGGAACCGAACATGGTCAGCTTCGGGATGCCCCGATAGGGCGCGAACAGCTCGAACGCCCGCTCCATCTCAGCAAGCGCCGAGGCCGCGATCTTCAGGTCGAGCCGACTGGCGTCGATGCGCGCAAGGGAGAGCCCTGTCACGAGGATGTCCCTGAGCAGGTCGCGGTTGGCCCGGGCGCCGGACAGCTCCAATAGCTCGGCGACACGGCTTTCGATCTCCTCGCCTAGCCCGGTCGGCGGTGTGGGAGTCATCGCTCAGCTGGCCGCGGGCAGGACTCGCCCGTAAAGCGTCGTTCGCTGCTCGAGGTGGCGCCCGACCGACGCCGCAAGGTCCCGGAAGTCGGCCTCGTGCATCTGCTGGCCGTGACTGGCACCCGCGGCCCGCGAGATGTTCTCGTCCATGAGGGTTCCACCGAGATCGTTGCAGCCGGCTGCGAGCAGTTGGCGGACGCCGTCGAGGCCGATCTTGACCCAGCTCGCCTGGATGTTGTCGATCCATCCGTTATAGGCGATACGCCCCACGGCGTGCATCAGGAGCGTCTCGCGGAAAGTCGGACCCCGACGGGACTTGTTCTGGAGATAGATCGGCGAGGCCATGTGGACGAAGGGGAGCGGGACGAACTCGGTGAACCCCCCGGTCTGCTTCTGCAGGGTCCGTGTGCGAACGAGATGCCGAGCCCAGTGGCAGGGCTGCTCGACGGCTCCGAACATGATCGTGACATTTGAGCGCAAGCCGACGCTGTGGGCCACCCGGTGCACCTCTAGCCAGCGCTCGGTGTCGATCTTGTCCGGGCACAGGATCGCTCGGACCTCGTCGTCGAGGATCTCCGCCGCCGTGCCTGGCAAGGTGCGAAGGCCGGCGTCCCGGAGCCGGGCGAGGTATGTGTCCAGCGGCTCGCCGAGCCTTCGCGCACCCTCGTGAACCTCGAGCGCGGTGAAGGCGTGGATGTGCATCCTCTCGGAGCCTTCGCGCACCGCCTTCAGCACTTCGAGGTAGTAGTCGCCGTCGAAGTCAGGGTGGATCCCACCTTGAAGGCAGACCTCGGTGGCGCCGGCCTGTTCGGCTTCCACGACGCGCCGGGTGATCTCGTCGACCCCGAGCAGGTAGGGGCTGCCACGGAGGTTCAGGGACAGCGGGCCTTTGGAGAACGCGCAGAACTTGCACTTGAACGTGCAGATGTTGGTGTAGTTGATGTTCCGGTTGACCACGAAGGTGACCACGTCGCCTACCGCTCTCCGCCGGAGCTCGTCTGCGACCTCGGCGACCGCTACCACTTCGGGACCCCGGGCAGCAAACAGCTTGACGATCTCTTCCTCGCCGACCTCCTGGCCCGCGAGCACGCCCGTCAGCACCTCTCCCACCGCTCCACGGGCAATCGACGTTCTCGTCACGGCCACAGGCTCCGAGCCGGCCGGCACGGTCGGGCGCCCAGAGCGATGGGCCGGCATGCTCCTCGTGTCGACCAGCAGGCGCGGCGGGGCCGTCTCACCACCGGAGCACCACTTCGAGTCGCGCGCGAGGCCTTCGGCGTCGCAACGGTCCATCACCGCATGAGCCAAGCCCGCTACCAGGAATCCCGCTCGAGCCCACTCGGGGTGGACCGCGAGACGGGGAGCGAGCACGTGCTCGTGCTGCTCGGTCGCCCGGCGCAGGCGGTCGAGAGCCGGCCAGGTGCGTTCGGGGTTCACGTGGTCGGCTGTCACCGGCGACACGCCGCCCCAGTCGTCGATGCCCGCGTCCAGCAGCGTCGAGAAGTCCTCCGTCAGGTTCGGGGGCGCCTGGAGGTGGATGTCGGGGGGCAGCAGCACGCGGGCGACGGCGATCGACCACAGGTGCTCCTCGGCGGGGCACGGCGCCGCGGCGTGCATGGCGGTCGCAGGCTTGGGGAGGAAGTTCTGGACGATCACCTCCTGGACGTGACCGTGCCGGGCATGGCTGGAGGCGATCGCGCGCAGGGCTACGAGACGGTCGGCACGGGTCTCACCTATGCCCACGAGGATTCCGGTTGTGAACGCGATCTGGAGCCGGCCGGCGGCTTCCAGAGTGGCCAACCGGCGCTCGGGTGTCTTGTCCGGTGACACCCGGTGGCAGGCCAAGGAGGGAGCGAGGGACTCGAGCATCATCCCCTGGCTCACGGCCACCTCGCGGAGCCGGGCGAGCTCGGCGGCGGTCAGTGCCCCTGCGTTCGTGTGCGCCAGCAGGCCCGTCTCGGCCCCGACGAGGCGGCAGCACTCTGCCAGGTAGTCGACTGTCGAGGCGAAGCCGTGATCGCCGAGCCATGCGGCTGCAAGCGGGTAACGGAGCTCGGGACGCTCTCCGAGGGTGAACAGGGCCTCGTGGCAGCCGGCCTCGGCACCGGCCCGGGCGATGGCGAGAACCTCCTCGGGGCTCAGGTAAGCGGCGGTGAGGCGTGCCGGCGGCTTGGCGAACGTGCAGTAGCCGCAACGGTCCTGGCACAGCATCGTGAGGGGGATGAACACCTTCGGAGAGAAGGTGACCCGGGTGCCATAACGGCGATCACGGATCTCGCGCGCCTGGGAGAGCAGATCTTGCAGCGGTGTGGCGAGCAGCTCGTCGTCGGTGAGGTTCGAAGGACCGTTCGGGTGAGCGCCGCCTCGGGCGCCCAAGGCTGCGCCGCCCGTGGTTCGGGTGAGCTCGGTCATGGGCTTACCCTACGGCAAGGGTCTGCGAACCGATCGCCCCGCGGTCGCAGAGCCAGACAACGCGGTCCGCGTGCACCCGCGTCGCGGGCAGGTCCTCTTGGTGAAGCGCCCGTGAGAGGGCATCGTTCTTGTCGGGGCCCGAGACGGTGAACACGACGAGCCGGGCGCGCCCGATCGCGCCGAATGTCAAGGTGAGGCGTTCGTGCCGATTGTGGCCCGAGGGATCCACGTTGCGCTCGACCAGCCGGTCAGGGGCTGCATCGAGTGCGGTCGAGCCCGGGAACAGTGAGGCCGTGTGGCCATCGGGCCCCAACCCGAGGTGCACGAGGTCGAGGTGGGGGCGCGCCGCGATCACGGCTTGATAGGCGTCCGGCGGGCCATCACAGGTCATTGGGAGGAATCGCGGGCGTGGCTCGACGCGCTCGACGAGCACCTCGCGGATCATCCGCTGGTTCGCGTCCGGATCGTCTGCCGGCACGCAACGCTCGTCCCCGACGAGGCAATCGATGCGCCCCCAGTCGAGGCCGGGCCGGAGGGCGAGCCGTTCGTAGCACTCGCGAGCCGTCGAGCCACCGGACAGCACGAGGCTGAACCGTCCGTCGCGCGGCCGGTCGGGATCCACGACCCAGGAGCCGACCCGTGTGGCCACCAGGTCGGCGAAAGCGGCAGGCACGTCGTCGACGACATGGAGCTCGCCGTTGGGGACACTGAGCTCATCGCGCGACACCACTCAGGGATTCACCCATTCGTACCCGTCCGGCTCCAACAGCCGCGCGGCCTCCAGCGGCCCCCAGGTGCCCGCGTTGTACAGCGAGAGGTGGGGGTACCCCTCCGCGAACGCCTCCTGGAGCGGTCCGAGAAGCCGCCAGGCCTGTTCCACCTCGTCGGTGCGGATGAACAGGGTAGGGTCGCCGATCATCGCGTCGAGCAGGAGCCGCTCGTAGGCTTCGGGCGGGTCGGTCCCGAATGCGTCCTTATAGGAGAAATCCATGTTCACGGTGCGCACTCGGTAGTCCTGACCAGGCACCTTGGCCCCGAAACGAAGCGTGATGCCTTCGTCGGGCTGGATGCGCAAGATGAGCGCGTTCGGTTGGAGCCCCCGCGTGAGCTTGCCGGCAAAGGGAAGGTGGGGCGGCCGCTGGAAGACCATCACGACCTCGGTCGAGCGCTTGGCCAAGCGTTTGCCGGTGCGGATGAACACGGGCACGCCGGCCCAGCGCCAGTTGTCGACCGAGAGGCGCATGGCTACGAACGTCTCGGTCGTCGACCCGGGGTCGACACCGTCCTCTTCCCGGTAGGCGGGGACGTGCTGGCCGTCGACCGTGCCAGCGGTGTACTGCCCGCGCACGACGGCCGTCTCCACCTCGTCGGGGCGCGGGGCCATGATCGAGCGCAGCAGCTTCACCTTCTCGTCTCTGATCGAGGTCGGGTCCATGGTGGCCGCGGGCTCCATCAAGGTGAGCGCCAGGACCTGCATCACATGGTTCTGCACGATGTCGCGCAACGCCCCTGCACTCTCGTAGAAGGAGCCCCTGTGCTCGACGCCGAGGGACTCGGCGACCGTCACGTGCACGTGGCCGACGTAACGCCGGTTCCAGACGGGCTCGAAGATCGAGTTCGCGAAACGCAGCGCCAGGACGTTCTGGACTGTCTCCTTGCCCATGTAATGGTCGATCCGGTAGATCTGGGACTCTTCGAAGCAGCCGTGAATAGTCTCGTCGAGAGCCTTCGCGGTCTCGAGGTTCCTGCCGAAGGGCTTCTCGATCACGAGCCGTGCGAACCGGCCTCCCGTCCCCGGCCGGTTCAGCCCGTGGCGGGCAAGGCCGCGGGCGACCTCGCCGAAAAGCGCCGGGATGGTCGCGAGATAGAAGATCCTGTTGCCGGCAGTGCCTCCGCCTGCTGCCGGCTCATCGAGCTCGGCGAGGATCTCGGAGATCTTCTCGAAGGTCGCGTCGTGGTCGTAGTTGCCGCTCACGTAGCGGAAGTGCTTGACGAGATCGGCCCAGGCGGGCTTCGCGTCGGGGACCGCCGCGAGGCAGTGGTCGCGGAACGCGTCGTCGGACCACTTGCTCCTGGCGACACCGATGAGAACAAAGCCATCCGCCAGCGACCCGTTGCCTGCCAGCGATGCCAGTGCCGGCAGGAGCTTGCGCGCGGTCAGATCGCCGGACGCGCCGAACATCACGAGCGCCAGGGGCGGCGCCTTGGTCTGTCCCCCCTGGGGGGTCATGAGGGGGCCTTGTCGCTTGCGCGGACGACGGCGTGTCCACCGAACTGGTTGCGCAAGGCGGCGAGCAGCCGCAGGCCGTACGAGTCGTCCTGACGGCTCTCAAAGCGCCGGAACAGCGAGGCCGCTATCACTGGGACCGGCACGTCTCGCTCCAGAGCCGCCTCCAGGGTCCAGCGGCCCTCTCCGGAGTCGACGACGAAGGGCTCGATGTCGTCGAAACCTGCCCCGGGCCGGAGCGCCAGCTCCGCGAGGTCGAGCAGCCACGACCTGACGACCGACCCGTACCGCCAGATCGAAGCGACCGCGTGCAGGTCGAGGTCGAACTCCTCGGCCCTGGACATGATCTCGAAGCCTTCGGCGTAGGCCTCCATGAGCCCGTACTCGATACCGTTGTGCACCATCTTCACGAAGTGGCCGGCGCCGACGGGGCCGACATGCGCGTAGCCACCTTCGGGTGCCAGCGCCAAGAAGATCGGCTCCGCGATCGCGACCGCCTCGGGGCTGCCGCCGGCCATGATGCAGTAGCCGTTCTCCAAGCCCCAGACGCCGCCGGAGGTGCCGGCGTCCACGAAGTGAATGCCGTGCCCGGCCAGCCGTGCGGCGTACGGGGCAGCCTCTTTGTAGTTCGAGTTGCCACCGTCGATCACGAGGTCACCAGCCTCGAAGAGCTGACCCAACGCCGCGACGGTGTCCTCGGTGGGCTTCCCGGCCGGCACCATCACCCAGGCCACGCGAGGCGCAGACAGCTTGTCGGCCAGCTCCTCGAGGTTTGGAGCGGTCTCGGCTCCGCAGGAAGCGACTGCCGCGCGCGCCTCGGCCCCCAGGTCGAAGCCGACCACTTGGTGACCCTTCTCGATCAATCGCCGGGTCATGTTGGCGCCCATCTTTCCCAGCCCGACCATGCCGATCTTCATCGTCCGGTTCCCTCCATGCACTGCGGCGGGTCGGGGCTCCCGCTCATCGGATCTCCGTCAGCTGGTCGAGCTCGACCCGCATTACCCGTCTGTCGTGGGCGACAAGGCTCTCGTAGTCGCCGATGGACTGCGCGTTGATCAAGGTGGGGAAGTCGTAGGGCTGACCTGGGATGGCAAGCTGCGCGGACGGCGTCGAGCGGACCAGCTGGACCGCGATCACGCTGTTCGGGCCTCCCTTGTGCAGCTGGCCGGTCGAGTGGAGAAATCGCGGCCCATAGCCCGCTGTCACGGCAAGCTGACCGTTCGCGTCGCGCACCCGGCGTCGGAGCACCTCGAGCTCGTCATCCTGGCCGAAGGGCAGGTAGGCCTGCAGGGACACGTAGTCGTGGGGACGGACCAGCGCTGCAATGCCGGCCATCATGTCCTCGGGCGCGGAGCACTCGACTGACGGCAGCGGCAGCGCACCGAGGACCTTGAGCGTGTTCGCCTTCGACTCGGCGACATTCGGCTCGTCAAAGGGGTCGATCCAAAGGGCGTGCCCGGCGATCGCGACGGCCAGCTCGAAACGGAAGAACTCCGCCCCGAGACCTCCCGGCTCATCGATCGCGACCGTGAGGACGTGCCGGTCGTCACCACTCTCGGGCTCTGTCGTCGGCACGGGCACGCAGCCGCGACCGTGCTTTCCCGTCGATTCGGCGATGAGCTGTTCGACCCACAGGCCGAACGAGCGGATCTTGTCGCCGACGATGATCGTGGTCTTGTCACGCCCGGACAAGGCCGCGTGGCCCATCTCCTGGCCGAGCGCCACGGCCTCCTCGCGGTCGGCGTCGAGGGCACGCTCGCACAGCTCGGCCACGTCGTAGCCCATGAGCGCTGCAGGAACAAGGCCGAAGAAGGAGAGCACCGAGTACCGCCCTCCGATGTCGGGCGCGTTCTCGAACACGTGCCGGATACCGAGCTCGCCGGCCTCCAGGGCCAGGGGGGTACCGGGATCGGTGACGACCGCGTAGCGAGCAGGATCCGCCACTCGGCTGCGGGAATATGAGAACAGCACGTTCGGCTCGAGTGTGGTGCCGGACTTCGAGGACACGATTATGAAGGCGTCCTCGAGGGGCAGGCTTGCAACCGTCGAAGGGTCGGTCGTGTCGCAGACCACGACGCGCCGGCCCGAGAAGCCACCCAACCGGTCCCGGGTCGCGGCGAGGACGGCCGGACCGAGTGAGGAGCCGCCCATGCCGAGCAACACGATCGTGTCCTGATCGATGCTGGCGGCAAAGCTGTTCAGGGTTCGCGCCTGGTCGAGCATGCGCCGTGGCATGTCGAGCCAACCGAGACGGCTGGGGGCGAGGTTCCCATCGGGCCACAGGGTGTGGTCACGGGCTTCCAGCCGTCGTAGGAGCTCGGATGTCATCGGAGCGCGCCGATTGCGTCCGCCTTGTCCTGCAACTTGGCGAGGAGGTCGTCAAAGGAGGCGGCGAAGGCCGCGACGCCCTCGGTCTCGAGCACCTCGGCGACGTCGGCCATGTCGATGCCGCACTCGGCCAGGCTCTCGAAGGCTGCCTCGGCTGCAACAAGGTCGGCCTCGCTGATCGCCTCGACGTGCCCGTGGTCGAGGTAACGCTCGAGTGTCTCCTCGGGCATGGTGTTGACGGTGTTGTGCGCGACGAGCGTGTCGACGTAGAGGAGGTCGGGATAAGCGGGGTTCTTCGTGGAGGTGGACGCCCACAGGGGCCGTTGCGGGTGCGCGCCCGCCCTTTCGAGGGCGTCCCACCGGGCTCCGGCGAACAGCTCGAGGTAGGCCCGGTACGCGAGCCGGGCCTGGGCGACCGCGGCTGTGCCGCACATGGCGGTGGCAGCCGTCGCGGTGGGGGAGCCCGGGTCCTGCTCGGCGATGCGTCCGAGGCGCCGGTCCACCTCGGTGTCGGTGCGGCTGACGAAGAACGACGCCACGGACGCGACCTTGGAAACGTCGCCCCCCTGGCCCAGGAGCTCTTCCAGGCCTGACAGGTAGGCCTCGATGACATCCCGGTAGCGATCCAGGGAGAAGATCAAGGTCACGTTGATGCTGCGGCCCTCGGCGATCAGGGCCCGGATCGCCCCGAGGCCCTCGCGGGTGGCCGGGACCTTCACCAACAGGTTCGGCTGGGCGATGCGCTCGTGCAGCTGGCGTGCGGACTGGATCGTGCCGTCGGTGTCGTGGGCGAGACGGGGCGAAACCTCGATCGACACGAACCCGTCGCCGCCACCGCTCTCGTCGTGCACATTGCGCAGCACACCGAGCGCCCCCGAGACGTCGGCAACCACAAGGTCCCAGTAGGCCTCCTCGACGCTGTGGCCAGCCGCCAGGGCGGCCGAGAACAGCTCGTCATAGTCCTGGCTCCCGGCGATCGCCTTGGCCATGATCGTCGGGTTCGAGGTGAGCCCTCGCACGCCTGAGGACACAAGCTCGGCGAGGCGACCCGAGGTCAGGTAGGAGCGCTTCAGATTGTCGAGCCAGGGGCTCTGGCCCGCGCGGTCGTAGAGGTCCTGCAATCTCGTCATGGCTCTCCCTAGGATGGCGCCCGGGTCCCGAGCAGTTCGCGGGCTTTCCGGGCGACGTGATCGGATGTGAAGCCGAACTTCTCCATGTTCAGCGAACCCGGCGCCGAGGCACCGAAACGGTCGATCGACACCGTCGCGTCCGCGTAACGCTCCCAACCGAAGGACGCCGCCGCCTCTACCGCCAGCCGCGGGATGCCGGGCGGCAGGATGTCGTCGCGATAGTCCGCTTGTTGTGCGGCGAAGAGGTCCCAGCTGGGAAAAGAGACGACACGGGCGGCGATGCCGTCGGATCCGAGGAGCCGCGCCGCCCCGAGGCACAACTGGACCTCGCTGCCGGTCCCGATGAGCACGATGTCGGGCGCGCCCCCGGCGTCACGTCCCGGTAGCAGGACGTAGGCGCCATGACCCACGCCGTCGGCGGCAAGAGCGCTCGTCTCCGCGAGCACAGGGATGTCTTGGCGGCTGAGCACGAGCGCTGTCGGCCCGTCACGGTCAACGGCGATGCGCCACGCCGCGGCAGTCTCGTTGGCATCCGCGGGGCGTATGACACGCAGCCCGGGCATTGCCCGCAAGGACGCAATCTGCTCGATGGGCTGGTGAGTCGGGCCATCTTCGCCCAGGCCGACCGAGTCGTGGGTGAAGAAGTACACGACATGGGCCTGCGACAATGCCGCGAGGCGCACGGCCGGGCGGGCGTAGTCACTGAAGACGAAGAACGTGCCACCCACGGGCAGCACGCCTGCGTGCAGCGCCATACCGTTCATCGTGGCTGCCATGGCGTGCTCGCGGATGCCGAAATGGACCTGAGCCCCCCCGGGATGGGCGTGGGACTGGGCCTCGGCCCCGGCTCCGAGGTCGACGCCGGTGTTGCCCGTGAGGTCGCCCGCGCCGACCACGAGGCCCGGGATCTGCCCGCGCGTCGCGGTCAGGCACTTGTTGATGGCCTTGCGCGTGGCCAGCTTGCCGCCGGCTTCGAAGGAGGGAAGGCTGTCGGCCCAGCCCGGAAGACCCCGACCGCGAAGGCAGGCTTCGAAGCGCTCCCGGTCGCCGCCCGACACCGCCTGGCGCTCCTCCCAGGCCTCCCGCGCGGCCTGGCCGCGACGGGCACGTTCGGCGTAGAACGCGGGGACCTCGTCGGGAACGTAGAAGTCCTCCTCGACAGGAAGGCCGAGGAGCGCCTTGGTGAGGCGCACCTCGTCGGGGCCGAGGGGCTCCCCGTGGGCCTCCTTGGTGTCGGTGCGGTGCGGCGACGGCCACCCGATGTGGCTGCGAAGCACCAGCAACGAAGGGCGGTCGGCTTCGGCCATGCCCCGCCGCAGGCCCGCCTCGAGGGCGTCCAGGTCGTTCGCCGCCTCGCCCAGGACCTCCACGTGCCATCGATAACTCTGGAAGCGCTTGACGACGTCATCGGAGCACGAGAGGTCGGTAGACCCGTCAATTGTGATGTGGTTGTCGTCGAAGACGTACACGAGGCGGCCGAGCCCCAGGTGGCCCGCAAGTGAGGCGGACTCGTGGCTCACGCCCTCCATCAGGTCCCCGTCCCCGCAGATGGCGAAGACATGGTGATCGATCGCCTCCGGGCCGAAGTGCGCACGCAGGAAGCGCTCGGCGACGGCCATGCCGACGCCGTTGGCGAATCCCTGGCCCAGCGGCCCGGTGGTGACCTCGACCCCCGCAGCGGCGTGGACCTCCGGGTGACCGGGCGTGCGAGATCCCCATTGGCGGAACTGCTTGATGTCCTCGATGTCGAGCCCGTAGCCGTTGAGGAACAGCATCGAGTACAGCAGGATCGACGCGTGCCCGTTGGAGAGGACGAACCGGTCGCGGTCGGGCCAGTCGGGGCTGCCCGGGTCGTGGCGCAGCACCCGCGAGTACAAGACGTGGGCGAGCGGCGCCAGGGCCATGGCCGCACCGGGATGGCCGCTGTTCGCGTGTTGAGGGGCGTCCATCGCAAGGCCGCGGACCACGTTGACGCAGAGTTGTTCCAGGTCGGAGTCAGGCATTGACCCTAAGACTATGCAAGGCGAACAGGTCGCGGGGTCAGCCGATCGTCGAGGACGACGACCTCGAAACGAAACGGGTCTCGGTGAGCCTCAGCGTGGCCATCCTCGCGAGCACCATGACCCGGATCACCCACCAGGCCGGGTCGAGCTCGTGCGGACCGAGTGCCAGCTTCGCCGAGGTCGGCGCCGCGTGGTGGTTGTTGTGCAGGCCCTCACCGCCGGTCACGAACGCGAGCCACTGATTGTTGAAGGCCGTGTTGGGATAGCTCTTGGTCCCGAAGCTGTGCCCGATGGCGTTGATCGCGGCGTTGAGCGCCAGATAGCTCACCGCGTGGACGGCGGCGGCGAGCAGGCCTACGCGCCAGCCGAACAGGAGACAGAGCGTGGCGATGCCGATGCCGAGCCCCACGAAGGCGTGGTCGAGGAGCAGCCTGTCCCAGCGGTCCGGGGGCAGGTCCCTGGCATAGCGGTCGGTCGTCCGCCCGTCACGCGCCACCTTGCGGTAAAGGGCGGCGTTGGTCAGTTGCACTCGCCAGAACCCGAGCAGCACGGGAGAGTGCGGGTCGCCTTCGACGTCGGTGAACGCGTGGTGCTTACGGTGGACCGCGACCCACTGGCGGGGCCGGATGCCTGTCAGGAGCCAGATCAGCACCCGGAAGACCGCTCGGACCGAGGGCCTGAGGGTGATCGCCCGGTGCGCCAATGCCCGGTGCAGGTAGATCGTCGTGCAGAAGAGCGCCACCTGGCTGAGCACCAATCCCACCAGCACAGCGAGGAGAATTCCTGCCACCGGGAAAGCGTATCAGCGAGGACCTACCGTCTGGTAGGTAGGCTTGACGAATGACGCGTCCACGTGAGGCGATCGCGCGCGGCGCGGGCCAGGGGGATTCCCAGGCTGTCCTGCCCGCGCACCTGGCTCGTCAGCCGGGAGTCCCGACACGCCAGGCGATCCTCGACGCCGCGCTGTTCTGCTTCGCTGAGCACGGCTTCGAAGGGACCTCCCTCAATGACATCGCAGAGCTCGTGGGAATCAGGCGTCCGAGCCTGCTGCATCATTTCCCCTCCAAAGATGCGCTGTACCGCGAGGTGCTAGAGGCCTCATTCTCTGACTGGCTGGCGCGGGTGGCCGAGGCGATCGACCGGCCACGCGACGGTTGGGAGCAGGTGGACCGCGTTCTGACGACGGGCTTTCGCTTCTTCGCGGAGAGCCCGGAATTCGTCCGCCTGGTTCGGCGCGAAGCGCTCGAAGGCGGTGGCCGGCTGGCCGGCGAGCTCGGTGTCACGTTGCGTCCGATGCTCGAGCGAGCGGTCGCCTTCTTGGAGCGGGAGATGTCCGCGGGCCGGTTCCGGTCCCACGACGCCGAGCAGCTCGTGCTCACAGGCTACGGGGCACTGCTGACGTACTTCAGCGACATCCCGTTCCTGGAGGCCTTGCTCGAGACCGATCCGCTGGGAGGAATCGAACTGGACAGACGCTTGCGGCACCTGCGGGAGTTCTTCCGTGCGGCGTTGCAGCCCTGAGCGGTCCGCAGCCGTGCAGGTGGGCTAGCGGCCGACCGGCCGGCCCGATAGCCTGCGGTTTCATGTCGGGAAAAGGTGACGCCAAGCACGCCGATCCGCGCAAGGAGGGAGCCGAGCTGTTCGGCCTTCTCCGTAGGTACGTGATCCAGGAGACGGTCACCCCCATCCGGACTATCGGCCGGACATTGCTGTTCGGGTGCGCCGCGGCGACGCTGCTCGGCATCGGCACCGTGCTGCTGCTGCTCGGGGTTCTCCGCGTTCTCCAGACCGAGACGGGAGCGGCCTTTGCAGGTACGTGGTCCTGGGTGCCGTATCCGATCACTGCGATCCTCGGCTTGGTCGTTCTGGGTGGCTCAGGGTTCGCGCTCCTGCGGTCTCGCGGCAGGGCCGCGGGGAAACGAGGGTAGGACGATGAAGCGATCGGAGGCAGGGTGATGATGACCGGCCTGGTCCGACAGTTGCCGTTGGCGACCGATGACTCGGGACGCGTGTCGCTGTCGGATGTCGAGCAAAAGCTGCGCGAGCTCGGCGCCAACGCCCAGTCCTTGGCGACAGACGCGGCTCCTCCCGCGATCGGTGCGCTCGTGGCGGCCGGGGCGATGGCTCTGGCGGCTGTCTACCTGCTGGGCCGGCGACGCGGGAGTCGGCGGGCTTCGGTGCTCGAGATCCGGCGCGTGTGACGGTGCAGGGCCGGGAGCGGGGCTGCGGTGCATAGGTATCTCGATCGTTGGGCGCGCCAGCTGGTAAGGCGAGGGATTCGATCGGGACTCATCGAGGGGAGCAATCTCTGGCTCTCGGTTGGCGCGGTCGCGTGGCTCCTGCGCTTGTTGGCGCGGCGCCCGTCGCCTCAGGTCAGCGTCGAGCGGCTCCGGCTGGGGGAGTCACTGGTCGTCAGCCATGTCCCGGCTCCTCCCCGCACCAGGCGCGCGAAGAGAAAGGCCACGCGAAAGGCGGTAAAGCTCGAGCAACGGCGCACTCACCAGCAGGCCAGACGCGAGGCGAGCCGCCGCTATCGCCGTGCCGTCGTCAAGGCGGCGGCGGCCGACGCGGCCAGACAGGCGGCCGAGGCGCGCCGACAGGGCCGGCCTCGCCGACACCGGTCGCGCGAGGGCGCGGAGCCTGCTGGGCGCCGTCACCCGGAAGGGGACCCAGAGGAGCCGGCGTGAGCGCCGAGGCGCCTGCGGCACGAGGCCGGACACTCGCCGCGGGTGAGCGGGTCCTGCTCGTCGACCGTAAGGACCGCCGCTATCTCGTGACGCTCCATCCAGGCCGGTCGTTCCAGTCCCACGCAGGCGTGGTCGAGCACGACAGTGTGATCGGCCGGTCTGAAGGCGAGGAGGTCGAGGCGCATCAGCGCGACGGCCGCGTGACGAGCTCCGCGCGATATCTGGTGCTGCGCCCGACCCTCGCGGACGTGGTGGTGGGCATGCCGCGCGGCGCCCAGGTGATCTACCCGAAGGACCTGGGCGCCATCCTGATTGCTGCCGACATATTCCCGGGGGCACGAGTGCTCGAAGCCGGCGTCGGGTCTGGCGCGCTCTCGATGGCGATGCTGCGCGCGGGCGCGGTCGTCACCGGTTACGAGCTCAGAGCGGACTTCGCCGAGCGGGCGCGGGCCAATGTGGAGGCGTTCTTGGGTGGAGAACAGCCCTATTCGGTGCTGGTGCGAGACGTTTACCTGGGGATCGAGGCCGAAGGCCTCGATCGGGTCGTGCTGGACCTGGCAGAGCCGTGGCAGGTCGTTGCCCATGCCGAGCGGGCGCTCGCACCCGGCGGGATCTTGCTCGCCTACCTGCCGACGATCAACCAGACAGCGGAGTTGCGCGGCGTACTGGACCGCAGCGGATTCGCCATGGCAGAGACCTTCGAGATCCTGCGGCGCACCTGGCACATCGAAGGGCGTTCGGTCCGGCCCGACCACCGAATGGTCGCGCACACGGGCTTCATCACCTTCGCACGCCTGCTGGCGACCTGAGCCCCCACCGGCAACTCGCTGAACGGCCCACCTGCAACCAGCGGCCGGTTCGCAACCGGTCGCCCCTTGGCGGTGCCCCTGGTCCGTCACTCTGTGATGATGAAGATGCACTCCCCGGGGCACTCCTCGGCGGCTTCGGTGACGGCGTCCTCGAGCTCGGAGGCAACCGCCGCCGTCTGAGAAGAGCCGCCGGGCTCGTTGAGGACGGTGTCGCCCTGTTTGACATAGGCCAAGCCGTCGTCGAGAAGAGTGAACACAGCCGGGCAGATCTCCTCGCAGAGGCCGTCACCCGTGCAGAGGTCCTGGTCAATCCACACCCTCATCAGCCGCTCATCTCCTCGGAACACTTGCCGCTCGTTGACCGCAACGGGACACGACCGCTCCCTGGTCTCGGGTGGAGCTTACGGTTCCCGCCGAGTCACGTGGCGCAAGGTAACGAGGAGCCACTGCGGTGTCAAACCCGCGCAATGCCGGTGTAGGGTCCCCGCGGGGGCGAATATCGCGCCGTATGAGGAGGTGGTGAGGCCGATGGCTAGCGATGAGCACACCGGGTTCCCGGCAGCCGATGACGATCGAGAGGAGCTGCACCGGCGCGCGGAGCAGGCCGAGGACGAGATCACCGAGCTCCGGCGCCGGCTTCAAGAGGCGCCCGGGCGGGTCCGCACGCTCGAGGAACGGTTGCTCGAGACCAAGGGGCAGCTTGCACATGCGGTGTCCCAGAACGAGAAGTTGACCTTCACGCTCCAGCAGGCCAAGGAGCACATCGCTGCCTTGCGAGAGGAGGTGGACAAGCTCACCCAGCCGCCTTCTGCGTACGGCACGTACCTGAACGGAAACGACGACGGGACCGTCGACGTGTTCTCGAGCGGGCGCAAGATGCGGGTCGCGCTCCACCCCGGCCTCGAGGCCGAAGACCTCCGCAAGGGCCAGGAGGTCGTCTTGAACGAGTCGCTGAACGTCGTGCTCGCCCGCGACCCGGAGCTGGGTGGGGAGGTCGTCTCGGTGCTAGAGGTGCTCGAGGACGGCCGCCGGGTGCTGATAGTCGGGCGGGCCGATGAGGAACAGGTGGCCGAGATCTCCGAGTACCTCGTCGGCGTCAAGTTGCGTGCGGGCGACTCGCTGCTCTTGGATCCGCGCACGATGCTGCTCTACGAGAAGTTGCCGCGGCCCGAGCTCGAGGAGGTCGTTCTCGAAGAGGTGCCCGATGTCACATACGCCGACATCGGGGGGCTCGACAAGCAGATCGAGGCCATCACCGATGCCGTCGAGCTGCCGTACCTGCACCGGGAGCTCTTTGCGGATTATCGCCTGCAGGCGCCGAAGGGAATCCTGCTCTACGGGCCCCCGGGCTGCGGGAAGACCTTGATCGCGAAGGCAGTGGCGAACTCATTGGCCAAGAAGGTTGGTGAACGCACGGGTAACGCCCGGGTCACGAGCTACTTCCTCAACATCAAAGGTCCCGAGCTGTTGAACAAGTACGTGGGGGAGACCGAGCGCCAGATCCGGCTGGTCTTCCAACGTGCGAGGGAGAAGGCCGAGGAGGGTGTGCCGGTCATCGTGTTCTTCGACGAGATGGACTCCCTGTTCCGCACCCGGGGCAGTGGGATCTCCTCGGACATGGAGTCGACGGTCGTCCCCCAGCTGCTGGCCGAGATCGACGGTGTCGAGGCATTGCGCAATGTCATCGTGATAGGAGCCTCGAACCGTGAGGACCTGATCGATCCGGCGATACTGCGCCCCGGGCGCCTCGACGTGAAGATCAAGATCGAGAGGCCCGACGAGAGCGCGGCCCAACAGGTCTTCGCGCGCTACTTGGTCAACAGCTTGCCGCTCGACGCCACCGACGTCGAGGTCCTCGGCGGTGGCGACCGTGACAAGGCGGTGGACGTCATGATCGAGCAGACGGTGCTGGAGATGTACCGAGCCGACGACGAGAACCGCTTCTTGGAGGTCACCTACCAGAACGGTGACAAAGAGACGCTGTACTTCAAGGACTTCTCGTCCGGGGCGATGATCGAGAACATCGTGCGGCGTGCCAAGAAGCTCGCGATCAAGCGTGAGATCTCCGGGGAAGGCCACGGCATCCGGCTCGGGGACATGATCGAGTCGATCAGGCAGGAGTACAAAGAGAGCGAGGACCTGCCGAACACGACGAACCCGGACGACTGGGCGAAGATCTCCGGCAAGAAGGGTGAGCGGATCGTCTACATCCGCACGCTCGTCGGTCAAGACGGGGAAGAGCGCGGGGGACGTGCCATCGAGCGGGTCGGGACCGGACAGTATCTGTGAGCTGCCTGGCCGGTGCCGGCGTCGGGCGGTGCGGTAGCGTCCGAGAGTGGCAATAGCGAAGGTCTGCGGTATCGAGACCGAGTACGGCGTGCACGTGGACTCCGCCGGGGACATGAGCCCGACGACGGCGTCCACGCTCTTGATCAACGCGTACGTCGCTCGACTCGACCGCAAGGTCGGGTGGGACTTCGAGGACGAGTCACCTGGTCGAGACGCCCGTGGCTATGCCCGCGAGGGCTCGATGCCACCGGAGATCGAGACCCACCTCGTGAACGCGGTGCTCACCAACGGCGCCCGCTACTACGTCGACCACGCTCATCCGGAGTACTCGACTCCCGAGTGCTCGAACCCTCTCGAGGCCGTCGTCCACGACCGGGCCGGCGAGGTGGTCCTGGCGCGCTCGATGGAAGCGGCCAACTGTCTCCTGCCCGGAGGCCAGGAGATCGTGATCTACAAGAACAACTCGGACGGGAAGGGCAACTCATACGGCTGTCACGAGAACTACCTGGTCGACAGGGCCGTCCCTTTCTCGAGGATCGTCCACGAACTGACTGCGCATCTGGTGTCGCGCCAGGTCTACACCGGGGCCGGAAAGATCGGCGAAGAGGTCCGCCACCGAGGCAATGCCCCGGAGTTCCAGCTGAGTCAGCGGGCCGACTTCTTCGAGGAGGAGGTTGGCCTCGAGACGACTCTCAAACGACCCATAATCAACACCCGCGACGAGCCGCACGCCGACCCGCAGAAGTACAGGCGGCTGCACGTGATAGTCGGCGACGCGAACTTGGCGGAGATCGCCACGTTCCTCAAGGTGGGAGTCACCGCTCTCGTGCTCGCGATGATCGAGGACAACTTCCTCGCCAGCCGCGACCTCAGGCTGGCGGCACCTGTGGCGGCTATCCGCTCGGTGTCCTGCGACACCACGATGCGCACGACGGTGGAGCTGGCGTCCGGTGCGCGACTGACGGCGGTCGAGCTGCAGTGGGAGCTCTACGACCTCGCCCGCAAGTACGCCGCCGAACGCGGCCTCGAGGCGCTCGGCGACGACGTCGTGGCCCGCCGTGTGCTCGATCGTTGGGAAAGCGTCCTGCAGGGTCTCGAGAGCGATCCGCAGTCCCTGGCGAACCAGCTCGACTGGGTTGCCAAGCTCCGGCTGATCGAGGCATATCGGGAGCGTCACAGCCTCGACTGGGGCGACTCGAGACTTGCCGGGATCGACCTGCAGTACCACGACCTGCGTCCTGCCAAGTCGCTCTTCGCCCGCCTGGCGATGGAAAGGCTCACTGACGACGAAGAGGTGGCGCGCGCAACCACCGAGCCACCGGCAACGACGCGGGCTTATTTTCGAGGCCGCTGTCTCCAGCGCTTCGCGCCGGCAATAGTCGCGGCCAACTGGGACTCGGTCGTGTTCGACGTAGGGGAGGACTCGCTGCGCCGCGTGCCGATGATGGAGCCCCTGAAGGGCACGGCGCTCCATGTCGATACGCTCTTCGAGGGATGTGACACTCCGGCAGAGCTGCTCAGGCGATTGGGCTCATAAGGAACGGTGATGGCAGAGCGCGAGCTGAAGAAGCGACCGACGACGAGCCGGGAGGCGACCGCGCCCGAGACCGAGGCGCCGGTCACAACAGAGCGCCGCGACCGGTTGAAGGCCGAGATCGACGACCTGCTCGACGAGATAGACGAGGTCCTCGAGAACAATGCGGAGGAGTTCGTAAGGAACTACGTCCAAAAAGGCGGGGAGTGAGCAGAGCGGAATCTCGACAAAGGTGGCGCACATGAGCCTGCCCTTATTCCCTTCGGGCAGTGACCCCGGACCAAGCTTCATCGAGCTGCTGCACCGGAGACGCGTCGCAGGCGCGCAGGTACCCTCCGGCTCGGTGTCGGACACCGTCACCGCCGCGCTGGGGCCGCCTGCGTGTTCTGGGGCGAACCTGGTTCCCGGGGTCACACACGGCACGACGGTCGTCGCGTTGCGCTACGACAACGGCGTGGTAGTCGCGGGCGACCGGCGCGCAACCGAGGGCAACGTGATCGCGCACCGCAGCATCGAGAAGGTCTTCCCGGCGGACCGACATTCTGCAGTGGCCATCTCCGGCGCCGCGGGCAGTGCTATCGAGATGGTTCGGCTCTTCCAGACCCAGCTCGAGCACTACGAGAAGGTCGAAGGAACCTGCCTGAGCCTCGAGGGCAAGGCGAACCAGCTCGGGCAGATGGTCAGTGCGAACCTGCAGATGGCCATGCAGGGCCTGGTCGTCATACCACTGTTCGCCGGCTATGACCTGCGTTTGAAGAAGGGGCGCATCTTCAGCTACGACGTGACCGGGGGACGCTTCGAGGAGACCGACTTCCACGCGACCGGCTCAGGAGGGCGGGACGCTAAGAACACCCTGAAGCTGAGCTATCGCGAACGCCTCGGACGCGATGAGGCCGTGGAGATAGCGGTCACCGCTTTGTACGAAGCCGCCGACGAGGACACTTCCACGGGTGGTCCGGACCCGGTCCGGGGGATCTATCCCGTGGTCGCGACCGTCGACGCCGAGGGTTACCGCCGCCTCGAGGACACCGAGGTCGCCGAGCACTTCGCGAAGGTCTTGACGCGCCGCCGCGAGCGGGGCGAGGCAGGTGCGTCCCGATGACGATGCCCTACTACGTGGCGCCCGAGCAGGTCATGAAGGACCGTGCCGAATACGCCCAGAAGGGGATAGCCAGAGGGCGCGCGCTTGTCGGGACGACCTACGACCTCGGAGTGCTCATCGTGGCCGAGAACCCTTCGAACACCCTTCACAAGATCAGCGAGATCTATGACCGCGTCGCGTTCGCGGGCGTGGGCCGATACAACGAGTTCGACCAGTTGCGAGTGGCAGGCGTCAGGCACGCCGACACCAAGGGATACGCCTACTCCCGCGAAGACGTGGACGCGCGCTCGCTCGCGAACGTGTACGCGCAATACCTCGGACAGGTCTTCACCCATGAGATGAAGCCTCTCGAGGTCGAGATACTTGTCGCGGAGCTCGACCCTGTCGGCGCAGCGCACCAGCTGTTCCACATCGCCTACGACGGCACTGTGGCTGACGAGCAGCGTTTCACGGTGCTCGGCGGGGAGGCGGACGCGATCGCTCACCGCATGGCGGCGAGGTTCCGTCAGGGCTGGACCCTCGGTGATGCAGTCGTCGCCTGCGTGGCGAGCCTGTCGGGCCCGACGCGAACATTGCGCGCCGGTGATCTCGAGGTCGCGGTGCTGTCGCACGGGCCTTGGCGTCGGGCCTTTCGGCGCATCGAGGACAACGAGGTAGCCGGGCTGCTCACAGGTGGCGAGCCGATCGAGATCGCGGCCGGGGAGCCGGCATCCCCACAGGACCAGGACGCGGCGGGCCCCGCGGATGCTTCGTCCGACAAGACGGGAGACGTGCCTTCGGGCGACGCCTAGCTGGGCCGAGGCCGGGCACAGGGGTCACCCGCAAAGCTGCCGACGGGCGCCGTCGCGCACCTCGGAAGGCCGGGGCCGCCCTGTCCGCTCAGTGAAAAGACGCGACGACCCCGACCAGCAGGACGAGCCCGACCATGGCGAGGACGAGGATCGTGCGGGCCCGACGAGAACGACCCGTGCCAGGCAGGTCCATACCGGGCAGATCCATAGGAGGAAGGTCCAGCACGCCAGCGTCCTCGGGACCGAGGTCGGCGTAGCGCTCGTCGAATGCCGCGTCGACGGCGTCGGCGAGCATGAGTGCCCGCGCCAGCTCGAGCTGGTCGGCGTGGACGAACACGTCGACATTCGCGGGAAGGGGATAGGGACCGTCGCTCAGTCCCCGCAGTTCGACCGGGATCCCCTCCGATCCAAGTCGTGCCGCAAGTACGCGGCCGTGAAACGAACCCACGACTGTGGCCAAGTGGACCATGCGGTCGGATGTCGGCATCCGCTTCGAGGCTACCGTGGACTTCGGTGGACCGCAGGATCTTCGGGCTCGAGAACGAATACGGCGTCACCTGCACCCTGCGCGGACAGCGTCGGCTGAGCCCGGACGAGGTGGCGCGCTACCTCTTCAGGCGCGTGGTCAGCTGGGGACGTTCGAGCAACGTCTTTCTCGAGAACGGGGCGAGGCTGTACCTCGATGTGGGCAGCCATCCCGAGTACGCGACACCGGAATGCGACTCGATCGAGGATCTCGTCGCACACGACAAGGCCGGCGAGCGGATTCTCGAAGGCCTGATTGCCTCGGCGGAGAGCCGGTTGAACGAGGAGGGCATCCGTGGGGTGATCTACCTGTTCAAGAACAACACCGACTCGGCCGGCAACTCCTATGGCTGCCATGAGAACTACCTGACCAGCCGCCGCGACGACTTCTCGCATTTCGTCCAGGTGCTGATCCCGTTCTTCGTGAGCCGACAGATCTACGCCGGAGCGGGCAAGGTGCTCCAGACGGCTCGTGGCGCAACGTTCTGCCTTTCTCAGCGCGCCGAGCACATCTGGGAGGGGGTCTCCTCGGCGACGACGCGGAGCCGGCCGATAATCAACACCCGGGACGAGCCCCACGCGGACGCGGAACGCTTCAGGAGGCTGCACGTCATCGTCGGTGACTCGAACATGAGCGAGTACGCCACATTCCTCAAAGTTGGAGCCACGAGCATCCTGCTGCGCATGTTGGAGGACCAGGGCGTTGTCATCCGCGATCTCACCTTGGAGGACCCGATCAGAGCCATTCGCGAGATCAGCCACGACATCACGTGCCGACGCGAGGTGAGACTTGCGAACGGTCGAGAGCTCAGCGCCCTGGACATCCAGCGCGAATACCTGGATCGAGCGCTTCGCTACAACGAGCTGCGCGGTCTGCCGGCCCTGGAGGCGCGCGCCCTTTCGATGTGGCAGCACTGCATGGAAGCCATAGAGAAGGACCCGCTCGGCCTGGAACGCGAATGTGACTGGGTGGTCAAGTATCGCCTGATCGAGGCCTACCGAGCGCGCCACGAGCTCCCCCTCGGCCATCCGCGGGTGGCCCTGCTCGACCTTCAGTACCACGACGTCGATCGCAATCGCGGGGTCTTCTACCTGCTCCAGGCCAAGGGTCGCGTCGACCGGACAACGACGGACGAGGCCATCACCGGGGCCATGGAGTCACCCCCGCAGACCACACGGGCACGCCTTCGGGGCGAGTTCATCAAGCGGGCCAAGGAGAAGCGTCGCGATTTCACAGTTGACTGGGTGCACCTGAAGCTGAACGACCAGACTCAACGGACGGTCCTGTTGAAGGACCCGTTCCGCTCGCACGACGAGCGCGTCGAGCGGCTCATAGAGTCGATTTAGGCTGCAGGTCGGTGAAAGACGCACGGGAGGTCTCGAGGGACGGGGAGAAGTCGAATGAAGCCTCCGCGCTATTGGTGCCGGATCGCCCGATTGACCAGGCCGACATGCCCCAGCTCGGTGCCGCAGAGCCGTCGCAGCGCGACGCCGACATGCCCGGCGCTAGCACGTTGACGGCAAGGAGGAACCGGACCTCGAAGCGGCGCCTCATCGAATGGGTCGCTGTGATTGTCTTCGCCGTGCTCGTGGCCGGCGGCTTGCGCACCTTCGTCGTGCAGGCGTTCTTCGTGCCGTCCGGCTCGATGTTGCCGACCTTGCAGCTCGGCGATCGCATCGTCGTGGTCAAGTTCGGCTATACGATCCACCGAGGCGACATCGTGGTCTTCGCGCGCCCCCCCAAAGATCTCGGCACCCAGGACAAAGACCTTGTCAAGCGTGTCATCGGCCTGCCCGGAGAGACGATCTCCTCTCGCGGCAACACGGTTCTGATCAACGGGCGGCCACTCAGGGAGGCCTGGCTGCCTCGTCTGACCGGGATCTGCGCCGAGAGCGCTGAGAGCATCCCGGTCACCAAGATCGCCCCTGGGCACTACTTCGTGATGGGCGACTGCCGGGGTGACTCGGCCGACAGCCGCGTGTGGGGGACTCTGCCTGGCTCACTGGTGGTGGGGAGGGTGTTCGTGATCGTGTGGCGATTCGGGCACCCGTACTTCCACTGGTTCTAGCGATGGCGCCCCTGCGGCCCTCGACCGCTCCGAGCGAAGGAGTAGCCTCCGGTGGCCATGAGACGTGCGATCAGCCACGGCAGCAGAACGGGCGCCGGTAGTCCCGAGGCAATGCCTACTTCTCGAGCCCGGTCGGTCGTCACGCCGGCAGCACAGTAGGATCGGAACCGTGGGCGGTCTCGACCCGGCCAAGATCTTTCTGATCCTAGTGATCGTGCTCATCGTTGTCGGGCCCGAGAGGTTGCCCGGTGTGGCGCGTCAACTAGGCGGAATGTGGCGCGAGCTGAACCGCTTGCGCGAGAAGTTCGAGCAGGAAGTTCGCGCCGCCGTCCCTGACCTCGACCTGCCGAACATTCCGACCAGCCCATCACGGGCGATAACCGGCTACTTGACCGGCCTGGTGTCCGGGCAGGCCGACACGTCGGTCGCCAGCGCCGCCACCAGCGCGGAGGAAGCGGCTGTCGAGCCCGCGTACGGCGGCGCGGCTGTGACCTCCGCTCGCAGCAGCAGGGGACCCCGGCTCTCGCAGGGCCAGCAGCAGGAAGCTCCGTCGAGCTGGCAACCCTTGCTCGCCAGACAGGGCTCGTCATCGGCGCGCAGGCCACCTTCGATGCCGTCGTCGTCATCGGGAGGCTCGCTCTCCGCCGACACGGTGTTCGTGTTCGACGAGCCGAGCATGAACTGAGCGATGGCCGCACCGGCGAGGCTTGCCAGGCTTCGCGCCCGAAGAGAGAACCCGCGCCCGACGCCGGACGCCATGACGCTCGGGGAGCACCTCGGAGAGCTCCGCCGGCGCCTGGTCATCTGCGTCAGCGCGGTGGCCGTCGGAGCCATCATCACCTACGTGCTCTACGACCAGATCCTCGCTGTGCTGCAGGCGCCGTACTGCCAGGCCGTGACGCACACCAGCCGCCACTGCGTCTTCTATGTCACCCAGCCCCTGCAGGGATTCGCGCTGCGCCTCAACGTGTCGGCCTACGGCGGGCTCGTGATCGCCCTGCCTGTCACCTTGTACCAGCTCTGGCGCTTTGTCACCCCGGGCCTGAAGGCCAACGAGAAGAAGTACGCCCTCCCGTTCACCTTCGCCACCGCCGGGCTGTTCGCGCTCGGAGCATTCGTGGCGTACCTCACCTTCCCGCACGCGATGCGCTTCTTGCTCGACGTGAGCGGTCCCACCAAGACCATCGTCGCCATCTTGTCGCCGAACTCCTACGTGACGCTGATCTTGCTGTTGATGGTGGCATTCGGTGTGACCTTCGAGTTCCCGGTCATCCTCGTCGCGCTCGAGTTGGCGGGCGTGCTCACCCCGGCGAAGCTGTCGCACTGGCGGCGGTGGGCGATCGTCGGGATGGTGCTGTTTGCAGGCGTGGTGACACCCAGCTCGGACCCGTTCTCGATGCTTGCCCTCGCGATCCCGTTGCTGCTGTTCTACGAGGGGTCAATCCTCGCAGGGAAGATGCTGGGCAAGTGACCGGTCCCTCGCGAAGGGGCGCATGAAGGCGGCTGGCGCCCCCGTCGCGTCCCGCGAACAGTTCGTCGCGGAACATCCTTATCCGCTCGACCGGTTCCAGCTCGACGCCCTCGAGATCCTCGACGAAGGCCAGTCGGTCCTCGTCAGCGCTCCTACGGGGTCGGGCAAGACGGTCGTCGCCGAGTACGCGGTTCACCTCGCCCTGGGGGAGGGCGCGAAGGTGTTCTACACCACGCCGATCAAGGCCTTGTCGAACCAGAAGTACGGGGACTTCCGGCGCAAGTACGGCGCCGACAGGGTCGGGCTGTTAACGGGTGACAACTCCATCAACGGTCAGGCACCGATCGTCGTCATGACAACAGAGGTGCTGCGCAACATGATCCACGCGGAGCCCGGCCGTCTCGCCGACCTGCGTTACGTGGTGCTGGACGAGGTCCACTATCTCCAGGACCCATACCGGGGAGGCGTCTGGGAGGAGGTCATCCTCGGCGCGCCATCGAATGTGACGCTCGTGTGCCTGTCGGCGACGGTGGCGAACGCTGATCAGTTGGCGGCATGGATCTCCCAGGTCCGCGGGACCACCGGAGTCGTGATCGAGTCGCACCGACCTGTCGAGTTGAAGAACCTCTTCGTGGTGGGGGACCGCTTCGCAGAGCACCTCCACCTGCTGCCGACCTTCGTCGACGGCCGGCCGAACCCGGAAGCCGTCCGGCTCGACGACCTGCTCGCCCGTCCGGGAACCGGCCGGAGGGGTGCCAACCGGGTCGGACCGCCGGGCAAAGGCGCAACGACGACCGCGGGCGAAGGCCGGTCACGCTCGGGGCGCCCTCAGCTCTACCGGCCGCGGCGGGTCGAGGTGGTCGATCACCTCGCTGCCGAGCGCCTTCTGCCGGCGATCTATTTCGTGTTCTCCCGGGCCGGCTGCGACGAGTCCGTCCGGCATTGCCTGGACGACGGCTTGCGGCTGACCACGCCAGAAGAGCGGCACCGGATACGCGCGATCGTCGAGTCCTACGTCGATCCGCTTACCGACGACGACCTGACGGTGCTCGGCTATCCCATCTACGCGGCCGCCCTGGAGGCGGGCGTCGCGGCCCATCACGCCGGCATGGTGCCACCGTTCAGGGAAGCGGTGGAAGCCTGTTTCGCCGAGGCGCTCGTGAAGGTCGTCTTCGCCACCGAGACGCTCGCTCTGGGCATCAACATGCCCGCCAGGTCTGTGGTAATCGAAGAGGTGTCGAAGTTCGGCGGCAGCGGGCACCAGGAGCTGACTCCGGGCGAGTACACCCAGCTGACCGGCCGCGCGGGCCGGCGGGGCATCGACGACATCGGCTACGCGGCAGTCCTGTGCTCCCCGTTCCACAGCTTCGCCGACGTTGCCCGGATAGCGGGGGGCCGCCCGCGGGCGCTGTCATCCTCCTTCCGGCCCACCTACAACCTCGCCGTGAACCTCGTGCGCCGTCACAGTCGTGAGGCCGCTTACACCCTCGTGAGCTCTTCGTTCGCGCAATTCCTGAGCGAGGAGGATCTCGTCGGTGAGCTCGACTCGGTCCTGGGCGTGCTCGAGCGCCGCGGCTACATCGAAGGTTGGAGGGTCACCGAGGCGGGGTCGCGACTCGCAGGCCTCTACCACGAGGCCGACCTGCTGCTTGCCGAGGCATTGGAAGCGGGCCACCTCGACGGTCTCGACCCTGCGAGCTTGGCCGCGGTCGCCTCCGGGCTGTGTTACGAGGCACGACGCGAGCGTGATGCCCCACTGCCGATGCCGAACGCCAAGGTCGGCGCGCGCCTGGAGGCGATCGAAGTGCTGTCGGAGGCGCTGTCGGACGAGGAGAAGAGCGCACACCTGCCACTGACACGAGGTGTCGACTCGGGCTTCGCCCCGTTCATCTACGCATGGGCGAGGGGCCGAGACCTCCGCCAGGTCCTACAGCCGAACGCGGGCCCGGGACGACGAGGCCGAAAGGCCGCACCGCTGATGTCGGGCGGTGACTTCGTGCGTAACGTCAAGCAGGTCATCGACCTTCTCCGGCAGGTTGCGACGGTTGCCGCCCGGGCCGAGACGGCCCAGAGCGCTCGAGCCGGGGCCGAGCGCCTGCTTCGCGATGTGGTCGCCGCGTCGTCGGTGATCACGATTCCCGTTGAGCACGGCACCATCCGCGCCGGCGGCCAACCCGCACCGTAATGTCGTCCGGGAATGTTCAACGCGGGCGTTGAGCAGTTCACCGCCGAGGAGCGGGAGCTGCTCGGGAGGTACTTCACCAATCTCGACAGCCCTGTGTTCGCGCTCGTCAACCTGCCCGAGGTGGTAAAGGGCGCCCTGTTCGCGCGATATTCGCGGTCCTCCAAGAGCCTGCGCCGGCTCTTTCTCGACGAGTTCGTCGAAGAGCTCGACGTCGCGGGTGACACGAGCCTTGACGCCTCGGTCGGGCTGCGGCGCGCCGAAGAGCTCTACGCCAGGGTGTTCAGTGAGTACGGAGACGACTCGGTCGCCCAGCTGGGTGGGGTCCATGTCGCCTGCGAGCAGTCGTCGAACCTGCTGACGAAGATCCTCGAGCGGGGGCGCCTCATGTCCTACCTCGAGCAGTCCACGCGCTACATCCCCTATGACACCCGCCTGCCGTCCGGCCACTACCGCTACCACCGTGATCAGGCGGTCCTGGAGTCACCTCTCGGTGCCCGTTACGTGGGCGACATGGACCGCATGTTCGACACCTACGCCGAGCTGCTACCGGTACTGCAGTCGTTCGTCAGCCGCGAGAACCCGAGGCACGGAGGTGTGTCCGAGCTCGCCCACCGACAGGCGGTCCGGGCGCGCTGTCTTGACGCCCTGCGAGGTCTGCTGCCGGCCGGATCTCTCTCCAACGTCGGGATCTTCGGGTCGGGGCAAAGCTATGAACAGCTGCTTCTCCGCATGAGGGCGCACCCGCTGCCCGAGGCCCGCCGCTACGCGGACCTCATCCTCATCGAGTTGCGCAAAGTGATCCCGTCGTTCCTCTCCAGGGTCGACCGGCCGGATCGGGGCGGTACGTGGACCGAGTACCTCCGGGGTTGCCGCGAGGCGATGGACGCCGCGCTGCACGAGCTGTGGCCCGCCGAGGTCCCCGTGCCGGGCAGGTCGGTGACCCTCACCGGGTTCGACCCTGCCGGTGAGGACAAGGTGCTCGCGGCGATGTGCTACCCGTACCTCAACCTCTCCGAGGAGGAGGTCGCCCGGCGCGCCCGGGCCTTGGGGCCTGAAGGACGCCGGACGATCTTCCAGGCTTACGTCGGAGACCGCTCTAATCGCCGCCACAGGCCCGGAAGAGCCCTGGAGCGCACTTCATACCGGTTCGACATCGTGGCGGACTACGGCGCCTTCAGGGACCTTCAACGCCATCGCATGCTCACCGTCGAGTGGCAGCCCCTGAGCACCGACCTCGGCTTCGAGGTGCCCCCGCTCGTCGACGCGGCAGGCCTGTCCGACCGGTTCCTCGAGTCGCTCGAGCGTTCCAAGAGCCTGCACGACGTCCTTGCCACTTACTTCCCCGAGCAGAGCGCGTACGCGGTCGCCTTCGCTTTCAACATCCGCTTCGTGCTGCAGATGAACGCACGCGAAGCGATGCACGTCCTCGAGCTGCGGTCCGGTCCCCAAGGACACCCGGCCTACCGCCGAATCGCCCAAGAGATGCACCGGCTCATAGCCGAGCAAGCGGGCCATCGCGCGATCGCGGAGGCCATGAGCTTTGTCGACCACACCGAGACCGGTCTCGGCCGCCTCGAGGCGGAGCAGCGCTCACGGGCAAGACGCGAATGCTCCGCGCCGAGGCCGTGACGGGGGACTTCTCTTCTCGTTTTGACTCGCAGTCTCACGGTGGTAATAACTAGAGAGTCCCCTCAAGCCGAGGGCCGCGCCCGGTACCGACGGGAGTCGCTCGAAAAGCATCTGGGGGTGTTGCGAGTGGTGGGGACCCAGGAGTCGAGTAGAGAACGCCCCCGTCGACATCGCTTGTCGACGTATCGCCCGGGCAGGCGAGAAGGGTGGCCCCAAAGGCGTCCTGGGTCCTACCGCCCTGCGACAGAGCGCGGAGTTCCGGCCGGTGGGGAAAAATCTTGGCGGAAGTCGCCGCAACCAAGCATTGGTGCCGTATAGTCCTTCCGGCCGCGACCTCGGAACCCGTTCCGGGACAGCGCGGGCTCGGGCTTCCAAGACTTGAGGGACATTGATGCGCAAGGACACCAAGGACACGCCGGACATGGAGGAACCCATCGAGGTGGACGATCTCGACGTGCCCGACGCGGACGAGGCGGACCTCGATGACCTGGCGGAGGCCGATCTGCTCGAGGACGACGACGAGGACCTCGGTGAGGTCGCGCTGGTCGACGATCTCGATGACGACGACGAGGTCGTCGGCGCCGCAGGAGTCGGCCTCGAAGTTGAGATCGTGCCGATCGAGACCGAAGACGAGGATGACGACGACCTCGATGACGACGACATCGAAGCCAGCCTTGATGTGATCTTGAAAGAGCGGCTCGTTGTCGCCGACGACGACGAGGACGAAGAGGAGGAGGCTCCCGATTCCGAAGAGCGCGGCGAGGGCTCTCTTCGCGTGCTTCCCAAGCAGCCGGGGGAGTTCGTTTGCCGGTCCTGTTTCCTTGTGAAGAGCCAGACGCAGCTCGCGGACAAGAAGCGCCTCCTTTGCCGCGATTGTGTGTGACAGGGCGCGACCGGCTTCGCTGAGCCTGCGGTAGCGTCGGGTCGTGGCCGAAGAACGCGCGACCTACGAGACGCTGCTCGATTGTTTCCTCTACGCGCCGCTGGGCGCGGCGCTCGTCTTCGTCGACAAAGTTCCCCGGCTCGCAGTACGCGGGCGTGAGCGTGTCTCCAAGCGGGTCGCCGTCGCTCGGCTGGTCGGCAGGTTCGCCGTGGAGGAGGCGAACCGGCGGTTGGGAGCACTTTTGCCCGATCCTTCCCGCCAGCAGTCCTGCCGGTCGCAGGAGAGGGCACGACCCGACTCGCGCGCACACAACCCGACCGTGTCGGCAACTCCGTCGGCGACGGCATCGGGTTCTCCTCGGACCGAGGACCCCGCCCTGCGGGCCGAACCATCGGGACGTGAGGCCGCCGGCGAGGCACGGTCTTCCCCATCATCGGTCCGCGCGATGAGTGTCACGGGGCCTGAGCTCGCGATCCCCGCCTACGACACTCTTGCCGCATCACAGGTCGTGGAGAGGCTGGCCTCACTCACCTCAGGCGAGCTCGAAGCCGTGCGAGAGCACGAATCGGCAACTCGCCGACGTCGCACGGTTCTGCACCGGATCGCACAGTTGAATGCCGAACGCGACAGCCCGACGGCTTGAGCGAGCAAGCACGAGGAGCACAACCCGAAGATGAACGTCGGGGCCCGCGTTGGCACCAAGTGCGACGTCGGGACGCTCGTGGAGCTCTGCCGGGCGTCCAGGGAAGCGCTCGTCGCCGAACGAGGCGGCGGCGCCTACATTCTGAAGGAGGCCTTCGCGGAGCCTCTCGAGGCGCGCTTGGAAGCCATCGTCAATGACGACCGGTGGCTCGTCCTGCTCGGGACATTCGAAGACGTGACCGTCGGCGTCGCGGTCGCCCGGCTCGAGGAGATGTCGGACTCGTCGTGTTCGGCGACCGTGGAAGTGCTCTACGTCGACCCGTCCGCACGCGAAGTGGGGGTAGGCGAGAAGCTCCTCGACACGGTGATCGACTGGTCCGCCCGGCGCGGTGCCACCGGCCTCGATGTGCACGTGCTGCCGGGGATGCGGGCATCGAAGAACTTCCTGGAAGGCTCGGGCTTTGCTGCCCGCCTTTTAGTCATGCACCGGGGACTGAAGTGACGCCTGGCGACGGGCATCTTCCGGTGCTGATGAACCGAGGTGCCGGCCACCGCTGGTCACCTTGGCGGATCTGTGCCGATCGGGGGACGTTATTCAGGCCCAGCCTCGCCCGGGGCGTCACCTGCTGCATCCTCGCCTACGGCCTCACCTGTTGAGGTCTCGGGCTCCGAAGGAGCTCCTGGGGGAGCCTCGGGCAAGACGGCATGAGCGGCCCCCACAGTGTCTTCTGCGGGCGCAGGGGCATCCGCCAGGAGGTCGTCCGTGCCTGCTGGACCGTCAGCCGGGGTGTTGCCAGCAGGAACCTCCTCCAAGACGTCGCCTGCAGCAGCTGGAGCCTCCGCCGGCGTGTCACCGGCCGCAGTCGCCGTCCGAGCCAAGTCTTCTGCCGGTGCGGGAGCCTTGGCCGCGGTGTCTTCCGTCCTCGTCTCGATGCCCGCCATCGTTCCTGGCGAGGCAGCCTGTCGCGGTGTACGTACCGTCGGGCGGGAAGGCCGAGGCGGGCGGGAAGGCCGAGGCGGGCGGAGGGACCGAGGCGGGCGAGCCGATGGGAGGGGCTTGGGTGGCGGCGGCATGGGCAGGCCCAACATGGGCGCAAGCGCCGGGAGGCTGCCCGCAGCGACGCGCGCCTTGCGGACCACCTCCCCCGAGGGATCCTCGGGGAGGCCTTCCGGGTGGATCTGGCGCCGGATCGGGGAGCCGACCGCCGCATCGAGAAGGGCCAGCCAGCGCTCAACGGGCGTGCTCGAGCTCATTGCTGCCCCTGCACTGCTCGCGAGCCGGCCCACGAGAGCTGCCGGGAACCGTGCAGTCGGCTCCGGAGGTTGAGCCGAGAAACGCAGCGCCTGGAGAACGCGTCCCTCTTCGAGAGCATGGGTGATCTGCTCTTCCCAGTTGGAGCGGAGCTTCTTGACTCGCCGGTCGAGTTCCTCACGAAGCTTGCGGTCCAGGTCCCTGGCTACCTCGTCGCGTGGCGCGGCCGCGGCCACTGTCGTGCGAAGGTCCCGAAGGGAGATCTGGTCCAACTGCCCGACTGCTGCCTCGGCTCGGTCGAGCCAGATCGCTTGCTTGACCGACGGCGCGAGCTGCTCGGCGAGCGCGAGGATCGCCTCGCCAGTGACCTCGGGCCTGCCTTCTGAACGGGCCCGTTCGCGCTCGGCGGCGATCGCACGACGGACTGCAGGTATGCCTCCGGCAGCCAGACGCTCCGCTATGGGGCGTTGTTCAGCCACCAGGCTTGCGAGCAGGAGATCGCGATGGGCTGTTCCCGGTTCGAAGCGCGGGACCATTCGACGGGGCGCAGCTTGCGTCTGGGCAGAGCGCCCGGTCGGCGCCTGCCCGGCGTCCATGAGGGCTCGCGCGCCGGCGGGTGCTCCGGGGCGGCGGGTGGCGCCCGGAGCACGAGGGCGTCGCTCGCCATCAGGGGCCCCGGGGTGACTTTCCGCGCTACGAGGAGGCCTGCCGGTCGGTGCCCCTTCTGGTCGCGGTCGCCGTTCGGGCCTGCGCTCGCCACCAGGGGCGCCAGGGCGGCCTTCCACGCTGCGAGGAGATCTGCCGGTCGGTGCCCCTTCCGGACGTGGCCGTTGTTCGGGTCGGACGCCGCCGGCTCCTTCCGGGGCACCGTCGGCCGCGTGCGGGCGCCGAGCGCCTGGGCGTTCTGCTCCGCGCGGGACGACGATCCCGCGAGGCGCTTCGATCCCCGCGCCGCGGGCTGTCGAGCAGATCGCGGCGGTCGCCGCGGCCTGCTTCTGAGAGAAGGACGGTCGTCACCGCTGGAACGGGCTTGGCGGAGCCCAGCAGCTCGATCCGGCCGGAAGGCGCCCCCTTCTCCTTCGGCGGTAGAACACCCAGGATCGTGATCCCGTCGATCTCGACTTCGGCCTCTACGCGCAGGACGTCGCCGACCTTTGCGTTGTCGGCTAGGACCTTGGCGTCGATGACGCCCTTGGGCTGGCGCGCGCCGGCAGCGCGCCATGTATAGCTTCCGTCACCCCGGATGCTGGTCAGTTCGATGTCGAGACGGTTAGGCATGCTCCGGTCAAACTACAGGCTGGCGCCGAGTTTGCGAAGTGGGACTCCCCGAGGCGCCCGCGAACGGTCACGCGCCACGCTTTGTCCGCTGACGCGCTACAACCTCAACCATGGAAGATGACGTCGCCGCCGGGCCGCCCTCTGAGGTGTTCCGCCCTTACGAGACGCCTCTTCCGGAGCCCGTGGAGAGTCCTGGGACAGACCCGGTTCTTCCTTCTAATGATTGGCCTTTATCCACCACGGCGGCAGAGGGACCCGGCGGCGGCAGTACCCGGCGTGGCTGGATCGGGGTCGTTCTCCTGGCCGTGTCGGTCGGTGCCGCGTCAGCTCTGGGGGCTGGTGTGGGACTCGCGACGATGATCCGAGCCCACAACACGACGACCATCACGTTTTCGCCGAGCACGAGCGTGTTCCGGCGCATGAACGACGTCAACGCCGTCCTCGCGCGCGTCCTTCCTTCGGTGGTCGCGATCCAGGCGTTCGGGCCCGGCTGTGCGTCGGGTCCTTTGGGCGGGGGGGCACAGTCCGAAGAGGGAAGCGGGATGATCCTCACACGCGGTGGGGAGATACTGACCAACGATCACGTCATAGCGAACGCGACTGAGATCAGGGTGACGCTCGACGGCCAGAAGACGGCTTACCCGGCGACCCTGCTGGGCACCGACCCCGGCCTCGACGTCGCACTTGTCCAGGTGCACGGGCCGACCGCGCTGCAGGCGGTGTCCTTCGCGGCTCCTTCGGCAATCGAAGTTGGAGAGGATGTTCTCGCGATCGGGAACGCGCTGGCTCTTTCGAAGAGCACGCCCTCGGTCACCGAGGGCATCATCTCCGCCGAAGGAAGGTCGATCACCGCCGGTGCGAACGACTGTGCGGGAACCGAGTCGCTGAGCGGGCTCCTGCAAACTCAGGCGGCGATCAACGCGGGGAACTCAGGCGGCCCCCTCGTGAACAGCGTCGGTCAGGTCATCGGCATGAACACGGCGGCCGCGACGAGCACAGCAGGAAACGCGCCCACCCAGAACATCGGGTTCGCGATCCCGATCTCCCGCCTGCCGCGAGCTGATCCCCGGGTTGCGCACCGGGGGGACTGTCGGGATACCCAGGGCCTTCTTGGGTGTCGAAGTGGTCTCGGTGACGCCGGCGGAGCGCTCCAGCTGGGGGCTTACGGCGACAAGCGGCGCACTGGTCGTGAGCGTGTTCCCAGGTGCCCCGGCCACGCTGGCGGGTATTGGTGCTGGTGATGTCATAGTCAGCTTTGCCGGTCGCACGATCACGAATGATGTTGCTCTCACCGTGGCCGTGCGAGCGGCCCGGCCCGGCCAAAGAGTGACAGTCGAGCTGTACCGGGGCCCGACGCTCCTGACGATCTCCCTCGTGCTGGCCATCAAGCCCGCGCCGGAGGCAGGCTCAAGTTGAGCACGCCCCCGCACAGGTGGGGACCTTCCGACCCCGGACAGTCCGGGTCGAAGCCTTCGTCTGACAGGTCGCTCAGCCGGCGCGTAACTCCACAGCTTCGAGGCCCTTCGGTCCCGGGCGGGAGAGGAACTCGACGCGCGCCCCCTCGGCGGGCACCTGATCGGCCTCGTTCAGCGCAGAACGGTGCACGAACACGTCACGTCCGCCAGAGTCCGGGGCGATGAACCCGAATCCTCGGACGGGGTCGAACCATTTCAAAGTCCCAGTTGCCGGCCGGAGCGACCGACCACCGCGGGTGTCCCCCCTCGCGGCGTGAAGGTGCCCGGCACGGACCGGACGAACTGCGCGCCCGGACCGCCTGCTGCTTTCCGGCAGCGAGTGGGCGGCCGGCGCGTGCAGTGGGGGTACGGGGAGCGAGGAGACCGCGCGCGACGAGATGTCCCTCGTGCGCTGTGGCACCGGCGGGAGGCTGACCGGTTGGTCGAGCTTCTGCGGCAGGCCGAGTGCGCGCTGCATGCTGCGGGCAGCGCCGGACTGGTCCGGAGTGACCAGTGAGATGACCGTGCCGTCCGCGCCTGCCCGTCCCGTACGACCGGAACGGTGAACGTAGTCCTTGTGGTCGCCCGGTGGGTCGAAGTGAAGCACGCAGGCAACATTCTCGACGTCGATGCCTCGTGCGGCAACATCGGTGGCGACGAGCACACGGGCCGCTCCGGAGTGGAAGGCCTGCAGGGCACGATCGCGTTGGGCCTGGGTGCGGCTCCCGTGCAACGCGACCGCATGGACACCGGCGCTGGCGAGTTGGCGCGAAAGCCGATCGGCCCCGTGCCGGGTTCGGCAGAACACGATCGAGCTCTGGTGGCCGGCCACGACCTTCGCCGCGAGCATGACCCGGTCGTTGCGATCGACTCTCCAGAACAGGTGGCGAACTTCGCCGGAGGAGGCCTCCGCCAACTCGACCTCGTGACGTGCAGGGTTCGTCTGGTAGCGGCGGACCAGTACGTCCACCTCGCCGTCGAGTGTCGCAGAGAACAGGAGGACTTGGCGGTCGCTGGCAGCCTGGTCGAGAATGCGTCGCACTGCCGGGAGGAATCCCATGTCCGCCATCCGATCCGCCTCGTCGACGACGGCGATGGTCACGTCCTGAAGGCTTACGTCGCGCCTGTCGATGAGGTCCTCGAGACGGCCCGGGCAGGCCACCAGGACGTCGACAGCCTCACGCAGGGCCCGCAGCTGCGGTCCGTACCCCGCGCCGCCATAGACGGCGGCGACGGTGAGGCTTCGGGTCCTCGCAAGGGGACTGAGCACGCCGCAGACCTGAGCGGCCAGCTCGCGCGTCGGCACTAGCACGAGACCTCGAGGACGGCGAGCCTTGGAGCGCGAACCGCCGGCGAGGGCTTCGACGATCGCGATCGCGAACGCGAGGGTCTTGCCGGAGCCCGTCGGCGCCCGGCCGCACACATCCCGACCGGCGAGCGCGTCCGGAAGCGTCGCCTCCTGGATCGGGAACGGGCTTGTTATGCCGTCACGCTCAAGCAGCGCGACAACATCAGCGGGCACGCCGAGATCGGCGAAGGTGGGGGGCACCAAGACTCCAGTCAGCTCGAAAAAGAAGGCCAACCAGAACACCGTCTCGAGGCCTCACCGGCCACAGCCGGAAACCGGTCAACTGACCGGACCCATGCATTGTAGCAGTCGTGCGCCAACGCCTGCTCGCGATCGCGAGCGCGGTCGGCAATGGCGTGGGATCGCCGTAGGGGATCGGAGTCTCAGAGAGCCCGCTCTGGGGCACGGTGGACCTGACAGAGCCGGAGGACGTGCCGTCGGCCGTTACCGTCGCGGCGGCTTCGCGACCGCTTGTGACCTCGGAGGAATGATGACGGACTTCAACGACTGGAACCAGAAGATCATCGAGGAGTTCCGCTCCGCCGGCGGTCAGGTGAGAGGGCAGTTCGCTGGAGCGCCGCCGAGGTGGCGGCCCGCGCAGGGAGGGATCGTCTCTACGCGATCCAGGACGAGCGCTACCCCGGTTTCGCGGAATATGAGGAGAAGACTGCGCGGATGATCCCCGTTGTCATCCTGAGACGAGTGGTGTCGTGAGCAGCTCACCCGACCCGGCGAGGGTGCTGGTCGTCACGGCGCATCCCGACGACGTCGACTTCGGCGCGTCAGGGTCGATCGCGGCTTGGACCGACAGGAACATCGCGGTCACGTACTGCATAGTGACCGACGGGTCGGCCGGCAGCGCGACCCCCGACATCGAGGCCGCCGTCCTCACACAGATCCGCCAGGAAGAGCAGCGCAAGGCTGCGGCAGAGGTGGGTGTCACCGACGTGCACTTCCTCGGCTACTCCGACGGTTCCCTCCAGGTGTCGCTCGGGCTTCGCCGGGACATCGCCCGGATGATCCGGCTCGTCCGGCCCGAGCGCGTGGTGTGCCCGTCGCCGGAGCGCAACTGGGAGCGCATCCGTGCGAGTCACCCGGACCACCTCGCCGCGGGCGAGGCCGCGCTGCAAGCCGTGTACCCGGACGCGAGGAACCCGTACTCCTACCCGGAACTTCTCGCTGCCGGGCTCGAGCCTCACGTCGTCGAGGAGGTCTGGCTCATGGCCTCGCCGCGGTCGACGCACGCGGTGGACATCACGACGACCATCGGACGCAAGCTTGCAGCTCTGCGATGTCATCACAGCCAGTTGGCCGACACCGAGAACCTCGAGGAGATGATCCGCTCGTGGGGGGCTGCCACGGCCACAGCTCTCGGTCTGCCGGATGGGCGGCTCGCCGAGGGCTTTCAGGTGGTCGACACGCGCTGAGGCCGCCCGCGGGAGTGGGGGAGCGCGGCGCAAGGGCTTCCGAGTTGCCACACATAGGGATATCAGCAGGCACCGGGACATATTCATACGCTGTCTATACGAGGCTTGCTCGGTACGACATAGTTTTCTGAATATGGCAACTAAGCTCTCCGGCCCTTAGAGCCGATATAGCGCGCCGCTATTCCCGGCAGTTAGTTGTCTAGCAGCGACGTCTGCGCATTGGTCCCGCCTGCAACTGAGACCGCCACCATGGCCGGCGATGTCGCGAACTCCGACCCTCAGGCGCTTCGCGTCTGAGCATGCGATCAGCTCCGCGCCCGGGTCGGGTCGTGGCAGAGAGGTGTCACGGAACCAATGACGCGCTGTCGGCGGTACTCTGAGGGTTGCTGGTGCGAAGACTCAGGCTCTGCGGTGACTGAGCAGCGACTGTCGGAAGTGCCGAGCTCCGGCGCAGCATGTCGTTCGCCCACCTGAAGGGGAGGCGTCTCCGATGTCGAGCGAGTCCGAAACGCTCCGAGAGATCATGTCAACAAGTCGGGTCGCCATGTTCGCGCTCGACAACGATCTGCGCTACACGGCGTTCAACGCTGCGCACGCTGCGAACATGAAGGCAAGGTACGGCGCCGAGGTCGCCCTCGGAGCGCGCCTTCTCGACTACCAGACCGTGGCAGCCGACCGTGAGAGCACGCAGTCCAATCTCTTGCGGGCGCTAAGGGGCGAGTGCCTCGTCGCCAGCGCCTGCTCCGGTGAGCCGGAAAGGAGGCGGTACCTCGACGTCGTGCACGAGCCACTGACAGACGCGACGGGGGCGGTCATCGGTGTCGCCGTATGGAGCCTCGACGCGACTGGACGAGAAACCGTCGAGCACCACCTGCGTGAGAGCCAAGAGCGCCTGCGGATGCTCTTCAATGCCGTTCCTGACGGCGTCATAGTGATCGGCCCGGACGGATGCGTCGCAGCCGCGAACCAGTCCCAGGCCCGCCTGTACCGTTGTGACTCCCCAGATGACCTGATCGGTATCAATGCGACGCTCCTGTTGGCTCCCTCCTGCCGGGAACGCGCGGCACAGAACATGCAGCGTCGTCTGAACGGCGAGGAAATCCCATTGGTCGAATACGAGGTGCTGCGCAAGGACGGGACAACGTTCTATGCAGAGGTACAAGCGACGATCCTGCGGAACCAAGACGACGCGGTCTCGGGCTACATCTGCACCACGCGCGACGTCACGGAGCGCACGGGTGTCGAGACGGCCTTGCGGGAGAGCGAAAGGCAGTACCGAGAGCTCTTCGACGGCGTCGTCGAGGGTGTCTTTTGGACCTTGCAGGAGGGAAGGGTCCTGAGATGCAATCAGTCCATGGCGGAGATGCTCGGCTACGGCGTAGACGAAGACTTGACAGCAGAACTTGTCGACACCGCCCATCAAGTCTGGGCGGACCCTGAGGAACGGTCACGTTTCGTAGAGCTGGTTCACGAGCAGGGCGTCGTGCGCGGCCACGAGTGCGAGTTCCTCCGCAAGGACGGAAGCAGAATTTGGGTGTCGCTCAGCGCCCGGCTCGTCCCGGGCCGTGAAGGAGAGGCGCCGTACTTCGAGGGCTTCGTCCAGGACATCACCGCGCGCCGCCTGGCTGAACGGCGGGACGAGGAGCGCGCCCACTTTCTCGAGGAGCTGCTGATGGCAATCCCCGTGCCTCTCTTTTGCGTGGATGCCACTCTGCACTACCTCGACGCCAACGAGGCCTATCTTGCCTACCTTGGCCTGTCCAAGGGCGAGCTCCTCGGCAGGACCGTCTTCGAGGTTTGGCCGGCCGAGATCGCGAAGCGCTTCGACGCCTCTGACCGTGAGCTGCTGACCCACCCTGAGCAGCCGTTCGAGGACGATGCGGAGCTGCCGCTCCCAGACGGCACTTTGCTGAATTTCCTGACCCACAAAGCCGTCTTCTCCGACGTCGCCGGACGGACTGCGGGAATCGTCGGCGTCAATCTGGACGTGACCGAGATTCGCGCGGCCGAGGCGCGGCTCGCCGCCAGCGCCGCGAGGTTGAAGCTCACGCTCGAGGGAGCGGTCGCTGCGCTCGGCGCCACGACCGAGATGCGCGACCCTTACACCGCCGGTCATCAGCGTCGCGTGGCCGAGATCGCTTGCGCGATCGCACTCCGGCTCGGCTGGGACGAGGACCGCCTCGAGTCGCTGCGCGTCGCGGCTCTTCTGCACGACATCGGCAAGATCGTCGTGCCTGCCGAGATCCTTTCCAAGCCGGCGCGACTCAACAACGCAGAAATGGCGCTGATGCGCGAGCACGCCGTTGCCGGCGCCGACATCGTCGGCCCGATCGGCTTTGGCCTTGACGTGGCAGAGACAATCCGCCAGCACCACGAGCGCCTTGACGGATCCGGCTACCCGGCCGGCTTACGCGGAGAGGAAATTCTCCCGGCGGCGCGCATCCTCGCCATCGCTGACGTCGTAGAGGCGATGATCAGTCATCGTCCGTATCGGCCGGCCCTCCAGATCGGGGCGGCCGTGGCCGAGATCGAAGGCGGTGCCGGCACTCGTTATGACGCGACAGCTTGTGAAGCCGCCATCTCGCTGTTCCGCGATGAAGGGTTCAAGCTCAGCAAGTAACTCCCGGCCATGGCGGGGCCGGCAAGCCAGGACCGGACGCCGCGCGCGTACTCGGCTCACCGTCCCGACCGGAGCTGTCCTCAACCGTGCGCCTCCTGAGAGCTCCCGTTCAGCTCCTCCCGGGACGCTCGATGACCGCCACAAGCTCCACATGCTCGGTCATCGGGAACAGGTCGAAGCCCTTCAGAGAGCGGAGCGCCCAACCCGCGTCGAGAAGGACGCGAAGGTCACGCGCGAAGGAAGCCGGGTCACACGCGACATAGACGAGCCGGCGGGGTCCCGGTTGAAGCGCGGCCAAGGACGCCATGACGGCCCTCCCGGCGCCCTCGCGCGACGGGTCCAGGACCACCAGGTCCACACCGCGTACTCGATCGGTCACGAGAGCCGGCGTCACCGCGGCTTTGACTACTTCGACGTGGAGCTGACCGGACGTGTTCCTCGCGGCGTCAGCGCAGGCCCACCGGTCTCGCTCCACTGCAAGCACCGACCCACCCGGGCCGACGAGATCACCCACGAGCCCGGCAAACAGCCCGGCCCCTGAATAAAGATCGGCCACGCGGTCTCCAGGCGACGCCCCGAGCCCATCCAACACGGCTCGGCCCAGGACGTGCACGGCGCCGGGATGCACCTGCCAGAACACGCCCGCACTGACCTCGAAGTGGCGCCCAAGGACCTCGAAAGCCAGCCGCTCGGGTCCACGCGCGAGGCGCCCGTTGACAACCAGTCCGGCCTCGAGCGACGGCAATTGCCCAAGCCGCCGTCTCCGTGTCGTGAGTGACACCACGCCTTCGCCGCTCTCTTCTGACGCGAACACCTCCAGGTCGTCGACGCCAAGCCACTGGTGTTCCTCGACGCGGAGCGCTTCGACCGCCGCCGAAGCGATCAGACAGCCGCCCACCAGCTGCAGGTCATGCGAGCGGTGCTTGCGGAGCCCGAGACGACCAGCGTCGTCGACCCCGAAACGGACCCGCGTCCGCCAGCCGAGCCCGTCAGGAGCGCCGGCGACCTCCTCGACCTGGACAGCACGCTCGACACCTGCAAGCCGCCGCAGCTGCTCGACGACAAGATCGGCCTTCAGCCTCCGCTGAGCCGCAAGCGTGACGTGCTGCCAGTCACAGCCACCGCATCGGCCGGGGCCTGCATAGGGACATGGAGGAGTGACTCGATCCGGGGAGGAAGCGATGATCTCGAGCGCGTCCGCCCGCAGGTAGGACTTCGTTTCCTCGGTGACGACCGCCATTACCTGCTCGCCTGGCAAACAATGACGAACGAACACGACGCGACCGTCGCCGGCTCTCGCGACACAGCCGCCCCCGGCCGCGATCGGGCCGATCCGGAGCTCCAGCAGCGGTAGATCGGTCACGAGCCGACCAGCTCGTCACGGCCTGTACGGCTAGGACGTCTCTTCATCGTCAGGCCAGTTCAGTGTGCTCGCAGCCAGGCTTCAAGTCATCATCTCGGTCGCCGTGCACACCAACACGTGAGGACGCCACGCCACCAGCCACTCCCAGCGGGCGACTTCCGCCTCATGACCCGACCACAGGGTCGTCGGACCTCTGGACGGCGGCCGCTGCTAGACCGCCGATAATGTCCGTTATGTCGCATTACGGGTTGGGGCGTCGTGATGTGCGACAAAGCGATCCCCTCCTTGACGCGACGACACTCAGATTGGAACGGGAATCGCTTCGAACAGTCCTCAGTCCGGTGCAGAGCGCGATGCGTCGCCGTAAACCCGCCAGACCATGTTCAGGATCCCACTGTGCAAGTAGGCCTTCATCTGGAGCAGGCTCGCCTCGGGCCTGCCCATCAACACGAGCATCGGCTCGCCACCGGGCACGGCCCACTCGGCCAGTGAAACCCAGCCGTTGAGAGTCGCTCCGTCGACTGGAGGCTCGGATCGCAGCACGGCGTCCAGCTCGCCGTCTGCCGAGGAGGTTCCATACGGCCGCACTTCGGCTCTCTCCTTTAGCTCATGTGATCCCAATTCGCGACTCTACGACGCTGTCGGGAGACCCCGGGACGATCTGACCGCGGGACTCACCCCCGGGCGAGGTGGCCGCTGGGCGGGATCTGGTCTCTGGTCCGGAGATGGCAACTCTACCCCACGGGGCAAGGCACCCGGCGCCGCTAAGCATTCCGCCGGGTCCGCCGATAGTAGTAGACAGTCCTCGCGCAGGAGTCGAGATGTCTGAGATCAAGCTGGACCAACATTGGTTGCAGGAAGTCGAACCGCTGCGCCAGCTCAAGCTCACCTGCATGGGCAACCTGCTCTCCACCACCGAGGAGCGCATCTATTTCAAGGACCTTCGCAGCCAGTTCCTCCTGGTGAGCGCAGGCTGGATTGCCGCGATCACTCCGGACCGCACCGCGGACGAGATAGTCGGGAAGACTGACTTCGACTTCTTCAGCGAGGAACACGCCACGGCCGCCTTCGAGGACGAGCAGCAGATCATCCGGACCGGTGTGCCGATGGTGGGGAAATTGGAACGGGAGACCTTCCGCAACGGGATCAGTCCCTGGGTTTCGACGACCAAGATGCCGCTTCGCGATGAGCGAGGGCGGATCATCGGCACGTTCGGGATCTCCCGCGACGTGACGGCGCAGATCAAGGCAGAGAACGCCCTGGCCTACCAGGTTCTGCACGACCCGGTGACCGGTCTGGCGAACCGGGTCGCCCTGATGGACAGGCTGTCCCAGGCCCTTGGCGCCCTGGAACGAGAGCCGGGCCGGCTGGCGGTCCTGTACGTCGACCTGGACCACTTCAAAGCGATCAACGACGCGTTCGGCCACGACGCCGGGGACCAGGTGCTCGCCGAGGTCGGCCGTAGGCTCTCGCAGCTTTCGCGCCATGCCGACACGGTCGCCCGCCTCGGCGGCGACGAGTTCGTCTTGCTGTGCGGAGCGCTACGCGATGACGACGCCAGTCGTGTCGGCGACCGCATCGTCCAGGAGATCCGCGCCCCCTACGCCGAGGGTGGGCGCGACCTCTCCATCACCTGCAGCGTCGGGATCGTCGTCACCCGGGATCCCCTCACCAAGCCCGAGCAGCTGATCCGCGACGCGGATGAGGCGATGTACCAGGCCAAGGACACCGGTCGCAACTGCTATCGGGTCTTCGACTCTCGCGAGCGTATCGGTAACCTGGCGAGCCGCCTCCAGGCCGAGCTGAGCGGAGCGATCGACGGCAAGGAGCTGTACCTCCTCTACCAGCCACTCTTCTCCTTGGAGGACAGATCATTGATGGGAGTCGAGGCGCTGGTGCGCTGGCGCCATCCCGAGCGCGGTGTGCTGACGCCCGACAGTTTCATCCCGTTCGCCGAGCAGCACGGGCTGATCGGCGAGATCGACTCGTTCGTCCTGGACGAGGCCTGCCGCCAGCTTGCGGAGTGGACGTCCCGTGACGGGTGGCCAAGCGGGTTCACCATGGCCGTCAACGTGTCGGGTGCCGAGCTGTCGGACCCCGAGTTCGCCGGTCATGTTGCCGATGTGATCCGTCGCCACAGCATCGCACCGGCGCAGCTCTGCCTGGAGATGACCGAGACCGCGTTCGTCGGCGAGTGGGGCGACGTTCAACAGACGCTGTCAGCGCTGTCGGGGCTCGGCGTGCGCCTCGCCCTCGACGACTTCGGGACCGGCTACTCCTCGCTTGCCCACCTGCAGCGCCTGAGGGTTGACATCTTGAAGATCGACCGGAGCTTTGTGGCCCAGATCGGCCGGAGCCCCCGCGACCGCGAGATCGTCTCCGCTGTGACGGCCATGTCCCACGCCCTCGGTATCACCGTCGTCGGGGAGGGCATCGAAACGTCCCATCAGCTCGACACCCTGGCCGGGTTGGACTGCGACCAAGGTCAAGGTTTCCTCTTCGCTCGCCCGATGTTGCCGGAGGCCGTCGTCGCGCTGGTGAGCTGACCGTTGTCTGTTGTGTCGCAGGTCACGAACAGGCGCCGGTCACCCTGTCGGTCGGCCGCTGTCGACTGGCACTCCCCCACCCTGCGCCCCGCGGGGACGTCATGGCCCCGGACAGGTCAGCCCAAACCAGTGCTCAGAACTGTCAGCTCAGCGGCTCACGACGACGAGGCCAGCCACTCGCCGGACAAATCGAGCGTCTCGGAGCCGGACGCCGCATTGTCGTTGAGGGAGAAGATGCCGTAATACTCGACACCTCTCACGCCTGCCGTCGATGCTTGAAAATCTACCGTGAAGGTGCAGCTCTGAGATGGGGCGAGTTCGTATCCCGCGTTGGCACAGGAGTCGGGCTGCCAAGTGAAGTCGGGGGCGTTCTGCCCAGAGACACCAGTCGCTGAGCCGAAGAACAGGAACACCTTCGAGCTGGTATTGGTCACTGTGACCGGAACGCCCAGCGTACCGGCCGTCGTGTCGCCAAAGTTGATCGCGGTGATCGGCTTGCCAGGCGGGTTGTCCAGTGTCAGGGTTGCGTACTGTCCGATCCCAGTCTCAGGAATCGTCCACACACCGCCCGACATGTTCCCGTATACGTCGACCTGGTCCTTGCGCAGCCCCGATGCCGTCGGCGTGAACGTCACAGTGAACTGGCACTGGGCTCCGGGGTCGATCACAGTGGCTCCACAGTTGCCGGCCCCGACACCGAAGTCGGTGTAGTTCTGGCCGCTGACACCGATCGAGCTCACGTACAGCGGAACGGTGGCCGACGCGTCCTTGACGGTGATGTACAACGCCTTCGTGGTCGTGTCGACGCCCTGGATACCGAAGTTGACGTCACCGCCCGAGTAGAACGAGGACGAAGCACCGATCGAGATCTCCGAGAAGACACCCGTCCCCGATAGCGGCAGCAGTGCGTTGGAGCCGTTGGGCCCCCAGTTCGTGTCATCGAGCTCCAGGGTGGCGATGCGCTTTCCGGTGCTCGTCGGAACGAAATCGACCGCGAACGAACACTCGCCTCCGCCAGCCGACAACACGATGCCGGCGCAGTCGTTGCTTGGGACACCGAAGTCGGAGGCGTTCACCCCGACGATGTTGAAGCCGCCCAGGGTCTGTGGCTCCTGACTGTTGTTTGTGACCCGCACCTCGTAGTTCGTGCTGTGAATCGAGACGCCGACAGTTCCTAGATGCTCACGGCTGACCCCGAAGGAGATGGGGGGAGGCGCGGCCGCTTCTGTGACGACGACATTCGGCGCAGTAGTGCTGCCCTCCTTGTTGCTCACAGAAAGACTGAAGGTATACGTGAGAGCCGTTCCACCCGGGTCCTTGGCGATTGAGAACGACCTCGAGAACGAGCCGGCACGACACGAGAAGTTCCTCTCGGGCAATCCCGGCAGGGCCGGCGACACCGATAGCGTGCAGACCCCGGCGAACTGGAGCTTCGCCTTGAGGGTCACAGTCCCGCCCCTGTCGGAGAGGGTGTTCGGTACCGCCTTGAAGGAAGTAACCAGTGGAAGTGAGGCCCGGGGCAAGGCCGCACCCGCGCCCGGGGCAAGCCCGGCGCTGGTTGCCAGCATCGCCATTGACGTCACCGCAAATGTCGCGATCTTCCGTGCAGCCCTACCGTGAGAACACATGACTTCCTCCCTCGCGCAATGCCCGGTGCTCGCTGCTGTCGAGGCGAAATACTACCCCGCGTGGAACCTGGTCGATTAACAGGCGTCGCCAGCGAACTCGACCTTCTGCATTCCCGCGGCTTCGTGTTACCTCACACTCGCGGTCCTACCGTTCAGCGACGAGAAAACACCAGTCCCAACAGGTCTCCCTGTGCGGTGCTGTCGCCCACGAAAGCGTCCCTATTCGTGCGGGATCAAGGTGTATGGAGCGAATCAAAAGCTGCGATTGCGGCTCCTCGTGCGCCCGCCATGTCCAGGTCGGCGATGAGGGTGACAGTCGCGACCTCGAGTTGTTCTTCGCGCAGGTGCGTGTGCTCGCGGACGCGTGTGAGGAACCACTCACGGAATCTCGGTGAAGCCTCGACAACACCGCCGCCGACGAAATAGGCGCCTGGGTCGATGAAGTTGCTCGCAATTGTGAAGAGCCGTCCGATCGCCATCGCTTGCTGGTTGAAGATCTCGAGGGCAAGTTCGTCTTCGGAGTCCGCGTAGCCCCGGACCAACTTCGCGGCCTGTCTGATCGACCCCTTCTTTGCGAGCTCATGGTCCGGAAAGCGCGTGAGCCAGTACGGCAGGAGGTTCCTCTCGATCCCGGTTAGTGAAGCGACGCTCTCCACATCGCCCAGGAACCCGCAGTTGCATTCTGGAATTGGCTGCCCTTCGGCAAGGAGTCCTTGCATGGGTATGTGGACATGACCCAGCTCGCCTGCCATCCCGGTGGCCCCGCGGATGACACGCCCGGCCTCTATCACTCCCCCACCCAGTCCCGTGCCGACTATCGCCGAGACCGAGGAGTGCAACGCCGCCTCACGCCCGAAATGAGCGTGGTGGGCGTAGAGCGCTGCGGCGTTGCCGTCGTTGTTGTAGACGACCGGAAGGCCCAGTCGCCGCTCGAGCGCGCCGCGAATGTCGAACCCACGCCAGGGCACCTGCGAAAAGTTCGTCGCGCCCTTCGACGAGATCACACCATCGGGACTGGCGGGGCCTGGCGTGCCGAGGCCGACGGCGCGCACGGACTCCCGCGTCACGCGCGTGAGGCCGAGCACGTCATCGATGGCCTCGACGAGGGCCTCAATGGCGACACCCGGTCCCTCCCGGACGCGGCTCGGGCTTTCGACCAACCTGTCCACCAGGAAGCGCCGCGAGGCGTCGAGCACCGTCGCGCTGTTGCAGTTGCCGCCGTTGTCAAGGCCGACGACGACCCATGAGCCGGTGTTCAAGATCGGCCTCTCTTCGTCGCTATCGGCGCCGACGAACCCACGTCCTCACCGAGCCTAGCGTCGTCATCTGAGCGCCCGTGGGCCGTGTTCGGACATGCCAGGGCCGGTTGGCTCTCATGGGGATGCGAAGCTGCACAACCTACGCGGCCGCGGGGCTGGGAAGGACCACAGGGTGACCCCAGACAAGGACGTGGTAGGGGCCGAGGACGTGGATCTGAGCGGGCGGTCCCCATGTCCTAAGTGCCGCGTCGAGGTCGACGTTGTCGATGAAGGGCTTGCCGTACACGAGGAACTGCCATTCCTGGCCGGTGTACCAACTCGGTGACGACAGGGTCTTCTTTTCCTGAAGGGCACCGCCGTTCGCGGCCGCCACCGGCCGCACGATGACCTTCCCGCTGCTCTGCACCGTCGTGATGCTGGCGGACCAGTAGTCCCCGATCCCCCATCGAAGGTTGTGAGCCTCCAGCCACGCGACCAACGCCGGGACCTCGTTCGGCGGCTCAGGGCGAGACAATGAATAGCCGACTCCGGCCGCGAAGCTCAACGACAGGGCCACACCGAAGGTCGCCAACGCGCGGAGCGTCCTGCCCGGCGGGAGCTTGGACCAGGCGCGGCCAACCAGGCGACCGACGAGAACGCCTGTGAACACGATGGTCACGGTGAGGTAGCGCACCCCGCTCTGGTCGGCACGTGCGAGCGCGACGAAGGGCAGCACCGAGCAGAGCACGGTGATGAGGAGGATGTCGTCGAGCCGCCATGTCTCGGGCACGCCCGCGGCGAGGGGTCCTGGCCGCCCGCGGCGAACACCCGCGACAAGACTTGACACCGCGGCCACGAGACAACCCAGCACGCACAGCGCACCCGCGACGCGCACCTCGCGCAGGCCGAGCGGGACTCCCCCGTTGTGGTGTAGGCCGTTCGTCAGGCCCAGGAGATCAGAGGCATAGCCCGGTACGTGTACCAGGTTCGTGAGCATCTGGTTCACGTGCACTATCGACAGCGCCGGCCGGGACGTGAACGCTCCCTTGGCGTCTGCCAGCAGACGGGCGGCGACGGCGACTACCACACTGGCGACCGCGGCCGTGATGTCCGCGACTGCGCTCTGCCACCTTCGTTGGCGCAACGCCGCCATAAGACCCGAAAGGAGCAGAGGCACTACCGCGTAGGCGACAAGCAGGAGATCACCGAGCATCCCCAGCGCGAGCAGGACCACCGCCAGGACCCATCCCCAGCCGAAGCGTCCCCGCCGGAGCGCCGCAAACGCCAAGAGCGCGTACAGCACCGTGCTGATGTGGAAGCCCCTGCCGACCAAGAAGACGGACATGGCGGGGGTGGCAAAGGCGAGCAGGGCGATGACGGCGGTGCCACCGGCGATCGCCGACACGCCACGGCAAGCTTCCCGGGCGAGGAGGACGCCAACTGCGATCACGAGAGCCGCCATGACCGCAGGTCCCGCGTAGAGAAGTCCGGGACGCAGGCCGCCGAGTCGAACAGCCACCGCGTAGAACGGTGCGTCACTGGTCCAGTAGGAGGCGAAAGTCAGGCTCCATCCTTGAAGCAGGAGGTGTCCGCCGGCCATGGCCTGTCCCTCGAGGATGATGGTCGCTCTGTCGGAGGTACCGGCTTGATCATGCACCGACCTTGCGTAAAGGAGGAAGACCAGACCGCTGAAGGCGGCAACCGTGGCCAAAGAGCTGGCGGCGAGCCGTGCGGGTTTGCGCCTGGACCACTTGACCCGGAGACTCGGTGCCGGGCTGTCTGTGTCGCCAGCGGTCACAGGGGCCGACCCCGCCGCAAGGCGCGACACCTCGAGCGAAGCTTCCCGCTGCTCACGTCGCGGGACTCTAGCCCCAACACGTCTCCTGGCCTCGGCACAATCGCCCCTCTTGTGTCACTTCCCAGCCCCAGCGGGTCCACGATCGTTCTACGCTTGAGCCGTGCGAGTCCCTGAATTGGACAGCAACGAGCCCCAGGAGGATTTGGTCCGTTTCTCCACACTCGTCGCGCTGCAGCCGGTGATGGACCTCCAGGACCGCACGGTGTTCGGCTACGAGGCCATCGCGCGCGCGTCGATGCGCGACGACGCGAGGAGGTTTGTCCGCGGGGCGCTTCCGGCAGTCCAGTACACCAGCCCCGCGCTGCTCTTCGTGCCGCTGTCGGCAGATCTTCTCCGAGACGACGGATTCGACGCTGCCACCATGGCCCACGACGTCGGGGCCGCACCCGCCGAGGTCGCGTGGGTCATCGCTGAGGCGATCGCGCTCGAGCTACCGGAGCTGGTCGAGCGTCGGGTGGCCCGGTTGCGCGACCAGGGATTCCTCGTTGCACTGGCTGAAGTCGCACCGGGTGTGCTCGGCCGCGGGGCCATCGGCGACCTCATGCCGAGCTTTGTGCTCTTGGATCCGGCGTACACCGACTACGTCTCGACGGGCATCCGGGCGCGGGCAGAGCTGGCCGGCCTTCTCGCGTACTGCGCCCGGCTCAATGCGCACGTCATTGTCCGCGGCATCGTGGACGACCCCACCGCCCAGCGCTTGATAGGGCTCGGAGTGCGATTGGGCATCGGCCCGCACCTGGGATCGCCTGCCGTGCTCGATGCCGCCGCGGCGGAGCCGGGCGACGAGGTCGTCTCGGCGGCGTGGTTCCGCCGCCAAGGAGTGCGGGTCCTCACCGCGTCGGGCAAAGCGCTGGACACCCCCGCCCTGGTCGCCAAACTTCCAACCTCGCGCGAGGTGCCGATCGATGCCCAGGGCTTCGCTTGGTCCCTCGGCGAGGCCGCCCGCCAGATGCAGGCCGAGCACGATACCGACAGGATCCTCCAGGTCACAGCCGAGCGCCTGCCGCTCACCGTGCGCGCAGACCGGTTTGCGATTTTCGAAGCCGACTGGGACCGGTACCGGCTTCGGGCCCGCGTCCTCGCCGGCGAAGGGCTGGACGGGCTGAACCAAATGGAAATCTCGATGGACCGGGGCATCACGGGCTGGGCGTTCCTCCGCGGCTACCCGTACAACTGCCCGGATACTCGCAGCCACTCCGAAGCGGTGTCGATCCCGGGACAAGACGAGTCGACCCTGGAGGAGTCCCTGCTCGTCGTACCGCTCATCGCGGGTGACCACCGCCTCGGCACCATCGACATGTGGCGCAACGGCCTGTCCCAGTTCAGCGAGGAAGATCTCGAACGTTGCGCGCTGTTCGGTTACATCACCGCCGCGGCCTGGCGAAACGCGCAGCTGTACGCCGAGCTCGAGCTGCGTGCGATGACCGACACCTTGACCGGACTGCTCAACCATCGCTGGTGGGACGAGCTGGCGACGCGCGAGGCTGCGCTCAGCAGCCGGGCCGGAACCCAGATGGGGATCCTGCTGATAGACCTCGACCACTTCAAACGGGTCAACGACCAGTGCGGGCACATAGCCGGTGACGCCCTGCTCCGCAATGTGGGCCGCGCGATCCAGGGCACGCTTCGGACCGGTGACGCGGCCGTCCGCTACGGTGGCGAGGAGTTCCTCCTGATGCTCCACAACACCGACGAGTCCGGGGCCCTACGCGTCGCCGAAGCCGTGCGAGAGGTCCTGACAAAGCTGCCCCCGCCAGGCAACGGAGTACCGCGCGTGACTGCTTCGATAGGGGTGGCCTTCTTCCCGCGGCACGGCGCCGTGCTCGAGGAGGTCGTCAACGTCGCCGATGTCGCCATGTACCGCGCCAAAGCCGACGGGCGAGACCGCATCGTGTTCGCGCCGGGCTCTTCTGGCGGACCTCCTCAGGCCGGTTGCCCGCAAGTGGCACGCCGCGAGGCGCCGACCGAGATCGGCGGCTCCTCATCTCAAGCCTGAGCCGCCAGCGCGCCCTTCGTCATCGGGGCGAAACAGCCGGACTGCTGAACCACTCTGGCCACGCCAGGCACGTGCCATGGCAGAGGTGTCGAACGCGACAGCGAAACGGCCGTCTCGCGCCAGCGCGATCGCGCCGCCGCGGCCGCCCCGTTCTCGAACCGACGCGAGCGCGTCCGCAAGGGCCTGCCCTAGCGGTGCTCCCTGCGTGACGCACCAGTCGACCCGGTGAGCAAAGCCGGCCACCAGGAACGACTCGCCTTCACCAGTCGCCGAGACCGCGACGCTCCGATCATCCGCCCAGGTGCCCGCCCCGGCGATCGGTGAGTCACCCACTCGCCCGGGCAGCTTGCCAAGGCGTCCTCCCGTGGACGTGGCAGTGGCGAGATGGCCGTCCCGGTCGACGGCCACGGCCCCCACCGTCCCGCCACGGGAGATCGGCAGGACACCGTCGCCGCACAGTGAGGACGGGACTCTGGGTGCCAGACCCGCGCTCTCGCAGAACCGGTCGGCGCCGGTGCCCGCAAGCAGGACAGGCCCCTCGGCAGGTCCGCCGAGAGCCATGACCGCCCGGGCGGCCCTCACCGGGCTCTCAGGCCAAGTAGCGGCGCAGATCGCCCCGAACCTCCCGCTCCTGCCGTCCATGACCGCTGCATCGGTCTCGACGGTGCCCTGCGAGGTGGCGACGGCGCCTCTCCCGCAGTTGAAGCTGCCGGAGGATTCCATGCACGCGACCGCCTCGATGACCGAGTCGAGGGCGCAACCACCCTCACCGAGCACCTCCCACGCAGCCTCGAGCGCGCCGAAGAGGCCTTCCTCCAGCCGGACGAGCCGAGCTGGGGATCCGTCCACCCCGAACTCGCCCGCGCCCCCGTGGATGACGACGGCCGGCAGGGCCAGTTCCCCGGACTCCATGAGGACGTCTCCGCTCCTTCCGCCACCTCTTTGCCCGACCTCAGCCATTTCCGTTGCCGCCGACCTCGACGGCTCGCCACGCGATACGCCGCGTCATCCACCGCTCGGCGATGAAGGCGAGAAAAGGCACGAACCCCGCCGCGACCAATGCGATCACCTGGCCGAGGCCCAGGCGGAACCTACGGGCGAGATCGGCCACCGTCAGGAGGTAGACCATGTACAAGACCCCGTGGATCGGTCCGACGACCTGGACGACCGCAGGCTTGTCGGCTGCGTACTGGAGCGGCACACCGATGAGCACCAGGACAAGCAGGCCGACGCCGACGACGTAGGCCATGACCCGATAGCGGACGAGGGTGGATCTCTTGGCCGGGTCCACGAAGCTCTCAACGTAGCTTGTGTTCATCCGCGGCATTGAGCTGGGCGAGGTAGCGGTTGTAAGCGGCAAGCTCCTCGTCCTCGTCCTCTTGGCTGGGAGCCGGGGCGCTGGTCTCTGGTCTCTCCTCATCGGAGGGCGGCGGCGCCTTCCCAAGCGTCGTCGGTTGCTCGTGAACGATCCGCCACCACATGTAGACGCCATAGGCGGCAAAGAACGGCCACTCGACGGTGTACGCCCAGCTGAGCGTGTTGCCCGACAGTGCGCGGTGCAGCTGCCACCACCCGAGAGCCAGACAGCCCGGGACCACCACGAGCGCGGTCAAGTGGAGGAGGACAGCCCGGCGCGAGAACCACGCGGCACCCACGCTCCGAGGTTAGCCCTCCCCCGGCTTCCCACTCCCCACGGCCCGGGCCTGTTCGGGCACGACTCGCACTGCCGCTAGTCGGTACGGCGCTGGTCGAAGGTCACCACCAGCTTGCGGGCCGCCCGCGCGTCGTCGACGCGTCCGACGGGGGTCGTGCGCGGGGCGGCCTCCGCGTCATCTGCGTTGCCGGCCTGGCGCGATTCACGCGCGACCTGGAGGAACGCATCGGCGAGCGCGGCCAGTGTCTGGGGGCTCTCGGTCTCGGTCGGCTCGACCATGAGAGCCTCCTCGACGATGAGCGGGAAGTAGACCGTCGGGGGATGGAAGCCCAGCTCCATCAGGCGCTTTGCCACGTCAAGCGCGCTGAGGCCCACCTCGTGATGGAGTGACTTCGCCGAGAGGACACACTCGTGCATCACGGGCCTGTCATAGGCGATGTCGTACGTGCCGCTAAGGCGTTCCTTGAACCAATTCGCGTTGAGCACGGCGATCTCGGACACGCGCTTCAAGCCGTCGGCGCCGTTCAGGCGCAAGTAGATCCAAGTGCGCAGCAGCACGACTGCGTTGCCGTGCCAGGAGTGCACACGGCCGATCGAGTGCTCGGGCATGGCAAGCTCGTAGCCCGCCTGGCCACGGGTCGGCCGCGGGCCGGGAAGGAATGGAGCCAGCTTGGCACTGACGGCCACAGGACCTGCCCCGGGTCCTCCCCCACCGTGCGGGGTGGCAAAGGTCTTGTGCACGTTCAGGTGCACGATGTCGAAGCCCATGTCTCCCGGCCGCACGATCCCCAAGATCGCGTTCAGGTTGGCACCGTCGTAGTAGAGGAGACCACCGACTTCGTGCACCGCCTGGGCGATCGCGACGATGTCCTCCTCGAACAGGCCGAGGGTGCTGGGGTTCGTCAGCATGATCCCGGCCACCTCGTCATCGAGCAACGCCCGCAGCGCGTCGAGGTCGACCCCGCCCCGAGCGTTCGTCCCGACGGTGGCAACCTCATAACCGCTGAGGGTCACCGAGGCCGGGTTCGTGCCGTGTGCCGAGTCCGGGATGATCACACGGCGTCGGCGCCCCGGCTCGCCATGGGCGTCGTGATACGCGCGCATCATCAAAAGGCCCGTCAGCTCGCCGGCGGCTCCCGCTGCCGGCTGCAAGGTGGCAGCCTCCATCCCGGTGATCTCGCAGAGAGCCTCCTCGAGCTCGACGAGGAGCTCGAGCCAGCCTTGGGTGCATGTGGCGGGAGCAGCCGGGTGGACCTGGGTGAAGCCGGGAAGCGACGCTCCGGCGTCGGCTGCCTTCGGGTTGTACTTCATCGTGCACGAACCGAGCGGGTAGGCCCCGAGGTCGACGGAGTACTGGCGGTGAGTGAGACGGGTGAAGTGCGCGACGAGGTCACGCTCGGAGACTTCCGGCAGTCCCACCGGCTCGGTCTGGCGAAGTCCCTCGGGCACGAGCTCTTCCGCCCTCCAAGCCGGCAGGTCTGTCGTCCGGAAGGAGGCGGCGTGGCGGCCCGGCGCGGAGAACTCGAAGATGGTGGGCTCAGGGTCGTGACCTAGCAGCGGCGCCCCGAGAGCCCGGCCGGCCGGCAGCGATGCGCTCATCGGACGGCCTTGGCGAATGCGGCCGCGAAGCCGTCGATCTCCGCACGCGTGCGCCTTTCCGTGGCGGCCACGAGCAGTCCGCCGTCGTAGGCGGTGCCCTCGAAACCTGCCCGTACGGGGACGCCGGCGAGATAACCATCTTCCACCAGGCGCTCAATGAGCTCCTCGGGCGCGACCGGGGTCCGCACGGCGAACTCGCGCAGCACCGGGGCCGCTGTCATCAGATGCACCCCGTCGATCGAGCAGAGAGCCTCGCGGGTGTAACGCGTCGCTCTCGCACATCGCAGCGCCACCTCCCGGAGACCAGTCGGGCCCAGCCAGGAAAGGTGGACAGCCGCAGTCACGGCCGTCAACGTCTGGTTGGTGCACACGTTCGAGGAGGCCCGCTCGCGGCGGATGTCCTGTTCGCGCGCCCGCAAGGTCATCACATAGGAGCGTCGTCCCTCTCTGTCGAGGGTCTCTCCGACGATCCGCCCGGGAATTCGCCTCACGTCTTTGAGACGGCACGCGAACAAGCCGAGATACGGTCCGCCGAAGCCCAGCGCCGTCCCGAAGGGCTGCCCCTCGCCCACCACAACGTCGGCGCCGAGCGAGCCCGGGGGTTGGAGCAGACCGGCTGACACCGGGTCGAAGCACACGACCAGGCGCGCGCCGAAACGGTCGGCGGTCGCACGTGCAGAGGCGATGTCATCCAAGCAGCCGAGGAAATTGGGAGCGGCGACCACGATCGCCCCGAACGGCCCCTCGTCGACGACCGAGCCCCAAGAGGTGACGCCTCCCGAAAGCGGCACCGTGCCTATCTCGTTGCCCGAGCCACGTGAGAACGTCTCCAGCTGCTGGCGCCAGTGGGGATGGACGCCCTGCGAGCAGAGCACGCGCTTGTGGCCCGTCGCCACCACGGCAAGGTTCACCGCCTCGACGAGCGATGCCGCCCCGTCGTAGAGCGAAGCGTTGGCGACCTCCAGGCCGCTCAGACGGGCGATCATGGTCTGATACTCGAAGATGGCCTGGAGAACACCCTGTGACACCTCCGGCTGATATGGGGTGTAGGCGGTCACGAACTCCGAGCGAGACGCGATGGCCTTGACGACGGCCGGGATCTCGTGGTCGTAGGAACCCGCGCCTGCAAAGCAGACGAGCTCACGACCGCACGACCGGTTCCGGGAAGCGAGCTCGTCGAGGCGCCAAGCGACATCGGGCTCGCTCATGGCCGTCGGGAGATCAAGGCCGTCGGCCAGTCGCAGACCAGAGGGGACCTCGGCGAACAGACCATCGAGGTCATCGAGGCCCAGGAAGCCGAGCATCTCCGCGATCTCAGCGTCGGTATGTGGAACAAACGGCGCGCTCAAGAGCCTGGTCCTTCTGCTGCCAGCCGCTGGAATGGCGGTTTGACGACGGTCGCTGGGACGAGCCCTCCCCGGAGAGCGATGTCGACCTTGGCTCCCAAGGCCGTCCCGGGAGGCACGAAGGCGAGCGCGATCCCGCGCTCCAGCACGGGAGAGTAGTTACCACTGGTGACAACACCGGAGACCTCACCGTCCACGAGGACCTCATCGCCGTTGCGCGGTGGCCTGCGCCCCTCGGCGAGCAGACCGCGCAGGCGCCGGCGGATCCCGGCTGCGCGCTCGCGCGCCAGCGCCTCGCGACCCCGGAACGGACCCTTGTCCCAGCTGACCACCCAGCCGAGCCCGGCCTGCAATGACGTGATGCCCGCTCCGAGCTCGTGGCCGTGCAGAGGCAGCCCGGACTCGAGACGCAAAGTGTCACGGGCGCCGAGACCTGCCGGCTTCACCCCGGCGCCGACGACCGCGCGCCAGAACGCAGGAGCGATCTCGCCCGGCACGGCACACTCGACACCATCCTCACCGGTGTAGCCGGTGCCGGCGACGCGGCACGGCACGCCTGCGAACTCGAAATCCGCCACCGCGAAATGCCCGACGGCCGCCGCATCGGGCGAGACAGTCGCCAGCCGCTCTCGCGCCCGCGGTCCCTGCACGGCGATGACAGCCCGCTCGAGCGTCACGTCGTGGCCGCCCAGGACCGAGAGCACCCTGTCGGTGTTGGAAGCGTTCGGCATCACGTCAAAGCGTTCCTCGGCCACCCACCAGACGATGATGTCGTCGAGCACGGATGCGTCGGCCTCGTCGAGCAGGTGCTGATACTGGGCCCGGCCCGGCCCGATCCGACGGAAGTCGTTGGTCAGGCTCGTCTGGAGCAGCGCCAAGGAGCCAGGCCCTTCGACACGCACGGTGCCGAGATGGCTCACGTCGAAGACTGCGGCATCGTTCCTGCAGGCGAGGTGCTCGGCGATTGTGCCTTGCGGATACGCCAGCGGCATCTCCCAGCCGCCGAAATCTACAACTCGGGCGCCGAGGTCGATGTGCTCGGCGTGCAGTGGGGAATGTCTGAGGATCACCCGGCCAATCTAGCGGTCGCTTCTGGCAGGTACTTTCCCAGGAGATTGAACACATCGCGGCGGTAGAGAACCCGTACCCGGACTTCCGGATACAACTGGGCCATCTGGCGCAACTTGCGGTTCTTCGCGGTGACGAGCTCCTGACGAAGCGTCGTCAGCTCGAGGAACAAGTCGTGCTCGCGCAGGTAGAAATCCGGGCGGAACGCGCTTGTCGGCTGCCCATCGGGACCCCATGCGAGGACGAACTCCACGGGCTCGTACTCCCAGGAGACTTCGTAGTAGTCGAGGAGCTCGGCAAAAAGGCGCTCGGAATCATGAGCAAACCGCACCGCGGTGTGCGGTAGCGGCGTGTGCACCGGGGGGGATGGCCGGTCGGGGGCCGTCTATCCTCCCTCGGCAATCCGGGCAAGCCCGGAAGAGCCAGTCGCAGCGACGTCGGAGACAGGCCGCTGCAGATCCGCGGGCCCCGACGCGCTGGTCGCCATGTGGGCGCTGTCGATGCGGTGGATGGCCGCATCCACCTCACCCACGACACCGGCGAGCGGGACGACATTGAAGACGCCCTGACCTCCTCGGAGCAGGTCGATGATCTCTTCGCCCGTGCGCAGGAGCACCGATCCCTCGCCGACGAGGACGAGGTTTGCAGTCGTGAGGTCCTCTCCGACCGAGTCACGGAGACATTCGATCGCGCGCCTCGCCTGGCGCAGGTTGACACCTCCATCGAGGAGCTGCTTGATCACCTTCAGCTCGAGCAGGTCCTTGTAGGCATAGAGGCGCTGCGATCCGCTGCCCCGCGCCTGGGCGACCGACGGCTGACTGAGGCCGGTCCGGTCCCAGTAGTCAAGTTGGCGGTAGGTGATGCCGACGATGCTGCAAACCTGCGGCCCACGGAAGCCCACTTGGTCCATCTCGTGCCCCTGTCCCTAGGTCCGAGCTTCCGCCCTGCCCTCGGACGGACGACAGCGCGGTAGTTACACCCTCGTAAGCAAGGTTAGGGCTCGTGTGGCTCGACGTCAACGACCGGTCGAGGCATTCAGCGAGGAAAGGTCGCACGTGTACTGCAGCTTGAGCTTCAGGGTTCGCCGCCGGGCCAAGGGCACCGCTGCGCCCGGTCAGGACGTGAAGTCCTCCGGTCGGATCCGGTCCAGGAACTCGCGGAACTCGCCGACGAGCTCGTCCGGGTTGCCCTCGACCCCGACATCCTCGTCGTCCGGCTCGATCACGAGGCCCTCGGTCTCCATCAGGTCGTCGGCCACATACAGCGGCGAGTGCGTCCGCGCCGCGAGCGCGATCGCGTCCGACGGCCTGCACGACACCACGACGTCACGCTCGCCGGCGCGAAGGTGAAGCTCGGCGAAGAACGTCCCGTCACGCAGCTCGGTCACGAGCACGCGCACGACCTTGGCGCCAAGGGTCTCGACGAGCTCCCGCATGAGGTCGTGGCTCATCGGGCGGGGGGGCTCGACCCCTTGGAGCGCAAAGGCGATCGCGGTCGCCTCGGGCCCGCCCACGAAGATCGGCAACGAACGACGGGCGCCTTCTGTCTCCTCGAGCAGAACGACAGGGGTGCTTGACCCCAGATCGACCCGAACAGCTCTCAGATGCACCTCGACCATGACAGCAACTTACTGCCGCCAGAGCCGTTCGAACATCGCAGGCGCATCAGCACGGAGATCGGCTTCCTCAGCAACAGCCAGCCCTGGAAGGTTTCGGTAGCGTTCGTCGAGATCCAGGCCGTAGCCGACTACGTGCTCGTCACCGATGATTTGGCCCACATAGCGAACTTCCACGGGCAAGAGCCTGCGGCTCCGACGGTCGAGCAGGGCACAAGCGGCCGTGGAACGAGCACCGCGCAGGGCGATCAGCCGGAGCACGTACGAGAGTGTGAGGCCGGTGTCGACGATGTCCAACACGACGATGACGTCGCGACCGGTGACCTCCAGATCGAGGTCCTTGACGACGCGCACTCGCGTCCGGCCGTCACCGTAGGACGACAGGGCAAGGAAGTCGAGCTCACAGGGTCCGGGCAGCTCCCGCACGAGATCAGCGAGAAAGCAGATGCTCCCCTTCAAGAGAGCCACGAGCACTACGCCATCGGGATAGTCGCGCTTGATCTCGCGTCCGAGCCGACTCGTGACCGCGGCCAGCTCCCCTCCGTCGAGGAGAGACCTGGTCCGGTCCTCCGGCCGGCTCACCCCCCGGTCAGCTCGCGCAGTGCCGCTTGGGAAAAGCAACGCATCAGCGCCTCTCCGAGCTCGGAGAGCTCGGAGAGGTCCTCGACCGCGCGGCTCGCGCCCCGGGGTTCCGCTGCCGGAGAAGAGGCGTGACCACCTGGGCAAACAGCCCAGCCTGACGGTCCGCGGCGTGCTTGAAGATCCGAAGGTGCCGTGCCCCGATCCCGTAGGGCGCGAAGCCGGCCGCAAGCTTCGCGACCAGGACCGCCTCTTCGTCATAGCAGTGGACTCCCGCCACGGTCCGACCGGCGATGAGCCCAAAGCTTTCGAGCTCGGCGATGCCCGCAGCCTCGAGACCGCTGGCGTTGGCAAGCTCGGCAAGCGTCAGGCTCGCTCCCGACAGGCTCGCGCCAGGCAGCCCCGCCGTTGCGCGGTTGGGGGCACGTCGGGCTGGCCCGGCAGCGTCCTTGTGCACTTGCGTTCCCGGCGCGCCGGCTGAGGTGGATTCGGCGACTGTCTCTTGGGACGCGGCATCGGGTGCTCTTCGTTGGCCTCTTGCGCGGCGACCTCCCGAAGTTCCCGTGTCCGCGGTTGCCCTCGCGTCCGGCTGAGTCGACCGGCCGCTCGAGGTTGGTGCTTGTGTTCCGGGCGTGTCGCGGCGGGCCGACCCGGTCGGGCCCGTCCCGGAGGCATGTCCGGCTTGGGAGGCAGCCTCACGGCTCGCCGGGGCCGGCGCGAGTGCACGTTTCGGCGTGCCATCGCTCGATGAGGCCGCGGTCGCGATCGGCCTGGCCGCCGCGAGCCCAGTGGGAGCACGGTCGCGGGCAGACCCAGCCGTCGCGGACCCGGCCGTCGCGGACGCGCCGACGAGGGCCGCCTGTGACTTTCGCTCAGGCGGCGGCTCACCCATTTCGAACAGGTGGGGTGCAGGCGCGTCCTGGTCGCTCATGCCGTGGTCGAGACGACCCTTTATCACCTTGAGGGGCAGGAAGTGCTCGCGCTGCTGGCGCAGGATCCAGCGAAGGCGCTCGACGTCGGGCTCGTAGAACTTACGGTAACCCGACGGTGTCCGCTCCGGAACGAGCAGGCCCCTGCTCTCGAGGAAACGGATCTTCGAGATCGTGATGTCCGGGAATTCTTCCCGGAGCAAGGCGAGCACGTCGCCGATAGCGAGATAGGAGCGTTCCCCCACTGCGATTTCAGCCCGCGCTCGTCGAGAGAAAAACCAGCTTGAACTTGCCTATCTGGACCTCGTCGCCACCTTTCAAGGTGGCGGCCTCGATCCGCTCCCGGTTTACATAGGTACCGTTCAGAGACCCGACGTCCGCCACGACGTAGTGGGTGGCCTCGCGCCGGAACTCCGCATGGCGGCGTGACACCGTCACGTCATCGAGGAAGATCTCGCTGTCGGGATGCCTGCCGACTCGGGTGACCTCACCTGTCAAGACAAAGCGTGTCCCGGCATCTGGTCCGCGTTTGACGACGAGAACACCGGTGCCATCCGACAGGTCCTCGGCAGGAACACTTACCTCTTCATCGGTGAGGTCTCCCGAGGAATCCTCCGGCAGGAACGAGATCGTGGTGTCTGTCCTCGGAGTGAAAGGCGAACCACACGACGAGCAGAAATTTGACTCGGGTGGATTGCGATGGCCGCAGTTGTTGCAGAACACCCCCGTACGGTACCTGAGACTCGGCGTGGCGCGCTCGGCCGCCAACCGCTGAGCCACCACCGCGCTCGTCACCGGGGGCTTTCTGTCGTCCGCTCTGGGACCGGCGTGCCGCTCGGTCGGATCCGACCCGCGACCCCTCAGGATTCCGTCAGCAGGCGGTACGCGGCGCCGTCCAAGAGCTCATCGAACTCGGCGGGAGCAGACGGTTCGATGACGCAGAGCCAACCCTCCCCGTACGGATCGGCGTTGATGCGCTCCGGGTGTTCGTTCAGCGAGGCGTTCACCTCGACCACGGTCCCGCCGACGGGCGCGTAGACCTGCGAGACCGACTTGGTCGATTCGATCTCGCCGAGCTCCCCCCCTCGGAGGACGTGGTCGCCGACGGCGGGAAGTTGTGCGAACACGATGTCTCCGAGCGCTTCCTGCGCGAAGTCGGTGAGCCCAACTCTCACCTTGGAGTCCTCCAGGCGCGCCCACTCGTGGTCAGCGGTGTATCTCAGGTCCTGTGGGATTCCCATTTCTCAAGGCTCCTTCGCGGCGGCGGCAGTCTTCAATGCTGCGGCGATCGTAGTCACTCCGGGGACTTCGCGCCCCGGGGCCCGTGGCCGCTCCCAGCCCGGGCCGTACCGGCTCGGTCATTGCTGCGTCGGACATTGGGACATCGCTCCGGATTGGTTCGCCGGAAAGGGCCGAGACGTCGTTGCTGCGCCGCCGACCACCGTCACGGCCTTCACGAACTCACGGCCCCAGGTCGCGCGCGATTTGTGCGGCGCTCGCCGAGTGCCCGGCGCGCGTGTGGTATGTACGCAGCCCCAGCGGCGAAACTCAGGATCAAGGCAGGCACAACAGCCACCCATGTGGCGTCGGTCAGCACGCGGGCCCATGTCGCTCGTTGGTCCCCGAGAAGGAACAACGGGAAGCAGCACAGGAGCCCGAAAGTGCCCGCCTTTCCCACCCAGAGCACGTCGATCCGCCTTGCCCCCAAAGCCGCAAGCACCACGACGGCGACCGAGACGATCAGTTCGCGTCCGAGCACGACCGCCGCGAGCCAGGCCGGAACGGCCCCGTAGACTGCGATCGAAAGGACCCCGGTCACGAGCACCACCCGGTCAGCGAGTGGGTCGAGAACCTTGCCCAGCGTGCTGACCTGGTCAAACCTTCGTGCAAGATAGCCGTCCAGAAAGTCCGTGATACCGACGAACATCAGCACTAGCGTCGCCGTGATCCGCTCGTCCGGGCCGAACAGGAGCCAACAGAACACGCCCAGAAGCACGATCCGGGCGAAGGAGATCACGTTCGGCAGGGTCCATACGCGCTCTAGGCCGTTCCCGCCGTCGATGGCCCCGGTCGGCACGGCCTCCACGCCGTCAAGTCTACGGGCGGCAGAACGCTCCGGGCCCACCTCGGTGTTCGCACCTGGTGGGCGCCAGACCTTCGGGCTCGGCGCGAAAGGCGCTGAGTTGCTTCACTGGGCTCAGCTGTTCCGGATGCGCATGCCCGTCACGACGTTGGGAACCAAGCAGACATAACGGTCTGCCGTCCCGTCGAGTGCCCAGGGCTCCAGGGGGAGCTCCATCGCACGATCTAGCTCCTCGTCGTCGGTGACGACATGCGCCAACCCCTGGACCATGACACTCCATCCATGCTGTTGTTCGAGCTCGTAATGGTCGACCTCGAACGCCACGACGAATCCGGCTGAGGCGTCGTTCAGCTTGGTGCCCTGGGCCGACCGCCACACGATGTCGCCGTCGAGCAAAGCGAAGTTCACCGGGAGGACGATTGGAAGCGCCCGTGCCGTCAGGGCAACGCGACCCACGTGCTCGCGTTCCAGCAGCTCCAGACAGTCCTCACGGCCCAGATCCTCGAAAACGGGATGCCGATTGCAATCCACGTCTCAAGAGTCGGCCTGAGCAGCCCTTTCTGGTTAGAGGCGAAAGTCACCTTTCGTCCGGCCGTGCGGCGCCCCAGTCAACAGGTGACTGGTCTCATGAGGTGATCGGGACAGACCATTCGACGAGCGTCCCCGAGGGGCTCCGAGCCGTGATCGACACCGAGCCCGACAGTGCACGGGCGCGCTCGGCTATGTTCCTCAGTCCGTTGCCGGCAGTTCGGCCCCTGGGAGGGCCCACACCGTTGTCCGCGACCGAGACGAGGAGCATGTTGTCCTCTGCAGCGATGACGACCTCGACTGACGAAGCCTCGGCGTGTCGGGCGACGTTCGAGAGCACCTCGGTCAGGACGGCGATGACGTGGGGTTCCAGCTGTTCGCTCGTGACCGAGTCGACCGGTCCTTGGAACCCCACTCGGGGTGAGAAGCCGAGATGTTCTCCAGCGGCCGTGACCACAGCCGTGACCGCCGCACGAAGGCCCCCCTCGGCCATGGCCGGCCGTTCGAGAAGGAAGATGGTCTCGCGGATCTGGCGAATGACCTCGTCCAGGCCGTCGACAATGCGATCGATCCGCCCGGCCACGGAGCCGCTGGTCAGTCGCTCAATGCTCTGCAGGCCCATGCCGAGAGCGAAGAGCTGCTGGATGACGGTGTCGTGAAGGTCACGCCCGATCCTCTCGCGCTCGGCTGTGGCCTCGAGCCGCTCGAGTTCGACCCGGGCCTCTCCCAAGGTGAGCGCGACCATCGCCGCGTTGGCGAAAACCTCGACGAGCGCGGTGTCGCTTGCGTTGAAGCCCGGTGCTCCGCGCGGCCGTGCGACCACAAGTGCCCCCAGGATCCGGCTCTCGACGCCCAGCGGGCAGAACAGGCCGGGCCCGAGCCCGAGCGCCTTCATCTCAACCGGAACCGTCATCTCGCTCGACAGGTCGCCGACAATGATCGACTCCCCTTCGGCCATGGCCCGCCTCGCGAGGCTCCCGTCCGACCGGATCTCGAGACCGATGATCGATTCGGCCCCCTTTCCGTCGCTCGCGCTCACGACGAGGTCTTCCTTGCCGGACGGCACGACGACCCAGCCCAGCGCCGCGTCCACCAGGCCGCGTGCCCGACACGCGACCAGCTCCAGGGTCGTCGCCGTCGGCTCGCCGGCAAGCAGGCGCTGGGTGATCTCGTTTATCGCCTGCAGCCTCGCCTCCTGGCGACGCCGATCCGTCGCGTCGCGCACGAAGGCCCCGACGAAGCGTTCACCACCTGTCGAGAACGGGGCGAGGCTCACGTCGATCGGGAACACGCTCCCGTCACGCCGCCGTCCGGTGAGCTCAAGGCCGGCTCCCATCGGACGAGCCCGCCCGCTCTCGGTGAACTTCTTGCGGTGGCGCTCGTGCATCGCCCGAGCCTGCTCCGGCACCAACGCTTCGATGCTAAGGCCGACGACTTCGTCCGGGTCAAAGCCGAACAGTGTCCTGATCGCATCGCTGGCCAGCACGATAAGCCCGTCAGCGTCGACCGCGATGACTGCATCCGGTGAGGACTGCAACAGTGTTGCAAGCACATCGGCGGTGTCCGCTACCCGCGACTGCATCGGCACGACACCGCTGTGCTCTCTCACCGGGGTGCGAGCCTAGTCAGGTTGCCGCCTGAGGCGCACAGGCCGACATGACGCCGGCTCACCACGTCCGTAGCCGATGGCCCGGTCCCGGCACGTCACCTCTGGTGGTTCCGCGATACTTGCGGGCGGGTCCGCTCGTGTCCGCCAAGCAAGTGGCGGGCCGCTGCCCGCGTCCATTGACCTGCCTCACAACCGGCTCGGAGGAATTGAGCTTGCAGCGAACAGTCCAAGCGCGAACGACGATCGCCGCCTCGGCCAGCGCAGTCTTCGAATGCCTGGCCGACTACAGGTGCGCCACGGTGTTCATCGAAGGACTCGAGCAACTCACGCCTTTGGGGCCTCCGACAACGGGCGAAGACGCACAGTTCGAGGCGATCCTCAAGGTGGGGGTCCGCACACTCCGGACCACCATCATGATCGCCTCACTCCAGCCGCGCCGCAGCATCACCTGGTGCTCGGCCGGGAGCGATGCCCAGAGCCTCACCTTCGATCTGCGTCCGAGCCACGGCCAGACGACTGTCAGCCTGACTCTGACCTACGAACAGCCGGGCGGAATTGCCGGTACGCTCATCGCCCCGTTCGTGGAGCGCACTGTCCAGCAGCGGGCAACAGGTGCACTGGACCGATTGCGCGAGCACCTTTCCCCTGCGTAGGAGATCGCCCAATCACCGGCCCAGGCCTTCGCCGCCCTTCGGCGACAAGGTCGTGTAGGAGCCGTTCAAGGCCCGAGGTGGACACGCCGATAGATGGTGCACGACCCCCGTTGCCTTGCGAGGGAAGCAAGAGGTCGTGCACCGCCTATGAGTATCTCGCAAATAGACCGCACCTCGCGCCCTTTTTCCTGACACCCCAGCGACGCAAGCTCGCGCACGCGGGTCCCGTTCATACGCTGGCGGAGCCGCGTCGGCGCTCGACCGTCTGCGAATGAGCTGCTGGGACCGTTTCGGCGTCAGCTCTTGAACACGTAGGCCCGGCCGGCGAACTTTGCCTGGCCGTAAGAACCCGCCACGCCCGTCCTGCCCGAGACCGACACTGAGCTGCCGAAGTAATCGCCTGCGGCCGTGTCGGAGCCCTTCAGCTCGGCTGCCTGCTTCCAACCCGACACCGTGTGGGTGAACACGTAGGCCGCGCCGGCAGTGTTGGCGTGATCGTAGGCACCCACCAAGACAGTCGCGCCCGAGATCGCCACCGAGACGCCGAAGTAGTCGCCTGCGACCGTGTCGGAGCCCTTCAGCACGGCTGCTTGTCTCCAGCCTGCCGCCGCGTCAGTGAACGCGTACGCGCGCCCGGCGAAGTTGGACTGGCCATACGCGCCCACGACCGCGGTCGTGCCCGTGACGGCCACAGAGGTGCCGAAGTTGTCGCCGGTGACAGTGTCGGAGCCCTTCAGGACCGCGACCTGAGTCCAGCCGGCCGCGGTCTCGGTGAACACGTACGCTCGGCCCGCACCCTTTGCGTAGCCCTCCGCGCCCACGATGACAGTCGTGCCCGAAGTGGCCACCGATGTGCCGAACCCGTCTTCGCTGACGGTGCCGGCGCCCTCAAGCGCGGCGGCCTGTTCCCAGCCAGAAGCCGTCTTGGTGAACACGTACGCCCTTCCCATGTACTTGGCGTGGCCCACGGCCCCCACCACCGCAGTCGTGCCCGAGACGGCTACAGACCAGCCGAAGTAGTCATCTACGACAGTGTCGGAGCCCTTCAGCTCCGCCGTCTGTTCGAAGCCGGATGCCGTCTTGGTGAACACGTAGGCCCGACCGGCATTCTTGGCCTGATCGTATGCACCCACCAAGACAGTCGTGCCCGAAATCGCCACGGAGCTGCCGAAGCGGTCGCCGCTTGTGGTGTCGGATCCCTTCAGCTCGGCAACCTGCTCCCAGCCGGAAGGGGTCTTGGTGAACACGTAGGCCCGACCGGCGTCGGAGCCTCCCGAGGTGCCCACGACGGCCGTCGTGCCCGAGACGGCTACGGAAGTGCCGAACTCATCACCGCCGACGCTGTCGGAGCCCTTCAGCTCGGCCACCTGCTTCATGGTGGCGCCCGTGGCAGGGCCCGTCGTACCGCAGCCCGCGAGGAGAGGAACCGTCATCGTGCCAACGGCGACAAGCGCGCAAAGACTCGCTATCGGGGACTTCCCCACGGACACCTCCGGGCGACGGGACAAAGCAAACGTGCTGGAGACTTGAAGCTCAGGCTAGCCCAGGAGCGTCTGCGTCGTTCTCCCCGGCCCGGGTAACAGGCCACCGCTCAGGCAGGAAAGCGTTGGCCCGACCAGGAGAAGAAACAGTGGCCGGAGCGTCGCACAGCGTCCCCCGGCCATTCGTTTCTCCTTCGTCCCTCACTGCCTGGCGGTCGTCACCCCCCGATCTTCCGGGGTCGACGGAGCTATGGATCTCAGGGCGGTTCTTACAGACGGGCATCTTCTCGAGGTCCTGGACGATGACGCCAAGAATCAGGACGCCAGCGTTGTCGGCACCGGCAGCAGCCGGCGGGAAAGACGGCTCGGAATCGAGGCGATCGTCGTCGGACGACAGAGGAGGAATCCCTGCCCGTAACGGATACCGAGTTCCCGGAGAACGTTCAGCTCCCCTGCGGTCTCGATCCCCTCGGCGATGATCTCCGCCCCGGTCGAAGACGCAAAGCTCACCAGCGCGGCTCCGAGGGCGCTCCGCACAGGGTCGTGATCGATGCCGGAGGTCAGCTCGCGGTCGAGCTTGATGAGGTCTGGCGCGAGTTTCAAGATGTGGGCGAGGCTTGCAAAGCCTGCACCGGTGTCGTCGATGGCCAGACGCACGCCAAGCGAGCGCAACTGCTCGAGAGTGTGCGACAGAAGTGGATAGTCGTCGACTCTGACCTGTTCGGTCAGCTCCATGACCACTCGGCCTCGGATCGCACGCTGTGACGATCTGGCACACCTCGTCGGAGCCCATCGCCGCAGGACCGGCGTTCACACACAGGGAGATGCCTGCGGGAAGCCTGGGCATCGAAGCCAGGGCTCGTTTCAACGAGACGACTTCGAGCTCAACCCCGACGCCCGCCGCGTGCGCTTCGGCGAACCAGAGATCCGGGGTTCGACTGGGTTGTCCCGAGAACCGGGCGAGCGCCTCGACCCCGAAGCACTTGCCATTCGTCAGGTCGAACACCGGCTGGAAGACATGTGAGAGGCCGCGTCCCTTGAGAAAGGAGTCGATCCGGCCTCTTGCCTCGAGCCTTCCCATCGCTCCCGGGTTCAAGACGTTGGCAACGAACCGTTCCTCTGCGGCCCAGTCACTTCCGTGAAAGACCATCGCGCCGGGCGTATCGCGCCAGGACCCGGAGAACAACGTCTCGGTGACTGCCGCCAAGTCGCCAGCAGCCGTGATCACGACGCCGATGAACTCGGCGAGGCTCGTGAGCGTCGCGACATCACGATCGTCGAATGTCCGCTTCTGAGACGAAGTGACGCTGAGCACACCGACTGTCTCGCTGCCGCGCCGCAGCGGCACGCAGACCGACGAGACAACGTGAAACGCTTGACAGAAGTCGAGGTCAACACGAGGGTCGCTCTCGGTATCATCGCAGCGGAGCGTCTCGCCTGTCTTGAGCACGAGCCCCACGAGGTTTCCCTCCATGGGCAACGTGTCGCCCATCCCCTCTTCGAGGTGACCTGAGCTGCACACGAGGGTCAACTGCCCCGGGTCGTGTGAGAGCCATACGAGGACTCCATCGGCGCCTTCCAGGAGGTTCAACGCCTCGTCGGAGACCCGCTGCACGAGCGTGGCCGGATCAGTCGCTTCTCTGATCGCACGCTCGAGACCAGTTCGCTCGATCACCCCCCGGACCACCCTTCTGGCAAACTTCGGGAACCCTTGACACCGCTCGCGCTCACCAGTGGATGGCCTGACACGAGGCCCTTTTTGTCAAATTTCAAATTGTCGGCGGCGTCGTGCTGCAACTTGAGACGTTGTTGTCGTCAACACCGCCAAATGAGAGGAATGGCCATGTCAAGAGAAGAGATCGACGACTATCTGGCCTCGCTGGAGGAACCAAAGCGGAGCACGTTGACCACCCTTCGCCTTTCGATCCTCGGCATCATCCCCGAGGCAGAGCAGTGCATCTCGTACGGACTGCCAGCTTTTCGGGTGCAGGGCAAGGTAATCGCCGGCTTTGGAGCCTTCAAGAACCACCTGAGCTATCTACCTCACAGCGGGGCTGTCTTCCCCGAACTCGGTGACGAGCTCGCCAACTACAAGACTTCGTCCGGGGCACTTCAGTTCCCCGTTGATGCGCCATTGTCAAGGGCGCTCGTCAAGAAGTTGGTCACGACCAGGCTGCGCCAGGCCCTCGGCTAAGAACCCTCTCGCGCAAATATGGTCACGCGAGTCCTGGTCACTCGGTGTGGCCGGGGCCGATTCAGCCGCTTGCTTGGCGGGCAGCGGGTCGCTTCGGGCTGGGCCGGATGATGGCGCGGACGTCGGCCCATTCGAGTTGGTGGGCAACGATGGCCACCGTGACGCCCCAGGTCATCCCCAACAGCAGGCCGAACGTGACGTCACTGAACCAGTGCACACCGAGTACCAGGCGGCTGTCGCTGACGAAGAGCGAGCCCAGGAGTGCGATGAGCCAGGGCCACCAGATCCGGTAGGTCAATGCAATAGTGCCGAGTAGGGCGAAGAGCACAGCAGACAGGGCGACACAGTGGCCGGAGGGGAACGAGTAGCTGGTCTCGTGCACACCCTTGATGGCGCCCGGTGCGGGGTAGTCGGCGGTCGGAGGTCGGTGCCGCAGGATGACCTCGCGGACAATAAGGACCTGCAGCTCGCCCCCGAGATAGGCGGCGATGGGGACGAGGGCCCGGATGGAGCGCAACGTGAAGGCGAGAATGGCGCTGAGTACCAGGCAGATTACGGCCAAGGGACCCGCGTCCAGATAGGTCGCGACGAACTTCGAGACACCGACGAGCGGACCGCGGTGCTTGGGGAACCAGCTTTCGACGGTGTTGTCCCAGCCCTGGATCGGGCCCCCGCCGTGTCGACCGACGACCAAAAACCCTACGAGGAGCCCGACGACGAAGATTCCGGCTGCGACGGCGGTGAGCAGTCCCGCGGCCCAGGCGGCTCGCCGGGGTTGGCCGCTCGTCTCGACGGCACGTGGTCGGAGATGTTGTGCGTGGGTCATGGCTCCTCTGTGCAGTCGTCGTGCGCCGGGCCTCTGGTCGTCTCCTCCCCCTGGGTACGACTAGTCAAGTCTGGCCGCGATGTCGCCGACGACGTCGAGCATGTGCGGGTCCCGCGACTCGGTGTGCATCGCGTCCCAGTCTGGCAGAGCCGATGGGCAGAGAGCGCCTCTAGCGCGGCCGACTGCTCGAAGCAGGTGGCTGCCGGGTCGAATGGTGACATACTGACGCCGTGCTGAGAAGGCCACGGCACTACATCAGAGCGGCCAACCAGTTCCGAGAAGGCGTCGCCGACTTCCGAGGCGCGAGGCTACGGCTCGTGTACCTGGCGGGATGGGCAGCAGCCAAATCCCGGGTCAGTGACCCGCATCTCACCCTGCATGTAGCCCAAGACATCCGCACGGACGTGCTGGCCCCTGCTCGAAGCGTTACCGGTGACCGGTTGGCCTCTGTGGTTCTGCGAACGACGGCTCGCCACGTCCGGCACGATGTCATGATCCTGGGCCAGGTGGCCCAGGACTACTTCCGGACCGAAACCGCCCTCGTGGCGCCCGGCGGGATTGTCGTGGATGCCGGTGCCAACGTCGGCCTGTACTCGGTCCTAGTCGCTCTCGCTCAACCGACCGCCATCGTGCACACGTTCGAGCCGTTAGCCACCTGCTTCCAGGTGGCCCAGGCCAACGCGACAGTCAACGGTGTGGTCGATCGAGTACACCTGAACCGGCAGGCCCTAGGCAGCGAGGCCACGAGCGAGCAGCTCTCGCTCACACTTGGGGGCCGGCAGGGCACGCTCTGCACGGACATGCTGAACGACTTCAGAACCGGGGCGACACAGATCGTCTCGGTCGTTCGCCTCGATGATTACTGCGAGAGCATGGCGATCGAACGGGTCGATGTGCTCAAGCTTGACGTCGAAGGCTACGAGGTCAAGGTGCTCGAAGGTGCTTTTCAAGTCCTCGCGTGTACCCGAGTTGTCGTGATGGAGTGGCACTCCTCCGATCGTGCCCGGCGTGCCGATCGCCTCCTTGTGCAGGCGGGCCTAACGTTGGTAGCACCCTTCAGCGACGCACTCGACCAAACCTTCGGGATCGGTTACTGGGTGCGGCAGTGACACGGGGGCGCATCGCTCCCTTGTGACCGAAGCCTCACCCCCATCTACCAGGGACTTTCTGGTCGGGCTGGCCGGATTTGAACCGGCGACCTCTTGACCCCCAGTTCTGCCCGGGGCATTTTCCCTCCGACACCGGTCGTGACCATTGGTTACCAATAGTGCCCTCAACCAGGGACTTCACTCGAACCGACACGACCGCCGACGACCACCAGTTACCTCCATTTTCCGGCTTTAGCGGAGCTATGGTTCTCACGGCGGTTCTCACGGAGGCACTTTCCGAAGCCGTGCGCGCTCATTACCGCAGTGGCGAGATCGTCAGTCGTCAAACGTAGGCGCCGTCGATAAACGCCTTGGCAGCCACGCGTACCTCATCGCCTTTGCCATGGGCAAGAAGGTCGATGGCACGCTCACCGTGCAACAGTCGGTTCTTCGCGTGCAGCCACTGGCCGACGCCTCGCGGCGAGAGCGAGTCGGACAGCAGGAGGGCGATCTCGCGAACCTCGATGAGCCGGTCGTACCGGTCTTGCTTGATCCCAGCCCGCCTCCACTGACGGACGGCCCTGTCGGAGACGCCTGCGATCGTACCGACTTCCTGTTGAGTTAGGCCGTAAGCCGTAAGCGCACGCACTATCTCTGGTGCTTCGACCGCCCGTTCGAGGTCCTGCACAGTGCTACTCATGCCCAAAACGCTAGCGACTCTTTACCGGTTCTGCTTCCGGTTTGACTTCCGTATCCACCGCGGAGCGCTCTTTGACTTTCTGGCTTGCCATTCGCGCCCTTCAGGTCATGACGCGACCGTCTTGGGGTATCGGGCTCGCACAACGAATGAATCAGCTCACTGGACCCGGTCAAGACTTTCGTGACGGAGCTGTCTAGAGCACTAGACTTGATGCAGTCTAGGAATGTAGACTTAGCTTTGTGAAACGGGCGGCCCTGATCAAGCGGGTCTCCGGTGCAGCGAAGGCGAGCGGCCTCACATGGACTCAGGTGGCAAGCAAAGGGAATCACGAGAAGTGGAGACTCGGCACGTCAGTGCAAGTCTCCATTCCTCGCCACAGCGAGATCAACGAAATCACGGCGCAAGCAATCTTGAGATCCACCGAGTCGGAGTTGGGTGAGGGATGGTGGAAGTGAAGACATACACGGTAACTACTGAACGATCAGGCAATTGGTGGGCATTCTCAGTTCCGGAGGTCCCCGGTGCCCATGGACAAGCCAGGCGCCTCGAACAGGTCAGAGACCAAGCGCGAGACGTCATCTCAATGATGCTCGACGCCGAGCCCGACTCATTCGACGTTTCGATGTCCGTAAAACTCGATCCTCGGATCGAGCACGCGCTCGACGAAGCGAAGGCCGCCCGCCAGGAGTTTGATACTTACCAGCGAGTCGCCCAGGAAAAGCTGCGGTTCGCCGCCGAGCAGATCAAAGAAGTCGGTGGACTTAGCGTCCGCGACATCGGCAGCTTGCTCGACGTTTCGTTCCAGCGCATCTCTCAGATCCTCAGCGACAAACAGAAGGCCTCCTAAGCGGGAGCGATCGGTCCGACGGCCGAGTGAAGGCACCCAATCCCCTTCTGATGCGGGACGGGGGCTGTTACCGACACCTATCGCCGAATGCCTTGTTCGCTCCATCGAACCTCCCCCCACCCACGAGCGAGAGAGCACTAGGCCCCTCCCGTCGCATCCCCGTCGCTCGATCACGGCAGCGATTCGAGCTGAGCGGTCGATTTCGCACAGGATGTCGTACCAACTGCCAGCCTCTTCCGAGGCGTACAAAGAGCCCGAACAGCTCGGACGACGTTATCGGAAGAGGTCTCAGCCCTCTGGGCGTAGTCGCCCAGCTGGCTCCACGCAGTAGCCAGCCCCAGCGAGCCAGGCGCGGGCCCGGCCCCGCTGGCGCTCCTCGGAGAACGCGTACCAGCGCTCGATCTCGCCTGGCCAGCGCCCGAGCACGTCCTTGAACCTACGGAACGCGCCGCGCCCGTCGATCGCGATTGCCAGGCGATCAGCGCGCTCGGGATCGGCGACGGTCTCGATGAACAGCTCCATGTCGCGGTAGCCCTCGTGCGAACCCTCACACCCGACCCATAACCAGCGTTCCGGGTCCTCGGCACTCTCCTCGTCCTCCTCGCCGATCTCGCGCGCGTACTCGACCGCGGCCCGGTGCCACACCTCGCCGGTTTGGCGATCGATCCGCCCACCGCTGTCGATCGGATCCCCCTCTAGAACCGTGGCCAGGTCGTCGAGATCCACCGGCAAGGCGACGAGCGGCAGCGGCGCTCGTTTGCCAGCCAGGGCCTCGAGATGGTCGGCGAGGTCGTCGTCGCCGTAGAAGCCGCGCTCCCGCAGCGCCCCGGCGCAGGCCAGGGCGAGCTCAGCTGCACCCTCGAGGTCCTGGGCGAGAGCCGCGGCGAGTCCGTCTCCGAGCAGCTGCAGGGCGTCGTCGGGCCCGGGTGCCCTCGGCGCCGAGCGCGACGACTGCTCTGCCGTCGCCACGGTAGACAGCGCTCCGCAGCATCGACCTCTGCTCCTTGGCGTCCATGGCTCCTAGTCTTGCGCCGTGGACTCTGACTTGTGCGAGGACTGCGGCGCCCCCGGCCCCCGGGTCTCCCTCGACGGGGTGTCGCTCTGCGACCGCTGCTCGGACCGGCGCGTGGCGGCGATCACCGGCTACCCCGAGCTGCCCGATGCGCCCCAGCCCATCCAGGTGGCGGACGGTGACGGCCGGCTCCATCTGCTCGAGTACCGGGTCTGGCGGGCACCGACGGGCATCGAGGTCGAACTCGAGGAGGCCGGGGTCGCAGAGGGTTACCACTTTGCCGTGCTCGGCGCCCATGACGCCGACGTCGGGGAGTTGGTCGCCCTCGTCAGGCGCCGCGCCGAGGAGGAGATCGCCCGCCGCTACCTCGAGCCGAACCCGCACCGGGCCGGGTGGATCATCCATGGAGACGAGGCCGCCGGAAGGCTCGTCTGGGGCGAGGAGCGAGAGCTCGGCGGTCCATACGACGTGGTGGTGGACGGGCACACTCTCACTTGGGAAGAGCTCGGGAGGGCGCTCGAGCCTTACGAGGGTTGGCACTTTCGACTGGTGCTCGAGGATCGATGTGAAGACGTTCGTCCCGATGCCGAGGTGATCGAGCTCGTGCCTCCGGAAGACGGACAGGACCTGGGGAAGAGCGAACCTGAGGGACGGCCCAACATCGACACGGTGCTCGTCGAGTTCCTCGCCGAGCAGGAACAGCGACTCGCGCCACGGACGTACAGGAACTACGCCGATGTCGTGTCTCTGCTCCGCGACTGCCTGAACAGCTATGGGTACCAGAACCTCGACGACGCCGAGCGATCGCGATTCGACGATGCCTACGACAGCGACGACGAGGCGTTCGTCCACCTCTTCGGTCCCGAGAAGATCACCGACAACCTCGGCGAGTTCCTCGGCTACTTCATGATCCGCAAGGTCATGGCCGGCGAGGAGCTGCTACGGGCCGCTGGCACCGTCACCAAGAAGCTCGCCAAGTGGCTCGGCGAGCGGGCCTATCTCGACCCATACGGCGTCGACATCGCAGTCGACCGGGGATCAGCAGCGCTTCGGGACCTTCCGAGGGCCGAGAAGTTGTCGCGCCTGCTCCACGAGCAGGCGTGCAGGACTTCGATCAATGTGCACGAGCTGAGTGATGACGACTACATCGAGGACTACCTCATGATCGAGAGGGTCGAGCCCGGCGCGATCTTCTTCGACGGCGGCATCGGCCCGGTCACGGTGACGACGGCTGCCTCCGACGTCGCCGAAGCGGGCTGGTCGGTCAGCATCGTGCTCGGTCGAGTGGGAAAGAGCTGGCAGGTGATCGGCGTCGGCAACGTGTATCCCTGAAGATTCCTCGAGCACGACCGAGCGCGCGCCCCTTACCGCCCTCGTTCTGGTCTCGGCTCCTTGACCGCTCGAAACCCGGAGTCGTCCCCGAGGTGGAAGTAGATGTGGCCGATCAGCGAGCCGTCTTCTTCGAGCGCCGCCCAGCCGCGACCACACCGCGATCATCGTCGTCACTCCCTTCCCAGGTGAACTCGACACCGGGGGACTCGTTGTGAGGCGCCTCGCGGCAGTCCATCCATCCCTCCACGGCGATGAAACGGAAGCTGCCTGTCAGATCCCGGCGGAATTCGATGAACGCGGGACCAACGAGGTCGAGAGCCTCACGATCCCAGAGATCCATTTCCGCTATCCGCCACTTACCAGCCACGACCATCGCTCACCCCTGCGTCAACTTGCCGCAATCTTGCCTTAACGGGCGACCAGTCCGGCATCGCTCTTCTTCAAGCTGGGTCGGCAGTAATCAATTCAAGCAGTGGGACATTCTTGAAGACGGCGTCATGGGAGACGAGCGGAAGGCGAAGACGGATCGCGGCCGCCGCGATCCATCGGTCGCCGTCGTGGATCTTGTTGCCAAGAGCGTGTCCGGTCCGCTGACAGTCAGCTCGCAACTCGGCGCACACGGTAATCATCTCGTCGTCGGGCTGGACGATAGATAGCTCCGCGATCCGCCACTCGAGCCGGCGACGTCGTAGCTCACCCCACCCAGCTCGTATCGCACCGAAACGAAGCTCCATCACTGTGTGGAAAGCGAGGACAACCGGCGCTCGGCCGATGAGCACCCTGTACTGGTCAGCGACTGGATTCGGCCGCTCGTCGAATAGCCAGCTGATGACCATGGTGTCCACGACGACGCCGGGCCGAGGAGCGTCGCTCATGCTTCAGCGAGTGCCTCCAAGAACGCCGCCCACTCCTCATCGGAGACGTCTTCGATCACGAGGTCTTCGCGCTTCGGGAGCGGGCGCGCGCTCTTGAGGGCCTCGTCGGGCGGGTAAACGTGCACTCTTGATTCGTCCGGCTGTTGTACGGTCGACACGCCATAAGTGTAGGTGCGTCCGCAGGGATCCCCTCACCCCTACCAAGCTGCACCCGCGACGAACGCAGACACTATGTGAGTAGCACCACGATCGAATGACACCCGAGAGCGGTCATAACGCATGGTCGTTCGCGGGTCAGTGTGCGACGCGGCCTCTTGGAAATCACGCATCCGCGACATCGGCAGCTTGCTCGACGTGTCATTCCAGCGTGTCTCTCAGATCCTCAGCAACCAACGGAAGGTCTCCTGACCGAGCGCAATCGGTCTGACGACCCGAATCGAGGCACGCAATCTCCCTGATGCGGGACGCCGATCGCGAGAAACTGACCGCCAGATGAGTCCGGTCGCCCGCGGTTGAGCGTTCCGGGTGCCGAGCACCATCGAGCCAGGCGGCGATTTCGGCCGGGTCGAATCTGATGAACCAACCGACCTTCAGGTAGGGCACCCTTCGTTCGGCGATGAGTCGGCGAATGTGGCGGATGCTCACCCCGAGCCGCTCGGCGAGCTGCTCGATGGTGAGGAGTTGCGGCAGGACGTCGGTGTTGGCCATCGGTCTCCTTGAGCGTCGTGGGGTTGGTTGCGAACGAGACCGGCGCCGACAAGGTGTCAGACGGTGACGAGCCTCTACTAAGGAGGCACTGGGGCGTCCAGGCTAAGTGCGCGCATCCCACCCGGACCCTCGTTCACCACCAGAACGCGGCCGTACCAAGTCGATCAACCAAACACAATGACATTAACCATTCTTTACCATCATTAACCTCTATCTACCATCCACCAACCCACCCATATCCTCACCCATTCCTTCCCCTTTTCTCTTCCATCTACCGCACTCCACTCATTCCATCAACCCTCTTCCACCCTTTCCATCTTCCCACCTCACTCCCTTCATCAACCTTCTTCACCCACTCCATCACCCACTCCGTCCTCCCCCTCCGCCAATCTTCCCATTCACCATCACTTACCTTCACTAACCTCTATTTACCTAATACTAAACAACCTCTTTACTTCACCTCCATTCCTGCTATAACCACAAACCAAGAGGAACACGTTTGCAACTTTCAGTTGGCGAGGGGGTGGTGTGCGTGGCGTGGATGCGGATGATGGGAGCCGACTCGGTCGACTACCACGAGCACACCGTCGCCGGTCGGGGTGACGACCCGGTCGCTGCCTCTGGCGAGTACTACGCCTCGCGCGGAGAGACTCCTATGTCCTGGGGAGGCTCGGGACGTGGACCGCTGGGCCTGGACGGCGAAGTCGACATCGCAGACTACAGAGCCCTCTTCGGCATCGGTGGCGCCCACGACCCCCGTACCGGTCGGCGTCTCGTGGGTTGCCTGCGTCCGGGCCTGGAGCTCGTCATTTCACCTCACAAGTCAGTGGCCGAGCTTGGCGTGATCGGTCGCGCCGAGGACATGCACGAGATCGTCGATGCCGAGCGCGACGCCACCCTCGAGTACCTGGACCGTCTCGTCGCGGAACGGGGTGGTCGGCGGGGACGTGCCCAGACCCGCGTCGCCACCGGTGGGCTCATCTGGGCGACCTCCCGGCACGCGACGACCCGGGCCGGCGATCCCCAGGTGCACGATCATGTCCTGATCGCGAATGCCGTGTTGATGCGAGACGCCCGCGGAGGTTGGAAAGGCGCCGACACGGCGTTCTTGAGAGACCATCTGCACGCGGCGACGGCGGTGGGACGGATGGCCGCAGCCGCCAAGGCAGTCGAGATCGGGTACGGGATCGTCGCCGACCCGGGCCCGTCCGGACGGCTCGGAGGATGGGCGATAGCCGGCATCCCGGCCGAGGTCTGCGAACTGCACTCCACCCGCTCGGCACAGATCACCGCCGCCGTCGGACCCGATGCCTCGTATGCGGCGCGGTCGGTCGCAGCCCGGGCCACCCGGGACCGCAAGGCGGAGGTCCGCGTCGAGGACCTGTTGACCCGGTGGCAGGACGAGCTGACCGCTGCTGGTCATCCCCCGGCCGCTCTCGTGGCCGCGATCGAGGCGGCGGGTTCCGGCTATCAGCTGCCGAAGGTCGATCTCGAGGAGTTCGCCGGCGAGCTGCTCGGCCCGGATGGGCGCCTGGCGAGTGAGAAGACCTTCACCCGTGGCGACGTGATCATCGCCGCGGCCCCGCACCTTCACGGCCTGCCCGTCTCTGTGCTCGACCAAGCTGTCGATGCCGTCCTCGCGCATGGCGATGCGGTCGCCCTGCCGGTGGTGACCGGAAGCAGAGAACAGGTGTGGACGGCACGCTGTGTCCTTGCCGACGAGGAGCGCATCGCAACGCTGGCCGAGTCACTCACGGGCGAAGAGGGTCCGAAGATCGAGGAGCAGGCCGCTCTCGATGCTGTCGTCCGGCTCGAGGAACGTCTCGGCGCGTCGTTGAGCGCCACCCAGCACGAGGTGGCAGTCGGCCTCCTCGTGAGTGGGCACCGCCTCGATCTCGTCACGGGTGTGGCCGGGTCCGGGAAGACGACGACGCTGGCGGCGGTCCGCGACGGCTTCGAGAGCGCCGGCTACACCGTGCTCGGCACCGCGACCTCGGGACAAGCAGCCAAGAACCTCGGAGAGGGCGCCGGGATGGACTCCCGCACCGTCGCCTCGCTCACCTGGCGATTGGAGCACAACACCCTGGAGCTCTCGGACCGGCACGTACTGATCCTCGACGAGGGCGCCATGACCTCAGATGTCGACCTCGCCCGCCTCCTCACCGCGGTCGAGCGATCCGGGGCAAAGCTGATCGTCGTCGGAGACGACCGCCAGCTCGGTGCCATCGGCCCCGGTGGCGCGCTCACCGCCCTCGCCGAACGCCACCCCGAACAGCTCTGGGCGCTCACCGACAACCTGCGCCAGAACGACCCCGCCGAACGCTGTCGCGCTCTCGTGAGCTCCGAGACGGCGACATCGCCGCCGCCGTCGGCTGGTATGCCCGCAACGGCCGGGTCCATCCCGTGCCCGACCGCCGCCGGGCGGTGACCGGGATGATCCGTGCCTGGGCGGCCGACATCGACGCCGGACGGGACCCCCTCCTTCTCGCCTATCGACGCGACAACGTCGAGATGCTCAACCGCGCTGCTCGAGACCTCTGGGAGCGCTCCGGGAGACTCACCGGCCCCGAGCTCATGGCACCCGGAGGGCGCACCTATCGGGCCGGGGACCGGGTCATCACCCTTGCCCCCGGACCTCACGGCGCCTGGGTCACGTCGCAAGCTGCCCGGGTCACCGCGATCGACCCGGAGGCCCAGACTCTCACCGCGATCACGCCCGACGGCCGCCAGCTGCACATGGGCGCCGATGACATTGGCGCCGACCGACTCGGTTACGGCTACGCCATCACTGGTCATCGTGCGCAGGGCGCCACGGTCGAAGTCGCCCACGTCCTCGACGACGGCGGTGGCCGGGAGCTTGCCTATGTGGCCATGAGCCGTGCCCGGAACGCCAGCCACGTCTACACCACCGCACCCGACCTCACCGAAGCCGCCCAACGTCTGACCTGGTCCTGGGATGACGAGCGCCGCCAGCGATGGGCCACTGACCAGGCCCGAGCCGCGCAGCGCCTCGAGGCCCTTCGCGCCGAGCACCGACAACTCGTCGGGAGCATCCCACCTGCCGTCACCAACGAGCTCGCTCACGTCCGAGAACAGCAGGCCGACCTCGAAAAGGACCTCGCCGACCTCCGGACCGGCGCCGGACGATGGGCGAACACTCCCGTCCGAGCCAGTTACGAGAACCTGCAAGTCGCGCGCCGAGTCCACGAGGAGAACCTCCGTCGCGCCCAAAACCCCCACCGCGGGTTTCTCGCCCGGCACCGAAGCCGCGAAGACCTCAGGACCAGTGGCGCGACGCTGCAGGCGGCCGAGCGTGCCTGGCAGCGCACGACCGAACCTCACGCTCAGCCCCTCGAAGGCGAGCAGTCCCGGCTCGCGGCTCAGATCGGCGAGCTCCAAGATGCGCAACAAGCGAGAGCCGACTTCATCGAAAGCCATCCTGAGCTCGCCGACCGCATTAGCCAACTACGCCGAGCCATCGAAACCCAACAAGCCAGCCCACATCGTCCCCGCCCCTTCGCCACGAGCACTCCAACCCCACCGCCGATCATGCACCGGCGGAGCCTCGGGCCTTCCTACGAACTGCCGCCCACGCCTGCGATTCCCACGGGTCCCGAGCTCTGAGCCCGACCCCACCCTTGGCACAGGACAACCACGAAAGAGCCGGGAACATCGCCGTCTTCGGGCATTGGCTGAGCCGCATATCGCCGATTACGCGCCCGTCAAGGTGAGCTGATCGCCCTTATTCCTAAGCTGTTCTGTGCGCCAGCTGTTCTGTGCGCCTCGCCGGACGAGATCGACGATCGTGGACCTGCGTAGTTCGCGGGCGGGGTTACAGGGAGCGCGCCCACGGAAGTTTCCGTCTCGCTTCGTGACTGCCGCTGTGCCATCCGCATGCACGCTGTAACGCCTTCGTCGGTATGCTTCGCTGGTCGGTTGGCGCCCGAAACGCGACCGAGGGGGGAAGGTCCGATGGCCGAAACGATAAGGCGCCGTCATCGCGCGCGGACTGCCGCAATCGCCTGTGCGGCCCTCGCCGGCGCACTGAGCGTGCCGGCGATCATGGCTCAGTCCAGCACGGCCTCCACGATCGGCCCGGTGACGGAATTCTCGTCGGGGTTGTCAGCCGGGGCCAAGCCGGACACGATGGCTCTCGGACCAGACGGCGCCATGTGGTTCTCCGAGTTCGGGGCCGACCGCATAGGCCGCGTCTCCCAAGACGGCTCGATCACCGAGTACCCGACCTCCGGCACCGGCCTTACCGCGGGTGCGGAGCCGAGCGGGATCGTGGCCGGGCCGATCGGTGACATCTGGTTCACCGAGTACGGAACAGGCCGACTAGGCGCCATCGACCCTGCCACCGGCAAGCTCGTCGGCGAGTACCCGGTTCCCGCTGGTGCCTCGAGCAACCCACAAGGCATCGTCGTCGGGCCCGACGGCGCCTTGTGGTTCACCGAACGTGGCGCCGATCAGATCGGCCGGCTCGACCCCACGATGGCCCAGAACGGCACCTCGAACGGGTTCAGCGAGTTCGCCATCCCCAGCAACGGCACCCATATCGGCGCTCAGCCTGTCGACCTGATCGACGGCCCGAACGGCACTATGTGGGCAACACTGCTCGCAGGTGACGTCGCGAGCATCGTGCCCGCTGGTTCGGGGCCAGACACGACAGCGACGATCACGCGCTTTCCGCTGCCGACGGCGGGAAGCGGTCCCGAAGGCCTCGTGCTGGGCCCCGACGGCGACATCTGGGTGTCTGAGTACACGGCGCATCAGCTTGCTCGGGTCGTGCCCTCCTCCACTCAGGCCGGCACCCCGGACGGGATCACCGAGTACCCGGCTGGCGGCCAGCCGCTGTGGCTGTCGGACGCAGGCGACGGCGCTTTGTGGTTCACCGACAACACCGACCACGAACTGGTCCGCTTCGACGTCTCGACCCACGCGACGACGGTATTTTCCAGCGCTCAGGGTGTAACCGGTGACGCCACGGCGGACGCAGAGGACTCATCTGGTGACCTGTGGTTCACCGAGTTCGACGCCGACAAGGTCGGCGAGGTCACGATCTCGAACCCGACGACACCGGCGCCAATCGCCCTATCCAACCTGACAGCGCCAACGGTGTCGGGCACGCCCAAGTACAAGCACACCTTGAGCTGCAACCCCGGCACCTGGACGGGCAAGCCGACGTTCAGTTACACCTGGACATGGGAGAACACGCAAGAGATCTCCCCCTTCAGGCTCAACCCGAAGGCCCGCACCTTCGGGGTGAAGCTCACAAAGTTGCAAACCAGCACCTACTTCACCCGTCCGGCGACGTTCCTCTCCAGAGGGGTCAGACCGGTCGGCACCGGCAGCACCCTTGAGGTCCCAGATGTGCCCCCGGACAGTTCTTTCTCCTGCGGGGTGACGGCCAAGCTCGGTGCCCAGACAGTCGGGGGACAATCGGTCGGCGCCCAGAGCCTGACAGCGGTCACGGGCTTCATCTCGAGCCTGACCACGATCCCGTTCCTCGTCACCCAGCAGCGACTCCACAACGGCAGGATAAGGACGCTCCCGCCGCCCTACATCACGCCCGACATCGCCGTGGGCGCGACCAACACCTGCTTCCCGGGGATCTGGACTGGCAACCCGACGCTGTCGTTCGCCTGGTACAAACAAGGGCCGGTGCCGAAAAAGCGCACCATCAAGCGCACCATGGTGCTGTTGCACCAGGGCCAGACGTTCGTAGTAACGCCCACCGCCGAGAAGAAGGACCTTGTCTGCGTCGTCACCGCCAGCAACCTCGCGGGCAAGGCCACAGCTCTCACCAATGACTACATAGTGCCCCTCGACCCGCCTGTCGCCCTGCAGCCGCCATCTGTCTTGATCGAGACGGCCGAGCCGGCAACCGGTTCGGCCCTGGTGGGCGCCCAAGGCGCCAATGTCATCGCCGAGCAGATCGACCTCACTTGCGATCCCCCCCAGTGGAACCGTCCCGACGTTTCCGAACAAGTTTCCTGGGACCTCGCTGAGAGCTCGAGCTTGGATACCTTCACACCCAGCGGCAACATCCCTGGCACGACGCTCGACTTGGACATGCGACCCGGCAACCTTCAGTTCATGGGGCAGGTTAGGTGCGGGGTGACCGGGACGACCAGCCACGGGGCCTCAACCACGGTCTATTCCGGTGATATCTCAGTCTGGAACGGATGTACCGAGGTCGAAACGTCCATCCCGGGTGAGGCGGTTGACGAGGAGAACCTCGAGGACTACATCGTGGACAATGCAGCCTCTGTAACAATCGACGCCGCCACCGGAGGTGTTTTTCTCACGGTAACCGCGGCTGCTGTTGATTCACTCGCCTCTGACCTCGGGTTAGGCTCCCCGACGATCCCGAGCTCCAGCTACGACATCTATACCTACGGCCCTAACTGCGGGGACTACCAGGAGTACTTTATGGGCTTGGGTTGGACGGTCAAACAGCAACCCGGCGACGGCCCCTCCTAGGATCTCGTCGCACAAAGGCCGAAGCGCGGGCTTCACCCGTTTCGGTGCACGATACCGAGCTCATTGCAGCAAGAGTGGCCTTGGCGCGACAAGAAGCTGCGCGCGGCCTACTGGCAACGCCGCCCGATGGACGAGCGCTCGATCTCCTGGCTTGTCGCGAAGGGAAACCGACGCCATCGCTATCGCGGTGTCGAGCCGCCCGGCCGATGATCTCATGGCAGTCGGAGATCCGCGCCGTCGGCCCTCCGACGCGAACATCTACCTCGCTCTCGTTACGGTGGACGCCGCCTGGCAAAACGTGGCGGAAGCGACATAACGTCCCATCTGGCTCGGCACGACGACCGGCTGGAGGGACCAGCGGCCATCCATATCGACGGTTATTTCGCCCAGTCACGCCGGCTATACCCGAGGCGCTTCACGCCGCGAGGCTTCGCGAGCTCGATCGAGTGGGGCGACACCTAGTTACGCCTGCCGGCTGTGACGTCTGCATGATCAGGCGTCCAGCTGTCGAGTTGCGCATCGAGGTCACTGTCACACCTAAGTCCGAAGTCCTCAGCCGAACAGCGCGGCCCCGATCTTGTCGGCCGCTTCTCGCTGCATCGACGGGGTCACGTGACTGTAGAGATTCATGAACAGCGACGGATCCGAATGCCCGAGCCGCTCAGCTGCGACCTTCGGTGCCACGCCATTGCCGAGCATGAGTGTTGCGCAAGTGTGCCTGAGCCCGTGAGCCGTCAGACGGGGTAGGCCGAGCTCCTCGCTGTAGCGGCCGAGCAGGCGTGACAAGTACTGGGGATGGTAGGGACCACCGGCCGGGCGGGTGAAGACGTGACCGGTCTCCTCGTAGAAGTCTGCTGCCAACCGCTCCTTGGCCTGCTGCGCGCGCTGTGCTCGCAACACGCCGACGAGGGCCCTGTCGATGTCGACACGCCGGATCGCGTCGCGACTCTTGCCGGATGAGGCGACGACGTCGTGCCCGAGGTAGGTGGAGAACTCGACGACGCTCACTACGCCTTCGGTCAGGTCGACGTTGTTCCACCGGAGCGCGACGAGCTCACCGATCCGAAGTCCTGCGCACATCAAGAACGCCCAGACGGGATACGTGCGGTCTCCTTCCATCAAGGCGAGGAACTCTCGGGCCTGCTCGGGGCTCCAATGGCGCGGGACCGAACGCCTGGCCTTCGGTCTTGGCGCGTGCATGAGCGGATTGACAGCCACGATCCCGCTCGAAACCGCGAGCCTGAAGGCTCCTGCAAGCGGCGCGCGCGCCAGGCGGATCGTGTTCGGCGCCAGAGGCCTGCCGTCCTTGGCTCCCCCTTCGGCAAGCAGCCTCCGCTGCCAGGTGAGGATCAGCTCCGGGGTGACATCACGAACCTTGCGGTTGCCCAGGGGCTTTCGCACGTAGGTCTGCGCGTAGACGCGGTAGTCGTGTCGGGTCTTCGGCGACAGGCGCTGGTCGGCATCGAGCCCGTCCAGGTACAGATCGAGCAACTCGTTCACGGTGAGCGCGACCGCACCCGGCTTCACAAGTCCCGCGTCGAGCTTGCCGATGAGCTCCCGTCGAGCCTTGGCAGCCTCGCTCGCCGTCGCGTATCCGCGACGCGTGATCTGCTCCCGCCTGCCGGTCAGCCCGTCCTTACCGAGAGAGACCTTGAAGTACCACTGGCCCCGGCGGTCGGCGTACACACCTTCTGGTCGTGCGGGCATTGCACCTCCGTGAGAACGCTTTGGTTCTCACGAGGTTCTCACGGGGGTGTATCGCTCCCTTGTGGCCGAAGCCTCACCCCCATCTACCAGGGACTTTCCAGTCGGGCTGGCCGGATTTGAACCGGCGACCTCTTGACCCCCAGTCAAGCGCGCTAACCAAGCTGCGCCACAGCCCGTGAAGACCGACAGCCTACGGCAGTCGATGCAGCACCGACAGTCCCACGGTCACGTGCTCCAGCCTCCGGGCCCGTGCCGAGACTACTTCAGATCAGGAAGCGGTCTCGCCTGGCTCGGCACCGCTCCTGATGACCGGCTTCTCGTCGCTCGGGGATGTCCCGCCCAGCGACGCAGGGCCCGAGAAGCGCCCTGGGTCCACCGGCAGCATGTTCCGCAGGCCGTTCAGAAGTCCCCCGAGCTCCATCGGCACGACGAGCTTCGTCGAAGGTGACGAACCAACCTGCTTCAGGGTCTCGAGATACTGGAGCTGCATAGTGTTGCTGTCGAGGCCGCGCGCGACCATGAGGATCCGCTCCAGCCCTGCTGAAAGGCCCTCGGCCCGCAGGATGGCGCCCTGTCGCTCCCCTTCGGCCGCCAGGATTGCCGCCTGCTTGGTGCCTTCGGCGAGAGTGATGGCGGCCTGCTTCTGCCCCTCGGCCTCCGTGACGGCCGCGCGGCGGGTGCGCTCGGCGGACATCTGGCGCGTCATGGCATCCAGGACGCCCGGCGGCGGGTTCACCTCTCGGACTTCGACCGTGGTGACCTTGACACCCCAGCGCTCGGTCACTTCGTCAAGACGGACACGAAGCGACGCGTTCATGTCCTCACGCTTGGATAGCACGTCGTCGAGTGGCATGTCCCCGACCACACTGCGAAGCGTGGTCGCCGCGACGTTCTGCGCGGCCCCCGCAAAGTTGCCGACGCGCAGCACCGACATCGAGGGGTCGACAACCTTGTAGAAGATGATGAAGTCGATCGAGATCGACGCGTTGTCCTTCGTGATCGCCGTCTGATGCGGGATCTCGAGATACTGCTCGCGTAGGTCCACCCAGGACGTCCGGTCGGTGACCGGGTTGATGAATATGAGCCCAGGCCCCCGAGTCCCGAGCGCCCGCCCCAGCCTGAACAGCACGATCCGCTGGTACTCACGCACGATCCTCACCGAGATCCCTGCGAGGATGAGGAGGAAGAGCACCACCACGCCGATCACGATCCCGATGATCATGAGCTACCTCCTTCGTTGGTCACCTCTGTTGCCGACGATGGTGCGGCGCCGGGTGGCTCGCCCTCGACTGGGGCCCCGTCGGGCGGCATCGAGGCTTCGAGCTCGGCCTCCCCGCCGGAGGCGATCATCTGGTCGCCCCAGACCTCGAGACGGACTCCAGCGACGCGCATCACCTGGACTGGCGTCCCCGCCCGCACCGGCCCGTTCAGGGCCACAGCCGACCAGTTCTCGCCGTTGACCCGGACAATCCCCTCTGGGCCGAGATCGCCGACAGCAATGCCTTCCGCTCCGTCGGGCGAGACCAGGTGACGACCCGCCACGTAAGCGCCCCGAGTCGTGAGCCCCTTCCAGGCCAGAGTGCCGATTCCCGCGGACACCACCAGGTCTGCGCTGAGCAACGCCCAGAGCACCGGGGCCGACCGGCCGTCGACCGCCATCACGACGAGCCAGGCGGCGGCGAGCACACCCAAGACACCCGCCGCCACGTGCGCGTGCGGACCCACATGGAATCCGATCAGCGACGCGAGGACGACGAGCCCCAGTAGAACTCCCGCTATCACCCACATGGCGCCTCCTTCCGTGGCTGCGCGAAGCCAAGGCTATCGGCATCGGGGACCCTCCCACGCGACCGGCGACCCGTGCCCCCGCCTTGGGTCGCCACGACGCGCCACGGTGGCGCCCGTCGCGGCGTCACAACGCTCACGCGTGGTGGATGAGCCAGCCGATGCCCTGGTAGAGACGGTACCCGAGGTAGGCCACCGTACCCACCACAAGCACCTTGAAGTGCCACGGTGCCTTGAGGGCGGCTTTCTCCGCGTCTGCGCCGTCCTCAACCTCCAGCGCTGTTCCGCAGGCTGGGCACCGGTCTCGGGCCGTGGTCTCCCCCACCTCGGCCTCCGCCGGCGCCGCACCCCGCCGCCGCGGCGCGGGACCGGCCGGTCCTCGCGCGGGCTCACCGTCCTCGAGAAGCCGGCCGCACCGGTGGCACCGCGCCATGTTGATGAGCCTCCGTCAGGCCTTGCCAGGCCGGGACCACGCTCTGGTCGTGCTCATCGGCACCGGCGGGGCCAGGTGCGCGTCACACGGCGTCTGCACCTGCAGTGAGGTGGTCACCTCTGCTGGCGGACCCGGACACGAATCTCGATCGGCGTCGGGCCGAGCTCGAAGCGGTCCCGCAGGGAGCGTTCCAGATAGCGAAGATAAGTGGGCGGGAGACGGCGGGTGGCGAACAGCGTGACCGTCGGCGGGTCAACCGCACCCTGCACGCCGTAGAGGACGCGGGCCCCACCCGGTGCCGGGTGAGCCGCTTGGGCGCTTCGCAACCCGTCGTTGAGGCGACCGGTCGGGATCCGGCGGTGGTAGGCGTTCATGGCCTCTTGCACGGCCGGGAGGAGACGGTGTACGCCGAGCCCGGTCTTGGCCGACACCCGCAGTACGGGCGCGTAACCGAGAAACGCAAGCCGGTCGGCGACAGCCTCGCTGACCTCGAGGCGGCCCTCGGTGTCGAGCAGGTCCCACTTGTTGAGCAGGATCACGACCGGGCTGCCCGAGGCGTCGATCCGCTCGGCGAGGCGCTGGTCCTGGTGAGTGACCCCTTCGGTCACATCGAGCACGAGCAGAGCCACGTCGGCACGGTCGAGCGCTCGCAGTGCCCGCACCAGGGAGTAGTACTCAGGCCCCTCACCGCTTCGTGCCCGGCGGCGCATTCCGGCGGTGTCGATGAGCTTGACTGCTCCGTCGTCGGTCTCGATCACGGTGTCGATGGCGTCGCGCGTCGTGCCCGGGAGGTCGTGGACGACGGAGCGCTCCTCTCCCGAGAGCCTGTTGAACAGGGTCGACTTGCCCACGTTCGGCCGACCGACAATCGCAACGGCCGGGACACCGTGATCGCCCTCACCCCGAGGCCCTGACTCGCGGTTGCCCGCCTGTGCTGACTCGGCGTCGGCCGGTGCCGAAGCACCGGAGATCTGCTTGACGACCTCGTCGAGCAGATCTCCGACGCCCCTGCCGTGCAGGGCGCTCACCATCGCCGGCGCGCCGAGCCCGAGACCTGCGAACTCCCAGGCGTCGACCTCCCGGCGGTCGGAGTCGACCTTGTTCGCGACCACAATGACCGCCCCCCCGCTGCGGCGGACCAACTGCGCCACGACGGTGTCGTCTCCGGTGACCCCCGTGGTCGTGTCGAGCACCAGCAGCACGAGGTCCGCCTCGCGGAGCGCTCGGAGGGCCTGCTCGGTGACCTTCGTGTCGAGCGTGTCCCCGCCTTCCACCACTCCGCCGGTGTCGACGACGAGAAACGATCGCCCATTCCACTCGCACTCGACCTCCAAGCGGTCCCGCGTCACACCGGGCCGGGCTTCGACGATGGCGAGCTGCCTGCCCGCGATCCGGTTCACGAGCGTCGACTTCCCGACGTTCGGGCGACCGACCACCGCCACGGTCGGCAGCAACGCTGATCGTCCCCGGGTCACTGGGCCCCCTCCAGCAACTGCCGCAAGGACGCACCGTCGGTCCCGACGACCTCCACGGGCAGCGGGAGGTCGTCGAGTGAGGGTCCGTCGATGAAACGGCCCTTCGACAAGCAGACGTCCGGCAGCAGGTAACGGCCTCCCGGCGGCTCTTCGACCAAGGTCCGGGCGAGATCGGCACCAGTGATCAAACCGGCGACGGCGATGTTGCCACCGAAGAACTCGTTGGCGACAGGCAGGACCCGCACCTTGTCGAACCCGTGGCGGTCCAGGAGTGGTCTCAGCACGGCCGAACCGTAACCGCCGGTGAGGATCGTGATCGGCACGTCGCGCGGCGAAGTTGTCGGGCGGGCAGCAGTGCGCCCGGTGCTTGTCCGCGGCGCGCGATAGCCCTCCGCGGGCGCACCCTCGACCCAGGCGAAGAAGCCGGTCCTGGCGGGAACCCCCACGGCGTCTTCCCGCTGCGAGACCCCGGACTCGAAAGACTGCTCGAAACAGCGCACCATCCCGACCCCGTTCTCGTGTTGCGGGAAGCCTTCGTACTCGCCGGGTTCAGGAAACGGCAAGCCCGCGAGCAGGTAGTACTCGTCCGACGCCCACACAACCTTGCGGCCGAGCGCGCGGCTGAAGCGCAGCTGCCACTCGTGCACGGTCTCCACGGTAAGTCTCGCCTCTGTGATCGTGTGTGGTCGCATCGTGTCCTCTTTGGAGTGGCGGCTGACGCCCAGAGGCACGATGGCCACCGTCTCGAGTTCGGGAAACCGGTCGAGGACGCCGGCGAGAGTCCCGTGCAGCACCGCGGCGTCGTTCACGCCGGGACAGACGACCACCTGGCCGTGAACCTCGATACCGTGGTCCAGGAGGCAGCGCAGCCACCTGAGGCTGATCGCCCCGCGTCGGTTGCGCAGCATGGCAGAGCGGACGTCGGGGTCCGTGGCGTGGATCGAGACGTAGAGGGGCGACAACTTTTGGTCGACCACCCGCTCGAGGTCCATTTCCGTGAAACGCGTGAGCGTCGTGAAGTTGCCGTAGAGGAACGAGAGCCTGTAGTCGTCGTCCTTCACGTACAAGTTGCGCCGCAACCCCTTGGGCAGCTGGTAGATGAAGCAGAACTCGCAGTGGTTGTCGCAAGTGCGCACGCGGTCGAATATCGCGGCAGAGATCTCGAGCCCGAGCGGCTCACCTGCTTGCTTGACGACCGTGACCTCGAGCTCGACGCCACCGCGGACAACCTCGAGCTCGACAATCGACTCGTCCGCGAGCAGCTGGTATTCGATGACATCGCGGGGCACCTGTCCGTTCATCGAGCGGAGCTCGTCGCCCGGCCAGACCCCGCAACGCTCAGCCGGCGAATGCTCGGCCACGGCCACCACCTGCGGTAGTGGCATCTCCAAAGGCTACCCTGGTCTACCGTGACGTCGGCTCCAGAGCAGCGTTCTCAGCCTGAGGCCGGTCGCGTGGACCTCGTCCTGCTCGCTGAGCCTCGAGGCTTCTGTGCCGGCGTTGAGATGGCCATCAAGGCGCTCGCATGGATGGTTCGCGTCTTCGAGCCTCCCGTCTACTGCTACCACGAGATTGTCCACAACCGCTTGATCGTCGAGGAGTTCCGGCGCCAAGGCGTCGTGTTCGTCGACGATGTCGACGAGGTCCCGCCCTCGGCGCCGGTCATGCTCTCGGCCCACGGATCTGCCCCTCAAGTCGAACGGGCGGCGGCGTCAAGAGGACGGGTCGTGATCGACGCCTGCTGTCCTCTTGTGACAAAGGTCCACCACGAGCTCAAAGTGCGGGCCCACAAGGGCTACACGATCCTCTACGTCGGTCACGCCGGTCACGAAGAAGCCGTCGGCACGATGGCGGTCGCGCCCGGCGCCGTGCATCTGGTCGAGCACGAGGACGACGTCGACCGGCTCGATCTTGGCGCGGACGCTCACGTCGCGTTGCTCGCCCAGACAACCCTCGCCCATGACGAGTGGGAGGGAGTCGTCGAGCGTGTGCGCGAGCGCTACGGGGACCTGTGGATGCCGGGACGTTCCGACCTCTGTTACGCGACGACCAACCGACAGGACGCCGTCAAGGCCGTGGCGCCCCGTTGCGACGCGATGGTCGTGCTCGGCTCCGCCAATTCCTCCAACACGGTCGCTCTCGCGAAGGTGGCCTCCGCCGCCGGCTGCCCGCGGGTGCTCCGGGTCAACGCCACCGACGAGCTGCCCGAAGACCTCTCCGGAGTTGTCGGCGTCACTGCCGGAGCGTCGGCTCCCGACTGGCTGGTCGAGGATCTCCTCGCCCGCTTGGCCCCCCGGCGAGGCGTCGAGGTCGTGTCCACGACCGAGGAGGACGAGTACTTCCCTCCCCCGCCGGAGTTGCGTGACCTCCTCGGTTGCCTGGCGATCGCGGCGAGCCTCACTCTCGGCGCTCGTCGGGAGGGTTCCTCTCTCACCGCGACGGATCGCCAGGTCAGTGCCACCGACATGCTCGCCGCGGCCTCTGCCGGACGCATGATGTGAACGCCCGCGCTCTCCGCCGCAGACGGCAGATCGACGAGTTGATCGATCGTGTCGCCCTCGAGGAGCTCCTCGCGTCCCAAGGCCCGGTCGAGATCTCCCCGGTCGCGATAGTGATAGCCGCGTACAAGGAGCGCGACAACATCCTTGAGGTCGTCGGGGGCATGCCGCAGGAGATCTGCGGGCAGCCGGCCTCCTTGCTCGTAGTCGTCGACGGCGAGGACGACGGCACCGGGGCACTGGTCCGCGCCGCGGGTCATTACGCCTGCATCGCTCCGGTCAACCGGGGCCAGGGCGCGGCTTTGCGGCTCGGCTACCGGATCGCTCGACAGTTCGGTGCCCGCTTCATAGTGACTTCGGACGCGGACGGGCAAACGGACCCGGACGACCTCGAGATCGTTCTCGAACCGGTGGTGTCGGGCCGCGCCGACTTCGTCAACGGCTCCCGACGCCTCGGCCGAACTCACGGCACCGACGCTGTGCGCAACACGGGAGTCGTCGTCTTTGCGACGCTGATCTCGTTTCTCACCAAGACACCGGTGACCGATACCGCGAACCCGGTCCGGGCCTTCCGGGCGGAGCTGCCCGCCGAGCTCATCCTCGAGGAGCCGCAGTACCAGGCGCAGGAACTGCTGATCGCGGCGATCCTGCACGGGTGTCGTTACGAGGAGCGGCCGGTGACGATGAGAGCCCGACTCACCGGCGAGTCCAAGAAGAGCGGCAACCTCCTCTACGGCCTGCGCTACGGCCACGGGGTCCTGCGCACATGGCTGAGAGAACGCAAGCGCCCGCCCGCTCAGCCGGCTGCCTTCTGAGATTCCCCGGTCAGCGCCGGTTCACCGGCCCGGTCCGGCCTCGGCCGTGCGAGTGATGTCCCGGCAGCGGCGGCCGCACCGGTCCGCGGGTCGTCCGGGCGCTCCGCTCGCCCGGGCACGCCCCGCCAGCACCACGAGAGCACTGCCACCGACACGACGACCGCGCCCGACGCCGCCACGAAAGGGACCCAGGGATGCAGTGCGAACAGTGCGCCCGCCCCAAGGGCCGCCACGGCCGTCGCTCCCGTCTGAGCCGTCGAGCCGGCTCCTTGTGCACGGCCGAGCTGGCGGCTCGGAACGCTGTGCGCCAGCTGCGAGGCGAATGCCGGCCCTGCTACCGCGACCGTCACAGCCTCGGCCACGCCGAGACCAACAAGCAGCCAGACGGAGTGAAGGAAAGGATAGGCGGACGCAAAGCCGGCCGACATGAGCGTTGACACCGCCGCCAGGTAACGACGGTCGAAATGGTCGACCAGCCAGCCACCGGGGACCGACATCGCGGCAAAGGGCGCTGCGAACAACGTCCACGAAAGGCCGATCTGCCATCCGGTGGCACCTCGTAGGTGCAGCAGGAGGCTCCAGCAGACCTCGTATACGCCGATGATGAGGCCCGTGCCGACATAGCCGACGACCACGCCCAGCACGCTGCGGTCACGCCACAACACCACTCGTGGCGCGGGCAGGTGCGGGCTGTGCGACCCGGTCTTCGGCACTGCGAGCAGCACGGGCACACACGCCAGCAACGACGCCAGCGCCGCGGCCACGAACAGCCAGCGCATTCCCGAGGTGCCCACCACGCCGCCGATGAACGGCCCGATCGCGAGCCCCACCGTCCGGGACCCGAACAACGTGCCGTAGGCGCGACCCTGCTGAGACGGCGTCACGACCTCACCCACCGTGGCGTTGTTCGCGACATCGACGACTCCGGCGCCCGCACCTTGCAGGCCCCGTACGAAGAGCGCGGCAATGGGCGTGCCGATGACGGCAAAGGCGGCACTCGCCACTGCGAAGGTGATCAGGCCGCTCAACTGGACCGGCCTGCGCCCGACCCGGTCCGACAGGCGACCGATCGGGTACTGCACGAATATGGCCGCCAAGAAGAAGGCCGCCAGCACAAACCCGACAAAGGCGACCGACGCGCCCTGCTTGCGAAGATAGAGCGGGAGGAGTGGCATCATGCAGCCGGCCCCTGCCCACTCGACGAAGGTCGAGATCGACAGGGCGACCACCACGCGGCGAGGACCGCCAGGACCGCCGGCCCCGCCAGAACCGGTTGGGACGACGCTCACGTTGGGTCCTTTTCCGGGAGAGAGCGCCCAGCGCGCGCCTTGCCGGCGCCGCGGCCTGTTGCCGCTGCAAGGACGCACCGAGATGGGCGAGAAGCTCCCACGCACCGAAGAGCGCAGACCCTCGTCCAAAGGAGCCAGGCCGAGCAGCTCGGTGAACCAAAGGCCGTCGGCCGCGAGCCGGACGAGGCTCGCGCTCGCCGGAGGCAGGCCGTCGGTCACCAGGGCCTGCTGCCAGGTTGCGAAGTGCTCGCGGAGCGGTTCCAGCAGCTCGGTGTCCGCCGCCACGCCGGCTATCACCGCGGCCCCAAGGCGCCGTTCACGGCTCACCACGGCGTCCCCGGACGGTCCAAAGGTCGCCTCGAGGTAAGCCCTCGTGAAGGCTCCGGGCAGACCCGACCCGGCACCGTGCCGCTCGAGATCCTCGGTGAACTGCGAGTTGAGCCGTTCCACCATCGCCGCTACGAGCGCGGCACGTGTGGGGAAGTGATAGAGGATCCCGCCTTTGGAGACCCCCGCCTCGGCTGCCGCCGCTTCGAGGGTGAGGTGGGCGACACCGTCGCGAAGAACGACCTCCTCCGCGCCGAACAGGATCCGCTCGCGGGTGTCCTGTGCTCGCGTCATTCACTCACTATACCGTCCGGACGGTACAGTTGCCACCGGAAAGCCCGGCGCAATCGGGCTCAGCGCCCGTCGAAGACCGCCTCCGCGAACCATTGCCAGGTCCGACGGATTCCCTCCTCCAGGCTGATGCTGGGCGCATACCCGAGGACCTGTTTGGCGAGGTCGTACGAGGCGAAATTGCGCTCGACCTCGCCCGGTCGCTTCGCCCGGTCTATCGATCGGGTGCTCCGGCACGCCGGCAGCCGCGCGGCACATGTCGGCCAACGCCTGCACAGTGGTCTCCACGCCGGACACTAAATGCAGCAGATGTGCCGCCGGCGAGGTCGCTGCCGAGCGCGAGCTCGAGTGCCCGACAGATGTCGTCGACGTGGGTGTAGTCACACGATGCGGAGCCGTCACCGTCAATGACAATCGGCTCGCCGAGCGTTGATAGCCCTGAAGAACGCGGTCATGGCGCCCCTCTTGCGAGCGCTTGCGGGCCCGTAGGCGTTGGCGAAGCGAAGGGCGATGGTACGAAGTCCGTA
>CAVSHA010000013.1:0-20491 GCA_963727645.1 uncultured Acidimicrobiaceae bacterium
GTCGGCGGTGCCAACCCGAAGCCCGGCGCCGGCACGCGGCTCGCCGACCGGGAACTGGCGAACATGATCGCCGAGGCAAATAAAGGCAACACCGCTCGCGGCACTGAGACGGTAGGCGACCTGCTCGACCTGTTCCTCGAGCACATGGAGTCGACCGACCGGTCGCCGAACACGCTTCGTGGTTACCGCCAGATCGGCAACACCGTTGTGCGACCCGAACTCGGCAAGATCAAGCTCAGCCGACTCACGGCGCGCGACCTCGATCACCTGTACGCCAAGCTCAAGGCGAAGGGCAACTCGCCGATGACGGTCCGGCACGTTCACACGTTCATCGGTACTGCGCTTCACCAGGCCGAGCGGTGGCAACTTGTGGACCGCAACGTCGCACGGCAAGCGACGCCACCGACCGTGCACACGGCCGAGGTCGTCGCGCCTCGCCCCGACGAGGTACAGCGCATCATCGAAGCGGCCGAGGCCATCGAACCGATGCTTGCCGCGCTGTTACTCACGGCGGCACTAACGGGCGCTCGCCGTGGCGAGCTGTGCGCGCTCCGATGGTCCGATGTCGACTGGCAAGCCGGGACGCTCCGCATCGCCCGGTCGGTCTATGAGGTCGTGGGCGGTGGCTGGGCCGAGAAGCCAACCAAGACACACGCGACACGGCGGATCGGGCTCGACGATCTAGGGCTCGCGATCCTCCAACGCCACCGGGCATCGGTCGACGCGCTCGCCGTCGAGTTGGGCGTGACGGTCGCAGCGGACGCGTTCATCTTCTCGCGCTCCCCCGCTGGCACTGAGCCCCTCCGCCCGGGCGTCGTCTCGAAGTTCACGACCAAGGTCGCCGACAAGGCGGGAGTCGACACGCACCTCCACGCGCTACGCCACTTCTCAGCCACTCAGGCCATCGCCGCCGGATTCGACGCGGTGACCGTCGGTGCCCGGCTGGGCCACGCTGACCCGTCAATCACGCTCAGGGTCTACTCGCACGTACTCGAACAGCGGGACCGGGAGCTCGCCGCGAGCCTCGGAAGGACGTTGGCGCTGCCAACAGGGAGGGAGGACCGATGAGGAAGGAACAGTCGCCTGAGGAGCGAGCGATCAAAGTCCTCGTCCGCTGTGGCGACTGTGGCCGCCCACTCGGGAAGGTGTGGGTGCCTCACTCGACAGCGAAGCAGGGCGCTGGCAAAGTGAGTCTGTCGGGAGGTATGGGCTTGTTCGCCCAACGAACCGTCGAGGGATACGAGGACGGCTCGATCCGGTACTCCTGCTCGAGGCCGGCCTGCGGGGCTCGTTTCGTGGTCGACGCGCTCGACGTCGCCAACAAAGCGATCGCAGCGGCCAGCCAGCATCATGAGGGCTTCCGGCTCCCATCCTCGTGTCGTGAGCGCTGAGGACTGTCCTGTCACGACACGAGGGGACATGTCTTGCACGCGTGTAGTTCGAGGCGTATCGTAAGGAGGTAGCAGAACTGGGTCTTCGCTCGCAAGGGCGTACCCGGCAGGGTCGAGGGCAACCCTGAGGTCCCCCTCGGAGCACCGTCGTGTGGGCGGTCCGAGGTGACCAATGTCCCCACCCGACTCACCCTGGACGTTGGACGAAGTCGCGTCCTACCTACGCGAAGACCGGCGCACGGTCAGCCGGCGCGTTGCTCGAGGCGAGCTGTGCCCGATCGTGCTCCCCGGCTCGCGGCGCTATCTTTTCGACGCGGACCAGATCCGCCGCTTCGTTGATGCAAACAAGCAAACCGAGGCCCGATAATGGCCGCCCGGTCGCTGCCCGATGACGTAGCGCTGCTCTCGTGGGCCGCTGAGCGGCTCGGGATCGCTGAGAGCACCGCCTACCGGCTGGCAGCTCTGGGACAGGTCCCCGGCGCGTTCAAGGTCGGGGCTCAGTGGCGCGTCAGCGTTCCCCGGTTCCTGCGCGAGGTGCACGGGACCGAGGCCGGACCGGGGCCGTCATGACGCGACAAAGGGCGCCCGAAAGCGCCCCTTATCAGACCGGGCTCGGCAGCTCAGATCAGGGCCAGAATACCAGCGACCTCGACCAGGCTCGAGCCCTCCTCGCATCGCCGCCAGACGTGCTCGCGCGGATATTCGAGATCGTCGACGCTCTGGCTCGGCATCGCAAGATAGATCCGGAGCTGCGTGTTGACATCTTGCGGGTTGCCGAACACGTTGCTCCAGGTCTCGTCGAGCAGCTCGAGGAGGAGCTTGACATCGCCACGCCGGGCGTCGTCCTCGAGGCCCACTGGCACGAGCTCATCGAAGACCGCCCCGCGTTGGCGGCTTTCCCGCGCGCTGACAACATCACCGCGCCGTCGATCGAAGACTGGTTTCGCGAGGATCCAAGGCGCCTGCGTGGCCTCGTGTTCGAGGCTTACCGATTCAGCACAGACGAGAAGCTCATTGTCGCGGGAGTACTCGAGCTTGCCTTCCGAATCGGGATTGACCGGCAGTTGGCCGTTGACATCACGACTCACGCGCTGATTGACGCTCGCCACCACGAAGCGGTAGCGAGATGAGTTCGGTTTCTCGCGGTCAGCGCGCCACAACTGAGGACGAGTTCGGTAACACGATCTGGGCCGAGCCGGCAGTCGCCGAGGCGGTCACGGAGGTCCTCAAGAAGGCCGGCACGCGCGCAGTCGTCGAAGCTGGCCCGGCAAGAGCCCGTGTCACGCATCAGCTCGCCACGAAGATCACCCCCAGCAGGCCCCAGTGGCTCTGGGAGCGTTGGCTGCTGCTGCGTGCGCTCAACCTGCTCACGGGCAGGCAGGGCAGCGGCAAGACGACGTTTGCGGCTCACCTCGTCGCCGCAACGTCGGCCGGAATCCCGCTACCAGGTGACATAGGTCGCGCGCCGATCACCTGCGCGATCTTGTCGCTTGAGGAGCCGCCTGATCGCGTCGTCGCCCGTCTTCATGCCGCCGGAGCCGACCTTGAACGAGTGCACGTCCTAGGCGACGTCGAGGACCACGACGATGAGGGCAATCCGTACCGGCGCCGCTGGTCGCTGCCTCGCGATATCTCGATTCTCGGCAAAGTCATCGAGGAACTGACCATCGCGTTCGTCGTCATCGACGGCCTCGGCTACTCGATTGCCGGCGACAGTCACAACTACGCGATCGTCGGGTCGGCTCTAGCCGCGCTGGCAGGCGAAGCCGAACGTACCGGCGCCGCGGTTCTCGGCCTGGTCCATCCGCCCAAAGGCGCGAGCGACCCAGTCACGGCCGCCATCGGGTCGACGGCCTGGACAGCGATCCCGCGTATCTCGATCGTTCTCGGCGTCGACCCGAATGACGAGGGCGGTCAAAGGCGTCTCGTGCGCGTCGCAAAGACGAACTACCGCGAACCCGACGCGGGGCTCCAGTTCCGTATCGGCGACGACCCGGAGTTCGAGTGCGGCTACGTCACAGCGCTCTACCCGGACGACACTGCCGCCGAAGTCATCGTCGGCGCGCCGGTCAGCATCGAGGAGAAGGGCGAACGAGCCGAGGCGCGCGAGATCCTGAGATCTCTGCTCGCCGATGGGCCGATGGACGCGGCCGACGTCATCAGGGCAAGCGGTATCAACGCCGCCTCGCTCAAGCGACCGCGAAAAGACATCGGAGTCATCGCCGAAGCTCGGCGAAACATGCTCGGGCGCGTCGTCGGTTGGACCTGGCGACTGCCAGAAACCCAGGGGTACAACCCAGGGGTACAGCCGGCACTACTCACCGAAAGTTGTTCCCCTGGTTCCTCTGGACACATACAGGACTTATATCTCTCCGTTAGTCCAGGGGAACAAGTCAGGGAAAGTGGCCCTCTGGACTTTGGAGCGTCGTCATGACCGGCGCCGCCGTTATCGAGGAGCACCGGCTCGCGGCACTCGTGCCAGAGATGGCCGAAGACGAGTACGCCGCACTCGCGGCTGACATCGCGGCGCGCGGCCTGCTCGTGCCGATCGTGCTTTTCGAGGGCCGGGTGCTCGACGGCCGAAATCGTTACCGGGCCTGTCTTGAGACCGAGACGGCGCCGCGCTTCACCGAGTACGACGGCACCGACGCGCTCGGCTTCGTGGCATCGGCCAACTTGAAGCGCCGACACCTGACGGCATCCCAGCGAGCCGTGCTCGCTCTCGCGTTTGAAGCCGAGTACGCCGAAAAGGCGCGGGAGCGAATGGCCGAAGGCGGCAGGGTTTCGCAATCTTGCGAAACCCTGCCCGGCGGCCCTGTACGCGCCGCCGCGAAGGCAGCCGCCATCGTAGGCGTCAGCGCGCGACTTGTCAGTGACGCGAAGCGGCTGCAGGCCGAGGCGCCGAAGACATTGGCCGCGGTGAGGTCGGGCGACTACAGCCTTGGTGAAGGCCTCATGCGGGCCCGGCGCGAGAGAAACCGTATTACCGATGCCGAGGCCCGCCGCGTCGTGCTCGCGGACGTGTCCGCCGACGCGCAAGGTCCCGGCTGGCGGATGATGGCCGGCGACTTCCGCGATCGTGTGGCCGAACTGCCGGACGGTTCGGTCGACGCCATCGTGACAGACCCCCCGTACACGACCGAGACGTTGGAGCTTTGGGCCGATCTAGCAAAGCATGCCGCTCGGCTACTAAAGCGGCAAGGGCTCCTGCTGGCACTCTCGGGGCAAATCCACTTGCCTGACGTGATGGTCCGACTGGGCGAACACCTGTCCTATGGGTGGGTCTACGTGCAACTCATGGGCGGCGCGAACACCCGAATCTTGAGTCGCCACATCATCCAGGCGCACAAGCCGTGGCTCGCCTACTCGAACGGCCCGTGGCCTTCCGGTGAAGTCAACTGGCACCCGGACGTCACGGACCCATCGACCAGGGCGAAGAAGCTTTTTGCGTGGCAACAGGGGAGCGATCCCGCCGCCTGGCTTCTCGAACGCCTCACGCGTCCCGGTGACGTCGTGCTCGACCCATTCACCGGCGCGGGCACCTACGGCCTCGCGGCACTGGGCCTAGGTCGCGAGTTCATTGGCGTTGAGGCCGATGCTGGCAGGTTCGCCTTGGCGATGGGCCGTCTCAAGGCGGTGAGGCCATGACCGGCTGGGCCTTCTCTGTCCTCGGCTCGCCTGCGCCGCAAGGTTCCAAGCGGCACGTCGGCCACGGTGTCATGGTCGAAAGCTCCAAGAAGGTGCTGCCCTGGCGCGAAGCAGTCAAGGCCGCCGCTCCGTCCGGCCCGTTGCTCGACGGCCCGATTGCGGTGTGCCTCGTCTTCACCGTCTCGCGCCCGAAGTCCGCCCGCAGGGCCGAGCATGCTCCCTACCGCACGCCTGACCTGTCCAAGTTGGCCCGCTCGACCGAGGATGCCGTCACCGACGCGGGACTGTGGGCCGACGACGCACGCGTGAGCCAGTACGTGCGCTTGGCCAAGGTGTGGCCAGGATTCGATCCCGACGCTCTCCATGTACCCGGCGCGGTCATTGCCGCCGCCGAGATGTCCGGCGACTGGCGGGACGAACTGCTCGAAGCCTTCACTCGGGCACTCGAGGAGAGACGACCCGTGGCGGTGGCGTCGTGAGCAAGGGACATTCGATGAGAAAGGGACGATCACGCTGCTGTGCCAAGCCGGGCCCACACCAGCGAGCACACAAGAAGCGGAGCGTCGAGCAGCAGCAGGCCGCACGCTCGGGTCAAGGTGGACGCTCGCAGTCAGACCCGTTCATGCCCTCTGCGCCAACCCTGGCAGGCGACCGGCGGGCGAAGTGAAGAGCAGGGACGAGATAGAGCGGCAACTGTCGCAGATACTCCTAGACGCGGCCCAGCTCGAGGCGGACGCTGGGCGCGGCTTCATGGTGCCAGCCGACATCCTGGCCGACCTGCGGCCAGCTGAGCGGGCAACGGTGGACGCTGCGAGGCGGGCAGTAGGCATCGGGGATCACGTGTGGTCGCAAGAGTTGCACCGGCACACGATGGTGCGGGGGATCGTCGGCGGTGCCCGTAAGGCAGGGAGACGGTGAGCGCCGTGAAGCGGCGGCCATCGAAGCGCAAGCCGACAGCTCGTGTCCGGGTGGCGCAGGTGGCCCGGGTCCGGCAGGCCCGGGTGGCGCAGGTGGCCCGGGTCGGACGGGTGAAGCGGGGATGAGCCGGGTGGCGCCAACTCGCCGGCTTGGAAAGCGCGAAGACGCAGTTCAGTGCCACAAAATCGGCCACGTTTTGAATCCGCGACGCTTTTTCTCGGAAGTTTGGGGACTTTCGATTCATGGTTTTACATATAACCAAAAACGTTTCTATTCACTCACAAAAGTCCAGGTCAGTGCGTTGTGGAACCGAATCAACCGACGCAGGAGTGCTCGAAATGACCACCTCGAAAAAAACGCAATACAGCCTGGCCACCTGGAGTGATGTTTGCACGATTTGCGGCACCCAGCTGACCCGTCGTTCAGGTCCCGGTCGACCTCGCGTCGTGTGCCAGGGGGAGTGCACCCGCGAAGCCAAGCGCCGCACCGCCGCCGATTGGCGCGCAAACCGCCCGAAAAAGGGCCGATGCGAGGTTTGCGCCACGGAATTGCCCCATTCCCGCGGTTGCTCCCGGTTTTGCTCGCCTCGGTGCCGCCGCACTGCCAAGAACGTTCGCCGGAAGGCAAGGCGTCGCCTGGCCGCCGCGAAAAGCGCCCCATGATGTCGGTTACCACTAAAAAAGGCTCGTGTGCTATAGTGATTATTGCTAACTCTGAAGTGGGGGTGCCGAATTGCCCGATTTCCTAACGTTGGAGGAAGTGTCGGAGCTCTTCCGCGAGGACAGACAGACGACGCGCCGCCGGGTCGCTCGAGGCGACCTGCCCGCGGTCGTCCTGCCTGACTCGCGGCGGCTCTTGTTTGCCCGTAGCGACGTCCTGGCCCTCGCGCAGGCCCACCGCAGTGACCGGCGCGACCGGTCCATCATCCGCTGAGGAGGCAACCAATGGCATTCCGCACTAAGCACAAGTATCCGTTCGTTTTCGCCAGCTCCAACTGCTCGGCCGCGACGGCCGAAGGACTCACGGTGCACTTGCAGGTCGGCCAATGCTGGGCCGCTGATGACCCGATCGTTGTTGCTCACGAGCACGACGGCCTCTTCGCCGACGAACCGCCATTGCTGTGCAGATCGACGCCGCCGGAGACTCTCGGCGAGCTTCGAGGCATCGCATGACAAGTCTCGCCCCGGTCTTCACCGAGGCAAGAACAACCGCCCGGACCGCGCCCGCTGCGCGGAACGTTCCCCGGCACGAAAGCCGGCACCCGCTTAAAGAGCGGCTCCCACTGAGGAGTAATCAGTCATGGCAAAAACCAAAGAAGCGCTCGAGTCCGAAATTCGAGCGCTCGGTAACCGGCCCGTCCTGTCGCCCGCCGACGAACGCAAGCTCGCCCAGCTCACCCGCGACCTCAGCGGCGTCATCGGGCATCCGGTGTCCGTGGTCCGCGGCGGGTCATCGGTGTGCATTTCCGTCGACGCCACGCCGCGCCGCAATGCGCCCGTAGCCCGGAAAACCCGCTGCCCCAACTGCAACACGTGGGGCGTGCCGGGAACTCGCTGCAAATGCCCACCGGGGAAGCGCTCTGCCGGCGATGCGCTCGAGGAGTATTACCTCACGCCCGTCAGGTCGGTGAGGTCAACGCCAAGGCGCACGATTGCTGCGACGAGGGCGCGCACCAACGCAATGCTCGACCGCGAGCTCCGCGACGACCCTCAATACCTGCTCCGGGCCAGCTACGGCCAAATCCGTGACGCCGCATTGCGGTGCCTCGAGGCCAAGGGCGCCAACATCCCTCCGTCGGCGCAGGATCGGCTCGAGGATCTCGTTCAGGACGTGCAATCAGGACGTCGACGGCAAAGAGGTCGCCAAGTACATTCTCGTTACGAGTTCGGACGCCTACCGCAGCGCCTTCGCCAAGGCGCTTACCGATAGCGCTCCGGCCTTCACAATCGAAGAGGTTCGGGCGATCAGCGCTTGGCGCGAGATTGAGCCACGGGCGACGATTGCCGAACGTGCGGCAGGCGAAGGCGGATCGTTCGGCCTGGCGATCCCTGTACTTATCGACCCGTCCGTCATCATTCAAAGTCAGGACCAGGCCGAGATCCTGGCGCCGTGGGGAGCGAAACAAGTGTTCATCACCACGAACGCTTGGAAGGGCGTGTCGTCCGCCGGCGCGACCATCTCATTCGAGGGCGAGGCCAGCGTGACACCGGACGCCGCTATCACGCTGGCGCAGCCGGTGATCCCCGTCTACAAGGCCAGTGGAGTCATCGAAGTCTCCCTGGAAATGCTAATGGACTACCCGTCATTCCAGGGCGAAGCCTTGAGGATGTTCGGCGCCGCACTGAACGACAATGTGTCGAACTACACGGCGACCGGCTCCGGTTCGAGCGTCCCGACAGGGATCCTCACGGCAATGTCGAATGAGACAACCTCTCCGGCACACGTCAAAGTGACGACGGCCGGGTCGATGGTCGCGAACGACGTTCGGGCCGTGTTCGCTGCATTGCCTGAGCGTTATGCGCTCGGCGCGTCGTGGCTCATGAGTCCGTCAATGGTGCAAGCCGTTGCCGCGCTCGGAGCGCCTTCTGTCACGGATGGATTGGCACCTGGCGACTGGGTCCCAGCCGCACAGGGCCAGCCGGCGAGGCTACTCGGGCGACCAGTCATCGTGTCCTCGTACTCGACGTCGTTTACGTCGTCGACGGGGAGCGTCAACTGGATGTGTGTAGGCGATTTCTCACGCTATCTGGTAGTGACGAGGATCGGCTCGACGATAGAACTCATACCAAACCTGCCCGATATGGCTTCCGGCCGGCCCAGCGGCAACCGCGGCCTGTTCTACATGGCGAGGTATGGCGCTGCGCCGACGGATCTTCAGGCGTTCCGGCTGCTCGCGAATAGCTGACCTAGTCCTCGTCTCCGTTTCGGGGAAGTTGCGGAGACGAATCCCGGTCCAGTCCGCGCCTTCGTTCTCCTTCGGCGGCCGGCTGGGCCAGGGAATCGGGCGGGCCGGGCACCTCGCACCCGGCCCGCCCCTCTTCGCGTCTGCCGACTTACATCAATGCCATTTGCGGCCGCTTCGCAAAGGGTTTCGCAAGGCAAAGGGACGGGCCGGCGGGCAGTGCCAGAATGAAGCCGTCGCAGGTGGGCGCCGTGCGTGTCGCGGTGGCTGGTTCGAGTCCAGCGGACGGCACGATTGCCGGACACGCCGGCAAGGAAGGGAAGGTGCACGATGGGAAAGGTACAAGAGGCTCTCGCCGAGTACTTCGAATCGCAGTCCTCATGGCGCGGGACGAAGACGGAGGAATACCCGGACGACTACCGGAACGAGAACTGCGCTCTGTCGCTGGCTGCGCTAGCCGAAGAGGCCCGCAAGCTCCCGGACGACCACCCGCTTGTCGTAGCCGTCAAAAACCAACTGGTCGTGACCGACGTCATCATGCCGTCCGAGGGACAATGGCACATTGCCGTCAGTCGCTACGGCTTTGACCCGCATGCCGACATGCAGGTGAGTCCCTCTGACTTCCTGGTCGAACTTGCCGGTCTCTGGGAGGATGACGAGGACATTCAGGCCGCTGAAGAGGCAGAAGAGCTCGCCATATCCGCAGAGCTGGACGCGGAAGAGGACAAAGAGGAAGAGGAACTCGACAGGCTGGCGGAGGCAACCGGAGATGAGTGAGACTGACACGGCCGGTGAGGGCGACATCCTGCCGCCGAACGCCCTCGACGCACTTCGGAGCATCGCAATTCAGGCCATGTTCGGCGGCGGCGAAGATGAGAGGTCGGCGGCCGTCGTGTGGGCAAACGGATCTCGAGGCAGTGACTATCGGGAGCGATCAGAAGAGACCCTCAGGTTCGCTTACAGCCTCGTCTTCGATCTGGTCAAAGCTGGCAAGCTCGAAGACATCATCGGAGAGCTCGACTTCCAGGCCGGGTTCCCCCTGACGGCGCGCGACCGTCTCTGGGGAGTGATCCGGTCGCGTCGAATGGGGATGGCTGACGAAAAGATCAGGGAAATGTTCGTCATGTCGCCCGACGTGTACGACTTCGTTTGCGACCTCATCCTCGCCTTGACCGCTGAGGGCCGGCTCGACGCCCTCGGCCCCCTGCCCGACGAGACGATCGGGGGCGCCCATGCCACGCCGTAGCCTCACCGGCGCCCTCTACCGGGCTGCCAGAGCCTCCAACAACCTCCGCGCCGCGTCGCGTGGCCCGGGCGCCTACGCGAGGCGCGTGGTGCGCCGACGGACGTACAGCAAGTCCATGGGCGCGACGGGCCGGTTCTTAAGGATGTTCGGGCTCAAGTAGGCCGGCTACTACACCCCTCGGCTACGATTTCACGGCCTTAGAAACGATCTGCGACCAGGACTTTTCTAGGTCCACGGAAGTACAGCCATTTGGCAGTAACCTGCGACGCGGAATGGCTAGTAACTGGCTGGCTAAAAAGCGGAACGATCCGGATTTTAGCCAGCCACCCTCGTCGCCGACCCCGAGCTCGCTCTGCAGCAGCCGTGAACGACGCTGAACGCAGACTCTGGCTCGACGAGATAGCCCGTCGCGAGCCTGACCGCTCTCACGCCGAAGTTTGCCAATGCGCCGCTCTCGCACACCGTCACGCGCCTCTCGACGGCCGCGAGCAGGCCGAGCGTTCCTGGTTCCATGCCCTTCTCAGCGACCAGGATCCGTTCACCCTGGCGGAGCTCGTCGCGCGGCCGGAGTGGCAGCAGTGGGGCCTCTGCCGCGGCAGAGGCTGCGACCCCTGGTTCCCGACAAGTCCGCGCGGCGTCGTGACGCTCGCAGTGGCCCTCTGCGAGCGATGTCCGGTACGCCGGCCATGCCTCGAATACGCGCTCAGCCTCGAGGACAGCCCCCCCGTCGGTGTATGGGGTGGGAAGACCGAGGACGAAAGGCGAGCCATGAGACGGTGGAGACGCAGGGCCAAGGCGTGGGGCGACGTCGGCTGAGACGGGCGAGCGCTTGACGCCGTGCACGAAATGGACGCGCCAACATCGTGGGTTGCTGTGCCGTCAACGGATTCTGAACGGACTAATTCAGCGCCTCGGCGCGACTACAACGCGACTACAACTCCCGGCGTATTTCCGCGAAGGATGGCGAGCCGTAGGAATGTATGAGCAGGTCATAGGGTATATCGAGGAAGGCTGACAACCTCTGAAACCCACCGGATACGTTTCCTAAACCGCGTGTCGCAGGTTCGAGTCCTGCCGGGGGCGCCGACAAGATCCCAGTTGAAGTGGCACATGAGCCTGGGCGGGCGGTGACCAGGAGGCCAAGATCGGCCCTCTGGGAATCCAGCGGGCGGGCAGCACCACGACTGCCCGTGCCCTAACCGTCTTCCGATCCTATGGATCCGTGTTGTGTCGTTCGGGGTGTTGAATTCGGGCCGGACTTCGGCGCGACTTTCGTCCGGGGAACCTTCTGCAAGCCTCTGACCTGGGCAAGCTGTGGATAAGTCCGGACTTTCGACCTAGAATGTAGGGGCGACACATCCACCACATCTGAGTTAGAGTGGTGTAAGATGTGGTTGTGTTCGTGAAGCGGACGGTTCGTCGCCGTGGCGACAAGTCCTACGAGTACCTGTCGCTCGTCGAGGCCGTCCGCGAGGATGGCCGCAACACCCACCACACGCTCTTGCGCCTCGGGGAGGTCTCAGAGCTTCGTTCGAGCGGACAGATAGACCGGATCATCAGGGCGCTTCGTGCTTACGCAGAGGGCACCTGGTTCGAGGCGGGGGAGCTGTCCGGCGAGGGCGCACCGAGCTTCGGTGCCACAGCGGCGGTCTGGTCCTACTTCTGTCGCTTGGGCCTCGACGAGCACTTCTCTTGCCTCGGCGACGGCCGGAGATCGCGGGTGGCCTCCGACACGGTGTTCTCGATGGTGGCCAACCGCCTCACAGACCCGGCTTCCAAGCGACGGACCATCACCGAGTGGCTCTCTTCGGTCGCCCTTCCGGCTGGTGTGCGCCCACCGGGCCTCGACCAGTGCTACCGGGCGATCGACACCGTCTCGCAAGCGAAAGATGCCACCGAGGTGCACCTTTACAGCCAGCTGTGCAACCTCACCAACCTCGATCTCCGCCTTGTCTGCTACGACATCACCTCGAGCTACTTCGAGACCGTCGCCGTCGGTCAGACACGTTTCCCATCCCTCGCCTTCGGCTACAGCAGGGACCACCGGTCCGACCGGCCCCAGATCGTGATCGGGTTGTTAGTCACCTCCGACGGCATCCCGATCGCCCATCACGTCTTTTCCGGCAACACCTCTGACGTCTCGACACTGCCGGGGGTGATGGAGGACCTGCAGGCGCGCTTTGGCGTCGGACGCATCGCCTTAGTGGCCGACCGGGGGCTCATCTCAGAGGACAACCTGGACGAGGTCTCCGCCAGAGGCTTCGAGCACGTGCTGGCCACACGCCTTCATCACGACGACGAGGTCGCGTCCGTGCTCGAGATGACGACCTCCAAGGACACGGCCTGGACGGCGGTGCCAGAGGCACGGTGCTTCTGTGCCGAGATCAGCCATAACAACCGCCGCTTTGTCGTGGTCTTCTCGCCCGTGCGCTACTTCAGGGACCGGGCACGGCACGCGACGCTTTGCGCCAAGGTGGAGGACGGCCTCATAGCACTCGAGGCCCGCGTGCGTGCCGGTCGGCTGTCGGACCCGGCCAAGATCGGCGCCGCCGCCGATCGCATTCTTCGTGACTCGGGAGTGGGCCGCTGTTTCAAGATCACGGTGCGAAAGGGCTCGTTCTCCTGGGACTTCGACGAGAAGGCGCGCAGATATGACGAGGAGCTCCTCTGCGGGCGCTATGTGATCACGACCTCGCTCGACAAGGACGAGGTGTCGGCCGCCCAGGTGGTGCGCTACTACCGCAGCTTGCAGTCAGTCGAGCACCGCTTTCGGGTGTTGAAGGACTTCTTGAACCTGAGACCGATCTTCCACTGGACCGAGGAACGCGTGCGCGGCCACGTGGCGCTGTGCGTGATGGCGGCCACCATCGAGGCGGTCATGGCCAAGGATCTCGTGAACGCCAAGGTGATGGACCCCGATCTCCCATTCCAGTTAATGACACCGCGTCGGGCCTTGTCCTTGCTGAAAGAGATCCGCCTCGAGCTCGTCTCGGCCGGCGATCACCAAATCGAGCTCGTCAGCCGGCGGAGCGTCCTCCAGGCCAAGGTACTGAAAGCCCTCAAAGTCGACACCTCGACCTGGGACAAGGCCACAATCGCCTGAGCAGGGACTTTACCTCACGCGTAGTGGAAACACCTCTATCGCGCGATGCCATCTACCTGGGATGACGCGAAAGTCGCGCCAAACTCCGGTCCTAGTTCCCACTTAACTCGAACCTCGGCAATTGACGAGATGACCTACCTGGCTGACCATCGGGCCGAGCGGCGCAAGAACGTCCCGACTCTTTCGGTCGCTATGGATCGGACTCCCCGATGGCGCCCTGGAACGCCCTAACCGCCACGACCTCCGCCACCCGCCCCGACACGGCCACGTGGGCGAACGTGCGCGTACACCGGGCAGAGGGTGAGTCAAGCGAACCAGCACGGCCGGCCGACCGGGTAAGAACGCCATGTGCCTAGCCCGGATCGCGTGGCCGGGATATGCGCACCATCTGCGCAGGTCTTTGGTGGCATTGCCCTCGACCATGTCGATCACCAACTTCGCGTCCAGGTCGACCAGGCCCGTGGCGTAGCCGGTCGGGTGCTCCCGGTTGGACTTCAGGAATTACGTCTCGTCGACACCGAGTGCGGCGACGGCCCGCACGCGTGCCGGGTCGTCCACGAGCGGTCTGCCGTGACGCTCGACGGCGTGCATGACCGTCCACCAGCACACCCCGAGCTCGTCGACGACACCGGAGACCGGCCGTGCCAGCTCGCCCACCTGGCAGCAGGCCTCGATGACGGCGCGGCAAGTTAGCAGTGCCCTCGGCGGCACGTGGACGGAGCGCTCGGTCCAGGTCCTGGCGGGGCACTCGACTTCTCGGCAGCGCCAGCGCCGCTTGGACCACACCAGGCGTGCTGGTCGCCCGAGACGGGCGAGGTCTCCTATGTCCACGCGTACGCGGTCTTGGCACTCGGCCAGCACGCCACAGCTCCAACACCCCGTCACCGACGCGGTCGTCTCCACGGAGATCACGAGCTCGTGTTCTCCCTCAGTGACGTCGAGCACCTCGAAACCGTCGAGTCCGAGCAGCTGCTCCGCGAGGCTAGTACCGTCACCCATTGTCGGGGATCCCCTCGTCGATGTTGTCAAAGGAGTAGGCGACACACTGCCCACGTCCGGGACCTTCCGGAAAAGGTGCGCATCGTGCGACCCCACCATCCCTTCGAGGGCCAGGAGCTCTCTGTATTGAGCGCGATGCACCGGCACAACAGCCTCGAGCTGTGCCTCGTCCTGCCGGATGGTTCGAAGAGCCTGATCCCAGCTGCGTGGACCGACCTTGAACAGATCCCCGAGCGCCAAGGTGAATCGGGCACCTTGGGAACGCTGTCGGACCTTCTGCACGCCCGTGCTGTCGTGGATCGCCTGGTCCACCACCTCGATGACAACCCTCGCCAGGATCGGCACAGACCAGACGAGGAGGTTGCCCGTGCAGTTGAGCCTGGAGCTGTTCGAGGACGAGGTGACGGTCGGTCCTCTCTGGGAGGAGCTGGCACCCACCGAGCGCCTCGCCGTCGTGAGCACGCTCGCACGCCTGATGGCGAAGTTGATCGAGAAGAAGGAGGGACGTCATGACCGAGCCACGACGGAGTGAGGGAACGAGCCCCGCTCTTGCTGGGGCACCGCACGCGTCACGCAGAACTCCAGTGAGTCGCTCGGTGGATGAGGACACATTGCGTGACGCTTCTTCGTCTGCCACCGAGGTGTCACCGGTCGGCTTTGTCTGCCCGCCCTGTGGCCGCTTCGTGCGCACCGATCTCGACGGCGTGCTCCTTCGGTCCCGGACGGGCTCGAAGCCTCGCTTTTGTTCGCCGGGCTGTCGCCAGGCCGCCTATCGGCGCCGCCGTGCCAGGGTGGGAGAGGACACACCGCTCCAGCACGAAGGTGGCGCGAAGCGTTCCCTATCTTCGAAAGAGCGGTCCGGCGATGAGTGAACGGCCCGGCCAGTCCCATCTCCGGCGCCAGGCACTGGTCTATGTCCGCCAGTCGACAAAGAGCCAGCTCGAGCACAACACCGAGTCCACCGATCGCCAGTACGCGCTGAAGGGCCGGGCGGTCGAGCTCGGCTGGCCCGCCTCTTCGGTCGTCGTGATCGACGAAGACCTCGGGCTCTCCGGATCGGGGTCCGTCACCCGGGGTGGCTTTTCCCACCTCACCGCCGAGGTCGCGCTCGGCCACGTCGGCATCGTGCTCGGCCTCGAGGTCAGCCGTCTCGCGGCAACAACGCCGACTGGTATCGGCTCCTCGATCTCTGCGGGCTGACCGACACGCTCATCGGCGACGCGGACGGGCTCTATGACCCGGCGAGCTTCAACGACCGGCTCGTGTTGGGCTTGAAGGGCACGATGAGCGAGGCCGAGCTGCATGTGCTCCGTGCCCGGCTCGAGGGCGGGATCCGCAACAAGGCGGCACGAGGTGAGCTCCGCCGGGGCCTTCCGGTCGGGCTCGTATGGGGGGAGGGGGAGGGTGAGGTGCTCCTCCACCCCGACGAGGCGGTGCGTGGCGTGATAGCGGCCGTATTCAGCCAATTCGCAGAGTCCGGCTCCGTGCGGGCGGTGTGGCTGTGGCTGCTCGGCGAGGGGCTCTCGTTCCCGTTGCAGCAAACGGCGGGGAACACCTGGCCCGAGCTCAGGTGGGTTGCACCCACCTACAACGCGATCCACCGCGTGCTCACGCATCCTTCCTACGCTGGCGCCTATGTCTATGGGCGCACGCGACACGAGCGTGTCGTTGACAAAGCGGGTGCTGCCCGCGTCCAAAAGCGTCGCGTCGGACGCGACGGGTGGGCGGTCCTGATCGTGGATCATCACCCCGGCTACATCGACTGGGCAACCTTCGAAGCCAACCAGGTCCGCATCGGTGCCAACATCCGCCCGAAGGCCCATGAGCCGGGCGGTGCGCTCCGGGAGGGCTCCGCGCTCTTGCAGGGGATCGCTTCCTGCGGGCACTGCGGGCGGCGTCTCGCCGTGCACTACCAGGGCTCGAACTCGAGCCCTGGCTATCACTGCGCCGGCCGGGAGCTCGTCTCGGGGCGGGGCGTGACGCACCTGTCGGTCGGCGGGGTCCAGATCGACCAAGCCATTCAGACAGCGTTCCTCTCGGCTATCGCCCCGGCGGGCATCGAGGCCTCGCTCGTTGCGGCACAAGCGCTCGAGGACGACCGCGACGCCGCCTTGGCGCAATGGCGCAAAGAGGTCGAACGGCACCGTTTCCAGGCGAGCAGAGCCGAACGGCGCTATCTCGCCGTCGACCCGGACAACCGCCTCGTTGCTCGAGGGCTCGAGGCCGAGTGGGAGCGGGCGCTCCTTGCTCTTCGTGACGCCGAAGCCGAGCTCGTCCGGCGTGAGGCCGCTCGCCCAAAGGTGCTCGGGCCAGAGGAAATAGCAGCCATCTCGCGCCTCTCGCTCGATGTGGGCCGGGTGTGGTCCGCTCCGAGCACCACCGACAAGGACCGCAAGGAGCTGTTGCGGACTCTGGTCGAAGAGGTCGTCGTCGAGGTGGAACGCGAGGAGCACCGAGCCGTGCTCGTGCTCAGGTGGCGGGGCGGTGCCACCACCGAGCTTGTCGTCGATCTCCCCCGTGCCTACTCCCCACCGATCCGCACTGACGAGGACACGGTCGATCTCATGCGCAGGCTCGCTGTCCACTACGACGACGCGACGATCGCGGGCATCTTGAACCGCCAGGGACGGCGCACCGCAACAGGCGAGCGCTTCACCCGCGGTCGCGTCTCCAGCCTGCGCACCTCGTGGAAGATCGCCCGCCACGACTCGTCCCTCGACGAGAAGAAGGGCGAGCTCGTGACGATCGCCGAGGCGGCAAAGATCCTCGGCGTCGTGCCATCCACGGTGCACCGCTGGCTTGGGGACGGCTTCATCGCCGGTGAGCAGCTCACCCCCGGGGCACCGTGGCGCATCCGCGTCACAGACGACCTCCGCTCCCGCTTCGTCGAGGAGGCACCACCCGGCTGGTTGGCCATGCTCGAAGCCACCCGGGCGCTCGGCGTCAGCCGCCAGACGGTGTTGCAGCGTGTAAAGCGCGGAGAGCTCGAGGCCGTCCACGTGCGTGCTGGAAGGAGAAAGGGCTTGAGAATCAAGGTGGAACGACCGCAACCCAGTCTCTTCGACGAGCAGCAACAAGTGGAAGGCGCAGTGTGTTGAGGCCTCCAACAACACCAACGATGTCGGGGCCCCTGACCCCAGTGGCGGATGGTCTGCTACCTCACGGTCCCCAGATCAACACGAAGAGGCAGATCACCGCAGCAGGAACCCGAGACTCGTTTCCCCAGTGGGAGGCCACGTTGTGAAAGGCGCCATTGCCGTGGGCCGTGTCAAGGCCGACGCAAAGGGAGAAACTGGCTCACCTTTCCCGACCACAGGCGGTCCAACGCATCCACTTCTCGGATTGTGACCTGCGGGTCCGCAAGCCCGGATCTCGCAAAGAGGTCGACGAGACGACGTCGAAGGGCCTCGATGTTGCACTCACCCTGGGTGGCAATGGAAGCATCCGTTCCGCGTGATGTCTGCACTAGACGGAACTCGACGACATTAGGGTCGCTCAAAAGCAATGTCTCCATGCCGAGCCAGTGGACCGCCACGCCGCTTTCGTAAACGAAGACTCCATTAGCTCGGCCTACCAAGTCGGTGATCCGCCGGTGCGCGCACCCGCACTCACAGATTCCCGCAAGGACGGTCATGGCGTCGGTGATCTCATAACGAATCAGCGGCTGGGTCCGGTTGTAGAGATTGGTAAGAAGGATCTTGTCCGCCGGCTGGCCGGCGGGTACCACCTTTCCGTACCGATCGACCGGTTCGATGATGGCGAGGTCATCGGGGAGGTGCATGCCGTCACCTACCTCGCACGGAAAGGCATATACCCCCTCCGAGCACCCCCAGAAGTCGTAGATCTCGACTCCCCACGCGTCTGCGACAGCTGCCCGCACCTCGTCGGTGCACTGCTCCCCACAAGTGGAGACCCGCTTCGGGCTGATCTTGAGACGACCGGCTTTGGCCTCGCGGACAAGAAGGTGCATGGCGCTGGGGTAACCCTGCAGTACCAGTGGCTGAGCTGAGTTGAGACCTGCCACGATCTCCGGCAGCGATAACGAGGCTGGGAGATGAGTCAGCGGAGGCGCCTGGGCAGAGGTCTCCCGGAAGAACGCATGGAGCGCTCCTGACACGTGTCTCGTATTGGACGCGAACAGCGAGCCAATTGGGGCATCGGGCGGCAGGTTGTCCTCGTTTCGGACTTGCCAGCGGCTCGCGAGGAGCACAAAGGTCGTCCAGTCCTCCCACCCGTAGACGATCAGCCCCCGGGCACCGGTCGAGCCACTGGTGGCGACGACGCGGTACTGATCAAGGAGATAGTCGTCCCCCGTCAGGCTGTCCACGTGGGCGGTGACGACCTCGCGGGTGAGCGCCGGCACGGTGATCACCTGGTCGAAGTTGTCCATCAGATCAGCCTTCGTCATGATCGGCAGTGACGTCAGGTCGGCTTCGGTGAACCGGCTGATGTCGACATTGACGAGGCGTTCGCTGTGGAACGGCGACCGCGCCGCCGACCAGGCCAGCAACTCTCGCAGTCGACGCTCACGGTCAGCTTCGAGACGCTCTGCAGACCACCGCAGCCGGCGGACCGCCGAGAACAACCCGTCGCTGAAATCCGCCCTTTGGCGAGCAAGAAGCCCGACCTGGTTACTCGCCGCCATCTTCCAGTCCCCCCAAAACTTGGTCTACGCGAATCTGCGTCATCCAAGTTTAAGCCCCGAACCACCAGAACATTCGTTCCGGAGGCTAGGACTGGCACGGTAGCTTCCCCATTCTTCTTCACCAATCACAAGGGCCACCGGAGACTCCGCGGCCACTACGGCGCTCACGCGCTGTACAACCTCGTCGTGGAGGCAGGGATCTCCGCGGGCGTGGCCGGTCGACATTCCCCACCGGTGAAGACACAGCTATGCCCCCCAAGGCTCGTGCGTCGGGGCGAGAAGATCTATGTCGTCCAGCGCCTAATTACCATTCCAACGTCTCGACCACGACCAGTTGCTTACACCTGTCAGATGCCGACTTACTCGCCGTCATCGATCGGGCCGTTCCACTTCGGAGGCAAACCCCTCACACCGGAGAGAGACAGCGAGAACGTCGCGGAGCCAGGGAGGAGGCGACGCGTGGGAGCCTCGCCTGCGGATGCTCAACGTGACGCGGCCTCCACGATGGCCGCGAGGCCAAGCACGGTGGCCGGGGCCGATTCAGCCGCTTGCTTGGCGGCTGACGGGTCGCTTCGGGTCCGGCCGGATGATGGCGAGGACGTCCGCCCATTCGAGTTGGCAGGCAACGATGGCCACGATGACACCCCAGGTCATCCCGAACAGCAGGCCGAAGGTGACATCACTGAACCAGTGCACACCGAGTACGAGGCGGGTGTCGCTGACCAAGAGCGAGCCCAGGAGTGCGATGAGCCAGGGCCACCCGATCCGGTAGGTCAACGCAATGGTGCCGAGCATGGCGAAGAGCACGACAGACACGGCGACACAGTGGCCGGAGGGGAACGAGTAGCTGGTTTCGTGCACGCCCTTGATGGCGCCTGGTGCGGGGTAGTTGGCGGTCAGAGGCCGGTGCCTCAGGATGACCTCGCGGATGGCAAGGACCTGCAGCTCGCCCCGAGATACGCGACGATGGGGACGAGCGCCCGGATGGAGCACAACATGAAGGCGAGAATGGCGCTTAGTACCACGCAGATGACGGCCAAGGGACCTGCGTCCAGATAAGTCGCGACGAATTTCGCGACACCGACGAGCGGCCCGCGGTGCTTGGGGAACCAGCTTTCGACGGTGTTGTCCCAGCCCTGTATCGGGCCTCCACCGTGTCGACCGACGACCAGGAACCCCACGAGGAGCCCAACGACGAAGATTCCGACAGCAACGCCGGTGAGCATTCCAGCGGCCCGGGCGGCTGGCCGGGGTTGGCCGATCGTGTCGACGGAACGTCGATGGAGATGTTGTGCGTGGGTCATGGCTCCTCGGTGCGTATCGCATCCCAGTCTCGCAGAGCCGATGAACAGAGAGTGCCTATAGCGACGAGTGAGCCGAACTTTCCGTCTGTGAAGCCTTATGTCCAAGTGCACGCGGGGCGCGGAAGTCACAAGGCGTACAGCCTCGGATGCATGCTGGTCTGACTCACTGTTCTGGCGATCGCTGCCGGAGCCGAGAAGAGTAAGCAGCGCACGCTCCAGTTGACGTGCGCGGGCTGGTGGCTCGGCTGGCTCTCGGCGACGTTCGCCCGACAGTAATCGAGGTGATCCTGGGCGTAGCGGACCCTGAAGAGCGCGGGAAACAACTGTCGCCTATT
>CAVSHA010000014.1:0-198904 GCA_963727645.1 uncultured Acidimicrobiaceae bacterium
GGGGTCCTCCTTCGGGCGAGACGAACACGAGCGCGTCGCTATCGGCCTCGGTCAAGCCCCTCCGGCGGAGGTGGTCCCCCAACAGTTCCCGCAATGGCGCTGGCAACGCAATGGTTCGGCGAGAGGCAGCCGACTTCGGTGCATCGAATACCGGGCGCCCCTGGGAATCTCGGGTGATGGTCTCGTTGACCGACACCGAACCGCTGCCTAAATCCATACGTCCGACACGCAGTCCGGCGACCTCCGAGAACCGCAGGCCCAGCACAGCCCCGAGGTAGACCATGGGCCGGTTGTTCTCGTCCATCGCCGCTACCAGACGAGCAAGATCCTCAGAAAGAGGCATGGATCGTTCGAGTGGCTGGACCCGAGGGAGCTTCACGTTCCGACACGGACTGCGTCCTATTCGGTCGGTCATTTCCGCGTACGCGCAGAGCGACCTGAGGACGCCGTGCGCGCGCCTCACCGTCCTCGGTGCCAAACGTGCGGAAAGGTGATTGACCAACGACTGAACGTCGGTCTGCACGACCGAGTCGATTCGACGATCGCCAAGCGCAGGAAAGATATGGGTCCTGAGGTGATACTCATCAGTGGCCCGCGTGCTCGGCGCGCTTTGCCGGGTTGGAAGCCAGCCACTCAGCGCCCAACTCTCTCACCGTTACGCGGCCACGGCCTGGATCGAACATCACCCCGCGGAGCCGGTCAGCCTCGGTCGTGGCGGCATAGGCGTCCGCCTCCTTCTTGCTCGCAAACGTGCGCGTGACCACACGGCCACCGATCCGGGTGCGGACGTCGTAACGGGTACGAGAATCCGACAGCTCCCGCTTGAAGGCCAACGCAGCCTGACGCCCCTGGTCGGTGTTGCGGAAGGCCTTGGTGACACGACGGTCACCATCCCTGCCGCTGACTCGATAGACAATCTGCGCCACGACCAAGACGCTACGCCGCGGCTGTAGATCTTCGACTCGGCGAGCACGGCGGGCTGGCCCAGCGGCCGGTCGCTACTCGTGACCGATCGGCGGGAAGTTGACTGTCACCGTAACGCTGGTCCCGACCGTGATCGAGAACGACGTGCCCTTTGCAAGGTTCGTGACGATCTCGGCGAGCTTGTCCGGGAGTCGTTGATTCACTTGTCGGGCTCCTCGATGACGGAGCCGATTGGGACCGCCAGACTGTCTGGCTGATCATGCTGGAAGCCAATGGCCTGATTGATCGTTCCCACTGCGGCCATCGCCTGGCCAAACACCTCGTGCGGGCAACACCTTCAGCCTTCGCACTTGGCTGAATGGGAGGCGCTTCGTCAGGCTACGCCAGACTGTTTCGGATGCCCGGCGCTGGTTCTATTGATGCAACGGAGCGCGATTGTCCAACGACGGCGTCGCCGATCAACCTGTTGACGAACAACGACAGCGAGCTCACCGGCACACGCCTGCAGCGGCCGATGTTGACCGACTGGAGCTCACCACTGGCCATCAGCTCGTAGATGGTCGTTCGTCCGACCGACAGCCGGCGGGCGGCCTCTTCGGGCGTCACGAGCAGTTGGTCGTCGGTGATGCAGGACTCGTTCATGAGGGCCTCCTCCCGGACAGTCACAGTGCTGGCCCGTCAGCAGTCACCAGACGGACTGGGTCACGGGTCATCTCGACAGCCGCCGCGTGAGTCGCGAAGTACCTTCCCGCCGGGAGTCGGCTTGAAGAAGAGTCCCTGCTGCGCGAGGGCGACGATGCGGGTGCGGCCCACGCGCGCGTCGAGCACGCGGCCCGAGTCGAGGATGCGGATCGCCTGACGCCATCCCACATCTTCGCCCTTGCACACCCACTCGACGATGCCACCCCGCCTGGCCGCAGCCCAAGTAGTGCCGGATGCCGTCGTCGAGATGCAGCCGCAAAGAGGGGGAGCGGTCGAAGTGGCCATGGGAGGCCAGCCGAGCCACGTCGTCAAGGTTGTGGCGGGCGCGGGCGGCCTCGATGGTGGAGGGGTGCCGGGTCGTTCGCGGTGACACCGACGTCGGATGATCGTTATGGGTGGAGCGGAGTCGAATCATGGCGCAATGGTGCGCTGACCGACTCACAGCAACACTCACAGGACTACTCACAGCAGTGCTCACAGACGAGCTCGCGGCACGCCGCGGAAGGGTCTGCACGCTCCGGCAGCTCACAGCAACACTCACAGGACTACTCACAGCAACACTCACAGGCCCTGGTCACAGCCCTGTGAGTGGAAGGGCCCGGTCGGAGACGCGGCTCATGATCGGGTTGTCAGCAGCCGGGTCGCACCTCTTCGGTCTTCCCGAAGCGCTGATAGGTGCTCTGGAGACCGAGGACTCGATAGAGCGCAGCCCGGGCAGGTTGACGACATCACCAACTGGTAGGTCGCCGGCGGGATCCTCAAGTTCTGGTCCGTGTCCTGGAGGCGAGAGCTCAGCTCGAGTAGATCTCCTCGAGGCTGATGAGGTGGACGTCGAGGCGGGCCGCCGCTTCAGTCTTCAGGTCCTCGGCGAAACCCAGCTCCGACACGAGGATGAACTGGGCACCGGGGGCGCCCGACAGCAGTCCGCGGATTCGCTCCAACCGCCTCAGGTCGCTGACGCCGAGCTCGCGCAGCTTCGCTTCGCCGATCGCCTCGACCACCCGGCGCCTCGGGCCGCTGCCCGGGCCGAGCGCCACGACGTCGACCTCATGCGCAGCCCGCTGCTGGGCGTCGTTCACGACGGTGGTGCCGACGGTGACGACGGGCTGACCGAGGAGGTCCGAGCCGACGGAGCGGACGTGGTGGCGGGCGAGCTGCTCGAAGTGGGGGCCGAGGACGAGGGACCCGAAACTCTGCTGGGAGTCCGCCCATGCCTCGGCGCCACGACGGTCCTCGTACATCGCCGCCCGGGGGTGGCGTACGACTTGGTGGAAGCGGATGATCGGATCGGCTACCCGATAGGTGGGCCGCCGCTTCCGGAGCACGTCGTCGTCCTTGTCCAGGAAGCCCGCGCGCACGAGTGCGCCGAGGGGGTGCAACACGCTCTGCTGGGAGCGGCCCAGTGCCGAGGCGATCGCCGACTCGGAGGTGGCGCCGCCGGCGACGGTCGAGAGCACGGAGAGGTAGAGGCCCCGGTTCTCCAGGCCACGCTGCTCGCCGAGGAGCCACTCGTCCTCACGGAACAGGGCGGAGGCAGGAGAGAGGACCTCGTCGACGACCCAGGCGTCGAAGTCGTCCATCGAGGAGGGCGTGCGCCGCACAAGCTCGCGGTAGCCCGGGGTCCCGCCGAGGATGGCGTCGAGGCGGAAGGCGAGGTGCGGGTCGGTGATGCCCCAGAAGTGCGCGGCCTCGAGGTAGTCGAAGGGGCGCATGAGGAGGTCGGCCTGGATGCGGCCACGGAGGGGGCCCTCGAGGAGTTCTGCCATCACCGAGATCGCCGAGCCGCACAGGACGAGGCGGACCGCGGGCCACCCGCGCTCCTGGGAACTGTCGACAGCACGCTGGAGGAGCGAAGGCAGCTCGGGGGTCTTCTCGAGGAGGTAGGGGAACTCGTCGATGACCGCTACGGCTGGGCCGATGACGGAGCTGCCCCCACCCAAAGGCGTGGCGCCCAACATGGTCGTGCCGAGCGCCCCGCTTGTCCGAGGCGCGAGGCGACCGAGACTCTCGACGGCCTCGTCCCAGTTGGCGAGGGCGAGGCGACCGACGCTGAGGTGGGCGCCCAGGCGCTCACCGAGCTCAGCGAGCGCCTGGGCCGGCTCGTGCTCGAGCGCTTGATAGTAGAAGCCGTGGGCTGCAGCGGCGAGGCGACGCAGCGGGTACGACTTGCCCTGCCTCCGCCGGCCGTAGACGATCGCGATGCGCAGTCCCGGTGCCGTGTCGGAGATGAAGTCGGACAGCTCGTCCCACTCCCGCGCCCGGTCAAACAGGTCGGCTGGTCGCGCTAGCGCTTGGCTCACGGGAATAAGAGTACAAGGCAGAGTTTGTAAACATCAACCTTGTACTTGTCGGAGTTGTATTCGCCGAGGTTCGCCAAGGCCGCCTCGTCTCAGCCGCCACCGATTGCCGTAAGACAATGATTAGCTCTTCGGCGCGAAGTGGTTCGCGAATCGAGTGAGGCAAATCCGCCGGGACCCGCAAGAGAGCGGCCTGGACACGCACTTCGTGCCGCGCGCAGTCTGTCATCTCCTAGGCGCGGCTCGCGAACCAGTCGCTACCCACAAGCGCGGCAAGTCAATCACCAATTCCATCGCGCGTCGATCGCGCGGCCGCCGCTGTGCGGGGTAGTTCGCCAGCGTGTGGATAACCTTCTGACCTGCTGCGATAGGTCGTAGTAGTCCACCGAAATCTGCCGGATCTACCTTCCGCAAAGTCGAGCTCACGGAGACTTCCGATGGTCAGGTCAGGCTGCGTTCGCCACTCACGCACGAGCTGGCCGAGACGATGCCGCAGTGGGTCAAGTGGCTGGGTCCGATCGCCGAGCATGTAACCCATGTCTTCGGCAAGGCGACGGCAGGCACCTACTCGGCTGCCACCCCGCTCACACGAGTGCGCACGCGTGCGGCGCAAGCAATGGTCAAAGCGCGCAAGACATCGGCCCGGTATGCAGCGGCGTCATCGACAGCGCTTCAGAAGCCAGCTGCCACCAGTGCTCGCCCATCGTGGACCTGTCCCGACTGTGGACAAACTGTGACAAATCCGCGCCACGTCCGCTGCGAGGCGCGCATCGACGCCGACCCTGCCTCGACGCCCGAGATCAGGGGCCGGCGTGGCGCCGCGATCGCGGCTCGGAAGCGAAGGCTCTCAGAGTGGGAAGCGGCGAATCCCGGCCCGTCTACGACCCGGAGCTGTTCCGGCGGGCGCGGCTCGGGAACATGCCCCTAGCCGAGGTCATGGAGGCGGCCGGGTGTTGTAAGGCGTCCGCTTCCGACTACCGGCGTGGGAAGCGGACGCCGCACGTGTCGACGTGGGCGAACTGGCTGATCAGACGGGTGCCCCGTTCACCATGGTCCCGAACCGCTGGCGGACCTACCATCGAGGGATGGAGGAAGAGGAAGAGGTGAAAGCCGTGTTGACGCTCCAACCTTGGGCGGCGCCTACCACCCGATATAGGGATAGCCGGCTGCGCTGCGCCGGAAAGCTCACAACGCTCCGCTCCGTCCACGACCTCAGACAATCCGGCGAATCGTCCCATTGCTCGACGACTCTATGACCCCTCGGGCGGTTGGCCAGTGGCTACGAACGCGCACACGTTCTCTCGCCGGACGCCACCGACTCGACGGTGTCGCCGCTGGCGACATCGGTGCGGCGCGGGGCACCGCTGCTGCCTTCACCGTTGGCCCGTCGGTCTGAGTCGACCTGCAATGGATCGAAGCCAGCTCACGGAGCTGCACTACATCACGGCGATCGAGAACCTCCCGTCAATGCATCGGCGGGGGCTGCTGTCGCATCGACTAGCAGCACGTGTTTCGCATCGGTCGGTCGCCATGGAAGCAATCCAGGACCGGCGGTCGAAGAAGCGAGTGCCGGGCGGACGCCCGCTTCATGACTATGCGAACCTTTACATCAACGCTGCGAAACGTGATGCTCTCGAAGGTTCTCCACGACACGTCGATCCACGAGGTCTGTGTAGTTCGGGTGACAACCGACGTGCTGGACCTAGAAGACGTGGCCATCGCCGATCAGAACGCAGCCAGCGACTACGTTCGTTTTGCAAATGCTCCAGTGGGACTTGCGCTCATCGATCACACCACTGTCTTCGCTCAGTCCTGGCTCCACCCCGGTGACCAGATCACCGAGTGGCGTCACAGGTCGGCCATGTGTGCCGAAGTGCTCGTCCCGGACTCGGTGGAGCCAAGCTGCATCATCGGCGTATACGTGGGTAGCACCACTGCCCGTCAAAGCGTGGCAGCCGTCATCCAGGGGCTGCCCGTCACACTCGATCTGTACAAGTTCTTCAAGTGAGGAGAGGTGCGAGACTCGATGATCACGGTGGTCAAAGGTGACTTGTTCAAGTCGAACGCACAGACACTTGTCAATACTGTCAACTGTGTCGGCGTCATGGGCAAGGGAATCGCGCTTGGCTTCAAGAAGCGTTTCCCAGAGATGTACGCGGACTACGCGGTGTCGATGCGACGCGAGGGAGGTGAAGCTCGGCGAGCCCTACCTGTACCGTTCGCTCCTCCCTCCCTGGGTGCTCAACTTCCCGACGAAAGATCACTGGCGCTCAGTCGCTCGGCTCGCAGACATCACTGCGGGTTTGGACTACCTCGCGACCAACTACCAAGGCTGGGGCATCGAGTCTCTTGCCGTTCCTCCGCTCGGGTGCGGAGAGGGCCAACTCGACTGGCGAGTTGTCGGGCGTACTCTTTATCGACGACTCGCCGACCTCGACATCGACGTTGAGCTGTACGCGCCGTTCGACACGCCGGACGCCGAACTCACGCCCGACTTCCTCACCACCGATGGCGCCGATCTTCCAGGCACGGATTTTCCAGCGGCCGCTGTACCGGCACGACTGTCGGTGGCGGCCGTCGCGATCGCCGTCATTCTGCGACTGGTGGAGAGAGAGCCCTATCACTGGCCGGTCGGGCGTACGACCTTCCAGAAGGTTGCATATTTCGCCACCCAGGCATCCATTCCCACGGGACTCGATTACCGGCGGGGCAGCTATGGACCATTCGCTAACGACCTTAAGCGGCTGGAAACGCGGCTAGTCAACAATGGCCTAGTGACTGAGTCACGACTTGGCCGGATGTTTGAGGTCCGCACTGGCCCGACGTACCGAGATGCCGTAGAGCGCTATAAAGGCGAGCTTGAGGAGTGGCGCCCGGCAATCGAACGAGTCGCTGATTTGCTCCTTCGCGCCGACACGTGTCGCGCTCGAAGTGCTCGCTTCTGCGCATCTCGTCGCCTCTGAGCTGTTCGAACGTAATCGGCGCAAGAACCTAACTCGCCCAACCGAGCGCGAAGTTGTAGAAGAAGTAGTGCGGTGGAAACTGCGGCGTAGACCTCCGCTCGAGTCTGACGAGATTGCGTCGGCGGTACGTGGTCTTGCGCTTCTCGGGTGGATCGACGTTGAAACGACTGTGGATCTGACCCCGGATCCGGATCTCGAACTCGTGAGTTGATCATGCCAGCCGTTCCGGTTGTTGCTTGTTGGCGTTCCTCCAATGCCGAATACGACAGGGTGGCCGCGATCACTGGTCAGCGGACCATGCATTTCGCGAATATCCCGCGGACGTCGCCATTCGTGAGCGTTCGCCGGCATGTGGACAAGGCTCTGAATTGCCGTAAGACACCGCTGTAGTTCACCGAAGTTCGGTCCAGGAACCTTCCCAAACCGAGCCGCCAGTGCCCGTCACCGACGATCCGGGCAGCGTAACGGTGGATCTTCTCTCAATCGGAGCCTGCTCCTTGCGCGACCTACCTTCGGGAGACGGCGAATTACAGCCAGCTGGCATGATGTCAGTCAATGGCAGGAGAACGGACGAACTAGGAACATGGAGCGCGATGGGCGACCACTGCGACGCACTTATCGGCGCCAGGACGTTGCGACCCCGTGAACCGTCATGGCCACATCGGCGCAACACGTGTCACCGCGCAGACGGTGGTGCTCGTGTCGAAGCGCCACACTGCGCGGACCGGGCTCGACCCCGAACACGCAGCAGGTCACTCGCTGAGGGCCGGCCTTGCGACCTCGGCTGCTACTGCCGGCGTCCCGGAGCCCGTCATCGCCGAGCAGACGGGCTACAGGGGCACGGCGATGCTTCGCCGGTACATCCGCGAGGGCTCACTCTTTCGTGAGAACGTCGCCGGCGCGGTTGGACTGTAGGGGAGGAAAGTGGCCCAACTCATCAAGCGCACTACCGCAACCGGTGAGAACCGCTACGACGTGCGGACCCGCATCGCCGGCCGGGTGGTCACCCGAACCTTCAAGCGCCGCAAGGATGCCGACGTCTACGCGAACACGACGGAGGCCGACAAACTGCGCGGTGTCGTGGTGGACCCGAGGCGAGCCCGCGTCACGCTGAAGGAGTACGCCGGCCAGTGGCTCGCGCATCGCCCCGACCTTGCGGTGCGGACCCGCGAACTTTATGGCTGGCTCCTCGACCGGCACATCCTGCCTACCTTCGGTGACATGGCCCTTGCCGATCTCTCCCCTTCGGCAGTGCGCGCCTGGCACGCTGGGCTTGCTGTAGATCGCCCGACAACCGCGGCGAAGGCGTACCGGCTCCTCTCGTCGATCCTGCGCACCGCGCTCACCGACGAGGTGATCGCGCGGAATCCCTGCCAGGTGAAGGGCGCTGCCGTGGAGAAGGCGCCCGAGCGCCCCGTCGTGAGCACCGCCGAGGTCGAGGCACTGGCCGAGGCCATGCCCGAACACCTCCGGGTCGCGGTGCTGCTCGCCGCCTGGTGCCAGCTCCGCCGTGGTGAGCTACTCGGGCTGCGCCGGCGAGACATAGACATACTGCGGGGCGCCGTCTCGATAGTCGTCACTCGGACGACGACGATGGCAGGCAAGACGGTGGAGAAGGAACCGAAGACCGACGCGGGTCGCCGGACGGTTGCGATCCCGGGGAACATACTCCCGGTACTCGAGGACCACCTCGCTCACTATGTCGCTCCGGAGCCTGCTGCGCTGGTGCTCTCAGTGACCTCGCGCGCGCTCGGGATCGGATGGGATAAGGCCCGGCTCCGCATCGGCCGCCCCGATCTCCGCTTGCACGACCTTCGGCATTCCGGACTCACTTGGGCCGCAGCCACCGGCGCGAGCGTCGCCGAACTGATGCGCCGTGGCGGCCACGCGAGTCCTGCCGCTGCGTTGCGCTACCAGCACGCCACCGAGGACCGCGACCGGGCGCTTGCTGATGCACTGGCGGAGCTCGCACCGGTGACTCGCATCCACCCGCGCGATGGACGCGCGATGGAAGGCTCGGACAGTACCCCAGACGCGGAACCAGCCGGGATATAAATCCCGACTGGTCTGGTAGTTCCTCTAGAGCGGGCGACGAGAATCGAACTCGCGTTCTCAGCTTGGGAAGCTGATGTTCTGCCGCTGAACTACGCCCGCGAATTCCTCTCAGATTAGTCCTGTACTTGCACCACCCGACGCGTGACCCCCGGGACCGGCCGGGGGAGACGAAGACGGAGACGGAGCCGGCCATGAGGCAGGTTGCGGCCACTACCTAGGCCCATGGGGGTGCTGGCCTGCTGGCGACACGACCTCATCTCTGCGAGAAAGGTCTGAGTGGAACGATTAGGGATGATCGAGCGGCCTGAGATCAGGCTGGCCTGGTACCGCTTTCGGGCCACGTTCAAGCACCGCTGGACCGGCTATCTCTCGGTCGTCCTGTTATTGGGCCTAGTCGGCGGTCTGGCGATGGCCTCGATCGCCGCGGCCCGGCGCACAGCGTCTTCGTTCCCGGTGTTCTGGGCCAGCACCAAGCCGTCGGACCTGGTCGGCGCGACCGCAGTCCTCAATCCCTCGATCGGAAGCTACTCGGGCTATAGCGCTGCAATGGTCAAGGCTATCTCGCGCCTGCCGCATGTCACCCAGGTGGAAAGCCAGTCCGGAATCGACTTCCTGCCGTTGCAGCAAGACGGCCGCCCTCTCGTCACCCCCAACTTCTATTCGCCGGCAGCCGGCAACGGGTACGGCAGCGTGGACGGGATGTACTTCGATCAGGACAAGGTCACAGTGATCAAGGGCCGGATGGCCGACCCCAACCGGGTGGACGATCTCATGTTGAGCCCCGCGGGAGCTGCGGCCCTCAGCGTGCACGTGGGCAGCGTGCTCCCGGTGGGCATCTACACCAACGCCCAGACGCAGCTGTCCGGTTTCGGTACGGCGAGTGTCAAGCCCCAGCGGGTCATAGACGAGAAGGTGGTCGGGATCGTCCTGTTCAACAGCACGATCGTCGAAGACGACGTGGACGCGTCCGGCGCGCCCAACAACCTGTTCACCCCGGCACTCACCGACCAGCTCTTGCACTGCTGTGTCAACTACACCGAAAGCGGCGTCCGGGTGAGCGGGGGCGCGCGGGACATCTCCGCTGTCGCAACCGAGATCGCCGGTGTTCTTCCCAAGGGATTCCCTGCCTTCTCCGATGCCCAGACCGGCGTCTTGGACAAGGCGCAGAGCGCGATCAAGCCTGAGGCCCTCGCCCTCGCAGTCTTCGGCGCCATAGTCGCCCTCGCCGCGCTGCTCCTCGCCGGCCAAGTGACAAGCCGCCAACTTCGCCTCGGTGCCGAGGACCGTGAAGTGCTGCGCGCCATTGGCGCAGGGTCGACCATGACGTCCACCGACGGGCTCATCGGCATCGGAGGCGCGGTGGTGCTCGGAGCGTTGCTCGCAGCTGTCGTGGCGGTGGGGCTCTCGCCGCTCGCGCCGCTCGGGCCGGTGCGCCCGGTCTACCCGTATCCGGGAGTCTCCTTCGACTGGACGGTGCTCGGCCTCGGAGTCGCGGTCCTCGTCGTCGTGCTGGGCGCGATCGCAGGGGTGGTCAGCTACAGGGCCGCACCGCACCGGAGCGCTCCGCGGGGCCGTCGTACCCTCGAGCAGCGCTCGAGCCTGGTCGGCGTTGCCGAGGCTGCGGGTCTGCCCGCCCCCGCGCTCACGGGGGTGCGCTTCGCTCTCGAGTCGGGTAGCGGCCGTAGCTCTGTGCCGGTCCGCTCCGCCATCCTCGGCGCCGCCATGGCGGTGTTGGTGCTGGTCGCCACGGTCACCTTCGGCGCGAGCCTCGACTCGCTGGTCTCCCACCCCGCTCTTTACGGCTGGAACTGGGACTACATGCTGGCCTCCAGTGGCGACATTCCCCAACAGCAGGTGACGACCCTGTTGGAGCACGACCGTTACATAGCCCAATGGTCGGGGATATACACCGGGCTCCTGCAGATCGACGGCCAGAATGTGCCCGTGCTCGGCGAGAGCCCGAACGCCACCGTGGCCCCGCCGCTGCTTTCGGGCCACGGGCTGGAGGGCACCGGTCAGGTGGTACTCGGCGCCGTCACCCTGTCGCAGCTCCACAAACAACTGGGCGCCATTGTGGACCTGAGCAGCGGCACCTCGACCGTCCCGCTACGCGTGGTAGGCACCGCCGCCATGCCAACCATTGGTTCCAACATCGGCGAACACCTGGAGATGGGCACGGGAGCACTCCTCTCCTACGGCCTCATACCGGCCGTCGACCGCAACCCGTTCGACGACCCGATCCCAGGCCCGAACGCGATACTGGTGCGCCTTCGCAGCGGCTTCAGCCGTTCGGTGGAGCTGAGGTCGCTCGACGAGATCGCCACAGCCACCACCAACAATGCCAACTTCGGTGTCACGGTGACGGGGGTGCTCCGCCCGGCCGAGATAGTGAACTACCGCTCGCTCGGCGACACGCCTCTCGTTCTGGGGGCGGGCCTTGCCGCAGGCGCCGTCGCCGCCCTGGCACTCACCTTGCTCGCCTCGGTGCGCCGGCGGCGGCGCGATCTCGCCCTGCTGAAGACGCTCGGGTTCACCGGGCCCCAGCTGGCTGCCGCCGTGGCCTGGCAGTCGACGATCGCCGTCGCGATCGGGACCGTCGTCGGTGTGCCGCTAGGGATCGCGCTCGGGCGCTGGCTCTGGGACCTGTTCGCCCGCAGCATCCACGCGGTGCCCAACCCGAGCGTGCCCGTGGTCTCGGTGACCCTCATCGCCCTCGGCGCGCTCGTCCTCGCCAACGTTGTGGCCGCCGTGCCTGGCCGTCTGGCTGCACGCACTCCGACCGCGCTGTTGCTGCACTCGGAGTGACGCGAGGGCGCGGGCACCTCGCAAGCGCGGCCCGCGGACTTCGGTGGCGTCCCTAGGGCGGCGTCACGAACGCGATCAGGAACTGCTCGCCACAGCGCCAGGTTCGGGGCCGTAAAGAGAACAGGGGGCCAGAGGTGCGCGAAACGCACAAGCACGATCATGCGGCGCTCCGGCACTCTCACACACCACACGAGAATTGCGAACAGGAGCATCTCGGCGAGGCTCATGTGCACGACCATGAGGTCCCCGCCAAGCGAGCTCGCTCTGCCGCAAGCACAAAGTCCGCCACCTCGATGCGCCGGACCAAGAGCGCGTTCTGATGGCGAGCGACAGGCGCTGTCACAGGCGGTGAGATGTTGAACGGGCTCGGCGGACAGCTCGTCGAGGGCGCCGTCGAGCGGGCGTCTCACACGGTCTCTGTGTCGTGCCGTTCTGTCCGTTTGACGCCGCCTTCTTGCGCAAGCACCCCGAGGTGCAGCCCGCGTCGAGGTCGATTGGCCACAAGGGTGATCGCACGTGCAGCTGCCTGAGCGTGGCCGCAGACGAGCCCGCCCCTACCGCTGCAGGCGAGCCCCCTCGAGACCCGCTAAGCCTGCACTCACCGGTCCGAGCCACACTGGAGGGCATGCCAGCCCAGTTCATCTACACGATGCGCAACCTCCGGCGCTCTTACCCACCAGATCGTGAGGTGCTGCGAGGCATCAACCTGTCGTTCTTCCCCGGGGCGAAGATCGGCGTCATCGGAGCGAACGGCTCGGGCAAGTCGTCTTTGCTGAGAATCATGGCCGGCGTGGACGACGGCTTCACCGGCGAGGCGCGGCTGACTCCGGGCTTTTCTGTCGGGTTTCTTCCTCAAGAGCCGCACCTCGATCCGGCCAAGGACGTGCTCGGCAACGTCTCGGACGGCATCGCCGAGACGAAAGCCATCGTCGAGCGGTTCAGTGAGGTGTGCACCTCCTTCGGCGATCCGGATGCCGATCTGGACGCCCTCCTAGCCGAACAGGCCGACCTGCAGAACAAGATCGATGCGGCTGGCGCATGGGACCTCGAACGCACCTTCGAGATAGCCATGGACGCGCTGAGGTTGCCGCCCCCCGACATGGACGTGACGAAACTATCGGGAGGAGAACGCCGGCGAGTCGCCCTGTGCCGCCTGCTCTTGTCCAGGCCCGACCTGCTCTTGTTAGATGAGCCCACCAACCACCTCGACGCCGAGTCGGTGGCGTGGCTCGAGCGCACGCTGCAGGAGTACCACGGCACGGTTGTCGCGGTCACACATGACCGGTACTTTCTCGACAACGTGGCCGGCTGGATCCTGGAGCTCGACCGGGGAGCGGGGATCCCCTGGCAAGGCAACTACACCTCCTGGCTCGAGCAGAAGCAGAGCCGACTCGCGGCCGAGGACAAGGGTGATCGCTCTCGGCGCGACTCGCTGGCCCGCGAGCTCGAGTGGATCCGGATGGCGCCGAAGGCCCGCCACGCCAAGGGCAAGGCCCGCATCAGCGCATACAACGAGCTGGTCGCCGAAGCCGAGGCGGCCGGGAACCGTGCCGACAAGCTCGAGATCACCATCCCGCCTGGCCCCCGGCTCGGGGACCGCGTCGTCGACGCGGACAGGCTCGTGAAGGGGTTCGGCGACCACTTGTTGATCGACGAGCTTTCGTTCCTCCTCCCCCCGGGCGGCATCGTCGGGGTGATCGGGCCCAACGGCGCCGGCAAGACGACACTGTTCCGCATGATCGTGGGCGAGGACAAGCCGGACTCCGGGGCTCTGTCGATCGGCTCGACAGTGGAGCTCGCCTGGGTCGAGCAGTCCCGCGATGCGTTGGACCCGAATGCGAGCGTCTTCGACGAAATCACTGGAGGGATGGAGCGGATCATCGTCGGCAACCGCGAGCTGCACGCCCGTGCTTACGTATCGAGCTTCGGCTTCCGGGGCAGCGACCAGCAGAAGAGAGTCGGTGAGCTCTCCGGTGGCGAGCGCAACCGGGTGCAGCTCGCCAAGGTCCTGAAAAGCGGCGGGAACGTACTGTTGTTGGACGAGCCGACAAACGACCTCGACGTCGACACGCTCAGAGCCCTGGAGGAGGCCCTGCTCGGCTTTCCCGGGTGTGCGGTCGTGATCAGCCACGACCGGTGGTTCTTGGACAGGATCTCCACCCACGTGCTCGCGTTTGAGGGTGAGTCCGTCGTGCGTTTCTTCGAGGGCAACTTCAGCGACTACGAAGCCGAGCGGCACCGGCGCCTCGGCAGCGACGCGGACCAGCCGCACCGCATCCGCTACAAGGCGCTCACGCGTCAATGAGAGGTGCCCAGGGCCACGACGGCGTGTGACCGCGGCGTTCCCCCGTCCCGGCCCGGACGCTCGTTATCGTCACGTCCATGACCTCCCCTGACAAGCGTGCCGAGCCAGTCCGCTCGGTACGCGTCCCGACGCTCGAGGACATCGAGTCGGCCTGGCAGACCGTGCGCTCGGTCTTGGAGCCCACACCGCTCGTGTCTAGCCCGATCGCCCTCGATGGGTTTCTCAAGCTCGAGACCTTTCAGCCCACCGGTGCGTTCAAGGTGCGAGGTGCGCTCTCCGGGATTGCCGCCTTGCCGCAAGGCCAGCGGGTGGTGACCGCGAGCGCAGGCAACCACGGCCTCGGCGTCGCGTGGGCATCGGCACGCCTCAGCCGTCAGGCGACCGTCGTCGTACCCGAGCGCTCCTCGGCCGCGAAGGTCGCGGCGCTCCGCAACTACCCGGTTGAGCTCGTCGAGCACGGCACCGACTATGAGGCAGCTGAAAAGTACGCACTGGAAATCGCAGCCGCGGACAGGGCCTCGTACGTCTCCGCGTACAACGACCCGCTTGTCATCGCCGGGCAGGCCACGATCGGGTGCGAGCTCGACACCCAGGCGCCCGGCGAGCTGACCGTCGTCGCTCCCGTCGGAGGGGGCGGCCTCCTCTCGGGACTTGCGCTATGGGCACGCTCGCGCCCGGGCGTCCGCGTCGCCGGGGTCGAGTCGAGCCAGTCCCGCGCGATCTCCGCCGCGGTCGCGGCCGGCCACATCGTGCACGTGCCAGTAGGCGACACGATCGCGGACGGACTGGCTGGGAACCTCGAACCGGGCTCGGTGACTGTTGGTCTGGTTGCCGGAGCACAACTCGTCGCCGTCGACGACGAAGAGCTCCACTCCGCCATGCGCTGGCTGTTCACCCATCACGGCCTGGTGACCGAGGGCTCAGGCGCAGCAGGGATCGCGGCGGTGCTGAGCGGCAAGATCGACATCGCCGGGCGGCTCGTGGTCGTGGTCACGGGCCGCAATATCGCGGCGGCCAGTTTCGCAAAGATCCTTCAGGGCGGCTGAACAGCCCGGCCCGGGTTCCATGGCTCGGGTTCCGCCCGGGAGCGGTCTCCCGCGGGCGAGCCGCTCAGTACCGGTACGAGTCCGGCTTGTACGGGCCCTCCATCGGCACGCCGATGTACTCGGCCTGCTCTTCGGTCAGCTTCGTGAGGTGGACACGCAGGGCGTCCAGGTGCAGGCGGGCGACCTTCTCGTCGAGGTGCTTCGGCAGCACGTAGACCTTGGGCTCGTAGTCCTGCGGCTTGGTGAACAGCTCGATCTGCGCCATCACCTGGTTGGTGAAGGAGTTGGACATCACGAAGCTCGGATGTCCCGTGGCACATCCGAGGTTCAAGAGCCTGCCCTCGGCCAGGACGATCACGGCGTGGCCGTCGGGGAAGACCCACTTGTCCACCTGCGGCTTGATGTTCACACGCTCGACGCCCGGCACCTTCGCCAACCCGGCCATGTCGATCTCGTTGTCGAAGTGGCCGATGTTGCCGACGATCGCCTGGTGTTTCATCCGGCTCATGTGCTCGGCTGTGATGACGGCCTTGTTGCCGGTGGCGCTGACGAAGATGTTCGCCGTCTCGACGACGTCGTCGACGGTCGCGACCTGGTAGCCGTCCATGGCCGCCTGAAGCGCGCAGATCGGGTCGATCTCGGCCACGACCACCCGTGCTCCCTGGCCGCTCAACGACTCGGCGCAGCCCTTGCCGACGTCACCGTAGCCACAGACCAGCGCGACCTTGCCCCCGATGAGCACGTCAGTGGCGCGGTTGATGCCGTCGATCAGCGAGTGCCGGCACCCGTACTTGTTGTCGAACTTCGACTTTGTCACCGAGTCGTTAACGTTGATTGCCGGGAACAGAAGCTCGCCGCGCTCTTGCATCTGGTAGAGCCGGTGAACGCCAGTGGTGGTCTCCTCCGTCACACCCCTCAAGTTGTTGGCGATCTCGGTCCAACACCGCGGGTCCTCCGCCAGCGAGCGCCGGAGCAGACGCAGTATGACGGCGAGCTCCTCGCTCTCGGCGCTTGCCGGGTCCGGCACGGCACCCGTCTTCTCGAACTCGACGCCCTTGTGCACGAGCAGGGTCGCGTCCCCGCCGTCGTCGAGGATCATGTTCGGGCCCACTCCGCCGGGCCACCGCAACATCTGCTCGGTGCAGTCCCAGTACTCGTCAAGCGACTCGCCTTTCCAGGCAAACACGGGCACACCCGCGGCTCGGTCGGAGACCCATCGGGGCCCACGACCACCGCTGCGGCCGCATGGTCCTGGGTGGAGAAGATGTTGCAGGACGCCCAACGGACCTCGGCGCCGAGAGCGACGAGCGACTCGATCAGGACGGCCGTCTGTACTGTCATGTGCAAAGAGCCGGAGATCCGAGCACCTGTGAGCGGTCGCACCTCGGCCTGCTCGCGCCGGATCGCCATCAGACCGGGCATCTCGTGCTCGGCAAGCTCGATCTCCCGGCGGCCGAAATCGGCCAGGGAGAGGTCGGCCACTTTGAACTCGAAGCTCATGAGATCTCCTTGCTCCGGCCGCCTGCTGCGGCAACCGGCTCCTTGGGACGGGCGGCTGCTGCGGCAACCGGCTCCTTGCTCCAGCCGGTCGCGTTGGCGGCCAGCAACCGTGTGTGCTTGCGCTGCTCGAAAGCCAGCCATTCCCCCGGCTCCACTTCTGCAGGTCGGACGGCCTTGGAGCTGAACCACGCTTCCAGTCCGTCGCGGAGCCGGCCGTCGTCGCGCAGGCGCAAGGCAAAGCCCACGTCGCTCAACTCGATGCCGAAGGCTCCGAGAAGCTCACGCAGCGTGCGGAGGCGCTGCAGCTCGGCGGGCCCGTAGAGGCGGTAGCCCGAAGGCGAACGCCGCGGTGCGACAAGACCCGCCTCCTCGATGTAACGCAGCATGCGGGCGGACCAGCCGGTGGTAGCCGCCGCCTCGTGAATCGTCAGCCCGTCGGGAGCCACAATGCCTAACCCTACCATACACGTGGCAAGGTTGTCACGGGGAATTCTGGCCTGAGGGCGACTAACCTGCTCAAAGCCATGATCCTCTCCGACCAGACGATCCGTGAAGAGCTCGCCACCGGCCGGATCGGCATCGACCCGCTCGGGGAGGGCTGTATCCAGCCTTCCTCAGTCGACCTGCACGTCGACCGTTTCTTCCGCGTCTTCCGCAACCACAACCTGCGGGCGATCGACGTCAAGGAGGACCAGGAGGAGCTCACCGAGCTGGTCACGGTCGCCGAGGACGACGCCTTGATGCTGCACCCGGGCGAGTTCGTCCTCGGCTCGACGATCGAACGGGTCCGCCTCCCCAATGACCTCGTCGGCCGCCTCGAGGGCAAGTCCAGCCTCGGAAGACTGGGGCTCCTGATCCACTCGACTGCGGGTTTCGTGGACGCAGGGTGGGACGGCCATCTCACCCTGGAGCTCTCCAACGTGGCGAACCTCCCGATCACCCTGTACCCCGGTATGAAGATCGGCCAGATCAGCTTTCTCAAGATGACGACTCCTGCCGCCCTCCCCTACGGGTCGGCCGCGCTCGGCTCGAAATACCAGCATCAGCGCGGGCCGACCCCCAGCCGCTACTTCGAGAACTTCCGCGACCGCCAGGGCTGAGCGGCAAGCCACCGCGTATCGCGCCCGACAGACCCTCGTCGGCGGCCATGGCGTCGGTCCAGTAGTGGGCCGCCGGTGACAGCTGCCGGTGCCTACTGCCGGCGACTACTGCCGGTGCTACGCCGTCACCGGCCCCGCCTGGGCCGCCACGGCCGCTGCCGCTGCCGCGACCGCCACTGGGTCGCCGAGGTAGCGGCCCTTGACGAAGTTCAGCTGGTCGTCCAGCGTGATGATCCGCGGCCACCCCGTCGGGATGTCCAGGTCGACGATGTCGTCGTCGGAGATGTGCTCGAGGAACTTCGTCATCGCCCTGATGCTGTTGCCGTGAGCGACGACGAAGGGCGTGAGGCCCGCGAGAAGCTCCGGTCCGAGGACGTCCTCCCAGTAGGGCAACATCCGGACGACGACGTCTGCGAGGCACTCGGCCGCAGGCAGCGCGCTCGGGGGGACGTCGCGGTAACGGGGATCGTGCACAGGGTGCCTGGGGTCACCGAGCTCCAGGGACGGTGGCGGCGTCGCGTAGCTCCGACGCCAGAGCTTCACCTGCGCTGGCCCGAACTTCTCCGCCGCCTCCTTCTTGTTGCCGCCCTGCAGGGCCCCGTAGTGGCGCTCGTTCAAGCGCCAGTGCCGCCGCACCGGGAGAAACGAGAGGCCCATCTCGTCGAGGGCGATGTTCGCCGTGCGGACGGCGCGGGTCAGCACCGAGGTGTGAACCGTGTCAATGTGCAGCTCGGTCTCCGCGGCGAGCAGCTGCCCGCCGGAGCGGGCCTCGGTCTCGCCCTTCTCGCTCAGGTCGACGTCCGTCCAGCCTGTGAAGCGGTTCTCGGCGTTCCAGGTACTCTCACCGTGGCGCAAAACGATCATCATGGGCATGATCCGAGACTATCTTCCGGGTCTTTCGCGGCACGAATTCCGCGTCGGTGCACTCCGTGAAGCCGACATTGACCCTCTGAGCTGCGATCTTCGCCATCGCCTCGGTCAAAGATCTGCTTCGGGGATACTTGACAATTGCACGCTCAAGTTTGCTATCCTGGAGTCTGTACGAAGGACGTGCGGGTGCCGAACGTGTCGCACCCATAGAAGTGGAGGCTCTCAGAAATGTCCAAGGCCGTCGGAATCGACCTCGGCACGACCAACTCGGTGGTCGCATTCCTCGAGGCGGGTGAGCCCACGGTCATACCCAACGCAGAAGGCGGACGGACTACGCCGTCAATCGTGGGATTCGCCAAGTCCGGTGAAGTGCTCGTCGGCGAGGTCGCAAAGCGCCAGGCGATCACGAACCCGGATCGGACCATCCGTTCGGTCAAGCGACAGATGGGGACGAGCTGGTCGGTCGACATCGACGGCAAGCCCTACAAAGCCCAGGAGATCTCCGCGAGGATCCTGCAGAAGCTGAGGCGCGACGCCGAGGCGTTCCTGGGCGACACCGTTAACCAGGCTGTCATAACGGTTCCCGCCTACTTCGACGACGCTCAGCGCACCGCTACGAAAGAGGCCGGCCAGATCGCCGGACTCGAGGTTCTCCGCATCATCAACGAGCCGACCGCGGCCGCACTCGCCTACGGCCTCGACAAGGAGCGGTCCGACCAGACCGTGCTCGTGTTCGACCTCGGCGGCGGCACCTTCGACGTGTCGGTCCTCGAGATCGGCGAGGGAGTCTTCGAGGTGAAATCGACCTCGGGCAACACCCATCTCGGCGGAGACGACTGGGACCAGCGCATCATGGACTGGCTCGTCAAGACGTTCAAGGACACCGAGGGTGTCGACTTGTCCAACGACAAGATGGCACTGCAACGCCTCAAGGAAGCGGCCGAAAAGGCCAAGATCGAGCTGTCGGCCGTCCAGGAGACGACGATCAACCTTCCCTTCATCACCGCCACCAACGAGGGCCCCAAGCACCTCGACCTGAAGCTCAGCCGGGCCAAGTTCCAAGAGATGACGGCCGACCTCGTAGAGGCGTGCAAGGGGCCGTTCCAGCAGGCCATCCAGGACTCGGGCTTGACCACCAGCAGCATCGACCACGTCGTGCTGGTCGGAGGATGCACTCGGATGCCGGCCATTTACGACCTCGTGGTGCAGCTCGCCGGCAAGGAGCCCCACAAAGGTGTCAACCCTGACGAGGTCGTCGCCGTCGGTGCTGCCATTCAGGCCGGCGTCCTGAAGGGTGAGGTGAAGGACATCCTGCTGCTGGACGTCACTCCGCTCAGCCTCGGCATCGAGACCAAGGGCGGGATCACCCACCGGCTCATCGAACGCAACACGACCATACCCACGAAGCGCTCCGAGATGTTCACCACCGCCGACGACAACCAGCCGTCGGTCGAGATCCACGTCCTCCAGGGCGAGCGCGACATGGCCATGTACAACAAGACGCTGGGCAAGTTCCAGCTTGTCGACCTGCCACCTGCGCCCCGCGGTGTGCCGCAGATCGAGGTCGCGTTCGACATCGACGCGAACGGGATCGTCCACGTCTCCGCCAAAGACCTCGCCACCGGGAGAGAGCAGTCGATCACGATCACGGGCCAGACGTCTCTACCCAAGGACGACATCCAGCGGATGGTGCGCGACGCCGAGCAGCACGCGGCCGAGGACCGCCAGCGCAAGGAAGAGGCCGAGACGCGGAACAACGCGGACGCGCTCGTCTACCAGACCGACAAGCTGCTGAAGGACCAAGGCGACAAGGTCCCCGTGGAAGACCGCGAGCGGGTGGAGGGCGCCCTCAAAGCCCTGCGCGATTCGGCCGCCGGGACCGATTACGAGCGGATCCGCCGCGACACCGAGACGCTGCGCAACGCCTCGCAGGCCTTCGGACAACGACTGTACGAGCAGGCGGCCCAGCAGCACGCCGCGAGCGGCTCAGGTGGCGACGGCTCAGCCGGCTCGGCAAGCTCGAGCGGGCCCTCCGACGACGAGGTCGTCGACGCCGAGATCGTCGACGACCCGGGCACGGCGGCTTCGTGAGCCGCGAAGGAAATGATCCGGGCTCAGCGCCGGCCGCGGACGAGTCCGGGCCGGAGGAGCCGGGGAACATCTCGGCGCCTCGTCGGGACAAGGGCGCCTCCACCGGTGACCACGGCGAGCGGGCCGGTCAACTTGACCTGCCGATCGACGCGCTCTTGGACTGGGGAAGCGACCCCTTGAAGGCCGAGGAGGCGCTGGAAGCCCAGACCGCGGAGGCTCTCGTGGTCGCCGAGCGCGACGAGTACCTCGATGCGCTCCAGCGCCTGCAGGCCGACTTCGACAACTTCCGCAAGCGCTCGCTTCGCCAGCAGACCGACCTCTTGGAGCATGCCACCGAGGGACTGTGCGTGCGACTGCTGCCCGTGCTGGATGCGCTGGACCTCGCGACCGCCCATGTCCGCAGCCAGGCCGAGCCGAGTGACTCGGACAAGGCCCTCGAGCAGATCGACGCGCTTGTTCGCGACGTCCTCGCCCGAGAGGGCATCGAGCGGATCGACTCGGTGGGTGTTCTCTTCGACCCCACGATCCACGACGCCGTCGGCCAGCTCCCCGCAGAGCCCCCACCGGCCACACCTGCCGCAGCGGCACCGAGCCGAGGCGACACGACCAAGCCCTCCAAGCCGGCCAAGCCAGCCAAGCCAGCCGCCCAGGGCAGCGGGCCCGTCGTCGCTCATGTCATGCGCGCCGGGTACCGGTTGAAGTCGAAGGTGCTGCGGCCGGCAATGGTCCTCGTCAGAATCTGAGGCGCGACGCCATGGCACCGCAACGGGACTGGTACACCACCGACTACTACAAGACGCTCGGCGTTTCGGACAAGGCGACCGACAAGGATCTTCGTCGCGCCTACCGCAAGCTCGCCAAGGAGTTCCACCCTGACTCGCACCCGGGCTCCGAGGAGCGCTTCAAGGCTGTCTCCGCGGCTTACGACGTTCTCGGCGACCCCGAGAAACGCAAGGAGTACGACGAGGTCCGCCGTCTCGGCCCCTTGAGCAACCTCGGTGGCTTCGGCGGGGCCGCCGGTGGTGGCGGTGGTGGTGGCAACTTCAACTTCCGGATCGACGACCTGTCGGACATCTTCGGCGGTCTGTTCGGCCGCGCGGGACGAGGCGGCGGACGTTCCGCACCCCCCAGCGGCCCTCGACGCGGGCACGATCTCGAGGCCGAGCTGCACCTGTCGTTCCAGGAGGCTGTCGACGGTGCCGTCACGGCGGTCAACGTTGCGAGCGGGACACGTTGCTCGACCTGCAGTGGGTCGGGCTCACGTCCCGGGACGGCCCCGGTGGCGTGCCCCCGCTGCAACGGGCTCGGCGTGCTGAACGACAACCAGGGCATGTTCTCGCTGTCTTCGCCCTGCCCTGACTGCCAGGGCCGTGGGACCCGCATCGTCAATCCCTGCCCGGCCTGCAACGGCACGGGTCTCGAGCAGCGGCAACGACAGGTCAAGGTCCGCATCCCAGCCGGGGTGGAGGATGGCCAGCGCATCCGCGTAAAGGGACGCGGCGAGCCCGGGGCCAACAGCGGACCGCCCGGTGATCTCTACGTCGTCGTGCACGTGGCGGCGCACCCGCTGTTCGGGCGCAAGGGCCGCAACCTCACGCTCACTGTCCCGGTCACCTACCCCGAGGCGGCCCTCGGCGGCGCCATCACCGTGCCGTCGCTCGGCGAGCCGATTACCCTCAAGATCCCGCCTGGCACCCGCCAAGGCCGGACCTTCCGGGTCAAAGGCCGGGGGATCACGAGCGGCCCGGCGACCGGCGACCTTCTTGTGACCATCGACGTCCTCGTCCCGGCCCACTTGACCGATGACCAGCGCAAGGCTGTCGAGGCGCTGGCCAAGACGCTGCACGGCTCGCCTCGGCATCACTTAGGAGTGTGAACATGGCCTACGACCCTTCGAGCGAAGACTTCACCGAATACTCGACGCGGGCGGTCTACGTCATCTCTGTCGCCGCAGAGCTGGGGGGAGTCCACCCTCAGACGCTGCGAATCTACGAGCGCAAGGGCCTCTTGGACCCTGCCCGGACCGGCGGGGGCAACCGCCGTTACAGCGAGGCCGACATCGCACACCTGCGACGCATCCAACAGCTCACCAACGGCGGGCTGAACCTCGAAGGGGTGCGGCGCGTAATGGCGCTCGAGGGCGAGATCATGCGACTTCGCGCCGAGCTCGACTGGACCCGTGCCGCCGCACGCGAGGCGATCGAGCAGACCCATCGCCAGTACCGGCGCGATCTCGTGCCGGTCTCGACCACCCGTCTGCCCACCCGCCGGATAACAGACAGATAGCCGGCCAGGATGCGTCCTCTTTCGCAGGACATGAGCCAACAGCTCCAAGGATTACCAGAAACATGACTCTCGACCCGAACCGTTGGACCCTGAAGACCCAGGAAGCCGTGAGGGACGCGATCGCCCTCGCGAAGCAGCTGCACAACGCTGAAGTCGCCCCGGATCATCTCCTGTCAGCGGCACTGTCCCAAGACGGCGGGGTTGCGATCCCCCTCCTCGACGGTCTGGGGATCGCCCCGTTGTCGGTCCGCAACCGGATCGCGGAGTCCCTTGCCAAGATCCCCAAGGCCTACGGCATCTCCGAGCCGTCGCTCAGCCGCGAGCTGTCCCAGGCCTTCGATCGTGCCGACAGCGCCCGCAAGGAGATGGGCGACGAGTACCTCTCTGTGGAGCACCTGTTGCTCGCCCTCACCGACCGCCTCGGGGTCAGCCGCGACGACCTTCTCCGGGCTCTGCAGGCGATCCGCGGCAGCCATCGTGTCACCTCGCAGAGCCCCGAGGAGCAGTACCAGTCGCTGGAGCGCTACGGCCGCGACCTGACCGACCTCGCAAGGCGCGGCAAGCTCGACCCGGTCATCGGACGCGACAACGAGATTCGCCGCGTCATACAGGTCCTCTCGCGGCGCACCAAGAACAACCCGGTGCTGATCGGCGAGCCCGGGGTTGGCAAGACCGCCATCGTCGAAGGCCTCGCCACCCGCATCGTCGAGGGCGACGTCCCGGAGTCGCTGAAGAACAAGCGGATCATCGGCCTCGACATGGGTTCGATGGTTGCCGGGGCCAAGTACCGCGGCGAATTCGAGGAACGCCTGAAGGCGGTGCTGAAGGAGATCTCGGACTCCGAAGGCGAGATAGTCACCTTCATCGACGAGCTGCACACGATCGTCGGAGCCGGCGCCGCCGAAGGAGCGATGGACGCCGGCAACATGATCAAGCCGATGCTCGCACGCGGCGAGCTGCGCCTCATCGGCGCGACGACGCTCGACGAGTACCGCAAGTACGTGGAGAAGGACGCCGCTCTCGAGCGCCGTTTCCAGCCCGTCGTCGTCGAGCCGCCTTCGGTCGCCGACACGATCGCGATCCTGCGCGGGCTGAAGGAGCGCTACGAGGTGCACCACGGCGTACGTATCCAGGACGCGGCGCTGGTCGCCGCCGCGGTGCTGTCGGACCGCTACGTGACCGGCCGGTTCCTGCCGGACAAGGCCATCGACCTGGTCGACGAGGCCGCAAGCCGCCTCCGCATAGAGATCGACTCCATGCCGACCGAGATAGACGTCGTCACGCGCCGGATCCGCCAGCTCGAGATAGAACGCGTCGCCCTCCAGAAGGAGACGGACGCGGCTTCAGCCGGTCGGCTCTCCAGGCTCGAGGCCGAGCTCGGAGACCTGCGGGAGCAGCAGACGGCCATGACCTCGCACTGGCAAGCCGAGAAGGACGCCATAGCGGCGATCCGCCAGCTCAAAGGCGAGCTCGAGGCGGCGCGGTCCGAGGCCGAGCGCCACGAGCGCGCAGGTGACCTGGGCCGAGCCTCGGAGATCCGCTACGGCCGGGTCCCCGACCTCGACAAGCGAATCCAGGAGGCGACCGACAAGCTCGCCGGGCTCCAGTCCGAGCAGAAGATGTTGAAGGAGGAGGTCGACGCCGAGGACATCGCCGAGGTCGTGAGCCGGGCGACAGGAGTCCCGGTCTCACGCCTCATGGAAGGCGAGGTCCGCAAGCTCGTCGAGCTCGAAAATTCTCTGCACCGCCGTGTGGTCGGCCAGGACGAGGCGGTGAAGGCCGTCGCGAACGCCATCCGCCGCAGCCGTGCGGGGCTGTCGGACCCCAACCGGCCGATCGGCTCTTTCCTGTTCCTCGGCCCGACCGGCGTCGGCAAGACCGAGCTCGCAAAGGCCCTTGCCGAGGTGCTGTTCGACGACGAGCGTGCGATGGTCCGCATCGACATGGGCGAGTACCAAGAGAAACACAGCGTTTCCCGTCTGGTCGGTGCCCCGCCCGGTTACGTCGGCTATGAGGAGGGCGGCCAGCTGACCGAATCGGTCCGCCGGCGCCCGTATGCGGTCGTCCTGCTCGACGAGATCGAGAAGGCGCACTCGGACGTGTTCAACATCCTCCTGCAGGTGTTGGACGACGGGCGCCTGACCGACGGCCAGGGGCGCACGGTCAACTTCACCAATACCGTGCTCATCATGACCTCCAACCTGCGTGGAGAGCCCATCAACACCTTCAAGCCGGAGTTCATCAACCGCATCGACGAGATAGTCCGCTTCCGTCCGCTGGGACGCGGGGACCTCTTCGCCATCGTCTGGATCCAGCTCGGGCAGCTCAAACGGCGGCTCGAAGCCCGACGTATCACAGTTGAGGTCACGCCCGAAGCCGAGATGTGGCTCGGCGATCACGGGTACGACCCGGACTTCGGGGCGCGCCCCTTGCGCCGAGTCATCCAGCGCGAGATCGGTGACCCCTTGGCGATCGCCCTCCTCGAAGGCCGCTACAAGGAAGGCGACACGGTCACAGTCGACGTCGAAGGCGACGGGATCGTCCTGGGCTAAGACAGCCACCCCCCCTTCAGCGGGCGCCTGGGGGCCGTTTCGGGTCATGGCACCCATTGGGGCCGCGGGATATGATCTCGCCAGCCCTCCAGTCGTAGTGGCGACTGGGCGTGAGGAGCCGTCCCTACGGGCGGCTCCCTGCGCGTCAAGGCATTCGTCAGTTCGCGGGTAGGTGACTCGCACGCCGGAGATGGTTCGATGATCGAACCATCTTGCTAGTCTTGGCAAGGTGAGCCCCTTCGAACAAGCCGCACAGGCGCCGGGCCCCGAAATGGCGGTGCTGGCTGCCGCACGGCTCGCGCGGGTGCTCGACAAGGCCGGCGATGAGCTCGGCCTCGCCCACTACCGCTTCCTGACGCTCGTCGCCGGGGGCGACGAGCGGGCGTCCCGGCTCGCGGAACGCCTCGCACTCGGAAAGCCTGCCGTCAGCGCTGCCGTCGGCGCGCTCGTCGCACAGGGCCTGTTGATCCGCCAAGACGTCGCCGGCGACCAGCGGGCGATCCGCCTCCAGCTCACCGCCGAAGGACGCGAGGTCCTCGCCCGGACCGAGGCCTCGATGGCTGCTCGCCTCTCCGAGCTGGTGGGAGGTACCGACGACCCCGTTGCGACGATGAGGGCCCTCGTCGCGCTCGGCGAAGCGATCGAGCGCGATCTCGTTGATCGACGCGCAGCAAGGGATCGCAGGTGAGCTCGCTCCCCGGCCCTGCTGCTGCCTGGCGCACTGAGAGCCGCCCCGGGTGGATCCGCCGTCTGTGGCCCTACCTCATGGCGCACCGGCGCAACCTCGAGATCGCCCTCGGCGGCGCGCTCGTGGGCAGCGCCGCTCAAGCCGTGGTTCCCCTGATCGAACGTCAGATCGTCGACAACGTCATCTTGCACCACCGTTCGCCACTGGCCCCGTGGTTGGCGGTACTCGTCGGTCTCGGCGTGGTGACCTTCGCCGCCGCATATCTGCGGCGCTACCGAGGTGGGCGGGTCGCGCTTGACGTCCAGTACGACCTGCGCAACGCGATGTACGAGCACCTCCACGAGCTCGATTTCGCCCAGCACGACGAGATGCCGACCGGTCAGCTGGTCGGGAGGGCGAACTCGGACTCGACGCTCGTGCAGGGCCTGCTGAGCTTCTTCCCCATCATGAGCGGCAACATCCTGCTGCTGCTGACGTCCCTCGCCATCATGCTGGTGCTGTCGCCGCTCCTCGCGCTCGTCAGCGTGGTCGTGACGCCGACCCTGCTCGTCGTCGCGTACCGGATGCGGACCCAGATGTTCCCGGCAACCTGGGACGGTCAGCAGAAGGAAGGCGACATCGCCCAGATCGTCGACGAAGACGTGAGCGGCGTCCGTGTGGTCAAGGCCTTCGGCCAGGAAGAGCGCGAGCTCGGTCGCATTGTCACGGCGGCCAAGACCCTTTACGGTTCGCACCTGCGTGCGGTGCGGCTGCAGGCGCGCTACCAGCCGCTGCTGCAGGCCATCCCGACACTTGGTCAGGTTGCGGTGCTTGCCCTGGGCGGCTGGCTTGCGCTCGACCACAGGATCACGATCGGGACGTTCCTCGCCTTTTCCACTTATCTCGCCCAGCTCGTCTCACCGGCGCGGATGCTCGCCGGGGTTCTCACCACGGCCCAGCAGGCCCGGGCCGGCATCGAGCGGATCTTCGAGCTGCTCGACTTGAGGCCCGCGATCACCGACGAGCCCGGTTCGACGGACCTCCCACCGCTCGCAGGAGAGATCGCCTTCGACCACGTGGACTTCACCTACGCCGACGCGGGCAAGGCGCTGCAAGACTTCAACCTTCAAATCGCGCCGGGCGAGACCGTCGCTCTGGTAGGGCCGTCGGGATCGGGCAAGTCGACGGCGCTGGCGCTCGTCTCCCGCTTCTACGACGTGAGCGCCGGGGCGGTCCGTCTCGACGGTCACGACGTCCGCGACGTCACCCGGGCATCACTGCGCCGACAGATCGGTGTCGTGTTCGATGACAGCTTCCTGTTCTCCGCGTCGGTGCGCTCGAACATCGCGTTCGGCAGTCCCGGCGCGTCAGCTGAGGAGGTCGAGTCCGCGGCACGCGCGGCAGGTGCGCACGAGTTCATCGAGCAGCTCCCCGGTGGCTACGAGACAGTCGTCGGCGAGCGGGGCCTCACCTTGTCAGGCGGGCAACGCCAGCGGATCGCCCTTGCCAGGGCGCTGCTGGGCGACCCGAGGATCCTCGTGCTCGACGACGCCACGAGCGCGGTCGACGCCAAGGTGGAACAGGCCATCCACGCGGCGCTGCGGACCATCATGCACGGCCGCACGACACTGCTCGTCGCGCACCGCCGCTCCACCTTGCACCTCGCCGACCGCATCGTCGTCGTCGAGAACGGCCGCGTCGTCGACCAGGGCACCGACGCTGAGCTGCTCGAGCGCTGTGCTCTTTACCGCTCGATGTCATCGGGCAAGGACGAGAGGCCTGTCGAGGTTCTCGCTGCGCACGCGATGACGGTGACCGCAGATGGGGCCAGGACGACCGGGATCTTCGCCGTAGCGCCATCGCCCGCCCGGGTCTCGTTCGGGCCCGCCTCGCTCGGGCCTGGTCTCGGCGGGCGGGGCGGCAGCAGCCGCAACGGCTGGCGTGCGAGCCTTGCCCCCACGCCCGAGCTGCTCGCGAAGGTGGCGGCGCTCAAGCCCATCCGCGATGCTCCCGTGCTGGACCTCGAGCAAGAGACCGCAACCGGCACCGAGTTCTCGATGTGGCGCTTTCTCGGCCGCTTCCGCGGCGCGCTCGGCCTCGGGCTCGGCCTCGTCCTGTTCGACTCGCTCGCCTCGCTCGCGGGACCTTACCTCGTGCGTGCCGGCATCAACGACGGCGTCGTCGCAGGCTCGCGCTCCGCGCTCATCGTGGCCTCCGCCGTCTTCCTGGCTGTGGTGCTCGCGGACCTGGTGGACTCCATCGCGGAGACGTTCGTGACCGGGCGCACCGCCGAGCGTCTCATGCTCGCGCTGCGGATCCGGATCTGGGCGAAGCTCCAACGGCAGTCGCTCGACTACTACGAGCGCGAGATGGCGGGCCGGATCATGACGCGGATGACTACCGACGTCGACTCGTTCGAGACCCTCCTCGAGACCGGCCTCCTCTCGGCGGTGGTGAGCTTCTGCACCTTCACCGGGGTCGGGATCGCACTGTTCTTCCTCAATTTCGACCTGGCGCTCGCGACCCTGGGTGTGATGCTGCCCTTAGCCGTGGCGACCGTGGTGTTCCGGCGCAAGGCCGCCCGGACCTACGAGCTCGCGAGGGACCGCATCGCCGTGGTGAACGCGAACTTCCAGGAGAGCCTGTCGGGCATCCGCGAGACACAGGCGTTCGTGCACGAGGAGCCGAGCATCGCCCGGTTCCACCTCCTCGGGCGCTCCTATCTCGAAGCCCGGGTCCGTGCGCAGCGGATGGTGGGCACGTACTTCCCCTTCGTCCAGTTCCTGGGAGACGTCGGGGACACGATCGTGCTCGGTGTCGGCGCGGGGCTCGTGGCGACCGGTCACCTCACCACCGGTGCGCTCATCGCCTTCATCTTGTACCTCGATCTCTTCTTCTCTCCGATACAGCAGCTTTCTCAGGTATTCGACTCCTGGCAGCAGACCCGCGTGTCGGTCGGGCGCGTCGGTGAGCTGATGGCCCTCGAGACACTTACGCCAGAGACGCCCGATCCCGTCACGCCCTCCCGGCTGAAGGGTGCCATCAGGCTGGCCGGGGTTCGCTTCTCGTACCCGACGGGCGGCCCCGCGAAGGGCGGCGCCGCGCCTGCGGCGATCGAGGCGCTGCGCGGGATCGACCTCGAGATCGCCCCGGGCGAGTTCGTGGCCCTCGTGGGCGAGACGGGAGCGGGGAAGTCGACGGTCGTCAAGCTGCTGGCCCGTTTCTACGACCCGACCGCAGGAGCGGTCCTCGTCGACGGCACCGACCTGCGTGGCTACGACCTTTCCGCCTATCGGCGGCGGCTCGGGTACGTTCCGCAGGAGGGCTTCCTGTTCACGGGATCGATCAGGGACAACATCGCCTACGGACGCCCCGACGCGAGCAACGGCGAGGTCGAGGCAGCGGCGGCCTCCGTCGGCGCCGACCAGTTCATCGCCCAGCTCGCGAACGGCTATGAGACCGCGGTCTCCGAGCGGGGGCGCTCGCTCTCGGCAGGACAGCGCCAGCTCATCGCGCTCGCACGCGCGGAGCTCGTCGATCCGGCGATCCTGCTCTTGGACGAGGCGACCTCGAATCTCGACCTCGCCGCCGAAGCCCATGTAGCGTCGGCAACACACCGTGTCGCGCGGGGGCGCACGACCGTCGTGATCGCACACCGCCTCCAGACCGCCCGGATGGCCGATCGCATCATCGTGCTCGCGAACGGGGTCATCGTGGAACAGGGCAGCCACGACGAGCTCATCGCGGCGGGTGGCCGCTACGGTGAGATGTGGAAAGCATCCGACCCCGGTCTCGTCCGCACCTGACCACACTGCAAGACTTGGACGGTGCCTCCCATCCGCCGCCGCCCCCCGGCCAGCCGCCCGGCCCCGGCCAGCCGCCCGGCCCCGGCCACAGCCTGTCCGGCCCCGGCCACAGCCTGTCCGGGCAAGCCCGGTTGTGGTCGTGTGCCTGCTCGCGGTCGCGGCACTGACCTGGGTCGGCCACCAGGCGCCTGCCGGGGCGGCCCTGGAAGCCCGGCATGCACGATTTTCGATCCCGGCGTCGGCGCGTCAGCTCGTCGTCGTCTCGAGCCCGACATACGACCCGGCCGACTACATGGCCACTTTCCAGAGCTTCCGACGGGCGAACGTCTCTTCCCCGTGGGAATCGGTGTTCCCGGCCTGGCGGGCCGAGATCGGCTCCGGCCACATCGTCGACGTCCGCCACGAGGGCGATCACGCGACCCCGACGGGGGTGTACCCCTTCGGCCTCACGATGTACGGGACCAGGCCCGATCCCGGCGGGCTGCACGCGGCCTACCACCAGTTCGTCTGCGGTGACTGGTGGGACGAGGATCCCTACTCCAGCCAGTACAACCGGTTCGTGCACGTGGCCTGCAGGACGACACCGCCCTTCGCAGCCTGGTCCGAGCCGCTGTGGACCGAGACACGGGGCAACAGGGGCTATCCCTACCTCGCCGTGATCGACTACAACGACAACCCCACCGTCGCCGGCTCGAATGCGCCGGGTTCGGGGATCTTCCTGCACGCGTGGATGGACGCCCCCACCGAGGGGTGCATCGCGTTGCCGATCACCGACCTGTTGAAAGTGCTCCGCTGGCTCGAGCCGGCGGATCATCCGGTGATCGAGATCGGCACCGATGCCGAAGTAGGCCGTATACCGCCGGCAACGGCCTAGGGGCGCTCCGGGGCGTCGCGGCGCGCTGGGAGCCGCAACGCGGGGGCCCCAAGCGGCTCGGGTTCACCCCTGGCTCAGCGCGCCGTCACGACTTCACGTAGGGCTGGCCGTCGGCCTTCGGCGCCTGGCTCCTGCCCACAAATCCCGCGACCGCGATGATCGTGGCGACATAGGGAAGCATCAACAGGAAGTCGGAGGGGATGGGACAGCCGATCGTGCCGAGCACGTTCGCCAGAGCCACCGAGAAGCCGAAGAGCAGGGCGGCACCGGTCGCCCCGAGCGGGGTCCAACGACCGAAGATCATTGCCGCCAGGGCGATATATCCCTGTCCGGAGGAGATGTCCTTGCCGAACGACCCGACCGATCCGATGGTGAGAGAGGCGCCGCCGATCCCGGCAACGAGACCGCCCAGGATCACGTTGCGGTACCTCGTGAAGAGCACCCTGATCCCGACCGTGTCGGCCGCCGTCGGGTGCTCACCGACTGCCCGGACACGAAGGCCCCAGCGCGTCTTGAAAAGGCCGATGTGAACCAGGGCCACTGCGGCGTAAGTGATGTAGAGAAAGATCGTCGAGTCGAACAGGACCGGCCCGATGATCGGTATGTCGCCGAGGACCGGAATCTTGATCGAGTTGAAGGTGGGCGGCGAGTTCAGCCGGTTCTCGTACGGGACGAGTGCCTGGTCATAGAGGTAGCCGGTCAGTCCTGACGCGAAGACGTTGAGGACGACACCGAGGATGATCTGGTCGACCAGGTAACGGATGGCGAACACCGCCAACAACGCGCCCAAAAGGCCGCCCGCGAGCGACCCGGTGACAAGGCCCAGCCAGATCGAGCCGAACGCGCTCGCTATCACAGCTCCGGCGAAGGCCCCGAGGAGCAACTGGCCCTCGATGGCGATGTTGATGACGCCCGACCGTTCGCACAGACAGCCCGAGAGCGCACCGAGAACCAGAGGTATCGAGGCCAACATGGTGGTCTGCATCAGCGACACGAACGGAAGCGGGATCCGGCCGGCGTCGCACCAGCACAAGAAGGACACGATGAACGCGAGCATCACGCCGGTCGCTACCAGTCGCCGCGAAAGCTTCGTGAGCTTGAGTCCCGCATAGAGCAGGCCGAGCACTATCGAGAGGGCACCCAGACCCTCTGAAACGGGACCGGGCGGCAGGCTCAGGTTCGGGACGCTGACCGCGGCGCCATTGAGAGTAAAGGTGAACACTGCGTCGCCCTTGTCGGCAAGAAAGCCGAAGACGAATACGTCGACGAGGCCGAGCATGACGAAGATGCCGGCAACGGCCTGCTTCCGGTCGATCGCGGCCCGCTGGTGGTGGACCACAGGGATGGTCGCCGTCATCATGAGCTCCACCCCTTCGCGAGCAACTGGCCTTCCTCACCGGCGCGTCGGGGCCGAAGGCGGAAGATCTCCCTGACAAGCGGGGGCGCGGCCACGAACAGCACTATCAGAGCCTGAATAACTGTGGTGATGTCGACGGGTATCTGCGTAAGGCCCTGCATCGTGACACCACCAGCATTGAGCGAACCGTAGAGGAGCGCGGCGAGGACGACACCACCCGGCTTGGCGCGGCCGAGCAATGCGACCGTGATGGCATCGATGCCGTAGGTCCCGTAGATCTGCGGGGTGAGGGCGAAGTCAGTCCCCAGGATCACGCTCGCCCCGGCCAGGCCCGCGAGGCCGCCGCAAATCAACATCACGACCACCCAGGTCCGCTCCGGGCTCATCCCCGCCGCGCGGGCGGCATTCGGATTGGCCCCGACCGTGCGAAGCTCGAAGCCCACCGTCGTCCGGTTGAGCAGCCACGTCACGGCGACCGCGGCTGCGAGGGCAAGGAGGAATCCAGCATTGATTCGCAGGTCCGCGCCGGCGAGATGGGGCAACGTGGCGTTGCTCGCGACAGGCGGGCTGACCGGGTTCGGCAGGCCGGGTGCGCGGAATACAGCCAGACCGAGAAGGAACAGGAGCAAGAACTCCATCACGTAGTTGAGCATGATCGTGACGATCACTTCGTGGGCGCCCGTGCGCGCCTTCATGTAACCGACGAACCCCCCGGTGATGGAACCCCCGACGAACCCTCCGATCACGGCGACAACTACATGGAGGATGATCGGCATGTGGACGGCGAAGCCGATCCAGCCTGCGACAAAGGCCCCGCCGATGAACTGCCCGGTGGCACCGATGTTGAACAGGCCGGTCCGGAAGGCGAGCGCGACGGCCAGCCCAGAGAGGATGAGGGGGGTGGCATTGACCGCGGTCTCCGACAGCGGGTTGAAGATCGCCGCGATCGAGCCCCCGTGGAAGGCAGCCGCAACCGTGTGCGGGTTGAATATGGCGCCCTCGAACATCGCCGAGAACGCAGAGGCCGCCACATCCCAGGCCTGCGAAAACGCCGCACCGGGAGCGGAGAACAGGTGGCTCCAGGCGTGCAGCACCGTCGGGCTCGAGAACGCGATGAGCAGCCCTCCGATGACGATCGCGGTGACGATCGCAAGAAACGTCACAACAGCCGAATTGCCCTCCAGCACCGCGTTCAAGAGCGAGGAGGCGACGTTCGGATGTGCCGCGTTCGCCGCCTCCTGCCCGATCCCGTCCGGCAGGTCTTCTACGCCGGACGGCTCCTGCGCCGGGTCGGCCGTGTGCGCCGGTCCGTTCCCGCCGGGGTCCGTCGGGTTCTCGTTCATGCCGGCTGTGCCTCCGGGACACTGTCGCGTGCGCCGGCACCGGCCATCAAGAGCCCGATCTCCTCTATCGAGACGGTTGGTGGCCGGATCCCAGCGATCCGCCCCTCGTACATGACGATGATCCGATCCGCGAGCGCGTAGATCTCGTCGAGCTCGGTCGAGCAGATCAGCACGGCCGAGCCCTGGTCCCGTGCCGCGACGATCCGATGGTGCACGAACTCGATGGAGCCGACATCCAGGCCGCGCGTGGGCTGGTTGGCGACGAGCAGGCGCACCTCGCGACCGAGCTCGCGGGCGACGATGACCTTCTGCTGGTTTCCACCCGAGAGCGTGCCCACCGTCATGTCGATCGATGTGGCCCGGATGTCGTACTCGTCCATGTGCTTGGCGGCGCTTTCCCGGATGGCGTCGAGATGAAGTGAGATACCGGACGCGTACGGCTCGCGGTTGTACACATCGAGCACGAGGTTGTCGGCGAGCGAGAAACGCTCGACGATGCCGTCCTCCTGTCTGTCCTCTGGGATGTAGCTAACTCCGGACTCGAGCACAACGCGAGTCCGTGCGCCCGTGAGATCCTTGCCGGCAACCTGGATCGACCCTGCAGCAACCGGCAACAGGCCCATGATCGCCTCGCACAGTTCCGTCTGCCCGTTGCCCTGAACCCCGGCGATGCCGACGATCTCACCGCTGCGGATCTCGAACGAGACACCGTCGACGACGGCGCGTCCGGAAGCGTTCTCGACCCGTAGCCCTTCGACTTCGAGCGTCACCTCACGCGGACGGGCCTCCTCCTTGTGCACCTTCAGCTCGACGGCGCGTCCGACCATGAGTGAGGCCAGCTCCTCGTCAGTCGCGGTGGGAGGCGGTGAGCCGACGACCCTGCCGCGGCGGATGACGGTGATCCGGTCCGCGATCTCCTGCACCTCCTTCAGCTTGTGGCTGATGAAGATGACCGACTTGCCGGAGCCCTGCAGGTCCCGCATGATCCGGAAAAGCTCGTTGGTCTCGCCCGGGGTGAGGACGGCCGTCGGCTCGTCGAGGATGACTACGTTCGCCTCGCGGTGCAATGCCTTCACGATCTCGACGCGCTGCTGGATCCCAACAGGCAGGTCCTCCACGAGGGCGTCCGGGTCGACGGCGAGGCCATAGCGGCCGGAGAGCTCCAGCACGTCCTTTCGGGCGCGTCGCCGGTTGAGCAGGCCGAGCACAGTCGTACGCTCAACGCCGAGCATGACATTCTCGGCGACGGTGAAGACGGGCACGAGCATGAAGTGCTGGTGGACCATTCCGATCCCGGCGGCAAGCGCCTCCCGGGGGTTGTGGAAAGCGACAGGCTTGCCGTCAAGGAGAATCTGGCCCTCGTCAGGCTGGAGCAGCCCGTAGAGGACGTTCATCAACGTCGACTTGCCGGCTCCGTTCTCGCCGAGCAGCGCGTGGATCTCTCCCGACTCAACGGTGAGGTCGATACTGTCGTTGGCGACGAGACCGCCAAAGCGCTTCGTGATCCCACGCAACTCGAGTTGCAGCGCGACCTCCCAACCGGACATACCCGGTTCCAGGGCAGTGCCGAACGGGCACTGCCCTGGAACCGGGCTTTACTCACTTAACCTAGGCGCAGCACCAGGACGATGCCACACCGGCACCGCCCGGGAACGGGCTCTGTCTACACCGCGCTCTTAGTGGGTGTCGGGATCTTGCCGCTCTCGATTCCGGCCTTGACTTGAGCGAGCGCCGTCTTCAGTGCCTGCGGCACCTTGCTCGCGAAGTCGTGGAAGGGCGAGAGGACCACACCGCCGTTGGCAAGGGTGCCGATGTAGTTGCCGCCCTTGAACTTGCCGGCCGCCGTGGTGACGATGGCGTTCTTGACCGCGGCCTGGATGCCCTTGGTCACGCTCGTGATGAAGTACTTGCAGTACTGCGGGGCACTGATGCAGCCGTCGGTGTCAACCCATTCCATGTTGACCTTTCCGCCTGAGTTGTCGGCGGACTTGACGGCCGCGGCAGCGCCGAGACCAACGTTGCCTGCCACCGGAAAGATGATGTCTGCACCCTCGGAGATGAAGGTCGCAGTGAGCTGCTCACCCTTGGTCTGGTTCGTGAAGTCACCCGTGAACGAACCGTTCTGGGTCTGCTCGCTCCAACCGATGACCTTGGTCGCCGGGAGCTTGGGGTGCTGCTTGTTGTAGTACTGCACACCGTCCCAGAAACCGTCCATGTAGATGGTGACGGTCGGGAGCTTGAGCCCTCCGAAGGTCGCCACTTTGTGTGTCTTGCTCATCCCTGCGGCGAGGTATCCGCCGAGGAAGCCGTCCTGAACCGTGTCGAACACGAGGGCGTCGATGTTCTTGACTGCCGGTGAGTAGCTGTAGTCGACAATCGCGAACTTCTGGCTTGGGTTCTTCTTCGCGGCGCTCGCGGTGTCGTCGCCCATGAGGAAGCCGACCGTGACGATGATCCCGCACTTCTCGGAGATGAACTGGTTGATGTTGGGGACGTAGTTGCTCTCGGACGTCGACTGCAGGTACTTGCCGCTGATCGTTGCCGACTCGGCCTCTTGCACACCTTGCCACGAGGACGCGTTGAACGACCTGTCGTCGATACCACCGGTGTCAGTCACCATGCAGGCGAGGAACTTCGCGGCATGCGGTGCCTTGCTCGTTGCGACGTGCACGACAGCGGTCCGCGACGTCGCCGCGCCCGACGAGCTGGCCGCGAGCGGGGCCACCAACGCCCCAGCGCCCAGAACCAGAACCGACAACCAGAGTAATCGCTTCATTTTTCGCGCCTCCCAAGATTGATGCTGATGAGTTGCCATCACGTTACAGGTTGGACCCTTGCCAAGGGGCTGGAACCGCCACTGGCCTCCCTGACCGAAGGTCGGTATGACATCGTTTCGCAACATTTGTTCGCCCGGTGGCTGCGCGGCGGATCTTGCCTCACCCAGGAGCTCCGGGCGGCGGGGACAGCGCCTGGGCTACACTGCCCGGACCGGGCCCGGGCCGAAGATCGCTAAGGCAACGGCCCAATCTCTCAGGATCCGGAGGCGTAACGTGCCCGCGACCGTGGTGGTCGGAACCCAGTGGGGAGACGAGGGCAAAGGCAAGCTCACCGATCTCCTGGCCGGGGACGTGAGCGTCGTCGTGCGCTACCAGGGTGGTCACAATGCCGGCCACACGATCGTCGTCGACGGTGAGAGCTTCGCCCTGCAACTGATCCCGAGCGGGGTCTTCTACGACCATGTCGTCCCCGTGATAGGCAACGGCGTCGTCGTCGAGCCGACGGTGCTCCTCGCCGAGTGCACCGCGCTCGCCGCCCGGGGCATCGACACGAGTCGTCTCGTCGTGTCAGGGAACGCGCATCTCGTAATGCCGTATCACATCGAGCTCGACAGGGTCACCGAGCGCTACCTGGGCAAGGCCAAGCTCGGGACGACCAAGCGCGGGATCGGGCCCGCTTACGCGGACAAGGCTGCCCGGATCGGCCTGCGTGTGCAGGATCTCTTGGACCCGAAGATCTTCCGCCAGAAGCTCGACGTCGTGCTGAAGGAGAAGAACGCGATCCTCGCCAAGGTCTACAACCGCCTCCCACTCGATGCCGACCAGATCGCCGCCCAGTACCTCGACGAGGTCGCACCCGCCCTCGGGCCGATGATTGGCGATTCGGTGAGGCTGGTGCACGAGGCGCTCGACGCCGGCCAGCAGATCATGCTCGAAGGCGCCCAGGCCACGTTCCTCGACCTCGACCACGGGACCTATCCCTTCGTCACCTCCTCGAACCCCACTGCCGGCGGTGCCTGCGTCGGCACCGGGATCGGGCCGAGGGACATCGACCGGGTTATGGGCATCGCCAAGGCCTACGTGACACGGGTCGGCTCCGGTCCCATGCCCACCGAGGTAGACGGCGAACAAGGGGACATGCTCGTCGAGCTCGGACATGAATACGGGACGAACACCGGGCGCAGACGCCGGCCGGGATGGCTGGACCTTGTCCTGCTCCGCCATGCTGTGCGACTCAATTCCCTGTCGGAAATCGCGATCACCAAACTCGACGTTCTCTCCGCCTTCGACACAATAAAGGTCTGCGTCGGCTACCTGGACGGAGACGAGCTGTACGAGCACGTCCCCTACCATCAGTCGGTGCTCCACCGGGTCCGGCCCGTATACCGAGAGTTGCCGGGTTGGCGCGCGGACCTGTCCGGTGCGAGGACCGTATCGGATCTCCCGGAAGCGGCCCGCGGTTACCTGGAGGTCGTCGCCGGCTACACCGGGGTGCCGGTGACCTATGCCGGAGTGGGGCCCGGCCGGGAGCAATACGTACGCTTGAGCGCGTGAGCCGGGCAATGCGGCATCGCCTCAATGCCGAAGCCGGCACAGGAGAGGGAACGGCATGATCCCCCGCTACTCGATGCCCGAGATGTCAGCGGTCTTCGCCGAGGAGACCCGACTCGGCATATGGCTCGAGATCGAGCTCCTGGCTGTGGACGCATGGTCGAAGCTCGGCGTCGTCCCGCCCGCACACGCGGCGGTGTGCCGCGAACGCGCCCCTCGAGTCGATGCCGCCTTCGTCCGGCGTGTCGCCGAGAGGGAGGCCGTCGTCGACCATGACGTCGCTGCGTTCGTCGACGTCGTGCAGGAGTCGATCGGCGGGCCCGAGGGATCCTGGATCCATTACGGCCTCACCTCTTCGGACGTGGTCGACACGGCTTTGTCCGCAATGCTCGTCCGGTCCGCAGACCTCCTCCTCGTCGCGGTCGGGCACCTGGTGTCGGTCACCAAGCGCCGCGCTCATGAGCTCGCAGCGGTGCCGACCGTCGGGCGGACCCACGGCATGCACGCGGAGCCGACGACCTTCGGCACCAAGCTCGCGCTGGCCTGCCTGCAAGCCGACCGTGACCGGACACGGCTGCTCCGCGCACGAGAGACGGTCCGGGTAGGGAAGCTGTCAGGAGCAGTCGGCACCTACTCCAACATCCACCCTTCTGTCGAGCAGTACGTGTGCGAAGCCCTCGGGCTGCAGCCCGTTCCGGCCACACAGGTCATCGCGCGGGACCGACATGCCGAGTACCTGTACGCGTGCGCCGCGCTCGGTACCACGATCGAAGCCCTCGCGACCGAGATCAGGCATCTGCAACGAACCGAGGTCGGCGAAGTCGAGGAGCCTTTCACGACAGGTCAGAAGGGCTCGTCGGCAATGCCCCACAAGCGAAACCCCATCACCGCCGAGCGTCTCGCGGGCCTTGCGCGGGTGCTGCGCGGATACCTCGTTTCCGGTCTCGAGGACGTCGCGCTCTGGCACGAGAGAGACATCTCTCACAGCTCGGTCGAGCGGATCGTGCTCCCGGACGCCAGCCACGTCGCCTACTACGCGGTGACAAGGATGACCATGCTGATCGACGGCCTGGTGATCCATGCCGATCGCATGCTCGAGAACCTGCTCGAAGGCTCGCACGGGCTCGTGTTCTCCCAGCCTGTACTGCTCGCGCTGATCAGTTCCGGCCTGGAACGCGACGCCGCGTACCGGATCGTGCAACGCGACGCGCTCGCTGCTCATGCGCAACGGCGTTCCTTCCGGGCCATCCTCGCGGAAGACCCCGAGGTCTGCGAGGCCCTCGGTGGCACGGACGGGGCAACGAGATCGTTGGACGAAGCGTTCGACCTCACCCGTTCACTTGCGAACATTCAGCACTTCTTTGCCGCCCTCGACAACATACCGGGATAGGTCGTCGGCGCATCCGCCAAGTTGCGGGCGCGCGGCACAACTGCTTCTCAGACCCGGTGGTCAGCGGCTGTCACGCAAGCTGGGCGCGAGTTGTCTACACGCAGGCGAGAGCAAGTGGTACTTGAGAAACCGGTCTGGAAGCGGTGAACGCAACCCGACCGGCTTGCACTCAGGACCGGCGACTCCAGTGGATTCCGGCCTTCTGGAGCACCTCGGCCGTCACTCCTGCCTCTCGCCACGTCGCGTAGTCGATCCCCTTGCGTGATCCGTAATCGGCCGCGACCACGATAAAGGCCTTCTCGAGCTCAGGAAGGTCGTCCACGGACTCGGCACTGGCACCTTCGATTCGCCGCTCGAGATTGCGTCGCTCTTGGATCAAATGAATCCGCTGTAGCGGATCTGCGGCAACGAGCTTCAGCTCGAGGTCTTCAAGACGCGCTTTCAACGCATCCGCGCTCGTGGAACGCCCACGACGTGGCTTCGACCGCTCGAGCGCGACAAGGTACCGGCGCACAGCATTTCCCTGGCGGCGACCCTCGGCGAGCGCGTCTTTGTGAGACGGGGAGAGACCAGGCTTGGTTGGCTTTTTTCTTGGTGGCATACGACCAGTATTGCCGATAACGACGGCCCGATCCAATACTGCTTAGCCGGTCATCGTGCCGGAGGCTTATCTCTCCCGCGACACGAGCTCCGAGCCGGCACTTCATCACTCGCCGGCTCTCACCGGGAGAGGCTACGAGATGATCATCACCCTCTCAGCTCGCAAACAGGAATCGCTTGAAACTTGCGAGGTTTCGGGTGATAAGCAGCGCGCATTGCCCATGCGCGCCGGGCCGTGCACACATTGGAAAGGTGCCCCGCAGAAGCCTCATTGTGCTCACCGGACGAGAGGCGATCGCTTCGGAATTGCAGACGAGGAGGCACCGATACCCACTGAGAATTGCCCGCGCGACTGAAAGAACCGCGCGGGCAAACCAGCCGGATTCAGTCGCGCTGCACGAGGAAGGTGCCCGTCGAGCGGCTCACGAGACGCCCCTTCGCGTCCTCGATGCGCGCCTCGGCAAAGGCGATCTGCTTCGCCTGGCGCATCACGGCCCCACGCACTGCGAGCCTCTCACCGGCGGTCGCGGGTCGCATGGTCTCGGTCTTCAACTCGAGAGCCGCGCCGGTGCGGTCCTTGCCGGAAAGGCCGGCATTGACAGCGAAGCTCATCGCCGCATCGAGCACGAGGGCGTACACACCGGCTTGGACCACACCATGCGGGTTGCAAGCCACCGTCGTGGGCTCCCAGGACGCGGCGGCCCAGCCCGCCCGGTCGTCGTCCTCGATCCCGTAGTCCTCGAACGAGACCCCGACCGCAGCCAGGATCGCCATGCCACCGTCGCCCAGCCACCGGCTCATGTCCTTCTTGGCAGGCGGGCCTTCGGGACTGACACGACCTTCAGTTCTGTTCGGCACGGTCTTCACCGTACTCCCGACGCCGTCCGTCGCATGTGCGAGAGCCGCACGAGGAGGCGTCCCAGCCAAGGGCGGTGCGTCAGTGGTACTGCGTGGCCATCATCGCCCCGACGACGATGCCGACCAGACCGCCTATGAGGTACCAGTTGCTCGTGCCACCGGGCATGATCCCCACGTAGTTGCCGACGATCAGGAGCAGCCCTACCACGAGCAACGCGAGCAGCACCGGCCCGAACCAGCGTGGGCTGTGCCTGACGCTCTTGGGGATCGGGGCGGTGTAACGCTTGTTGACATCACGGCTCTTTGGCGGTGTGGCCCGGCCGCCTGCCGCAGCGGCACGGCCGCCTGGCGGTGTGGCACGGCCGCCTGGCGGTGTGGCCCGGCCGCCTGGCGGTGTGGCCCGGCCGCCTGGCGGTGTGGCCCGGCCCTTTGTCGCGGTCGGTTTCTTCGAGGAGGTGCCGTCGTCTGATCCCGCACGTGCCTTGGCCACGACCTTCGAGGATAGTCATGATTCGCGCGACCGGTAACCTCGAGCGCCATGAGCATCAAGGTGGCGGTTGTCGACAACTACGACAGCTTCGTCTACAACCTCGTCCAGTACCTCGGCGAGCTCGGAGCAGAACCGGTCGTGGTACGCAACGACGCCGTTGACGTGGCCGGCTTGAGGGCTCTGGAAGCCGCCGCACTGCTCGTGTCGCCGGGTCCCGGCCGGCCCGAGCACGCGGGCGTGAGCTTGGCCGCCATCGCCGAACTGGGGGGTGAGGGCTTCCCGGTCCTTGGAGTGTGCCTCGGCCACCAGTGCATCGGCCAGGTCTTCGGTGGACAGATCGTGCGCGCGCCCGAGATCCTGCACGGCAAGGCGTCGCTCATCTACCACGACGGGCGCGGCGTCTTCAGGGACCTGCCCGAGGTGTTCCAAGCCACGAGGTACCACTCGCTCGTCGTCGACGCCGACTCGATTCCTGACTGCCTGGAGGTGACAGCCTGGACCGCCGGCGGCCTCGTGATGGGACTGCGGCACAGGGCACTGCCGATCGAGGGCGTGCAGTTCCACCCTGAGTCGATACTTACCGGCCCTGCCGGGCACCAGTTGCTCGGGAACTTCCTGGAGATCGCCGCGTCGGCCACGCCCGCAAAGAGGTGACCGGCTGAGCGTGCGGCCCGGCTGAGGCGCATGGCCGGCTGGCCGTGCGGCCCGGCTGAGGCGCATGAGGTCACGACCAGCCCGATGGCTCAACCAAGCTGCCGCGCCCCTAAGGCGTGATCCCGGATATCCCCGATATCGACGGAATGGTCGTGGTCGTCGACGACGTCGGGTTGGGCTGCTGGACGTAGATGACGACGGTGGTGCCCCACTTCCACGGGGTCCCGGGGGCCAGGGACTGGCTCGTCACCCAGTCTGCCTCGGTGCCCGGAACGTTGACCAGGCTGACAGTGCCTGTGAGGTGAGCGTTCTGAAGAGCGGCCATCGCCGCACCCTCGGTCCTGTGAACCACGTTGGGCACGATCGCTGCGGGGCCTTGCGAGATCTCGAGAGTGATCGTGTCGCCATAGGTCTGCTTGGTCCCGGGAGCGGGTTGGGTCGTGATGACGTTGCCGACGGGCACGATGCTCGAGAATTCATTGACGGGGTTGATGACGAAGCCTGCAGCGGTGAGCAGGTCGCGTACCGGCTGGATCGCCTGGCCGACGATTGCCTTGGCGGGCGGGAGCTTGACCAGCTTCAGGCCATGAGCGACGGTGAGGGTCACAGTCGTGCCGTAGGGGTAGTCCCCGCTCGACAGGCTCTGGCTGAGAACCGTGCCCGCAGGAACTGCCGCATTGGGCGACGCCCTGTAGACCACGTGGAGCCGGAAGCCCGCAGACCTGATCTGCGCCTTGATCGAGTCGAGGCTGTCACCGACCACATAGTTCAAGAAGACGGGCGCTGGACCTCTGGAGACGGTCAAGCGCACCACGGTGTGCTCGCGCACCGACGCCCCTGCGGCCGGGACCTGGTTCGTCACCAACCACTTGTTCGCCTCGCTGCCGGTCTGGAACGTCACGACCGGGTCGAGGCCCTGGTTGCGCAGCACTGACTCGGCTTTCTTGTAGGGCATGTAGACCACGTCTGTGGGATGCAGCCAGGGCAGCGCGCCGAAATACCCGAGTGAACGACCGCCGTAGTAGGCGATCGCGACAAGTGCCACGGCGAGCACGACGGCAGCGGCCACCCAGGGCACGAAGCGCCGCTTCGGGTACTCCGGCGAACCGGCACGTGGACCGGAAGGCGGCACCCTCTCCTGGATCTCGGTCGGGGCGACCGGCGCGCCCGTCGCCGTCAAGGCCAGTGTCGGGTTGACGGGAATCGCGATCGTCTGCGCACCCACCTCGGGTGGCGAGGGTGGCGGAGCCAGAACGGGCAGTCCGCGCATGAAACGCTCGAGATCGTCGTGGAAGTCCTGTGCGGTCGCATACCGGGCCTGCGGTTGCTTGGCCATCGCATGCATGATGATCGCCTCGAGATCGCGTGGCACCCGGGGCTCGATCGCACTCGGCAGAGCGGCCGTTTCCGACACGTGCTTGTAGGCGATCGCCACGGGCGTGTCGGCGGTGAACGGAGGACGGCCTGTGACCATCTCGTAGAGCACGACACCAAGCGCATAGACATCGCTGCGGCCGTCCACCCCGAGTCCCTGGGCCTGCTCGGGCGAGAAGTACGTGGCCGTTCCCATCACCAGACCGGTCTGGGTGACGCTCTCGCTCGCGCCGATCGCCCGCGCTATGCCGAAGTCGGCAACCTTCACCTGACCATCGGCGGTTATGAGGACGTTGCCGGGCTTCACGTCGCGGTGGACCACGCCATGGCGATGCGCGTAGCTGAGGGCTTTCGCGATATCGGCGGCAATTGCCGCCGCTCGCGTCGGCGCGAGGGGCGCCTGGGTGCGGATGACCGAGGACAGCGGCTCGCCGTCCACGTACTCCATGACGATGTAATAAGTACGGTCGGCTTCGCCCCAGTCGAAGACAGGGACGATGTTCGGGTGCGACAAGTTCGCGGCAGCCTGTGCCTCCCGCCGGAAACGCTCGACGAACGAGTGGTCCGACGACAGCTCCGGAAAGAGCATCTTCAAGGCGACAGGGCGATCGAGCAACAGGTCATGGGCCAGATAGACCTGAGCCGTCCCACCACGTGCGATTTGGCGGCTCAGCTCGTAGCGGCCGTTGTAGACCGGAGGCGGGGTCTCGGGCATCGTCGGGGACAGCCTATTCGTCGGCCCGACCCGTCCGGGCGCACGGTCGGGGGGCAAGGTGCTGCTCATTGCTGCATCGCCAGGGCCTTCTGCATCACGGCCTTGACTACGGGCCCGGCGACCTGGGCACCAGTCACGTCCTGGCACGAGGGTCCCGGCGGGATCGGGACGATCGCCGCGACTGCGACTGTCGGCGTCTGGCCGGAACCGGCCGGTGCGGTCGCTATCAGCCAGTTGTAGGTGCCGCAACCGAGCCCATTGATCTGTGCGGTGCCGGTCTTCGCGGCCACGGGTGGGAACTCATAGGACGGGAACATGTCGTATGCGGTACCCGATGGGTTCTCGGTGACACCCAACATCAGCTGGCGGACGGTCTCCGCGGTCTGTGCCGAAGCTGCCGCGTCGCCAGGCATGTGGGCGGTAGGTCTCCACCAGATTGCCCTGACCGTCGATCATCTTGTCCAACAGGTGCGGTGTCATGATGACGCCGTTGTCCGCGATGCCTGCCGCTACAAGAGCCATCTGCAACGTCGTCGCCGTGACGTCCTGCTGGCCGATCGCGGACTTCATGAGACCCGGTGTGTCGCCGGCGAAGTCCTGCGGTGGTGGGAAGTTCGACGCAGCGGCTTCACCTTGGGGCAGGTCGATGGGCGGGACAGCATCGAAGCCGAATGCGGAAGCCTCGAGGTAGAGCTTCTCTGGTCCAAGACGTTGGCCGATCAAGGCGAAAGCCGTGTCGCAAGACCGCAAGAGAACTTGTGCCAGAGAACCGCCGCAGTACTCGCCGCCGAAGTTGTACAGCCTCTGGCCGCCCGTCTCGGGAAGGGTGACGTAGGACACCGAGTTGAAGAGCTGGGTTGCCAGCTGCGGCGCGCGGTCGAAGATGGCGGAGGAGTCGACGACCTTGAAGGTCGATCCGGGCGCCTTCGCCTGGGCTGTCGCATAGTTGATCAGCGGATCACCGGGCGAGCTCAGGAGCTTGTTGTAGCTGTTGATGACGGCGTCGTAGGCGGACTCGCCCTTCGGGCCGCTGTGGACCGCGAAGACATTGGGGTCGAAGGTCGGATTGCCGTACATGGCGAGGATGGCCCCCGTCCGCGGGTCGATGGCGACGACCGCACCGGTCCGGCCGGCGAGGGCATCTGCAGCAACCTGCTGGAGCGCCACCGAGACTGTCAGAGTTATGTCGTCGGTCGTCTTGTGCTGAGCGAGCAGTTGGCCAAGAGTCGAAGACGGCGTGTTGTGTTGGGTGAGGAACTGGTTGTACTCGAGCTCGAGACCAGTTGCGTTTCCCACGGCGACAGACTCATAGCCCGTTATCCCGGCGAACAGGGTAGCTGTGGCCGGGGGATAGACCCTGAGCTCTGCGTAGCCGTCCTTGGTGGGCTCCGACATGGCGAGCACTGAGCCGTCCGAACTGTAGATGTCGCCTCGCGCGAGCGTGTAGGGGTCGGGCAGGAGCGTCTGATTGTGAGGGTTGTCCACGAGGGACTTGGCCTGGCGGACCTGGAAGTCGTTCAACTGCAAGAACAGCAGGACAAAGCACGCCAAGAGCACGAAGCCCAGCCAGCGGATGCGGCGATTGATCATCCGGTTCTCACTTGTTCTGCACCGTCGTCGTCGTCGCGCGGAACATGGTCGTCGTGGTCGACTCGCTCGGGATGATCACCATGCGTTCGAGCGAGAGGCTGTGCACGAGGTTGCGAGCCGCCTGGTAGGAGCTTTCCTCCATGCCCTGCTTCAAGTAAGCGACGTTCGAGGCAAGCAAGTCGGCTGGTGTGATCGTCGTGCGTTCGACGACCGAAGGCTTGAACCACAGCAGGCCACCCGGACGCCCCTGGAAGATCGTCACATAGCCCTGATCGAGCCCGACGTAGAACGATGCCTTGTCGAACCAGACCACGACGCCCGCAGTGCTCCCGAGGATCCCCACGAAGACGAGCGTGAACAGCGCGACCCGGATCGTGAAGATCCGGTCCCGTTGTTCCTTGGGGCGTTTGGCCCTCACAAGTAGCATCGGCCGGCTGCGAGCCGGACGCTCGCCCGCAGCAGAGGACGAGGCCGTCGGCACGCTTGGAGGCGTCCTCGTCATCCGGACCGCCAAAGAGCCTTGGCCGGCGACGCTCCTGGTGGCAGGCCTGGAGGGAGCGACGGTCGCCGTTGACGACGCGCCTGGCGTTGGCGCGGCGACGCGCGCACTGACCGCGCTCGGCGTTGCCGCGGAGGCCGGGGCGCTCACGGCCGGCGTGAGAGCTACCGCCTCGGTGATCGGTGCTGTCTCGGCCCCCGAGGCGGGACGCGGCGCGCCCGGCACGGCCACCGGGATCACGACGACGTCGTCGTTCACCGCCGCTGCCTCGCCGGCGAGAACGTCGAGCACTACGACGGTCACGTTGTCGATCCCGCCACGATGAAGGGCCAAACGCACGAGCTCGCCCGCCGCCTTCTCGGCGTCGGGCTCGTCAAGCAGGACCTCGGCAATCTCTTGCTCGCCGAGCTCGTTGGTGAGACCGTCACTGCAGAGCAGCACGCGGCTGCCCGGCTCGAGGTCGAGCTCCCAGCAGTCCGCTTCGATGCTGGGCTCGATCCCGAGTGCACACGTCAAGATGTGCCGATGAGGGTGAACCGCCGCCTCTTCAGGGGTCAGCTCACCGCTTCGGACCATCTCCTCGACAACGCTGTGATCCTCGGTCAGCTTGTGGACACGCCGTTCGCGCCCGTCGACAAGATAAGCCCTCGAATCACCGACGTTCACCAGAGCAAGGCGCAGCTGGCCACCAGGCTCGTCGCCGATGTAGGCAGCTGCGGTCAGGGTCGTGCCCATGCCCCGAAGATTGCGGTCGGACTTGCTGCGGCGGTACACCGCTGAGTTGGCGGCGCCGACGGCTGCGAGCAGGCCGTCTGTCGTCCGGTCCCGGCGGTACGCCTCGAGCAGCTCCTCGACCGCGATGCGGGCGGCAACCTCGCCGCCGAGATGTCCCCCCATCCCGTCAGCGACTGCTGCCAGGTCGTTGGTTGCGAGGGCGACGTCCTGGTTGGTGGGTCGTAGATAACCGGTATCGGTCGCGGCCGCGGTCCGCAACCGGCTCACCTGGCAACCTCGAGAACCGTGCTACCGACCTTCACACGGTCCCCGCGGCGCAGCCGCGCAGGAATGTCGAGACGCTCGTCGTTCAACCAGGTGCCGTTTGTGGAGCCGAGATCCTCGATCCACAGCTCACCACTGCGCGTGAAGACGCGGGCGTGGATCGAGGACGCAAAGGTGTCGTCGTCGAGGGGCACCGCACAACCCGGCGAACGGCCGACGGTGACTTCGTCGCCGAGCTCGAAGACACGCCCGCGCCGCTGAGGAGGGTCGATGACGCGCAAGCGCAAGACGAGCGCCCTGTCGGCAGCGACGGGAGCCGAAGCGGGCGCTTGCGGCTGCTCGGCACGCGAACGCCGCACCTCGACCCACACCATGCGGGCGGCATAGACGAAAAAGAGCCAGATCGCCGCCAGCAGGGAGTAGCGGAGAATCTCCAAGAGGGAGTGAGGCATGGCGTCGCGACCGCCTAGGAGGGCTCGAACCTGAGAGCCGTCGTCCCCACGGAGATCACGTCGCCCGGAACCAGGCGGTGCTCGCGAACCGGGACGCCGTTGACTCGGGTCCCGTTGGTCGAACCGAGGTCCACTACGAAGATCGCGTCGCCCTCACGACGGACTTGGGCGTGACGACGCGACACGTTCGGGTCGTCGAGGACGACGGCACACTCGGGCAGGCGCCCGATCGTCACGACTTGAGAGCCGATCCCGACGCGGCGTCCGTCAGGGAAGACGAGCCAGTCACTCGGTCGGTCGTCGCCTTCGACCAACTCGCTCTCGATCGCGAAGGTGCTCACCGACAGGCTCTCATCGAGATGCAGCTCCAGGTTCACCGGACCGACGAACTGGTAGCCCTCGCGACCGGCATGCTCCCGCACCGCAGTGATCAGCTCACGCTCCAGCGAATCCCCGAAATCCTCGAACCGCCCGAAGTCCTCCAGCGAGAGGAAGATGTGGAACTGGTTGGGCACGATGAACCCGTGGATGCCCACAGAGCGACGAAGATCCATCTCACGCGTGAGCCGCCGGCCAAGCTCGATCGGTTGGAGCTGGCCGCGGAACGCCTTGGCAAAGGCACCTTCGACCAGACGCTCGAGGCGACGCTCGAACTGCTGCAATCCCATGGTGCAACAAGACTACTGGCGTGGTGAACTGGCCTGATGGCGCGACGTGATCGGTCCTCCCCCGAAGCTGCGGCGATGAACTGAGCCTGCCGTCGCGGCTATCGTCTCGGCAACGGGCGAGTGGCGGAATTGGCAGACGCGCAGGATTCAGGTTCCTGTGTCCGCAAGGACGTGGGGGTTCAAGTCCCCCCTCGCCCACGTTGAATGACCCAGATCATCAGTTGCCGTGAATGCGGGCTGCGGGACTGAACCGCAGCCACGGGCGGGCTCGCCGGCACTGGTGGAGGTCCTGAGGCGGTCTCCGGCACGAACGGGGTCAGAAGCGGGGTATCATTGTGGTGCACCAGTCCTCACCACGCAGGCTGGCTGCTGTGCTGGTATCCGTCATTGGACTCCCGCTCTAACGTGCGTGGAGCAAGAGGAGTTCCAGAGATGGCAGTAGGTACTGTGAAGTGGTTCAACGCCACCAAAGGCTTCGGGTTCATTGCACCCGATGGCGGTGGCGAGGACCTCTTCGTCCACCAGTCAGAGATTCAAGCGCAGGGCTACCGCGAGCTGCTCGAAGGCCAACGGGTTGAGTTTGAAGTCACCCAGGGCAAGAAGGGCATGCAAGCCAGCAGCGTTCGCGCAATCTGAAGTCTCACGTCCGCAGCTGGGAGCTGCGGACGTGAACCGCAGGTAAAGGAGCTCGACGTGGCCAACAAGTCGCCACAGAAGGACTCGGGCAAGAAGCCCGGGAAATCGCTGAAGGAAAAGCGCGCGGCCAAGAAGGCGAAGCAGGCACCGGTGAAGATCGGGACCGGCAAGCCGGCCTGAGGTTCTCGAGCAACAAGATCGGTCCGGCTTCCCACGATCTCCCGAGGTCGTGGTCCGTCGTGTCCGCGGTGCGTGGATCTGCGTGGATCTGCCAGGATAGGGCGATGAGCGATGTGTACGGGGACAGCCCTGCGGTTGAAAGGCCTGACCCCTTCGTCGCGGAGGATGCCGCGGACGAGGTGTCGCTGGACAGCGAGATCGACTACGACGACGAGCAGGAAGAAGACCAGATGCCTCTCGACGTCGTCGAGGCGATGGAAGTCGGCGTGATGCTCGACGACCCGGAGACCTTCGACGATGACGACGCCGGTGACGACCGCTCCGTTGACAGCTGAGCACTACGTATCGGCCGCTGAACGCCCGGCGGCCTTTGGCTGTGCTGTCTTCTCTGCCGTCCATGTCGCCCCTGACACGTACGCTCTCGTCCCCGGTGCAAACTCTGCACTTGCCAGCACGGCTCCGTCACCCAATACCGAAGCGGACCGTATGCGTCCGGTCCCCGGCGCCAGTGTGACGCCCCAGGCTCCGTAGCCGTTGTCAAGCCAGAAGGTGCCGAGCAGCATCGTCTTCCCCCCCGCCAGGCTGACCTGACAGCTCGCCTTGCCGGACCACGTCCCGTCATCGAGGCTCATGAACAGCCAGACGGTCCGGCCCGAGTACACCGTGACGCTGCCGATGCTGCGGCCGCCAGCGCCAAGCGACGCCGTCTCAAAACGTCCTCCGGGCTCGGTGCCGAACGCGGACCGGCCCACGGCCAGCTGCGGGCCACCACGTGCGAGCCATCCGGTGCCGGCACCGACGCCGGCGGCAACCAACGCCACCGCACACGCCAACACCCAGGAGGATCGCCGCACGGACCACTGCCGGGGCACGGATTGCCCGGGCCCGTGCCCGGCCCCGAGTCTTTCCATGATCCTCACCTCGAACCCGAGCGGCGGCTCGACACCTGGCACGACCTCCAGCAACGAGTCGGCTGCAAGCGAGAACTGCTCCATATCGGCTTGACAGCCCGGGCATGCCTCGACATGGGCGAGCGCCTGCGCGCGTTGTCTCCCCGTCGAGATCCCGAGCGCGAGCTCCGCGATCTCCTCGGCGTACCGAACGCATTCGGGCCCGGAGCGCACGTCGTCACCGCTCATCGACGGCTTCCTTCACTCGTCATCGTTTCTCGAAGCTTGATCAGGCCCGGGCGAATCCTCGTCTTCGCAGTCCCGAGCGGGATCGTCTCCGCGGCGCTGATCTCGGCGGCGGTCATCCCGTAGAAGTACGCGAGCACCAGGGCCCGGCGTTGCTCGGCAGTCAGGCCCGCGAGCGCCAGGTGGAGCCCGCGAACGGCATCGGCGTTCACGGCGGTGCCCTCAGGCGACACGTCGCTGCTCGCCAGGCCGAGATCGACGAGATCGTCGGGGTCGGTCGGTACCGCCCGGCGCATTCGCAAGGCGTCGACGGTGAGGTTGCGGGCGATCGTCAGCATCCAGGTGGAGACGGCGCCGCGACGGGAGTCGTAAACGGGCGCATGCCGCCAGGCCCGCAAGAGGGCCTCTTGTGCAATGCCCTCGGCAAGGGCCGCATCGCCGACCATGCCAAAGGCCAGGCCGAACACTCTTCCCTGATATCTCCTCACGAACGCGAGCGCGGCACGCTCGTCGCCGTGCGCCATGCCGGCCAGCAACGACTCGTCGGAAGGCCTGTCCGTCGGCTCCCGCATCCGTCGCATCACATCAGTAACTCCGAGGAAGACGCCTGGATTGCACGGCTGCACTGCCGAGTCGCCAGGGCAGGGTCGACCGCAGGCATGCGGCCGGTCCAACCGGCCCCGGCTCACCTGGCGCTGCCCGACAAGAGACCGAGAACCCCGGAAGTCGGCATTGCCATCCCGGACGTTCGGGCTTGCCGTCCCGGAAGTCGGCATCGCCATCCCGGAAGTCGGCCTTGCCATCCCCGACTGAGCGAAACCGAATTGCGCGCCACGGTGGTTGAAATGAGCTGCCTGCAGAGCGTGGGCGTCCTCGGCACAGTAGATTCCCGCAGGTGAGCGGTGCTTACGGACCCAACCGGCGGCCGACCTCCCGGCGTGCAGACCCAGCGGTCTACCGGCGCCGGCGCCTGGGTGTTGCCCTGGTCGCCCTTCTCATCGTCGCGATGCTCGTGGGGATCATCTCGCTCGTCGGCGGCGGGGGGCCCTCGAGCCAGAAGTCGACCTCCCTCACCACCACAACGCTCACGCGCCTGCGCCCGACCGGGATTGGTTACAGGACCGTGACCTGGACAGACACCAACCCGAGTGCCGGGCTGGTCGTGAACCCGGCTCCGGGAGGCGGCGCCGGCCCCCGGACGCTCGTCACCGAGATCTGGTACCCCTCGATCGGCGGTTCCAGGAACAAGCCGACCACAGACGAGCAACCCGACTACCGCGCCGGCCCCTTCCCGGTCATCGTCTTCGCCCACGGATTCGACACCCTGCCCAACACCTATACGCCTCTCCTGGTCTCGTGGGTGAAGGCCGGCTTGGTGGTGGTGGCACCGCTGTTCCCCGACGAGAACGCCAACCTGATCAACTCCCTCGGCTCGCGCACCACCACCCAGAGCGAGCTCGCCGAGTCGGACGTCGTGAACGAGCCCTACGACCTCGCCTACGTGGTCGACGAGGTCGAGTCGGGGGCCGGTGGTGCCGCCTCGAGCCGTGCCGCCTGGCTGAAGGGTCTCGTCGAACCCGGCAAGGTCGCCCTCGCGGGTCACTCCGACGGCGCTCAGGCGGTCGCGGCCCTCGTCTACTCGGACAAGTACGCCTCGAGCTATGACGAGCTGGCAGTCCGCCCCTTTGGCGTCCTCATACTGTCGGGGTCGGAGCTCACGGGCGTCTACTCACCGCCGGCCGACCCGCCACCGGTGCTCTTCGTCCAAAGCGCCGTCGACAGCTGCAACCTGCCCCAGGACGCCGCCACACTGTTGCACGATGCAGGAGGTGGTTTCTTCCTGAAGCTCATCGGAGCGCGCCACTTCTCGCCCTACGTGGGCACGGGCCTGGCTGCGCCGGTAGTCCAGAGGCTCACGGCCACGTTCTTGAACGAAGCGGTCGTCGGCACGCCGAGCCTCTCCGGGCTGTCGGCGTCCGTTGTGAAGCCGGGCATCGCGACGCTGTACGGGCCGTCGAGCGCTCCGGTCTTGACCCCACTCCCCGCACCCAGTCAGGCGAAGCGCTCCGCGGCCTGCACGGCACCCAGCTCACTGCCCTGAGCCCGTTCGCCCGCCTTGGTGGCAGCGCGGCCTCGCGGTACTGAGGCCCGAACCCGGTCGGGGCCAGGCCGACCCGGCTTCAGAGGGCCGGTTGCCGGCCCGGGACGGTATCTTCGCGCCGCGATCATCGGCCCGAGGCCGGGCTGCTCCAGCGTGGGCCGCACGAGGACGCCGTCTTGGAGCGTGATCGTCCGGGCGTGTTGGGCCGGGATCCGAGGTCCCGGCAGGATGACACCGGTCAGGTTGAGCGGGTCCGTCGCCGAAAGCTGAACGGTGATGCCATCGGCGGTGCTCCTGGCGACTGAGCGCAGCTGTTCGGCGGCTTCAGGCAGCGCGAACTGCTCGCCGGCGAAGCCTGCGACATGACGCCCCCCGAGCACCACCCCACGCGCTTCCAGGCGCCGCAAAGCCCAAAGGACGTCCCTCCAGGCGATCGTCAGTGACTCACGCGCCATCAGGTCGCGGAAGACCACTCCCCAGCGCGAGAGAATTTGACCCGCGACCGACTCGGCCAACTCGTCGGGGTCCAAGCCCGGCTCGCAGAGCCCATCTCCCAGCAACGACCACCTGCCGCCCGAGATGGCGGGCCGGACGCGCAAGCGACTGCGGCCCGGGCGGTGCGACCCGGGCCTGGTCAGGCCGGCGGGACCCGGCACCGAACCGGCACGCCCGGGAAACGAGCTTGTCCGCGCCCTGGCCCCGCGCCCGCTCAGCAACGCACGAACCGCCTGGAAGCCATCCGCGGTGAGCAGCCCGCGGGCCATCCCGTCCCAGAGAGCCTCGACAACCTCGCCCGGCAGGCGACCCGTCAGCTGGCAGAGGTCGGTGACGAACAAGGCCCCGTGCCGCCGAAGCGCCTCGACCACCTCAAGGGCGGCGCCGACCGTCGGCGGGTCGGGCGGCGCCCCGCCGCGGGTTGCCGCGAGAAGCCATCCCAGGTCCTCGCGCCTGTACAAGCTGATCGGGGTCGCCGGAGACGGCGTCGCACCGCCGCGCCTGGGCGGGCTGCCCAGCCGGTCCACGGCCCGCAGGCCGAGCCGGCCGAACGCGACCTCGCCCCGCGCACACCATTCGTCGAGAAGTCCGGCGTGGTAGCCCGCGACCCGGGCCGGAAGGATCGCCGACTCCCAGGTGTCGACGGCCGCCTCGTAGCCCTGCAGTTGCTCGATCACCTCGACGACGCCGCCTGACCCGAGCAGGCGGTGCCCGGGCCCGACGTGCTGCCAGGACAGGAGGAACCGCATGAACTGCTGTGCGCTCACCGCCTCGGCGCAACGTCTTGAGCTGTCGCGCATCGCAGCGTGGATGCGCGCGAGCAGGTGCCTCGCGCAGAACCGCTCGGCGGGCCCGGAGCTCGACAGCGGGCCGTCCCCGGCGACCCGGCAGCGCGAGCACCGAGCCCTCCGCCTCCAGGCGGGCAACCGCCGAACGCAGCTCGGCCACGGTTCCGGTGCCGATCGAGGCCGACAGCTCCTCGAGGGTGACCGGTCCGAGCGTCTCGAGATGGCCCCGTGCTGCCGTCACGAGTGCGTCGTCACGCGAGCACGGGACAGACTGCGCCGGCCCGTCCCCAAGTCTGTGGTCGGGATCGAAGCGTGCTACGCCCGCCAGAGCGGTGGCAAGCTCGCGGCACTCGGTGGCCACCCACCGCGCGCCGGCGGCGGGAAGTTCCACGCTCATGGACCGGCCCGAGCGCGCGAGCGCGTACATCCAGTCGTTCCATTCCGGCCGCCCTGGGGCAAGCACGAGCGAGCAGAGCAGGTCGTGCAGCTCCTCGGCATTCCGCAGTTCGGGCTTTGCCTGTTCGGTGATCCTCGCCACGACACCCGGGTCGAGCGCAGCAAGATCGCGTGCCTCCAGCGGCAAGACACGCCGCGTCGTGACGGCACGCGTCCGCCGCTCTTCGAGAGGGGCGTCATCGAGGAAGGTATAGGGACGCCCGTTCAAGATCTCCTCGGCCAGGACAGAGGGCACCACAGTGTCGACGCACAGCGCCCGCACGTGGCCCGACCGGACTCGGGCGAGCACGTCGGTCAGGCCCTCGAGGTCCATCGCCTCGCTGCAGCAGTCGTCGAGGGTCTGGCGCACGATGGGGTGATCGGGGATCGCGATCGGCCCAGAAACGTTCTCCTGGCATGCGGCAAGGGCCGGGAACACGGCGGCCATGAGGTCGTCCGCCTCCATGCGCCCGATGGCGGGCGGGACCCGTCGGCTCCCGCGGTAGCGCGGTGAGACGAGCGAGCGCGTCAGGTTCCACCGCCAGCGGGACGCGAACATCGGCGTCGGGAGGACCGCCTGGATCAAGGTGTCGCGGACGATCGCCGGGGACAGGTAGCCAAGCACGTCCTCCAAGGGGAACGAGTGCTGGGGCCCCAGTGACAGCACCACCGCGTCGTCGCTCGCGGCCGCTTGCAGCTCGAAGTCGAACGTCCTGCAGAACCGCTTCCTCAGCGCCAGACCGAGGGCGCGGTTCAACCTCGCTCCGCGGGGCGAGTGAACGACGAGCTGCATCCCGCCTGTGTCGTCAAAGAACCGCTCGATGACGAGGAGCTCCGTCGTCGGCAACGCGCCGAGCTCGCGCCGGGCTGCCGCCAGGTAGGCGACCACCTGCTGGGCGACGGCGCGGTTGACCCCGGCGAGAGACTCGACGACCTCGATCGCGCTCTCGGCGTCTGCGGCACCGCCGGGCCCGCCGAGCCCGCCCTGCCCGCCGGCCCCGCCGAGCCCGCCCTGCCCGCCGGCCCCGCCCTGCCCGCCGGCCCCGCCCTGGAGAGCCGTCTCGACCGCGCTCCGCAATCCGGAAACGGCCTGGGACAGCTCGGCGGTTCGCGCCGGTGCCTCACCCAGCCAGAACGGGACGGTCGGTGACGCTCCGTGCGCATCGACCACTCGGACCGTGCCCGGCTCGATCCTCCGGATCCGCCACGAGGCGCTCCCGAGAAGGAAAACGTCGCCCACCGTCGACTCGGTCGCCCAGTCCTCGTTGACAGTGCCGACAAGAGTGTCCTCCGGCTCGAGGACCACGCGGAAGTCGGCAACATCCGGGATCGCACCGCCCGAGGTCACAGCGGTGAGGCGGGCGCCGCGCCGTGGCCGGAGCACGCCGTTGACGCGGTCTCGATGCAGGTGCGCCCCCCGCCGGCCACGCCCGGTGACAACGCCTTGGCTGACGAGCTCCACGACCGCCTCGAAGTCTTCGGCGCCGAGCGCGCTGTAGGGAGCTGACCGCCGGGCGAGTGCCAGCAGCTCCTCCTCGGTGCAGCCCTCGGGATCGCAGGCCGCGCACTCGGCCACCAACTGCTGTGCGAGAACGTCCAACGGTGCGACGGGCGGCGTGACCGCGTCGAGATCGCCGGAACGGACCGAGGCGAGCAGCGCCGTGCACTCCACCAGCTCGTCGCGCGTGAGTGGGTACAGCCGGCCCACCGGGGTGCCGCCGACGTGGTGCTGAGCCCGCCCGACACGCTGGAGGAAGGTGGCGATGCTGCGCGGCGATCCCAGCTGGCACACGAGCTCCACCGGCCCGACGTCGATGCCGAGCTCGAGTGACGCTGTCGCGACCACAGCACGGAGCCTTCCGGCGCGAAGGCGTGCCTCCACTCTGAGCCGGCGGTCCATGGACAGGCTCCCGTGGTGGGCCTGGACGCTGTCCTCTCCGAGCCGCTCAGCAAGCTGGTGGGCGACCCGCTCGGCCATTCTGCGGGTGTTGACGAACACGAGCGTCGTGCGGTGCTGGCCTATGTGCGCTGCGATCCGTTCGAGCACCGACGCCATCTGCTCGAGGGTCGACACGGCGCCGAGCTCGTCGTCGGGGAGCTCGATGGCCACGTCGAGGCGGCGCTGGTGGCCGACGTCGACGATGATGCAACGGGGCTCGCCACCGGGCAGGGCTCGGTCTGGCCCGGCACCGATCAGCAGCCGGGCAATCGTGCCTATAGGCCGCTGGGTTGCCGAGAGGCCGATCCGGACCGGTCTCTCCTTCGTCGTGACCAGGCGGTCCAGTCTCTCCAGACTGAGGGCCAGGTGTGCGCCGCGCTTGTCGCGGGCCAGCGCGTGGATCTCGTCGACGATCACGGTCCGCACCGTCGCGAGCATCTCTCTGCCGCGTGCCGAGGTGAGGAGGAGGTAGAGCGACTCGGGCGTCGTCACGACTATCTCAGGGCGATTGCGCAGCATGGCCGAGCGCTCGGACGCAAGCGTGTCGCCGTTGCGGACCGCCACGAGCACCTTCGGCGGTTCCAGGCCGAGCTCGATCGCCACCTCGGCGATCTCGGCCAGAGGCTTGCGCAGGTTCTCGCTGACGTCGACCGTCAGGGCTCGCAACGGCGAGACGTACACGACATCGGTCCCTCGTCGAGCGCCTCCCGACTCGGCGGCCCGGTAACAGCGATCGATCGCCACGAGAAACGCGGCCAGGGTCTTGCCCGACCCCGTGGGCGCAGCAATCAGCGTGTCGACGCCCGAGGCGATGGCTGCCCAGCCGTCAGCCTGCGCCTGGGTCGGCCCGGCCGGGTAGCGCCTCCGGAACCATTCGGCAACCGCGGGATGAAAGGCACCGAGCGCGTCTGCTCCGTTCCGGCCGACCTCGGGTTGCCTCACTGACTGCATGGGTCGGGATACTATCCGAACACCTGTTCGATCATCGCGGGTGGCGGGCGGGCCCCGACAAACCTAATTCGATCGTCTTCATGCAAAGAACTCGCTGGTAAGCCAACATGTCGTCATGGACTTGCTCGTCGTCGTCGGGTCAGACCAGCCGCCCGAACGCCTGGCCGCCCGGGCGCACCACATTCTCACGGTCCCTCTCGCCGATGTCACTCCGACACTGATCGCCGAGATCCGGGCGCGGATCCCCCGACACGTCGCGGTCTTCGGCGCGGACGCCGCCACGGTCGCCACGAAGTTGTGCAAGGCCGGCATCCCCACCGAGCTGCACACCGACGAGGATGTGTCCCACCTGTCGGACCTGGCCGGCGTCGAGGTTGTGCCGTTGACCGATCCCGGGCCGATGATGGAGGTGGCAGATTCTCTCCTCGACCTCGTCGGCAACACACCGATGGTGCGCCTCGACCGGATCGGCCGGGACCTCCCGTGCCCACTGGTCGCCAAGCTCGAGATCCTGAACCCTGGAGGTAGCGTCAAGGACCGGCCCGCTGTAGCGATGATCGAGGCGGCCGAACGGGCGGGGCTGCTGAAGCCCGGTTCGACGATCGTCGAGGGAACTTCGGGCAACACAGGCGTCGGGCTCGCGATCGTCGCCGCGCGGCGTCGCTACCGCTGCGTGTTCGTCATGCCCGACAAAATGGCCCCCGAGAAGGTCGCTCTGCTGCGTGCCTATGGCGCGGAGGTGATCCTGTGCCCGACCGCGGTCGCGCCGGACCACCCGGAGTCGTACTACTCGGTAACGGCGCGCCTTGCCGAGGAGATCCCCGGCGCCTTCCACCCTGACCAGTACCGCAACCCCGAGAACCCGGCGTCCCACCAAGCATCGACCGGCCCGGAGATCTGGCGCCAGACAGCCGGACGCGTCAGCCACTTCGTCGCCGGCATCGGCACCGGCGGGACCATATGCGGCATCGGACGCTACTTGAAGTCGCAGAATCCCGACGTCCAGATCGTAGGCGCCGATCCCGAAGGCTCCGTCTACTCCGGGGGCTCCGGAAGGCCCTACCTCGTCGAGGGGATAGGCGAGGACTTCTGGCCTACGACCTACGACCCGAAGGTCGTCGACCGGGTGGTGATGGTAAGTGACACCGACTCGTTCCTGACCGCTCGGCGTCTCGCCGTCGACGAAGGGATCCTCGCAGGAGGCTCTACGGGAACCGCCATCTGGGCAGCACTCCGGCTCGCGCCCGACCTGCGCCGCGACGACGTCGTAGTCGTCCTCGTCCCCGATTCGGGGAGGGGGTACCTGTCCAAGCTGTACAGCGACGAGTGGATGGTGGACCACGGCTTCTTGAGGACGAAGGGGCAGACCGTCGCCGATCTTCTCGACCACAAGGGCGGCCGCCTGCCTGGGCTGATCCACGTTCACCCGGGGGAGACCGCCCGCCAGGCTGTTGCGGTCATGGCCGAATACGAGGTCTCGCAGGTCGCGGTCGTCCAGGCCGAACCACCCCTCGCAGCAGCCGAAGTGGTCGGGGCCATCCACGAGCGAGATCTCATGCAGCAAGCGGTACGCGACCCGGCGATCCTCGACCGGACCGTGGCAGAGGTCATGAGCCCACCACTCCCGTCGGTCGGCAGTGGTGAGACGGTGGAGCTCGCGCTTGGCCGCTTGGAGGAGTCACCGGCGGTGATCGTGCTCGATCACGGGCACCCTGTCGGTGTGATCACCCGGTCGGACGCGCTCGCGTTCCTGGCCCAGGCCGGCTCACCGAGGGAGGCCCGATGACCTCTTCCAGTGATCAGGCAGGAAGAGGTCTGGGCTTCTCCACACGGGCGATCCACGCCGGCCAGGACCCCGATCCCCTCACGGGAGCGGTCGTCACGCCGATCCACCTCGCTACCACCTTTGCCCAGGAGGCCGTGGGAAAGCACAGGGGCTTCGACTACGGCCGCACGCGCAACCCGACGCGCGTCTCGCTCGAGACCACGATCGCGTCGCTCGAGGGGGCGAGCCACGGCTACGCGTTCTCGAGCGGCATGGCAGCGACCGACGCCGTGCTCCGTCTGCTGAGGCCGGGCGACCACCTGATCATCCCCAACGACGCCTACGGCGGCACCTACCGGCTCGTGTCGAGCATCTATGCAGGGTCCGGTGTCACGTTCTCGCCGGTCGAGCTCCAAAGCCCCGACGCGCTGGCGGCCGCTTGGCGCGACGAGACCCGCCTGGTTTGGGTGGAGACACCCAGCAATCCGAAGCTCAAGATCATAGACATCGAGGCCGTCGCCGCAGTTGCGCACTCTCACGGCGCCCGCTGTGTCGTCGACAACACGTTTGCCACGCCTTACCTCCAGCAGCCGCTCGGGCTGGGCGCCGACGTCGTCGTGCACTCCTCGACCAAGTACCTGGGCGGGCACTCCGACGTCGTGGGTGGGTTCGTCGCGACCAACGACGAGGAGCTGGGGACCCACCTCGGTTTCGTTCAGAACTCCGCCGGGGCGGTGCCGAGCCCGTTCGACTGCTATCTCGTGCAGCGCGGCATCAAGACCCTCGCGGTCCGTCTCGACCGCCAGTGCGCGAACGCGGGCTTGATCGCGGCGGACCTGCTCGCCCACCCGGCGGTGCAGGAGGTCTACTACCCGGGACTCGCCCATCATCCGGGGCACGAGCTCGCAGCGCGTCAGATGCGCGCCTTCGGCGCGATGGTGTCCTTCACCTTACGAGGCGGCGAGGCTACGGCTCTCGAGGTCGCCGCGGGCACGCGACTGTTCACCCTGGCCGAGTCGCTCGGGGCCGTCGAGTCTCTCATCGAGCTGCCGGCCAGGATGACCCACGCCTCGACCGCCGGCTCCGAGCTCGAAGTCGATCCCTCGCTCATCCGCTTGTCAGTGGGCCTCGAGACCGTCGGAGACCTGCTCGAGGACCTCGACCGTGCGCTCGCATTGGCGAGCCCGTAAGCACGCAGGCGACCTCAGACGTCTTGTCGACTGGTCGGTAGCACCTCCGCGGCGAGCTCGGGACGCCGCTCCGGCCGCATCAGGTCCCGGGGATGCGGGGCAGGATCGGGAAGCAACGGTCCTCCAGCCTCCCGAGCGCATAGGTGGGATACATGCCCCAGAACAGCGCGCGGCACTTCTCGGACCAGGCGAGGGCCGCGGGTGACGACAGCCGGCGGTGAACCTGCAGGACCCCGCCCTCGAAGACCCGGTACTCGGCCCAGCTGCCTGGGAAGTCCTTCACGCACGCGACCTCGGCGTAGGGGACATCACCGGTCTGGACGAACTTCCGCACCCGGTTGCGGTGCGTATGCCCGGCGAAGTAGCCACAGATGGCCGGACGCCGCGCTATCAACTCGACGAGGCGCTCGGAGTCGTTCGGGTTGATCCCGAAGTAGTCCGGAGACCGGTTGGCCGAACCCGGTTTCCAGGCGTGGTGATGGCCGAACACCAGCACCGGCCGGTCCGTACGTGCGCCGAGCTCGTCGAGCCACTCCAGTTGTTCGCCACGAACCTGGCCCGAGTCCCTGCCCTCGATGACAGTGTCGAGCAAGGCGAGAGTGACGCCGGGAAGCTCCATCTCCTGGCATGGCTCGCACGCATAGTGGCGACCCGAGAACGCGTCGTGGTTGCCGCGCACATACAAGAGCCGGTCGCCGAACGCGTCCAGGTAGCACTGTGCGAATGCGTCGTACTCCCCGACCAGGCCCGACGAGGTGAGGTCGCCCTTTACCACGACCGCCGCCGGGTCGATCGCGGCGATCTCGGTGACCGCGGCGCGGCTCATCATCTCCGGGTACGGCGTGGCGCCCTCCGGCGACGAGTTCTCCACCACCGGGCCCAGCCGCTCGAAAAAGGCCTGCAACTTGTCCTTCGCGTCCGCCATCGCCTGCACGTCCATCCCGCCCGCGGCGAGATAGCCGACGGTGTCGGTGATGTCGGCGATCCTGCCGCACTCGGTCTCGCCGAAGTGAACGTCGTTGACGGTGGCGAACCTGCAGAGAAGCTCGCCCGGAGGCCGATCGAGCGTACGGGTCGCGATCCCATGGCGCAGCAGGGGCGTGCCGGGCCGCAGACCTGTGATGACTTCGTAGCCGGGTCCCGGCCAACTGCCGGGCGCGCCGACGGTCTCGATGGTGTCGGGAGAGTGGAGATGGAAGACGACCTCGTCCTCGGCGACAGTCGTGAGGTCCCAGACCTCGGCAACGGTGCTCATCACCACGCCTGTCCCGCCCGTGGCCGATCCCGGCGCAGGGACGCCGGAGCGTGCCACCACCGCCCCGAGAAACGCCACGCTTGCTCCGGTCCGGCCCCCGTCAGCCGGCGGCTGCCGTCCCTGGGATCGTCCTGGTCCGTGCCTCTGGGCCAGCAGATCGCCACGGCCGCGGCAATCGCGTCGGCCACCTCCGCAGGAGCGCTGAGCGGTCGAGGCGGTACACCCCGAGGTACGCGATCGGCGTTGTTCAAAGCGGCACGTTCCCGTGTTTGCGTTTGGGTATCTCCTCCCGCTTGGAGGCGAGCAGCCGAAGGGCGCGCACCAGGACGCGACGAGTGTCGGCCGGGTCGATCACAGCGTCGACGTAGCCCCGTTCCGCCGCGACATAGGGGTTCGCGTAACGCTCGATGTAGTCCTCGACAAGCTCGGCGCGGCGGCCGGCGGGGTCGGGCGAGTCGACGAGCTCACGCCGGTAGACGATCTCGACGGCACCCTGTGGGCCCATGACCGCGAGCTCGGCCGATGGCCACGCGTAAGCGAAGTCAGCACCGATGGACTTGGAGTCCATGACGATGTAAGCGCCACCGTAGGCCTTGCGAATCACCACTTGCACCCTGGGTACCGTCGCCTCGCAGTAAGCGTAGAGAAGCTTGGCGCCATGGCGAATGATGCCCCCGTATTCCTGGTCAGTTCCGGGCATGAAGCCCGGGACGTCGACGAAAGTGACCAGCGGGACGTTGAACGCGTCACACGTCCGCACAAACCGGGCGCCCTTCTCCGATGAGGCGATGTCCAGCACGCCCGCGAGCACGCTCGGCTCGTTGCCCACGACCCCGACGGTGCGTCCTCCGATCCGGGCGAAGCCGCATGTCAGGTTCATCGCCCAACGCGGGAAGTACTCGAGGTACTCGCCTCCGTCGACGACGGCTTTGATCACCCGCCTCATGTCATAGGGCTGGTTCGGGCTGTCCGGGACCATGTCGCGAAGCTCGATGACCTGCGCGTCCAGGTCCTCGGGCTCTTCGAGGTCGGGGGGCAACTCGAGGTTGTTCGAAGGAAGGAAGGACAGCAGGTAGCGGACCTCTTCGAGGCACACTTTCTCGTTGGGAGCGACGAAAGTCGCGACACCCGAACGCGTCGCGTGGCTCACGGCTCCCCCGAGCTGCTCGAGGGTCACGTCTTCACCGGTGACGGTCTTGACGACATCGGGCCCGGTGATGAACATGTGGCTCGTCTCGTGCACCATGAAGATGAAGTCCGTGATCGCCGGGGAGTAGACGGCGCCTCCGGCGCACGGGCCGAGGATGACGCTGATCTGGGGCACCACGCCGGACGCGCGCACGTTGCGGGAGAAGATCCCGCCATAGCTGTGCAGCGAGACGACGCCCTCCTGGATGCGTGCCCCACCCGAGTCGTCGAGGCCGATGATCGGCACTCCCACAGATAAGGCAAGGTCCATGACCTTGTGGATCTTCTCGGCGTGCGCTTCACCGAGCGCCCCGCCGAAGACGGTGAAATCCTGGCTGAACACGCACACGCGCCGACCGTCGATCGTCCCGAAGCCTGTCACGACCCCGTCTGTGTAAGGGCGGGAACGCTCGAGGCCCATGCCATGGGACCGGTGCCGGACAAGCAGGTCCATCTCCTGGAACGAGCCCTCGTCGAGCAGGTAGTCGATCCGCTCACGGGCGGTCATCTTGCCCTTGGCCTTGTGCGCCTTGACCGAGCGCTGCGACCCCGCGTTGATCGCCTCCACCCGCCTGGCCTCGAGCGCGGCAAGCCGGGCGCCCATTGAGCGATCGGCCGTGGGGTGCTCCGCCATGGTGCGACAGGCTACCGGCCGCAGGAGAGGCTCAAAACGTCTCGCCGCCATCAGCCGCGGGACACCGGCGGGCCGCGGGACACCGGCGGGCCGCGGGACACCGGCGGGCCGCGCGTCATACGCTGCGAGCGTGAGTGACGACGACCTGTTGCGCCGACTGCGCGCGGGCGATGAGTCCGCCTTCACGGAGCTGGTCGACACTTACCACTCGTCAATGGTCCGCCTGGCACAGACGTTCGTCTCGAGCCGGGCAATCGCCGAAGAAGTCACACAGGACACCTGGCTCGCCGTCCTGAAGGGCATCGATCGCTTCGAGGGTCGGTCGTCACTCAAGACCTGGGTCTTCCGCATCCTCGCGAACAGGGCGCGGTCCACCGGCGTACGCGAGCATCGCACGATACCAGTGGACGTATCCGCTGAGACGACCGTGGACAGGCGGCGCTTTGACGCCGGAGGAGCGTGGGCGAACCCGCCGGCCCACTGGTCCGACGAGGTCATCGACCGGCTCTCGAGTGGGCCCCTCGTCGCCGAGGTGCGAGCCGCCATCTCCGAACTGCCCGAGAGCCAGCGCGCCGTCGTAACACTTCGCGACTTGGAGGGACTGTCCAGCAAGGAAGTGTGTGACGTGCTCGAGATCAGCGAAGCCAACCAGCGGGTACTCCTGCACCGCGGCCGCAGCCGGATACGTGCCCGCCTCGAAGACGACCTGGCGAAGCGATGAGACTGCCCACGCTCCGCAGGGACATCGTCTGCCGGCAGGCGGTCGAGCTCGTGACCGACTATCTCGAGGGCGCGCTGTCGCGGCGCGACACCCGACGTTTCGAGGCGCACCTTGAAGCCTGCGACGGCTGCGAGGAGTTCCTGCGAGAGATCCAAGCGACGGTCAGAGTCCTTGGGAGCGTGCAGCCCGACGATCTCGCGCCGGAGACCCGCCAAGGCCTGATCGAGCTCTACCGCCAGTTCCTGGAGGATGGAGCTCCCGGAGCGCGATAGCCCGTCGGGTTACTCCTGTACCAGCTCGATGAGGGTTCCGAAGGCGCCGTGAGGATGCACGAAGGCCACCGTGGTGCCGCGCGATCCAGGTCTCGGCTTCTCGTCGATCAGCTGGACGCCTGCGGCTCGCATCCTCTCCAGCGCCGCGGCACAGTCGGCCACCCGGTAGCCGACGTGGTGGACGCCCTCGCCTTTTCGTTGGAGGAACTTCGCAACCGGTGAGCCGTCGGAGGTGGGGCTGAGCAGCTGGATGAACGACTCGGCGACTTCCAGCAGTGCCTCCTCGACTCCGTCGTGATCGATCCGCTCGCGATAGACGACCCGAGCACCGAGCACTGACTCGTACCAGGCGACCGCCGTGTCGAGATCGCGCACCGCGATGGCGACGTGGTCGATCTCGGTCATCATCGGGGGCCCTGATCGATTGCCCTCCACTGGCCAGCCTCCTGAAAATGGTGATCCTGTCAAGGTGTACGCGCCGGCTGCACGGGCGGCCTGCGCGTTGTCGCTAGCCAGGGCGGCTCTGCCCTGCTCGAGGTGGGCTCGCGGCGAAACGGCAGCAAACTTCAGCCGTTGACCTCCCGGCGGCCCTCGAGGGCGCGCCCGAGCGTCAGCTCGTCGGCATACTCGAGGTCGCCGCCGACGGGTAGCCCGCTGGCTATGCGTGTCACCTTCACCCCGAGTGGCAGCAGCAGCCGCGCGAGGTACATCGCCGTAGCCTCTCCCTCGAGATTGGGGTTCGTGCACAGAATCACCTCGGCTACGCCCTCGGGGCCGAGCCTCACCAGGAGCGGCCGCACGCGCAACTGTTCGGGGCCGACTCCGTCGATCGGGCTCAGTGCTCCCCCGAGCACGTGGTAAGTACCGCGGAACTCCCGAGTCCGTTCGACGGCCACAATGTCCCGGGGGTCCTCGACGACACAGACGATGCTGCGGTCGCGGCGTGGATCGGAGCAGATGGTACAGAGCTCGGTCTCGGCGACATTGAAGCATCTCTCGCAGAGCCGAATGCGGTCCTTCACCTCGACAATGGCCTGCGCGAGGCGAAGGGCACTGTCCCTGTCCGCCTCGAGCACGTAGAACGCGATGCGCTGAGCCGAGCGCGGCCCGACACCAGGCAGGCGCCCGAGCTCGTCGACCAGCTCTTGAATGGGCCCGGCCAACACTGGACGGTCAGTCCTGCGGCTCGTCGTCGACTGAGTCGTCGAGCTGGTCTTCGGCGGCGGCGTCGTCGTCTTCGTCCTCGTCCTCGTCGAGCGCGCCAAGCCCGGCGAAGGCGCCGAGATCCAGGCCCGTGCCCAGGTTCCCCATCAGTCCCTGGAGATCGACTCCGGCCAGCAGACCGCCTAGATCGAGATCGTTGACGAGGCCACCGAAGTCGAGTCCGCCCGCGAGACCAGGATCAGCCGGCGCCTGCACCGATGTCCTGAGCTCGGTGATCCTGTCGAGGGCATCTTGAAGCGCGGCGAGCACGGCATCCTCGAGAAACGTCGGGTCCGCTGGATCGACGACCGAAGGGTCGATGTGCACGGACTCGACTTCGAGCGATCCGGTCAGCCGTATCACGACGGCACCACCGGCGGCGTGGCCCTCGGCGACGGTTGCCTCCATGGCCTCGGCGCGTGCCTCGAGGTCGGCCCGAGCTTCCTCCAGCCGGGACAACAAGTCACCCAGCCCCCCGATCGGAGACGAGTCGCCTTCGGGCATGTCAGACCTCCTCTGCGCCGGGAAATGCCTCCATGAGCCGGTCCTGCGCCCACGACAGTGTGTCCCCGGCAACGCTTTCGCCGCCTGGATCGAGGTCGTCGGGGTCGAGCACCTCATCGTCGGCGCCATCTCGATCACGGCCTGCCAACACATTGTGAGCAGGCGCTACTCGGCTCGGGCTGCCTGGAGCCACGGCGGAACCCGGGTGCGTTCCTCCGGCCGCGGGCCCCAGGGCTTCACCTCGCGTGCGAGCCGCCGGCGTGGACGTCGGCAATGTCTCGCCGTAGGCGTCTCCCCTCGTTCGTGAGGTTCCCCGGGGACCACTGGCGGTCGAGCCAGGCGTCGAGTGCCCGGCCCCGAGGCCGGTCTCGGCGATGAGACGCAAGTGAACGGGGCGACCAAAGTAGCGGCTGAGCGCTTGCGCGACCTCCTCGGAGTCAAAGCTTGCGCGCTCGACGTGGGCGGAGTTCGGCAAGGCGAGAATGGCCGTCGCGCCCTCGGTGGCGAGAAACCGGCCCACGGCGAACACGGCGCGAACCCGGGGACGTAGCTGGCTCAACACGTGGTCACCCCACGCAGCGACGAGCTCATCCCGGGTAGGGGGAGGCAGGGCGCTGTCCGGCGACGGCTCAGCCGTGGCGTCCTCGCTCATCGCTGGCGCCGGGAAAGCAGGGGTGGCGCCGACGGAGCTCGGTGGTGGTGGTGGCGGGGCGGCAGGCGGCCAAGAAGAGCCGGGTCGGTCCGCGCCGGCTGAGGCGACGCCGGCGCTGAAAGCGCCAAGCGCCGGCTGCGATCCAATCTCGGCGTGGGCTCCGGGAAGCGGCTCGCGCGGCAGAGAGGTTTGAGCGTCTGCCTGAGTTGGCCTCGGGGTCGATGCGGCAGGTTGTGGTGACGGCGGCGGTGGTGGCGGCGGTGGCGGCGGTGGCGGCGGTGGCGGCGGCGGCGGTGGCGAGGCAGCGCCGACCGGCGGCATCAGGTTCTGGACCCGGCGTTCGAGCCGCTCGATCCTTTCGAGCAAGGCGCTCGGATCGTCGTCGGCCTCTGGGTGGGTGAGGCGAACGATGGCAACCTCGAGCGTGATCCGGCTGTCGAGCGCGTCCCGCATTGCCACAAGTGCCGCTCCCAGCACCTCCATGGCGCGGACGCTCCGAGCAGGCCCGAGCAGGAAACCCTTCCCGCCGCGCGACAGTGCCGGCGGGGAGCCCTGCGACGCCTGCAACGCCCGTGGTTCACCCTCCTGTGGCAAACCGGGCGCCACAGCCTCGAGGAACTGGCCTCGCAGCTCCTCGAGGAGCTCGGCAGCAATCCGCGGTGCATCACGGCCCGAGACGAGCGCGCGCTGGATGGCCTGCAGGGCACGGGCCGTGTCACGCTCCGCCAGCGCGACGACCAGCTCGTGGAGCAGTGAGGTGTCGTCATCCACGACACCTGACGCCACCACCTGGTCGAGCGCGGAAATGGCGTCACGCGCCGACCCTCGGCCACGGCGGACAGCGGACTCCACGGCGGAGTCGGGCAGCTCGAGCTGGGCGTCTCTCACGATGTCGGTGAGCAGCAGTGCGAGCACGTCGGAGTCGAGCAGATGGAACTCGTAGTGCTGCGTGCGGCTGCGAATCGTGGGGAGGACCTTTTGAGGATCGGTTGTCGCAAGCACGAACACGACGTGGTCTGGGGGCTCCTCCAGCGTCTTCAGCAGCGCGTTCGAAGCTGACTGCGAGAGCATGTGGACCTCGTCGACGATGTAAACCTTCCAGCGACCGGGCGTGGCGAGGGAGGCCCTTGCGACAAGGTCTCGCATGGCATCAACCCCGTTGTTGGACGCGGCGTCGAGCTCGTGGACGTCGAAGGAGGCTCCCCTGGTGATGTCCAGGCAGGAGTCGCACACCCCGCACGGCTCACCGTCGAGGGGGCTCGCGCAGTTCAGCGCCTTCGCGAGGATCCTCGCCGTCGAGGTCTTGCCTGTCCCGCGCGGTCCCGAGAAGAGGTACGCGTGAGCGACGCGGTTGTCCCGCACCGCATGACCGAGAGCCTTGACAATGTGGTCCTGGCCGCGAACCTCGGCAAAACGCTGCGGGCGGTAGCGCCGGTAGAGCGACTGGTAATCGACCATTGCTGCGAGCCTACGACTTGGCGAACGCCACTGACCGCGGCGCAAGGGCGCCGTGCGGGCAAGGGCGCCGTGCGGGCAAGGGCGCCGAGCGGGCAAGGGCGCCGTGCAGGCAAGAGGAACCGATCGGCAGGGCGGCGGTCACCGGCCTTAGCAGATCTCGATCGGGGCGCGCCGGCCCCAGCACGACCGGACCCCACCTGTGCACCGCTGCGCGCCCATACTCGACATGGGAACTCACAGGTCGTCGAAAACGGCCTCCCGGTGTCGAAAACGGCGGCCCCCCGGTGCCGAAGACGGGCCTCCCGCTGCCGAGAATTGGGGGCCCTCGGTGCGGGAAAACGGGCCCCTTGTGGCTCCGGCGCTGCCGTGCGCAGCAGCCAGGTCCCCTGCGGCACACAGGCGAATCCGCTGAGAGCTGCTGCCTTCCGGCCCTGACTCGATTCACGGTCGCCCGTTGCGCAGAACCCGGCTACTGCGCGCGACAGCGCCAGTAAGTGCAACGATAGCGGCCTGAGGCTTCTTGGAGGAGTGCGAGAGCGGCCGAATCGGCACGATTGGAAATCGTGTGACCTGCAAGGGTCCGTGGGTTCAAATCCCACCTCCTCCGCTCGAAATCGTCCGCTCGTTGTCAAGAGCGGAACACTGCACCTCATCAGCAGGGGAATCCGCGTCGACCCCGCGGATCGCCAGATAGCTCTAGTTCGAACCGGCAGTCGCTTGGGCTCTGCGTCGACTTCCAGTGGGCGCAGTGTCACGGAGTGGCCGGGTGCCATGTCAAGCAACGGTTGCGAGCGGGATGTTGCAAGACGCGGTCCAAGGGGAGGTTCCGAGGGAAGTCTCCGGTCTGAGGCTCGTCGATCAGCCCGTTCTGGTTCGGTCCCGACCCGAGGACAGAGCGGCCACGCCTTGACCACTCGACCGTCGGCGAAGAGGTACTGGATCTCGTGCAGGTTCATCGCCTCCGGGCGTACCCGGAGATCAATCGCAGCCAGGAGCCACCGACGGGAGTTTGGGTCGCGGGCACCGCGACCTTGCCGCGCCGGCTTGACAGAAGTCACGGCGACACGCGATTCCCGACTATCCGGGGGCTATCACCTGCCCTCCGTCGACAGGGATGACCGCGCCGGTCACGAACGAAGAGACCGGGCTGAGCAGGAACGCCACCCAGCGGGCTACCTCGTCAGCTTCGCCGATGCGATGCAGCGGGACCTGATCGGCCAACCACCGGTAAGCCTCCTCCAAGTCGTCCGCCCAGGTCGCGTGGATAGGGGTGTCGATCGGGCCCGGCGCTATTGCGTTGACACGGACCCCTGAGCCCGCCAGCTCACCGGCGAGTGACTGGGTCAGGTAGTCCAAAGCTGCCTTGGTCATCGCGTAGACAGACTGGCCGCGCAACCGTAGCGACCCTGATGAGGAACTGATGTTGACGACTGAGGGGATCGGCGATGCCTGCAGGAACGGCAGCGCGTCCCGAATGAGGAAGAAAGGAGCTCTGACGTTGACGGCCACGTGCTCGTCAAAGCCCTCGACCTGCCAGTCCTGCAAAGGAACGTGGCGAACGATCGCGGCGTTGTTCACCAGTCCGTCGATGGTTCCGAAGCGATCCACTGCCTCGCTCACAATGCGACCGGTGCTTTCGGCCCGTGACAGATCAGCCGACACGACGTGGGCTTGACCGCCTGCATCCTGCACAGCTCGAGCGGTCAGCTCGAGCGGTCCGGTCCTGCGGCCCACAAGCACGGTATGCACACCAGCAGCCCCGAGGCGTGACGCGGTCGCCGCGCCAATCCCGCTTCCGGCGCCTGTCACGACGATGACTGCCCCGGCCAACCCGAGGTCAGGAAAACCACCGCCGCTCACCTCCGCCGAGGAACTCATGTGAACCTCCTCCTCGCCACGATGCCGGCCCTGCGAACACCTTCCGTTCTGTCGATCCTTTCTCGTGGTTGCCCGTTGCTCCTTGTCGGGGTTCAGCTGAACTCACGTTCATGCCCCCGGGGCTGCGACACGCCCCGAGGGCACAAACTGAGTTCATCCATCGCGTCAACGATGAGAAGTCGCCGCGAGAACAACCGCGGGCCAGTCGAAACTAGGCGCCCCTTGTCGCGTCCTCGATCGCCGCTTCCATGTTGTCCGACTCCACCGCTGCTTGACCGAGCCTGACGATGAAGTCCTGCTTCTTAGTCCCCCATAGGTAGAGGAGAATGCCGATCCCGAGGACGAACCAGACACCGTCGATAAACGGGGCAAGGCTGTAGGGGAACGCCGGAAAGGGCTTGAACGACTCGTAGGTCACATAGAACAGGGCCGCGGACGAAAGAACGGGCAACACGATGTGCAGTACCGGGTTGAACTCGTTCCGGCGCTGCTTCAGGTAGTAGAAGGCGACGGCAACGTTGGCCGACACGTATATGTACAGCACCGCGAGCACCAGCACGAGACCGTTCGACAAGAAGTACGAGCGTGCGGCGTTGAAGCCGAAGCCGAGGCCAAGGCCCACCGCCAAGGACAACACAAGGTTGGCCAGGATGGCGTGCGTGGGCGTCTTGTGGACGGGATGCACGTGTCCGAACCACGACGGCAACGTGCCGGTCTCGCCCATCTTGAACCAGATACGCGTCGAGACGTTATTGCACGCCTGGCACACGGCCAAGGTGGAACTGAACATGGCGCCGAGCACGATCACCCAGCCGCCTCCCCACAGACGCTGCGCGATGACCAGTCCCGGCAGGTCGGGGGAGTTGACCAACGACTTGGGGCTGGAGCCGGTGAGGATGCTCGTCCCCCACCCGACGATCTGGCCCCAGTAGCAGATGACGAGGAAGATGCCGAGCCCGATGATGGCGATCATCGTCGCAAGAGGGACGTTCCGCCTCGGGTTAGAGGTCTCCTCGGCAAGCGGGGCCGCCGCCTCCCAGCCGGTGAGGGCTTGGAGCGAGAAGACGATGGCGAGGGCGAAACCTTCTCCCGACAGGCTGTGAGTCGGCACGAAGCTGGAGAAGTTGAAGCCGCCCGGCCCAGGGCTGGCGAGACCCGACAGGGCGAGAGAGGCCACGATGGCCATCTCGGTCAGGCCAAGGGCCACCAGCACCTTCACGGAAAGAGCGAGACCACGCCACGCGAGGAATGCTACGAACGGGGCACCAACGACGAGCGTCAGCCACCACAGGTACGGGGCGTTGATCGAGTAGTGCGTCTTCAGTTCCTGCGACAACAGGTACCCGAAGTAGGCATAGATCGGACCCGCGCACACGGGGTTGTAGAACACGTACATCCAAGCGGTCATGAACCCCACTCGTGGTCCCAGTGCCCGGCTGACAAAGGTGTAGTAACCACCAGCTGAGCTCATGTGCTTGGACAGCTGCACGAGTGTGCTACCGAGCATCAGAACGATGCAAACGCCCAGGATGTAGGCGAATGGCGCGTCCACACCCGTCAGGGACACCACGTACTGGGTGAAGAACAGTGCCGCGATTGCCGGCGCAATCGTCGCCACTGCCTGCATGGTCGCGCCTGGTAGCCCTATAGCATGGGCTTTCAGGCGGGTCTCCGGCTCTATACCAGAGCCGGGAATTGCTGCTGTGGCCATCTTCTCCTCCTCAATGGTGACTATGGACTACCTCGACACCCTCAACTGACCTATTCACTACGGGCTGCGTGTGTTGGCTCTATCACAACTGCTGCTGCGACGCTTTGTTGCGGTCCTTCGCCTACCGAGCACAATTAACTCAGTTCGATGGCATTGACTCGATCCTCAAAGGCTGAGATCTCCTCTGCGCCTTCCAACACCCCTACTTCCAATCTGTAACTGCGCTCCTCACTGGGCTGCAGCCATTGCAGCTCGCCCCGCCCCTTGGCATCGAACCGGCCGGCGTCGCGGTTGGTGGTCGGTTCGAGAGCCACGGCATAGGTTCCCTCGCCCATCATTCGCCACACCGTGTGGAACGGCATGGCTCGGCTGTCATAGAGCTGGTAGACACCGAGACCGAGGGTGTCGTTGACAAGCGCCACCGTCGCAGTCCCGTCCGGCTCCGCGAACACGGTGTGCTCGAAGCACTGCTCCTTGCAGTGCGGCTGAGGAGGGCCCATCACCCGGTAATCCTCCGGTGGGTAATCGCCCGTGGGTACACCCGGCGGCGCCGGTATCAGCAGTCGCGCTCCTTGATCGAGAACGGGATAGCCCACGTTGACGTGGTACAAGAGCATGTGCGTGGTCGGGTCGAAACCCACGTTCACGACGCGATCGGAGATGCGCAGGGCCGAGCCGCCGACGGTGACCTCGATGCGACGGTGCAACTCCATCGCCTCGGCGAAGACTGCGGCCTGCCGGACAACTCCCTCTGCCCACAGCACGCATTCATCGTCGTGCCATTCCTCGCCGTAACCGACCAGACGGGCCGGGAGCATGCCTATGCGGCCCATGAGGCCGTACTCGACCTCGGGCAGCACGTCCTGGTGGAACTGCTCGGCGGAATCGACCCCACCCAACAAGGTGTGATCCAGGCCGCACGTGACGACCATCCCCCCGCCCCAGGTGCGGAACCAACCGAGACCGAGCGGCTCGGAGTACCACGGCCCGACGACTTCGGTACTGGAGAGCCAGCTGAGCGAGCTGCCCTTGAACGTACAGGGCCCCACGTCGAAGCACCGATCGACGATGACGTCGAAGCGGAACCCGCTGCCACTGTCGAACTCGAGCACACGGACCCCGCGCCCTGTTCCGTCGCCGAGCGTCACCAGCCGAACTCCAAAGGCCTGCTCGAGGCGCCCGACGCGACGCGTCAAGCTCACCCGATCCAGTTCAGAACCGTGCAGCTTCGTCATCCTGGTGCCTCCGGCTACATAACAGCGATCGGATTGAAGGGCGATCCTGTGGCTCTCGGGATTCGCAGGGGCGCCACGACAACCAGGAACTCCCAGCGTTGTTCGGCAGCGCAGGCGTCGGCGAGGTCCTCGAGATTGAGGCTGTCCGATGCCAGCATCCCCATGGCGGCGATCTGCAGCGGGTGGATCGGGTAGAGAATCCCTTTCACCGTGCTCGGCACCGTCTCGCCGTCCCCGTCGGGCAGGAACCCGGCGACGTGCCGCTCGTGGAGCAACGAGATGGCATCTACGTGCAGGCCGGCCTTCCCCTCTCCTGTGTAACCGTTGTCCCACGGTCCGAGCTCGACGCGGCGTCGGTGGTGGCCGGTCCGGAACACGAACAGGTCTCCCTCCTCAAGGCGGACTTCCTGTGCCCGCTCGGCCTCCTCGAGCTCGGCGCGGCTCACAGCCGTGCCCGGCTCCAGCCAGGGCACTCCGCGAAGCCGGGGGATGTCGAGGAGTACACCACGGCCCACCACACCCTGCGCGTACTCGGTGATGTCGAAGGCGTCCGCCCCGGAGGTCGTCACGAGCCCCGCAGGGCGCCCGTTGTAGAGCTGGCCTCGGTAAGCGATGTGGCACAGGGCATCGATGTGCGTGTGGCAGTCACCGTGGAACTGCATACCGAGAAAGTCCGTGGCAAACCGTAAGCTGCCCGACCCGATGTCGTTGTCGTGGCCGCTGGCCATGTAGTGGATGGCGGGGTTCGGGTTGTCGGGCCCGGCGATCTTGTTGACAGGCAGGGACATCGAGATCGACCGACCGGACCGCACCAGCGAGGCTGCGCGGCGCACGTGCTCGGGCGTGATGTAGTTCAGCGTCCCTTTGGTGTCATCGACGCCCCAGTGTCCCCAATTCTTCACGGAGTCGAACAGCTGGTCGAACTCGGCTATCGACCACCTTCGGGTGCTTTCGCCAACGACCTTTGCCATCGTCGACTCCGTTCAGCCAAGTACGAGGGCCCTCACGGTCGCCCCGCCTGTCGTGGGAAGCTACCAAGTTGTCTGGACAGGTGCAAGGGTCTACTTCGGATCCTGAAACGCAGCCTCCGGTGAGGCGCTCTCAGGAACCGATGCCTCCGAGAACGGCACCGTCGTTGGGCACGCCTACGAACGAGTGGCTCACCACGCGTCCTGCCAAAGCGGTCCACGTGTCGGTCTCCACGGCGATGCGCAAGCGGTCGGTGCGGAGCCACGCCCGGTAACAGTCGATGGGCTTGCCCGTCGCGTCCCGGGTCACGGACTGGATATAGACAAGGGGGGAACGGGTCGGCACTCCAAGGCGACGAGCGAGCGGTGGGGGGGCAGACACTGCCTCGAGGATGCGGCTGCTGCCGGCGACCTGTACCCCGCACTGCTCGCGAAGCGTCCAGTACAGAGAAGCCGTTGAGGTTCTCCAGATTTCCGGCAAGATGACCGCGTACTCCTGGGGGAGGTGGTTCACTACGTACAACGCCACTTGGCCATCGACCCGGCGGAGACGCTCCAAGACCACTCCCTGCGCGCCAGGGCCGAGCTGAAGAGCATCGCTGGCCCACTCGGGCAGGGGCTCGACACCAGACCGGAGAACGGTCGACTCGACTGTTATCCCACGCCTGGTCAGCTCGTCGTCGAAGAGCCCACCTGCCCACTGGAGGAGCCACGACCCCGACGGGGTCCGGTTGACGAACGCCCCACGGCCCTTCTCCTTGTGGATCAGTCCCTGTTCCTCGAGCGCGTGGAGCGCCTGGCGTACTGTTGCCCGCGATACGCCGAAGTAGTCGCTCAAGAACGGCTCGGAGGGCAGCCGGTCTCCTTGGGGCCACCGTCCCGTCCCAATCTGCTGCTCCAGGAGCTCGCGCAGCTGATAATGGAACGGTACCGAGGAGGACCGGTCGATTTCGCCGGCGGGATCAGTCATGACGTGCTCCTGTCCGAACAGGACAATCCAAGGATCGCCTCATGCCTTGACGATAGTTCCGGCCACAATTACTGTCAGGTCGTCAGCGTGGCAGCGCTCGGCGACAGGGCGCGCTTCCCTTGCCAGGTTGAAGGCGGGCACTGGCATTGGAGCTGCACGAAGGTGTCTGACTCTCAGGGTGACCGTGGAGGGAGTTGCTACATGGAACACACAGGGGAACGCGTTAGCTTCGAAGGCGGGCGGCCCAGCGGACCGCTCCCGATCACCCAGATCGCATTCGTCGTGCGGGACATCGAACAGGCTCTCGAGAGCTTCCACCGGACACTCGGCTGGGGCCCGTGGAACATCTACGAGCACAAGCCACCGGCACTTCACGACACCTACCTTCATGGCGAGCCGACCCACTACACCATGATCGGAGCGGAGGCGCACGTCGGCCCGGTCGACGTCGAGCTGATCCAACCCGTCGACGGCCCCAGCATCTACAAGGAGTGGCTCGACGAGCATGGTGAGGGCGTGCACCACATCGCGGTCATGCGCGCGACCATGGAAGACGCCGAGGAGACCGAGGATTACCTCGAGAAGCTGGGTGCCCCGGTCATCATGGAGGGCCGGATCGGCGAGTCGATCAGGTTCTTCTACGTCGATGCCCAGCCGACGCTCAAGGTCATCTTGGAGTCTGGGAGTGGCCACGCAGTCGACATGACGCCGGTTCGCGTCTACCCGTCTGAAAGCTGAGCGGCGCGGGCCAGTCGAAGATGAACCACCGGGTGCTGCCGGTGGCCAGTCGCCATGACGTCCGGCATCCCGGAACCGCAGACGGCTGACGAGCGATCGGCAGACCCCCTGGTTTCCTGCCCGTTCCTGATCCAGCCAGGGCCCCAAGGGCAACTCCTCCAGCCGGTGTTCGGGCACCGAACACCGCCACGGACGAGCGGTCAAACCCGCTCAGTCGCGTTGCTGTACGTACAGGATGCTGATAGAGTGACCTGCGGGAGGGTGGAATCTCACCCACCGGGTGTAGAACTCCGCGTGCGGCCCTTCATCGGCTCGAAGGAGAACCTGGATGAGGATTCTGGCTGTAGGTGATTCGTACATGCCACTCCACTACTTCCAGGAGGCACTCGCCGACCTGGAAGCCGACCACAAGGTGGAGCACTTCCAGGTCGAGGACCGCCCATATACTCCCCGTACGCCGTCGGAGCTGCGGATCAAGGAGTACCTAGGGGCGCCGTCCGAGCTGTGCGAACACATGGCAGGGGTTGAAGCCCTCCTGGTCCAAGGCGCCCCGGTGACAGCCGAGGTACTGGACGCCTCAGACGAGCTGCGGATCGTAGGCTGTGCGCGCGGCGGCCCGGTCAATGTCGACGTGGCGGCTGTGAGCGAACGGGGACTGCCGCTCGTGAACACGCCGGGCAAGAATGCCGAGGCCGTCGCAGACCAGACACTGGCCTTCTTGATCATGCTCGCAAGAGGCTTCCCCCGCGCGCAGCGTTTCTTGGACGCAGGACACCAGCTGAAGGACAACTGGGAGGGTGCCAAGTTCACAGGCAGCGACCTTCGGCGCCACACGCTCGGGCTCGTCGGCTTCGGCCTGATCGGACACAAGGTGGCCCGGCGCGCGCTCGCCTTCGACATGCGCGTCATCGCCTATGACCCCTACACCGAAATCGACCCGGCGGACGGTGTCGAGCAGGCCGTAAGCCTGGACAAGCTGTTGGCCGAAGCCGACTTCGTTTCCCTGCACGCGCGGGTGACCAAGGAGAACCTGAACATGTTCGACACGGTCACCTTCTCCAGGATGCGGCCGGGGTCCTACTTCGTGAACACCGCGCGTGAGACCCTTGTTGACGAGGACGCGCTCGACGCGGCGCTCGAGTCGGGCCAGCTGGCGGGGGCCGCCCTCGATGTAGTGAGGCCGTGCCCCGAAGGGACACCCCACAGATTCCTACGCCACCCCAATGTCGTGATGACACCGCACATCGGTGGCGCCACCCACGAGACCCTGCTCCAGGGTGGGGAGATGCTGGCAGCAGAGCTCCGCCGATTCGTGGCGGGAGAGCCGTTGTGGTACCTGGTCAACCGCGAGGCGCTCGGACTGTGAGCGCCGGGTACCTGCTGGCCATAGACGTGGGGACGGGCAGCACCCGGGCAGTCCTGTTCGGGCAAGACGGCCGTCAGGCCGGGATCGGTCAGCGCGAGTACCGCCACAACGAGGCCCCAGGCGTGCCCGGCTCGCAGGTGTTCGACACGACGGCGAACTGGTCGCTGGTCGCCCAATGCGTGCACGAGGCCCTAGCCGGCGCGGGGGTGGTCCCAGCCGAGGTGCGAGCGGTGAGCGCGTCCTCGATGCGCGAGGGCATGGTGCTGTACGACGCAAAAGGACAAGAGCTCTGGGCGTGCCCGAACGCCGACTCGCGCGGGGTCGAAGAGGCAGCCGAGCTCGTCGAGTCCGGGCAAGCGCAGGAGATCTACGACCTCGCCGGGGACTGGGTGTCGATCACCTCCCCGGCCCGGTTCTTATGGATCGTCCACCACGAGCCGGAGCTGTTCTCACAGACCGCCCATGTCAACATGCTCGGCGACTGGGTGCTCACGAGGCTCACCGGGGAGTTCGTCACCGACGCCAGCCTGGGCTCGAGCTCGGGCTTGTTCGACCTCGCAAAGCGCGACTGGTCGGACCGGGCACTCGCGATTTGCGGGCTTTCGCGCGAGATCTTCCCCCCCATAGTCGAGTCGGGAACCGTGATCGGTGCGGTGACCGCGAAGGCGGCCGAGGAGACGGGTCTCAAAGCGGGGACCCCGGTCGTCGTCGGCGGTGCCGACACCCAGCTCGGCCTGCTCGGCATCGGCGTCAACACGCCGGGGCGGCTCACGGTCCTCGGCGGCAGCTTCTGGCAGACCACGATGCTCTTCGACCACGCCCTCATCGACCCATTGGCCCGCTTGCGCACCTTGTGCCATACATCCCCGGGACTTTGGATGATGGAGGGGATCGGCTTCTACTGCGGCCTTGTGATGCGCTGGTTCCGTGACGCGTTCTGCGAGCTTGAGCTTGCCCAGGCCGCCGCACAGGGTGTGGACGTCTACTCGATACTGGAGGACAAGGCCTCCGCGCTGCCCCCGGGCGCGCACGGGGTCATTGGACTGTTCTCCAACGTGATGCAGGCCAGCCGCTGGGTGCACACGACGCCGGGCTTCATAGGCTTCGACGTCGCCAACCCGGAACGCTCCGGACGTGTCGAATGCTTCCGCTCGATCGAGGAGGCCGCCTCCTACGTCGCGCTTGCGCACCTGCGCATCATCGAGGAGGTGGCCGGCTGCCGGGCAGAAGCGGCGATCTTCACCGGCGGTGCCGCGAAAGGCCACCTCTGGCCTCAGATCGTCGCCGATACCCTCGGGATGCCCGTGCACATCCCGGTCGAGAAAGAGTCCACCGCGCTCGGTGCCGCGGTCTGTGCCGGGGTAGGTGCGGGGTGGTGGAGGAGCACCGACGAGGCGGCTGGCGCCGTGGCCGCCTTCGAAAGGACCGTGGAACCCGACCCGGAGGCGAGCGCCGCCTACCGCGACCTCGCGGACGACTGGCTCAAGATCTACCGCGGCTCGATGGAGCTCGCGGAGTCCGGACTCGTGCGCCCTCTGTGGCGCGCGGCCGGAACGTGACCAAAAGCGAACAGGAGGCACGATGCCCGAGACCGATACGAGCACAGACAAGAATTTCTTCGAGCACATACCCGCGCCCGACCAGGGTTTCTTCCTCAAAGGCTCAGCCAGCTACGACTGGGGAATGAAGAACAGACTCTCGCGGATCTTCCGCCCCGACACCGGGCACACCGTGATGCTGGCCATAGACCACGGCTACTTCCAGGGCCCGACTACGGGCCTTGAGCGCGTGGACATCACGATCCTGCCCCTGGCGCCATACGCGGACGCCTTGATGTGCACCCGCGGCATACTGCGCTCGACCATCCCCGCGACCCATCGCGGCGGAGTCGTGGTGCGCGCGAGTGGCGGCCCGAGCATCTTGAAAGAGCTCTCAAACGAGAACACTGCCGTCGACCTCGATGACGCGGCGCGCATGAACGTGCACGCGGTCGCCGTCCAGGCCTTCATCGGCGGCGAGTTCGAAACCCAGTCGATCGCGAACCTGACCAAGCTCGTCGACGCCGGCTACCGTGTCGGCATCCCGGTCCTCGGCGTGACTGCAGTCGGCAAGGAACTCGTGCGCGACGAGCGCTACCTGGGTCTCGCGACACGGATATGTGCCGAACTCGGGACCCAGATCGTCAAGACCTACTACTGCGATACGGGCTTCGAACACGTCACTGCCGGTTGTCCGGTGCCCGTCGTCATGGCCGGCGGCAAGAAGCTCCCCGAGCTGGACGCCCTGACCATGGCCTACCGCGCCATTCAGGAAGGCGCCGCGGGTGTCGACATGGGCCGCAACATCTTCCAGTCGCAATCCCCCGTTGCCATGATCCAGGCGGTCGGCAAGGTCGTCCACGAGGGCATGAAGCCCGGCGACGCCTTCGAGGCCTACCAGGAGATCGCTCTCGAGCTCGGGCGGGCCGAGAAGTGAAGACCACCGTCCGGCAGCTGCTGGACGGTGGACCCACGATCAGCGTCGGGATGCTGACGGCGGACCTGCTGCGGCTCGGCGACGAGCTGTCGGTCCTCGAGCAAGCCGGTGCCACAGTCGTGCACGTCGACGTGATGGACGGCGTGTTCTGCCCACAGTTCACAGTTGGCCCCCCGATCGTGAAGGCGATACCGGACAGCTTCATCAAGGACTGCCACCTGATGATCGACGAACCGCTGCAGAAAGTGCAGTCCTTCGTCGAAGCCGGTGCCGGCATCATCACTTGCCACGTCGAGTCGACAGTTCACCCGCACCGCGTGCTGCAGTCGCTCGCAGGAAGTGGGGTCATCCGCGGCATCGCATTGAACCCGGGCACGCCGCTGGAGGTTCTCGTGCCGCTCCTGGACGAGCTCGAGCTCGTCTTCCTGCTGGCGGTCAATCCGGGCTGGGGAGGCCAGAAGTTCCTGTCGAGCACGGTGAAGCGCCTCGCTATGGCACGCAAGATAATCGGTGACCGCGAGATCATCCTCGAGGTCGACGGCGGCATCACCAAAGCGAACATCGACCACATCGCTACCCTCGGCGCGGACCTCGTGGTCAGTGGGAGCGCCATCTTTGATGGCGTCGCCCCGCTGGACAACGCCCGCTTCATGCTCGAGGCCGTGCGCAAAGCGTCCCCAAAGGTCACGTCATGACAGTGTCGTCACAAGGAAGGAGCCGGGCATGAAGCGATTCGAAGGCAAAGTGGCACTGGTCACTGGGGCCACCAACGGGATCGGGCGTGCCGCCGCGGTCCGGCTCGCGGCTGAGGGCGCGCTGGTCGCGGTGAACCAGCGACCGACCGGTGATCCGTCCACAACGCTGCGAGAGATCAAAGAGGCAGGCGGCGAAGGTTTCCCGGTCGTGGCGGACATGAGCCAGCCACAACAGGTCATCGACATGGTCCAAGAGGTCGCCCAGCGGGGGGGCCACATCGACTACCTCGTCTCAAATGCCGCGATCAACCCCTTCATGCCTTGGAACGAAACGACGCTCGAGCAATGGGACCTGATCTGCAACACGAACCTGCGCGGAACTTGGATCGTGACTACCGAGACGGCCAAGCAGATGATCGCGGAAGGTCACGGGGGGGCCATCGTTTGCGTCAGCTCGATCTCGGCACACGTCGGCGCGCCCTTCCAGACCGCCTACTGCGTGACCAAGGCCGGCATATCGATGCTCGCCAAGGCGCTCGGGAGCGTAGTGGGGGCGCACGGCATACGGGTCAACTGCGTCGAGCCCGGCGCAGTGCTGACGAACATGAGCGCCCCGATGATGGACGAGCCCGACATCCTCAAGTACTACGTCGACCGGATCGCCCTTCACCGCATCGGCGACCCGTCCGAGATGGCCGGGGTCATCGCCTTCCTCTTGAGCGAGGACGCCAGCTACGTGACCAGCGCCACACTGCTGGCCGACGCCGGCTTCATCGTCAACGCGGAGCTCTAGACCGGACCGTTCCAAACCCGTCCCTGGAAGGAGGGTAGATGGGCGTGCCTTCGAACAAGAAACAGAACCCGCTGGAGCGCCGGAGGACCCTGATCTACGACATGTACGGCGCCATGATCGGCCGGCGTGCCGAAGAGGTGCCGACGCCTGCCCTCTTGGTGGACCTGGAGGCGGCAGAACGCAACATCGCCCGCATGGCGACGGCTCTCACGACGATGCCGGCAGAGATCAGGCCCCATATCAAGGTCCACAAGTCCGTTGAGCTCGCCGCCCGGCAGGTGGCCGCGGGGGCGATAGGGCTGTCGGCGGCCACGGTCTGGGAGGCCGTCGCTCTCGCCTGGGCCGGTCTCGACAATCTCTTTGTCGTGAACACCGTTGCCCACCGCGAGAAGATCCGCGTCCTGGCCGAGCTCGCTCGTCATCGTCGCGTGCTCGTTGCCGTCGACGAGGGTGCCAACGCCGCGGAGCTATCGACGGCGGCGGCCGCGGCGGGCTCCGTGCTCGGCGTGATGATCGAGGTCGACACGGGCATGGACCGCGCCGGCGTCGATGCCAAGGAGGACGCTGTCGCCCTTGCCAAGGAGATATCGTCTCTCGAGCACCTCCGACTGGAGGGCATCACGGGCTACGAAGGTCACTGCTCGCTCGAGTTTGACGAGCAGATCCTCGTCGTGAAGCAACGCGTGGCCATGGACATGTTCCTTCGGGTGGCCGAGAGCATCGAGTCCCTGGGAATGCCCTGCCCGATCCGCTCGGCAGGGGGCACCGTGAGCTGGAAGCTCACCGCCGCGCGGCCCGGGATTACCGAGATCCAGGCGGGAACCTACGTGCTCATGGACAACTTCCACGGCCGCCGGGTGCCCGGTGGCTTCGAGCATGCCCTGACAGTCGCCACGACCGTGATCAGCCGGGCTCCGAACCGACTGATCGTCGACGCGGGCAACAAGTCGGTCGGGGTCGGCGGCGGACCGTCACTTGTCGGCACAGACCTCGAGGTCCTGCGCTTCGACGAAGAGCACGGCATCTTTGTCGCGGGCCCAGGTGTGGACCTGCCGGTGGGCTCGTGGCTTCGCCTGATCCCGGGATATGCCCCGGGAACGGTCAACATGTATGACAACTACTACGTGGTGGCCGATGGCGAGGTCATCGACGTGTGGCCCGTGTTCCCCCGTGGACCGGGTCACAACGGGCTGATCGACATTCCATGAGGACCTCACGAGCTGGGCCGTCCGCTACGGGGAGGCCTGCCGGTTCTCTGGAGGCTCGGCGAGTTACTGATGCATGCAGCCAGGCCAGAACGCGACCACTCTGCGCCTGGGAAAAGTCGTTAACGCGATAGTGATCTCCGCCGGTGTAAGCCCCTCTGCCAGGTAGACCTCAATCTGTTCAGACGAGAAGACACGGACGAACTTGCGATGCCCTGGCTCGTCGAACGACACCTGGGTTCGCGACGAGACCCGGCCCTTGCAGCACACCTGCAGCTGTGTCCAGACAAACAGCTTGCCTCCGTGATCGCGCACGAACAGCGCTGCGTCGACGGAGACGTCGACTGCTGGATGGACCACGGTCACGTCGCGGGCTCGAAGACGAGACGCATCGGGTTGTCGACCGTCGCATCCGTGCCTATGGTGAGCAATCGTAGTGCTCCCTCTGCCCGGTCAACGCCGGGCTGTCCGGCTGCCGTGGGCGAAGCGTTCGCGTATTCGCCCCGACGGCGGTGGCGGCTCCGGCCCTAACCGACCGCAGTGGCCGCTGGGCGGGGCGCGAAGTCGAGGAACTCGTAGCGCCTGACCCCGGTCACGTGCAAGCGGTACTGGGCGGTGGTCCTGAGCACGCCCAGGCCGTAACGGACGCTCTGGCCGAAGCTGATCGAGGACGAGTCCGCCGCATAGCGCGTCGGGCAGGACAGCTCGCCGATGTTGGCCCCGAACACGACGGCCTGGACGATGATCTGGTTGTCGAAGACGAAGTCGTCGGAGTTCCGCTCGAAGGGCAGGGCCTCCAGCAGGCCTCTGCTGTAGGCGCGCAGGCCCGTGTGGTACTCCGACAGCTTCTGGCGCAGCACCAGGTTCTCCAAGAGCGTGAGGACCCTGTTGGCCGCGTACTTGTAGGCGGGCATCCCCCGGGCCATCGAGTTCTGCGCCAGGATGCGCGACCCGAGGACGAAGTCGTACTGCCCGTAGGCGATCATCGCCGCTAGGGCGGGCACCAAAAGCGGCGAGTACTGGTAGTCCGGATGGAGCATGACCACGATGTCGGCGCCGAGGTCGAGGGCCGCCCTGTAGCAGCTCTTCTGGTTCGCGCCGTAGCCGCGGTTCTCCTCGTGGCGGATCGAGATCAGGCCGAGGCGCTCTGCCTGCTCCATCGTGTCGTCGCTGCTCGCGTCATCGACCAGCAGCACCTCGTCGACGACGGCACGGTCGAGCTCGTCAACGGTCCGCCGCAGCGTCTCCCCGGCGTTGTAGGCAGGAAGCACCGCCGTGATCTGCTTCCCGTTGAGCACGCTGCGAGTGTAGTCAGGCGCTGCCCGAGACCGATGTGGCCCTGACGGCACCATCGAGATTTCGCCTGAACCGCTCGCCTCAACCAAGCCCGGTCCCGTCGTGATCTTGTGGCGCCGGCGTCGGCTGCGGGCATGGGGCTAGGACCCTGAGCTCACCGCAGCGTCGCGCCCGCGCCGAGCGGTCTCGGCCTTCTCGAGCACCGGGGCGAGAGACTCGCCGAGGTCCTCACGCACAACACCGCGTCGCGACCTTCGCCACACGAGCGGCAGGGCCGCCCACGCCGCCAGCAAGGCGAGGACGGCCAGGGCAAGCCAGGCCCCGATGACCAGGCGCCTCGGCATGTACCAGAGGTGGACGACGTGACGTCCGGCGGGGACCGCCGCCTGCAACATCAGGCCCTTGTAGCCGGAAAGGGGCAGTGTGCGGCCGTCGATGGTGGCGTTCCACCCGGGATAGTCGGTCACGCGGATTATGAGCCGGCTCGGTGCCGAGGCGTCTATCGTAAAGCTCCAGCTGCTCGTCACGCGATGGCTCACGGAGGACACCGGCCCGGCGACTTTCGAGCTGTTGTCGCCGACCAGGGAGAAACGTGACGAGCCGGGGACCGCGTAGAGGCGCTCGCCGGCGAACGACGCGACATACCGGGTGCCCGACGGTGGTGCCACATGAGGCCACGCAGGAAGCAGGATCCACTCGATCCCGTAGCGGCGGGCGAGCGCGGCGGAGTCGATGTCGGGCTCGACATAGGGCGCCCCGCTTTGGACCATGAAGTACCCCTGGGGGGCGAGCGGGTCGTAGGCGGCGAACTCGGCGAGCCCGTAGCCGAGGTTGGCTTCGGGGAAGATGCCGGCGTGGGCCATCTTGCGCGACTGGGAGGGGTCCCCGGTGTCAAAGCCGATGAGACCCGAGCCCACAACCGCTTTCAGCCGTGCCATCGACGCCGTGACGGGGAAGAAGCTCTCGCTGTAGGAGTTGATCCCGACCCCGGAGAACAGGAGGAAGGCGGTCTCTGCACCGAAGAGCACCGCGACGGCCACGGCGAGCACGCCCCGGGCGAGGCGGCGGTGGGCGAGCATGCGCACCAGGAGGAACAACAGACCGGCCAGGACACACGCCACGAAGAGCCCGACCGGCCACCACAGGCTGTCGAGCCTGAGCCGGTGCTCGGCCGCCGGGAGGCTGTTGGCGAGCGCCTCGTGCCACAGAAAGCCCACGAACACCGCCACGGCCGCGCTCAGGGCCCAGTAGGTGATGAGCATGCGGCGCTCGCCGCGGACGCGCATCAAGGTCTCGAGCCCCAACGCGGACAGCACGCCTATGGGCAGGCCGAGGACCGTGCGCATCCGCTTGATCGCCACGCCGTGCAGGCTCGTGCGGTCTACCAGCTCGGACACGAGATGGAACGACGCGGTCTGGTAGGAGATCAACATGGTGACCACGACCATGGCGACAAGGGCGATGACCGCCGGGTGGCGCCACCAGCGCAGCACTGCGGCCCCGGCCAGGACGAGCGCGATCACCCCGACATAGACTGCCGTCTCGTAGTAGTCGCCGTGGGAGTAGAACCAGGCGCTCCCCTTGATCGGCAACCCGTAGTACCCGGGCGCGACGAGCAGGCCCAAGGAGTTCGCGTCGAGGCCCCGCACCCCCGCCACGCCCGCCGCGCGATGGCTGCCCTTGACGATCTGCAGCCCCGGGAACCACAACGGCGCCGAGAGCACGCCCCCCGCGACGACCCCGGCCGCGACGCGCAGCACGCCGGAGGGCGAGAGCCGGCGCCTTCGGGCAAGGGTCACGACCGCCAACGCAACGAAGAAGCTCATGAGCGCTGCCGCGACGAAGAAGTACGCCTCGGGGAAGCCCCCGTACACGCAGAAGGCGATCGCCAGGGCCAACCCGACCACGTAGGCGCGTTTCCCCTTCCAGCGGTAGGAGAGGATCGCGAGCGCCGCGATCCAGCCGAGCCAGGCCACTACGCCCGACAACGGCCAGGTGATCCAGGAGGAGAACGCGCCCGAGAACATGAACACGACCCCGCCCAGCACCGAGGCGAACGGTCGCAGGCCGAGCACGCGGCACAGCGCGTAGGCTCCGGTCCCCGCGATGAGCAGCTTCATCGCCACGACGACGAGGAACGCGAACCGGAGCGGGACGAGATAGCTCGTGAGGTCGGGCAGGCTCAGCACAGCGGACTGGAAATTGAGGAACTGGTTCAGCCCGAGCAGGCTCATGTCGTTCCACAGCGGGAACTGGAGGTGGTGGATCGCCGTCCAGTCGAAGGTGTTGAAGGGCACCATCTCGGTGACCGAGTCGCCGACCAGCAAGTTGTGAGGCAGGTGGGGGAAGGCCCCGGAGCTGAGCGAAGTGAAGCGTAGGACCGTGTCGAAGCTCCCGAAGCTCCAGCCGTCCTTGACTGCCGGCGACAGGTAGGCGAGCACGAAGCCGACGAGGGCCGAGACGCCGAAGAAGTCGGCGCGGCAGCGGCGCACCCAGAGCGCGGCACGACCACGCGATCGCGCGTGCACGCGTTTAACCGGATCGGTGCCCATCGGGGTTGCAGCTTCGCACAAGCCGCCCGGCACGGGGCAATCCAAGCCTGGACGGCCCGGGCGGTGCTCCTGACGGGTGGGCGCATTCTGTTGGCCCGCGGATCCTGGGCGATAATTCCCTATGCCCTCGGGGAGGACCTCGTAGACGGGTAGACCAAGTCGGGCGAGAAGGAGGGCGTCACGTGACCTCTACAGGAGAAGGAGAGCAAGAATTGACTACAGAGCCGTTGCGCTGGGGGTTGATCGGTTCGGGTCTGATCGCCAACGCCTTTGCTGACGACCTGACCGTGACGAGCTCCGGCCGGGTCGTCGCCATCGGTTCACGCAGCCAAGAGTCGGCCGACCGATTCGGGGACAAGTTCGCCATCCCCAACCGTCACGCGTCCTACGAAGCGCTGGTGGCTGACCCGGAAGTGGACGTCGTCTACGTGGCGACACCGCACCCGATGCACCTTGCCAACGCGCTGTTGGCGCTCGAGGCCGGCAAGCCGGTGCTGGTGGAGAAGGCTTTCACCATGAACGCCGAGGAGGCTCGCGAGCTGGTCGCCAGCGCTCGCGCGAAGGGGCTGTTCGCGATGGAGGCGATGTGGACACGGTTCCTGCCGCACATAGCCGAGATCAACCGCCTGCTCGCCGCCGGAGCGCTTGGCGACATCGTGACCGTCACGGCCGATCACGGCCAGTGGTTCTCGAAAGATCCCGCCTTTCGTCTCTTCGCTCCCGAGCTCGGGGGCGGCGCGCTCCTCGACTGCGGTGTGTACCCGGTGTCGTTCGCGTCGATGGTCCTCGGCAAGCCGGCTGAGATCGTGGCACTGGTGACCCCGGCGTTCACCGGTGTCGACGGGCAGACCTCGATGCTCTTCGGGTATGCCAGCGGCGCTCAGGCGATGCTCACCTGCACGTCTTCGGCCAAGAGCCCGACGACTGCCATGATCGTCGGTACCGAAGCCCGCATCGAGGTCGACGGCCTCTTCTACGCACCCTCGTCCTTCACGCTGACCGGCCGCGACGGGAGTGCCACCCGCTACGAGCCCCCGCACGAGGGCAAGGGCCTGCACTACGAGGCCGACGAGGTCGCGCGCTGCCTCAGGGCCGGGCTGCCGGAAAGCCCACTGATGCCGCTCGACGAGACCATCAAGATCATGGAGACCATGGACGCGGTCCTTGCCCAGGCCCACGCCAGGTAGGACCGCACCTCACCATAGGCACGGGACGAGAAACCGGGTGGCGGGCTGCCCACCCACTATCTTCGTTTCTGAATGCAGGACTCCACGGACGTGAGAACTGCTCCGGGCGGTGCCGCGCCAGAAGAGAAGAAGCCGCCCTCCATCGAGCGCATCCAACGGCTGGAGCGCCTCGAGCGGGAGCGCCTGGAAGCAAAAGGCCGCAAGGAGGAGCGGCGGCGCCAGGCGGTCGCCGGTGCCAAGCCGGTGGGCGGGCGCCACGACCTCGTGGATCAGATCGAGCGGGTCACGAAGTACCCTATGGCCCTCTTGGGAGTCGCCTGGCTGGTGATCGCCATCGTCGTGCTCACAAGCGACGTCAACGGCACAGCCTCCCTGTCCCTCGTCAGCGCTCTCTTCGTGCTCTGGGCCGTCATGCTGGCCGAGTACCTCGTGCGCCTGGTGGTCACACCTGACGCCCGCGGCTATCTCAAGCGGCGGTGGGTGGAGCCGGCGATCGTGGTGGTGCCGCCACTGCAGGGCTGGCGCTTGATCGGGGTCGAGAAGCTGAGCCTCCTCGTGCACGAAGGCGAGCTGCGGGTGGAGGCCGTCCTCAAGCACCACAGCCTCTTCCGGGTGCTCATAGCCGCCTTCGGAACCCTGATCATCGGGGCCTGGCTGGTGCTGCTCTTCGAGGAGAACGCCAAGGGGAGCAACATCCACAGCTACCCCGACGCGCTTTGGTGGGCCATCGTCACGGTGACCACGGTGGGCTATGGGGACCGGTACCCGGTCTCCGCAGGTGGGCGCGTGGTGGCCGCGGTCCTCATGCTGGTCGGGATCGGCCTCATCGGAGTGCTCACCGCCACCGTCGCGTCGGTGTTCATCAAAGAGCACACCGACGCCAACAAGGAGGCCTTCAAGAAAGGCCACGCCGATCTGGGCCAGCAGCTGGCAGTGATCAGCGACCGGCTCGCCGACGTCGAGCGGCGGCTCGGCGCCACCGCGGCCGAGGTGGCTGCCATAGACGCGGTGGCGGACGCAGAGGCAGAGGCGAACGGGCCGATCGAGCCGGACCAAGGAACATCCGCGTCGTGAGAAAGAGAGCACCGTTGCCATGAAGGGCACCCTCACTCAAGAAGGCAGGACCACTGACGCCACCCAACAGGGGATCGAGCAAGCAGTGGCCGGAGGTGCGTTCTTCTGGCTCGATCTCGACCTCCACGACCCAGGGCCCGACGACGACGTCAAGGGGCTGTTGGTCGACACGTTCCACTTCCACCCCGTGGCCGTGGAGGCGGCAGACCAATTCGGTCAACGAGCCCGGATCGACGACTACGACGACTTCGTCCACATCGTCACCTTCGGCATGGCCGCCGACGGGAAGAACGCGGCGGAGGTGCACTGCTTCATCACCGACAAGCTCATCATCAGCCTCCACCAGGGCGAGTGCCCGGCTCTGGCCACGGTGCACGACCGCCTCGGCAACCACCACTCCTCGGACGTGGCCGCACCGCAGATCGCCGTCTTCTACCTGATCATGGACAGCCTGATCGACTCGTTCTTCCCGGTGCTGTCCGACTTCGACGACTCGATCGACGATCTCGAGGATGCCATCTTGAAGAAGCCGACCGAGGACCAGCTCGGAACTCTGTTCGACATGAAGCGGCAGATCATGACCATCCGCAAGGTCATCTCGCCCCAGCGGGACATGATCTCCAGCCTCAATGCCGGCATGGTGACGATCCCGGGGATGACAGACCAAGGCTCGGCCTACTTCCGCAACCTCTACGACCACCTGATCCGCATCAGCGACATGGTGGACGGGTACCGGGACCTTATCGGCGGCGCCATGGACACGCACCTGTCGATGGTGTCCAACCGGCTGAACGTGGTGATGAAACAGCTGGCCATCATCGCCACGATCTTCATGCCCCTCGGGTATCTCACCGGGTTCTTCGGGCAGAACTTTGCCTGGCTGACCGGTCACCTGCAAGCAAACTTCCCCTACTTCCTCTTCCTCGGCATCGGCTCCGAGCTGGTCGCCATCGTGCTCCTGATGATCCTGTTCAGGCGCCGCGGCTGGCTGGGCAGCGGCCCCACGGCCTGAGCGCCGCGGCTGGCTGGGCAGGGGCCCCACGGCCTGAGCGCCGCCGAGCGGATCCACCGCCCCTCCCGCCCCTCCCGCCTCTCCCGCCTTTTCCTTCCGGGCGCAACCCCTGCGATGCTGTGGGAATGCATGGCTCAATGATCAGTGTTCCCAGCGGGGAGCTCCCCGTGTACGTGTCGACACCATCGGGCGAAGGCCCGTGGCCCGGGGTCGTTGTCATCCACGATGTCCTCGGGATGAACCAGGATCTGCGGAATCAGGCCGACTGGCTCGCGGGCGAAGGATATCTCGCCGCGGCACCGGACCTCTTTCATGGGGAATCCAGAGCGGCCCGCATCATCTCTGTCACGCGCCACGCGGTCACCGGCAAGGGAGGGCCCTATGACGACATCGAAGCTGTGCGTGCCTCGCTCGCGGCACGCAAGGAGTGCACCGGCCTAATCGGCGTGATCGGCTTCTGCATGGGCGGCGGACTAGCCCTGATGCTGGCCCCGGGTCACGGGTTCGCCGTGTCGAGCGTCAACTACGGCACGGTCCCGAGACGGGCGTACACGTCGGGCTTCCTCGGGAGCTCCTGTCCCGTGGTCGCAAGCTACGGAGGAAAGGACAGGACCCTCAGGGGCGCTGCAGAACGCCTCGACAGGGCGTTGACGGCCGTCGGAGTCGCCCATGACGTCAAGGAGTACCCCGGCGCCGGGCACGGGTTCCTCAACGACCACCAAGGCGCCGGGGACAGGTCGCCACTTGTCTTCGCCGCCATGGGGAGATTCTCGGGAATGGGCTACCACGAGCAGGCCGCTCTGGATGCTCGTCGGCGCATCATCACCTTCTTCGACGCACACCTGAAGAAGTGACCCACATCCCAGGTCACCGGGGGACCGAGCTCCGATGGAATCGGGGCATGCCGTGCCTGCCGACCATGAGGCCCTCGACACGAGGAGTGAATAGCACTTGGCGGACGCAAGACCATGATGTGGAATATCCCGGCGAACCGAAAGCTCAGGTGTTGAGATGCGCCCAGTGAGAGTACGGCACTCACGATTTGCTGTGCCGCCAGATCCCAAGTGCCCGGCGATCCCGGGTGAGAAGCTCCGATGAGCGATCGGCTCGTCTTCCCTGATGGCTTTCTCTGGGGCGTCGCGACGGCCGCATATCAGATAGAAGGCGCCGCCTATGACGATGGGAAGGGTCGGTCGATCTGGGACACTTTCACCCACGATGCCGGCACCGTGCACCACGGTGACAATGGCGACATTGCGTGCGATCACTACCATCGTGTCGAGTCTGACGTCGAGCTCATGGCAGAGCTCGGGATCCCCGCTTACCGCTTCTCGATCGCCTGGACACGCGTGCAACCCGATGGCAAGGGCGCAGTCAGCAAAGCCGGCTTGGACCACTATCGGCGTCTCGTCGATACGCTGCGCGCCCGTCACATCGAGCCTGTCGTCACCCTCTACCACTGGGACCTGCCCCAAGGCCTCCAAGACGAGGGCGGCTGGGCGAACCGGGACACGGCGAGACGATTCGAGGACTACGCGCACATCGTCGCCGGAGCGCTAGGCGACCACGTGACGCAGTGGATCACCCTGAACGAGCCTTGGGTTGCGGCTTTCGTCGGTCACGCCACAGGACAGCACCCGCCGGGTCTGCGGGACCTTGGCGCAAGCGTGCTGGCTGCACACCACTTGCTGTTGGGCCACGGCATGGCGGCACGCGCCATCGCCGGGACGCTGGGTCAGTCGGCACAGATCGGCATCACCCTCAACCTGTCCCCGGTGGTGCCGGCGTCGAAGGCAGGCGAGGACGCGGCCGCCGCGCGGCGGGTCGACGGGCACCTGAACCGTTGGTTCCTCGACCCGGTCCTCCGCGGCACCTACCCCGAGGAACTGTTCGAAGAGCATGGACGCCTTGTCGGACACGACTTCGTGCGAACCGGCGACCTCGAGACGATCCACGCCGATCTTGACTTCCTCGGTGTCAACTACTACACGGCACGCCGGGTGGCCGCGTCAGCCGACCCGAGCGCTGCGCAGCCGACGCGAGGCTCCCCTTACAGAGCCTGGCTCGGAGTCGACGAGCGGCCGCGCAGCGACGTGCCGCGCACGACGATGGGATGGACGATCGAGCCCGCTGGGCTCACCGCGCTCCTGGCGCGCCTGCGGGACGACTACGGCGACATCCCCTTGTACATAACCGAGAACGGAGCCGCGTTCTGCGACTACGCGGACCCGACCGGCGCCGTGAGGGACCCTGAGCGCATCGATTACCTGAGGAACCATTTCGCCGCTGCCCACGCGGCAATCGCCCAGGGTGTCAACCTGCGGGGCTATTTCGTCTGGTCGCTCATGGACAACTTCGAGTGGGCTTACGGTTACTCCCAGCGATTCGGCATCGTCTTCGTCGACTACCGGACCCAGGAGCGCATACCAAAGGCGAGCGCCTACTGGTATCGGGACGTGATCGCGGCAAATGCTGTCGATAAGCCGCCAAATGTCAGCAAGGCCGACACGACTGCATCGGCGGGGGCGGCACAAGCCGGTCCAGCGTAAGCCTTTCGCGGTCCGGGTCAAGGCGGCCTGGTCCGCGGCCGCGCAGCAGGTTCTGTCGCCGCGCACTGAGTTGGTCGAGTTACCCTCCGGGGAGCAGCCGGTCTACCTTCGCGCCGGCGGAAATCGCCACGAAGTGGTCATCCTCGATCTCGACGAGCGGCGGAACCTCCTCGTGGGTCCGCAGGTAGGTGTCGGTCCGGAGCAGGCCCGCGGCGAGCTCGCGCTCGGTCGCGGCCTGCTGGGCGCGACGCCCCTTACGGCCACGCATGCCCGCAAGGGGGTGAAGGCTGCTCTTCGAGTAGCGGCCGGGGCGCCCACTGTCCTCCGAGGCGAGCCTGGTGGCCTCCGTCTCGGGACCCAACTCGCCCTCCCACTTCTTGTGGAGCTGAGGCACGGCGGTCAGCAACATCTTCGTGTACTCGTGCTGGGGGTTGTCGAACACCTTCTGGGTCGCGCCCATTTCGACCACCACGCCACGGCGCAGGATGATCGTGCGTTCGCTGATGTAGTTGCCGAGGGAGAGGTCGTGGGTGACGAAGAGCACACCGAGGCCGCGGGCCTTCAGGTTCGACAAGAGGTTGAGCACGTCCACCCGGGTCGAGGCGTCGATCATGCTTATGATCTCGTCCGCGATGAGGATCTTGATGTCCAAGAGCAACGCCCGTGCGATGAGGATCCGCTGCAGCTGGCCACCTGAGAGCTGGTGGGTGAACTTGTCGCGCACGTCCACGGGGTTGAGGCCGACAGACTCGAGCGTCTTGTCCACGCGCTCACGCCACTCATCGGTGCTCACGCCGGGGAAGTAGGAATGCCTGATCGTCGCGAACACGCGGTCAGCCCGGTACACAGGGTTGTACGAGCTGAACGGGTCCTGGAACACACCCTGGACGTGACGGTAGTACTCCCGGAGCTGCTTGCCTTTCAAAGTGGCGATGTCCGTGTCCTCGAAGGTGATCGTGCCCGAGCTGACGGGAATGAGCCGTAGGATCATCTTCCCGAGGGTGGACTTCCCACTGCCGCTCTCGCCGATGAGGGCGGTCACCTCGCCGGGGCGGATCTCGAAGCTCGCGCCGCGCACCGCCGGCATTGTCCCGCCGCCGAAGGTGCCTGTCTTGAAGACCTTGGTGACATTGTCGAGTACCAGCACGGCTCAAACGCCTCCCGACGGCAAGACGCCGTCCGCGTGAAGCCAGCACGCTACCGAATGGCCGGGCTTGACCTCCACAAAAGGCGGCTCGTTCGCACAGCGGTCGAAGGCGAACGGGCAGCGGTCGCGGAACCTGCAGCCGGCCGGGGGATTGAGGAGCGGGGGAGGACGGCCCGGGATGCCGGCGAGCGTGTGCTCGTCGTGGCGCATCCCCACATCCGGGAGCGAGGAGATGAGGAGCTGGGTGTAGGGGTGCAGCGGGTTGTTGATGACCACGTCCGCCTTCGCCTTCTCGGCGAGCTTGCCCGCGTACATGATGAGGATCGTGTCCGCGACCTGGGCCAGGATCGACAGGTCGTGTGTGATCACCATCGTGGTCTTCACGAAGTCCCGGTCGCGGAACTCGAGCAGCATCTCGCCGACCGCGCGTTGGGTGGAGACGTCGAGAGCCGAAGTGATCTCGTCGGCGATGAGCAACGACGGGTTGAGCAGTGTCGAGATGATCATCACGACACGCTGCTTCATCCCGCCTGAGAGCTCGATCGGGTACCGCTTGAGGATGTCCGCGTCGAGCCCGACCAGCTTGACGCGGCGCTCGAGCTCGGGAAGGGCGGACTTGTAGTCGAGGCCCCTCGACTTCAGCAGCTCGGCCACCATCCGGCCGACCCGGCGCGTGGGGTTGAGCGCGCTCATCGCGTACTGGGGGACGATCGAGACCTCCTTGAAACGGAAATCGCGCATCGCCTTCGCGTCCGAGATCGGAAGCTCCTTGCCGTCCAGCTCGACGGAACCGCCGAGCTGGCGCATGCGAACGTCCATGCGGACGAGACTGTTGCCGAGCGTCGACTTGCCGCAGCCGGACTCACCGGCAAGCCCCATGATCTCCCCGTCATCGATGCTGAAGGTGACGTCGTCCACGGCCTTCACGTCGCCGCGGAGCGTGCGATAACAGACCTGCAGATGGTCCACCTTGAGGCCCATCGTCCTAGAGCTCCCTCAGCTTGGGGTTGAACACCTCGTCGAGGCCGACGTTAGCCAGGTAGAGGCCCCCGACGATGCAGGTGATCGCGGCACCCGGCGGGACGAACCACCACCACAAGTGCAGCTGCAGCGCGTTCCAATTGCTGGCCCCCTGCATCATGATGCCGAGAGACATGCCGTTGGTAGGCCCGAGGCCGAGATAGTCCAAGCTCGCCGCGGTGAGGATCGCCCCTCCGAAGGAGAGGATGAACACGAGCAAGAGGTAGGAGCTCATGTTGGGTGCGATCTCTCGCATGATGATCTGCCGGCTCTTCTCGCCCGACAGCCGGGCGAGGCCGACGAAGTCCCGCGAGACCAGCGAGAAGGTCTGGGCCCGGATCGCCCGCATGGACCAGGTCCACGTCGTGCACGCGATCAGTATCCCTTCGACGAGGCTGCTCGTGTGATGCAGGAAGCCCGCGACGAGGATCAGCAGCACGAGGACAGGCATCGTGAGGAAGATGTTGCAAACCACGTTGAGGGCCTCATCGATCAGGCCCCCCTTGTAGCCGGAGATGAAACCTAAGGTCATGCCGATCACGGTTGCACCGCAACCGCCGAGGAGCCCGACGAGCAGGCTCTCCCTGAGCCCGGAGACGAACTCGGAGAAGACGTCCTGGCCGAAGTAGTTCGTGCCGAACCAGAACGAGTTCGACGGGGGGCGGAAAGGTATGTAGTAGTTGAGCATCGGATGTTGGACGAAGAGAGGGCCGAAGACCGCGAAGAGCACGAAGAGCACCACGATGCTCAAGCCGAGGAGCAGCTTCTTGTTGCGCACGGCGAAGTAGAGGAACTCGAAGCGCCTGGGCTTTCCCGACCCGGCAGTGACGGCTGCGACAGGTTCGCCTGCCCCTGCGGCGGCCTCGTCCGTCTTGAGAACCGTCATATCGGCCTCCTTGGCGCGGCGTTGTGGCTAGGCACCGCTGATCCCGACGCGGGTGCGGGGGTCGACCATCACGTAGACGATGTCGATCAGGAAGTTGGCAACGAGAACGCCGGCGATGATGAACAAGAAGATGCCTTGCAGCAGAAAATAGTCGTTGTTGCCGACGGCCTGGAAGACGAGCCAGCCGAGACCGGGGTAGGCGAAGGTGACCTCGGTGACCACCGCCCCGCCCACGACCGCGCCGAGCGACAGGGCGAGCCCGGTCAACTGGGGCAGTACGGCGTTGCGGTAGGCGTACCTGCGCACGAGCCTGGTGGGCGCGCCGAGCGCCTCTAGGTAGTGGGTGTAGTCGGACTCGAGCTCGTAGATGATGAGGTTCCTCATCCCGATCGCCCAGCCACCGAACGCGACGAGGAACAAGGTGAGGAACGGCAGGACCCAGTGCGTGATGAGGCTCCAGATGAAGGTCCAGTTCCAGCTCGGGAGAAGGCCGTAAGGAGAAGCCGCCCGAGATGGGGAAGAAGTGGCCGATCCCGCCCGCCGCGAGCAGGAAGGCGAGCAGGAGGGCCAGCCAGGGGTAGGCGGTCGCCGTAAGGAGGTAGCTGACCGGGAGGACGGTGTTGTCGAGCAGCTTGCGGCGCGCCGCCATGGCGCCGACCCTGTTGCCGGCGAAGTACGCCAACAAGATTGCGGGGATGAGCAAAGCCAGGGTGAACAGCACGTAGTCGGCGATGACCGATGTGACGGGCTTGGGGAACTGGTAGATGCTGATCCCCAGGTTCCCGTGGAACAGGGCCGTCCAGAAGGTCAGGTACTGCTTCCACCAGGGCCGGTTGAACCCGAAGGCGTTCATGTACACCTTGTAGGTGGCGTTGTAGGTTCCCGGCTGCAGGCTCATCTTCGACAGCAGGATCGATATCGGGTTCCCGGAGACGAGCCTCGGCAGGATCCAGTCGATCGTGGCCGCGACGAAGAAGGTGAGAATGTAAATGATGAGCTTCCTCACCAAGTACCGACGCACGGCTCTCCTCGTGAATCCTCTGCTAATCGCGACCGGCCACCTCACCCCTGCCCTTCGCAGGAGGCGAGGTGGCCGGTTCGCAACAGGCTAGCTGGTGACCGCTACTTGGCCGCGACTGGCACGATCTGAGCCAGAGCGAGGACAGTGGTCATGTTGCCGAGCCAGCCACCCCACACAACGGGGGTGTACTGGTCGGTCGGGTTGGTCGAAACCGGGTAGTCGTGCCAGTACGTGGTGTTGTACTGCGCCCAGGCGCCGTTGTACCAGAGGGGGATTTCCGGCAGGTTCTGCAAGAAGATCGTCTCCAGCTGGGTGTAGACGCCCTGGAGGGCCGTCGTGTCCGTCGGCACGATCGTGCCGATCTTCTGGACGAGCGCCCACGCTGCTGGGTCGTTGAAACGCTCCCAGTTGAGCTGCGCAGTCTGCTGCTTCGCAATCGGCAGCGCGAACACGCGGTTGAAGTACGACCACGGGTTGGAGTCCGGCCCAGCGTTGTTGTCAAGCGCCAGGTCGTAGGTCCCGTCTGTCAGGTTCGCGTTGCGTGCCGCGTCCTCCGGGAAGTACGCGACCGCGTCGATGCCGACGGCCTTGAGCTCTTGAACGATGAGGTCAGTGGCCGAGTTCCAGTCCGTCCAGCCGACCGGGTCCTGGATCGTGACGGGCGTGCCCTTGTAACCGGACGCCGCCAAGAACGCCTTCGCCTTCGCCGGGTTGTAGCTGAACTCAAGCGACTTCACGCTCTTGGGGATGAACGGGTAGAGGTTGGGCAGCAGTCCGACCGGGTTCGCCGCCTTCACGATGTTGTCGTAGATGACGGATGCGATCTGGTCGGGGTTGATCGCGTACGCAAGCGCCTTACGGAAGTTCAGGTTGCTCATCGGGAACTTGGTCGTGTTGGGCTCCAGCCAGACGGTGTTGGCCGACATCATGTACGGCGCCGTCGGGTAGTAGGTGAGGAGGCCATCGCCGCCCGTGCCGTTGAGCACTCCCGTGGATGCCGGGGAGCTGACCAGCGACCCGATGCCCGCAAGGAAGTTGTTGCTGATGTCGATGTTGCCCTCGAGCAGCTGGCCCAGCTCGACCGGGTTGGCTGCGTTCACGATGTCAACGAGGTACTTGAAGTGGAACTTCAAGCCGAGGTCCTTGGTCGCCCACCAGGTGGGGTTGACCGTGTACACGACCTCCTGGTCGTTGGCAGCGAAGAACTTCATCGGGCCGGAACCGATCGGGTTGGTGTTGGCGCCGGTCACCTGCTTGGCAGGGGACAGCTTCGACCAGACCGACTGGTTGATGATCGGGTCGTGCCAGAGGAAGCTCGTCCACTGCGTGTAGGCCGGGGTGGAGAACGTGACCACTGCCGTTGTGGCGTTGGTGCACGAGACACCGCTCAGGTCCGCGCCGAGGTTGGAGTACGGCACAGCCGGGTTCGTCTTGGCGAGCATGATCGTGTAGGCAACGTCAGCGCAGGTCAACGGCTTCCCGTTGCTCCACGTGACGCCGTTGCGCAACACGATCGTGTAGGTGCTCGGGGTCGTCCAGGTACCGCTCTTGGCCAGCCACGGGACATACGAGTTCGCCACCGGGTTGTAGAGGAACAGTGTCTCGTAGATCAGGCCCTCAGTCCCCGTCGCGAAGTTGCCCAGGTCCATCGGGTTCCAGATGGTCGGTGCGCTGTACGCGGCGCCGCTCGTGTAGAGGGTCTCGTTGCGCGGAAGGCTCGTGATCGAGGGGGCCTTGGCCGCGTGAGTCGATGCACCGGAAGCGCCGGCTCCGAGCAGTGGCACCATCAGTGCAAACGCCGCAACGGCGGTCACGAAGCCGACTGCCATCTTTCTTTTGTGGATCAACATAATCCCAGTTCTCTCCTGTCTTAGATTGCTCGCAGCTGCGCTACGGCACGCTGTGATGACGGAGTGCCGCCCCGCCTTACCGCTCGAAGCTCGACCGGTCCAGCACGGGCTTACTTAGAATGCGCCCTCTCCTCCTCTTCTCTCGTGGTCCTAGTTGAACAAACTTGCCAATCTGAGAAACCGTCCGGACGGCGCCACGGCGCTGAAGCCGTCGCAACGCATCGCCGCCGTGCCGAACCGCTTAAGTCTAGACCAATCCGCCCGGCGCCCGCAGGTCCAGCGAGCCGATCGTGAAAGGCTCGCGGCCGCCGGCATCGCCAGGGCAGTCGACCAGCACCGAGATCCCAACGGTGACGACGCGGACACAGCCGACGGACACGCGGGAGTCGTCCAGTCGCGCAGCCATCGCGACACCGACGGAGGAGGCTGGGGGAAGGTACCGCCACCAAGCGGGTCCCAAGTGTGCCGAGGCTCTCCCGAGGCGCGATCGCGACTGACGCCGCAGCCTGAAGAGGGAAAGTCTTTGAACCGCCTGGGAATCGACAGGCTAAGAAGTTGGGGTTCTGCCACGAGACCGGACCACAAGCCCAAGGAGCGATTGACACCGCCGCGGTGGCCGGCGAGAACCACCAGCTCCTGGCGCAGAGCTCTGATTTCGTGTCGGCCCGCGCATCGCGGCTCGCCGACACTCGAGAAGGAATCGGCGCCCATCCTGGAATGCCCTTTGCCGAGGTGCGACACCGCTCTCCTCAAGCCTCTCGTATCCACGTGAGCCCAGTCACACGGCCGTTCAACCACGGGCACGCCAGACGCCGCGCCGTAAACCATTCGTAAAGAAGTGAACTACTTATTCGGTTAGGTGTCAAGCTTGCCTGTTCGCCACGCCGCGCTTGGGACGACTGGCGCGAACGGGCCCGGCCCGGTCAGCAAGACGGCGATGAGCACTCCACAGTCGCCAGGACTTTGACGATCGATCCCGCCGGCGCTGGGTGCACAAGGTTGCCCTCGACGCTCGTGCCGTCGACGACGAGCCGCCGGACGCGGCCTGTCACACCCTGTTCTTGGTGAACCACGATCTCATAGGTCGCCCCCCGCCACCTCCGGATGGCGGTGAAGCCTGGCCAAGTCGGCGGCAGCACCGGGTCGATGCGAAGACCGTCGAGCTCTGGCCGCACCCCGAGAATCCACTGCGATATCGCGGTGAGGTTCCACGACGCGGACCCCGTCAGCCAGGAGTTCTTCGCCTCGCCAAAGCTCGCGGCCTCGCGGCCGGCGATCATCTGTGCGTAGACGTAGGGCTCGCATCTGTGGACGTCACTGATCGCGGCGCGCGCCGAAGGATTGGTGCGCTTGTAGTAGTCGAACGCGGCCTCGCCGTTCCCGAGGATCGTCTCGGCGATCATGATCCAGGGATTGACCTGGCAGAAGACGCCGCCGTTCTCCTTGTAGCCGGGGGGGTACGAGGAGATCTCGCCGAGCTCGAGGTGGTACCGGGAGAAGGGCGGTTGCACGAGCATGATCCCGTGCTCGGTCGCGAGCCGGTCCCTCACGCTATTGAGGGCGGTCGCAGCCTTCCCGTCTGAGACGCCGATCCCCGCCATGACGCACATGCCCTGCGGCTCGGCAAAGATCTGCCCCTCCGCCTTCGTATGCGAGCCGACGACACCGCCGAGCGAGTCGTAGGCCCGGAGGAACCACTCGCCGTCCCACCCGTGGTCTTCGATCACGCCGACCATCCGGCAGGCGGCGGCCTCGAGGGACGCGGCCTCGTCGTCGTCGCCGCGCAGCCGGGCGATTGCGGCGAGCTCGTTGGACGCGAGCACGAACTGTGCGGCGATGAAGAGCGACTCCGCGACACCGCCCTCTCGGTTCTCGGTGGTCTGGAAGGACTCACCAGAGCTCTCCGAGAAGCAGTTCAAGTTGAGGCAGTCGTTCCAGTCGGCTCGGCCGATGAGCGGCAGGCCGTGCGGTCCCAACCGGTCGAGGGTGTAACGGATACAACGATGGAGGTGCTCCGAGAGCGGGGTCTCGCTCCCCGGCGAGTTGTCGTAGGGGACGAGCTCGTCAAGCACACCGGTGTCGCCTGACTCCTTCATGTAGGCGCTCACTGCGAGAACGAGCCAGAGGGGATCATCGTTGAACCCGGACCCGATGGCGTCGTTGCCGCGCTTGGTGAGCGGCTGGTACTGGTGGTAAGCGCCGCCGGAGGGCAGCTGGGTGGCCGCGAGGTCGAGGACCCGTTGGCGGGCCCTCGCGGGGACCATGCCGACAAAGCCGAGGATGTCCTGGCTCGAGTCGCGAAACCCCATGCCCCGGCCGATGCCGGACTCGAAGAAGGACATCGACCGGCTCAAATTGAACGTCGCCATGCACTGGTACGGGTTCCAGATGTTCACCATCCGGTCGGTGTCGGGATCGGGTGTCTCGACCTTGAGGACCGACAGGATCTCGTCCCAAGACTCACGAAGGCCGCCAAAGGCTCGCTCGACCTCCTTGGTTGCCAGCCAGCGGTCGATCACCGGTCGGACCCGCGCCTTGTTGATGGTCTGGGTTCCCGGCGGATCGAACTTCGCCTCGGTGGGGTTCTCCGAGTAGCCGAGGACAAAGATGACGTCGCGCGTCTCGGACGGAGCGAGCGAGACCCGGATGTGGTGAGACCCGATCGGTGCCCAACCGTGCGCGATCGAGTCGAAGGAACTGCCCCGCTCGACTGCCAACGGTGAGTCCCAGCCCCGGTTGGGGCCGAGGAAGACGTCACGCTGGGTGTCGAAACCCGCCAGCGGCTCGGAGCACGCGAAATAGGCGAAGTGGTTCCGCCGCTCCCGGTACTCGGTCTTGTGGTAGATGACGCCGTCGACAACTTCGACCTCGCCCACCGAGTAATTCCGCTGGAAGTTCGTCGCGTCGTCGAGGGCATCCCAGAGGCAGAATTCCACCGAAGAGAACACTGAGAAGTCAGCTCTCGTGTCGCGAAGGTTGCGCAGCCGGAGCCGCCAGACCTCGAGCGTCTCGCCGGGAGGGACGAAGTAGAGCATCTCGGCTCGGATGGCGCCGCGTTCGGAGGAGATGGACGTGTAGGACAGGCCGTGACGGCACTCGTAGGCATCGAGTGGGCTCCGGGTCGGTTGCCACGACGGCGACCAGTAGTCGCCATCGAGGTCGTCGCGCAGGTACAGGTACCGTCCGCCGAGGTCGAAGGGCGCGCCGTTGTGCCGATAACGGGTCAGCCGGCGCAGACGCGCGTCGCGATAGAACGAGCAACCGCCGGCAGTGTTGGAGATCATGCCGAAGTGGTTCTCGGTCCCGAGGTAGTTCATCCAGGGAAGCGGGGTGTCCGGCTGTGTGATCACGTACTCCCGCTGATCGTCGTCGAAGTATCCGTACTGCACGTTGTCTCCTCTGCGAACCGGACGCGCGACGGCCGGTTGGACGAGTCCAGTATCGCGACCGGTTCAGTTACACGCCAGTATGCACCAGCACCCGGGCCACCCGCGACACGGATCGGGCTGTTGAAGTTACAACGCGAGTGGGATCTTGACTTCACGATCGGTTCAGTTGCGCGCCTCTTCAGGCCGCTTTCACGGGCAGCAGACCACGCCAGCTGGCTGGTTGCGCCCACCGCTCGGGCCACCGGGAGCAGGCTCGAGGCGAGTAAGGTCGATGCAGCGGCGTCGCAAGCGCGTGGAGCAGAGCACAGTGCTCCTCTGTCGCTTCACCGACCGTTGCTCGACGCCTTTGAGGAGGCCAACCATGACCGACACCGCCGGGTTGCAAGAGCCCGAGGACCGGCTTTCGCCCGCGACAGCTGACAGGCACCGTGCGATCGCTTCGCTCCAGGAGGAGCTCGAGGCGATCGACCGGTACGACCAGAGGATCGACGCCACGCAGGACGCCGCGTTGGCCTCGGTGTTGGCGCACAACCGGGACGAGGAGAAAGAGCACGCCGCGATGCTCCTCGAGTGGCTGCGCCGCCACGACGAGGTCCTCGATCGCGACCTTCACACTTACCTGTTCACCAGCGCGGCAGTCACCGAGATCGAAGCGGAAGCTGAGGCGAGTGGTCCCGGCGATTCCGCTGCTCCCAGCACGTCCGGCACTTTCGGCGTCGGCAGCCTCAAAGGAGAGTCGTTGTGAACCACCTCCTGCGTTCCCACGCCCCGATCACGGACGCCGCCTGGCGCCGCCTCGACACCGAGGGGCGCGAACGACTCGTACCTGCGCTCGGCGCCCGTAAGTTGGTGGACTTCTCCGGTCCGCTGGGCTGGCAGCATTCGGCCACGAACCTGGGCCGGGTGTCCGATGTCAGGGCTCCCGGCGAGAACCTGCAGGCACGCCAGCGCCGGGTGCTGCCGCTTGTCGAGCTCCGGGCCCCTTTCGTGATCGCGCGTCACGAGCTGCTGGATGCCGACCGCGGAGCCACGGATCTCGACCTGGCGGAACTTGACGCAGCGGCGCGGCGCATCGCCGTGGCAGAGAACATTGCCGTCTTCCACGGCTGGCCCGAAGCTGGCATCGTCGGGATAGCCGGCGCGACCGCCCACGAAGCCATCACGCTTGGGACCGCTTACGCCAGCTACCCGGGACACGTGGCCAAAGCTGTCGAGACGCTGCTCGAGGCCGGTGTGAGCGGTCCCTACGGTCTGGCCCTCGGCCCGCAGGAGTACACCGGCGTCGTGGAGACGACAGAGCACGGAGGGTTGGTCGTGCTCGACCACCTGCGCCAGATCCTCGGCGGTCCGATCGTGTGGGCCCCGGGAGTCAACGGCGCCGTGGTCCTCAGCCTGCGGGGCGGAGACTTCCTCTTCGAGTCGGGTGAGGATCTGTCGCTCGGCTACAGCCATCATGACGCGGACAACGCGTATCTATACCTCGAGGAGAGCTTTAGTTTCCGGGTCGCGACGCCTGAGGCCGCGGTGGCGCTAACCGCTTGAGCGCCGTTTGGTGTGCAGCTCGCAGCTCGATGCGCGTGCTGCCCCTCAGCTGGTCGTACCGAAGGCCTCGACGCCGCCGGCGGTAGGCACAAAGAGCATCCGGTCGCCGACAGCAGGGGTCGCGAAGTGCTCGAGCGCGTCGGTCGTCCGTTTGGCCACGACGTGCCCATTGACCGGGTTCATGCCGTAGAGGGCCGCGCCATCCCAGTCGAGGGCCCATACGAGACGGCCCGCCACTATCGGCGGACCGTTCGGGCTCCCGTACGAGGGCGACCACGCACGGTGGAACGCCATGGGCGAAATCGTGACCCGGAACGCCTCGGTCCCGCTCCCGCACGCCGCGTAGACGAAGATCCGGGCGCTGTTGCCGGTGCCGATGACGTCGGACGCGTCCGCACCGAAGTCACCACCCCCGGGGCACGCCGGAGCGGTGTAGGCGCCGTGGCCGATGCCACCGAGGTGCCCCTCGCTCATGAGGTACCCGTAATCACCGCTCGGGGAGGGCTTCCCGGCGACGAACAGGAGTGACGTCCCCGGCACGTTGATCGGCCCGGCCGATCCGAGGTCCGAGTCCGTGCCGTTGAGCTGGACCCAATTGCCCGGTGCCCAGTAGCCGATCCGCTGCAGCGCCGGCGAGAGCTCGACGACCGCGTCCCCCTCGTCGAAGGCTACAGCCGTGTCGGAGCTCCCGTTGCCCGTGGCGACGTAGAGGTCGCCTTGTGGCGACACCACGGCCCCGTTCGTCTCCCAGATCGCCCCTTCACGCTGGGTCGGGACCTGATAGCTCTCGAGCGGCCCCTTACCGGTGACCGGGAGGTCGACGAGGTAACCGTGGTACTGGCCGCAGTCACCGTCGAGACCTCCGAAGCCGACATAGAGCCGCCCGTTCGCGAGAGTCATCGCGGGGCGCTGCTGCTCGGCCGGGATGAAGTAGTGGCCGGGGCTGTCGGCAAACGGCGGGTCGATGTCGCGGTGCCAGAGCACTTGGTGGCTCCTCAGGCTGATCGCCACAAGCCAGTGGCGGATTGCCTGCCAGCCCTTCTGGCCGGCCAGCTCCGTCTCCTCGGCCGCGAAGATCTCGTCGGTCGCGGTGTCGATGACGGGCGTGCCGGTGATCCCGAGCGGGTCGATGTCCCCGCAACCTCCAGAGAGCGTGGGAGCCGAGTCGAACACGGACCTGGCCACCGAAGTCCCGACGTGCAAATGCCAGAGCACCTTGCCGGTGCCGGCTGCGATCGCATAGACCGAGTCGTTCTCAGTGGCCACATACACCGTGGCGCGGTAGACGAGCGGCTCACCGTAGACGCCACCGTCAAGCGAGTCGTCCCAGGCGGCCCTGGCCGACAGGTTCACGATCGGAGGATCGACCGTGTCGTGACCCGAGCGCGTGTTCCCGTAGTCGTAGGTCCAAAGCTCGCCGGCTGGGGCAGCACCGGTCCGGTACGACCGCGCGTTGTCTGCCTGAGCCCCGTGGTACGACCGCGCGTTGTCTGCCTGAGCCCCGTTCAGCGGACCCTCGCGAACCGTCCGTGGAGCACCGGTGCCGTTCGACGACGCGGATGCCGAGGTGCCCGGACCAGCCGTCACGACCAGCGCGATCGCCGCCGCGAGGGTACCGGCCACCAGCACCCCGCTCCTCACGGAGAAGGATCGCCGTCCCATAAGATCCCCCGATCTCACACGTCTGGCCGGCTCGCGGTCGAGCCCAACGGTAGGTCGCCGGCTCCGCGGATGTCGCCTGCGAGCCGGCGGCTACAAACTGGCCAGCACCGATTCAGCAGAGCTGACGGTCAGGCCCCCGGCTGGCTCGACCATGAGCGCTGTGACGATCCCGTCGTCGATTACAGCGGCATACCTCCGAGATCGCATCCCGAGTCCAGACCCGCTGCCATCGAGCTCGAGGCCCATCGCCCGCGTGAAGGTGCCATTGCCGTCGGCCAGCATGACGATCGCATCGTCAACCTCCTGGTCGTCCGCCCAGGCATCCATCACGAACGCGTCGTTGACCGCCAAACAGGCAATGGTTTCCACCCCTTTGGCACGCAGCTCGCCGGCACGGATGAGGTAGCCGGGAAGGTGGTAGTCCGAGCAGGTGGGAGTGAAGGCGCCGGGAACAGCGAACAGCACGGCCTTGCCCCTCCCGAGGACGTCTCCGGTCCGGATCGGCTCCGGCCCGTCACTGCCCATCACCGATATCTCGACATCGGGTATGCGGTCGCCAACGGAAATCGTCATGGTTCTCCTCCCACTTCACAACTCAGCTACCGTTCGAGCTCCGAACGGCCCGGAAGCAGCAAGTCTACGGGCGCTCGGCTAAGCGCGCTTGACTACGGGCGCTCGACCGAGGGGCGCCCGCCGGGCGAGCACGCGGAACGAAACCGGGCGCCCGAGGCGGGCGTCGTCCTCCGTGCTCCGGCGCCGGTCGGAAGTCCTGCTCGTCTTAGCATTGGTCCCATGAGTGGCCCACGAAACCTCCGCCAGCGCAAGGCCGACGCCTTGGAGAAGCTGTCTTCCGAGAGTGACGTCTGGGTGGCCACGACGAGCGTGGCATGCGAGCCCTGTCTCGTGCCGCTCTCCTTCGCCTGGGTCGACGAACGGATCATCCTCGTCACGGCCCGCAGCAACCGGACAGCTCGCAACATCGCCGCCACCGGTGCCGCCCACCTCGTGCTCGGCGCGACTCGGGACGTGGTCTCGCTCGAGGGCACCGCCGTCATCCTCGAGTCGGGAGCGATCGCCGAGGAGGACGCGGATCGCTACTCGGCGCAGGCAGGTTGGGATCCGCGACCTGTGGACTCGATGGTCTGGATCGTCTTCTGGCCGCGTCGCGTCCAGGTCTGGCGCGAGGTCGACGAGCTCGACGGGCGCACCGTCATGGAAGACGGGCGCTGGCTCGTCTGAGGCTTGGAGCATCTCGTGGCCGGGGCTCTCGGCGCCGAGCGCCGAGAGGAGGCCGGGCAGCTACGTCAGTGACGTCCCCAGTGCTCGAGCACCGATGGCCCGACGTTGACCTCCAGCCAGTCACTGAGAGGACGTGAGGTCCGGAAGAACTTGACAATCCGGTCCTTGGCGCCGGGCTTGCCGAGCCACGGCCCTGGCGGCCACTGCTCCCAGCTCGTGACGCCCTTGTAGCGCAGCAGGTCGATGCGCGGGTGGTCCTTCGGATAGCCCTTGGGTGCCGTCTTCAAAGCGTCGTGGCCCCCGGCTCGGATGCCCGCAGACCGCAGGGCCGACAGCAGCCCGGCAAGCGACTGGCCCGTGGTCTCGGCGGAGACGGCCTCGCGATAACGCTCGAGCTGATCCGGAGCCATCCTCCACATGCCGCTTCCCACCGCGAGGCCTTCCGCCGACAGCTGGACGTAGCCCCCCAGCTCGAGGGTCGCCGCGATGGTCGTCTTGTAGGGCGCTTTGTCCGCGCTGAACCGCACGTCCCTGTAGGGGCGGAAGAGCTTGCTCGCCCCGAACTCCGGCTCGAGCTCGACGAGCAGCTCGTTCATCGGCCGCAAAACGAAGTTCTCATAGACCGACTTGTTCTCGTTCCAGTAGGTCTTGGAGTTGTCGGCCTCCAAGCCCTCGTAGAACTCGATCGCCTCGGCCGCCCATCCGCGAAAGCCCATACCGGGAGCCTATCGAGCGTGATAGAACGCGTCGTTTCCTTCGCGGCCTGTTGCCACTTCGCCGCAAGAGCGCACGCCGACCCGACGCCGACCCGGTCATCGCCCTGGGTCGGGCAGAATGGCTCACCATGAGCGACCCAGTTTCGACACAACAGGCGGCCCGGATGCCGGCGCTCTACCTCGGTCACGGAGCACCGCCACTCCTGGACGATCCCCTCTGGCCGGGCCAGCTCGCATCCTGGGCGGGGTCATTGAGGCGCCCGGCGGCGATCCTCATGATCTCGGCTCATTGGGAACGGGCTCCGCTCGCCATCGCGGCGACCACCACCGTGCCGCTCGTGTACGACTTCTGGGGCTTTCCCGAGCGCTTCTACGGGCTCAGCTATCCCTCGCCCGGCGCACCGGTGCTGGCCGAACGGGTGCGAGAGCTGCTGTCAGCCCACCAGCCAATTACCGAGTCGCCAGGGCGAGGGCTCGACCACGGCGCGTTCATCCCGCTCATGTGCATGTGGCCCGAGGCGGACGTGCCAGTCCTCCAGATCTCGATGCCGAACCTTTCGGCAGAGGACCTGCTCGAGACCGGGCGACAGCTCGCCCCGCTTCGCGACGAGGACGTCCTCATCATCGGGAGCGGGTTCCTCACACACGGTCTCCCGTTCATCGACCCGAGCCGATCCGACGACGACCCGCCGGCTTGGTCGGTGGAGTTCGACGACTGGGCGGCCGAGTGCATCGCCCTCAGGGACTTCGACGCGCTGATGGACTACCGGCGCCGGGCGCCCGCCCTCGAGCTCGCCCACCCGACGGTCGAGCACCTGGTACCGCTCTTCGTAGCTCTCGGAGCTGTGATCGACGCGCCCTCGACGATCGACACGGCCATCGCGGGCTTCTGGCTGAACCTTTCCAAAAGGTCGTTCCAGTTCAACTGAGCGACAGGCCCGGACCACAAGGTCCCTCGAGTCTTCGGAGGCGGCAGGCCATGAACGATGTCACCGGAATGCCACAGACGGCCGTCGTGCTCGGCGGCGGCTCCGATCTGTCCCGGGCGATCCTGCGTGCCCTCGCCGGTCGTCGGCTGGTCTCCGTCCTCCTCACGGGCAGGACCGTCGCCGGCCTGGAGGCCGCGGCCGAGGAGCTGCACGGTCTCTCGGTCGCAAGCGTCGAGATCGAACAGCTCGACGTGACCGACATCGGTGCTCTCGAGACCTTCGCCGACGCGGCAGTCCAACGCCTCGGCGACATCGACCTCGTGTTGGTCGCCGCCGGCGCGCTCGACATGGCAGACCTCACGACACTCGACGCCCGGAGGGTCGCCTCGCTCACGACGACGAACTTCACGGGCCCGGCAGCCGCGATGACGGCGTTCGCACGCGTGCTGCGCGCCCAGGGGCACGGCAGGATCGTCGTGCTCTCCTCGGTCGCGGGATATCGCGTCCGTGCCGCCAATTTCGTCTACGGAGCGGCAAAGGCGGGCCTCGACGGCTTCGCTACGGGCCTCGGCGACGCGCTTTGTGGCAGCGGGGTAACCGTGATGGTGGTGCGGCCCGGCTTCGTGAGGACGAAGATGACTGCGGGGCGTAAGGCGACACCGTTCGCCATCGACGCGCCCGAGGTCGCGCACGCGGTGGTGCGCGGCCTCGAGAAGGGTGCCGAGGTCGTATGGGCCCCTCCCGTGCTTCGGTACGTGTTCGGGTTCCTGAGGCTCGTCCCGCGCTCGCTCTGGCGGCGCATGCCCGGCTGAACAAGGCTCCGCAGTGCCCGCCGAGCGCCGGCGGTAACCTTGTCCCGTGCGTATCTGATCCCCGCTCCGAGCTTCGCCCACTGTCCGTCTCACCTTGGGGATCAACATGCCGAACGTACGCAACGCACGCAACGCCATAACCGGCTCCACCGCACGAACACCGCCACAGGGCGCTGCGACGCAACGCTCACCGACGCGTGGCGCTGCGACCCACAGCGCTGCGACGCTGGTCGCCCGGGGCGTGACCAAGTACCACGGTGTTCGGACGATCCTCGAGGCGGTGGGCCTTTCCGTCAGTGCCGGAACGAGGCTCGGCGTCCTCGGGCCCAACGGCGTCGGCAAGACCACACTGCTGCGGATCCTCGCGGGCCTCGACCAGCCCGACAGAGGTCGCGTCACGCTCCTGCCCCCGGACGCTACCGTCGGTTACCTGGCACAAGAGCGCGAGGCCGTGGAGGCCGAGACGCTCACCGAGTACCTCGCGAGGCGAACAGGCGTAGCCGAAGCACAAGCCGCGCTCGACAGGGCGGCGGGCGCGCTGGCCGGTGCCGAGCCGGGCGCCGACGCTCGCTACGCGGCCGCGCTCGAACGATACCTCGCGCTCGGCGGCCCGGACCTCGAAGCACGGGCCGGGAGTGTCTGTGCGGACCTCGCCCTCCCACCGTCACTGCTGGCGCTCGGCATGTCGCAGCTTTCCGGCGGACAGGCGGCAAGGGCGGCGCTCGCCGCCCTCCTGTTGTCCCGGTTCGACATCGTCCTGTTGGACGAGCCCACCAACGACCTCGACTTCGACGGCCTCGAGCGGCTCGAGGAGTTCTTGGACCGCCGCGGCGGCGGGCTGGTCGTCGTGTCCCACGACCGGGCGTTCCTCGAGCGCATCGTGACCTCGCTCGGAGAGATCGACCCCGGCTCTCACAGGCTCACGCTTTACCAGGGCGGCTGGCAGGCCTACGTCGTCGCCCGGGCCACGGAACAACGCCACGCCGAGGAGGCTCACCTCGCCTACAGCACCGAACGGGACCGGCTAGTAGCCCGAGCCCGCAAGCAACGACAGTGGGCGATCACGGGCGTCTCGAAGGCCGCCAAGGCTCCGAGGGACAACGACAAGGTGCAGAGGGACTTCCGGCTCAATCGCACCGAGAAGCAAGCCTCCAAGGTCCGCTCGACCGAACGTGCCCTCGAGCGCCTCGCGGAGGTGGAAAAGCCCTTCGAGCCCTGGCTGCTGCATCTCGAGATGGCGGCAGCACCCCGCAGCGGCGACGTCGTCGCGCGCCTCGAGGACGCGGTCGTCCGGCGCGGAAGCTGGCAGCTCGGCCCGATCGACCTCGAGGTCCGATGGGGCGACCGGCTCGGGGTCCTGGGGCGCAACGGGGCCGGCAAGACGACACTGCTCGCGATGATCCTCGGGACCGTGCCGCTCGAGCAGGGCAGGCGGTGGATCGGTCCCCGGGTCGTGTTCGGGGAGCTCGGCCAGGCCAGGCGACGCTTTGGCACGAGCGCGCCGCTTCTGGCCGGCTTCCTCGCCGCGAGCGGCTTGAACACCCGTGAGGCACGCTCTTTGCTCGCCAAGTTCGCGCTCGGGTCCGCCGAGGTGGAGCGCGCGTTCGGGACGCTGTCGCCCGGTGAGCGCACACGGGCAGAACTGGCGCTTCTCATGTCCAAAGGCACCAATTGCCTCGTGCTCGACGAGCCGACCAACCATCTCGACCTTCCCGCCATCGAGCAGCTCGAGACCGCGCTCGCCAGTTGGAACGGCACATTGCTCCTTGTCACCCATGACCGGCGCCTTCTGGACGCCGTCACGCTCACGGCGACTCTCGAGCTCGGCGCCGGCCCTGGGGCCGGCCCTGGCACCAGCCCTGGCGCCGGCTCCGGTCCCGCACGCACCAAGACGCGGGGATCTACGCTCGGGAGGTGAACGACACCGAGGCCATGGCCGTGGCCCTGGATGGAGGCCGCACTCGCCCTCGACCATGACGACGTGCCCGTCGGAGCGGTCGTGCTCGTCGGAGGCAATGTCATCGCGCAGCGCCACAACGAACGCGAGCTGCGCAAGGACCCGACCGCCCACGCCGAGATCCTCGCCCTGCAAGATGCCGCGGAGATGTTGGGAACCTGGCACCTCGACGGCGCCACGCTCGTGGTGACGCTCGAGCCTTGCCCGATGTGCGCGGGAGCGGCGGTGCTCGCCCGGGTCAACCGCCTCGTCTTCGGCGCGTTCGACCCGAAGACGGGCGCTTGCGGCTCACTCTTCAATCTGTGTGCCGATCCCCGTCTCAACCACGAGATCGAAGTTGCCCGCGGCGTGAGCGCCGGCCCCGCCGGAACGCTCCTGCGGGACTTCTTCGCAAATCGCCGCGACGCCCTCGGCTAGTCTGCCTGCCGGAGGGATGCGAGAGTGGCCGAATCGGGCGGTCTCGAAAACCGTTGTGTCCGTGAGGGCACCGTGGGTTCGAATCCCACTCCCTCCGCCACGGGTCAGCGACAGAACTGGCCCATCCTCGTTGATCTCCCTGGGCAACCGCCACGCTGGGCTGGTCAAACCTGCCTGGAGTATGAGCGAACGGCAAGTGGGATGAAGATCGCGGCGACCGTGGCACATCCGAGCAGGGCCCATCCGACCTGAGCAGTCAAGGCGCCCTTGTTCATCAGGTCACGCAACGCCGAGACGACATGAGAGACGGGATTGACCCGCGTCACGGCCTGGAGCCATCTCGGGAGGCTGTCGACGGGAACGAACGCGTTGGACAGGAAGGCCAGAGGGAACATGATCATCATTGACAACCCCTGGACGGCGCCGGCGCTCCTGGCTTTGGTGCCGATCCAAAGGAAGATCCAGGCGATGGACCAGCCGGTGATGACGGCGAGCACCACTCCGGCGGCCACGCCGAGAACACCACCACCGGGGCGGTAGCCCATGATCACGCCCACGGTCAGGGTGATGCCGGCCGCAATGGCATAGCGGGCAAGGTCGGCCATCATCGGTCCGGCGAGCGGGGCGATCCGGGCGATGGGCAGCGAACGGAAGCGGTCGAACACGCCTTTGTCCATATCCTCGCGGAGTTGGATGCCGGCGGCTACGCACGCGGTGATCGTGGTCATGGCGATGATGCCCGGGATGAGGGTCGGCAGGTAGTGGGCAGTGCTGCCGGAGACGGCGCCGCCGAACATGAGACCGAACATCACGGTGAACAGCACGGGCATCGCGGTGACGTCGACGAGCTGTTCGGGATTGCGACTCATCTTGATGAGGGCACGCCAGGCCAACGTCGTGATCTGCCTGAGCGCGTCGCGCACGGGTACCGACGCTTGGACGGTGCGCGCGGCCGGTCGGGATGTGGTGGTTGGGATGATGATGGCTGCGGTCATGGCTGGCTCATCTCGGCTTCGGGAATGGGGGTTTCACTCGTGTGGCCGGTCAGGGCGAAGAACACCTCGTCGAGGCTCGGTTGCTCGACGGTGGTGCTCGTGATGTCGAGCCGGTGGTTCCGCAGGGCGATGAGAACGTCGGCAGCCTGGTTGGCGTCGCTCAGCTGGACACTGAATCCTGAGCCGGTTGGGGAAAGGATCGGTGTGACACGGGTCAGTTCCGCAGCCAGTGCGACCGCCTTTGCCGTGTCGGCGCCCTCGGCCATCTGGACACGGAGACTCGATGTGCCGATTTGTGTCTTGAGCTGACTCGGAGTGCCCTCGGCGACCTTCCGACCGCGGTCGATGACGGCGATCCGCCCGGCGAGTGCGTCGGCTTCGTCGAGGTACTGGGTGGTCAACATGATGGTCGATCCCTCAGCGACCAGGCCGCGGATCGTGTCCCACATCTGGCTGCGGTTCCGGGGGTCGAGACCGGTCGTGGGCTCATCGAGGAAGAGCAATGCGGGTCTGGTGATCAGGCTGGCCGCGAGATCAAGGCGGCGGCGCATGCCGCCGGAGAACTGCGAGATCGGGCGGTGAGCGGCCTCCGTAAGGTCGAACTGCGCGAGCAGGTCGTCGGCGGTGCTGTGGGCCCTCCTGGAGGACAATCCCTGCAGGCGGCCGAACATCCAGAGGTTCTCGCGGCCCGTCAGGTTCTCGTCGACCGACGCGAACTGCCCAGTGACGCCGATCAGTTGCCGCACAGCGTGGCCCTCGCTGCGAACGTCATAGCCGAAGATCCTCGCCGCGCCGCTATCAATCGGCAGCAGCGTCGCCAACATGTTCAGCATGGTGGTCTTGCCGGCACCGTTCGGGCCGAGCACCCCGAAGATCTCACCTTCCATGACGGTGAGGTCGATGTCGTCCACGGCGCGATTGGCGCCGAACAGCTTCGTCAGGCCGCGCGCCTCAGCGGCCACAGCGCCCGAAGGGGAGATGTCGCTGTCAGCTCGGCGAGCGCTGGTGCTCGTCAGGCCGCGCGCCTCAACGGCCACAGCGCCCGAAGGGGAGATGTCGCTGTCAGCTCGGCGAGCGCTGGTGCTCGCCCGCTCGGCTTGGGGAGTTCCGATTGTCATGTTGTAGCTCCAACTTTAGTGTGACCCCAACTCTAGTATGACTCTAAAGTTCTGCCTACACTGTTGTTCGCGTGACGAGAAACAACGACGACTTCGACGTGGATGCCATCCTCGAGCTCTTCGAAGGCGCGCATGCCGACGAGGCCCGGGACCCGAACGAGGGCCTGCGCGAACGCAAGAAGCGGCAGGTTCGTCAGAAGATCTCCAATGTCGCGACCGCGATGTTCTTGGTTCACGGGTTCGACAACGTGACCGTGGCCCAGATCGCGGCCGCGTCGGAGGTCTCCGAGCAGACGGTGTTCAACTACTTCACTACCAAGGAGTCGATGTTCTTCGACCGCTCCGAGCCCATGATCAACGCCGTGGCGGATGCCGTGAGGGAACGCGGGAGTGCTTCACTGATCGAAGTCGTCGTGCAATCGATAGCCAGCGAGATTCACCCGGGTCGCTTGGAGGCCTTGGATGATGCCCGCCACATGCACCTGATCCGCCGCTTTCACGAGGTCGCCACCACATCGCCAACGCTCGTCGCGGCGCGGTTCGCTGATCTGCCGCGCTTCATCGGCGAGGTCTCCATCGCACTTGCGCAACGAATCGGCGCGGACCCGATCGACCCCGAGGTGCAGCTCGCCACGTTCGTGATCGCCGGTCTCGTCCAAGTCCGAGTCCAGTCGGCCTTTCACCACGTCAAGCAAGCGACTTCATTCGCTGCCCTCAACGAGGTCATCCACCGCGACTTCCTCAAGGCTGCTCAGCTCGCCGAGCCCTCCCTCACCGCATTCGACATGATGCGAGCCACGGCGCACGGCTGAACCGACCCAAATGTGTAGCACCACATATGCTCAGTGCTACACTAAGTCCCATGCCGACTGCCCGTCCCCGCCACTTTGTCACCGAGACTGACGAGCTCGCCTTGGCCCTAGACCAGGCGCAGCAGCGATGGCCGACGTTCAGCCGCGCTCAGCTGGTCACGCGATTGGCGATGGAAGGACATCACGCGGCCCAACGGGCCCACGACGAGCGGCACCAGCGGCGGCTGGCGGCCGTCCAGCGCAACAGCGGTGTGCTCACCGGCGTCTACGGACCTGAGTACCTATCTGCGTTACGCGATGAGTGGCCCGCATGATCGTCTTCGATGCCAGTGTTCTCATCGCGTACCTCGACGCTGACGACGACCTTCACGCAGACGCCGACGCGCTCGTGGCCACGGCGATCGATGACCATTTTGGGGCGAGCTCACTGACGCTGGCTGAAGTCCTCGTGGCGCCGGTTCGCGCCGGCCGCATGGAAACGGCGAAGAGAGCGCTGAGCGAGCTCGAGGTGAATGAACTGCCGTTTCCAGCCGACACCGCTGTGCGGCTAGCCGAGCTGCGCGTGACCACTGGTTTGAAGATGCCGGACTGCTGCGTCCTTCTCGCAGCAGAAGACTCCCACGCCACCCTCGCGTCCTTTGACGACCGACTCGTCCAGGCAGCCGAGCAAAGAAACATCGCCACCCTCCGACGCTGACCGGGCTTCCGCGATGCGCATCTTCCACATGGCAATGAGCGCACAGTCCATGTCCCGCCACCTCACTGGATCGAAACGGGGTCCAGGGTCGGCCTCATCGGATGCAGCGCCGACGAGGAGTGCTCACTCGGCTGGCTGACGCAACACGGTCTTCAGTCGTGCCGGGTCAGCGCGCCTGGGATCACCGATGTAGATCTCGTGGTGTCTTCCGGCACGCCGATAGCCGTGCTCGGCGATGAACGCGTGTAGCGCGGCGATGGTCGGACCCTCCTCGGCGTAGGGCCCGATGTACATGACCTGTGCGGCAGAGCCCTCAGCGAACTGCTCGACCCGGACCCGGTCGAAGACGAGGTCAGGCTTCTTGGCAGCGGCGCCTGCAAGCGCGGCGGCGATCAGCTCGTCGGTGGCCACATCGGGTATCCGGATCATCATCGTCCAGTCCCAGTCGTCCTTCGACGACGCGGCGAAATCGACGTCCTCGCTTCCCCACCAGAGTCCCTCGAGAGGGGCAACCCGCTCGTCGGGCCCACCTGCCTTCTTGAGTGCGAACTTGATCGCATAGGCACCCGAGTACAGCGTCTGGACGGTCTCTGCAAAGGCTGAGGACGTGTTCGGGTTGCCGTGACCGTCGATCATCAGAAACCGGGCGGCCGGTACTTCGACAAACTCCGGTGCGCCCACTTTCCCCCGATACAGCTCCACGTGGGTGGCGGGAACAGTAGTCACTCGGGCCATAGCGGACCTCCCTGGTAAGGGACCCCTATCAGCATCCGCAACTGACCGCGGCTGCGGTAGAGGCATTGGTCCTACACCTTTGGTCGGCTCTCGGCGTCCAGTATCTGAGGACAGCGCACCTGCCCGCTAGCGGGGAGCCACGGAACCTTGTCCGGGCGCGCGTCGTGCGGCTCACGCCCGCATTTCTGGTCCCTGCGCTGGCGATCGATTGACCGAGGCGCTACAACCGAGCATCAGGTTCCCGTGGAAGCCAGCCGACTTGTTCTAGAAGTAGTTTGCTAGTGTTCTAAAACTAGAGTATGATGGCCTAATCGTCGCCGACCGCATGTGGCCTCGAGCTACTCCAAGAAGACGGAGGCCCAAGAAATGGGCCGGGCTGGAACGTTCTTCAGCGCCGTCTCGATCATGAAGGAACGGCGAAATGTTCAGGTCATCCAGTGCACGGTCGCGCGACGAGAAGGCGGACAGGCGCATCACGATCCGGTTGGGGACGGCCTTGATCGTCGTTCTCGGCATGCTCATCGGTCCAATCGCAATAGCGGCGTCGGCCGCGACCACGCCACATGCCACCACACCGGTCATGGGCTCCTATGTCTCAGTAACGCCATTCCGCATCACCGACACCCGGTCGAACTCCGGCCAGCCGAACGCGGGCAAGTTCCTGGCCGCCAACTCCACGCTGAATGTGCAGGTCACGACAGTGGGCACCGCACCCGTACCCGCCGGAACGGCGGCCGTGGTGCTCAACGTGACCGCGGTCGACCCGACGGCCTCCGGGTTCCTGACCGTCTTCCCCGAGGGGATCACGATGCCGGTGGTCTCCAACCTCAACTTTCCACCCGGCCTTACGGTGGCGAACCTCGTGACAGTGCCGCTGAGCTCTTCGGGCATGGTGTCGATCTACAACCACGCCGGCAGCACGAACGTCGTGGTCGACGTCGAGGGCTATTACACGAGCGCTCCTTTGGCCAACGACAGCGGGCTGTACAACTCGCTTTCCCCCGTGCGAGTTCTTGGCACGCTGGCGTCCGGTACCGCGATCGGGCCGAACACCAGCACGCCCGTCACGGTGACAGGGACGGCCACGGGAGTCCCCGCCAACGCAACCGCCGTCGTGGTCAACACGACCGCTGCCCACGGCACCGCGACGAGCTTCCTCACCGTCTATCCGGCCGGGGTGACCAGGCCGACCGCGTCGAATGTCGACTTCATGGCTGACCACGTTGTCGGCAACCGCGTGACGGTCGGGGTCGGTACCTATGGCCGGATCGAGATCTACAACCACACCGGTACGGTGAAGGTCGACGTCGACGTCGACGGCTACTACACCGGCAGCGGCGGCACCGGCTCGGCCTTCGTGCCGATCACACCGGTCCGCATCACAGACACCCGTGTGCCCAACAACGGCACGCCGATCCCTGCGAACACCTCGGAGGAGTTCAACCTCTCCACTACTGCCAGCGGGATCCCCACGGCCGCCTTGGCCGTCGCCGGGAACTTTGCGGTGGTTGCAGGCGACGCGCCTGGCTACCTCACGGTCTATCCGAAGTCCGACACGACGGTGCCTGTCGCGTCCGACGTGAACTGGGCCGCCAACCAGTTCCCGGCCGTCGCGAACTTCACGGTCGCGGACACTGCCGGTACCGGCAGTGTGAAGGTCTACAACAGCCACGGTGCGACGATCAACGTCGTGATCGACGCCTTCGGGTACTTCGTGCGACAGCTCCCCACAAGTACCACGGTCTCGGAGTCACCGACCAGCGTCACCTACGGCCACGAATCGGCGTCGGTCTTCTACGTGACCGTCACGGCCCAATATGGCCAGGCAGTGCCCAACGGTGAGACCGTGCCGGTGCAGGTCGGCTCTGTCACCTGCACGGTGATCCTCAAGGGAGGCAAAGGTCATTGCACGATCGCCAACACCGCCCTGGCCGACGGCTCATACCCCGTGTCGGCCACCTATGGCGGCGACGCCAGCCTGATCGGCTCCAGCGGCGCCAGCGGCTCGAAGCTGACCGTCTACAAGGACGCCACGGGCACCTCCGTCTGGGAGTCAGCGACGAGCGTCACCTACGGCCACGAAACGGCTTCGGTCTTCCATGTGACCGTCACGACCCACTATGGCGAGGCAGTGCCTTACGGCGAGACGGTGACGGTGTCCGTCGGTTCCGCCACCTGCAAAGCGGGGCTCAGTAGCGGTAAGGGGACTTGCACGATCGCCAACACCGCCCTGGCCGTCGGCACCTACGACGTGTCGGCCGCATATGGCGGCGACGCCAGCCTGAGTGGCTCGAGCGGCGCCAGCGGCTCGAAGCTGACCGTGGGCAAGGACGCCTCGAGCACCACCGTCTCGGAGTCACCGACCAGCGTCACCTACGGCGACGAATCGGCATCGGTCTTCTCCGCGAGCGTCACGACCCACTATGGCGAGGCAGTGCCTTACGGCGAGACGGTGACGGTGTCCGTCGGTTCCGCCACCTGCAAAGCGGTGCTCAGTAGCGGTAAGGGGACTTGCACGATCGCCAACAGCGCCCTGCCCGTCGGCACCTACGACGTGTCGGCCGCCTACGGCGACGCCAACCTGAGCAACTCCAGCGGCACGAGCAGCTCGAAGCTGACCGTAGGCAAGGACGCCTCGGCCACCACCGTCTCGGAGTCACCGACCAGCGTCACCTACGGCGACGAATCGGCATCGGTCTTCTCCGCGAACGTCACGACCCACTATGGCGAGGCAGTGCCGGACAGCGAGACAGTGACGGTGTCCGTCGGCTCCGCCACCTGCACAGCGACACTCAAGAGCGGTAAGGGGACTTGCACGATCGCCAACAGCGCGCTGGCCGTCGGCTCCTACGACGTGTCGGCCACCTATGGCGGTGACGCCAACCTGAGCAACTCCAGCGGCACGAGCAGCTCGAAGCTGACCGTAGGCAAGGACGCCTCGGCCACCACGGTCTCGGAGTCACCGACCAGCGTCACCTATGGCGACGAATCGGCATCGGTCTTCTCCGCGAGCGTCACGACCCACTATGGCGAGGCAGTGCCGGACAGCGAGACGGTGCAAGTACAGGTCGGCTCCGCCACCTGCACAGCGGCGCTCAAGGGAGGAAAAGGGACTTGCACGATCGCCAACAGCGCGCTGGCCGTCGGCTCCTACGACGTGTCGGCCGCCTATGGCGGTGACGCCAACCTGGCCGACTCCAGCGGCACGAGCGGCTCGAAGCTGACCGTGTGAACAGGTCGTCTCACCAACGCCGCCTCCTCGCAAGGGGAGGCGGCGGCAAACGTGCGTGCAACCGCTTCACCATGGATCGAACCGTCAAGCCGGCACTGCCCTGCCTGACTGGATCAAACAGCCGCTTCGACGCTTTGCTGAAGCTCACCACGAGCCCTGGTGTCGACGAGCACTGAGAGCAGCTCACCTATCGTCTGGTCTCGGCCGATGCCCTTTCGCAAAGGTACATGAGCCTGGATCCGGTACCGATTGCGACGGCCGTCCTTCTCCTTCGACACGTAGCCGGCCGAGGTCAGGTCGGTGACGATGCCGAAGACGCTGCGCTCGGTAATTCCCAGGATCGCAGCGATGTCGCGCAGACGCACTCCGGGATCGTGCGCGATGCAGACGAGGACCCGGGCGTGGTTGGTGAGAAAGCTCCATTCTCCCATGTGGACAGTCTAGCACATCCTAGAACTGTATTGCTAGTGACATAAAACTAGAGTATAATGACAATGTCGTCGCCGACCGAATCGGGCCGCGAGCTACGGCAGAAGAGGGAGGCACAAGCAATGGGAATGGGCCGGACGGGAATGTTCTTCAGCGTCCTCGCAATAGCGGCGGGCGCCGTCATGTACTGGGCCGTGACCTCCCAAGGTCACGGGTTCCGGCTTTCCACGGCGGGGGTCATCCTCATGGTCGTCGGGGCCGTGGGCCTTGTCGCCTCGGGGATTGTCTTTGCGACGTCACGTCGCCCGGCAGGCAGCGGTACGCGCACCTTCGACCGTGAAGCAGTCGACGCGCAGGGCCACTCGACACAAGTGCACGAAGAGGTGCACAGCTAACCCAGCCGGAGCTCGCTTCAGGCCTACCCGATGACGAACCACGCAATCTGAACAGGGACAGTGACGGGCCCCGTCAGATAGATCGTGAAGGCGTCGGCCTGAACGTTCGGCACGACGGCGGCGACCCCGATGCTGAGGTCGCCGGTGCCGGGGGGGACGTAGACCTGCGGAGTGGCAAAGATCAGGCTCGATGCGCTGAGAGAAACCCCGGCAATGGTCACCCCCGACTCGGGATTGGCAACGGTCCCCGCGACCAGGGCGCTCCCGCTCCGCGAGAAAGTGGCAATCCCCTGGACTTGGAGCGCCGGGCCAGAGGTGCTCTCAGCCAACACGCCGACCCCGGTCCCACTCGAGCCCCGCACTCCGATGCCGGCGTTCGGGCAACTGCCGGAGACACCAATGCCGCCTTCTGCACTCGTGTTGACGCCTTCAACGCCGCTAGTGGCAGCCACCGAGGCCTGGCCGTACACTGCGGTGCCGTTCTGCGAGCTTCCTTGGACGCCGTAGCCACCGCTCGGGCTCGTGTCGACGCCTTCGACCCCGCTCTTGCCGGCCGCCGTGGTCAGGCCGTAGGCACCGGTGCCGTTGGTCGAGCTCCCGTAGGTCCCGTATCCGCCATCTTTGCTCGTGTCGACGCCTTCGACGCCGCTTTGGCCATCGGTCGCGGTGCTGCCGTAGACACCGGTGCCGTTGGTCGAGCTCCCCTGGACTCCGTAACCGCCGCCTGGGCTCGCGTTGACACCTTCGACACCGCTCTTGCCGGCCGCCGAGGTCCGGCCGTAGACACCGGTACCTTCATTAGAAGCTCCGTAGGCCCCGCTGCCGTTGATCGAGCTCCCGTAGGTTCCGTAACCGCCCGCCGAACTGTTGTCGACGCCTTCGACCCCGCTCTTGCCTGCCGCCGAGGTCTGACCGTGGGCGCCAGTACCGTTCTCCGAGATTCCCTGGACGCCGTAGCCACCGCCCTGGCTCGTGTCGACGCCTTTGACGCCGCTCTTGCCGGTCGCCAAGGTCTGGCCGTAGGCGCCAATACCGTTGGTCGAGTCCCCGTAAAGGCCATAACCGCCCAACTTGCTCGCGTCGACGCCTTCGACGGCGCTCTTGTTGGCCGCCAAAGTCTGGCCGTACACGCCGATGCCGTTCTCCGAGGCGCCTTGGACGCCGTAGCCACCCAACTTGCTCGTGTCGATGCCTGCGACGCCGCTCTTGCCGGACGCCGAGGTCTGGCCGTGGGTGCCGGTGCCGTTGTCCGAGGTCCCTTGTACGCCGTAGCCGCCGCCCGGACTCGTGTCGACGCCCTTGACACCGCTCTTGCCGGTCGCCGCGGTTTGGCCGTGCGCGCCAGTGCCGTTGGTCGAGCTCCCGGAGGTGCCGTTGCCCCCTTCCTTGCTCGTGTCGATGCCTTCGACGCCGCTCTTGCCATTGGTCGTGGTGCTGCCGTAGACGCCGGTGCCGTTCTCCGAGGTTCCTTGGACGCCGTAGCCACCGTCGGGGCTCGTGTTGACGCCCCTGACGCCGCTCTTGCCGGCCGCCGAGGTGCGGCCGTAGACGCCGGTACCTGCGCCGGAGCCACCGTAGACGCCGGTGCCTGCGCCGGAGCCACCGTAGACGCCGGTGCCGTTCGTCGAGCTCCCGGAGGTGCCGTAGCCGCCCGTCTTGCTCGTGTCGACGCCTTCGACGCCGCTCTTGCCAGCCGTCAGGGTCTGGCCGTAGACGCCGGTGCCTTTCTCCGAGGTCCCCTGAACGCCGTAGCCGCCTTTCTTGCTCGCGTCGACGCCTTCGACGCCGCTCTTGCCATCTGCCGAGGTCTCGCCGTAGGCACCGGTGCCGTTCTCTGAGGTTCCCTGGACGCCGTTGCCCCCTTCCTTGCTCTTGTCGATGCCTTCGACGCCGCTCTTGCCATTGGTCGTGGTGCTGCCGTAGACGCCGGTGCCGTTCTCCGAGGTTCCTTGGACGCCGTAGCCACCGTCGGGGCTCGTGTTGACGCCCCTGACGCCGCTCTTGCCGGCCGCCGAGGTGCGGCCGTAGACGCCAGTACCTGCGCCGGAGCCACCGTAGACGCCGGTGCCGTTCGTCGAGCTCCCGGAGGTGCCGTAGCCGCCCGTCTTGCTCGTGTCGACGCCTTCGACGCCGCTCTTGCCAGCCGTCAGGGTCTGGCCGTAGACGCCGGTGCCGTTCTCCGAGGTCCCCTGAACGCCGTAGCCGCCTTTCTTGCTCGCGTCGACGCCTTCGACGCCGCTTTTGCCATTCGCCAAGGTCTCGCCGTAGGCACCGGTGCCGTTCTCTGAGGTTCCCTGGACGCCATAGCCGCCGAGCTTGCTCGTGTCGGCACCTTCGACGCCGCTTTTGCCATTCGCCAAGGTCTCGCCGTAGGCACCGGTGCCGTTCTCTGAGGTTCCCTGGACGCCATAGCCGCCGAGCTTGCTTGCGTCCACGCCTTCGACGCCGTTCAGGCCGGCCGCCGAGGTCTCGCCGTAGACACCGGTACCGTTGGTCGAGTTCCCGTAGGTGCCGTAGCCACCTCCTTTGCTCGTGTCGATGCCTGCAACGCCGCTGCGGTTTGCCGCCGTGGTCTCGCCTTGGACGCCGATGCCGTTCTCCGAGGTCCCTTGGACGCCGTAGCCACCGCTTGGGCTCCTGTCAACGCCTTCGACGCCGCTCTTTCCATCCGCCGAGGTCTGACCGTAGGCGCCGGTCCCATGCCTTGAGAGCCCCGAGGTACCAAAGCCGCCGCCCGAACTGGTGTCGACGCCTTCGACGCCGCTGCGGTTCGTCTCCGAGGTCGTGCCCTCGAGGCCGGAGCCGTTGGTCGTCGCGACTGCGGTCGTGGCGGTCGCCGAGTTCCTCGTGCCGAGAAGGACCGCGTCATTCGCGTGTTCGCTCGAAGCTCCCGTAGGGTCTACGCCGGCGACAAGGCCGGCGGTGATTCCCACCCCGGTCGCCGCCGCCCCGAGCATGAGCGCGCGCCGACCGTAACGAGCCGCGCCATTCCCAGATGCGTCATGGTCCTTGTCGGGTACAGCCCCAAGATCGTCAGGGGGTCGCTCGTTCACTTGAATGTCCTTTCGCTCCTTGAGTCATTGGGTGGTACCGATCGATGTCGTTGCCCACTTCGTGGGCGTGGTTCAGCCCGCAGTAGAAACACCCGCAGCGGTGTCAGCGACGGACGTCGCTGTCACGGTCCCGTTCTTCGCCGTCGTGCCCTGCACGATCACGGTGTCGCCCGGCTGCATCGCGGATGGGGTGCTCTTGGTCTCGCGGGTGTAGGTCGTGGACTTCCCGAGTGTGACCTTGACCAGGCCACCAGTCGCAGTCGTGACGTAGAGGGTGTTGCCCTCGATGGTCGTCACGATGCCGGCAGCGGCACTCGTGGTCCCAAGTCCAGGGAAGCTGCCCCGGGTGGCGCCGGAGAATCCCGACGAGCCGAACAGCCTTGCGAAGCCTGACGCGCCGCTTGAAGCGCCGGTCGTCCCATGGGCGCGCTGCAAGGCAGCCCCGCCCCAGAGCCCGCCGGCACCGATGAGAAGGGCCACCAGCACCGCCGTCGGGTACTTGAGACGAAGGCCCGATCGAGGGCTCCGCATCGGCCACTCGTCGTCATCGACAACATCGCCTTCGTCGCCGCCGAGCTGTCCCGTTGAATGCGGCGGAACAGTTGGCTCCCAAGGGACTGTGACGACTTCGACCGGCTCGGTGGCGGCACTGCTGACCGGAGGAAGCCGCTCGTCGGAAGTCGGGTCGTCTGGCATGGATGCTCCCCTGTCCTCACTCATAACGAAGAGCGTCGATAGGTCGCAGTGACGCGGCACGGTTGGCGGGGTAGAAGCCGAAGAACACCCCTACGGCGATCGACACGCCAAAAGCGAGCACGATCGAATAAGGGGCTATGACGGGCTGAACGCCGGCGATCTTGAACCGGCTGCCCACCACGCCGATGACGACGCCGATGGTTCCCCCGATCAAGGAAAGTAAGACCGCTTCAAACAGGAACTGGGTGAGGATCGCCGACTTCGGAGCACCGATCGCCTTGCGGATCCCGATCTCGTGGGTGCGCTCGGTGACGGTCACGAGCATGATGTTCATGACTCCGATACCCCCGACAAGCAGCGAGATCGCGGCGACGGCACCGAGCAGCACTGTGAACGTGCTCGAGGTCGACTGCACCGTGGAAAGCAGGGTCGCCTGGTTCAGCACCTGGAACGGCAGGTTTGCGACCGTGGTGTCGTTCTGCGCCGCGAGGACGTTCTCGACTTCGGCCTCGGCGAGGTTCAGCGTCGAGGCGGACTTGCCCTGAACGATGAGCTGGCTGAACGACTGGGAGTAGCCCGTCAAGTGGTCCTCGACGGCGGTGTAGGGCGCAATGACCACGGCGTCCTGGTTCGTCAGCCCGCTCGTGCCCTTCGAGGCCAGCACGCCGATGATCTCGAAGTTGGTCGAGCCGATCATGATCGTCGCACCGAGAGGGTTCTCGCCGGTCGTGAACAGGTTGCTCGCGACATCCGAGCCGATGTCGACGACTTGAGCGTGCGAAGTGACGTCCTGGCTCGAGATCGCGCTGCCGGCCTGCACGGTGTAGTCCTCGGCAGCCAGGTAGGAGGGAGTCGACCCCTCAACGGTGGTCGTGTACGTGGCCGTTGCGTAGGTGGCCGTCTCGCTGGTGGACACGACCGGGGAGACCGACTTCACATCCGGGGCGTTGTCCGGATTCTCCAGGGCGTTGACGTCCGCGATCGTCAACGACGCCACGTGGCTCTGGGTGCCGCTTGCCCTTCCGAAGCGGCCCGTGTTGAAGACCGTCAGGGTGTTCGTCCCGAGCTGGTTGATCCGGCTCTCGACGGCCTGAGACGATCCCGTCCCGACCGCCACCAGAATGATGACGGCCGAGACACCGATCAGCACGCCGAGGGTCGTGAGCGCCGAGCGGAGCTTGTTCGAGCTGATCCCGCCGATGGCGACCCGGAGGTTGTCGAAGAGGTTCAACTCGCTCCTCCGCTCAGGCTGCCTGACGCTGGCATGGGTTCGGCTGGCGCTTCGCGTTCGTCCATCCTCGCGTCCGAGGAATGCACCGGGACAAGGCGACTGTCCTCGTAGATCTGGCCGTCGCGCAGCCGGACGATCCGACGCGTAAAAGAGGCGATGTCCTGCTCATGGGTGATGATCACGACTGTTCGACCTTCGCCGTTCAATCGACTGAAGATGGCCATGACCTCGTTGCTCGAGGCGGTGTCGAGGTTCCCGGTCGGCTCGTCGGCGAGGATGAGAGCAGGAGCCGTCACCAGGGCGCGGGCGATGGCGACGCGCTGCTGCTGACCACCTGACATCTCGCTCGGGAGGTGATGGCTGCGGTCCTCGAGGCCGACCTCGCGCAGCGCGGCCATGGCCCGCGCGTGCCGCTCCTTCGGCTTCACGCCTCCGTAAGCCAGTGCGAGCTCCACGTTCGCGAGGGCGGTCGTGCGCGGGACCAGGTTGTAGTTCTGGAAGACGAAGCCGATCTTGCGGTTGCGGATGCGCGAGAGATCCGAGTCCTCGAGCTGGCGTACGTCCACGCCTTCCAACCAGTAGTGCCCCCTCGTCGGCACGTCGAGACACCCGATGATGTTCATCATCGTCGACTTCCCGGAGCCTGAAGCCCCCATGATGGCGACGAAGTCGCCGGCCTCGACGGTCAGGGAGACCCGTCGGAGCGCGTGAACTTCGACCTCCCCCGCCTTGTAGGTCTTCGTCACCGCGCGCAGGACGACGACCGGTCGTCTCCCTCCAGCGGGAAATGGGCCCGCCGGGGCCGCAGTGTCCCGAGATGGCAGGGCACGGAGGCCGTCGAGCGACTTGTCTCGGTGGCCGAACAGCTGGCGAGCGCTCATGGGATACCGCCGCCACCGAAGCCGCCGCCGCCACCGAAGCCGCCGCCGCCGCCGAAGGTGCGCGTCGCGGTCGTCGCTCCTGTCGTACCTGCCGAGATCGTCGCGGTCGGCTCCACGAGCTTCTCGCCTGCCGTGACGCCGGTCAGGATCTGCGTCGTCGAGCTTCCGACCAGACCGACGGTCACGCGCGTGGTGACCTGTTTGCCGTCCTTCAAGACCGTGACAGTCGAGGACAGGCCGGTGGTGGTCACCGCAGCGCTCGGGACTTCGAGCACATTCGCCGCTGTGGCGACGACGACGCTCACGTCGGCGGTCATCCCGTCCAAGACCGTGGCCGGAGGGTCCTTGAGCGTGATCGTCTCGTCATAGGTCACGACGTTGCTCGTGACCACCGACGTCGGCGATATCGCCGTGACGACACCCGCGACCTCGGTGGAAGGAAGAGCCGCCAACGTCACGGTTGCCGGTTGACCGACGGCGATCTTCGTGGCGTCAGCTTCGGCGAAGCCGGCGACGACCTCGAGGTTCTTCAGGTCGTCGATTGTGACGAACCCGCTCGAAGACGACGCGCTCGACGACGACGAGCCCAACGACGACGAGGCGCTCGAACCACTGGAGCTGCTCGCGGACGCGGACGAAGAGCTGCCTCCGCTCACCGTCTCACCGACCGTGCCGTTGACAGCGGTCACCGTGCCGCTGATGGAGGCGGTGAGGACTGACCCATTGAGCGCGTCCTGGTCGGATGTGACGGTCTGCTGGTCCTGGGTAACCGCCTGTTCATCCTGAACGATCGTGGCCGGGTTGACGGCCTGGCCCGCCACGGTGGCTGTCAAGCTGGCTTGTTGCAGCTGAATCGTCTGCTTCGCGTTCTGCACGGTCTGCTCGTCGGTGGCAATTGTGTTCCTGTCCGTCGTGCACGACCTGGTACCGGTGGCGAAGTACTCAGGCAAGCTGTAGGACGTTCCCTTGCTGTTGGATGCCACGAGGCGGAAAACGTAGGAGCTTGCCGCGTGAAGACCGCGCACCGGGACCGAGACTGTCACGCTCGTCGTACCGGCATCGAGGGTGGTCGGTGCGGTCTGCGACCCGTACAGCGTGGTGGTGCCGTACTGGAAGAAATAGGTCGTCTCATCGCCGTTGGGGTCCACCGCTCCCTCGAGAACGGCCGTCGTTGTCGTGACCGACGCCGCGGACGAAGTGACAACCGTGGGAGCCGTCGCCTGGTCGCTTCCCGAGTCAGAAAGGCTGACAGCGTGGCTGGAGCTGGGGGGGGTCGTGGTGCCGGTGGAGCTGGTGGTCATGGTTGTCGTCGGCGCCTCAATGGTGGTCGTGGTCGGCACCGGCGTCGTGGTTGTGGTTGTCGTCGGCACCTCGGTGGTGGTCGTGGTCGGCACCGGCTTCGTGGTTGTCGTCGGCGCCTCAGAGGAGGTCGTGGTCGGTGCCGGCGTCGTCGTGGTCGGCACCTCAGTGGTGGTCGTGGTCGGCACCGGCTTCGTGGTTGTCGTCGGCGCCTCAGTGGTGGTCGTGGTCGGTGCCTCAGTGGTGGGCGTGGTTGTCGTCGGCGTCGTGGTTGTGGTTATCGAGGTGGAGCCGGTGCCGGAGCCGGTGCTGCTGGACCCAGTGCCGGACGAGCTGGCGCCGGAGCCGGTGGAGCTGGCGCTGCTGCCGGTGGTGCCGGTGCTGCTGGAGCTGGCGCCGGACGAGCTGGCGCCGGCGGAGGACGACGCAGAAGAGGCGGACGGGCAACCGAGGTTCTGATCCGTAGCAAGCTGAGCCTTTGCGGTTGAAAGTGCCGACCGGTCCGAGATGAGCTGCTCCTTGTCGGAGCTCAACTGGGCCTGCGCAGATGCGAGCTGCGACTTGTCCTGTGCGAGCTGCGACGCCGAACCACCCTGTCGAGCCTGCTGCAACGCTGTCTCGGCGCTCTGGAGATTCTCGACGGCAGTCTCGAGGTTCGCCCGTGCCGTGGTGGGGTCAAGCGTGCCGAGCACCTCTCCGGCCTTGACCTGTTCCCCGACTGCGACGTCGACGGCGGTGACCGTTCCGCTGGTACTGAAGTCCTCGCTGACGGCGGCGGCAGGGCTGATGTTCCCCGAGGCTGTGACACTTTCCTGGACGATGCCACGCTGCACCGTGACGGTCCGGGCGATGCCGGCCGACGCGGAGCTGGTCTGGTAGATCGATCTCAGTCCGAATCCGGCGACCGCCGCGACCGCCAGAACGAGGACCCCGTAGAACACGACCTTGCGCCTTCGTCGCGCGGGAAGCACGCCAGCCGCCCCTTCCGCCGCCATGTCCGGACGCGACTTGCGAAGAAGGGACTTCACTGCCGATCCTGTCCTTTACTTGTCGGGAGAGACAGGCGAACTGAGGAGACGTGGCACGAGGACCATTAGCTTGTCGTCGTTGTCGAGCCTGTGCCGGCCGGTGGGGTTAACTTCGGCACGAGACCGGCGCAAGCGGCGAGCGCCTTCTGGACCGCAGTGCTCTTGGTGCTGAGCGTGGTTGAGGTTGTCGAGCTGGTCGCGCCGGAAGAGCCGCTGGGCAAGGTCACGCCGTGGAGCTTCAGGCAGTTGCGGTACGCGGCAAAGGCCGCGCTCGAAAAGCCGCTCGGCACCGTGCCGTATCCCTTCGGTCGCAGGCTTGCACAGGCGGCGAGCGCCCTCTCGACGGACGGGCTCTTGGCGTTGAGGGTGGTTGGAGTGGCCGAGCCGGCAGTGCCGGAAGCCCCACCGGGCAGTGTCACGCCGTGGAGCTTCAGGCAGTTGCGGTACGCGTCGAGGGCCACGCTCGAGAAGCCACCCGGTCTCGTGCCGAATCCCTTCGGGCGCAGGCTGGCGCACGCGGCAGACGCCTTCGCGAACGCGGAAGAGTTGAAGCTCCCTCCTGCCGGGAAGCTGCCGCCCGTAGGGAAGCTGCCGCCCGTAGGGAAGCTGCCGCCGGTAGGGAAGCTGCCGCCCGTTCCGCCACGTCCGAACCCGCTGAACTTCACACCGTGCTTTTGCATGCACGCGGCAAATGCGGTGGTCGACGCCTTTGAACTGCTGGCGGCACTTGTCGCGGCAGTAGTCGAGGAGGTCGTCGAGGAGCCCGCGCTCGATGATCCGCCCCCGCACGCGCTGAGCGCGACTGAGCCGGCGAGCGCTATGGCCAGCAAAGGAAACGAGACCCTCCACCCCGATCGGGACCGGGGCGCGAGTGATGACGGACTATTTCGGCGAACGGTTCCGCGCATATTGGGAGCTCCCTTTGGAAGTCGGGTTCCTCTCCGCCCGAAGTAGACGCTCAGATTTGCAAGAAGTAAAGGCCATGACGTCAGCTTCGATTTCGGGGGTGGGCGTGCGATGCGGCAAGATGATTCTGGATCTGGAGTCTGAGAGGAGGCTGTGAACCAGTGGAGGATTGCCTGTGGCCGGGGCACCTCCCGCGCGCATTGAAGTTCACCTCGAGGAGCCCCCGCGCTCGCCTACGAGCTTCGCTCCCGCCTGCCGCTGCATCTCGTCAACCATGTCGCGCCGATTCTCGCTCATCGTGAGAGCAGCGGCGGACCCCGACGGCCCCGGAAATGCCCATCGTTCCACGTCCAAGAGAACCTTCGGGCCCGACTCACTGTGCGGGGACCGATGTCTCGACGGCAGAAGACAGCCCACGGTGCCGGACCGCTTCGAAAGAGAAAGGAACCCCGGCCCCTTCACAGGGCCGGGGTTCCTTTCACAGCTTCTTGCTAGGCGCTGATCCCTTGGATGCCTACAGCGGGAAGAGCGTCTGGGTTGCCGCAAATGCCGACGTGCTTCCGGTGGCGTACACCGCGTTCGACAAGGTGCTCACTGCGGGAGCGGTGTAGACGATGTTGGCGGCACCTGTCGCTGCGTTGAAGATCCCGCTCAGCGTCAGCACGTCAGTGGCCGTTGCACAGCCGCTGATCGCACCGCCGAGAGTGTTGAAAGCCGAGTCGTAAACGAAGTCACCGTCCGCGCCCGTTGCGGGGCAGGACACGTCCTCGCTGTAGGTGATCGCGACTGATGTCGCGGTGACGACCGCCGACACCATGGCTGGTGCGGGTGCCGCGGTCAGCGCCAGTGTCTGTGCTGCCGCGAACTGCGGGAAGTCGACGCTGGCGGTTACCGCGTAGACGGCGGTGTCCGTCGCAGGAACGGTGTAGACGAGCGTGTCCGAAGCGCCCGGCAAGACCACAGTCTCTGCTGTGGCACCCGTCGTCGCACTCATGAAGTCGCCCAGTACGAGTTTCCCGGCAACTAGGTTGCAAGTGGACGGGTAGGCCGCTGTCCCGGCGTTCGTGTACTCAAAGTCCGCCTGAACACTGCCCGGTGTAGTCGGGCAGGCGACAGCCTCGCTGTAGGTGACAGTGATTGTTGCCGTTCCGGCAGCACCACCAGTACCCGCCACGACTGTCGCCGCCGTCATGGCCGGCGTCGTCCATTGGGAACCCGCGAGTGTCTGCGTTGCCGCATAGAGCGCCGGCACGGAGCCGGTGGCGAACACCGATACCGTCGAGCTGTTTGTGGCCGGAGCGGTGTAGACGATCTTGGCACCAGTCCCTGGCGGTTCGACGCCTGCCGCATCGGTCAGGGTCAGCACGTCAGTCGCACACGCGGCGGTGACAGTCGGCGCCCCTTCAAATCCGGACGCCACACCCGTGTATTCGTACGCGAAGGCAGCGGCGACACCCGTTTGACAGGTCACGTCCTCGTTGTAGGTGATCGCGAGTGTTGTCGCGGTCGTGTACGCCGACACCATGGCCGGCAATGCCGCCCCCGTCACCGCGAGCGTTTGCGTTGCCGCAAACTCCGCCACGTTGCTCGTGGCGTACACCGCGTTCGAAGTGCTGCTCACCGCAGGAGCGGTGTACACGATGCTGCCGCCCGTACTACCTGGCAGAGTGAAGTCGGTTCCTTTCAGGGTCAGCACGTCACCGGACGTTGTGCAGCTGTTGGCGGTGATCGTGCCACCCGACGCTGAGCCGGTCCACAAGTACCCGAAGTCGCTGGAAGCCGCCGTCGGGCAGGACACACCCTCGTTGTAGGTGATCGCGATTGACGTGTCGGTCACGACCGCCGACACCATGGTCGGCGTCGACGACGTGAAGTACCCGAAGACGTCGATCACGAGGTTGATCGTCCCGTAGCTGTTGTAGACCTCCACGTTGCCGGTGCCGTTCGTGTCCGCGATCGTGAAGTTCGGGACGATCTCCTTGGCGACCCAGTTGACGTCAGAAGCGACAGGATGCGTCGTGACCGACGTCGGGTAGACCGAGATGTAGCCAGAGGCGCCGCCTGCAACCACTGTGAAGTTCCCAGCGACGGCAGAGGCGCTCGCAGGGATGCCGCTGGCGGCGGTGGCGAGGCTGAAGCTTTCCGAGGCGTTCGCCGTTATCGGAGTCCCGGTACCCACCAGGCTGGCCGTGCGGGTGTCGGCCACGCGGACCGGTGTGATCGGCACGAAGACCGAGCCGGTGCCACCGCTGCCGGAGTAGTACCCGTCCACGTCAACGTCGACGTTCACCGTGCCGGTGTGGTTGTAGACCTCGATCTGGCCGCCGGAGCCGATTCCGACGGTCACGCGGTTCGCCACGGCCTGTCCGGCCACGAAGTTGACGTTCGACGCGGTCGGCACAGGGGTCACGCCAGCCGGGTAGACCGTGAGGTAGCTCGGCGCCGTCCCGTGGGCAGCAGTCACGTTGACCACCACGGCGGTCGCGGTCCCCGGAACGCCCGTGAGAGTCCCCGTCACCGGGACGGGCACGCTCGTGTTCGCCGCAACCGCTGCGCCCAACTGGAGGCTGCCAAGAGCCCGCACGGGCGACATCGGGTTGTACAACCCACTGCCGTTGGCCGAAGGAGTGCTGGCGTAATAGCCATCCACGTCGACCACGACGTTCGTGCTACCGGCATGGTTGAAGATCGCCACCATGCCCGAAGAACTGAGCGGCACTGTCACAAGGTTCGCCACCGTCATGCCGGGTGTGAAGTTGAGGTTGGAGACCGTCGGCATCGTGATCCCTGCGGGGAACACGGTCAGGAACCCGGAGGCCGTCGGGCCAACTGCTGTCACGTTGAGCACCGCCGCCGATGCGCCGGCAGGTACGGTGCCCAGCCCGGTGACCTGCACATTCAGTGTCGCGGCGCCAGTGAGGGTCTTGCCCGCGTTCGGCTGGCCCGAGTTCGGCCGCGTGTCGGTGATGCGGAAGGGTGTCACTGGGACATAGGTGCCCATGACGGGCGTCGTCGCATGAGGCGTAGTCGCTGCCGAGGCGGCTAGTGCGAGTGGGCCAAGAAGCAAACCCGTGGTGGCAACCAGGGCCGTACCCAACCGGATCGACATGCGCCTGCTCGCCCTCTCCTCCGTCGGAGCATGACGGGATGACCTGAACATAGGACTATTTTCCTTTCCGGAATTCCTGCGCCGCTCTCCACCGTTGCGTGGCGTCTGTCTCACCACAGCCAACCGCACGGGCGACCACCACCTAACCTAACCGCTCAGCAGAAATGGCCGGCACGAACCTGCCCGGGCTCGTGCCACATCCCCTCGTTCTGAGCCGCTGCAGACGGAGGCCGTCGGGCCGGTACGTACGCACCCGCTCACAGACATGGCCGATCGGCTCGTCGGTTCACGGTGCAGGGACCGGGGACACGTCGCAGGAAGCCCGACTTACGGTCCAGATCCATCCTCACAAAAAAGGGAACCCCGGTCCCTTGTGAGGACCGGGGTTCCCTTCACGCCTTGCTGGAAGGCGTTAAGGCATCAGTTGGCTACTACTTAGTAGACAAGAGTCTGCGTTGCCGCAAATGCCGACGCGCTTCCGGCGGCGTACACCGCGTTCGACGTCGTGCTCGCCGCAGGAGCGGTGTACACGAGGGTGCCGGCACCCGTTGATGGGTTGAAGAGCCCGCTCAGGACCAGCGTGTCGCCAGCGCCCGATGCGCACCCCGTGACTGAACCACCAACAGTGTTGAAAGCGGAGTCGTACACGAAGTCGCCATCAGCACCCGTTGCCGGGCAGCTGACCGGCTCCTGGTAGGTGATCGTCAGTGTCGTCCCACCAGCGTTGGCAATGCCGGGGACGAACGACTGCATCACCGGGGCTGCCGTCGCCCCCGGCGAGAACGTCTGCGTTGCCGGGAACTGCGGCCAGACGTTGATCGCGTGCACCTCGGTCGCAACGGCAGGCGCCGCAGGAGAGGTGTACGTGATCGTGTCCGAAGCACCCGGCAGGACCAGAGTCGCTGCCGTGCCACCGGATGCCGCGGTCATGAACGACCCGAGTACCACGTTGCCGGCAACAATGGCGCAGGTGGACGGGTAGGCGGGGCTGCCACCGTTGCTGTACACGAACTCCGACTGTTGAGCAGTGCCGCAAACCATGGTGTCGCCCGCGGTGTAGGTAAGGGTAATCGTCCCCAACGTCGTGCTGACGGCTGCCGCCCCGATGGCCGGCGTCGTCCACCCGGCACCCGAGAGTGTCTGGGTTGCCGCATACAGCGTCGGCACTGCACCGGTGGCGTACACCGCGCTCGTGGGCGAAAGGACAGGACTGCTGCTCGCCGTGGGCTCGGTGTAGACGATATAGGCACCTGACAATGGTGCGAAGACGCTCGTTGCCGCCGTCAAGGTCACCTGGTCAGTAGCGCACGCGGCGGTGACGGCCCCGACAAATCCGGTCGCACTGCCCGTGTAGGCATACACGAAGTCACCAGCGACAACGGCACCTGGCGCGGCAGGTCACGTCCTCGTTGTAGGTGATCACGAGTGTTGTCGCGGTCGTGTACGCCGACACCATGGTCGGGGCTGCAGCGGCCGACACTGCGAGTGTCTGCGTTGGCGAGAACGACGACGTGTTGTTGGTGGCGAAGACCGATATGAGATCGGTGTCCGCGACTGCAGGGGTCCGGCCAGCTCCTGCGGTGTAGGTGATGCTGCCACCAGTGCTGCTTGGCAGAGTGAAGGCTCCTAGCAGGACCAGCGTGTCAGCGTTCGTTGTTGACGTTGCGCAGTCGGTGACCGCGCCGCCCGAAGCCGCACCAGTCCAGTCGTAGACAAAGGCGGCATAGAGAGCAGCCACGTCCGGGCAGGAGACAGCCATGTTGTAAGTGATCGTGATTGACGTGTCGGTCACAACCGCCGACACCATGAGCGGCCCTTGGGTGACAGCCGTGAAGTACCCGAAGACGTCGACCACGACGTCGACCGTGCCGTAGCTGTTGTACATCTCGACGCTGCCCGTGCCGTTGGTGGGCGCGATCGAGAAGTTCGCGACGATGTCGCTGGCAACCCAGTTGATGTCCGAGAAGTCAGGCTGCGTCGTCATGGCCGGTGCCGGGTAGATCGACAGGTAGCCGGAAGTGGTGTTCGAGACCGCCGTCACGTTGGCCGCCACAGCAGAGGCAGTCGCGGGGATCCCGCTGGCAGCGGTGGCGAGGCTGAAGCTCTCCGACTTGGCTGCGCCAATCGCAGTCTCGGTGCCCACCAGGCTGGCCGTACGGGTGTCAGCCACGCGGACCGGTGAGGCGAGGGGCGTGAAGTCCGAGCCGATTCCACCGACGCCGGTGTAGTACCCGACCACGTCGACATCCACGTCAGCGCTACCGGCGTGGTTGTAGACCTCGACGACTCCACCGGTGCCCACAGGCACGATCACGCGGTTGCCAACAGCTTGGCCTGCAGCGAAGTTGACGTTCGAGAACGCGGGCGCCGTGGTGATCGCCGGTGCCGGGTAGACGCTGAGGAAGCTCGCGGCGCTGTCGTGGGCGGCAGTCACGTTGAGGACAACAGCGCTCGCGTTGGCCGGTACGCCGGTGGCAGTCCCCGTCACCGTGACGGGCACGGTCGCCGCCGCCGCAACCGGTGCGCCGAAGCCGAGGGCTCCGAGGGCACGGTAGGGGGCAACTGCGTCGTACAAGCCGTAGCCGTTGACCGCAGGAGTGCTGGTGTAGTAGCCCTCCACGTCAACCACGACGTCCGCGGTAGTGGCCGAGCTGTAGATGGACACTGCGCCCGCAGCGCTCAGCGGCACTGTGACGAGGTTCGCCACGTTCTGACCAGCGACGAAGTTGAGGTTGGAGACCGTCGGCTGCGTGATCCCCGCGGGGAAGACAGTGAAGAACCCGGAAGACTTCGTGTTGGTGGCGGTCACGTTGAGCACAGCCGCCGATGCCGTGGCCGGTACGGGCGTGGTGCCCACCCCGGTGACCTGCACGGTCAGCGTGGGGGCGGTAGCGGTGAGAGTCGAACCTGCGTTCGGCAGGCCGGAGCCAGTCCGCGTGTCGGTGATACGGAAGGGTGACACCGGGACGTAGGTGCCCGTGACGGGCGTCGTCGCGTGTGGCAGGGATGCGGCCGAAGCCGAGGTGGCTAATGCGAGTGGTCCGAGGAGCAGACCAGTAGCGGCAATTAAGGCCGTCCCGAGCCGGATCGGCATGCGCCTACCCGTCTTCTCCTCCGTCGGGCCTTCACGGGATGACCTAAGCATACTTTCTTCCTCCATCTCCAGGGTTCCTGCGTATTTCTGTACCGTCGTGTGGCGCTTGTCGGACCACGGCCAACGGGACAAACCTATCACAGCCCAGCCGATACCACTCGATACATGGAACAAGTTGAAGCTAGTTGCTCACGTGGCAGGAGTCAAGCTTACTGACATATCCGTTATGACGGCCACCTGCTGTGACGCCTCCCGCCGGGGTTGGTGGTCTCTGTCACTCTCAGACTAGTCTGCGCCGCTGCACAAGCAACAGCAAGGTCCAAAGTTCTGACCGGCTCCGCCCGCGTTTTCGCGTCTCCAGTCGTGACGCGCCAGTGCGCAACAGGTTCCTTGACACGACGCGGTTGCGCCCTGACGCATGGCCCGCTCGTCGAACGACCTCAGGAGCCCGCACCTCGCCGGTCGCCCCGGAGAAACGTCATCAGCGCGCGCAGTGGAGCGGTCAGCCGCCAGAACTCCGAGGAGAGCAGCTCGTCGCGGGCTTGCTCTGCCTCAAGTGCGCGATGTTCGAGCAGGGCGACCCGGAGGGCAAGTTCCCCGGTCCGGTCGCTCTCGGCGTGCAGGCGCTCCACCTCGAGGCGCAGGGTCTCCTGAGCTGTGGCGAGCGCACCTCTCACCTCGTCGAGTGCGCGGTCGACCTCTGCCCGATGTGCCTCGTGCGCCCTCGCGAGGCCGTCGTTTCCGGCGAGCAGGGCGATCTCCGTGGCGCTGCCCAGCGGGAGGAGCAGCGGCGTGGCGTCGAGGCCGGCGAACATCCGCAGCTGCTCGCCCCCGCGCGCGTCGGGCGGGGTCACCGTGGCCGTGCCGGGCGTGGTCGAGCCGGGCGTGGTCGAGCCGGCCGTGGCCGAGCCGGCGTCGTCCCAGCGCAGCCGGATGGAGGTCACGTGCCCGGTGTCCTCGACGCCGACGACCAGCGCCGCCCGCACCACGAAGTCCCAGTCGGCACAGAACGCGAGCTCTTCGTCGAACCGGAGGTGCATCTCGGTCACGAGCGACCGGGGCACCGCGATGCTCGAGATCGGGGTCGCGTCCGTCGCCAGGTTGGAGATCACGTCGAAGCGTTCCCCGAACTCCTCGAGCGGTCTTGTCAGCGTCACCGCGGACGCTCCCATCGCCCCCTCGTCGGGCGCACGTCGGCGGACGTGGCGCGCGAAGCAGACCGAGCGGACGAGCCTGCCCGGGGCCCGGCCGGCACCCTCGGCAAAGCGCTCCGCCCAGTCCGCGGTGACGAGGTCGTCGTCGTCCAAGAACGCGACGTAGCGCCCGCGGGCAAGCGCCAGTCCCGCGTTGAGTGCTTCGGCCCCGTTCCCGTCGCGAACCTGCCGCGCCGTTAACCTGCTCGACGCGGACCCGGGAGGCGAAACCCGCCTCGAAGCTGTCCACGATCGCACCCGAGGACTCGAGGGCCCCGGGATCTTCGCCGGGCACGAGGACGATGACCTCGAGGTCCTCGAAGCTCTGGGCGGCGAGGCACGTCAGCGCCTCTGCGAGCATCGACGGGCGCGTCCCGTCGGTTCTGGTCAGCACCGAGAGGAACGGGGGACCGATCGCCGCAGCCTCGGCCGGGGCACCTTGCGGCGCCGCCTGCGGCGAGAGCCGATCGGGCGCCGACGGACGCTCGATGAAACGGTAGGCCCGCACGAACTGGTTGATGGCCATGTTGGGGTCGGCCGCGGACCGCAGCGACCGGAGGTGCTCGTGAACCGGCCCTCCCTCGACCAGGAAGGGGTGATCGAGGGGGAACCACTGGTCCGAGTGCTCCATGGTGAAGTCGTCGCGGCCGCACTCCTGCCAGCCGAACCGCCCGAGCTCGGCACCGACCCGCTGGTCTGTGAACATCTGCAGGTGCGTCCGGTCCAGAAGACCGCTCGGGGTGACGTCCCACCGGCCGCCGATGAGCTTGGCGCCGAGGTCGAAATGCGCCACGTTCGGGATGCTCGTCACCAGAACCGGGGCGTCGCTCCCATCGGACGACAGTGCCCGGGACAGCTCGGCAAGCTCGCTGAGCACCGCCGGCGGGTCGGGCAGGTGCTCGATTATGTCGAGCATCATCACCGCACCGACCAGGCGCCCCGCGAGGAGATCTGTGAGCTTGGCGACAAGGCCCTCGCCCGTCGCGAGGTCGACGACATGGGCCTCGAGCCCTCGCGAGACGACATCGGCCACGGCGTCCGGGTCCCGGTCGGCGCCCACGTAGTCCCAACCGGCGTCACAGAGCACCTCCCCGACTGCGGCGTAACCACAGCCGAGATCGAGGACGACGCCGCGTCGGGCGTGGCGCTCGACGAGACGCACCGCGCGGCCGTACGGGCCCTCCCACGAGAAGGAAAAACGATACGTCGCAGCGCGCTGCGGCCCCGTGCTCTCCCGGGCCGCAGCCTCCCCAGGCTCAGAAACGGTGCTCGGCATACTCCCCCTCGCGGAAGAAGACGACTGAGGCGACTGCCTCCGGGGACAGGCCGAGCGCTTCGCGGTACGTGGTGGGGAGCACCCCTTCGGACTTCCTGCGCAGGAATTCCGTCGCCGCTTCGCGATGCAGCTCGCTGCCTTGGACCTCCGCCCACTGCAACCACTCCTCGACGAAGTCGGGCCTCTCCGCCCGGTGCCCCAGCAGCAGGCGAGCCAGCACGGCGTGATATTCCTCCTCCGCGCTCGGCGCGGGAAAGCCCGTCAACTTGAGCTCCTTGTCGTGGAAGACAGTCGCCTCCGGCACGTGGCGCACGCGTAGGCCACTCAGCCGGACTCGCCATGAGAGGTCCACGTCGTCACCGTGAAGGAAGAACGCCGGCGCGAACCCGCCCAGAGCTTCGAAGACCGATGCCCTCATCGCCATGAGACAGCCGCTCGCCCATGGAGTGTCACCTGTCACCGGGTCGAACGCCTTCGGGTGCTCGAGCGGGATCTGGCGCGCCTCGGCGACGCCGACGGTGTCGTCGTCGAGAACGCCGAGGAGCGTCGTCAGACAGTTCGGCGACAGGTACGTGTCAGGGTTGAGCAGCACCAGGAAGTCGCGCCTGCCTTCGGTGCTGGGCGCGCCCGCCGCCCGCTTCGCCAAGAGGTTCTGACCGGCACCATGGCCCGTGTTGGCCATGAAGGCGACGTAGTCGAGCGAGATACCGGCGCTGTCGAGGATCTCGCGGGCCTCGCGGAGAACCTCCTGGCCGCACACCGCGTCGGACCCCTCGGGACCACCGCAGTCGCCGATCGCCACTGTCGACACCAGGTCGCCTGTTGCGTCGCCCAAGTGGCGGCATGCGGCCTTCACCGATCTCAGCATCCGCAAGAGACCCCGCGGCTCCCCCCGTAGCGGACCGTCTGGACCCGCAACGCCGTCGCCATCGCGGTCGTCAACTGGAGCGTTGGCGGTACGTGTCGACAAGCCGCGTCGCGACGCGAAGCGGGACCGTCACCTTCCAGCTCTTGGAGGACTCGAACTCGGAACGGACGCTGGCTTCTGCTTGGCTGACGGCCTCCTTCAGATGTGCGAGCGCGGCGTCGCGCTCGGCAGCGGCGGCCTGGGCGCGCGCTTCCGCCTCGCGCCACTCGACGATCTTTGCCTCGGCAACGGCGGTGACCTCCGCGGCACGTTGCTCAGCGAGGGCGACACGCTGCTCCGCAAAGGCCACGCGCTCTTGGGCAAGAGCCACGCTCTGCTCGGAGACAACCGCGCTCTGCTCGGCGACGGCCGCGTGCTGTTCTGCAGCGGCGACACGCTCGTCGGCCAATGAGACGCGCCCCTCGGCCAATGAGACGCGCCCCTCGGCGAATGCGACGCGCTCATCGGCCAATGCGATGCGCTCCTCGGCGAATGCGACGCGCTCCTCGGCAGCCGCCACGCGCTGCTCGGCAAATACGACGCGCTCTTCCGCGAGAGCCGCGCTCTGCTGGGCCACAACTGCGCTCTGCTCGGCGACGGCCGCGTGCTCCTCGGCGACGGCCGCCCTCTGCTCGGCGACGTCCACCCCCTGCACGGCGACAGCCGCGCCCTGCACGGCAACGGCCGCGCCCTGCTCGGCGACGACCACGCGCTGCTCGGCGACGGCCACGTGCTGCTCGGCCACGGCCGCTTGGCGCTCGGCAACCTTCACCTGCCGCTCGGCAAGGGCCGCTTGCCGCTTGGCGACGGCCGCGCGCTGCTCGGCGACGGCCAGCAGCTTCTCCGCGGCCTCGACACGCGCCAACAGCTGGCCTTTCTCGACCCACAAGTCCGCGACCTCTGTGGTCGCGCTCGCAAGGGACTCCTTCGCCAGGTCCAGGTCCGTCTCCAGCTGCGCGACCTTGTTCGCCGTGATCTCCATCTGCGTGAGCCTGCTCACCGTCCCGGGTGGGACGAGGAGGGCCCTGGCGTCGAACCGGCCCCGTATGGACCACGTCGTGATCTCCCACTGCTCCTCGGGATGCTCGAGGTGGGAGGCATAACCCCGCTTCCATCTCCGGTAGAGCGAGGTCACCTCCGGCGTGCTGGCGACACCACACAGCAGGGAGGCATTCAGCAGCATGTCCCAGTCCTCGAGCACCGCCAGCTCGTCGTCGAAGGACATGCCGAGGTCCGTGAAGCAGCTACGCGGGATGGCCACCGAGCAGTTCGGGGTTCTGTTACCGACCAGGTGAGCGACGAGATCGAACTCGAGTGGGTACGGGGTCGTGGTCGAGCCGATCTGGCAGTAGCCGGTACCGCACTCCCACGACTCCTCGTCGATCGTGTGCGTGGCACAGCCGGCTCGCACCACAGCGCCGGGATGGAGCCTGACGAGCTTCGCGAACTCCTCGACCCAGTGGCACAGGGCAAGATCGTCGTCGTCGAGGAACGCCACGTAGCGACCCGACGCCGCCTCGACGCCGACCTGGAGCGGGCGAGCCCTGCCGCCGCCGTCCACTCGGATCGCCCGCGTCTTGTCCACGAGCCAGCGGGGCAGGCGCTCCATCACCTCGACCACCGCCGCGTAGTCGCTGTCAGCGGTGTCGTGGCAGCAGATGATGACCTCGATGTCCCGGTCTGTCTGGGCGGCGAGCGAGGTGAGGTTGTCCTCCAGGGTGATGAGGCGCCGTCCCTGAGTCCGCACGACCACGCTCAAGAAGGGCGCAGGAGCGAGCGCGGCGGTAGCCGATGAGCCCGGGGGTCGGGCGGCGGTCAGCTGGGACCGGGCCACGGGCAGGTAGGCCCGCACGAACTGGTTGACGAGCGCGCCAGGCGCGCTCTGCTCTCGCACCTCCAACAGGAAGTCGTGCAGAGGTGTGCCCACGGAAAGTGCCGTCAGGGTCTCGGGGAAGTGCTGGTCGCTCCGGTCGACTACGAAGTCGTCCGCCTTGATCTCCTTCCAGCCGGCGCGGGAGAGCTCGGCCTCGAGCCTGCCGGGTGCGAACAAGGAGAGGTGGTGCTCGTCGAGGAGGCCGGCCGGGGTCACGTCCCAGCGCCCGGAGAGCAGCTTGGCGGCGAGGTCGAAGTGCGAGACGTTGGCGACGCTGACGACCAGCGGCGCACCCGCGTGCCTGTTCGCCACGTCGGCCAGTGCGGCGAGGAGCTCACCCGGGCGGGCCAGTCGCTCGATCACCCCGAGGGCTGTGATGGCCGCGAGCCGGCGACCGGCGAGGACCTCCTCGAGGCGCTCGGCGAGCCCGTCGCTCTCGCTGAGGTCCACGAGTGCCGTGGAGAGCCCCTGTCCGCCAAGATCTTGGAGGCCACCCGCCTCGGCGTCGACCCCGAGGTACTCGAGGCCGAGCTCCGCGCATGACGCGGCACCAGTGGCAAAGCCGCGCCCGAGGTCGAGGAGCACTCCCTCGTGCAGGCCGTGGGCGGCAAGGAGCCGGACGACGTGGTCGTGAACGGTCCCCTCCACGTGGTCGCGTTTGCTGAGCTTGCTCATGGACGTACCGGTTCGGGTCCTGGGCGGCGACCTTCCGGGGTCGTCGAAAACGCTCGGGTCGTGCTCATGGGCGAGGCCTCACTCGAAACGATGGACTGCGTAGGAAGCATCGAGAAAGAAGGCCACCTTGTCCGCGCCGGGGACCGGCGAGGGCAGGCGGCCCTCCGCTTGGCGTTCCCGGAAGGCCTCGGCGGCGTGGCGTTGCGGCTCGCTCCCGTTCTTGTCGTACCAGGCGAGCCTGTCCTCGAACCGACCGGGGCCGCCGTACTTCCGGCTGAGCAACAGGTCGGCCTCCGCGGCGCAACGCTCCTGTGCCGCCGGGACGAGCAACGCACCCGAGCCGTCCAGGCGTTGGTCGTTGACTACCCGGGCCGAAGGCCTGTAGGTGCATTGGTAACCGGACAGCCGTAGGCGCCAGGAGTAGTCGACGTCGTCGCCATCGAGGAAGAACGACTCGGCGTCGAGGCCGCCCAGTTTGGAGAAGAGCTCCGCACGGGTCAGCGCGCACGCCAGTGAGCACCACCCGGTCTCACCTGTCACCGGGTCGTACGCCTTCGGGTTCTCGAAGGGGAGTTGATGAGCCTCGACGAGCCCGACCTCCGGGCGGGCGCTGAGACCCCGGATCAGCTCTGTCACGGCCATCGGGCCGGTGACGACATCGTCGTTGCAGAGCAGCAGGAGCTCGGAGCCGTTCTGGCTGAAGAGGCGGTTGTGCCCTGCGGCATGACCGAGGTTCTGCCCGAACCGCTCGTAGGTGAAGCCCGCGCCACCGTGGGCCAGGGCGCCGCGGAGCGCATCCAGGGTCTTCTTGCTGAGACCGGCCTTCTCCGAGCAGTCGCCGATCGCGACGACCGTGTCGCCCAAGAGCCCGCCGGCCCGTGCGTTGTGAAGCGACTGGGCGAGAGCCTCTGCATGCCTGAGCAGCATGGCCGGCGTGAACGCGTGCGCGACCGTCTGCACGCGCAAGCTGGACCGAGACGCCTTGGCTTGCGGCACAGCACTCCGATCTCCAGAGAACCCCGGTCCTGTGACGGGGCGGACCCTTCGACAATATCTCTGGTGCAGCCCCGCGGGTGGGCTACATTGCCTCCACGCTGTTGTGCGGCACCGCGGGCCGGCACCGACCGCGACGTCCGCCAAGATGCTGCTCCCTGTTGCTGTTATTTAGTGCTAAGCCTTTCGTCCGTTGGGTGACTCTCATCGCAAAGGACGAACATGCCGGGAAAGCCGCTGACTCTGCCACAGGTCGCAGACAAGCTCGGCGTCCACTACATGACCGCCTACCGCTACGTCCGTACCGGCCGGCTCCCCGCCTCGCGTGTCAGGGGCGCGTGGCAGGTCGACCCGGCGGACCTGGCCTTTGTGGAGCGCTCCAGGCAAGGGGCCCGGTCTTCCCGGGCAACAGGCAAAGCCCCGTCCTGGAAGCGCCTCGAGGCGCGGCTGGTGGCCAGTGACGAAGCCGGGGCGTGGGATGTCCTCGAAGAGGCACTCGCGGCGGGCATGGGGCCGGAAGACGTGCTCTTGGAGCTCATCGCGCCGGCTTTGCACTCCATCGGGGCACTGTGGGAGGAAGGCAGGCTCTCGGTCGCGGATGAACACCGGGCCAGCACCGTCGCCGCGCGGCTCATCAGCAGGCTGGGTGCCCGCTTCGCCCGTCGGGGCCACAAGCGGGGAACTGTGGTCCTCGCCGCCCCGTCCGGGGAGCTGCACGCGTTGCCGGTCTCCATCGCCGCCAATTTGCTGCGGTGGCGGGGATTCGAGGTGGTCGAGCTCGGGGCGGACACACCCCCGGACGCGCTCGCTCAGACCGCAGCAGGCGAGCCCGACCTCCTGGCCGTGGGGATCGCATGCACCACGAGCAGCTCCGTCCCAGCCGCGCGCCGAGGCATCGCTGCCCTGCGCCGGGTCGTCCCGCACGTGCCAGTCCTGCTCGGCGGGGCCGCCATCGCCGACGCCGCTCACGCCCGACGCCTGGGCGCCGACGTGTTCACCGGCGCGCGTGCCTCCGAGGTCGTGTCCTCTGTCGAGGCCATCGCCGCCGCCAATCTCTCGGGCTGACGCAGCCGCACGCCGTCGTAAAGGCGGCCTCAGGCCGCCCGGACACCCAGTCGACCCCGCCAGGACGGTTTGGCCAGCACGATCTGCACGTCGCTCACGTGGCGCTCCAGGAACGCCGCCTCGCAGTAGGAGAGGTAGAGGCTCCAGAGCCTGCGGAAGTCGGCACCCACCTCGAGGTGCTGGAGGTCGCTCTCGTGCGAATCCAGGTTCGCCGTCCAACGTCTCAGCGTCTCGGCGTAGTGGCGGCCGATGTCCTCGAGGTCGACCACGCGCAGATCGGTCGCCCGGGCAAGCGAAGCGGTGATCGACGCCACCGAAGGCAGGCAGCCGCCGGGGAACACCATGGCCCGGATGAAGTCATGGTGCCGCTTGGCCCGGTCATAACTGCGGTCGTCGATGACGATCGCCTGCAGCACAGCCAGCCCGTCATCGCAGAGCAGCCCAGCGCACGCGGACAGGAAGTCGTCGTGGTGCCGCCAGTCGACGGCTTCGATCATCTCGACAGACGCCAGCTTGTCGAACCGGCCCCGCAGGTCACGCCAGTCGTCGCCGAGCACCGTGACGCGGTCGGCCAGGCCGGAATCAGCGACCCGCCTCTCCACATAGCAACGTTGGGCCTCCGAGACCGTCGTGGTTGTCACCCGGCTCCCGTAGTGCGCGGCCGCACGGATGGCGAAGCTGCCCCAGCCCGAGCCGATCTCGACGAGGCGATCGCCGGCTCGCAGGTCGAGCTTCGAGCAGAGCCGGTCGATCTTGGCCACCTGGGCATCGCGCAGGCTCGTGTCGGGACCTTCGAACAGGGCGCAGGAGTAGGTCATCGTGTCGTCGAGCATCAACTCGAAGAACTCGTTGGACACGTCGTAGTGCTCCCGGACGTGGCGCTTGTCATCACCTCGACTCGGCCTGGCCAGGCGCGCCGGCACGTCGAGCACGCCCGCGGCAGCCCGCCCGAGGCGGTCCATCAAGTCGAGCAGCGGCCGCATGCGGCCGAACAACGCCCGCAGGAAGGCCGTCAGGTCGTCGGAGTCCCACCAGCCGGCGACATAGGAGGCGCCAAGGCCGACCGATCCTGAGCGCAGCAGCGCCTCATAGGCGCGGGGGTCGTGCACCTCCACGCGCGCCACGGGATCCCCGGTACCGAGCCGATGCGTCCGGCCGGCTTCGACAACCTCAATCGCGCCACCGTCTCCCAGAGCGCCGGCCGCGAGGATGATGCGCCGCGCGGTGGCCTCCAGGCCGGTCCAGCTCCGGCGCGGTGCGGCACGTCGGAGCAGGTCGCTCGCGTCCACCATGGCCGCTCCTATTTCCTGCCACTCTAGGGCCCGGTGCCGGGCGCCGCTGCCGGCGGACGGGGGCGATTGACGCTGGCGGACGGCGGCGGCTGCCCAGCCCTCAGTTCTGGGGTCCGCTGACACCAGCGGACGGAACCTGCCCGGCCCTCAGTTCTGCCTATTCGCGACACTCCGGGCACAGGCCGAGCAGGTCGAGCTGGTGCTCGGTGACCTGGTAGCCCTGTTCTTCCGCCACGGCCCGGGCCGCCTCGCCGAGCGCCCGTTCCAACTTCGGAGAAGGGTGGACGTCCTCCACCTTCCCGCACGTCGCACAGACGAAGTGGTGGTGGTGACTCGAGAGCTCCTCGGCCAGCTCGAACCGGCCGTGGTCGTCGGCACCGGCGACCCGGCGAACGACCCCCACGTCGATGAGAGCGGTCATGTTCCTGTAGGCGCTGCTCTGGGGCAGCTCAGGGGCTGACGCGACGATCTCGGGGATGGTGAGCGGCCGCCCGGCCGCCGCCAATGTCTCGACGAGGACCCTCCGCAGGTGCGTGTACCGCTGGTCCGCACCGGCCAGCCTGAGGCTGACGGCTTCATGGACAGAGCGTGCGACAACCACGGCCGCAGACACTAGGTCGCCTCGCCTCTCATCTCGACAGTCTTAGCGAGCTGCACGGGTCTCGTCGCGAGCTGCCCTTCACCGCCCACGCGCCCGGCACGGGAGCGACGCCACCCGGCCCAGCCGCGCCCGGCAGCGGAGCGGTGCCAGGTGGCCCAGCCGCGCCCGGCAACGAAGAACACCGCCCCGAGGACGCCGACGAAGAACCCGACGGGCCAATCGGTCTCGTACGACGCCGCGATGGCTATCCAGACGATGGCCACCGAGATGCCGACCGAGAGACCCAACGCGCCTATCGGCTTGTCGGTGAACGACCGGGCCGCGCCCGGGGCGCCGATCATCAGGCTGAACATCAGCAGGGCTCCGACGACAGGGACCGACATGGTCGTGACAAGCGCCACGACCACCAGGAAGCACATCTCCATCTCGTGGGTCCGGACTCCGCGCGCCTCTGCCACCTCCGGCATCAGCGATGCCAGCAGGAGCGGGCGGTACAAGATCACCACCGCGGCGATGCACACCACTCCGAGCAGGGCCGTTGCCAGCACTTGGTTGGTGCTGACCCCGAGCACCTCGCCGAAAAGGAGCGCATAGATCTCAGACGCGTACTCCTCGCTCCAGCTCAGGAAGAGTGCCCCAAGGCCCAGCATGAACACGAGCGTGAGCGCCGTCATCGCGTCGTGACGGCCACGCTTGCCCAACAAGCCAATGCAGAGGGCGCTGATGACGGCGAAGGTCCCCAGTCCCAAGAAAGTGCTGACCCCGACAAGGGAGGCACCGGCGGCTCCGGCAAAGCCGGCCTGGGGGACCGCGTGGGCCACGAAGGCCGAGCCCCGCAGGACCGTGAAGAACCCGACGACGCCCGCGACAACGGCGACCATCGTGGCAACGATCCAGGCATTGGCCATGAACCCGGTGAACATCACTCGCTCCCCAGCGCCGGGGGCAAGGACGGCAGTGTACGACCGGTCACGCCGGTCGGGCCCTTGCGGCTCGTGGCCGCTCGTGTTACGGCTCGCCTCGTCCTTGCCCGGCTGGCGAGATCGGCCCCGAGATACAAGACGAGGATCAAGCCCACGACGAAGAAGCTCACCGGCCAGCCCCGTCCTTCCGGCGGCCAGTAGTAGCTGTCATAGGCGAGCAGGATGCCGAGCCAGGTCACCACGAGCCCGATGCCGGTCGCCCAGGCGATCGCCAGGCCGGGCCGCTTGGTCAGCCGCAGCGCCGCCGCAGCGGGCCCGATCAGGACTGCGGTGCTGAGAATCGCCCCGATGGTCACACAGGAAAGCGACACCGCGACCGCCATTGCAAACAGGTACAGGATGCCGACAGCGCGCACCGGCACGCCCCGTGCTGAGGCGATGTCCTGGCTGACCGCGCTCAGCAGCAGTGGGCGATAGAGCAGCGCGACGACGGCCAGGGCAAGAACGCTCAGCACGGCGAAGACCGGGATCATCGACGCACGGATCACGAACATGGAGCCAAAAAGGATGGTGATGGTGGCGCCGGTCGTGTTGCTCTCGGTCGTGCCCAGGTACAGGAACAGGGCTGCGATCCCGAGGCCTGCGCCGAGCACGATGCCCGTGGCCATGTCCCTCGCCCGCGGCCGCCGGGCCCCGAAGAGCTCCATGGCGCCGGCCCCGATGACAGCGAAGGTCACAAAGCCCCAAAGTGGGTTGGCGCCGACCAGAAACGCGCCCGAGCCGCCCGTAGTGCCCAGGTCGCCCAGGGAATGGCCGGCGAAGGACTGGCCGCGGATGACGGTGAACACGCCGACCACCGCAGAGACGACCGAGACGGCACCGCCCACGACCACCGCCACGCGAACCGGCGCGTTCGCGAAGAACCCAGGCTCGAAGATGCCGTTGAGGATCGTGCTCACGCAGATCACCCAAGCCCACGGGGCACGGCGCTCTGCGCGCTCTCGTGCTCGGTGTGGTGGGTCTCGTCCTTGCCCGCGACCACCAGAATGCGATCGCGGACGTGCAGCACGTCGACGTGATGGCCGTACAGAGCGCTCAAGACGTCCTCGCGGACCACCTCCTCGGTGGATCCGCTTGCGGCGCGACCCGACGCGACGTACACGACGCGGTCCATCACCGGCAGCAGCGGGTTCATCTCGTGTGCGGAGATGAGCACCGCTATCCCCTGTCCCTTCGCGATCCTTGCCAGGAGGCCGACGACCTCCTGCTCGCTGCGAATGTCGAGATTTGCGAGCGGCTCGTCCAGGAGAAGAAGCCGCGAGTGGCTGATCAGTGCGTGCGCGATCAGGGTCCGCTGGAGCTCGCCTCCCGAGAGCTTGCCGACGCGGGCATCGCCGAAGCCTTGAGCATCAACTGCCTCGAGCATCTCGTCGACCAATCGGCGGCGGCTTCGCGAAGGAAGCGGGATGCCGAACCGGTCGCCGTCGAGCCCGAGAGCCACCAGGTCCCGCGCCCGCAACGGGACGTCCGGGTCGAGCCCGATGCTTTGGGGGACATAGCCGATGGACCGGTTGCGACGCGGACGCGGGTGGCCGGCAAAGAGCACCTCGCCTGCCGAAGGTGTCTCGAGCCCGAGAATCACCCTGAATATGGTCGTCTTGCCCGCGCCGTTGGACCCGATGAGGCCGGTGACCTCGCCGGCATGGAGACTGAAACCGACGTCGTGGAGGATCTCCCGGCCGGAGAGCCAGAGCGACACACCTTCGAGCGAGCAGATCTCCTCGCGACCTGCGCCGGATGCGAAGGCCTCGGTCACAGGTGCTCCGTCGAGACCTTGTCGACCACGGCCCTCTCTAGGGCGCGGACCTCGGCCAGCATCCAAGTCTGGTAGTCGTACCCGGGCGTCGGCATCGTCTCGTACACACCCACGACCGGTATCCCGCTCTTGTTCGCAAGCTCCAGGAACGACTGGGTGATCGAGTCGGTCACCTGCTCGTTGTACAGGAAGACCCTGACCTTGTGGCCCGTGAACAGGCCGTCCTGAAGGGTGATGTCCTCCGGCGCCGGGTCCACCCCGTTCATGATGTCCGCCTGCAGCGCCCAAGGGGTCTCGTCGTCGGTCCCCGCGGCCGCGAGCATGTAGTCGGCGACCGGCTCGGTGGTGGCCACCGGAGTGCTCGGACGGGCCGCCTTGAACTCCGCGATGGCCTGAGCCCAAGGTGTGAGGGAACGGTCGAATCTCGCCAGGTTTGCCCTGAAATAGCCGGCGTGGGAGGGATCGAGAGCCGACAGGTCGCCGGCGACCGCCTTCGCCACCGCCGGCATCGTCTCCGGCTTGTACCAAAGGTGCGGGTTCGGCGGGTTGTTCGCAAGGCCGAGCGTCTCTTGGACGTCTATGACCTTCCGTTTCGGGTTCGGGGACGCGGCTTCGATGGTGTTCATGAACGTGTCGTACCCGGCGCCGTTCTGGACGACCAGTTGAGCGGCGCTGACCTCGGCAGCCACAGACGGGCTTGCTTCGAACGAATGGGGATCGGTGTTGGGATTGCTCACGATCGCGGACACCTCGACGTACCTGCCGCCGATCTGCGCGATGACGTTCGCGTACTGGTTCTCTGCACCCACTGCCGCGACGGCTCCACCGCCCCGGATGCCCGTCGTGCTCGAGCAGGCGGATCCGAGCAGTGTCACGCCGAGGCAGATGGCGACGACCTTCGGCCAGTTACCACCGCGCAGGAGCTGAAGAGACTCTCTCGTATGACACCTCGCGTGCCGAGGCGGCCGCCTCGTTGCCACCGCGAGCGGAATGATAATCACTCCTATTACGGTGGGTCAACCGCGAGCCGCCGGCAACTCCTCCGGTGCCTAGGGCGTGGCGTACGAGGACGGCCTCGGCCTCAACGAAGATGCATTCCCAGGCGGCCGGCGCGGTGACGAGCCGTTTGGCCTTGCTGTTCGACGCCGGCGATACGCGCATCGAAAGCCGTCGCTGCCAAGGCGAAGATCTGCTCGCCCGCGGGGACCCGCCGAGCATGCCAGAACCCGAACCCGACGAAGAGGGCCAACAGCCCGGCGAGAATGAAGCTCCCAATGCCCACCCACAAGACGACCTGACCGAAGGTCCAGAAGTTGTACGCCTCGAGCAGCAGTCCGCGCAAAGCCCGCTCTCGGGACACAGTCTGGACCAGAGAAGCGAGCCTGGCGTTCTTGGGGTTGGCCTGAGACGCTGCGCTGATCTTGGAGTAGACGCCACCGTACGGCATCGAGCTCAGTTCCGGGCCGATCTCATCGTCGGCGTAGGCCTTGGCCTGCGGACCGGTCAGCACCTGCTGGCCCGCGTACTGGTCCAGCAGCTTGGCCGTTGCCGGGTTCGCCAGGTCGGCCCCACCCTGGGTCGTGAAGAAGATGTCCTGTTGGACGAGCTGGCCATGAACACTCGAGCTGGCAAAGCTGTAGCCCCACATCAGCAACGCTCCTGCCGCCAGCAGCACCACTACAGCTATCAGTCCCCCGGCACTGACCAGGACATCGAAAATCTTGCGTCGCACCTACGTGGTCCCCCCGTGTTGATCTCCAGCTCGGTTCACCGCAGCGGGCGGCGAAAGCAAGGTGCAATTTACAGGACCGGATCGACCGTGTCGTGACAGTTGGGTGTCAACTCAGGCAACGGAGCCTGAAGTGTCACATCCGTTCCGGCAGCGGGACACCTTGCCGGCGGGTCGGTGGCAGGGCCCGAGGGCGTACCTCGCCTCGAAGCCAGCCGGATCTCGTCGGACTCGGCCGCAACGAGACCGACATCTTGATATGGGACCTTCGGCTCTATGGCACGACCGGTGGTCGTCATAGCGTGAGCGATGGTCCTAGGCGTGCCAGGTGCCGGGGGACACTCCCTCACCGGTGTCGCTGAGACGCCTGGTGCGCCGGGACCGATCTCTCTGCCCGCTTTCCGGCCGCCCCGTTCATCTCGGGACACAGCCCCCGGTGCCGACGACCCTCGAGACCGGAAATGACTCGGCCTTCCGCACGCGCGCGAGGACTCCCGGAGACGCGAGCGCATAGCCGATGTCGTTACTGGTGGGCGAGCGCGAGAAGACCACGCCGATGACGACACCGTCCGGCTCGACGAGCGGGCCGCCGGAGTTCCCCGGCCGGACGAGGGCCTGGATCACGTATACCGCGCGCACCGTCGGGTTCTCACCGTAGATGTCGAGCCCCGTCGCGAGGATCTCCGAGCGCACGCCCGCGCGGTCAACCGCAAGGGGACCCCCCTCCGGATAACCGAGTACCACGGCTTTCGTGGCGCGTGCCACCGTGCCCGGATCGATGGTCAGCACCCGTTCCGCCAGTCCTTGCACGCGCAGGACCGCAAGGTCGAACTCGGGGTCGAACAGGTCGACTACCGCAGCGTGGTAGCCGACCGAGTCCTCGACCCTGATCGACTGCGTGCCGGCGACCACGTGGGCGTTCGTGACGACCAGACCTCGCGCCACCACGAAGCCCGAGCCCTCCTGGACCTCGCCGCATCCGACCGCGATGACCTTAACGGTGGAAGGAGCGGCTCTGACGGCACCGGCTCGTGCCTCGGCGGCGGAGGGGTAGGGCACCGGCCCGGCGAGCTGGATGAAACCGTCAGCCACGAGCTGCAGGCCCTCGTCACTCAGGAAGCGCTCCACGGGCGCGAGTGCCGTCGGGATCGGCGGCATGACGTTGGTGACGAACTGGACGAGGCCAGAACCGTCGATCTGGTTGGCCACGAGAGAGAACTGGCTGTTCACCAGGATCGAGGCAAGCACCCAGATCACGACAAGGGCCCCGCCGGTCGCGATGATCGCGCCGCCGGCTGCGTCGACGGCACCGAAACGGGCCTTGCGCAGCCGGCGCCACAGTCCCGCTCCCAGCTGGCGCCCCGCGGTGGCGAGCACCGCCGCGGGCACGAGCAGCAGCAGCAGTGCAAGAAGAGTCTTCGCGTGCTGCCCGCTCACATGAGGGCAGACGAGGAGGACCAGCACCACACCGAGAGCCAGGCCGCCGAGGGCTCCGCCGTAGGAAAGGATCTGGACGGCTGCTCCCCGCCGGAACCCACGAAAAGCCGACGCCAGGATGACGACTGCGAGGATCAGATCTAGAACATTCATTTCCGAGCCCGGTCAGGTCCGGCTGCTGCTCACCGGAATGGGGCGCAGACGCCACGCTCGTCGCGGCAAGCTCGAGAACCGCTCTTGTCGCGGGCTCGAGGCATCGGTCGGTCCATAGGTTTGGGCTGAGTGTAGGCGCGTGCCTGCCGGAGGCGGACGCGTCCCATCGGGCGATTCCGCCCTTCGCCGCCGCGTTCCCGGGCTTCAGGCGACGACTTGGAACCTGCCGGGGCGTCGGCAGTGGCACCGGTTTCACATCGGGCGCTCACCTGCTCCAAACTGGAGTCGTGCCTCCTTCGGCCGACCGCCCTCTTGTGCCCCCGCGGCCTTCCGCCAAGAGTCGCTGGCTGACTCCCGGCGTCCCGGGATGGCTGGCCGCGATGCTGAAGGCTCGGAGCAAGCCTCAGGGCCTCTCCGATCCGCCAACCCAAGAGCACCACCACCGCGACATCCGGGGAGGCAGCGCGCGGGCCGCCGTGTTCGGCATCAGTGACGGCCTTGTGACCAACGTTTCTCTTATCCTCGGGCTCTCGGGGGCGAGCCCGCCCGCCGGGGTCGTGCGGCTCGCCGGTCTGGCAGGGCTTCTCGGCGGTGCGTTCTCGATGGCTGCCGGTGAGTACATCTCGATGCGCGCTCAGACCGAGCTGTTCGAGCGCGAGATCGAGCGTGAGCGCCAGGAGATCCACCATCGCCCCGAAGGAGAGCTCCAGGAGCTGGTGAGAATCTATGAGAGCCGCGGCATCTCCACTGAGCTCGCCACCGAAGTCGCCAAGCAGATGATGGCCGATCCGAAACTTGCGCTCGAGACCCACGCCCGGGAGGAGCTGGGCATTCATCCCGACTCACTCGGCAGGCCTTTGCAGGCGGCGTTCGCGTCGTTCGTGACCTTCAGCGTGGGCGCCTTGTTGCCGCTGGTCCCGTTTCTCGTCGGACATGGAAGCGGTGCCGTGCTCGTGTCGATCGTGGTCGCGGCTATTGCTGCGGTGATAGTGGGCTCGGCGCTCTCGTTGTTCACGGGACGTTCATGGTGGTGGTCGGCATTCCGCCAGCTTGCGATCTGTGCAGCGGCCGGTGCCGTCACCTACGGTGTTGGTGCAGCAGTCGGCCTGAGCGCCGTTCACTGATGGGGAACACGACGCCGGGCTCCAGGACCCCGGGACACTCTGGGGTGCCGGCAAGAGATGAGGCAATCGCGACAGTCGCGGTCTATGTCGTGCGCCACGCTCACGCTCAGCCGCGCGAGGGCTGGACCGGTCGGGACGAGGATCGTCCCCTCACCGATCGCGGTCTGAAGGAAGCTCAGGCTCTCGCCCATCACTTCGACACGGGAGCGCCGGGTGCGCGACCGCACAGGTCCGCTGCTGCGGCGCGCGAGCCCGCGCCCACGCTGCTGCTGTCCAGCAGCGCCGAACGCTGCCTGGCGACTCTCGGGCCCCTCGCGGCCGCTTGCGGGCTGCCGATTGGGACCGCGGAGTTCCTCTCAGAAGGGTCCGATGCGTCCAGCGCTCTCCTGCAGGCAGGAAGGCTGGCAGCCGATGGCGGTGTGCCGGTGCTGTGCACCCACGGGGACGTCATCTGGGGAATGGTCGAACTGCTCGAGAAGGCCGGGGTTCACCTCCCGGGGCCGGTGGACGTGAAGAAGGGGTCCATATGGGTGCTGGAGGCCGAATCGGGCTCGATCGCATCCGCGAGGTACATCCCCCCGGCCAAGGTGTAGGTTCCCGCCCCGTGAGCGATCAGCAGCACGTGGCACCGGCGGCCGGCGCTGGCGCCGGGAAAGGGGCCGCGGGCAGTCCCGTGACCTCGGCCGGCGTCCTCGCCCTCGTCGGCGGCGGCGAGTGGCAACCGGGCACCGAGTACGACGCCGAACTGTTGGAGCGCTCCGGTGCCGACGAAGTGCTGATTCTTCCCACCGCCGCGGCTTACCAGCATCCCGACCGAGTGGTCGCCACAGCCGAGACGTGGTTCTCGTCGCTGGGCTCACGAGCCCGCGGATTGATGGTGCTGCGACATGCGGACGCTAATAAAGAGGTCAACGCAACAGCGGTCCGAGAGGCGCGCTTCATCTACCTCTCCGGTGGCTCGCCCCTCCACCTGCTGTCGGTGCTCAAAGGCTCGCTCCTCTTCGAGGCGCTCGCGGACGCCTTGCGCCACGGCGCGGTCGTCGCTGGATCCTCGGCGGGGGCCATGGTGCTGGTCGACCCCATGGTCGACCCGCGAGGGGGGGCGTTCACGGTGGGACTCGGCCTCGTCGAACAAATGGCCGTCGTGCCGCATCATGACTCCGGCACTTCACACCACTTCTGGCGGACGCTCGAGCTCGCCCCAGCGGGGATCCCAATTGCCGGCATCCCTGAGCGCACAGCGCTGATCAGGGACCCGGACGGCTCGTGGCGATCAGCAGGCGAAGGACAGATCACCGTCTACGTCGACGGAGTGGAGGCGGGGCTCGACACTCTGCCTTGATAGAGCTGCCGGCCCGAGCAACTACGGACCGCTCGGTCGGTTCAGTCCAGCTCGTCAGTCCGGCTCGTCAGTGGAGTCCACTCGTCAGTCCAGCTCGTCAGTCCAGCTCGTCAGTCCAGCTCGTCAGTCCAGCTCGTCAGTCCAGCTCGTCGATCGTGACCGACTCGATCAGGACCTTCTCCTTGGGGGCGCCCGATTTGGTTCCCACCGAGTCGATCGCCGCGACGATGTCCCGCCCGGAGACGAGCTGACCGAACAGCGAGTAGAGCGGCGGCAAGCGCATCCCGTCAGGTCCCGAGATCACGAAGAACTGGCTCCCGTTCGTGTCCCGCCCGGCATTGGCCATGGCCAGCGAGCCGAGCTCGTAGCGACCGGGCTGGGGCAGCTCGTCCTCGAACCGGTAGCCCGGCCCGCCGGCTCCGGTCCCGTCCGGATCGCCGCCCTGCAGCACGAACCCGGGGATGATCCGGTGGAACGCGATCCCGTCGAAATAGTGATAGCGCGCCAGGAAGACAAAATTGTTCACCGTTCTCGGAGCGCGCACAGCGTCGAGTGCGAACACCATCGTGCCCTTGGACGTGACCATCTCGGCCGTGTAGCGCTTGGAGAGATCGATGCACATCGGTGGTGGACCATCGAAGCGTCGGGTCTTCGGCGCAGAGCCGTCGGCTGGGGGGCATTCGCTCGGCATTGCGGGCTCCGTTTCGTGTCTTCGGGTTGGTGGCCGGGCCTTCGGGTTGGTGGCCGGGCCTTCGGGTTGGTGGCCGGGCCTTCGGGTTGGTGGCCGGGCCTTCGGGTTGGTGGCCGGGTCTTCGGGTTGGTGGCCGGGTCTTCGGGTTGGTGGCCGGGTCTTCGGGTTGGTGGCCGGGCTCAGCCGGAGATCTGCTTGACGGTGACGCTCAGGAGGTAGACCCTGACCGCCGGGGTGCCGGAGCTGGACCCGTCGGCTCCGATCTTGTCAACGACGCTCATCCCGGAGACCACTTTGCCGAGGATCGTGTAGTTGGGCTCGCCGTTGAGGGTTGTCTGGCCACCGGGCAGCACGAAGAAGAACTGGCTGCCGTCGGACGAGGGTTTGCCCGAGTTGGCGAGCGCGAGGTCGCCGGCGACGTAGCAGCTCGCCTGCGACGGCTTGACCGTGCATGTCACCGGCGGAGTGTTGCCGGTGAACTGATAGCCCGGATAGCCATATTCGAGCGGTCCCGGTGTGCCTGTGGCTCCCCCGGAGCCGCTACCGGTCGGGTCGCCGCCCTGCACGACGAACCCGGGTATCACCCTGTGGAAGAAGGTCCCGTTGTAGAAGTGGTAACCGGCGAGGAACACGAAGTTGTTGACCGCGGCGAACGACGAGGCCGCAGGCATCTGCACGACGATGTCGCCAAGGCTCGTCTTGAACGTGGCGTCCCAGACCGAGGTCGCGGCGATGCATGTCGGCGGTGCCTTCGTGAACAGCACGACGCGCTTGGCCGATCCCGTCGCGGGCGGGCACGTCGGGACCACGGCCGCTGTCGTGAACGGCTGGGTAGTCGGTGTCGGGAACGTCGTGGGCGGAACGGTGCTCGACGTCGTGCTGGTGGCTGGCACCGTCGTCGTGCTCGACGTCGTCGTCGTTGGTGTCTTGGCCGACTTCGTACTCGAACTGTTCACGAGCAGCACGATGCCGACGATGACGAGGACCAGGATCGAGCCCCCAATCACACGTCGCGTGTTTCGGCGTCGCTTCCTGCCCTTTTCGATGACTGCTTGCTTTTGCTCACGAGCGGCTCGCTGCCGCGCTCTCTTGTCGGTAGGCACGGATCGACACGCTACTTAGCGGCAGGGCAAAGCGCATACGCGGGTCGTCCGCGATCCTTCCGCTCGGGCCTTCGAGGGCCCTCCCGGCCGGCCGGCCTTCCGCCAGCCCGGCACGGTCGTTCCGCCAGCCCGGCACGGTCCTTCCGCCAGCCCGGCACGGTCCTTCCGCCAGCCTTCCGCCAGGCGGAGCACGGCCGGAGCACGGCCGGAGCACGGCCGGGATCGCACGTGTGCACAGCTACGCGCCCATAGTCGACATGGCAACGCACAAGTCCGGTGATCACCCAACATCCCGGCCCGGCGGTAGGTTGGCCGGCGTGAACCTAGTTGTCCAGAAGTTCGGAGGAACCTCGGTTGGCGACGCGGACCGCATCCGCGCCGTGGCGGACCACATCGCTCGCACACGCCGCACCGGAACGAACGTCATCGTCGTGGTCAGTGCCATGGGCAAGACCACCGACGGACTGATCCGGCTCGCCGAGGACGTGAGCCGGGTACGCCCGGGTCGGGAGCTCGACATGCTGCTCACTGCAGGCGAGCGAATCTCGATGTCCCTGCTGTGCATGGCACTTGCGGAGCTTGGTGTGCCGGCCGCCTCGTTCACGGGCAGCCAGGCAGGAATCATCACCGATACAACGCACACCAAGGCACGGATCCTCGAGGTGAAGGGCGACCGTCTTCGTGAGTCGCTGGCTCAGGGCATCGTCCCGGTCGTGGCCGGCTTCCAGGGAGTCTCGAGCGCACGGGACGTGACCACCCTCGGCCGCGGAGGCTCCGATACGACAGCAGTGGCACTCGCCGCTGCCCTTGGAGCCGATCTCTGCGAGATCTACACGGACGTCCCGGGAGTATTCACCGCTGATCCCCGCGTGGTTCCGACCGCCCACCGGATACCGAGGATCTCCTTCGAGGAGATGCTCGAGATCGCCGCAACAGGCGGAAGGGTTCTTGCGCTCCGCTCGGTCGAGTTCGCCCGGAACCACCATGTACCGCTCCACGTGAGATCAAGCTTCACGTGGGAGCCCGGGACCCAGGTCAGCGAGGAGGATTCTTCCATGGAACAGCCCATCGTCTCGGCGGTGACAAGCGATTCGACCGAGGCCAAGATCACGATTGCCGGAGTCCCGGACCAACCGGGCATCGCTGCCTCAGTCTTCAGGGGACTCGCCGACCGGGCGATCAACGTCGACGTGATCGTTCAGAACACCTCACACCACGGGATGACAGACATCTCCTTCACCATCCCGCGTGCCGACCTGGAGGGCAGCCTCGAGGTGGCGGAGCAGCTCGTCCCGCAACTGGGCGCGGTGTCGGTGATCGCCGACGACGACGTTGCCACGGTCACCCTTGTCGGCGCAGGCATGAGGACCCATCCGGGAGTCACCGCGACAATGTTCGAGACCCTCGCTGCGGCCGGGATCAACATCGAGATGATCTCGACGTCTCCAATCCGCATCTCGTGCTTGGTCCGCGCGGAGCACGCGGAGCGGGCGGTCCAAGCCCTTCACGTCGCCTTCGAGCTGGGCGGCTGACGACACCGGGGGGCGGCCCGGACCGACCCCGGCCGCCAAGGGGGGCGCCACTAAGCTCGACCCATGCGAGTCGGGGTTTTCGGTGCCACAGGACAAGTCGGCGCCGTGATGAGGTCGGTCCTTGCGGAACGAAGGTTTCCGGCGGAGAGCGTGCGTTACTTCGCGAGCGCAAGATCGGCAGGTCGCACACTTTCGTGGGACGGCGGCGAAGTCGTAGTCGAAGATGTCGTCGGTGCCGACTTCGCGGGGATAGACATCGCGCTGTTCTCCTGCGGCGCCGCGACATCCCTGGACCTCGCTCCCCGGGTGGCCGCCGCCGGGGCCATCGTCATCGACAACTCGTCGGCGTGGCGGATGGACCCTGAGGTTCCCCTGGTCGTCCCCGAGGTCAACCGCGCAGCACTGGACTCCATACCGAAAGGGATCGTCGCCAACCCGAATTGCACGACCATGGTCGCCATGCCCGTGCTGAAGCCCCTCGATGAGAGAGCAGGTCTCCGCCGAGTCGTGGCCTCGACCTATCAGGCTGTGTCCGGGGCCGGACTGGCCGGGACCTCCGAACTGGACGAGCAGGTCCGTAAGGTGGCGGACGGCGCCGCGGCGCTTGCACACGACGGCAAGGCCGTCGACCTGCCGGCGCCGGTCAAGTTCCCGGCACCGATTGCGTTCAATGTCGTCCCGCTGGCCGGTCACATGGTCGACGACGGGAGCGGTGAGACCAGCGAAGAGCAGAAGTTCCGGGACGAGAGCCGGAAGATCCTGGCTCTTCCCGACCTCCTCGTCTCGTGCACCTGTGTCCGGGTGCCCGTCTTCACCGGGCACAGCCTGGCGCTCAATCTCGAGTTCGAACGAGCGCTCAGCGTAGAAGAGGCGCTCGCCGCCCTCGAGGGCGCGGCGGGCGTCGAGATGTGCGACATCCCGACGCCGCTCGGCGCGGCGGGTGGTGACATGTCGCTCGTGGGAAGGGTGCGACAAGACGCGACGGTGCCCTACGGGCTGTCGCTCTTCGTCGTCGGGGACAACCTTCGCAAGGGCGCTGCGCTCAACGCCGTGCAGATCGCTGAAGTCCTGGCCGGAATCGCCTGACGGCCGCGGACGGCGGGCTGCGGTGGGCCACCGCGGGTGGCGCGGGCTGCGGCGGGCTGCGCGCGGGCTGCGGCGGGCACCGACGGCGGACGCCGGGCGGCGACGGGCGCCGCCCCGCGGGCGCATCGTCGGGCAGCGGGCGAAGGTGTCTCTCGGCTCTTTGTGCCTGGGTGCCGTAGCTCGCTAATGTCGGGCGGCTGCGCGGCCGGCCATCGTCACATCAGTTTCGTGAGATAGGGGCTCAGCAGCTTCTCGATCTGCTTGGCGGCAATATCAACCTCGATGTTCACCTTGTCGCCCGGCATGCGCCGGCCGAGTGTCGTCACCTCCGAGGTGTGGGGGATCACGGCAACGGCGAAACTGTCCTGGTCGACGTCGAAAATCGTGAGGCTCACTCCGTCGACAGCGATCGAGCCCTTTTCCACGCAGTAGCGAATCAGCTCCCGCGGTATCCGGACCTTGAGATCCGGCGCCGCAGCTGTCACTTCCCCGATGCCGTCGACATGACCCTGCACGACGTGCCCGCCAAGGCGGTCGCTCAACCGGACCGGCCGCTCGAGGTTCACCGCATCACCGGGCTGCAGGAGACCGAAGGTCGTCCGGCTGAGGGTCTCGGGCGTGAGCTGCGTCTCCCAGATCCCGGCATCGCAGGCGACGACTGTCGTACAGCACCCGCTCACCGAGATGGAGTCGCCGACCTTGGCGTCCTGCAGCACGAGCGACGCCCTGATCCGGTACCGGTCCCCGTCGTGGTCAAGGTAGGTACCCATCTCTTCAATCAGGCCGGTGAACACGCTCGGGAGCGTACCAACCCACCTGCGCCGGTGTCATTGCCGGGCGAGGAGGATGCAGCCGACCGCGACACCGAAGCCGAGAACAAGGACACGCAGCAGGATCGGGCTCAGCCGACGGGCAAAGCCGCCGCCCAGGCGGCCGCCGAGGAGGCTGGTCACAGCCATGACGGCGACCGCAGTCCACGCGACGGAACCGAAGACCCCGTAGGCGACGACGGCCACTGAGTTGATTACGACGGAAAGGACCTGCTTCAGGCCGTTCAGCTTCTGCAGGCTGTCAGGGATCGCCAACCCGAGCATCGCCAGGAGCACGATGCCGAGCCCCGCGCCGAAGTAGGCGCCGTAGATCGCGGCAAGCAGGACCGCGACGTGCAGAGCGGGTGAGCGGTGCTCCTTGGACTGGGCCTGCCCTCTTGCGAGCGCGCGGCTGGCCAGTGGCTGAAGGGCGAAAAGGGCGCACGCGAGGAGGATCAGCCAGGGCACGACCCGCTTGAAGACCGTCGCAGGCGTCGTGAGCAACAACACCGATCCGACGACGCCACCGACGATGCAGGTCGCGGCCAGCGCCATCGCCCGGGATCGCTGGCCCTCCAGCTCCCGGCGGTAGGCGACCGAACTGCCCACGTAGCCCGGCCAGAGCGCGACTGTGTTGGTCATGTTCGCCGTGACACCGGGGTAGCCCACGGCAAGCAGAGCGGGGAAGGAGATGAGCGAGCCGCCCCCGGCGACGCTGTTCACCGTGCCCCCGAGGAAGCCGGCAACGCCGAGGACGATCCCCTGCTCGGGTGTCAATCGGTTACCGCGCTCGGCCAATGCTCGTTGCGGACCTCGGTGAGGTACGAAGCGTGGTTGCGCGTGAGCTCGGAGACGCTGTCTCCCCCGAACTTGCGAAGCGCTTCGGACGCCAGCACGAGGGCCAACATCGTTTCTGCCACCACGCCCATGGCGGGTACGGCGGTGACGTCGGTGCGCTCCTTGAACGAGACGGTCTCCTCCTTGGTCAGCACGTCGACGGTCTTGAGCACAGGGCGGTTCAGCGTGGCGAGCGGCTTCATGGACGCGCCTACGAGAAGAAGGCCCCCCGTGGACATGCCGCCCTCGATGCCGCCGGCCAGCGACGTTTCTCTCTTGTACTCGCGTGAAGCAGCATCGAAGAAGATGGAGTCGTGACCGGCAGATCCCCGGCGGCGTGCGACATCGAAGCCTTCGCCGATCCACACGGCCTTCACCGCCTGAATGCTCATCAGCGCCTGGGCGATGAGGCCGTCGAGCTTGCGGTCCCAGTGGACGTGGCTTCCCAGGCCGACCGGTACCCCGTAAGCCGCGACCTCGACGGTGCCACCGAGTGAGTCCCCGTCCTTGGCTGCGGCCTTTATCTCGGCGACCATGGCGGCCTCCGTCGAGGGGTCGAAGCACCGCACCGGCGACGCATCGACCGTCGAGAGGTCGTGCGGCAGCGGGCGCAGCCCTGCCGGCGCGTCCGTGCCGCCGATCTGGACGACATGGCTCACGATCGCGACACCGATCTGTGCCAGGAGGGCCTTGGCGCACGCGCCCGCCGCCACTCTCGCAGCCGTTTCACGAGCCGAAGCGCGCTCGAGCACGTCACGGGCGTCATCAAACCCGTACTTCTGCATGCCGGCGAGATCCGCGTGACCCGGTCGGGGCTGTGTGAGCCGACGCGAGGGATGCCCGGGCTCAGGGGACATCTCCGCCTGCCACTTGGGCCACTCGGCATTTGCGATCTCGATCGCGACCGGCGACCCCAAGGTGCGCCCGTGGCGAACGCCACCGAGGATGCTGATCTCGTCGGTCTCGAAACGCTGACGTGGACCTCGCCCGAAGCCGAGCCTGCGGCGGGCAAGCTCGCCTGAGATCTCGTCGGCAGTGATCGGCAATCCGGCAGGAAGCCCCTCGATGACGGCAACGAGCGCACGCCCGTGGGACTCGCCCGCGGTCAGAAGGCGCAGCACGGACCTAGCCTACGCCGGGGGCGTCCTGAGGAACCGTCCGGCGTGCTTGCAGTGCAGTCCTGTGTCCCTGCGCAAGGGTGAGGAACCGTCCGGCGTGCTTGCAGTGCAGTCCCGTGTCCTGCGCAAGGGTCAAGACTCGTCCGCTTCGCCCGGCTCGTCCCAGAGTTGCCTGACGGTACTGAAGACCTTCTGGTCGTGCGAGAACTCGACGATGTTCCCGTCGGGATCACGTACCGAGCAGATGTAGCCGATGTGCGGCGCCATCTGGCGCGGCTCCCACTCGAGCGTGCCGAGGATGCGGGCCTTCTCGGCGACCGCGTCCACGTCCGCTCGGCTCGGAAGTTCGATGCCGATATGGGCGAACGGTGCAAGCACCGGGACCGGCTCACCCGGGGTCTGGCCGAACTGCCGGGCGACCGCCGGTGGGAACTCGGCGAGCACGAGCACGAACGGTGTCTCGACCTGCCGGTCATTCGAGAGCCATGCACCCCGTCCGTTCTCGTCCTCGTTCCGGGCGACGACCACGAGCGGAGTCATGGTCGTGTAGAACTCGACGGACCGCTCTATGTCGCTGCACGGCAGTGCCACGTGGGTCCACCGGGGCTCGATAAGCGTCAATTGCTCGGTGCCTTGTCGGTGGCGGCTCGGTCGAGCCGAGAGAGTCGGCCGGCGCCCGCTCGCCGGGATCTCGCCGAGATGCAGAGCCGTCCATCTTCTGGTTGGGGTCGACACGAGCTGCGACCAGGACCCGGTTGGGAGGTCGACGGCAGCCGTGTTCGAAGCAAGCAGGAACCGGCCAAGAAGCGCCCGGATCACGGCATCGTGAGTAACGAGCACCACGCCGAGCTGCTGGGCCGCGCCGAGCTGCTGGGCCGCGCCGAGGAAGGCCTCTACGGCCCTGGCCTCGAGAAGTCGCCGTGGTTCGACAAAGGGGGCGGCGTCGACCGATCCGAACTCTTCCTCAACCTGCTCGAGCGAGTGCCCAGCCCATTTGCCGTAGTAACGGTCACTCAGCCGGTCGTCGATCTCAACCGGTGCCCCCGAGCTCGAGGCGATCGGGCGTGCGGTATCGGCCGCTCGCCTGAGCGGACTCGACACGACCGCGCTCAGCGGTACTCCACGAAACAGCTCGCCGAGCGCCAGGGCCTCGGCTTCACCGGTCTCGTTCAGTGGAACGTCGAGTTGTCCGCGGAGAACGCCGGCGGCATTGAGCGCCGTCTCGCCGTGCCGGACCAGGAAGACATGAACCTCTGTCACGTTCGGACAGAGTACGCGGACAACTACGACCTCACGACCGCCGGAGAGCTTCGAGGGGCCGACACCACCGGCGCCGGCCCGTCCGAGGTCAGCCGGCGAGCCCGTAAGGCAGCCGCTCGGCCGCTTCGATCTCGATGAGGCGGTTGTACTTCGCCACCCGCTCTCCACGTGCCGGTGCACCGGTCTTGAGCTGGCCGCACCCGGAACCGACCACCATGTCGGCGATAAAGGTGTCCTCGGTCTCGCCCGAGCGGTGCGACACCATCTGCGCCCAGCCGGCTTGCCTGCACGCCGCCATCGCGGCCAGCGTCTCGGTCACACTGCCGATCTGGTTGACCTTGATCAACGCAGAGTTCGCCGCTCGCCGCCTGATCGCCTCGGCGATGATCACCGGGTTGGTCACAAGCAGGTCGTCGCCCACGATCTGGATGCGCTCACCCAGTCGCTCGGTGAGGCGGATCCAGCCGTCCCAGTCACCTTCCGCCAAGCCGTCCTCCAGGCTCCACACCGGGAAGTCGCCGATGATCGCTTCGTAACGGTCGATCATGTCCTCGCTCGAGAGGGTCTGCCCGGCCACGTGGTAGCTGCCGTCGCGGAAGAACTCGCTCGCAGCCGGGTCGAGAGCGATCGCCACGCCGTCGCGGCCGGGGCGGTAGCCGGCTTGGTTGATCGCCTGGACGATCAAGCCGAGGACCTCCTCGGGCTCATCGATCTCCGGAGCGAAGCCCCCTTCGTCGCCGAGCCCCGTCGCGAACCCCTTGCCCACGAGCAGCTTGCGCAACGCGGTGTAGACCTCGGCACCGGCCCGCACGGCTTCTGCCATGCTCGGAGCGCCCAGCGGGGCCACCATGAACTCCTGGAAGTCCAGCTTGTTCGGCGCGTGAACCCCGCCGTTGAGGACATTGAAATGAGGGACCGGGAGCCGGGGCGTCACCCCTGAGGGGTTGAGGGAGCGCCACAGCGGCACTCCGGCGGAGGCGGCCATCGCCCGAGCTGCAGCCATGGACACCCCGACGATGGCGTTTGCGCCCAACCGGCCCTTGTTCTCGGTGCCGTCGAGCTTGATCAGGGTGCCGTCCAGCTCCGCGAGATCGGCAAACGTCCGTCCACTTATCGCATCGGCGATCTCGCCGTTGACGGCTCCAACGGCCCCGAGAACGCCCTTGCCCCCGTAGCGGGCCGGGTCGCCGTCCCGGAGCTCGACTGCCTCGCGCGAGCCCGTCGACGCGCCGGACGGTACGCCTGCGCGTGAGATGGTGCCGTCGCCGAGCGTCACCGTCACCGCCAGGGTCGGGTTGCCCCGGGAGTCGAGAATCTCCACGGCTTTGACGCCTGAAACAGTTACGCCCATCTTCGGTCTCCTTCGATTCGAAACGAGTCGCTCAGCGCGCGACGACCTCGCGAGTGTCGCCTACGAGGGAAGGTATCGGCAAGCTGGGTCGTCGGCGAGGGGGTCGCCAGTGGCGGCGTAGGCCCGTGCCCTCGAGCCCCCGCACTCATCGGCGTACTCGCACCGCCCGCAGCGCCCTGGGAACTCCGCGTTGCGGATCGCGTTCAACACCGGGTCGTCGCGGTAGATCTCGAGCACGCCCTTGTCGCGCACCGATCCGAGCGAAAGAGGCATGAAGCCGGCCGGGTAGACCCGGCCGTCATGGGCCACGAACACGATGCCCTTGCCGTCACGAGTCGCAGCCGTCGGCGCCAGCACCGGGGAGGTCGGCTCGCCCATCTGCTCGCGAAGGCGTGCACGCAGCTCCCGGTAGAGCGGACCCAGCCCGAACTCGACTGCCGGGTCGATGCTCGGGTTGGTCTGTTTGGATCGCCAGTCGCGCACCCTGCGGAAGAAAGGCGCCTCCACGGTCCGCACCGTCATGCCGTACTGGGCGGCGTCGACGAGGAAGTGACAGACGTCCTCGTACTCGTCGTTCTCGATCTCGGCGACCGCGTGCCCGCGTCCCACACCGATGAGGAAGAACACTTCCCATGTCCTCACTCCGTGGCGGACGAGCAGCGCCGCCAGGTCGGCGAGCTCCCGGACGTTCTGCGCCATGACAGCCGAATTGACCTGCACTGCAAATCCGTGCTCCTTGAGCAGGCCGATCGCGCGAATCGTCTCGTCGAAGTGACCGGGGATCTGGCGAACCTGTTCATGGGTGTCGGCGAGCGCACCGTCCAGACTGAGCGACGCCGTCCGCACCCCGTTGGCGTGCAGCATCGAAAGCTTGGCGGCGTTCAAGCTGGGAGAGACCGAAGGCGAGATGGCGACCGGGACGCCCAAGCTCTGCGCGTACGCGGTGATCACGTCGAGGTCTTGCCGCTGCAGGCAGTCACCGCCTGTCAGGATCAGGACGGGGACCGGCCGGCCGGCGCCCGCGAGCTCGTCGATGATGGCCTTGCCCTCTTCGGTGCTGAGCTCGTCCGGTGCCGGGTCGCACTGCGCGACCGCCCGGCAGTGCACACACGCGAGCGGGCAGGCTTTGGTCGTCTCCCAGAAGACCAAGCGAGGAACCCGATCGAAGGACATGACCCGGCGGGCGCGCTCTTCAGCCACGACGTCCGGTCTAGCCGCTGGGTCTGACGTCGCCTGCCAGTCTGGCATCGGCGACCTCTTGTCGTTCACCGCCGTCTCGTCAACAAGCAGCACTGCTTGTACTTGCGGCCGCTCCCGCAGGGACAGGCGTCGTTGCGCCCGGTCAACCGCCACCGCGCCCGGTCCTCGTGCTCGGCGGCCTCCAGCTCTGCGGTGATCTCGGAGATCGGCCGCCCCTGACGGGCCAGGGCCGCCATGCGCTTGAGGTAGGGCAGAAGATGGCTGTACAGGCGCCGGTAACCGGCACAAAGGTAGTTGAGGCCATCCTCGCCGTCTGGCGTGGTGGCAAAGCGGTCCTTCGGACAGCCCCCGTGGCATAGGAAGCCCACCGGGCACTCCCGGCAGTAGGCCGGCAAGGCGTCATGCTTGGCCTCGCCGAAGGCGATCTGGGCAGGCGACCCAATAAGGGTCGCAAGTCCGTCGCTCGTCACCTCGCCGAGACGATGGCCGGCATCGACGTAGTGGTCGCAGGAGTAGACGCTCCCGTCATGCTCCATGGCGAGGACCCGTCCGCATGTCCGGGACATCACGCAGAGGTTGGCCGGCTTTCCGGAGACGACAAGGAAGCACTCGAGGAAATTTTGCACGCCGATGCGCGCGACGTCGTGGCGGACCCACTCGTCAAAGACCGTGCAGAGGAACTCCCCCATCGCCTCGGGCGTGACCGAGCGTTCCGACACACCACCGCCGGGCGCTCTCTCCACAACGGGGAGGAACTGCACCCACTGCACGCTCTGGTCGACGAAGAACCGGTAGACCTCCCTGGGGTGAGCCGCCGTCAACGCGTTCAGGGTGCAGAGCACGTCAGGCTCGATGCCTGCGGCGCGGAGCAGAGCGAGCCCCCGCAGAGCCCGCTCGTGGGTGGGCCGGCCGTGCCGGTCCGGGCGGGAAGCGTCGTGCAGGACTGCCGGGCCGTCGATGCTGAGCCCCACTGAGAAACGGTGCTCAGCCAGGAACGTGCACCACCGCTCGTTGAGCAGCGTCCCATTCGTCTGCATGTTGTTGAGACAGCGCCAGCCTTCCGGCAGGTACCGATGCTGGAGCTCCAGGACCTGGCGGTAGAACTCCACCCCGGCCAGGGTCGGTTCGCCGCCGTGCCAGCCGAAGTGCACGACCGGCCCAGGGCTGGAGGCGATGAAGGAAGAGATGTACGCCTCGAGCACCTCCGGGCTCATCCGGAAATGCTCTCCCGAAGGGAAAAGCCCGGTCTTGCCCAGGTAGTAGCAGTAGCCGCAATCGAGGTTGCAGATCGGCCCCACTGGCTTGGCCATGACGACGAACGGCTCCGACTCACTCACGGGTCCACCGTCCATCTGCGGTCGACCGTGATCCTCTCAGCGCTCACCTGCCCGTGTCCCGGAGTCTCGATCGATGCTGTCGGCATATAGTAATGTCGGCACATTAGCTAGAAACCGGCGGTTCGGCCAACGAGGTGGCCGATGCGGGACAGCTCCGGCAGCTGGCCGGTTCATGAAAGAGGCGTCAGTGCGATGAGCGAGATGACGAGCGCGCAAGGCAGTTCCAGCGCTCCTCATGTGCTGGCCGCCCGGCTGCGGCTGTCGATGGTCCGCCTCTCCCGTCAGCTGCGCCGGATGGACCCGTCCGAGCTCACCATCACCCAGTTCTCCGCGCTCGCCACCGTGGTTCGCAACGGCCCGCTCGGCGTTGGTCGGCTCGCCGAGATCGAGGGCTTGCCTTCCCCGGCCGCGACCCGCCTTGCCGACAGGCTGGAAGAGGCCGGCCTCATCACCCGCCGGGCGAACCCCGCCGACCGTCGGGGCGTGCAGCTCCTGTCCACGCAGAAAGGTACGGAACTGCTCGAGCGGCGCGCCCGGATCGGCAATGCCTGGCTCGCCGGGCACGTAAACGCCCTCGGCAAGGCCGACCGGCTGGCTCTCGAAAGGGCTGTGACATTGCTCGAGTCGTTCGCGACCGAGTGCAAGGACGAGACGCCTGGGGCGACAGCCGAAGACCACCAATCGAAGGAGACCCGAACGTGAGCGTACTGACGCCGACCCGCTCGACGGCCGTGGGGCCGGGTTACAAGTGGGTCGTCCTCTCCAACACCACCATCGGAGTGCTGCTGGCAACGATCAACGGGACCAGCCTCATGATCGCCCTGCCGGTCATCTTCAGGGGCATCCGCCTGAACCCGCTGCAGCCGGCCAATTTCCCCTACCTGCTCTGGATCATGATGGGCTACATGCTGGTGTCGGCCGCCGTGGTGGTGACCGTGGGGCGCATCGGCGACATGTTCGGCCGGGTGAAGATGTACAACCTCGGCTTTGCCTGGTTCACCGTCGGGGCGATCCTCCTGTCGCTCGTCTGGAGCACGGGCTCGGCCGGGGCCCTGGAGCTCGTCATCCTGCGGATGTTCCAGGCCATCGGGGGAGCGCTGCTCATGGCGAACTCGGCAGCCATCATCACCGACGCCTTCCCCTCCGAGCAGCTCGGGTTGGCCCTCGGGATGAACATGGTCGCCGGGATCCTCGGCTCCTTCCTGGGCATCGTCGTCGGTGGGCTGCTTTCACAGGTGGGCTGGCGTTGGGTGTTCCTCGCGAACGTTCCCGTCGGGGTCTTCGGAACTATCTGGGCGTACCTGAAGCTGAAGGAGATCGGCGTCCGCATCAAGGCCAAGATCGACTGGCTGGGGAACCTCTCTTTCGCCGCGGGCCTGGCCATGATCCTCACGGGCGCCACCTACGGCATCAAGCCCTACGGCCACTCCCTCACCGGCTGGGGGAATCCCTTCGTGCTGGAGATGATGTTCGGGGGTCTGGCGTGTCTCGTCCTCTTCGTCGTCGTCGAGATGAGGGTGGACGATCCCATGTTCCGCCTGTCGCTGTTCCGCATCCGGGCGTTCACCGCCGGCAATGCAGCGTCCTTCCTCGGCTCAGTCGGGCGGGGCGGCTTCCAGTTCATGTTGATGATCTGGTTCCAGGGCATCTGGCTGCCCCAGCACGGCTACAGCTTCACAAGAACCCCTTTGTGGGCCGGGATCTACATGATCCCGTTCATGATCGGCTTCGTGGTCTCCGGGCCGATCTCCGGCAGGCTGTCGGACCGCTACGGCGCCCGGCCCTTCGCCACGGCCGGGATGTTGCTCTCGGGGGCGATGTACGCGGTGATGATGGCCTTCCCCGCCAACTTCTCCTACCTGCCCTTCGCGACGGTGATGCTCGTCTCAGGGATCGGCGGGGGCCTGTTCGCTTCGCCGAACACGGCGTCGATCATGAACTCGGTCCCCGCTCGCCACCGCGGGGCGGCTTCTGGGATGAGGGTCACGTTCGCTCAGACCGGGCTGCCGCTGTCGATGGGGCTCTTCTTCACGCTGCTCGTCGTCGGGCTGAACTCCAGGGTGCCTCCGGCGATGTACAAAGGCCTCCTCGCGCACGGTGTCCCCGTGGCGGCCGCCACCCAGCTTTCCCACATGCCGCCCCTCGGCTACATCTTCGCTGCCTTCCTGGGCTACAACCCGCTGAAGAGCCTGCTCGGCCCGGCCGTGCTCAGCCATCTCGCTCCCGGCCAGGCTGCCGCCATCACCGGCCGGGCGTTCTTCCCCCAGCTCATCGGTACGCCGTTCAAGAACGCCCTGATGCTCATCCTCGGCTTCGCCGTCATCATGAGCGTGATCGCCGCCATCGCCTCGGCGCTGCGGGGTGAGAAGTTCATCCACGTGGACGAGGAGTCGATTGCCCAAAAGGCACGAATGCACCACGGTCACGGATTAAGGATCCACCACGGTGGCGACGGCAAGGCCGTCCTGGACGTGCTCGCTGGCGCGGCTCAGGGCAATGGCGCGGACGGGGCAGCCGCCCAGGACGTGCTCGCTGGCGCGGCTCAGGGCAATGGCGCGGACGGGGCAGCCGCCCAGGACGGGGCCGCGCAACCACCCGGTGAGCTGATCGGGACGGCCCTTCCCGGCTCCACGGCGCCCGCCGCGCGAGAGTAGGGCATGGGCATTAGGAGCATCGTCGTCGGGATCGACGGCTCGGCACCGAGTTACCGCGCTTTCGCAATGGCTGTCGGCTTGGCGGTGCGCGAGCAGGGCCGCGTCCACGCCTGTTTCGTTTCCCACGTGCCTGGGGCGGCCGCCCTCGGCGGGTTCTTTGCGCCCGTCCCGCTCGTCGGTGATGCCGAAAGCGACGAGCAGCTCGCACAATTCGTGACCCAGGAACTGGGCCAGGCAAGCGTTCGCGGCGACTTCACCTGTCGAAGCGGGGAGATTGCCGCCGAGCTCGAGCTCCTAGCGGAGGACAGCAAAGCCGACCTCGTCGTCGTGGGACGTTCGGCCCACCCAGCTCTCCATCTCGGCGGTGTCCCACGACAGCTGCTGGCGCGGGGCCGCTTCCCTATTCTCGTCGTGCCCTGAGTGACCTCGCTGGTTGCCCGTTGAGGCGGATGGCGGCGGTCGGCGACAACGTGGCCGACATCTATCCTTCGCTGGGCTGTCTGTTCCCGGGCGGGAACGCCTTGAACGTCACGGTGGCCGCTCGCAGGGGCGGCGTCGAGGCGGCCTACGTCGGTGCGGTCGGCACCGACGATGCTGGGCTCGCCATCCAGGCGGCGCTCGATGACGAAGATGTGAGGACCGACCGCCTCAGGATCATCGAGGGACCGAACGCTTACTCGGTTGTCGAGCTCCATGGAGGTGACCGGCGCTTTGTGGCTTACGACCTCGGCGTGTCCCGGTTCAGCCTCGACGATGCCGACCTCGAGTATCTCGCCCAGTTCGACTGCATCCACTCAGGTGCCCGCAGCGGCACCGAGGTGCAGTTGCAAGACATGTCGCGCGTCGCCCGCCTGTCCTTCGACTTCTCCGACCGGCCGCGCGGGTACTGCGAACCCCTGCTCGACAAGATCTGGATGGCCTGTTTCTCGGGAACCGGCCTCGACCCGATCGGTGTGGACGATCTCGCAAGGCGGGCGCTGGCAGCAGGACCGGAGATCGTGCTGGTGACCGAGGGCCCTCGAGGCGCCTCGATCTCGACCGCCTGGGGCGAAGCCGTCCACCTCGGGGCCGGTCCGGTCGAGCCGCTCGACACCCTGGGAGCCGGCGACGCGGTGATCGGCACGGTTCTCGCAGGAGTACTGCGCGGTGACGATCTCGAGACCTTGATGAGCTCGGCCATGTCCGTCGCCGCCCAGGTCTGCGCGCACCACGGAGCCTTCGGGCACGCCCGGGCGCTTCCCGAAGCAGGACACCGTGGTCCCGGCCCCGGGCATCACACTTGCAGTCGCGGCGGTGACCAGGAGCGGGCATGAAGGAGGGCGGGACCGGAGCCCGTGTCCGGGTCGACGCGAGTCGGCTGCGGGCAGCAGCCAGAATTCAGCTCGAGGCAGGCAGTACCACCGCGTGCCATCTCCAACCGTCGGCACTCTCCGCGAGTCTCAAACGTGGGCTCACCGGCCCGAGCCCGAGCATCCAGACCTTCCCGCTGCCGTCTTTCCTCGATGCGACGGCTTAAGGTTGCTGGCACATCCCTCACAGGCCAAGGAGCCGGCTACATGCGTATCTTGTTCATCGGCGGGACGGGCCTCATAAGCACGGCGTGCTCTGACGCGACTGTGGCCGCCGGTCATGAGCTGTGGCTCCTGAACCGCGGCCAGTCCAAGCTCCAGACGGTCGTCGCTCCGGAGCGTGTGCTCACGGCCGATGCCACCGACGAGAACCAGGTGCGGGCGGCCGTGGGAGGGCGCGACTTCGACGTCGTCGTCCAGTGGGTCGGTTACCAGCCGGACCAGGTTGAAAAGGACATCCGGGTCTTCGCCGGCACACGACAGTACGTGTTCGTCAGCTCGGCATCGGTCTACGAGAAACCTCCTTCACACTGGATGATCACCGAGTCGACGCCCACGGTGAACCCGTACTGGCAGTATTCGCGCGACAAGATCGCGTGCGAGGAGGTTCTCCGGCGGGCCCATGCTGCAGCGGGATTCCCGGCGACCATCGTCAGGCCGTCATTGACATACGGGCCTTCGCAGATCCCCGTTGTCATCGGAAGCTGGCAGAAGCCGTTCACGATCATCGACCGGATGCGCCGGGGAGCGAGGATCATCGTCCCTGGTGACGGGACCAGCCTGTGGACCTTGACCCACAACAGCGACTTCGCCAGGGGGCTGATCGGCCTGTTCGGGCATCCTGACGCCATCGGCCAGGACTTTCACATCACATCCGAAGAGAACCTCACCTGGAACCAGATCTACGCGCTCGTGGGCAGGGCTGCGGGTGCCGAGCCGAGGATCCTGCACGTCCCGAGCGACGCCATCGTGGCGTCGGACGCCGAGGAAGAGGGCAACTTGTGGGGGGACAAGGCGTACAGCACGGTGTTCGACAACGCGAAGCTGCGCAGGCTCGTGCCCGGCTACAGGGCCACGGTTCCCTTCTCGGCAGGAATTCTGGAAACGGTCGCCTGGTTCGACGCGGACTCGAGCCGCCAGGAGATCGACCACGCGGCGAACGAGCGCTGGGATCGTCTCGCCCGCGTTTACGAGGAGGCCCTCCTGCGGGCCGCCGAGTCAGGTCGAATGCCGGGCTAGAGCGGTGCCGCCACAACGCTGCGGGATCAGAAGCTGTGGGTCTTGACGAATTCGACCACGTCAGACAGCTTGGCCTCGGCCATCGAGATACACGTGTCCGCGCACCCATAGTAGAGACGAAGCGTCTCGTCCGGCTCCATCACAGCCGCGCTGGGGAAGCACACATTGGGGACGTCACCGACTCTTTCGTAGCTCTCGGTTGGAGCGAGCAGGTAGTCCTTGGTGCGGTAGAGAACCTCCCAGGGCTTGTCCAGGTCCAAGAGCGCGCCGCCGATGTAGTACAGGTAGCCATTACAGCTTCGCCACACGCCGTGGTAGATGAGCAGCCAGCCGTCTGCGGTCTCGATGGGTGCGGGACCGGGCCCGGTCTTCAGGCTCTGCCAGCCGCCTGCCGGCCCGAAGACGAACCGATGGCAGCCCCAATGCACGAAGTCGGGGCTGGTCGCATAGAAGATGTCGCCGAACGGCGTGTGGCCCCGGTCGGAGGGCCGATGGAGGATGGCGTATTTCCCGTTGATCTTGCGGGGGAAGACGACGCAGTTGCGATTGGCCGGGGGCAGCAGGTCCTCACCTTGGGTGAAGGTCTTGAAGTCCTTGGTAGTGGCAACCCCGATCTTCGGGCCCTGGGGCCCGGCGTTGCACCAAGTCAGGTAGTAGGTGCCTTCCAACAGCGTGAGGCGAGGGTCGTAGCTGTAGTTGGTGACGAAGACGTCGGGGTCATTGCTCGTAATTCGGGCCGGCTCGGGATCGATGTCCCAATGGATCCCGTCTCGGCTGAAGCCGACGTGGAGCACGAAATCCATGCTGATCTCGTCCACGCGGAACACACCCGCATAGTCGCCTTCAGCCCTCTTGACAATGGCCGAGTTGTGGATGGTGTTGGCGCGGGGAACAGCGCTCGCGGTCACGATGGGATTGCCGGCGTAGCGTTTGAAGACGGTCTCGTTAGCCATGGTGTGCCTTTCCTCTCACGCGCCATTCCCAGCCGACGCTCATGTGAACCGGTCCAGAGCCTACGGTCTGCGGAGGTGCCAGGTGCAAGAGACCGACTGGCGGCTTGGAGGCGACACTGCTGCCGCCATTCCTCCCGACTCCTGCCCCGTCCTGCCCCCACAGGCTGCTACGTGGGTCATCGACCCGATCGGGCTAGACTGCCTCAACGACTTCAAGAAGGGCGTCGAACTCACCGTGCTCGGCCAGCCAGATCGCCAATATGCACTCGAGAGCCTACTTACCCGTTTCACCTTCCTCCCTGGTGACAGGCCCCGGCCATGACGGCCCCCCAGCACATTGCACCGGCGTCGCCGCCATCACGCGGTGGCGGACAGGAGGAAGTACCAGTGACCGAGAAGACGACCCCGCACCGCCGGGTGACCATCGCCGACATCGCGCTCCGCGCAGGGGTCTCGAAGGGTGCCGTGTCGTACGCGCTCAACGGCCGGCCGGGGATCTCCGAAGTGACCCGCCAGCGCATCCTCAAGATCGCCGACGATCTCGGCTGGTACCCCAACAGCGCGGCCAGGGCCCTGTCGGGGGCGCGCGCCGGAGCGTGCGGGCTCGTGCTGGCGCGACCGGCTCGGACGCTCGCCTTCGAGCCGTTCTTCATGGAGCTGATAGCCGGCATCGAGACGGAGCTCTCGAGTCGCTCGGTCGGCCTCACCCTCCAGGTGGCCAGCGACGTCGAGGCCGAGATGGCCGTCTACCGCCGCTGGTGGGCCGAGCGGCGAGTCGACGGTGTGCTCGTAGTCGACCCTCGCCTGAAGGACCCGAGGATCGAGCAGATCGAGAAGCTCGGCCTCCCGGCCGTCGTCATCGGCGGTCCCGAGGGCATTGGCAGCCTCTCGGCAGTGTGGAGCGACGACGCCGGCGCCGTCGTCGACGTCGTCCGCTACCTCGCACGCCTCGGCCACGAGCGGATAGCGCGAGTCGCGGGCGTCCCGGAGTTCCTTTCCACCGAGGTCCGTACCGAGGCCTACGTTGCCACCGTCACGGAGCTGTCACTCACGCCACGGGTTGTCACGACGGACTTCATGGCCGAGAGCGGTGCCAGGGTGACCCGCCTGTTGCTCGCGGACCCGCTCCCGCCGACTGCGATCATCTACGACAGCGAGGTGCTCGCCGTCGCCGGGCTGGGCGCAGCCCATGAGATGGGGCTCTCGGTCCCGCGTGACGTCTCCCTCGTCGCCTGGGACGACTCCATCTACTGTCAGGTGGTCCACCCTCCGCTGACCGCGGTGAAGCGCGACATTCCCGCGATGGGCGCCCACGGGGCGAGCGCCCTCCTGGCGCTGATCGACGACGGCGTCATCACCCGCACCGGTGAGGCTCGCGGGCAGCTCATGACCCGTGGGAGCACCTCCCGGCCACCTCACACCGTTGCTGCTTCGCCGCGCGGCACCGTTGGCTGGAGTGTTTGACACTTCACCGATGAAGCAGCCCACCGCGGCCAAGTCCCACACGCCGGGAGGCGGACCCGCTCACCGGCTTGCGACGCGCGATGCCGGCCACGGTCGTCGAGTCGGCGAAGAGGCCAGCTAGTCTTCACCGCAGCGACCGGCCGGCCACGAGCTGTCGAAGGCTCTTGCGGTGACTGATCAGCTGGTGGCCTTGAGCGGTTCAGTATGAGCGTCTCCCGCAGGACGGGGGGCTCGGGAGGCGGACAAGTGGACAAACGTCTAGAGGGGCGTCCCTGGATCGGTGCCAACTTCTGGTCACGTACCGGGGGGCCGCGGATGTGGAGTCATTACGACCCCGCCGTCGTCCGTCAGGAGCTGGCGGCGCTCGCCGAGCACGGCTGCAACGTCACCCGCTCGTTCTGCTACTGGCCCGATTTCGTGCCCGAGCCAGAACGCCTCGAGCAGTCGGTGCTCGAGCGGTTCGAGGACTTCCTCGATGCCCACGTGGAGACGGGCCTGGGCACGATCCCCACGTTCATCGTCGGCCACATGTCGGGCCAGAACTGGGACCCTGCGTGGCGGGCGGGCCGCGACCTCTACCGCGACGTATGGCTCGTCTCGCAACAGGCCTGGTTCGCCACCGAGGTCACCCGCCGCTTCGCAGAGCACCAAGCGGTGGTCGGTTGGCTGATCAGTAACGAGATGCCCCACTACGGTGGGCCGGCCACGACCGGTGAGATAACCGCGTGGGCCCGCATACTGGTCCAGGCCGTGCGTGCCGGCGGCGGGCACCAACCGGTCTCACTCGGGGACGGCGCGTGGGGCATCGAGGTCTCCGGCCACGACAACGGCTACTCACTGCGGGCTCTCGCCCCCCTGGTGGACTTCATCGGTCCGCACGTCTACCCGATGTCGGACGACCCCGTGCGCCAGTCGATGGCCGCCGCGTTCGCCTGCGAGCTCTCCGGGTCGTTCGACCGCCCGGTAGTGCTGGAGGAATTCGGTCTGAGCTCGGATTTCGCCTCGGACGAGAACGCTGCCCACTACTACCGCCAGGTGCTGCACACGAGCCTGCATCGCGGGCGCCACGGGGTGGCTCGCCTGGAACAACTGCGACTACGACGACCTCTCGAGCCAGGACCCCTACCGACACCACCCCTTCGAGATGCACTTCGGCCTCACCGACAGGAGCGGCAAGCCGAAGCCGCAGCTGGCGGAGATCGCCCGTTTCTCGCGCCTTCTCGCCGATCTCGGCGAGACGGGCTGGGAGCCGATCGCCGGCGAGGTTGCGATCGTGGTACCCGAGCACTTCGAGCGGTCCTTGGCGTTCACGACCGTGGACTACCGCGACGACATCCGCGACAACCTCCTACAGGCCTACATCGCCGCCCGAGAGGCTGACCTGCCGGTCAGTCTTGTGCGCGAGGCCGACGGCCTCGGCGAGACAGCCCGGCTCTTTCTCCTCCCGTCGACGAAGCTGCTAATGGCGCCGACGGCGAAACGCCTTGTCCAGCTGGCAGAGGGAGGGGCAACGGTGTACCTCTCCTACTTCGCAGGCAGCGCCCCATCACAGGTCGGTCCCTGGGTGCCATGGCTCGGAGAGCTGTTCGGGATTCGCCACCACCTGCGATACGGGCTCGTCGACCCGATCGAGGACGACGAGGTGGTGTTCAGTTTCACCGAAGCCTTCGGCGATCTCGCACCTGGCGATGAGCTCCGCTTCCGGGTGGCAGGCAATAAGAGCTCGCGCGCCTTGCTTCCGATCGAGCCCGCCGGTGCGACCGTTGTCGCGGTTGACGGGCGTGGGCGCCCCGCCTTGGTCCGCCGACAGGTTGGCGACGGAGCCATGGTGCTGTGCACCTACCCGACCGAGCACATGGCAGCACGTGCAGCTCGGGTCAACCCGGAGAGCACGTGGCGCCTGTACTCGGCATTGGCCACCTCGGCAGGCATCGATCGCCCACTTTCAGTCCGCGATCCGCGAGTGATCACAGGCGGCCTGCGCACCCCTGCCGGAGAGCTGGCAGTGCTCGTCAACGCTTCGCCGGATCAGGTCGAGGTGAGCATTGCGACGGCCGGTTCCGCATCGTACCGGCGAAGGGGAGCTGAGCCCGGCGAGGCCCTGTCCCGGCTCAAGCTCGCACCGTTCGAGGTCGAGGTGCTCTCCAGACTCACCTGAGGTTGCTGGCCGCCGCTCACGATGGCGTGACCTATCCACGCGTCAGCGGTGAGGAACAGCAGGCGAGAGCGGCCCGACAAGCCGGACCGCCACTTTGCCCGTCGCTCCCGGCGAACACGTCCCGCTGCTCGTTGGTTCATCGACGTCACGGTGTTCCCGGGCGTTTCCTGGAGGCGATCTGCGTCTCGGCGTCCGCGAGCGTTCTCACCACCGAGGCAGCGAAATGCACGTCGCAGGGGTGCGAACGCTCGCCGGTCGCGATGTTGCCCAGGAGCTCGCGCAACGCGATCGCGTACGCCTCCTGCGGTGTCGAGCCGCCCCGCGGCATGGCCGACAATCCGCCCGGTCCCCAGAGGGAGAGCTCCACGCTCACCGCGGCCAAAGGCGCGTTGAGCGTCAACGAGGCGGTGCTCGTGGCCCCGCTCGCGTGCCGGAAGATGAGATGGACGAGATCGCCCGTCCCGCCGTCACCGATCACAGCTTCGACGGGGCCGAGGGCGGCCTCCAGCATGGACAAGGCGTGGGGACCGACGTCCCACAAAGCGCCCTTCTCCCGTCGCCACTGGGAGGAGGCATAAGGGCTGCCGGGAGCGAAGGCCGACACGATCCAGCGCGCCCAGGCACCCTTCCAGGCACCTCCGTCCACCGTCGCCAGCCATTGACGGTTGGTCTCGGCGAAGCGTCCGGTGAAGAAGACCACAGTGGAGACCCCGGCACGGTCGACCGCCTCGACCAGGCGCTGGGCATCGGCAACCGAGGTCGCGAGCGGCTTGTCGAGGAGCAGATGCTTGCCCGCTGCACCGGCGCGAGTGCCGAGCTCGGCTTGGACGTCCGGCGGCACGGCGAAGGCCACCGCGTCCACGCAGCTCAAGAACTCGGTGAAGTCCGTGTGGGCGTCGGCACCGACCTCCTCGCCGAGAACGGCCGCCTTCTCACCGTCGCGTCCCCAGACAGCTGCAAAGTCAACACCCGGTTCGCGCGCCAGCACGGCTGCGTGAGTGACCCGAGCCCAGTATCCCGTACCGGCAAGCCCGAACCTCAACCGCTCCTCCAAGTCAGCTCCCGAGCAGCTCGATTCAGAATTGCCCGCCGGTCCCGAGGACCGGAAGATCTAGGTCCTGGCCAATTCTGTTTGGATGTGACTCACCAGACGACCAACCGGACGGCTTTGAAGATACCCAGGTCTCAGTCCCGCCGCCAGCAAGATGGCGCCGACGACCCCAGCGGCGTCCCCGAGCGCGGGTGCGACCACGAGCTCGTCGATCTGGCTTGCCTCAGGAAAGTAGCTCGGGTCGAGGAGCTCGCAGGTCCTCTGCCGGACCCCGGGCAGTAGGCCGGTCTCGTGCAGCACACCCCCACTCAGGATGACGCGCTCGGGACGATACACCGAGACGAGGTTTACGACGCCAAGGGCGACGTACTCGCTCTCCAGCATGAGCGCGTCGGGCGGCTCCATGCCGGCCTGTGCCCAGAGCGCGGATCGCCGTGCTCTTGCGGGGCCCGACGCCAGCCCCTCCCAGCAGCTGCCGTGGAAGGGACAGTTCCCAGCCCACAACCGTTCGGGAGCATCGGGCTCTCGGTCGGCGGGGTGCTGGGGGAACCGCATATGACCCGCCTCGGGATGTGACCGTCCGTGGACCAGCGCCCCGTTGACGATCGCCCCCACACCGATCCCCGTCCCGATCGTGATGTACAGCAGGTCAGAGCACCCTTGAGCAGCACCCCAGGCCTGCTCTGCCAGGGCGGCGGCGTTGACGTCGGTGTCAAGGTGCACCGGCACCCCGAGAGCCTTCTCGAATTTCGCCAGAAGGGGCCAAGCCCGCCACGCTGTCTTCGGTGTTGCCTGGGCGATGGCGCCGGTTCTCAGATCGAGGGGACCAAAGCTCGCAACTCCCAGGGAGGCCAGTGGGCCCGAGCTCCGCTCCACCTCGCGAAACCAGTCGATAGCCGACCTCGTCGTCGTCTCCGGATCGGTCGTGGGAATAACCGTGTCGACCCAGGCATCGTCCGAACCGTCGCCCACCGCGCAGACACATTTCGTGCCTCCGAGCTCGATGCCGGCATACACAGCCACTTCATGTCCCTTCTCTGGGTCAGCTTGCAGGTGTCCGGGTCAGACGCCGTTCAGCGTCACGTCGATCGAAGCCTTTGGGTGCTCTTGGCGCTCGGCACGTGCAGCCGGTGTTCAGGACGAGGCCACTCGGACAAGCGGCTTCAGGACTGAAGGATCGCGCCGCGCCGCTGTGAGCGCCTCCTCGCTCGACTCCAGTGAGAATCGCGCGTCGACGAGCCGTTCGAGATTGATTGCCCCCGACGCGATGAGCGCGATCGCCTCTGGGTAGGTGTTCGCGTAGCGAAACGTACCGGTCAGGCGGATCTCTCTGTTCTGAACGCTGGCAATGGGGAATGGCACCTCGGGAGACGGGCACATCCCGACAAGCACGGCGGCTCCGGCGGGACGTACGCACCGGATGCCATCCAGGATCGCCGCCGGTGACCCGGAGCAGTCGATGAAGACGTCCGCGTCCGCTGCCTGCTCCTCGAGGCTCGACGACGATGTGTCGACCACCGACGTTGCACCGATCTCGGCAAGGCGCGACCGACGCGAGGGCACCGGGTCGCTGACGATGACCTCCGTCGCCCCGGAAGCCAGGGCGACCAGGGTGACTGCGGCACCGATCGGCCCGGCACCGGCGACCGCGACGCGGGACCCGACTCTCACCTCCGCCTTGCGGCAAGCCCACAGCCCGACCGACAGCGGCTCGCAAAGGGCGCCCGCATCATCGCTGACGTGGTCGGGCAGAGCGAACGCGTAGTTCTCGTGGATGGTCACATAGCGGGCGAGCGCGCCGTCGACCGGCGGCGTGGCAAAGAAGACCACATCGCGGCACAGGTTGTAATGGCCCGTGCGGCACTCCCGGCAGGAGCCGCATGGCACGCCCGGCTCGAGGGCCACCCGTTGGCCGAGCTCGTGGCGTTCGGCCAGGTCTCCCTTGCCGACGACGACCCCGGAGGCCTCGTGGCCGAGCACCATGGGTGAGCGGACCACGAAGTCCCCGATCCGGCCATGCTCGTAGTAGTGGACGTCTGATCCACAGATGCCCACCGAGGCCACCTGTACGAGGACCTGGCGGGGGCCCGGAACCGGCACCGGCCGGTCCTCGATCCGGAGATCACCTATGCCGTGAAGAACAGCCGCTTTGTTTGACAATCCCAGCATCTTGTTCACGTCCTTCCTGGCCAGAGCGTATTCAGAGACTAGCTCCGCATGGCCGAACGACTCAGGTGCCCGAGTCGACCGTCGCCGTGCCGCTCTCACGGCGCCGCTCGGGCTCGGCGATTGTGGGCGAGGTCCTAACTGATCAAGGGACGATCGCTGCCTTCATGCAGGATGGATCGTCGCGCAACGCCTCGAGCGCGCGGTCGTAATCTTCGAGGTCGAACTCGTGGGTGATCATGCCCTCGGTGCGCACGCGTCCCGACCGAAGCACGCCAAGAGCGCGGTCGAAGCAATGTGTCTGGGCGAAAGAGCCCTTGACCGTGAGCTCGCGGCGGAATATCTCATAGGGATGGAAGGGAAGGACGGCCTTCTCGTCGGCCATCCCGTAGATGAGGATGGTGCCGCCGTCGCGGGCGAGCGACAGACACAGCTCGCCGACCGAAGTGGCACCTGTCGCTTCGATGACCACGTCGTAGCCGTCCGGCGCGTCGGCGCGCAGGGTGGCAAGGCAAGCTCCTGGATTCGCCCGATCCATCTGCACCGTCGTGTCGACCCCGTACCCGCGAGCCAGCGCCAGTTTGAACTCCGTCGGGGCTGCCACACTCACCCGGGCCGCCCCGCCGTGCACGAGCAGCTGCGCCAGCACGAGTCCTGTCGGGCCCGCACCGAACACGAGCACCTGAGAGCCCGGTCGTAGGTCGAGCACGTCCATCCCGTGGATGGCGCATGCGGTCGGCTCGGCCATCACCGCAGTGCTCAGGCTCAGGTCGTCGGCCGGGAAGCACTTCTCTGCACGCACGACGACGAACTCCGCGAATGCCCCCGGCCCGTTGACGCCCAGTGAGTAGAAGTTGCGGCAGAACAGCGGCTCGTCGCGCCGGCACGACGGGCAGTAGCCGCACAGCACGGTGTTGTCGGCTGCGACCCGTTGGCCCACCGCGAGCCCGTCGACCGACTCCCCGAGCGAATCGACACGACCCACGATCTCGTGACCGGGCGTCAGCGGGTACCTCGAAAAGAAGCCCCCCTCATGGATATGGAGGTCGGTCCCGCACATGCCGGCCATCTCGACGGCGAGGCGGACTTCTCCCGAGCCGGGCTCCGGCGTCGGAACCGTCCGTATCTCGAACTGTCGCGGCGCACTGTAGACGACGGCTCTCATCGCGTGAACGCTCCTAAAGCATTGTAGATGGGGGGAGGGCGCATCCTGTGAAGTCTCAGGACGAGCCGGGTCGGACCGTAGCTGTCGGCTGTGTGAGCGATCCGGTTGCTCCCGGGACGACGGGATGCACCTCGAGATCGCATGAGTAGAAAGCACGCTCTATGCGGACCGCGCGACCGAGAGCGGGAGAGGAGACGAAGATCGTCGGATATGCAGGGCAGGCCGCGCCATTTGAGGTCCTGTTCTCTCCCTCGACGAGCGCCGATGCGACCTGACCGGAGAGTGAGGTTGACAAGAGGGGGGACCGTGGCTCCGGCGGGCAGGCCGCCGAGATAGCCCGAAGGGGTGTCCCTGGCGGTGGCCACCCGACGTCCGCTCGCATCAAGGAGGGCAACAGACGGGTAGGACCGCATCCGACACGGGATCACACTCACGTTGCGAAACAGGATGGGCAGGCCGACATGGCCGAGCCCGGCTTCACCTCCTCCGGCGATTACGCGCAGGTGCGACATCGTGCAGGGTGGACTGAGGTCAGGCAAGGTGTACGAGTCGAGGCTGCTGGCCGGGAAGAAGGACGAGACGCCGGCTGACGCCGGGCTCCTGCACACAAGGCTTGGGTACCAAAGAAAGACACGAGTGCCCTGTCCGGTCTGTGGCAGTCGGACCACTATCGAGGAGACCTGTGGACAATTGTCGCTCCCGTCGGAGGCAAAATCGGCCGAGGTGAACACAAACGCGGCTTGCTTGCCTGCCGACGTCGCGGTCGCGGACGGTCCCATGACAATCGGGCGCGGATGCGCGGCAAATGCGATTCCGGGCCCTTCGTGCGAAACGTTGACCGCTAGCGGTCGTGGTGCGCTCGTCGTCCCGGTGAAGAACTCCAGTGCCGGATACCCGCTCAGGTCACAAGCGATCTTCGAGGAATTGGTCACCTTGAACCCGGCGATCGCCGTTCCCGCCGCACCGCTCTCTCCGTAGTACACGATGTCCAGTTGCCCAATCCTGCAGAGTGCAGTCGATGCCGCCGAAGTCGCACTCGGCTGATGCCCTGCGCGGTCGAGCATCCCCGAGCCTTGGAACGGGATGACGAAGAGCACGAAGACGGCCACGGCGCTAGACACGGCGCCGGCTCGTTCTCGGGCCCGCGTCGCATGAGGTTGGCGCGGGACCCGACGGATGTCTTCCCTCTCAAGGTGTGGAGAGACGGCGTTGATGCGTGGGAGCCGCCCGCGGGTTCGTGTCATGGTGAGATTGTGCCAGCGGTCCATCGCGTGCTGAGGGCACCCGAGCGACGGCCGCCGTGACCGGCGCTCGTTCGAGAGCAGCCTGCAAGTCCCCGAACGCCCTGTTTCACTTTGGTCTCCAGGTCCTCGTCGTCGCACCAGGACACATTGTGAGGAGAGTCTCCACGTCTTAGGATCGAGCCGATCCTGGACTCGGGAGGCGCTGTGGTCGATGACGAACAGGAGGGACGACCGGTGCCGGTCCCAGGGACGGCCGGTGGTGAGCCGCCCAAGCCCGGCGACCCCGCCCAGTTCGTGGCGGTCCCTGCCGCACCCGGCCCGGCCCCTATGGCGGGACCGCCGGCGATGCCCGCGGTAGATCGCATGCATGCCGCCTGGCAGCGTCGAGTCGAGACCGACTACATCTTCAACTACTGGACGGCACTGGGCTGGACGATCCTCACCCTCGGGATCTACGGCTTCTACGTCCTCTACCAGTTGGTTCGTCGCATGCGCGACCACAACGAGCGCCGGGTCGAGTTCTTCGACGCCGCCCTGGCTCTTGCTTGGGAGGAGGCCGGTCGGCGCGGGTTGCAGCCGGAGCTCACCCCGTCCTTCCAGCGGGCCGGTGCGCACATGAACGTGCTCCGGCGCATGACAGAGAGCTTTCGGGAGCCCGTCATTTGGGTCGTGCTGGCCGTCGTCGCCCGCGGCATCGTGGAGCTCATCGCCTTCATCCTCCTGGACCAGGACCTCGTCAAGCACGACCGGTCCGAGGTCGGCGTCGAGTACGAGCTGGCGCTCATCTTCTGGCGCTTGGGCCAGCCCTTGCCGGCGCCCGACCAGGCCCGTATGAAGGGGCAGAACAACTACGTCGGCCGGATCGTGGCCACGATCGTGACGTTCGGCATCTACCTGCTCTGGTGGTACTACGACCAGATGAACGGGCCGAACCTGCACTTCCGGACGAACTGGGCCCAGGAGGACGCCCTGGTCGCTGCTGTGCAGGCACTTCGCTGACGTCACGTTCTTCACGAGACGCCGTTTCGCGTCAGATCGAGAGCCGGGTCGGACGTTCCCTGGCGCGACCGGCGGCCGGCGACACGGCCCATCGACAAGACAGTGTGCCCGCGGCGAAGATTGGCCCATGTCCGAGCCACGAATTCCTCGCAGGTACCAGGCGCCTGGCTGGTTCACCAGAAACGTCTTCAATCGTGCCGTGGCGCTGCTCACCCACGCGGGCGTGAGCGTGTGGGGATCACGCGAGCTCCGGGTCCGCGGACGCAAGAGCGGAGAGTGGAAGTCGACGCCGGTCAACCTGCTCGGCTTCGCCGGCGCGCACTACCTGGTGGCTCCTCGCGGTGAGACACAGTGGGTGCGCAACCTGCGCGTCGCCGGCGGTGGCGAGCTACGGGTTGGAAGGCGCATCCAGGTGTTCCAGGCGACAGAGTTGGCCGACGCGGACAAGCCCGCGGTCCTGCGCGCATATCTCAAGCGCTGGAAGGCGGAGGTGGGTGTCTTCTTCGGAGGGGTCGGTGCGACTGCCTCGGATGCTGAGCTACTTCGCATCGCGCCAAAGCACCCGGTGTTTCGCCTGGCGTTCGCCGAGAGCGTGTGAACGGCCCGGTGACCGGCGTAGTCCGGCGCCCATGGCCTGGGCTGAGCCAACTGCCAAACCACGCCAACGGTCCAACCGCCACAGGAGGAACAAGGCGAGCTGTGGTCCGGTCAGCGAACAGCCGTGCTGCTCGCCACTGTCAACGGCGCCTGGCCTTGCGGACGGATACGCGCGACACCGCACCTATCGCCGGAGCCACCGTCAACCACAACCCGATGGTGACCACCATCGCGGTGACGTAACCGATCGGGTGGATCCCGAGATCCTTGCCGGCGATCCCGGCGAAGATCATCAACACCCAGGCACTCACGAAGAACAGAGGGCCAGCCGACACCACCTTGAAGAAGTCGCCCATCGCGAACACCTCCCGGTCGGCACCATATAGCCACCAGGGACCCCGCGTCAGGACCAACGTCAGCAATCTCCAAGGCCTGGACGTCAAGACCGGCTTTCAAGACACGCCTGAAGCAGAACCCGCGTGACACACGATCCGATTATACATGAGTGTGTTATCGGGCGGAGTATCATTGCAGGCGTGGCTACACGGAACCCTTACAGCTACGGCGGGCCGGTGAGTGGCCCGCATTTCATCGGCAGGGACGTCGAGGTCGCCGACTTGGTGTCCCGCATGGTCAGCGGCATCAGCGTGGTCGTCACTGCACCCCGCCGCTACGGCAAGACCTCGCTCATCGACCGCGCCGCCAAACTCGTTCGTGAGGACCACGGTGCGGTGATCTCCGTGAACCTGATGCACTGTCCTGGGCTTGACGTTCTCGCCAGCCGCCTCGTCGCCGGGGCCTGCACAACCGAAGGCGGGCGGGTACGCAGGGCTCGTCAGGGTCTGCCCGAACTGCTGCGACGGCTCCGGGTGCAGCCCGCTCTGACCCTCGATGACACGGGCAAGCCTCGCTTCACATTCGGGGGCCTCGCCGAGCGTGATGCGATCGTTGTTCTGGACGACGTGTACGCGATCCTCTCCTCTCTCGCCAAGGAGCGGGCCGCGGTATTGATCTTCGACGAGTTTCAAGCGGTCGCGGAGCTTGGCGGCGGGCTCGCGCCTGCCCTCAAGGCGCTTGGGGACCAGCATCCGAAGGTGTCGCTCATCTTGGCTGGATCGCGCCAGCACCTCATGGACGCCCTTGTTCTTTCCCGCGGAGCGCCGCTCTACAACATGGCCGAGCGCCTTGCCCTAGGGCCGATCGACGAGCGGGTGATGGTTCGCTACCTAGTTGACCGGGCGCGCCACGGTGCCAAGGAGATGACCGAGGCAGCGGCTGAACGCATCTGCGAGCTCGCCGGACCTGTCCCCTATGACATCCAGCGCCTGGCCTACGAGGTCTTCGACCGAGCCGGAGATCGGATCGCCGGCAGCGATGCCGACGACGGCATGAGCTGGGTGGTCCGACGAGAAGACCCGAACTTCACCGATGGGTTCTCCAGGATGTCGATCAGACATCGCCGGGTGCTCGTCGGCATCGCCGTGCGCCGGCGCGTTGAGCAGCCCTACACCGCGGAGTTCGCCAGAGATATCGGCTACGCGGGACCACCCGGGGTTCGGCGTGCGATCGAGGCCCTCAGCGCCGAGGAGACCCTCTCGCAGCGACAGGGCGGGCTGGTTGTCACAGACCCATTCTTTGCCGAATGGCTCCGCCGTCTATCACCATGACCGACGAGGGAGCGACACCCGCTCAGGAAACATTTGTCTCCGTGGATCAGCTCTTGGCTCTGGCCTTGTTCAGGGTCACGGCGGCGCGAACGAGAGTCTTCAAGGCCTCCTCGTCTATCTTCTCGCCCTCGTGGAAGTCGATGGCACGCCTTGTGTTCCCGTCAAGACTGGAGTTGAAAAGTCCCGAAGGATCCTTGAGAGCCGCCCCTTTGGCGAAGGTCATCTTCACGACGTTCTTGTAAGTCTCGCCGGTGCAGATCATTCCGTCGTGGTACCAGACCGGAACCCCTCTCCACTTCCACTCCTCGACGACTTCGGGATCGGCTTGCTTGACCAAGGCACGGAGCCGGCTCAGCATCTTGCCCCGCCAGTCGTCCAGCTCCTTGATTCTCGCGTCTATCAGCTGAGAGGGAGACTCGCTTTTCTTCACGCCCGTTTCTCTACCTTGGTCCCGAGACTTTGCTGAATGGGGATTGTCCCCAGCATGCCAACGCTACCTAGGGCCGGAAAAGTCCTGACGCTAGGTCGTCCTGAAGTGGCGCTGGATCATGGTCGACAACAGCCGCCCCGCTCCCGGCCTTGCTGCCTGGCCGACTTCGGCGGCTCAAACATGAAGGACCTGGTCACGAGGTCGCGCTAGGGCAGTTTTTGCCCTACATCGCGTGATCGCGGTGATCAGACGAGGCGTGAGGGCCAGGTGCAGGTGTCAGACGACAACGAGCATCGAGCGGGCGGCGGCAACAAGGGCACGCTGATGACCCGCCGTCGGACGAGGCGGCGATAGCGCTCACCGAGGTGCGCCGGCGCACGGAGGCGCACCAACGGTCGGTAGTGTTCGGCGACGCCTGATGACCCTTTAACCTGCATCCCTCGAACCGAGTCAGGTCAACACCCGAGAGACCGAGAAGGAGCCCGCAATGCCAACCCGTGACACTGCACCGCTGGGATCACCCTGTTGGACCGACTTGTGGACCTCCGACGTGGAGGCGAGCCGCAGGTTCTACGGCGAGCTCTTCGGCTGGGAAGCCCAGGAGCCGAGCCCGGAGTTCGGCGGCTACTTCATGTTCACCCGCAACGGCGTTCCCGTCGCCGGCGGCATGGGCGCGATGGGCGATATCCCAGCCGACAACAGGTGGAAGGTCTACCTGGCAACCGACGATATCGACAGGACGGTGAACAGCGCAGTGTCCGCCGGAGCTCAGATTGTGTCCCCACCGATGGCCGTCGCCGACCTTGGCGTCCAGTCGGTCGTCGTCGACCCGACCGGCGCAGTCGTCGGCCTTTGGCAGCCTGGGACCTTTTCCGGCTTCACGGTTCTTGGCGAGCACGGCGCGCCGAGCTGGTTCGAGCTGCACACGCGCGACTATGTGACCGCCGTGGACTTTTACCGGTCCGCGCTTGGTTGGGAGACCGACGTGATGAGCGACACGAGCTCGTTCCGGTACACGACGATGCGTGACCCCAACGGCGAGGAGCCGCTGGCGGGCATCATGGATGCGACCGGATTTCTGCCGGAGGGTGTGCCTGCGACCTGGTCCGTCTACTGGGGCACCGATGATGTCGACGCGGCCGTCGCGAAGGTGCACGAGCTGGGGGGCTCGGTCGCGATTGGCGCCAGGGACACCCCCTACGGTCGGGTGGCTGTGGTCGCCGATCCGACGGGCGCACAGTTCTATCTGCACACGCCGAACCGGTAGCTGGCCCGAATGAATCCCATCACGCCCTGTCTCTGGTTCGATGCGCAAGCAGACGAGGCGGTCGATTTCTATCTGTCCGTCTTTCCGAATTCACGGCGGGTCACGGACGCAAAGTACGGTCCCGACGCGCCGGGCGAGGAAGGCACCACCGCGGTCGTGAACTTCGAGCTCGACGGGAGGCCGTTCATGGCAATCAACGGAGGCCCGATGTTCCAGTTCACGCCGGCGGTCTCCTTTGTCGTCAACTGCACAAGCCAGGCGGACCTGGACCGCTACTGGGAGCGCCTGCTCGAGGGTGGATCGGCCATGCAGTGCGGCTGGCTGACGGATCGCTTCGGCGTGTCCTGGCAGATCGTTCCCGAACGCCTCGGCGAGCTCATGAGAGAGCTCGACCCCGAACGAGGAAAGCGGGTGATGCAGGCGATGCTGCAGATGGTGAAGCTCGACATCGCCGGACTTGAGGCCGCGGCAGCCGACTGAACGGGTGCGGTTCGCCGATTAGTTCCGAACTCCGAATCCGTACTGACGGCGGCAGTGACCGCGCTACAAGACAACCGGCACAGATTGCCCAAATACGGCCCCTCGCGGTTGGGCCCATGTGGCGGATGGCCCAGTTACGGGCGCTCGCGATTGAACCCATGCGGCGGATGGTGCCCCGGCGGCGGCATCGATTCGATGCCCGGTGGCTCGTCCGGCCACACCAGCAGCACGGGACAAGAGGCGTGGTCGACGATGAAGCGAGTGGCGTGACCCAAGCTGTGCGGACCAAGACGCGAACGGTCACCGTCGCGAGCCACAACCAAGAGGTCCACGCCCTCGGCGACCGCGCCGACAACTTCGCGCTCAACCCGTCCCCGAAGATGAAGAAGCTCAGTGTTCTCCCGTCCGAGCCGCGTTGCCGCGGCGCTCAGGATCTCCAAGGCCTCCTGGTCCGCGACCTCTTCGAAACGGCGGACGGGCCTGTGCGTCCGAGAAGCCCGCCCGAGCAGTCCGGCGGTTGCAGCTTCTGTGACCTCGCCGACTTCGGAGGGCGTGACGTGAAGGAGCATGACGCGCGCGTCGGGGGGGATGATCTGGGCGGAGGCGTCGAGACAACCTTGCCATGTCCCCTCGACCAACCAAACGACGACCCTCACCGGTTGAATCATCCCACCAATCTCAGTGATACCCACAAGGCAATGGTCGACGCCAGCAGCACGGGCGGCACCGTCACTACGCCCAGGCGAAGGAACTCCGAAGCGGGCAGCTCCTCCCCGCGCTTGCGCAGCACACGCCTCCAGAGCAGGGTCGCAAGCGAGCCGACGTAGGTGAGGTTGGGGCCGGCATTGACGCCGATGAGCACCGCGAGCACTACCCCCGGCCCGGCCGCCGCTGCCGCCGGGAGGAGGAGCAGTACCGCTGGGAGGTTGTTGATGAGGTTGGCAAGCACGGCAGCGACCGCAGCGACGAGGAGGAGCGACCCGAGCGATGTCCCACTCGGCACCACACGCACCACCAGCGAGCTCAGTCCGTGGAGTGAGACTGCCTTGACGACAAGCCCGAGAGCCAGCACGAAAGCGAGAAACGGGACATCGAGGGCCAGGCCGATGTCGCGCACCCTTGCGCGTCGGTACACCAGGGCCGGCACAGCGAGGATGGCGGCGCCGCCGAGTGCGGCAAACGCAGGGTTGACATGGAAGACCGAGGCCACGAAGAACCCGACGAGGGTGAGCGCCAGTACCACGGATGCGAAGACTGGGATCGGAAGCGGTGTCGCGACCTCGATCTCACTGCGCCCGACAAGATCGGTGGCGAAGAACCGCCGCAGCACGATCCACTCGACGGCGATCGCCGCCAACCACGGCAGAGCCATGATCGCCCCGAAGCGGGCGAAGCTCAGCCCGCTGGCGCGGAAGGCCAAGAGGTTGGTCAGGTTCGAGACGGGCAGGAGCAGCGAGGCCGAGTTCGCCAGGTGGGTGCACGCATAGGCGTGAGGCTTGGCCCGTAGCCGCAGCCTTGCCACCGTCGTGAGCACGACAGGAGTGAGCAGCAAGACCGTCGCGTCAAGGCCGAGCACGGCTGTCACCACGCTTGCGACCACGAACACCAGGGCAAGCAGCGCGACCGGCCTGCCACGAGAGTTGATCGCCATCCAGGCCCCGGCGGCTTCGAACACACCGTAGCGGTCACACATGTCCGCGAGGACGAGGACAGCAGCGAGAAAGCCGATCGTCGGGCCGAGGCTCCTAACCTCGGTACCGGCCTGGCTCAGCGACAGCACTCCTGGCAGCAAGAGCAAGAGGGCGGCCGGGACAGCGAACACCGCCTCCGGCCATCCCCTGGGTCGGGCGACAGCGCACACGAGCGTCGCAACGAGGAGCAAGACCGCGAGGGTCTCGGCGATAGAGCTCGGCACAGTTGACCGATAGTAAGCCCGCAGGGTTTGGCCCGGATGCGCCGTACAGCGGGCGGACGCTGTCCCGACACGCACTCAGCCTTTGCCGGCAGTTGCCGCACTCGCCAATTGGCGTGACCGTGCCTTCCAATGGGGCGAGTTGCCAGTCGCAGTCTGGCGTCATTCCCCTTGGCGCAAGCCCCCGCTTTGCTCTCTTCCCACCGTGAGCCGCAATTGACCTGTGGGCCGGGTCCCCAGGCCGGGCGTGTCCCAGACTGCGCAGGGTGGACCGCGTGGGCCCGGCGGCGGGTGGGCCGCGTGGGCCCGGCGCCAGGTGGGCCGCGTGAGCCCGGCGCGACGAGAGGACTCTTGCCTTAGTGGCAGATCTACCCAAGAAGTCTCTCAGGCCCGTGACCAGGGGAAATACTGGTCGGGAAGGCGGGATTTGAACCCGCGGCCTCAGCGTCCCGAACGCTGCGCGCTCGGGGTTATCCACACCCTGGTAGAAGCGCGAAGTCGCTGGTAGTGACACATTTTTCTTCACCGCTGGAGACCAGCATCACCCCCTTCAGACCACCAGTTTGTGGTCTGAATGTGGTCTGTACGTGGTCTGTCGGCGGGGCGAGTCAGACGGCAAGTCAGAGCAGCCGGTCGACCGCTTGTGCCGGGGTCAGGACGGGTGGATCGGGATCGACCATCTCGGTCAGATCCCCGTCCCCGCTGACCAAAGCGCGTACGCCGGCTTCCCTAGCGAACGCCACCAGATAGTCGTCGCTCGGGTCCCGACTGGCTCGGGGCACGTCGACGGGATCAGCGAGTGTCCGACCGCGCTGCGCAACCTCTGTCACGAAGGCTTGCGCCTCCTCGATCGTGACATAGCCGCGAAACTTGGGGCGCTCAAGGACCCCTGCCAGTTCGGCCAGCAGATGCGGACATACAAAGACCTCGAGCCGATCGTCGAGAACAGCTCGCCACAGTGCCGCCGGAGGCCCAGCTGGGGAGATGAGAGCAGAGACCAGGACGGCGGGATCGAGAACGACCCGCTCCACTAAGACGCGGCCTTGGCGGCTTCTCCACGCTCTCGCCGCATGGCTTCGAGCTCCTTGTAGGCCAATGCGAGCGCATCGTCCCCGGTCAGAGCTTCACCAGCGTTGCGTGCCCATACCTCATCCACGATGCTGACTCGGCGCGACTCAAAGTGCTTACGCAGCACGTCCTCGACCACCTCAGCCTCCGAACGGCCGGTCTGGCGTGCCTCGGCACGGGCGGCTTCAAGCAGAGCCTCGTCGACGTCCAGCGTCATCGGTCGCTTCGCCATCTCTCCATGATGCCAGAGGCGGTCAGAGACCATGCCGCCTCACCGTTCCGGTAGAGCCAGGAGGAGGCCTGGGCTGGGATCACTCGGATTCAGCCGGGCCGCCTGGAAGATCTCATCGAGCCGGTCCGTGAGAGCCTCGTTGATAGCAGGAAAGAGGTGGCCGTAGACGTCCATCGTGACCGTTATTGAGCTGTGACCGAGTCGTTCCTGTATGGCTTTGGGATGCGCGCCAAGTTCGATAAGGAGGGCGGCACAGGAGTGCCGTAGGTCGTGAAGTCTCAGATTCGGGGGCAAGTTCGCTGCGTCGATGGCTGGCCGCACGAATCGCTTGAAGAGGAGATCGCGACGGAGGGGACCGCCGCGTGGAGCTGTGAAGACGTAGTCGTCGGGATCTAGCGGTCGATCGAGGGTGGCGACGCGATCGGCAAGGTGCGCCCCAAGGTCGTCGCAGAGCGAGCGAGGGATGCCGACGGTTCGGCGAGCGTACGTCTTGGTGGGGCCAACTTCGGTGCGACCGCCGACCACTGTGAGGGCCTCGGAAATCTCCATCGTGCGTTTCATCAAGTTGACGCGCCCGACACGGAGGCCGCACGCCTCGCTTGGGCGAAGGCCGGTCGCGGCTACCAGACGCACCAGCAGGTCATAGGGGGGTCGGGTCGCCCTGGCGAGCGCCTCGACTTGGTCGGCGCTCAGGAAAGTCGGCTCCATCTGCACTGCCTTCGGAAGGCGGAGACCGTCACACGGGTTGCTCTTGATGGCACCGGAGGCCCGCGCCAGTTCAAGGACTTGGCGAAGCACCAAGCGGAGCTTCTGGAGGCTCTTCGCTGCCTGTCCGGCTGCTTGCTTCTCGGCCATGAACCGGCGTACGTCGATCGGCTCGATGCTCGCGATAGGTCGTTTCGCGAAAACTGGGAGTAAGTGGGCATTGAGGACGCGCTGGTAGTCGCCGCGGGTAATGGTTCGGAGATGAACAATCGTGGTCAGGTAGTCGGCCGCCCACTCGCCAAAGGTCACCCGGGCGAGGCGGGGATCGATCCACTCGCCTCGTCGGAGGTCAGCCTCCCGCTCGGCAGCCCACCGACGAGCCTCACTCTTTGTTCGGAGCGTCCGAGCGTGGGACCGCCCAGCGGCGTCCCGGTAACGCGCTTCCATGCGCCGCTCGGCTTCTGCCGCAGTGATGCCATTCTCGCTCCTTTGATCTCTATTCGGCACGGCGGGATGGTCACCCGCGAGCATTGGCTCTTCGAGACGGCGACCACAGACGTACCGAGGGACAGTCCTGCGAAACCTCTCGACAGGTGTTCTCGAACGTCGCGTGGCTCCCGACAAGCGTCCGTCGAGATTGCGTGTCGGTCCGCCGCAGAGTGCGGACTCGAGGTACATGGCCGACCAAGAGGCGGGTCGGCGACGCCGGTTTCGACGGTACTACTCCCCAGACTCGTTGTGACCTACGCCGATCGAGAGGGTGCGACTCGATTGCGGTCAAGCCAGGCCGTTATCTCGGCCGGGTCGAAGCGGACCAACCATCCGACCTTCAAGTAGGGCACCCTTCGTTCGGCGATGAGCCGGCGGATGTGGCGGATGCTCACCCCCAGCCGCTCGGCGAGCTGGTCGATAGTGAGGAGTTGCGGCAGGGCGTCGGTATTGGCCATTGGTCTCCTTGAGCGTCGTGGTGTTGGTTGCGGACGAGACCGGCGCCGACAAGGTGTCAGACGGTGACGAGCCTCTACCTAATACGCACTGGGGCGTCCAGGCTATTGCCGCGCACCCCACCGAGACCCTGGCTCACCACCAGAACGCGGCCGTACCAAGTCGATCAGCCAAACTCAATGACATTCACCGTCCTTCACCATTATTAACCTCTATCTACTAACCGCTAACCCACCCACATCCTCACCCATTCCTCAGCATTCTCCCCTCAATCAACCCCACTCTACTCATTCCCTCTTCCCCCATCAACCCTCCATCCTCCCACTTCACGCCCTCCATCCACTCTCTCCATCTTCCCACTCCAACAACTTTCCCATTCACCATCACTTACCTTCATTAGCCTCTATCTACCCAACACCAAACAACCTCTTTACTTCACATCCATACCTGCTATAACCACAAACCAAGAGGAACACGTTTGCAACTTCCAGTTGGCGGAGGGGGTGTGTGCGTGGCGTGGATGCGGATGATGGGAGCCGACTCTGTCGGCTATCACGAGCACACCGTCGCCGGCCGCGGCGATGACCCGGTCGCCGCCTCGGCCGAGTACTACGCCTCGCGAGGCGAGACTCCGATGTGCTGGGGCGGTTCCGGACGTGGGCTGCTCGGCCTGGAGGGCGAGGTCGACCTCGCTGACTACCGGGCCGTGTTCGGCATCGGTGGCGCCCATGACCCCCGTACCGGTCGGCGTCTCGTCGGCTGCCTGCGTCCGGGCCTCGAGCTCGTGGTTTCCCCTCACAAGTCAGTGGCAGAGCTCGGAGTGATCGGTCGCGCCGAGGACATGCACAAGATCGTCGATGCCGAGCGCGACGCCACCCTCGAGTACCTGGACCGTCTCGTCGCCGAAACGGGTGGCCGGCGGGGACGCGCCCAGAACCGCGTCGCCACCGGAGGTCTCATCTGGGCTACCTCCCGGCATGCGACGACCCGGACTGGCGATCCCCAGGTACATGACCACGTCCTGATCGCGAACGCTGTGTTGATGGGTGACGCCCGCGGAGGTTGGAAAGGCGCCGACACGGCGTTCTTGCGAGACCACCTCCACGCGGCGACGGCCGTCGGGCGTATGACCGCTGCCGCCAAGGCTGTCGAGCTCGGGTACGGGATCGTCGCCGACCCGGGCCCGTCCGGACGCCTCGGAGGCTGGGCGATCGCCGGCATCCCGGACGAGGTCTGCGAGCTGCACTCGACCCGCTCTGCTCAGATCACAGCCTCGGTCGGACCCGATGCCTCGTATGCGTCACGTTCGGTCGCGGCCCGGGCCACCCGGGACCGCAAGGCGGAGGTCCCCGTCGAGGACCTGTTGGCGCGGTGGCAGGACGAGCTGACTGTTGCTGGCCATCCCCCGGCCGATCTCGTCGCCGCGATCGAGGCGGCAGGTTCCTCATATCAGCTTCCGGTGGCCGACCTCGAGGAGCTCGCCGGCGAGCTGCTCGCCCCGGGTGGGCGCCTGGCGCAAGAGAAGACCTTCACCCGTGGAGACGTGATCATCGCCGCCGCCCCGCACCTTCACGGTTTGTCCCTTTCTGTGCTCGACGAGGCCGTCGAGACGGTCCTGGCGAATGACGACGCGGTCAGCATGCCGGTTGTGACCGGGAGCAGGGAGCAGGTCTGGACGGCACGCTGTGTCCTTGCCGACGAGGAGCGCATCGCAACCCTGGCCGAGCAACTGACCGGCGATGAGGGTCCCAGAGTCGAAGAGCAGGTCGCGCTCGATGCTGTCACCCGCCTCGAGGAGCGTCTCGGCGTCCCGCTCACCACTACCCAGCACGAGGTCGCCATCGGCCTCCTGACAAGTGCGCACCGGCTCGATCTCGTCATGGGAGTTTCCGGTGCCGGGAAGACCACGACGCTGGCGGCGGTCCGCGACGGCTTCGAGAGCGCCGGCTACAGCGTGCTCGGCACCGCCACCTCGGGACAAGCAGCGAAGAACCTCGGAGACGGTGCCGGGATCGAGTCGCGCACTGTCGCCTCGCTTTCCTGGCGACTGGAGCACAACACCTTGGAGCTCTCGGACCGCCACGTGCTGATCCTCGACGAGGGAGCCATGACCTCAGATGTCGACCTCGCCCGTCTCCTCACCGCCGTGGAGCGATCGGGGGCAAAGCTGATCGCCGTAGGAGATGACCGTCAGCTCGGTGCCATCGGCCCCGGTGGCGCGCTCACCGCCCTTGCCGAGCGCCATCGCGGACAGCTCTGGGCGCTCACCGACAACCTGCGCCAGAGCGACCCCGCCGAACGCGGTGCGCTCTGTGAGCTCCGAGACGGCGACATCGCGGCTGCCGTCAGCTGGTATGCCCGTAACGGCCGGGTCCATCCCGTGCCCGACCGCCGGCGAGCGGTGACCGGGATGATCCGTGCCTGGGCGAGAGACATCGACGCCGGACGCGAGCCCCTCCTCCTCGCCTATCGACGCGACAACGTCGAAGCGCTCAACAACGTCGCCCGAGACCTGTGGGAGCGCTCCGGGAGGCTCACCGGCCCCGAGCTCGTAGCACCCGGAGGGCACACCTACCGGTCCGGGGACCAGGTCATCACCCTTGCCCCCGGACCAAAGGGCGCCTGGGTCACCTCACAAGCTGCGCGGGTAACCGCCGTCGACCCCGAGGCCCAGACACTCACCGCTATCACCCCCGACGGCCGTCAGCTTCAGATGGGGCTCGACGACATCAGCGCCGACCGTCTCGCCTACGGCTACGCCATCACTGGTCATCGCGCCCAGGGAACGACGGTCGAGGTCGCCCACGTCCTCGACGACGGTGGTGGCCGGGAGCTCGCCTATGTGGCCATGAGCCGCGCCCGAAGCGCGAGCCACGTCTACACCACCGCACCGGACATCACACAGGCCGCCCATCGTCTCGTCTGGTCCTGGGATGACGAGCGCCGGCAGCAATGGGCCACGGACCAGGCTCGAGCCGCCCAGCGCCTCACCGAGCTTCGTGCCGAGCATCGAGAACTCATGGGGAGCATCCCGCCTGACGTCACCGACCAGCTCGCCCAAGTAAGGCAACGGCAAGCCGTCCTGGACAAGAACCTGGCCGACCTCGGGACCGGTACCGGAGGGTGGGCGAACATGCCCGTTCGAACAAGCTACGAGGATCTCCAACTTGCGCGCCGAGCCCACGAAGAGATCCGCCGCCGCGTCCAAGATCCCCACCGTGGACTCCTTGCCCGACACCGGAACCGCGATGACCTCAAGACCAGTGCCGCCAGGCTGAGAGCGGCTGAGCATGCCTGGCAGCACGCGACCGAACTCAATGCCCGGCCTCTCGAAGGCGAACGGTTCCGACTCGCCGCTCAGATTGGCGAGCTCGAAGATGCCCAACAAGCGAGAGCCGACTTCATCAAGGCCCACCCTGAGCTCATCGATCGAGTCAACCAATTACGCCGAGCCATCGAAATCCAACAAGCCAGCCCACATCGCCCCCGCCCACTCGCCAGGAACACTCCAACCGCACCGCCAATCATGCAGCGGCAGAGCCTCGGGCCCTCCTACGAGTTACCGCCCACGTCAGCGGTTCCCAGGGGTCCCGAGCTTTGAGTCCGACCCCACCCTTGATGGCACGGGACCGCCGCGAAAGAGCCGGGAATATTGCCGTCTTCGGGCAGCAAGTGAGCGCATCCCTGCCGACTCGGTGCTGACACTGGCCCCTGGGCTGGATGGATTCTTATGCGCTCGTCCAGGTGACGAGCACCCACTGGTACCCCTCGAACTCTGTTAGATCTGGTCGCCGAAGCGCTTCTGTCGCCTGTTGCCTAGCGGCGTCGATCGACGCAGTCCCACGCTCGCTGTTACGGCGATACGAGCTCCACGAAATCTCGGTGCTCAGCCCAGCTGGGGTCGTTCCGCCGCCGTCGCTGCGCAGATCGAGTCCGAGAATCACGAACCCTGCGGCTGAAATCTCGTTCTTCCGTCTCGCTTGCCGGACCCGGATCGTCTGGCGGTGCCGATCCGTCCCGTCGTTGTCGGGGCTGCTTCCCACCCTTCCCTGTGCTTCCAAGGTCAGGCTGCCCCCTGCTTCACCGGCCTGCTGCGACAGACCGGAGGCGGGTTCTTTCAACCCACCCGGTTGATAGCGCCTCGTGGCGCACTCGTGCTCAAGGCAACAGTTCTGTGCTCCCGAGGCTCCCGCGTCTGACTAGTCCGCGGGCTCAAGACACCAGTGAGTATCCGACGTCGCCGGGCGACCCCAGCACAGTTTTCCCTGCTTGCGAGCGTCGCGCCAGGGCAGGGGGACTAGACCGTACTTCGGGTTCGGGTCAGCGGACTCGTAGACGACCAATTCGTAGTCCCTCATGTAGGGCGTGAACCCGTGGAAAAGCAGCTCGCGATCGAAAAGTTGGGCAAGAACCGAGTCGAGGTCTGCTCTCTCCACCGCCTGACGTTACCCGGTCAGTACAGAACGATCGATCTGGAAACAATGACTCGAATGGCCCGTTGTTCTGACCGCCGCTCCGATCAGACAGCTACTGGCGCGGTTGGCTGATCAGTGCCGACTCGGCATCCTCGGCCGATCGGACGCCGACAGCCTCACTCACACTGAGGAAGGGGTCGGCAAGAGGGCCAGCCTCGAGGCTGGTCCGTACCCGTCTTGCCAGCAGCGTTCTCACCGAGAGTGTTCTCACCATTGCTACCGAGGAGACCGCGGCGTTGCTCAGCGCCTACAGGCGAGGGTCGACCGGTTCGCTCTCAAGCGCAAGGACCCCGAAAACGCACTCATGCACCCGATAGAGCGGTTCGTTGTCCACGAAACGCTGCAGAGCCTCGATGCCGAGGGCAAACTCCCTGATAGCAAGCGAACGCTTGTGTCCGAGGGCGCGGGCACGAAGCCTCGACAGGTGGCGCTCGGCCGTGTACTCGGGTCCGTAGATGATCCGCAGGTACTCGCGGCCGCGGCACTTGATACCGGGCTGAACGAGACCTTTCGGACCGCGAGATACGACGTCGACGGGCTTGACGACCATGCCCTCTCCCCCTGTGGCGGTGAGCTCCTCCCACCAACGAACGGCTGCCTCGACGGCAACCTCGTCGTTGACGTCGACCGTCACTGTCTTCGTCCTGCGGAAGACGGACGCATCGGTCTCGCAGAGCCGGCCTAGCACCTCCAAGTGCCACTCATGGTCACGCAGCGCCAGGGTCTCGCCCTCCCCGGCGAGCAGCTGGAATGGCGCGAGCTTGAGATCCTCGATGCTCTTGATCGGCCAGCAGTACTGGCCGTATGCCGTGATGTAGTCGTCCAACATCGCTACCCGCTCCGCCAGGCGATCGTCGAAATCGCCGACATCGACACCACGTGACCTCGCGGCTCGAGCCACCGCCGCTTCCGCACGGAGCGCCCTCGAGCCCGATGCGCCGACGGCTGCGTACTGGCGGCGCAACAGGTCCTCAGCCTTGGCTGACCAGGGCAGGAGCTCGCAGTCGAGCACGAACCATTCGGTCCCTAACTCGTCCCAGAGCCCAATCGCGTCGAGTGCGGAACGCACCTTCGCGAGCAGCGCTGTTTCCATCGGACGATCGGCAAAGAAAGGTCGGCCGGTCCGCGTGTAGATGCAGCCCGCTTCCCCCGTGTCGATCCGAAAACGACGGTCCGCGACCGAGGCGTCACGACAGATGACGACGATCGCGCGTGAGCCCATGTGCTTTTCCTCGCACACCACCCGAGCGACACGAGCTGCCCGGTAGGCGGCGAACGCCTCATCGGGGTGCTCGAGGAGGCCTTCCCGATCGGACGTCGCCGGCGGCGACATAGTCGGTGGCAGATAGACGAGCCAGCGCGGATCGACGGCAAAGCGCGACATCACCTCGAGAGCGGCAATTGCGTTCTCCTCCCGGATGGTGACCTTCCCTGTGAGTCGGGTGTCGACGATGCGCTTCCCGATCACGTCCTCCAGGTCGAGGTCGGTTGCTTCACGCGTGGGGACCGAATCGGCTTGCGGCGCCACCGGCCTCGCCGGCTCGTAGTACACCTCCCGTGCCGGAACGGAGACGAGCTCGTTTTCCGGGTAACGGAGAGCAGTCAGCCTGCCGCCGAAAACACAACCGGTGTCGATGCAGATCGTCTTGTTCAGCCACTCCGGGCCGGTTACCGGCGTGTGGCCGTAGACGACCATCGCCTGCCCGCGATAGTCCTGCGCCCAGGGGTAACGAACCGGCAGACCGAACTCGTCGGTCTCTCCGGTCGTGTCGCCGTAGAGGGAAAAGGCACGAACCGCTCCCGACGCGCGTCCGTGCATCTTTTCTGGCAGCCCGGCATGGGCGACAACGAGGCGTCCCTCGTCGAGCACGTAATGGCCGATGAGCGAGTCGATGAACTCCGCCACCTGCGTCCGGAACTCCGCTGGTTCGACACTGAGCTGCTCAAGGCTCCGGTCGAGACCGTGCCCGATCGTGACGTTGCGACCCTGCAGGGCGCGGAGCAGCTTCACCTCATGGTTGCCGGGGAGACAGACTGCACTGCCTGAGGCGACCATGTTCATCGCGAGGCGGAGCACGGCCGGCGTCGCTGGTCCCCGGTCGACGAGGTCGCCGAGAAAGAGTGCTCGACGCCCGTCGGGATGGACGGCGACGGAACCTTCGTTGTCGACCTCGTAGCCGAGATCCGCGAGGAGCTCGGCGAGCTCGGCGTGGCAACCGTGGACGTCCCCGATGATGTCGAAGGGGCCGTGGTCGCCCTTACGGTCATTCCACAGCGGCTCGCGCTCGAACCGGGCCGCTGCGATCTCTTCCTCGCTCGACAGGACAAAGACGCGGTGGAAGCCCTCACGCCGGATTGCCTTCAGCGAGCGGCGCAGCTGCTCTCGCTGGTTGCGAAGCACGTGTCGACCGAACTGTCGCTCCGGGCGCGAGCTGTTGCGAGCAGCACACACCTGCTCAGGAAGGTCGAGGACGACGGCGACCGCAAGTGCGTCGTGGGCCTTTGCCAGTTCGATCAGCCCCCGCCTCGACTCGGGCTGGACGTTCGTCGCGTCGACGACGGTGAGGCGACCCGCATCGAGTCGCTTGGCAGCAATGAGGTGCAGCACCTCGAAGGCAGCGTCGGTCGCCGTCTGGTCGTTCTCGTCGTCGGCGACCAGTCCGCGGCAGAAGTCGGAGGACAGCACCTCGGTCGGGAGGAAGTGGCGCGCGGCGAACGTCGACTTGCCGGAGCCCGTCGCGCCGACGAGAACGACGAGGCAGAGTTCGGGGATCTTGATCGGCTTGTTCGGGTTCATCGGCTGAACACCGCCATCTGGGTCGGGGCGGCCCACCTCGTCGTCCGCTCGCCCGGGCGGATCGCACGGCGTACCCCTGGCGCCGGCGACCCTCTCGCTCCAGGCGGCGAACTCGGTCCGTGTCCACTCGAAGCGATGGTCCCGGTGGCGCAGCTCGCCGGCAGGAAGCTCTCGAATCGCACGTTGTACTCGACGTTCGGCGTGGTCATGATGACGGTCGCGGGTGGGCGTGACGAAAAGCACCCGTTCGAAACTGTCGAGGCGCGAGGATCCAGGTGCTCGAGGACCTCGACGACGGCCGCCGCGTCGAAGCCCTCCAGCCGGCGGTCCCGGTAGGTGAGCGAGCCCTGAAGGAGGTCGACCCTGGCCCGCTGGCGTGGCGCCATCGTCGTCGAGGTGGAGCCGACGTGCGCCCACTTCGAGCACCCGGTGGGAGACGTCGACGCCGACCACCCGCTCGAGGCCCGGCTCCCTCAGCAGCGCCTCATGAGCTTGGCCGCCCCGCAGCCCAGGTCGAGCACCCGGCGTGCCCCACTTCCCCGCACGGCGTCCACCACCGCCGCGAGCCGCTGCTCGTTCAGCCTGAGCGGCCTCTCGACCGCCGCTTCCTCGGAATCATGGGCGGCGGCCTCTCGGGATCCCGTGTCGTCCTCCATCAGGCGCACCAGCGCTTCGGTCAGCCGCCGGTCGTGGCGCAGGTAGCGCCGGGTGATCAGGTCGCGGTCAGGATGGCCGGAAGCCAGGCGCCCCCCTGCGCAGGAGCTTGTCGATCTCGTCGCGCCGACCCAGTAGTGCTTGTCGTCGTCCAGCACCGGCAGCAGCACGAACAGGTGCTCGAGCAGACTTGAGCGGACGGTGCCGGACAGCGAGAGGTCGAGGTAGTGGCTCATGCCCCAGTTGGGAAAGCGGCGTCGAGTGGGATCGGGCCACCACCAGGTACCCGAGTGGCTCGAACAGCGGACGGCACTACCTCGCCGCCCCGCAGGGCGTCACCGGCAGATGAGGACGAGTGGGATCGCAGTCGCGAGTTCGGGACGCTCCTTGCTCCGCCCGGTCATGGCCGTGGAGAACATCTTTCCGAGCACGACCGAGAGAAACGACGAGGTGCGTAGGGGCGGTCGTTCACGTACTGAGCGAGGGAGAAGTCGTTGCCCGCCGGACCGCGCCGGTCTCGTACGAGGCCGATCGGGTCAACGTCGACGATGAGCGCCGCTGTGCACGACGTCTCTGTCGCTTCTGGGTACACGACGTGGACGGTGCCAAAGCCGAACTCGGCCGTGTGATGGCCATCCGGGTTCTTATGCAGGAGGTAGCCGAGATCGGTCGCGGGTTCGTGCGTCGTTGAGATTGTGAGAAGCATGAAAGGGGCTCCGGTCGTGCGCCATGTCGACGGCGCTCGTCTAGAGGAGCAATTCTCGCGCTCGCTCGTCCATCCGATGCACGAGACAGCCGGGGCCAGACCGCCGGACCAGCTCCTCCATTCTCGCGGAGTAGGCCTCT
>CAVSHA010000015.1:0-193750 GCA_963727645.1 uncultured Acidimicrobiaceae bacterium
CAACGAGATGCGGTAGATCGCCGTCAGCTCACGCGTGGCCGCTTGACTTCCCAAATCCCACGGTCGACGTTGTTCGGACCTCTTCTCTGCCTGAATGGAGTCGCCCGCTCGATGAAGCCCAAGGACCCACCTCTTAAGGTTGATCGGGGGTTGTCCCCTCGCTGGCGGCCACCCGCTTGTTCGTTCCTGCCGCCGTCGCCTCTGGGAAAGTGACCTCAACGCGGAACCCGCCGCTTCGTGAGCGTCCGACATCCATGGCGCCACCAGCCCGCTCGGCCGTACGCCGAACGATGTCGAGGCCGAGCCCTGTCCCTGCATTTCGAGGCGGCCTGGGCGCTGTCTCCGCCGATGGTGGCGGACCATCGTCTTCGACGACAAGTGTCGAGGACCCCGAACCAGGAGGAGTTTGCTGAAGCATTATATGAAAGTTCGTCCCTTCGGGCGTATGGGCGAAAATGTTCGAGACGAGAGCGTCGATCGTGGCTTCCAGGTCATCTCTGTCGAGAGGGACCTCGACTCGACGCGGCGGCACTTCAACGCTGAAGGCGCGCTGCTGAGACCGTGCCAGCACGGCCCAAAAGGCCATACGGTCTCGGATGGTGCCGGCGAGGTCCGCGTGACCTGGGGGACGGGGCGGTTCACGAGTCTCCCGGATCAGGCGATCAACAGCTGCTTCGAGCTCTTCGAGGTCTTTGCTCAGGGTGCTTCTCGTAGTGCCGTCGGTCAATGCTTCGAGGTCGAGCCGGAGTGCGGTGAGCGGCGTGCGCAGCCGGTGCCCGAGGTCCGCTCCGGCCATCCGGGCGTTCGCCAACAAGTTGTCTATCCGGTCGGCAAGCTCGTTGACTGCGCGACCGACCTCGGCGACCTCGTACGGCCCCGCGGGCACGACGCGGCGCTCCAGATCCCCATTGCTAAGTCGGTGCGTGACGTCCTCGAGATCCGAGATCGGACGGACGATGCTGCGGCCGATCCAGTCAGCGAGGACGATCGCGATCAGCACGAGAAGAAGACCACCACCGAAGAGGAGAAACCACTCGCGGGCGACTCCCTTTGTGAGCAGGCTGGAAGGGACGGCGACCATGACGGCGACCGAGGCGCTCGGATGTCGCACCGGCGCCCAGACATCTCTTCCACCCACGGGACTCGGAAGCGTCACCGTGAGACCGGCGTGGACGATTGCTGGAAGCTTGGCCAGGGATCCGGACACCGCTCCGAGCACTTGGCCGTTCGCGAGGTAGACCGTCACAGGCGTTTCAGCGGCCTCGTTGGCCGATCTGGTGAGCCGCGCCGTCGTCGGCTGGTCCTTTACCGTGTAAAGCTCGGCGGCAAGAGAGCTCGCCTCCAAGCTCGCACCGTCGATCGCCCTGTCGTAGGCGATCGAACGCACGAAGAAGGCCAGTGGAATACAGAAGATGAGCACGACCGTGCCGGTCACGGCGGCCGCCATGAATGCCATCCTGCGGCGGATCCTCGCCCGGCCTCGCGACCGCGGTGAAGAGATCCTCAAATTCACTTCCAGCCCTTCGTCTTCGTCTCCACCGCTGTCAGGGTCGACGAGCCGCACGCCGACACCGTGGATCGTGCGCAGGTACCGCGACTGTGTCGCCGACTCGCCGAGCTTGCGGCGCAGCCACGAGATGTGGACGTCGACGGTCTTGTCACTACCTCCGTAGGGCTGGTCCCAGACATCGGCGAGGAGCTGTCGCTTGGTCACGACCCGCCCGAGGTGGGCTGCCAGGTAGTGCAACAGGTCGAACTCCTTGCGGCTCAGAAGGAGGTCCCGATCAGCGAGCGTGGCCTCACGAGTGGTCGCGTCGATCCGGAGGGCCCCGACCGTGATCGCCACGGTGTCCGAGTCCTCCCTCGCCCGACGCAAGACCGCCCGGAGACGCGCCTCGAGCTGCCGGGTGGAGAAGGGCTTCACGACGTAGTCGTCGGCTCCCGCGTCGAGGGTCTTGATGATCTCGCCTTCGTCATCTCGGGCGGTGACGACTACAACCGGGACCTTGCTCACAGCCCGGAGCATGCGGAGTAGATCGACACCGTCTATATCGGGCAAGCCCAGGTCCAACAGGACGACGTCAGGCTTCTCATCGACGATCGTCGACAATCCCCCAAGGCCCGTCGCGGCGGTTCTCACGTCGTATCCCATCTCGACGAGGGACCGTTTGAGCCCGGCTCGGATATTCGCATCGTCCTCGACTATCAGGACCGTTATCACACTCGCCACAGTATTCGCGGCCTGATGCGACCGATGGCCGGGTCCCGTCCAGTCGGGACCCGGCCAATAGGGAACAAGCCGGTCAGCTTGTCGTCACCAGTACAGTCAGGCCGCCACTGTCGTTGATCTCGGCCTCGAACTTCAGCGTACGGGTGCCGTGACGGAAGTAGACGTCCACCGACGAGCCGGACGCCGAGTCAACAGAGGCGATGTAGCCCTGGGCGGCGTTGACGGTTACGACCCTGACCGTGCCCGAGTTGACGGCAGCGATCTTGACCGATCCGGCCACGCCGGCGCGATACCAGGTGGCTGTCCTCGGAAGTGGGTAGCTCTTCGAGGAACTGGAGCGCACCACGGCCGTCGCCTGCGAGCTCGACGAATGTCGTTGTACTGCAGTTGCCGACGCTGCGCCTGGGCCGGCCAGAGCCAAGACCGTTGCCAGCATCGAGGCCGCCACAACTGTGCCTGTGCCGATCTTGAAATTCCGCTTCATTTCTATCTCCTTTGAGTTTGGGTTGATGCTGCTGTCTCTCAGGATGGCGGAACGGAAGTTAAGAGGAACCTAACTAAGCCGCAGGTGTTTCCAAAGGATGCGATTGCGATCGAACATGAGCGCGCGACCACTGGCGGACGCCACCGAGTGCTCTATCGACCGGCCGCTATCCCTTGAAACCTGGGCCATCCAAGGCAAACGCCGCCCGGAGGAGTGGTCTCCATGACCGGCAGTCGCTCAAGCCTGGTGGGCCCGAACGGGCGTTCTCTGGATTCAGGTCGGGGCCGAAGAGTCAAGCGCTACTGAGCACCGGTTTGGTCGCCGAGGAAGCTATGAAGCCATCGCTCACGGGGCGGTGACGGCGCCTGGCAGCTCCAACGCGACGCTGGCACCACCCTCGGCCCTGTTGCGCGCTAGGGCTTTACCCCCGTGTGCAGTCGCTATCGCCTGCACTATGGAAAGCCCGAGACCGGTTCCCCCGCCGGCCCGCGCGCGCCCTGAGTCAGGCCGGCTGAAGCGCTCGAATGCATGAGGCAGGAACTCAGGTGGGAAGCCCGGACCCGAGTCGGACACCTCAATGACGAGATCGTGCCCGCGGGCGCTGGCGGCCATCACTATCTCAGAGCCGACGGGAGCAAACCGCGAAGCGTTATGAAGCAGATTGTCGACTGCCTGACGCATCCGGTCGGAATCGAGGAGGGCCACGAGCTCGTCACTCGCCTCGACTCGGAATGTCACGCCGGCCTCCTCCGCCTTTCCGGCAAAGGCTCGAGCGCTTTCGAGGAGCAGCGGCCTTAGCGCCATCGGCTCCGCGTGAACCTCGATCTGCTCTTCGTCGCTCCTCGCGAGCAGGAGTAGGTCGTTGGCTAGTCTCGTCAGTCGCGCTGCCTCCTGCGATGCTCTCTCGAGAGCGGCAGAGAGCTCCTCTGGATCCCGGCCTGGGCGCGACGCCAGCTCCAGCTCCCCTTGCAGCACCGCGAAGGGCGTGCGCAGTTCATGAGCGGCGTCAGCGACGAAGGCTCGCTGCCGGTCAAGCGCGTCGTGAAGGCGAGCCAGGAGCTCGTTCATCGTTTGGGCGAGGGCCGCGATCTCATCGTTTGTCCGGGGGACTGCGACCGTGGCGCCGCGGCTCGTATCGGAGAGAGCGGCCACCTCGCGCCGGAGCCGCTCGACGGGTGAGAGGGCTGCCCGACCGAGCCCGTAAGAGCCGAACCCCGCGATGAGCAGGACGGCGATCCCGGCGATCACGAGGCCAGACTCAACGTCGCTCACGGCGCGGTCTATCGTCCCGAGCGAGGTGGCGGCCACCGCCACCCATCCCCGGTGCGCCCTGAACGGCTCGGTTACGACACGCTCGGATTCGTTCTCCAGCGTTGTAGTGATCGAGAGCGCCGATGTCCGGCCCTGTCGAAGCTGTGCCGCAGTCAGCAGGAGTGCGTCACCCGAGTCGGGTGTCGAGCCGCGAAGATGGCCGGAGGAGTCGAAGACCTGGAGTATCACCTGACCCGGCAGGGGAAGTCCTGTGGTGCCGGCCTTGGCCGGCGTGCTCACAAGGCGCCCGGCCTGGATGAGATCGGCCTTCAGCTGTGAGTCGAGCAGGTTGAGGAGACCGGAGGAGAGTTCGAAGACGAACAGCCACGCACCGAAGGCGAAGATGACTGCGGTCGCAATCGTGAAGACCGTCGCCAGCCGGAGGCGGATCGACATCTCAGGGCCTCGGCTGACGGAGGCGGTATCCCATGCCGCGCACCGTCTCGATGTCGTGGCGTCCGAAGGGGCGGTCGATCTTGCGCCTTAGGTAGGTCACGTACTGATCGACGATGTTGGATGTGCCGTCGTAGGCGAAGTCCCAGACGGCGTCGATGATCTGCGAGCGGCTGAGGACCACGCCGGGATTCCGCAGGAAGAGCTCCAAGATGGAGAACTCCTTTGGTGAGAGGTCGAGCTCCAACTTTCCCCTCCACGCCCGCTTGGCGGCGGGGTCGAGCTTCAGATCCCCGGCAGTGAGCAGGACCGGCCGGACGCGGTCATCGCGCCTCGCCAATGCGCGAAGGCGGGCGGCCAGTTCCAGCAAACTGAAGGGCTTGACGAGGTAGTCGTCGGCTCCCGCGTCAAGTCCGCGCACGCGATCGCCGATCTCGTCGCGCGCCGTCAACATGAGGACGGGGGCCCAGACTCCAGCTGCGCGTAGGCGGCGGCACACCTCGAAGCCGTCGAAGCCGGGGAGCATCAGGTCGAGCACGACTGCGCCATAGGGGTTCTCGGTCGCAAGCCACACACCTTCGGGTCCGTCGCGGGCGACGTCGACGGCGTGGCCCTCCTCCTCCAGGGCGCGCCGCAACAAGCTGGCCATCCGTTCCTCGTCCTCGACGACGAGCACTCTCATGATGACAGCGTAAGAGCAGAATCTCGAGCCGCGCTGGCTCTCCGAACTCGCCGTGAACATGTGAGCCGTTCACATCGCCTACTCATGGGCGTCACATGCACCGTGGCGCATGATCACCTCGCAGTCCGGCAACGGGTGCCGGCGGAGAGGAGAGGAACAAATGTCAACCCCAATAGAGCCGAACTTCGAACAGTCCGAGTTCCCGCTTCGGTCAGGGCGTGCGGCCCTGGCGCGGGACGAGAACCTCCGCCACGTAAGGCGGGTCAGCAACTGGTCCCTGGCCGCCCTCCTAGTCGGGGTGGGCGCCACGAGCGCAGCACTTGCCCACGTCTTGCCTGGCCAAAGAAGTCCCGCCGTGTACGTGAGCTCGACGCAGACTGGCGGGCTCGTCCAAGCCCGATCCGGGAGCGGTCAGGCACCCAGCGTCTCTGGGCCAGTGGCCGTCTCGAGCGGGTCACAGGTCGTGCAGGGCACCACTGTCGCCACCTCGGGGGCAGGCACCACCACACAAGGAGGCGTGGTCTCGACCGGGTTCACGGGGAAGGACTCGTGATGCCAGTTACCAACAGTCCTTCTGCCACCTCGCGTTGGCGAGCGCTCGGCGGCGGTGAGATCGCAGCCGCCGAGATTGATGCCCTAGGCACAAAGGTGCGCGTCGTAGTGTGGCCCTCGGACCGGTTGGAATCAGCCGCTCTGGCGGTCGGCAGCGAGCTGCACCGCCTCGACAAAGAGGCCAGCCGTTTCCGGGACGACTCGGAGATCTCGAGGCTACACGCTCAGGGCGGAGGCCTCTACTTCATCAGTGAAGGGCTGGCCGAGGTGATAGGCGTGGCGCTCGCTGCCGCCGGCTTCACCGACGGCCTAGTCGATCCGACCGTAGGGGGCACCCTCGTCGAGCTCGGCTACGACCGCGACTTTGCGGCTATGGCGACGGACGTGCCATCTGATGGCCCTGCACCTGGACCGGCGCCTGGCTATCACTCGGTCTCCCTTGAGGGCCGGCTGCTTCGCTTGCCGCCCGGGGTGCTGATGGATGTCGGCGCAACGGCGAAAGGACTCGGAGCCGACCGTGCTGCCCTGGCGGCGCTCGACACCATCGGAGATCCAGGGGGTGTGCTCGTCAGCCTCGGGGGTGACATCACCGTCGCGGGTGAGCCGCCTCTCGGCGGGTGGCCGATTGTCGTCAGCGACTCGGCAGATGCCAGCTCCGGGCCAGGCTCACAGATCGTGCGGCTCGCGGCCGGAGCCGTGGCAACGTCCTCGAGGACGACTCGTCAATGGCAACGGGCCGGACGCACCGTTCACCACATCATCGACCCGCGAACCGGACTTCCAGCGAACGGACCTTGGCGGACAGCGACGGTCGTCGCCGCGACCTGTGCCGAGGCGAATGCTGCCTCGACTGCGGCAATTGTCGGAGGCACCGACGCTGTCTCATGGTTGGGTGACACAGGCCTTCCCGCTCGCCTGGTCTCAGCCGACGGAGCGGTCCGCCTTCTTGGCGCGTGGCCTGAGGCTGACGGGGGCATCGTCACGGCGCCGGGCCGCCGCATGAGCGCACCGGTGCCAACGCTTCTCAGGAGCTCACGATGAGCGCCGTCGTCACCGCAACCTCCGGCTCGCAATGGCTCTGGTATGTCTCGCGCGGGAGTGGACTCATCCTCCTGGCGCTCTTCAGTGTCGTGGTCGTGCTCGGCATCGCCACGCGAACAGGAAGCGCTCCGCGGACCTGGCATCGCTTTACGGTCGCCGAGCTGCATCGGACCCTGTCGCTGTTTGCTGTGGCGCTGCTCACGCTTCACGTTGTCACCGCCATCGCTGACCCGTACGTGTCGATCGGGTGGTGGGCGACCATCATCCCGTTCGTGTCCCACTACAAGACGGCAGCGCTCGGCTTCGGCACCCTCGCTGTTGACTTCGGGGCCGCGGTGATCTTGACGAGCCTGTTCCGCCATCGCCTCGGCTACAGGTCCTGGCGAATGGTCCACTGGCTGGCGTACCTCGCATGGCCGGTTGCTTTCGTCCACTCCCTTCGCGCCGGCAACGACCTCGGCATCGCCTGGGTGTACGGCGTCGAGTGGGGCTCTGCTGCTCTCGTGGCGACTGCGGTCGTCGCGCGACTCCTGCACGCTGCCCGGCCGCCTGAGCCCGGCGGGCGGCGAGATCCCTTGTCCGCGGCCACTCCGATCCCGATAAAGGGCGGTTCGTGATGGCCGGCCTGCGGTCGCTGGAAAACCGTCGTTCTCCGGCGGTGTCGGAGCCAGACGCACCCGTTGGCCTTCCGAGGCTGCTCGACGGCTCGCCGCTCGTTGGCCCGACAGCACTGCGCGAGCACATTGTTCGATACGGACGACTGCCGTCGTTCGGCGACGACCGGTCATTCGGTCCCGAGCTGATCGAACTCGTGGATCGCTCGGGTCTTCGCGGCCGGGGCGGTGCGAGTTTCCCCACGGCCCTCAAGCTGGCCGCTGTGGCAGGTCAACAAGGCCGGGCCATCGTCGTTGGGAACGGCACCGAAGGCGAACCAGCCAGTTCGAAGGACAAGGTCCTCCTGGCGAGATATCCACACCTTGTCCTGGACGGCGCTGTCGTTGCCGCGCGTGCTGTCGGTGCCGCCGAGGCGATCATCGTGTGCCACCCTGCTGTCCGCGAGCTCGTCGAGCTGGCCATACGCGAGCGCCGCAAGGCAGAGATCGACCCCGTCCGGCTGCGGGCTGTCAATGCCGCTGAACGGTTCGTCGCCGGCGAGGCGAGCGCGGTCGTCCATTGGCTGGAAGGTGGCATCGCCACCCCGACCAGAACGCCACCGAGGCTCGCCGAACGCGGACTGCGCGGTCGCCCGACGCTCGTTCAGAACGTCGAGACGCTCGCCCATCTCGCCCTCATCGCGCGATACGGCGCGAGCTGGTACCGCGAAGTCGGTACCGACGCCGAGTCCGGTTCGATGCTCGTGACGCTGCTTGGTGCCGTGCAACGGCCCGGTGTTTACGAGGTGGCGATCGGTGCCCGTCTGTCGGACGTGCTCGGGGAAGGGGGTGGTGTGCTCGGCAAGCCTCAAGCGCTGTTGCTCGGAGGCTACTTCGGCAGCTGGGCCAGCTACGAAGAAGCGGTCGAGCGGCCCTTCTCCCACGCCGGGCTGGCGCAGCTCGGCGCAGGACCGGGAGCGGGTCTCATCGCCGTGCTGCCCTCCGACGCGTGCGGGCTCGTTGAGACTGCACGGGTAGCCCGGTACCTCGCCTCGGAGTCGGCCGGGCAGTGCGGTCCCTGCGTATTCGGATTGCCTGCGCTCGCCGGCGAACTCGAGTCCCTGGCCTCGGGGAGAGCGTTCGATCGTGCCCGGCTCGAGCGATGGCTCGGTCAAGTGGACGGCCGCGGCGCGTGTCGTCATCCAGACGGTGTGGTTCGCATGGTGAGGAGCGCCCTCGTGGTGTTCCGGGCGGAGCTCGAACGCCATGGCCGCGGCCGCTGTTGCGCCCCGCGAGCGACGGAGATCCTCCCCGTCCCGGCGGTGGTCCGATGAGGACCCGTGTCCGTATACGCGTGGACCCGATTGCCTGCGATGGTAGGGGATTGTGCGCGGAGTTGCTTCCGGAGCTCATCTCACTCGACGACTGGGGCTATCCGATTATTCGTGATGTCGATGTCCCAGCCGAACTCGTTCGCGAGGCCCTCGAGGTAGTGAGGGTATGCCCGAAGCTCGCCCTCCGGCTTGAGGCGATCCGGCAGACCTGAAGTGAACTGCGACAGGCGGCCGAACCGATGATCGCTGGCCGATAGTCGCTCGTCCTTCGTGACTAGGACTAGGGATTCCCCGCTCAAACGAACTGGGGGAGCCCCGACGAGGCGACGAGCTCCGTGCCGAGCCAAAGGTGCTCGAGGAGAGATACCAGGAAGTCGATCTGGGCGGCGTCGTGTGATCAGCATCCAAGAGCTCCTTCGCCTAGACGAATACCTCGGGTATCCTTCCAAAGCTGCAAACTGACTTCCGCCTGGTTTCATGCACGTCAGCGATTCTGCAGCTCCGGCTTCGAGGGGCCGGTCAGCGCTCCCACGCGGAAGCCCTTGGAGAGCTTCCCCTTCTCTGTTTGAGCGCCGCTGAACAACGACGGGACTGGCGCGCACCTAAGGTTCCGTCAACTGACATCCCGAGCGCACGCCGCGGCCGCGCTCGAGTTGTGAGTGCTCGCTCTCCAAAGTCGCTCGCGGTAGATGCCGAGTCCGCATCCAGTGTCAACGCTGCCACAGTCGGTAAGGCTCGTCCGCTCGTGGCGCTTCCTGACCGGGCACAAGCTGTCATGTAACCCGGTGGGCAACCGCCTCGGCACGGCCGAACCCAGCGCGGCAAGGCAACCGAGGGAAAAGATCGAAAGACCCTCTATTATGAGAGCCACTATCGTTTAGGATGACCTCTAGAAGTTTGTAGGAGATCCCAGGCGTCCCTCAGAAGGAGGTGCTGACGATGAAGGCAACGGGAACACGCAGGTGGTGGGCGCTCGGCGGGGTCATGCTCGCGGTGCTGGCCGTCGGCATGGACTTGACGGTTCTCAGCGTCGCCCTCCCCACTCTTGCCGTGGCCCTCAAGGCCTCTGAGTCCGACCTCCAGTGGTTCTCGTCGGGCTACGCCCTGGTCCTCGCAGCGGCAATGTTGCCGGCGGGGCTCTTGGGCGATCGCTACGGCCGCAAGAAGGTCATGTTGTTCTCTCTGGCGTTGTTCGCTGCCGGCTCACTTGCCTGTGCCTACTCCCGCACGCCGGCAGAGTTCATCGGCGCTCGAGTCCTCCTGGGATTCGCGGGCGCGGGGCTCGTCGTGATGGCGGTGTCCGCTCTCACCGTGCTCTTCTCCGAAGAGGAACGCCCGAAGGCACTAGGCATCTGGGCGGCCGCCAACATGTTCGCCTTTCCGATCGGTCCGATCCTCGGCGGTTGGCTGCTCTCTCACTACTGGTGGGGGTGGGTGTTCTTGATGAACGTACCGGTCGCGGTTCTCGGCTTTGTGGCAGTGGTCGCCCTCGTTCCAGAGTCGAAGTCCGCGCTGCGTCCGGGCTTTGACGCTGTGGGAATCGTGAGCTCGAGCGCGGGCCTCGTCGCTCTGACCTACGGGCTCATCGCAGCAGGACAGCACGGGTGGAGCTCACCTGGGGCCCTCGTCCCGCTATTCGTCGGGCTCCTGGTGCTCGTGGCGTTCTTCTTGTGGGAGCACCTTCTCGAGCAACGCCCAGGCGGCCAGCCCCTTCTCGACCTGGGTCTATTTCACTCTCCGTCGTTCACCTGGGGTGTGATCCTCTTCGCAGTGCTCACGCTGGCCCTGATTGGCCTCCTGTTCACAATGCCCCAGTATTTCCAGGGCGTCGTGGGCACGAGCCCGGAGGGATCAGGTGTCCGCTTGCTTCCAGCCGTCGGCGGGATGCTCCTCGGGTTGCTACCGTCGGCACGCCTGGCCAAGGCGATCGGTGCCAAGCTGACCGCCGCGGCGGGCTTTCTAGTACTGGGCACCGGTCTCGGGATAGGTGTCATCACATCCCTCTCGTCGGGCGAGGGCTTCGTAGCATTCTGGTCGGTGATCGTCGGGATCGGCACGGGGCTCACAATGGTCGCGGTCGCCTCTGCCGCCTTGGCCGAGCTTTCCAAAGAGCGGGCTGGGGTGGGCTCGGCAGTTCTCCAGTCGCTCAAGAACACCGGAGCCCCACTCGGGAGCGCCATCATGGGGAGCGTGCTCATCTCCGCCTATGTCAGCCGTCTCCACCTCGCCGGACTTCCACCCGCAGCCGTGCATGCCGTGCGTCAGAGCGTCTTTGGAGGCGTTGCCGTCGCCCATGCTCTTGGCTCGGAGTCACTTGCTACCTCGGTGCGCGCCGCATTTGTGCACGGGATTGACGCCGCCCTCTTGGTGTCGGTCGGGTTTGCTCTAGTCGGTCTCGTTCTCACGTTGGTCTTCCTGCCCGCACGCGCCCGGCCGCCGGCCGAGGCAGAAGAAGAACTCCCAGGAGGTGAGCGCCTTGTCGCCTGAGATCGAACGGGCTACTGGCCTGAGGGAGCGCAAGAAGGCCAAAACGCGCGCCGCCATCCAGCACGAGGCACTCCGGCTATTTCGCGAACAGGGCTACCAAGCCACCACCGTGGAACAGATCGCCGCGATTGTCGAGATAGCCCCCTCCACTTTCTTTCGGTACTTCCGCGCCAAGGAGGACCTCGTCCTCACAGACGAATACGATCCGCTCATCCTTGAGGCAGTCCGGTCACAACCTGCTGAGTACAGCCCGATCCAGGCCGTTCGCAATGCCCTCCGCGCGGTCTTCGGTGGACTCACCGACGAGGAGCGGACCGATATGCGCGAGCGAGCGGAACTCGCGCTCGCCGTGCCTGAACTTCGCGCTGGGATGTTCGATCAGTTCGCCCAGACCATTCGTCAGGTGACCGATCTTGTCGCTGAGCGGCTCGGGTGGCCGGCTGATGACCTTGGGGCGTACACGATGGCGGGGACGTTCCTGGGCGTGATGCTCTCAGCCGAACTCTACTGGTTAGAGCATCCGGGAAGTGACCTCACGACTTTGCTGGACGATGCGCTGGCACGTCTTGAGTCGGGACTCGGCCTCTAAGAGCCTCAACCGCGAGACCGCCCATCGGCCGTTCTGGATGTCGTGTCGCTCGCGGGATCTCAAGGGGAGCCCTCGGCATCGTTGTCGATCAGCCGACCTCGGTTCGCGACCGCCCTGCACCGACAGCATGCTCGGGCCTTGGCCCACGTCGGGCATGGTGAGGCGTTTGAACAACGAAACGAACTTACGAAAGCGATCGGACATGAGAAGTTTCGAGATCCTCGGTGGCCCTCTATTCATGAGTACGGCCTCGTAGCGTGCCGTGGTCAGAGGGATTCTCGGCACGCACACGTGGCGACCCTGCCTACTACCGGCAGTAACGCGTTTACTGGGGTGCGGGTTTGGCAGCACTTTCATGACGAAGAGACGGACGGAGCCCACGTCCACGGACGGAGCAACACCGGATGCACGGATTCCAACACCATGGGGGCGTGATGCCGTGGCAGCGACAGCTCCTGAGCTCAGGGCCCGCACTCGACAGACCGCTTGGAACACAGCCGCTTGAGCAAAGTGTAGCCAAGCATGGCTGAGAAAAGCCTTACGAATCAGGTTGTGGAGCTGAAAACATCCTGACTGGGTAGGCCGGGGACCGGCTGGTGAGCGGGCCGAGGGGACGAGAGAAGTGGATGGCCAGAAGAGGATCAGGCGAGGGCGGCATCTTCCAGAGGGAGAGTGATGGCCGTTGTGTTGCCACGGTCGAACTGGGGAAGGGTCCCAACGGCAAGCGCCTTCGCAAAATGGTGTACGGCTCGACCAAGAGACAGGTTCAGGCCAAGCTGAAGACGGCACAGGACGCCCGGGACAAGGGCATCGTCGCCACAGGCGCCAACATGACCGTGTCTGCATGGCTCGACCAGTGGCTGGACGGCCTCGACGTCACAGGAAAGCTCAAGGCATCGACCCGGCGCAGCTACAGGCAGGTCGTCAATCTCTACGTCCGGCCACATCTCGGCCACATCCGCCTTGCTCGCCTCACACCTGAAGATGTCGAGAAGATGGGCCGCAGGCTCGCCGAAGCTGGGAAGAGCGGCAACACGCAACGTCTCGCCCGCACGATCCTGCGCCGGGCGCTCGGACAAGCCGAGCGCAGGGGCTATGTCGCTCGCAACGTCGTGGCTCTCACAGATGCCCCTGCGGTCAAGGTGGACGAACGGCCGGTACTGACACCGGAACAAGCCAACGCAACTCTTCGACGCCTTGAACGACGACCGGCTGTTGCCCCTCTACGTGGTCGCGGTCCACACCGGTCTACGTCAAGGAGAGCTGTTGGCGCTCAGGTGGTCCGATGTCGACCTCGGAGCCGGCACTGTCACAGTCACCGGCACACTTGATCGCAAGGTCAGGCAACGCACCGACCCCAAGACCAACAAGTCGCGCCGGACCGTGCCGCTCACCGCGCAGGCCATGGGGGCTCTGCAGGTTCACCAGGTCCGCCAGGACCTCGAAGGGACACGGGGCAGCGACGATCTGGTCTTCACCAGTGCGCGGGGCACAGCCTTGTACGACTCGAACATCCGCGAGCACTGGCACAGGGTGAGCGCCAACCTGGGTTTGCCCTCGATGCCGTGGCACAACCTGCGCCACTCCGCCGCCACGATCATGCTCGCCCAAGGTGTCCCCATCGAGGTCGTGTCCCGCTTGTTCGGTCACGCGTCGATCCGCATCACCGCCGACATCTATGGCCATGTGTCGCCGGAAACCAACAGGCAGGCCGCGGAAGCCATGGCTAAGGCTCTGCGATGAAAGACTGCCGACGAGATCCCTGCGAGCCGTGGACTCGGCGTAAGCCGTGGCTCCCGATAAGCCTCCGGTGATGTGAGCGCGCTAGCCCAGCGAGGACGCCTTCCCGACTCGAGCCCTCCGGCCTGTGTCCCATTTAACGGAACACGCCCTTGAAGTGACCAGACCCGATCCACCGTCGCGCGAGGACAAAGACGACGACAACGGGGGCGATCGTCGCCAAGAGCAAGAACGCGATCGCGCTCGGTGGCCAGCTCGTGTGCAGCTGGACCACACCGAGGTACTCCCCGGACGTCTCGCCACTGAACAGCTGAAGGGCGATGCCAAGCGGCAAGGGATAGCGGTTGGTCGTGTCGGTCGACCAGTACATGACAAACGGCAGGAAGAAGTTTGTCCAGCTGGCGACAATGTTGAGAAACACGATCAGCGCTGCGACTGGCTTCGAAAGAGGAACGGCAATGTGTCGGAACACCTGCCATTCGTTACAACCGTCCGAGCGCCCCGTCTGAAACAGGACATTGAAGCGCTCGGTGTGGAAGTACAGGTAGGACAGGTAGACGCCGAACGGGAACAGGCCGTAAGGCGCGATGACCGCGAGCGGGCTCGTCAGCTGATGCACCTCGTTTGCCTCGAGGAAGAGCGGTAACACGAGCGCGCCGGTCGGGATCAGCATTACGAGCATCGTGAGGATCAAGAGCGCACGTCGACCAGGAAACTCGTGCGTCGCAATGCCGTAACCAGCGGGAATGCATGTTGCGATGGCGATCGCAGCCCCCGCCGCAGAGTAGATCGTCGAGTTGAACAGCCACAGTCCTAGGTTGCCGCCGATCAGTCCTAGGTGGACGCCGGTCGCCTCGAAGACGAGCCAGATGATGGGCACGGCAAAGTACGCCGCAAAGAGTGCGAGTAGGACGTACATAACAACCCGGCCCGTCGAAGTCCGTCGCGCGGCCGAATTCGCGTGAGAGAGCATCAGTGGCCGACGTCAAACAAGCCGGTGCGTAACAGGATGACGGCCGCGCAGATCACGGCGACCACGAGCAAGTCGACGGAGATCGCAGCCGCGTAGTTGAAGTAGTCGTAATGGAACGCCAGGAAGATAGCGAGCTGGTTAGGCGACCAGGCCTGATTCGCGATCCCGCCCGTAGCCTCACTAATGAGCTGCGGTTCGGCGAACAGCTGCGACCCGGCAGCGAACGCGCCGATCACCATGTAGGCGATCCATTTCTTGATCAAAGGCAGCTTGATGTTGACCGCGGTGCGCCATGCTCCTGCGCCGTCGAGCCTCGCGCTCTCGAGTACCTCTTCGGGAATTGTCGCGAGTGCGCCGTGCATGACGACGATCCAGCTCCCGGCACCGCTCCAGAACGCGATCAGTGCGAAGATCACCGGGAGGTGGGCTGGCGCGAGCGAGTCGCCGAGCGTGTGGTAGCCGAGCCAGCTCAACACGAAGCCCCACGGACTCTTGCCCGGTTGCAGCATGAACAGCCAGAGCATCACGCTTGCCGAGCCGGCAAGCGCTGCCGGGAGGTACAGGACGAAGCGAAAAGCGGCGCCAACGCGCTCATTCAATGAGTGCAGCATCAGCGACAGGCCGACGACGAAGACGACGAGCGCTGTGAGCCAGATCCCCAAGAACTTGATGATGTTCTCGAACGCTGGCACGAACTCGGAGTTGTGGGTGGCGTCTATAAAGTTGCCGAGCCCAGTGAAGTGGGCAGTCAGCGACGTCAGCGCCAGATAGACCACGTAGCCCGCCGGATAAATTCCGATGGCCACGAGCAGCACGACATACGGAGCGATGAACAGGTAGCCCGACTTGCGCGGTCGCATAGGTGACTTACGTTTCATGCCAGAGCCTGCAGGTCGACCTGCCCTGGTCACTCATTTGGTCATCAGACGTCACATCAATACTCTTGCAGCCGGTCGTAGGCGGCGCTAAGTGGTTCGCCGACGGCGACTTGGGCACTCGCGCTCGGTGTCGCAGTAGCACGAATGACGCTCCGACTACGACCGATCTTGCCGACGTCACCACCGTGATCGTCGTCCGCCCGCTTTTGCTTCGGGCACTTCGGCACCGCCCACCTCTCCGGGGAACTTCCCACCTCCGGACACGGAACGGGTTCGAGGCCGAGGAACTGCGTCCGAAGGCTCGACGGGCGGAGAGGGACTGCGGTGAGCGGCGCGACCACGCCGGGGCGCTCGACGCAGAAGCTCGGCTACCGCTCTATAACTACGGCGAGGTCATCGGCGACGTTGCTGAGGACGAAGAGGGTCCGCCCATCACGCCGGCTCCTAGGGGTGTCGTCAAGGCGCCGATCGCGTGACGGTGCCGCGAACAGCGCCGGGACGTGTCCCATCGCCATCGTGGAAAGCCACCGGACCTGGGTTCCCGAAGCGCCTGCTTGGTCGCGGGAGTCAGCGAGCCACCGAAGCGCCGTTCGTGGACGGGCGCGATTAGAACGCGCGAACCGAACGCCGCCCTCGGATGGCAGGGCGCCCACGCAGATCGACGTTACGCGAGCGCCTACATTGTCCCCGCGATATCAAGCGTGGTATCGGGGTCACATTCAAGGACGGGATGATGAAACTCGGCGATCTCGGAACTAGCGAAGAGGTTCTCGCGGGCGCTCTGCGCGATCCCGCGTTCTGAGCAGAGTGGGAGCGGACTGCGGTCGCGCGCCCTTGCTTCGCAGGTGGTCGCGTATCGGGTCAAGCATGGTCTGTCACAGCGAGCGCTGGCAGAAGAGCTTCATATGTCGCAGCCCAGTTGGCTCGGCTTGAAGCGGCGATCCACAATCCCGAAATCGAGACCTCGGCGCGTCGCCAGTGTTCTCGACGTTGAGTTCGACCTGAAGATCCCGCAACGGCAGGAACCGACACTCAGCTCCAGGCCAAGTGCGAAGGCCGCGTCGCGTCGTAGTCCTTCGCGTGCTCCTGTTACGGGCGTCAGGGACACCGACGATCTTCCCAAGGCCGCAACGGGTTGACCTGGGATAAGGCAATAGCACCTAACTTTCCCTGTTTTGCTCACACCTGAACTGCAAGACCGCAGGTGTCGCTTGCCAGTCTTAAGGGACCAGGCCGTTGCCAGAAGCATGGGACCACGTCGCGTCCACATCGACCGGCTGACGCGATGATCTCGGCAGCCAAGGCAGGTGTCAAGTAGAGCGGCGTCGCCAGGCCGAGGATGTAGCAGGTCCAGGTCCGTCGGCTCCGGCGGATGGAACGCGTGGTTACTCCGAATGCAACACGAGCGCCGTTGGCGTGCGGGCCGCGATGCGTCCTGGGACCGCGGCCACGACATTGGCGAAGCACAACGCGCCGAGCGCGATGAGGACCATGGACAGAGCGGGCACCGTGGGATCGGGCACGGCCGAGATGCCCTCGGCGAACAACGTCCAGAGCCATCGCCCGAGGGCGATGCCGATCGGCATGCCGATCGCGACCCCGGCGGCGACCGACACCGAGGACTGCCACACCACCGAGGCCCGCAGCTGGCTGCCGGTGAGCCCGAGCGCCTTCAAGAGGGCGAGCTCCCGACGGCGGCGCCGGACTGACGAGACGAGGGTGAGCCCGAGGGCCCCCAATGCCCCCCCGGCGAGGATCGAGGCGAGCACGGTCGGGGTCGACCCGACAGCGCCGTAGTTGGCGATCTCGGCCGGGCGAAGGACCGACACCACGCCGCCGACCGGACCGTCCTGGGAACCGTTCAGGATCCGGTCGACGCGTTCGAGCGAGTGCCGCGCCGCCGACGAGCTCACCCCCGGCCGGATGGTGATCAGGAACGCGTCCGGACCGGGCACCGCGCTCCCCTGCGTGTTGAGGTATCTGGCCGGGAACAGGGTCGAAGCCATGACAGCGCCGCTACCCATCTGGAGATCCGGACTGCCCGAGCCCCCAATGGTAGGCATCGTGGCCGTCCCGACGATGTGCAGGTGCACTGGCCGTCGCGCTCCGGTGTCGACGACGACGGTGTCGCCGACCTGCTTGTGGAGCGCGGCCAAGGTCGCGGGTCCGAGGACCACTTGGTTCGCCGACTGCAATGGGTGCCCAGTGAGCGGCGTCGGGACGACGGCTGCGTTCGGGCGGACCGCGAGGACGCCCACCTGCTGCCCGTCGATCACCGCGTCCTCGAAGTACACCCCGGCCCAATGCTCCACGTCCGGGTCGTGGTCGAGCAGGGCGGCGGTCTGCGCGGCGGGCAGGTCCTCGGCCCCCGAGAAGCCGGACAACAGCACGTAATTCCAGTTCCACCCGTAGAGCGGGGGATGGGAGACCAGCGCGGTGAGGCTGGCCCCGAAGATGATCGAGCTCGCGACCACGACGACGGCCAGCACCGAGCCGAGGATGGCCGAGCGCACCGGCGCCGCGTCGCGCCCGCCGCCTGAACCGAAGGCCGAGCGAATGCCGGTCGTGGCCGAGGGTCCCAGGCCGGACGCTGCGGCGACGCGCGACAGGGTCGGAGCCCGCTCGGCACGTCGGCGTCTCGCCAGGTCGCCGCGGTGCGGGGCGGCCCGGTACGCCAAGAGGACCGAAGCCGTTCCGAGGACCACCACCAGGACCGCGAACCCGAGGCCGAGGACAGTCCAGTCGAAGGCGATACCGAGGTCCGGGTAAAGGGGTCGCACGGCACCGAAGGGGGCCAGGGGGGAGAGACCGACGGCCACGACGACCGCCAGGACAGCCCCGAGCACGACCGCGCCGAGGACGCCGACCAGCCCGTCGGCCGTCGTCATGACAGGTCCGGCCCCGAGCGCACGGAGCACCTCGCCGTCGTCCGCGTTGACGCGCACGAGGCGTCCTACGACCTGGCCGCCGATCAAGAGAGCGGCGAGGGCAGCGATGAGCCCGAATGCCCCGAAGGCGATCGACTCCGGCCGGATGGAGCGCTCCACCAGGGCCACGGTGGAGGCGTTGGTCTGGCCTCCGCCGACGCCCCCGATCGCCGGCACGAGCCGCTCGATCGCCCGGACCACGGCGGCCTCGTGCCGGGTGCCGCCGTCGAGCTTCAGGGCGACATAGGAGTAGCCAGCGCAGCATGTCGCCAGCCGGCGGGTCAGGGCCGGGGTGAACACGCCGAACTGCGACCCCAGGGCGGCGTCGTCGTCCTCGACGACCTGGGAGCTCGACTCAACGATGCCGACCAGCTTCAACTCGACCGACACGTGGGGCCGATCGGGGAGCACACCTGTGGCTACGGCCGAGCTCACCTGGGCGTCGGAGTAGACGCCGATGGCGAGGGTCGACCCGACATGGAGCCCGTACTCCTCGGCGCCACTCGCCGACATGACGAGCTCGTCCTGGACGTTCGGGTCGAACATCCGACCCCGGACGACGGTGGCGCGGTCGACGGTCGTGTACTCGCCGTTGAGGCTACCCTCGAAGGCCGGCGGCGTCTCGCCGGCGACGGCGTCCACGGGGACCTTGGTCCTCTGGGTTAGGGTGGGATCGAACCCGATGACGTATGTGGCGCGCTCGACGTAGGGCAGCCGGGCGATGGCACGGTCGACCCGCGCCGAGTACCCCGTTCCCGTCACGGAGATGTACTCGTCGAAGGCCACTACGTCCGAAGGGTTGGTGCTGGCCAGGTAGACGGGAAAGGCACCCTGGGTGCGCCGGGCGCCGGCCACCGCCCCCATGGCCACTCCACCCAGGATGCCCACCACCAAGACGACGCCCAGGTACCCGCCCCAACGGCGAGCGAACATGGACCGGAAGCGCCACCAGGAGAGCAGCGCTGCCAGTCGCACCTCAGCGTCCCTTGGTCGCGTCCGCCGGCCTGGGCCGGCTCGGCACGCGGGTCGGCAAGTCGACGGACCAGGCGTCGATCGTGGGGTCGGTCCCGCCGAGTGCGCAGCCCATCGCTTCACTTATCCAACATCTGCCGGGCCGTGGCAAGGGCGTCAGCTGCGTCATCACGGTAGTGGTAGCCCCCCCGAACGGAGGTGACAGGCCTCGACAGAGTCGACGAGAACGCAGTTGGGGCGGGGCCTCTTTTGCCTGCCTCCCGGTTCCTTGTCCCCTCTCTCCCTCCCTTGGTCGTGGCGCGGGGAGGACGGAAGCATGATCCGGTGCCCAGAAGTCGAGGGGGGCCCTGCTGTCGACCATATCGTGTAAAGAGCGAAATCAGAGACGATCACCCTCGCAGTGGCTCAACCAAGGGCCACACCGCTCCGTATCCGTCGATCTTTGCGGCCGTGATGGAGAATTGCGTCGGGATTCGGCAGCGGCGTTCTGTCTTCGAATGCCCATCTACCGGCATCACTTCGATGACGCTGAATCACTCGGCTCGAAGGACCAGCCCTGTCGGGGTGCACGCCGCGCTACGCCCGGGGAGGGCGGCAACGAGGTTGGCGAAAACGAAAGCACCTACGCCGACGAGGAATACCGACAAGACCGGCACTGTGGGGTCGGGCACCGCGTTGATGTTGCGGGCGAACAGCGTCCAGAGTTCGCGTCCGACAACGATGCCGAGCGGTATCCCCACGACGATGCCGACGAGTGAGGCAATCGTCGCTTGCCAGGCAACCGCTGCCGCCAGTTGTCGCTGAGTGAAACCGAGAACCTTCAACAGAGCCAGGTCTCGCCGGCGCCGCCGGACCGACGCGGCAAGCGTGAGGCCAAGTGCGATGATCGCCCCAACGGCGAGCCCGACGGCGAGAACGATCGGAGTCGAGCCGATGCTGTGATAGTTCACGATCTGTGCGGGACGCAGGACACCGAGGACGCTGACGCTGTCGCCGGTGGCGCGGGAGTCTGCGGCAAACACCTTGTTCGCGGCGTTGGCGATCCGCTGCATGTCGGCTCGGCCGGCTGCGGGACTGACGCCGCTTCGGAGCCGTACGAAGACCAGCTCCGGACCGTTGAGGTTCGGGTCCCGGCTCTGCCCGGCTTGTCGAAACGCGGCTGGCTGGATGCCGTTGGACACCAGTGCCCCGGTTCCCATCGAGGTATGCTCGGCAATAAAGCTGTCGTAGCCGACCGCCGGGAACGTTGCGGTCCCAACGATCACCAGAGGGGTTGGCGGGATGTAGGCGGGGGCGTCCTTAGCGGTCCCGAGGCTGGCGAGAACAGTATCGCCAAGGTGTTTGTGCAACAGGGCCAGGGTGGCCGCACCCAGCACGATCTGGTTGTTCGCATCGAGGCCATGCCCGGACAGGATCGGTGGAGACACTTTGGCGTGCGGACTCGCAAGGATGATGGGGACGGTCTGGTCGTCGATCTCGGCGTCGGTGTAGTCGACGCCGGTCCATGCGGCGACATCGGGGTCGTGGCTGAGCAGCGACAAGGTCTTCGGTGGGACGTCGTTGCTCGGGCTGAGCGCGTAGTTCCAGTTCCACCCGTAGAGCGCGGGATGTGACACGAGGGTGCTCAGACTGCTCGCGAACGTGAGGGTGGCCACCACCATGACGACGGCGAGGCAGGTGCCCACCAACGCGGAGCGCACCGGCACCGCAGTTCGACCCCGCCCTGGTTCGAGTGCGAAACGCGCGCCCATCACGCCGGCCACCGACATCCCCGTCGCTTCGGCGCTGCGTGTGACGCTTGAACGGCGAGTCTCAGCCTGTCCGATACGGGTCATCCGGTGGGGCGCCCCTCGATACGACAGCGCGACCGCGGCGGCGCCAAGTCCGACGACAAGCACCGCAAGGCCGACGCCGAGCACCGTCCCGTCAAAGGCGGTTCCCCTATCGGGGTACACAGCGCGCACCGGTCCCAGCGGGGCGAGTGGTGACAGCCCGACCGCCACGGCGACCGCGAACAGCGAGCCGAGGAGCACCGCGGCAAGGACGCCGATCAGCCCCTCACCAGCAGCGGTAGCTGGCCCGGCTCCGAGGGCGCGCAGTACCTGGCGATCCTCGTCCCCGAAGCGTAGCTGGCGGGAAATGGCCTGAATCCCGAGAACCAAGATGACCAAGGCGGCGATCGCCCCGAACGCGCCAAGCGCGACCGACGCCGGTTTGACAGCGAGCTCCACCTCGGCGACGACTCGCGAGGTCACATGGAACTCATAGGTAAAGCCCCGGGGGACGACGCCGACGAGCTCCTGCTCCACCCTGGAAACATCTCGATCGCCATGGTCGAGTTGCAGACCGTAGACAATCGGCGTGACCCTCGCCGGCGACGCCACGGCGATGGCCTCTCGAGTGAGCGCCGGGGTAACTATCACCGAGCCGTAGGTGGCGTCGACGTCGTCTTGAACCACTTGGCTGTTGAGCACGACGATTCCCACCAACTTCGCTCGAACCCGGAGGCGGGGCGCCACGCTGGGAGTGCCGAAGCCCGGCTGGTTCGTCTGCGTGTCTGTGTAGAGACCCAGGGGCACGACGCTGCCGACATGCACGCCGAGCAGCTGGGCCACGCGAGCGGTCATCATGACTTCGTCGGCCCGGCTCGGATCTGCCCTCCGGCCCTCGATAACTGTAAGCCGGTCCTGGTTGAAGAACATGCCGTCCAGGCTGCCCCCGATGTCCACGTCAGCCAACGTGTTCAGGCGGGGGGCGCCGTTGGGAGCGAGGGGCGCAACGGTGGGTGCGACAAGGGTCTCGACCCGTTTCACGTCTGCTAGGCGGATGATCTTGGCGGTCAATGCTGGGCCTGGACCGCCCGTGCGGGAGTTGTATACCGTCATGGTCATGTCCGACGGGTTGGTGCTCGCCAGGAATGTCGGATACGAAGACTGAGTACGCCGTCCCGCGGCGATCGATGCCATGGCGATCCCACCGATCAACCCGATCAGCACCACCATGCTCAGATAGCCGCCCCAGCGGCGGCCGAACGTGGTTCGGAAGCGGTACGACGCGACCCGGAGAACCTGACTCATGTCTCCGAGTACCTCCAAGGACGAGTCGACTGACGTGTGCTACTTGAAGTCTGGCGTCCCTAAAGAGAGTCGCCGAGGTGGGTGACCGCACTCGCGCGCCTCGTACTACCACCCCTTCGTCCTCCGGCGAGTGCGGGGACCGGTCTCAGGGATGTGAAGGCGAGGGCGGGGCGCTCTCGACGTCGAAGAAGAGCTCGTCGACATAGCACCACCACCAGTTCTCATCGGGCTCGTAAGAGCGGATCAGAGGGTGGTCACGGTGCTCACGGAAGTGCGCCGTGGCGTGCCGGTTGGGGGAGTTGTCACAGCAGCCGACGTGCCCACAGCGCATGCACAGCCGAAGATGCACCCACCTTCCACCGATCCGCAGGCAGTCTTCACAGCCTGAGCTTGACGGCTCGACAGACTTGACGGTGTCGAGATGCGTGCATTCCGTTGCCAAGAGGTCCCCCTTGTTCCATGCGCTCGCGGCGCGATGACTTCACTGCTCTCTTGTGGTCCGCTCGAGTGCTCGGCGATCCCACGCAGCGCAGTCGGCGGCGGCCTCGTAGCTCGACTGAAGGAAGTCGAGCAGGAGAGCATCGGGATCGACGGCAGTGCGCACGGCCTCGTAGGCAAGCACGAACTCCCCCAGAGCTTCGCTGAAAGACGCCTCGGCGGGACTCACAGTCCTTTCTCGGTACCCGGGCGGCTCGGGGTAAGCATAAGAGTAGAAGAGCCCTTCTCCCTCCCCGCCGGGCCAGTAGCCGCAGCTGCTCACCTCGTGGGAGTAGGCCTCGTGCATGACTTCGGGCCCGCAGTTGGGTGCACCTCCGGGGTGCGGGGGCGCAGGGCGCCCGGAAAAGCGCGTGACAGCCAAGTCCAAGGCTCCCCAGAACAGATGCACCGGGCTGGCTTTGCCGCAGAACCGGCCCCGGAAGACCTGGAACACGCGCTGGGCCTGGACCAAGATCAGCCAGAAGCGGCGCGCCTGGTCAGGTTCATAGGTCGTGTGCTCGCGGTCGTCAGCGAAGGCGATGGCGCCCTCGATCTCGACCGGCATGGGCCAGATCTGCGTGCCGACTCCGAGCTCGTCGAGCCGCGCCATGAACTCGGCGTAGAACTCGGATACCGGCCGCGACGCGAGAAGGAGCGAGCGGCGTTGGTTCGTCTCGGTCACGATCTGCAGCTCGTGGTCTTCCAGATCGAAGTCGATCTGGAAGGAGGGACCGTGCGGGTGCGGGACGAGCGAAGTGGTCAAGCCACGGGCGGTCACGTAGAGGGGCACGTTCCACCAGTGGTTGATCCTCGGCGTGTTGACCATGCGGACCTTGCCGACGATCTGGGCCCAAAGCTGCAGCGTGTCGCGTGTCGGTGCCCATTCCGCGACCGGCAGTGCAGGCCAGCGGTTCGTGGCCCGCGGCCCGGACGGCGCCCCCGCGTATTCTGCGTTCGTCATGTCAGCCCCCCTCTGAACAGCTTAGGTAATCGGCTCAGGCTGCGATGTAGGGGAAAGTTGGTGGACCGCCGGGAAGCACGCACAACAGCGCGCAGCACCGGCCGCCTGGCGTCCATTCGCTGCTTCCTCCACGATGCGACCCGTCCGCCGGTCTTGACCCTGTCTTGCCGATGGACACGCTGACCTTGGTGGCCCGATGTGCTCGCTATCGACTACCGGTCGCTTGCCGCGATGGTTCTTGCGTTCAGGATCAGCTGGGGCTTTGTCAGCTCCGGTAGGCGTCCCGGCGATGGTCGACGTCGAGTACGTAGACGAGCTCATCGGACTGCTCGATGCGATAGCGCACCCGGTATTCGCCGCGACGGGCTCTCCACTGGCCTTCGAACGGTTTGCGCAGCGGAGTTCCAACTCGTTCTGGGCTCTCGGCTAACGGCCCGAAGATGAACTCGATGCATGCTGCCGCGGCGGCTTCCGGGAGATGTTCGACAAGCTGACGGGCCGCTCTCCGTGTCACGACAACCCGGAAGCTCACTCAGTCCTCTCCGGTTTGCGTTCGGCAACCATGGAGCGAACTTCCGACTCGCCCAACACGTCCCCGCGAGCAATGTCTTGCTCGGCACACGCTATGCGCGCTTGCGAGTCGGCATCACTCAACAACTCCAACGTCGCCTCGATCGATTCGAGGTCCTCTGCGGCCATCAGGACGACGTAGTCCCTGCCATTCTTAGTGATCTGGACGCGCTTGTGAGTGGTTGCCACCTCTTCGGCTATCTCAGACAGGCGTGCCTTGACCTCAGACAACGGGAGTATGGTCATAGACTAGTATTCTAGTCCAAGTCGAATCAGACGGTAACGCGCTCCGCTACGGCTGGTCGAGTTGCGCGATCGTCGACACCGGTCGCCCCCACTTCTCAGTTGACCACCCCAGCCCGCCCGCCCCGCTGCAACCAGCACGGAAAAGCCCCACATTCGAGCCAACAAACCCGTCCCAGAGCGTCGCTCGCGGTCGCACGCTGTGGCGGATGTCCCCCTGGACAGCGTTCTGGACGAGCCAGGACGCGACGACGCGGGAAGATCTGACACGAGCTGCGACGGTATTGAGCCATCTGGTAGCCAAGGGAAGTCTCGGTCGCCGCTGGTACGACGCAGGCACGTCTCGGCTCGTCGATCGGGAGCAGACTGCTGACATGGAGCGAGCAGTCCCGAGCGTCTTCCCGGCCTTGGTTGAACGGGAGCGGATTCGACTTCATGAGGTCACCATCGACGACATCGAGGCGACGTGGGTTTGGGCCTCGCGACCAGAGTTCTTTCGATTCCTGCCGATTGACGAACCGACGCGTGCTGAGGAGCGACAATGGCCGAGTTCGGTCGTCGATGAGTCCCATGAGGTGCCACGTCCCCAGCACGGGCTCGGCATCGAAGTTGTCGACAGTTCCGAGCTCATCGGCATGGTCCGCCTCGAGATCGACTCCTAACGGCACCGGAGCGCCAGTATCGATTATGGCGTGACTGCTCGTCCCAGAACCCCAGCCGGTACCCCGTTGCTCCTACCAGGGCCAAAGGCTCGTCGTCCTCGAATTGGCGCAGGGACATGACGTTGTCACCGTCCTTGAACGACCCCGGCATCTTGTCCCAGGTTGGCAGGCGACGCACGCTCGTGGGTCCTGATGAAAAGACGGTTGCTACGTGGCTACCCAGGTGGGCGCTTGGCAGCTGGCGAAGACACGCGAAAGGGAGGCTCGGCAACCGCCGGGCTAAACAGCTCCGTGAGGAGTGCGGCATGAGCGGGCTCACCAATGCTCACTCAGCTGCAACGGTTGACTCAATCGTCGGGTCCCGGTGAGGCGACGTCTGCCGTAATCGAGCAAAGCTCGCCACAGTGGTGCATCTCTCGCGCCCGGCCCCGCTGAAGCTTGCCGTTGGTAGTGGTCGGTATAGTGCCCGTGGGCACAAGCAGGACTTGCGATGGGGCCAGTCCGATAGCGTTGACGATGGCGGCGCTCGCAATGCCGGCAAGGTCACCTGGGCCCGTGGGCGCCTCCACCACCACGACCAAGTCGCCTTGTCGCCCGTCCTTCGGTGAGAAAGCCACGCAACTGCCGGGCGGGATGCCAATGGCGTGCTGCACCGCCTGTTCGATGTCCTCGGGGTGGTACTTCTCGCCAAGGTGGACGATGACCTCGTCTGCCCTACCTGTCAGGAAGAGTTCACCCTCGGCCATGTACCCGAGGTCCCCCATACGAAACCAGTTCCCTTCGAACCGCCCCTCGCCACTGATGTTGACGTACCCGTCCGTCACGCCGGCACCGCGCACCCACACCTCCCCCAGGTGGCGTTCGGGCAGCGGGCTGGCAGGGCGCCCGATGCGGAGCTCGACACCCGGGTAGAGAGCTCCGCAAGAGACGACCCTCTTGGCCGGGAGGCCGGGCCTCGGCGCCACGGCACGCGACGAGCTGGCAAGTTCGTCAAGGTCAACGGCGTCAACTCGGAGCTCCTTACCGGGCTCTGTATGGCTGACCATGCCGGCTTCCGAGGAGGCGTACGACACGCCGATCGACCCTGGTGCCAGACCGAGCGGCGCGCATACTTCGACGACGCGCTCTACCACGTCGGGGTCGACCACCTCCCCCAAGAAGACCGCCCCATGCAAACACGATAGGTCAACACCCTCTGGCCTCTTGGCCAAGCCCCGCACGGCCACTGCCCAAGCCGAGGACGGGCCTTTGGTGAAACGTGCGCGCGTCTTAGCAACCAGTCGGAGCCACTCCGCGGGATCTCTCGCGAAGCGTCCCATCGGCAGGATGTGCCGGTCGATGGGCGTGACAATATCGAGCAGGACGCCCAACCCAGCAAAGTGGTAGAAGGGCAACCACGAGACCATCGCCGGCACGCTGCCAGGGGGAGCCGAAGCCGCGTGGGTGCGAGACCACAGCACCGCCCTGGCATGGGTCATCCGGACGCCCTTGGGTGCTGCTGTACTACCTGAAGTGCACAACACCATCGCCAGGTCAGAAGACGAGACTTGAGCGGCCCGCTGACCTGTGGCTGGGGGTGCCTCGCAGCGTCCAGTCCAACCTCGGGCAGCAGTCGCCGTCGAGGAAGTCAAGGTAGCGTTCCTCCCCCACGATGACCGAGCAACCGGTCGCCGCGGCCAATGAAGCCACTTGGGAGGAAAACGCAGCGGGGTCCCGAACGCGCAGTGGGGCGGGGAGAGGGACCAAGGTGCCTCCGCCAAGCCAGGTGCCCCAAGCCCATTCCGCCCACTGCGGGGCATTGGGTCCGATGAGGCCCACCATGCTCCCCTTACCAACTCCCGCACGGCCAAGCTGGGCGGCCCTCCCGAGGGCTCTCACGTGCAGTTCTGCTACCGGCAAGGCGACCGGGTCACCGCCCAAGTGGAAGAAGAACCCACCACGTCCCTCCGCAGCGGCCTCGGCTAGTAACGCAGAAATGGTCGACTGGCTGGTAGTCATGCTTACCTCGGTGTCTCGGAGGGCTGACCTGCAGCTCCTGAACACTTGGCGTCCACAAAGGCGGAGAGAGCGCGAACGCTGCCGAAGTTCTCCGCAACGACATCCTTGTAGCTCAATGAAATCTCAAAGTTGTCCTCGGTCCGGGCGATTAAGACCTCGATGGCTAGCGAGTCCGGCGTCCCGCTCGCCAACGGCTCACCATCGGGCGCAGTGCCCTCAAGCAGATCGCTCTCGATGAACCGAGCGATCTGTTCCTCCGTCTTCATCGGGGCTCCTTCTCGATGGCTTGTGCGTCTCTGCCACTCGCTGTTCCCGCGAGACCTGAGGGCGGCAACCCGGAGGTCCCAGTACGCCAACCCACGCTGACGCAAATGACGTCAATGCCGCCCCAAGACGAATGCCGCCGAAGGACCACAAGACCCCGGGAAAACGCTCCCGAATGCGATAGTACCAAGACACCTTGCCCAGTGGGCGCCGCTGGTCTCACATAACAAGGGGACGCGTAAGACTTCTCATGGCCGGACCAGAAGCCGAAGCTCTCCACGGCTCACGGTCCAACTTGGGCTCCTCCGACCACCGGGTAGCCGGTCGGGCCACCGTTACGCCGACTGGACTACAAGGCACTTGAGAACTTCGCTCTCGGCTGGTACAGACCGTGCCAATTCTGGCAGGCAGCGTGCTCATATCTGGATCCGTGCCGTCGGTCGGCCAGCTCAACGTCTTCCTGGATTTCCTTCTTCACATCTCTAGCTACCAAGCGCTCGAGGGTGCCCTGGCCGTCCGGGCCCGCGGCGTCGTCGGCGTCAACCCCATAGTTTCCTTCGTGCCAGCAGAGCGCAGCGCCGGTCTCCCGCTCGACCCGCGCCGGCGGATCGTCTTGCCAAGAGACGAAGTGATGACGACCTCCCGGCGAGGGGAGCGCCTCGCGGGCACGCGGGAGCGCTTCCCCGATCTCGCCTGGAGAGCGCGCATGATCACGTCCCCTGGGCGGAGGTCCGGTAGATGGCTCACCGAGCTCGTGGGACAGGGCACCGACACGTTGCTAGTCTCTGGTGATGCAGAGCTCAGGCCGATGCGCCAAGGGGTGTCGGCCATAAAGTTGCACCGGCTACAGAGGAAAGTACGGCTTCACCTCGAGCACTTGGCTGGTCTGTAGCATGACCTGTTCATTGCCGAACTGCGGCGCATGGTGACGCGCTTGGTCACCGAGCACGTGTTGTCCCGGTTCTTGGACCAGGCCCACCCGCCATGGTCATTTTCCACGAGGTGACCGCAACGGTAGCCGGCCTATTATCGCGGCCCCGCGGGCTTTACGGCTTTCGCGAAGCAAAGGAGCGCCTGGAGGCGTTTCTCTCGTCGTCGTCGGGATAAACCACCGCACGGTGCCGCTCGCCGCGCTAGAGCAGATGATCGTGGCGGCGCCTGACCTGCCCAGGGCCCTCGCCGACCTGTCGTCGCTCCCGCACCTCGACGAGGTGGTCCTCCTCTCGACCTGCGTCCGTACGGAGGCCTACGCCGTGGTCAGCGGTTGCCATGGTGCAATGGCCGACATCAGGGAGTTCTTCGCGGCATGGAGCGGGCAACCGCCAGAGGAGTTCACGGACAGCCTCTATTCGTACCTCGAAGAGGCTGCGGTCAACCACCTGTTCCGGGTCGCCTCGGGGCTCGACTCTGCTGCTCTAGGTGAGCCCGAGGTCCTTGGACAGGTCCGTCAGGCTTGGGAAGTGGCCAGGAGCGAAGGCGCGTGTGGAGCGGCCTTGGGGCAGTCTTCCGTCACGCAGTGAAGGTGGGCAAGCGTGCCCGCGCCGAGACCACCATTTCGCGCAGCACCACGTCACTCTGTTACGCCGCAGTTGAGATGGCCTCGGCGGTACTCGGCGGTCTGGACGGCAAGCAAGCCCTTGTAGTCGGGTTGGGCGAAGTCGGGGAAGCCGTCGCCCGGGCTTTCTCTGGGGCACCCGGCGCGCCGGCGGTGATGCTGGCGAACCGGACCGGGAAGCGGGCCGAAGAGGTGGCGCTCGCCCTGCGAGCACGGGCGGTCCCCTGGGAGGGCCTGGCCCTGGCACTGGCGGAAGCCGACGTGGTAGCCAGTTGCGCGGACGGGCCGGAGAAGTTGTTCAGCATCGCCGACATCGAAGCGGCGGTGGCAACCAGCGGTGGGAAGCCGCTCCTGCTTGTGGACCTGGCGGTGCCACGCGATTTCGACCCCGCGGCCGCGAAGCTCGGGGCCGTCAAGTTGCTCGACATGGACGACATCAGCGCTTTCGTCGCAGCAGGGGTTGGCGGCCGGCGAGCGGAAGTGCCGGCAGTCGAGCGCATCGTGGCCGACGAGGTCGACCGTTACAGCACATCACTCGCCGCGCGGGCAGTAGCTCCCCTGGTCAGCGCGCTGCGGGGACGGGCCGAGGAGATAAGGCAGTCGGAGCTGACCCGTGCGGAGAGCCGGCTGGCGCAGCTCGGGCCGCTCGAACGGGACGTCCTCGAGAACATGACAAGACGGATCGTCGCGAAGCTCCTTCATGACCCCACCGTCAACTTGAAGGCCGCGGCGGGTGCCGCCCAAGGTGAGGCTCTGGCCCAAGCCTTCCGGGATCTGTTCGGCCTCGAAGCATAAGTGCGCCTGCGCCTCGCAACCCGGGGGAGCCCGTTGGCGCGCTGGCAGGTAAACCACGCCGCGTCGTTGCTGCAGGCGGCCCACTCCGGTTTGGAGGTGGAGCTCGTTGCCGTCACGACCACTGGGGACCGCCGGGCTGACCTATTCGGTCGGGAAGATGGGCGGGCAGGGCGTCCCTGTACGCGAGGTGCAAGCCGGCGTAGCCGCGGGTAGGGCCGATGCCGCGGTCCATTGGCGGGGCCTGCGACCTTCCAGTTGCGGCCCACGCAACGGCCGTGCAAACAACTTCTGACCTGGGCCCTGAAGGGCTGTGGACGGAGCCCGAAGGGACAGCCCTAGTGCGCAGGAGCGTGTGCGGGCTGCCGCTAGGGTCACTACCTCGTCCACCTACCGGTCGATGCCTGGTCCGTGGCTCACTACGGACACCGATTGCCCGCCGGCAGCGCCGAGCAGTCTGGCGAGCACCGGGGCCGGCGTGGCGGGATCAAGGTGGGCGGTCGGTTCGTCAAGCGGTCCTTTCGTTGCCAACGGCCGAGTAGGGTCAAAGGTCACATAGCCTTTGACGTGCCGAAATGACGTTGCTGGGACAGCACGTGCTGGGTAGCGTGCGGGACAGGCGGTGGGTAGCATCCTGGCATGAGCTTTCCTCAGACAAGAATGCGCCGGCTGCGGCGCTCACCCCAGCTACGCGAGTTGGTAGCCGAGACGCGTGTCAGCGTGAAGGACCTGGTAGCTCCCCTGTTCGTGAGTGAAGAACTGGACGCTCCCCGCCCCGTCGCGTCGTTGCCGGGCTTTGTCCAGCACACAGTCAAGTCGCTCGTGACGGAAGCTCGCCGGCTCGCTGACCTGGGCGTACCGGCGCTGGTGCTCTTCGGTGTCCCCGCCACGAAGGACTCCCAGGGCAGCCAGGCGTGGGCACCCAGCGGCATCGTCCAGGTCGCCCTCTCCGCCCTGCGAGACGAGCTCGGCTCGCAGATGGCCCTGATTGCGGACATATGCCTGGATGAGTACACCGACCACGGGCACTGCGGTCTGCTCGACGAGCGGGGTGAAGTGGCCAACGACCCAACCCTGGCCATCTTCGGCCGGATTGCCTTGGCCCGTGCCAAGGCTGGCGCCGACCTTGTGGGCCCTTCAGGGATGATGGACGGCCAGGTGGCGGCCATCCGGGAGGCCCTGGACGGCGGGGGCTACAGCGAGGTGGGCATCTTCGCCTACGCCGCGAAGTTTGCCTCCGCCCTTTACGGGCCTTTCCGGGAAGCGGTGGACGAGACGTCCGGTGGTGTCGACCGGCGTTCCTACCAGCAAGACCCCCGCAACCTCCGGGAAGCCTTGAGGGAGGTGGAGCTCGACGTGGCTGAAGGCGCCGACATCGTGATGGTCAAGCCCGCGCTCTCCTACCTGGATGTGATCGCGGCGGTCCGCCAGCGCGTGCAGGTACCCCTGGGTGCGTACCACGTGAGTGGTGAGTACTCGATGGTCAAGGCCGCCGCGGAGAGGGGCTGGCTGGACGGCACAGCCGTGGCCCTGGAACACGTGGGCGCCATCAAGCGAGCCGGGGCGGACATTGTGCTTACATACTTTGCCGGCGAGCTGGCTGAGCTTCTCAACGGTTGAAAGAGCCGATGCGGACGTCGCCCCATATCGGTGACGTACGCTCCTGCGGTAATGGGTAGTTAGGACCCGTATTGCAATCATCTGAGCATCATGAGGTTTGACCGTATATTCCAGTTGCCGTGCCATTAGTGGCGGCATGCGGCTAGCTCGACAATAACCCGGGCAGGTGGATTTTAGAGCCTGGCGCCGCAGTTGACCGATCAGCCGGTGGCGTTCGGTAGCACCATCGGTTCCACCGCGAGGTGCCGGGCGGCAGTCTGTGCGTGCCGTGACCCACGTAGGCTGACGGAGGCGGCGAAGGCGGGCCAGCTCGGTCTTCCGAGCGCTAGGACGCGGAAGATTTTGAGCCGTCGGCGTCTGCGGTGATCATCAGCCGATGGCGTTCGGGTAGCGCAGCCGCCATTGCGTGCTAGGGTCCGGGGAAGCCGTGATGAGTGCTGACCTGAAGGCCGAAAGCTGATCGAAGCCCCCGACCTCGAAGGCCAGCACCTCACCGCACGACGCGTCCTTCGCGAGTTCGAGCGGATCCGGCTGGTCCGCCTCAGCTGACGCGGACGGCAACCAACGTCGGGTCGTAACACGGCCGAGCCGCTTCCGGGCCGAGATCCTCGCCGCTCTCGGCGTCGACACCTCCGCCTGGCGCTCACGCGTCGCCTGATCACCGACGATCACGCGATGTAGTGCAAGAACTGCCTCATCGCGACTTCGTGACCAGGACCTTCACGTCTGACCCGTCGAAGCCGGAACGGGAGGTGTGGGCAATGGTTTCTCGTCGCGTACCAAGAACGCTCTTTCACTACAGCCAAAAGAAGATTAACTTTGGCCCGATGCTCACTACCCGCCGAACCATCACCCTGGCTGTTACCGGGGCCAGCGGGTCCGTATTTGCCCGTCAGATGCTGTGCGCGTTGGAAGGCGATCCGCGCGTTGGCCACATCAACTTAGTCGTGAGCAATGCAGGCCTGCACGTAGTGACTGAGGAACTCGGCCTGATTGGACGCACCGGCCTTGTGTGCCATTTGCTCGGCTCCGAGCCCACAAAGACACATTTGCAAGATAACGCGGACACTGGCGCCAATATTGCCAGTGGTTCGTACCCCACGGACGCTATGGTGGTGCTTCCTTGTACCATGGGAACTCTGGCCAAGGTCGCTAACGGGATCTCCGACCGACTAATTCGAGCGCGCGGCCGATGTCTGCCTGAAGGAGCACACCCCGCTCTTGCTCTGTGTCCGCGAGACGCCATTCAACCGCGTCCACTTGCGCAACATGAGCCTCGCCGCCGAGGCCGGCGCCACTATCTACCCGTTGATGCCGGTCCTGTATAACCATCCGGCGACAGTGGATGAAATGATCAGCCACTACGTCAATCGCGTATTACAGCACATCGGGCTCGCCCAAGAGGGTGCCTGCGTCTGGAAGCCCAACAAGCCTCCTACTTCGATGTCGGACGCTAGGTGACGAATGCTCGTGTGGACAGTTGGAAGTTCAGGATCGGTTGGCCGTCAACAACCTTTAGAAGCTCGCGCGTCATGTAGATACCTCATCGGGAGCTCACGATGCAACCACTGTTAGATCTTCGCGACTACATAGCCGCGCTAAAGGCGGCTGACGAAGTCCGAGAAATTTCGCACGAGGTTGAACTCGATCTCGAAGTTGGCGCGGTCATCCGTCGCTGCTATGAGACCGGGAGCCCCGCTCCGCTCTTTAATCGCATGCGTGGAGCGACTCCCGGCTTTCGTATCCTCGGTGCCCCAGCCGGGACAAGCCGGAAGCCGGGACGTCGCCTCGTCCGGGTCGCGCTTTCCCTCGATATGGATCCTTCCAGCACGGCCGAAGACATCTTGAAAAGACTGACCAGCGCCCATGGGAAGCCCCCGGTTCCTCCGACCGTTGTTGCGGACGCTCCCTGCTTTGACAATGTCTTCCTCGGCGACGATGTCGACATAACTACATTGCCTGCGCCTCTATTACATCAGGGTGACGGTGGCCGTTATCTCAACACATATGGCTGTATCGTCGCGCAAACACCAGATGGTACTTGGACCAATTGGTGCATTGCGCGGATCCAAGTCCTTGACTCAAGGCGCATGACCGGCAGCCTCTCTCCCTCCCAACATATCGGCATGGTACGGCAGGCATGGAGAGAGATTGGCAAACCGATGCCTTTCGCGCTAGCCCTCGGAGTCGAACCAGCCATTCCATTTGTCTGCAGCATGCCGCTTCCGGATTACGTAAGTGAAAGTGGGTATCTAGGTGCCATGCTTGGGCGGAGCATTCGGACTGTGCGCTGTCGCAGCGTTGATCTCGAAGCCCCTGCCAGCGCGGAGATCCTGATCGAGGGGCATGTGGGACGTGAGGATACCGCCGTGGAAGGACCGGTGGGAGAGTATGCCGGTTATGTCCGGCCCGAGCAAGAACAGCCCGTCTATCACGTCAGCGCGCTCAGCTATCGCGACAACGCGATTCTTCCAGTGGTGGTAGCGGGCGAACCGGTTGAAGAAGATCACACCGTGTGGGGCCTTGCCTGCGCCGCTCAATGTCTATCGGAATTGCGCGACGCGGCAATTCCGGTAACCACCGCCTGGGTCCCGTTCGAATCGGCGGTGCACTGGCTTGTGGTCACGGTTCCACGGGATTGGCGCGAACGTTCTGGCGGGCAATCCGCCGATGAGTTCTGTAAACATGTCGGTGAAGTCGTGTTTCATGCCAAGGCAGGCGTTCCCATTCCAAAGATCATCGTCTTGCACGACGATGTCGACCCGACCAACATCAGCGAACTTGTCTGGGCGTTCGCAACCCGGTGTCATCCGGCATGGGGACATATTGTCTTGGAGCAAGAGGCACTGGTCGCGTACCGCCGTTCAGGTAAGAGGATGAATGTCACAATCTCCAAGGTTGTGTATAATTGTTTGCAGCTCAACGAATGGAGCGATGAATTGCCAGCGCGTAGTTCATTCCGCCATTGCTATCCCCCGGAGATTGTTGAGCGCGTCCTCGACAACTGGGCGAATTACGGCTTCTCGCAAGAGTAGATCGGTACATGGGGAGATTCACGAGGACACTCGGCAGTAACGTCCTTCACAGTCGCCGTTTGGTTGCCTAACGCCGGCGACGCAGAACCAGCGGCCTACCTCACCGCCCGACCCCGGTGTGGCGACTGGTACCTCTTTGAGTCGGGAGCAATCCTGAGCTACTGGCAAGGAAGCCTTCTCGGCCAGAGGCGCCCGCGTGCCGCGCAATACCGCACGCCTGGACTCGTGCTTTTCGTGGATTCAGCCGCTATTGCTGGACAAGGTCCACAATCGGCATGATGGCGGGTGGCTGCGCCAGCTCGATGCCCAGATCCTCCATGACCGGCCCGAGGTACGTCAGGAACTCATCGAACGCCTCCTGGCTCTCCCAGACATCGAAGACCTGAAGCTGTCCGTCTTCACCAAAGCATGAGTGGAGCTTCATAGCGCTTTCAGGCGCCCCGGCCTCACGAAGACGGGCGCGTCCTCTGGTGTGCTGCTCACGAGTCATGTTCTTGGTGACGATGTAGATGGCAATCACGGGAAGCGCACTCCTTGTTGGTTGGATTCGCTCACTAGTCGTCACTGGTCCTTGGGCCGGAAACGACGCGGCGTACGACATCGAGTGGCAGCACTTCGACAATGAAGATGGTCGCCCTCGAAGCTCGTCAGGCGGACAGCCCGCAGTCCCGAAGCACCAGGGCTGTCGCGAGATGTTGCTGCTGATCTCCTAGAAGGAAACCGTACCGCTGCCTGCGATCACGGAGAGGAGATCGACGACTGACGGCTGCTGTTGCATGGTCCATCGCTTGTCCCGCTCGTGTGCCGAGGTAGGACCCGCGGTTGACGTCCCTGCCTAACCGGCGGTGTGGTAGTTGTGAACCTCGAAGAACTGGACCTCGGGCGCGCCGGGAAACCAACCTGCTGGGTAATGGGCCCGATTTCCTCCCGGGAGAACTTCTCGAAGATCTCCTTCGACTCCCAGACATCGGTGACCCGAATGCCATCAGGTGTCTTGGTCACCCAGTGGAACAGGGCGCCAACAGGTCCCGGTCCACCAGGGCGGTGGCCCATCTTCTGGACCACCTGGTCGTACTGCTCAAGGGTCGCGCCCTTGAAGTTGAGTTCTACGGCAATGGGCACAGCGACCTCCTTCGAGTGAAAACGGGAAGTGTAGGACACAGTCGCCAACGCGAGCAATGGGGAATCTGTTACAAGGTCGCGCTCCCCGCGAGCCTTGGCGCCTTCCCTTGTCGCTCGCGAGCAGGGCGTCTTCGCGAGGAAGCGGTTGACTCGCAACGCCTCAGGTTCTTGAAGTGGCAGCAGACAGCCAGTACTCTATGTTCCATACGGTAGACGGCCCCGGTCGCGAGGGGGGAGCGCCGGGGCCGTTCTTCGTGCCCCCGCTCAGGTGTCCTGCGCGGATGGGGCGACATGCTGTCCGACGGATGGTCCTGCGGTATACCGTGGCCGCAGCACGTCCCTCTGCTTATGTCGCATGGGCAACAGGGGTCGTGCAGATTGCCCCCCTTCGGATTCGAGGCTCTGGGGCGGCACGGCGTGTGGGCGACGCATCACCCGGACAACCTTGTCTCGCCCAAGGTCCTGGAGAAGGTCGGGCTTGGAGCAAAGGGGCCCAGGCGGGACGATCGGTATGTCGGCGGCGCGTGGTACGACTCGGTCGTGTGCTCGATCCTCGAAGACGAGTGGCGACTCCGAACAACGCGTTCATGAGCAGCACCTACGAACTGGCCCGCCCTTTAACTGTGTACTTGCACCAAGTCGTGTCACTACCTCGCAGGATTCGACGGGCAGCACGCCACCATCAGGTGCCCACGGCGACCCGAAGGCGGAAGAAGAGAAACCGGGGCTGTGTGCGAATCCGTTCGTACGCGACCGGGTCGTGTGCCGCGAGTTCTTCCAGTGGCTGCGGCTCGACGAGCCGTTCGATCACAAAGCCGGCCGAGGCTATGGCCTGGCACATGGCTGTAAGCGGGCGTCGCCAGAAGGTGACCTCGAATTGCCCCGATCCCTTCTCCCAGGTCTCGGTGACCTGCTTCACTGCGAAGTAGTCGTCGGGAGCATGCAACTGCCAGTCCATCGCTGGGTGGTGGACAGAGAAGACCACCGTTCCCTCTGGTGTCAGCACGCGATGGAATTCGCCAAGCACCGCTTCCCAGTCGCGCACGTAGTGCAGGACCAGCGAGGCCACGACGAGTTCGAACGTCCCGTTCTTCGCGAAGGACAACGGCTGTTCTAGGTCGGCGATCAGGACGGTGGCGCGGTCGCCGACACGTTGACGCGATAGGTGGGCCATGGCTGGGCTCACATCGAACGCAGTCACGACCGCCCCGTGGTCGATCAACCATGTGGTGAGTTGACCTGCCCCGCAGCCGACTTCCATCACCCTGCGTCCCTCAACCTCCCCGAGGAGAGCGACCGTCGCCGGGCGTTCGTAGTGGGCGTTGTACGCGCCCTCGGCGCTGTCGGCCGCGTAGTCGGCGGACATGGCATCGTATTGGCGGGCACTTCGCTGCCCATCGCTCATGGTCACTCCTCGTGCCTGATCAGCGGCGCGCCGGTCTTCATGGCGGTCAGATCATCGCGACATCGAAGCGATACCGAGAAACACAACAATCGCACGATTGAGCCGCACGAGATCGGCGTCCTCGAGGACACCGACCTGTGCCCCAAGTTTGGAGCGCGACACCGTAGTCATTCTGTCGACCATGAGTCGGCAAGATTCCTGCAGGCCGTTGAGCGGGGTCGCCTCAATGTTCAAGCGGAACAGCGGGGCGCCGGTAGGGTCAGTGGTGAAGGGACAGATGGTGACCGAGTCGGTGTCGAAGCGGTCGTCTTGGATGATCACTGCGGGCCGAGGCTTCCCGGCGTAGCCGGAACCACCTGCAACGGTCCAGATTTCAGCACGCCTCACTCATCTGGCCACGAGGAGACCGAGTCGATGAACTCCTCGTCGTTGGCCGCGACGACGCTTGCGGCGACCGCGCGGGACTGGCGGTGTGCCTCTTCAGCGAACCCGGGGGCCCGCACGTCCGGGACCCAGATCTGGACTGGACGTAGGCCTTGGGCTCGCAGCCGTGCCCGATGATCACGCACCCTCTTTCGGGAACTCGTGCTGGCCATTATCACCCCCTGTTACATGTAACGATAGCAGGGTTCTGACGGTCCGCCGGGCGCCAAAGTCACATTGACGCGGGACCTGCATGTCGCCCGGCTCTCTTCCGGGGGCATCGCCGGCACGTAACTGGTCCTCGGGAGCGTCCCAAGGAGGGAACGACACCTGCGGTCGAAAGACCTACCAGCGCGGCCGGTTTACACCCTCTACCCCGGCTCTTCGGTGCGGGCTTACCCCCGAGGACCAAGACCAACGCTACGCCATTCTTGGGCGGCTGGAAAGGCCCTGTTCAACAGCACCTAGGATGTGCGCGTGGAATGCACCTGAAGGTCGGCTCCTTCCCGCCGGTGACTGGGCCGCACGCTTGAGCCCTATGACGTTGCCGAGCCGGTCCCGGTGGGTCTCGTCGCAGAACTCAGTGAAGATCTCCGTGACCAAGTCTTGGATCTCGTCTTCAAGACCGGGAATGCCCTTGGCATTGCTCACCCGCGCCAACAGTTGAAGGTCCACGCCTGTGCTCTTCACTCGAGGACTGCGCCACCCAAGTGGCGGCGACATCCTGCGGTCAGCAACTCCTGAGCCTAGCTGGCGCCCATATTACGGCTTCAGCTAATCCCGACATTCACGCGGTCTGCCTGAAGCACCGGGATCGCGACCGGCAATGGGATCGCGACTGCCATTCCAGTCATTGTGAAGGGGGCAGCGCCCTCCCGTTACGCGCTGGCAGAGGTCTGGGTCGTCTCACCGAACTGACCCGTTTCGGGATACCGTTTTCAGGAGTTCCCGGACGAACAGTCGGCAATAGGCCTCGCCGACGACGGGGGGTTCGGGCTTGGCGCGCGCATCGGGACAACCAACGACCAAGGCGCAATGCGCCTCCCACCTGAGACCGTTCGACGGCGTGGGGAGGGCTGACCCGAGCCGACCCTCCTGACCACCGCGGGTCCCGCGCTTGTGTATCCACAGGCGGGTTGTCTTCCTTTCGCAGGGCGGTAGTCTCCGCGACATGGAATATCGTCAGCTGGGTAGTTCGGGTCTGAGAATCTCAAAGATCACCCTCGGTACGATGGGCTTCGCCGGAACTGGCTTGGACAGTCCTGTCGGGAACATCGATGTCGAGGGGGCTCGCCGCCAGATCGGCCTCTCTCGCGACGCCGGCGTCAATCTGATCGACACTGCCGACGTGTACTCGAACGGCGTGTCGGAGGAGATCGTTGGAGAGGCGCTCGGCAAGGACCGCGACGAGGTTCTCGTGGCGACGAAGGTGCGGTTTCCCATGGGAGCAGGACCCAACGATGCCGGGCTGTCGCGCCATCACATCGTGAGGGCGGCCGAGGCCAGCCTGCGCCGCCTCCGCACCGACCATATCGACCTGTACCAGGCGCACGAGTGGGATGGCCAGACCCCCTTGGAGGAGACGCTGAGCGCTTTCGACTCCCTCGTCAGGGCCGGGAAGGTCCGCTACATCGGTGCGTCCAATTATTCCGCCTGGCACCTGATGAAGGCATTGGCCGTCTCAGAGAGGAACGGATTGGCCAGGTTCGTTTCCCAGCAGATCTACTACTCGCTGCAGGCCCGCGATGCGGAATCGGAACTGGTGCCTCTCTCGATCGACCAGGGACTCGGCATCCTCGTGTGGAGCCCGATAGCCGGCGGTCTGCTGTCAGGCAAATATCGCAGCGAGCGGCCCCGGGGCGCCCGAAGGCAGCAGGCACTTGAGGACAGACTGGCAAGAACCACCGATCCACGACGAGAAGAAGCTCTATGACACCATTGAAGTGCTCGTGGAGATCGCGTCGGCCAAAGGCGTGTCGGCGGCTCAAGTCGCACTTGCCTATCTCATGGCGAAGCCCGCAGTCACGTCGGTGGTAACAGGTGCGCGAACCGAGGAGCAGCTGCGCGACAACCTGGCCGCGTCCGACCTGGTCTTGGATGCTGACGAGATGGCACGTCTGGACGGGGTCAGCGCTCAGCCGCTCCTATACCCCTACTGGCACCAGGCCGCAAACGCCTCGGAGCGGCTCAGCCCCGCCGATCTCACACTGCTCGGCAGGCACATCCACTAGGTCCACTCTCCTTGCCCAACGCACGGAGCGTTGGGCGGGCCCTTGAGCGCACTCTTGCTCCCACCGTCGCTACGCGGAGGTTTCTGATGAGTCAACGCGCGGCCCGCGAAGCATCAGACGACTGACATTAGGATCACCGTCTGACGGAAGGCCCGAGTGATCCAGCGATGTACTTGACGACGAGGCAATGAGGCTGACCGGAGGAGCCAACTTGGGCCACGTCATCGGCATAGATGTCGGTTTCCAGAGCGTGCAGGGAATCCTGCTGTTCCCCGAGGCGGAGACGCTCGGTGTGGCGAGCGCCGCTTGCGCCATGACCAACGCTGCGCCCGGCTGGGCGGGCCAGAATCCTTCGGCATGGGGGCACGGTGCCGAGCAGGTCGTCCGCCGGCTCATCTCGGCGGTGGGCAGCTGCAATCTCATGCGCGGCAGGTTCTCAGTGGCCGACCCGGCGTCGTTTCTCGGCATCCTCGACGAGGCCAGCGTCGATCGCCTCGTCGGCGACGTGGCAGCCCTCGGCACCCTGCCTTGACCGAAGCGACTATGAGCTCCCTGAGCAGGCCGAACCGTATCTTTCCGGGCTACGTCTTCGATCTCGACGGCACTGTCTATCTCGGAGACTCCCTGCTCCCGCACGCGGCTGAGACGGTCCGAGAGCTTCGCCGGCGCGGTTCTCGCGTGGTATATGTCACCAACAAGCCACTCGAGACGGCTGAGGACTATGCCGCCAAGCTGACGCGCCTGGGTGTGCCGACAGCGCGCGCCGATGTCGTGACATCTGTGGACGCGCTCGTGGACTACCTGCGGCGCGAGCATCCCGATGCGACTCTGCTCGCCGTTGCCGAGTCCTCGGCCGTCGACGAGCTGGACGCGGCAGGTTTCAAGTTGACGAAGGTCCCTTCTGAGGCGCAGGTCGTAGTCGTCTCCTTCGACCGGACCTTCGACTACGAGAAACTGAACGCCGCCTTCCAGTCCGTGCGCTACGGCGGCGCGACGATCGTTGCCACCAACCCCGACCCGTACTGCCCGACGCCCGAGGGCGGGATCCCCGACTGTGCCGCGATGCTGGCGGCGATAGAGGCCTGCACCGGTGCGACCGCAGAGGCGGTGGTGGGCAAGCCGAGCGTCCACATGGCCCGCGCCCTGCTCGGCCGCATCGGCTTGCGAGCCGAGGATGTCGCCGTGGTCGGCGATCGCCTGCTCACCGACATGGCCATGGCGCGCTCGCTCGGCATGACAGGGGTCCTGGTGTTGACCGGGGCGACTCGAGTCGACAACCTCTTCGGCTCGCCCGTGCAGCCGCACCACCTGATCGACTCGCTCAGCGAGTTGCTGCCCGAAGGTCTTTCGCCTGACGAGCTGGCTGGCTCACCCCATTAGGAACCTTTATCGGGGACGTGACCGATGCCGGCCAAGGTCTGAAGCGGTGCCCTCCCTGGTGCGTCACTGTGTGGCATCGAACACCGCCCATGTCCCTCACCGAAGGGCGTTCTTTGCGGCTCTTCGACGCTCAGCCGTGAGGTCGCTTGGGGCTAGCACGCCGGGTGCACCTCTGTAATAATCCGTTCTTGAGCTCCTTTACATGCAGACACCTGAAGCCCAAGGAGGTAGTGATGGCTTCTGCCGCCAACGACCCGACCCTCGCCAAGAACGCGATCGGGCTCCGCGAGGTTCTCTTTCAGTCCGTCACCCATATGGCGCCGGCGGCGGCCGTCGCCTTCTCCATCCCGGCTGGAGCGGCCTATGCGGCGCGTGCTCTACCGCTCGCGGTGGTGTTGGCGCTGGTCGCATGCTTGTTCGTTGCGGTGTCCATCGGCGAGCTGGCCAAGCACCTACCATCGGCGGGCGGCTTCTACACCTACACCTCCAAGGCCCTCCATCCGTGGGTCGGTTTCCTGGTGGCGTGGGCGTACGCGGGCGCCGAGGCTCTCATCGCGTCCTTCCTGTTCCTCAACTTCTCCTTCGTTCTCGCCGACGCTCTGAACTCGGAGTTCGGCTGGACGAAGGACACCTGGTGGATCTGGGTCGTGGCCACCTCGTTGATCGTGTTGGCCCTCGGCTACCTCGGGGTTCGCATCTCGACCAGGGCCGGCACCGTGATGGGGGCTTTCGAGATCATCGTCTTCGGTCTGATCGCCCTCTGGCTCATCGTGAAGGCCGGCAACGCCAACACCTTCTCCGTCTTCACCACCACACACGCCAACATCAAGGGCTACGCCGGGATGTCGGGGATAATCGCCGCCTGCGTCTATTCAGTGCTGGCGTTCACTGGCTTCGAGTCGGCGGCGCCACTCGCTGAGGAAGCCCGCGATCCCAAGCGCACGATCCGTCAGGCGGTCATCCTCTCGTGCCTGTTCATCGGGGTCTTCTACGTCTTCACGACGTATGCCGCCAGCATCTCGCCGATCTCGGGCAACATGGCAGTGTTCTCCTCCCTCGGTAACGGCGACCCCTGGACTTTCCTGGCCAGGGCCGTGTGGGGAGTGGGATGGGTTGTCGCCCTCGTTGCCATTTGCAACTCCTGCCTGGCCAACGCCAACGCCGGGAGCAACGCCACGACGCGCACCTGGTTTGCGATGGGCCGCATTCGCTTGCTGCCGGAGATCCTCGCCACCGTCCACCCACGCTGGAAGTCGCCGCACTTTGCTGTAATGGCGCAGTTTGTAGTGGCGGTTGGCCTCGCATTATGGCTCGGCTTTCAGTACGGGGCGTACACAGCGTGGCTGTTCATGGCAACTCTGTTCACCCTCATTCTGATCGTCATATACATCCTCATTCTTGTCAGCTGCATCACCTACTACTGGCGGTTCCAGAGGCAAGACGCCAATATATTCCTGCATGGGATCATCCCAGTACTCGGCATCGCCGCCTTCGTGCCTGCATTCCTCGCTGCCGGTGGTCTTCGCGTTTTCAGCTTCATCACCAAGCTCAGTTATCCGTCCTCCATGGCGGGGCTTGTGGACGGTATCTGGGTACTGATCGGTGTCGCCTATCTCGTGTACCTGCAGTTGAAACATCCTGACCGCCTTGCCCAAACGGGTCGGATATTCGTCGACGAGATCCCGTCGAAGCCGGAAAGCCAGATCTCGACCTAGCAAGGCGCCGGCCCCGCGTTCAGTCCAAACCTGAAGAGGTGAAAGCCATGAGAATCCGTGAGGGAATGATCGACGTCCCAGGTGGCCGGGTCTGGTACCGGAGCGTGGGCCAGGGAGGCATCCCGCTGCTCTGCCTGCACGGTGGGCCGGGCATGACGCACAATTACATCGAGCCCCTAGAAGACCTGGGCGCCCGACGCCAGGTCATCTTCTACGACCAGCTCGGCTGCGGGCGCTCGGACAAGCCGGACGACACGTCGCTGTGGACGGTCCCACATTTCGTACGCGAGGTCGAGGCAGTACGAGGTGCTCTGGCGCTCGATCGGTTCCACCTCTTCGGAAGCTCGTGGGGCGGGCAGCTGTCCATGCAGTACGTCCTGGACTATCAACCGGCCTCGTTGGTCAGCTTGTTGATGTCTGGGAGCCCGGCGAGCATGCCGCGTTGGGTAGAGGGCTGCGCAGAGCTGTTCGCAGAACTGCCTGCCGAGGTCCAGGACGTGATAACCAGGCACGAGCAGACCGGCTTCACGTCCTGCCCCGAGTACACAGGAGCGGTCAGCGTGTTCTACAAGCGCCACCTCTGCCGTCTGGACCCCTGGCCGGCCGGCCTTGAACGCACCTTCGCCGAAATGAGCCCCATTGTCTACGAGACGATGAACGGGCCCAGCGAGTTCACGGTCACAGGACGGTTCCGCGATTGGGACATCTTCGACCGCCTGGGCGAGATCGGCGTTCCCACATTGGTGATGAGCGGCCGCTACGACGAGCTGCGGCCGGACCAGGCCGAAGACATACAGAAAGGCATCGCCGGCTCGGAGCGGGTGATTTTCGAGAACAGCTCTCATACCCCGTTCCACGAAGAGCGGGAGTTGTTCATGCGCACGGTGAACGACTTCCTCGATCGCGTGGAGGCAAGAACCTCTTAAGGAGAAGCCCCCGGAGCGTCGTTCGATGGCGGTCACCCCGCCAGGCTCTGGATACGCCGGGGCCTCGCCGCGTTGGAGCGCGAAGCCGCGGACTCCGACCCCGTGCCGGCATCACCGACCAAGCCAGGGCTCGACGGCGTCGAGATGGCTGTAACGCCACCGCAGGCTCGCGCCATTAGAGGGTTGAGGACGCCACTACCTCGAGGTCGAGTCTGCTGACGGGGCCCCGGAGTCGCAGCGTCTTTGCCAGGGCGGTCATCGGAAGGCTCACATCGAGGAGGAACACATGCGTGTGTTAGCAAGAGTGGCTGTGGCGGCAATCATCAGCTGTACCGCCGCTTTCGGAGTTGCAGCCAGCGCCCAAGCGACAGCCAAGCCTGCGCCTGCGCTCAATGGAAACGCCTATCTGGTTCATGTCGGTCAGAACCCGTTGTGCGGGACTGCGTTCACGGGTAAGAAGAGCGGCGAGGTCAACGTGCACCTCAATGCCGCCGACACGAGTTACAAGGTCAACATCTCGGTGCGTGGCGCGCTGCCCAAGACGACCTACGCCGTCGACATCCGCTGCGTGGTACAGATCGGGACCCTCACGACGAATGCATCGGGTCACGGCACGGCGCACCTCACAATCGCGTCGGCACTACCGGTACCGGTTACGACGCCACCAACGCCGTTCTTCGTTGACGTCTCGGTCCCGCCCGCGACTGCTGGGGGCGCCTTTGGGGACACCTTCATCGCTGGGCCCTTTAAGCTTGGCGACAAAGGCAAGTCAGGACCCAAGAAGTAAGACACACACCGGCTAGCACGCGCATCCGACGACGAGCCGGTCGGAGGCCGTGGTCTTGGGGAGCTTTTGGGATCCTCGACTCCTCGGCCCCCGACCGGCTGGCGCGAGAAGGCCGAGGACGGCCAGACCGAGGACTACCGAGAGGAGAGTTCGCGGATGGAACTGAACATGGACATCGTTGGCCCGATCACCTGTGGTGAGTCTCGCGACATGGCGCCAATGGTTGTTTCAGCTCGTGAGGAGACGTGCCGATCAACAGATAAGGACATGGCATCGGCACTTTCACAGCAGCACAGAGTCGGAGCGTCCTGCGCTGAGCGAGGTGGCAGGCACGATGAAGCGGCTAGCCCACAAGACAGTCGCTTGGACCAGCTTCTGAAGACCTACAGTGGGTTCACGCGGCAAACGGCCCGACAGTCCGACGTCCGGCTTCGCACTTGGCTGGTGCCAGGGGGAGACGGTTGCGATGACTGAATATGGGATACCCCGTGGTGCCGGTCACGAAGACCGTCACAATGCTCTACCGACCTTCGCTCGGACCTTCCTGTGAGGCTCTGATGACGATCGGGGATCGCTTCGCCGGGACCATGGAGGCTGCCCGCAAAGGCGACCAGCAGGCGATCACCGCTCTGTACCTGGACTCGAATCCCGTGCTGCTCAAGTACCTGCGAGCACGAGAGCCTCACGAAGCTGAGGACCTGTGCTCGGAGATCTGGGTACACCTTGCGCGCCAGCTCCCTCGGTTCGAAGGTGACGAGCGCCAATGGTGGGGCTTTGTCTTCCTGGTCGCTCGGCGCTGCTTGAATGATTACTGGAAGCGCCAGCGGCGGCGGCGAACCGATCCGGTCGCCCCAGACTCATTGGCAGACAGGCCGGACCTGACAGACGTGGAAGCATCGGCCCTGCAAGCGGTCACCACCGACCAAGCAGTCGCCTTCGTGACAAGTTCCCTTACTTCTGAGCAGGCCGACGTGATCCTGCTTCGAGTGGTTGCCGGGCTTGGCGCCGAGGAAGTCGGCCTGGCAATCGGCAAGCGCGCCGCCTCCGTTCGCGTCATCCAGCACCGTGCACTGCGAAGACTGGCCAACCGCCTGTCCATGAGTACTCGCGCGGCACCCGCCGGCACACCGGTGCCGACCGCTAATCCTCTTCTAGAGAGAAGACTGACATGACTCGTCTTACATCCCGTAAGCGCTCCCCTGACCCGATTGATTCTTTGTTGTCCGGCGTCGGAGCACGAGAGCTGGGGACCGGTTACGACGCAGTTGCACGACTGCTGTCGGGACTCGCCAACGCAGGCGGGAATGTCGCCGCGCCACAGGTTCAGCTCGGGGTCGCGAACATCCCGGTAGGCCTGATCTCGACAATGGTGGAGACAGTGCGGATGAACCAGCCGCGATCACCACTCTGGCGACGCCTCCGATTCCTAGGGGCTTCGGGCATCACCAAGCTGCTGATCGTCGGCGGGGTCCTGGTCGGTGGAACAGCAGCAGCCGCGGCCACTGGAAGCTTGCCGTCTCCGATACAACATTCCGTGACGAGAGTCTTGTCAGCGATCGGCATCAGTGGATCTGGTAAGAGCGTGCCGCAAGCTGGCAGGTCTGACCGACAGGTCGCGAGTCCTCGGTCCACCCTGCCGGTCACAGGAGTTCGCTGCCCCTCGCGGACTGCCGCACCTGCCAAACACATTACGGCGAGTGGCAGTACCACTCTCGTGAAAGGACTGCCGAGAAGTTGCGCGCCGGGCTCGCATCACAACGACACACCTGCGAAGCACCGGTCGGCGCATGGCACGCGTCCTGTCGTCACTAGGGGCCACTCGAGTGGAACCAGCACAACAACGACAGGTGCGGGCAACGCAGGGAGGGTTCATACGAGTGGCCCCAAGAACACTAAGGCCAAAGGCAGGGGTGCCAAGAACCCCAAGGCGGCGGCCAAAGGCAAGGGTGTGAGGAAGGCCACGCCCGCAGGCAAGGGCAGGGGTGCCAAGAACCCCAAGGCGGCGGCCAAAGGCAAGGGTGCCAAGAAGGCCACGCCCGCAGGCAAAGGCAGGGGTGCCAAGAACCCCAAGGCGGCGGCCAAAGGCAAGGGTGTGAAGAAGACCGCGCCCGCAGGCAAGGGCAGCGGCGCCAAGAACCCCAAAGCGGCGGCCAAAGGCGAGGGTGCCAAGAAGGCCACGCCCGCAGGCAAGGGCAGCGGTGCCAAGAGCCCCAAAGCGGCGGCCAAAGGCAAGGGTGCCAAGAAGGCCACGCCCGCAGGCAAGGGCAGCGGTGCCAAGAGCCCGGGCGCCAAAGGCAAAGGGGCCTGAAGTCCGGGCAAGAAACGAAGCGCCAACGCCCACAAATGGCAGCGTTGACATGGGCCTCACGCCTATTTGGCGGGGCGCACGCCCACTTCTTCCAGATGGTCGAGCATCTCCGCGGGATCGGCGTAGACCCGGTACGCCCCGGCTGCCTGGAGCTCGGCTCGTCCGTACCCGCCCGAGAGCAGACCGACGCCCATCGAGCCGGCACGCTGAGCAGCCAGGAGGTCCCACACGCTGTCTCCGACGACGAAGCTCTGGTGGGGATCGACCTTGAGCAGGCTGGCGGCAGCCAAGAACAGGTGCGGGTCAGGCTTGGCCCGCTCCACCAGGTCCCGCGTGACCACGACAGTGTCTGGCGGGAGCCCTAACAGCTCGATGGCCGGCGAGGCCGTCACCCGCGACCCGCTCGTTGCGATGGCAAAGGGCACCTTGTGGTCTTGCAGATAGCTGAGGAGCTCGTTCGCGCCGGGAAGTGGCACCACGCTTCCGACACGGCGCAGGTAGTGCTTGGCATGGAGCGAGAACAGCCGCTCGAGGGTCTCGGTGTCGAGCTCGTGACCGGTCTCACGCTGCAAGGCGTTGAGGAACAGTCCTCCGCTCATTCCTATTCGGCGGTGGATCCGCCACACCGAAAGCGGAACGCCACACTCCGCAAGGGCTTCCTGCCAGGCGGTCACGTGCTGGTAGACGGAGTCGACCAGTGTCCCGTCCAGGTCGAACAGGAAGGCGGGTTGGGGCACCTCGATGTACGGCCGCGAGTCGGTGGGCACAAGTTCAGTCTACGAGTCGGCCTTCCCTCTCGGCCGATCCGTTGGCCCCTGCTCAGCATCCCCGGAGGTCATCGCGACACTGCCGGTGGCCGCCTCGGCGTGCTGGAGGTCGGGCTGCTCGCATCCTCAGGCCGGCTGAAGCGCCACGACGAGGTCGCGGTCGCTTCAAGCCAGGCAACGGGTTGCGACCCAGCGGCGCTGTCTCGATCGACCCGGGCGCCGGCCTCATTTCCAGCGGAAGTGTACGAACACCCTTCCGAAGTTGTGCGAGTCCTTCTCCACGCGGTCGTACTGCGCCTTGATCTCCTTTTGGTCCAGGAAACGCAGGACCCGCTTCTTCAGCTGACCCGATCCCTTCCCCGGGATGATCTCCACTACCGCCGCCTTGGTCCGCACGGCCTCTTCGATCACTTCAAGCAGCGCGTGGTCGATGTCGTGTCCGCGGTTGTAGACGTCGTGGAGGTCGAGTTTGAGTTTCAAGAGGTCCACTCTGGGACTGCGTCTCGAGCAAAGACCGAGTGGCACTTCGAAAGACCTGCCGATTTGCGCGAGCAGGCGTTGATCCTCTGAGCAAGGTACCCGGAGACGACTGACCCAAGGCGGCCGTCCGGGGCGTCAGGCGGCGTGATCACGGTTGAGTTGTACCACTGCACGCCAGCGCCGGAAGGCGGGGACGCCGAAGCCAGCCGCGGAGCCGAGCACGCGAGCGAGGCGTCGCTGCGAGTCGGGATCGCCGGACCATTCGACCTCCCACCGGCCTACGAGGTTGCGTCTTGGGGCCTTCCGGTGCCGGAAACGAGAGCGGGCAGCTCGTCGATCCGTGCCAGGGTTCGCAGTCGGGGTGAGGACTGATGCGGCGAAGGTCCGTCCTCGTGCAGCGACGTCAGCGGGTATGGCACCAGAACTGCCCAACCTCGCGCCGCGAGGACCGGCCATACGTCGGAAACCTCGCTGTTTCCGACCATCATGAACTGCTCAGGCCCGATTTCGAGCCGGCGGAAGATCTGGAGGTAGGACTCGGGCGTCTTCTCGCTCAAGATGGTGATGCTCTCGAACATGCCGGCGAGCCCTGAACGCGCGATCTTGCTCTCCTGGTTGAGAAGATCGCCCTTGGTGATGAGCACGAGGCGATAGCTGTCGGCCAGGACACTGAGCGTCTCGGCCACGCCCGGGAGCAGGTCCACTGGGCGTGCGAGCATCTCTTGTCCCGTCTCGAGCAGGTGCTCGAGATCGGTTGCCGGCACCTTGCCGTTGCTCAGCTCGATGGCCGTCTCGATCATGCAGAGGATGAATCCCTTGACGCCGTAGCCGAACAGCTCTCGGTTGTGTTTCTCGACCGCCTTTAGGCGGGCCAGGACCTCCGCGGCCGATGCGTGGGCCGCGAGCAAGCCCACAAGGCGTTCCTGTGCACGAGCGAAGGCGTCCTCGCTGTGCCACAGGGTGTCGTCGCCATCGAACCCGATGACCGTGACCTCCGCGGCGAAGCGATCTTCGTTCACTTGCCAGACGCTACGGTGAACGCGAGATCATGGTCGACATGAGTGTCCGATTGCCTTTGACGGTCGCACCGGAAGTCCAGGCGGCACTCGACGCGGGGCGCCCCGTGGTGGCCCTCGAATCGACGATAATCAGCCACGGCCTGCCGCGACCGCGTAACCTCGAGGTCGCCCTGGAGCTGGAGGCGATGCTTCGGGCGGCTGGTGTCGTGCCTGCAACCGTCGGCGTGCCCGCCGGCCAACCCACTGTCGGACTGGACCCGGAGCAGCTCGAGACGCTCGCGACAGCCGCAGACGTCGCCAAGGTCGGAGTTCGCGAGCTGCCGCTCGCGGTCGCGGCTTCACGGCACGCGGCGACGACGGTCGCCTCGTCGGCGGCACTCGCCCGCCTTGCCGGGATCCGTATCCTGGCCACCGGCGGGATCGGTGGTGTCCACCGCCGCGCGAGCGAGACATTCGACGAGTCCGCCGATCTCCCGACTCTGGCCCGGACCGCCATAACGGTCGTTTGCGCCGGTGTGAAGTCGGTCCTGGACGTGCCGGCAACCTTGGAACGCCTCGAGACACTGGGCGTCACCGTCGTCGGCTATCGGACATTGCGATTCCCAGGCTTCTACGTCGCGGACTCCGGCCACGACATCGACTGGGCTGTTTCCGACCCGGACGAGATCGCCGCAGTCATGAGGGCCGCGGATCGACTTGGTCTTGCAAACGCGGTCGTGGTCGCCAACCCGGTGCCGGTCGAGCACCAGCTGGACCCGCAGACTCACGACACGCTGCTGGCCGACGCGCTCGCCGCCGCAGACCGGGACGGCGTTCACGGAAAGGCGGTCACGCCCTTCCTCCTCGACCACATCTACCTGGCCTCCGGCGGGGCCAGCCTCGAAGCCAACATCTGGGCGGTGCGCAACAACGTGGCGTTGGCGGCACGGATCGCGCGGTCCTGGGCCGAGACCGGCAAGTGACGCAACCGTCGGTGGTCGTAGTCGTTGGCGACGTCATCAACGACATCATCGTGCGGCCCCGGGGACCGGTTGACGTAGGCACGGACACGCCATCGGAGATCGAGCGCTCACCTGGAGGTTCGGGGGCCAACCAGGCCGCATGGCTCGCGACGCTGGGCACGGCGGTGCGATTCGCGGCCAGGGTGGGCGCACCCGACGCCGACTACCATCGGGCGGCTCTCGGACAGCTCGGGGTCGACGCCTGGCTCGCACCCGACGACGAAGTTGCCACTGGCACCATCGTCGTGCTCGTGTCCCCGGACGGCGAACGCTCCATGTTCACAGACCGCGGGGCCAATCGCGGCCTCAAGGCTGCCGATCTGCCGACGCGGCTGCTCGATGGTGCCGGGCTGCTGCACGTCTCGGGCTACCAGCTCTTCGAGCCCGCGACAAGGTCTGTCGTCCGCCGTCTGTGGGCAAGCGCGCTCGAGGCGGGGATACCGACTTCTGTGGACCCGGCCTCCCTCGCCGGCCTGCGAGAGGTAGGACGTCAGTCGTTCCTGGAGTGGACCTCGGGGGCCCAGCTCGTGTTCCCGAACCTGGACGAGGGCCGGCTGTTGACCGGGCACGACGAGCCGAACGCGATCGTCGCGGCTCTCCTCGAGACCTATTCGGTGGTCGCTCTCAAGCTCGGCGCGGCGGGTGCGATCGTTGCTGCAGCCGATGGACGCCGTGTCCCGGTGGATGCCCAGCCGGCGGAGGTCGTCGACTCCACTGGTGCCGGGGACGCGTTCTGCGCCGGCTTCCTGGCGCGATGGATGAGCGGCGGCGAACTCGGCGAGTGCGCCCTTCACGCGGTCCAGGCGGCGGCCACGGCCACGGGCCAGGTCGGCGCGCGCCCGAAGTCCAGCTGACCATGCAGCCGCCCGCGAAGGCGCCTTCTGACGACAAGCGCACGCACTCGTCACTACCCTGCGAGGTACAGGCATCGGGGCCGGCGTTCCTGGTCAGCAGCCGCATACGGAGGTTCTCGTGAGTCGTGAACGGTGGGATGAGAGGTACGGAACAGACGAGCTGATCTGGAAGGCCGACCCGAACCGCTTTGTCGTCGAGGAGCTTGACGCACTTGCGCCCGGTCGGGCACTGGACGTTGCCTGTGGCGAGGGCCGTAACGCGGTGTGGCTCGCCTCGAAGGGCTGGCGCGAGCCCGGCCACGCCCACGTCTCAGCCCGCCGGGCTCATCGCTCAGCCCGAGCGAGCCGAGCCGGGGCCCTCACTGGCTCGGCCAGCCGGTCGGCCCTGCCTGGGCCCGGGCGAATGCCGACCATGTCATGTAGCCGCCGTCGAGGTTGCGTGCCTCGAGCCCGAGCTCGTGCAAGAGGGCTGTGGCCGTGTGGCCTCGTTGACCCACCTCGCAGTAGACGACGACAGGCCCTTTCGACAGCTCGTCGAGGTGGTCCCGGAGCGAGTCGATCGGCACGTTGAGCGATCCTGTGATCGCGCCGGCGGCATGCTCTTCTTCGGTACGCACGTCCAAGATCGTCCAACCCTGTTCGACGAGCGAGCCGAGCTCGCGTGGGTCGACGATGTCGCAGTCGCCGTTGAGCACGTTCCCGGCCATGTAGCCGAGAAGGTTGACGGGGTCCTTGGCCGACGAGAACGGCGGTGCGTACGCGAGCTCGAGATCTGCGAGGTGGTCGGCGGTCATGCCGGCCGACATCGCAGTCGCGATCACGTCGATCCTCTTGTCGACGCCGTTGCGGCCGACGATCTGGGCACCGAGGATCGTTCCGTCCTCCGGGTCGAAGATGAGCTTTGCAGCCATACGGGTCGCGCCGGGGTAGTAGGTCGCATGGTCGAAGGGGTGCGAGTGGATCGCCCGGAACGGTCGGCCCGCTGCTGTGAGGCGCCGTTCGTTCCACCCGACCGTTGCGGCCACGACGTCGAAGACCTTCACGATGGCCGTCCCGAGCGATGCGATGGCGTGCGACGGCCGTCCCGCGATGTGGTCCGCGACCCGACGACCCTGGCGATTGGCCACGTTCGCCAGCGCGATGAGAGAGGTCGCATGCGAGACGGCGTCGGGCTTCTCGACAGCGTCGCCGACTGCGTAGATGTCCGGGTCGTCCGTCTGGTTCGCTTCGTTGACGGCGATGCCGCCACTCGGTCCCAGCTCCAGGCCCGCAAGTTCGGCTAGCCGCACGTCGGGTCGGACGCCGATGGCGCCCACGACGAGATCAGCGGCGAGGACCCGTCCGTCAGCAAGGCTCACCGTACGTTCACCTACGGAGGCAACGGTCGCTCCGGTCTCGACACGGACGCCGTGAGTAGCGAGCTCGTCACGCACGAGAATCGCAAGCTCCGCGTCGAGGGGAGGTAGCACCTGGGGGGTGGCCTCGACGATGGTGACCTCTATGCCCTGTGCCACGAGGTTCTCGGCCATCTCGAGCCCGATGAACCCGGCCCCGATCACCACGGCCGTCGCCGGCGCGACATCGACGTCTGAGGCGAGCCGTGCGGCATCTTCAACGGTCCGAAGCGTGCGGGCCCGGTCGTACCCGGGAATCGGCGGGCGTACCGGGGCGGCGCCCATGCTGAGCACGAGCTTGTCGTAGGAGACGGTGCTCTCCTCGCCCGTCACCGTCGACCGGGTCGTGACGGTGTGGTCCGCGCGGTCGATGGCAACGACCTCGTCATGGACCCTGACGTCGAGCCGGAACCGATCGAAGAGCTGTTCCGGTGTCGCAAGCGTCAGGTTCTCCTCCTCCTCGATGAGCCCGCCGACGAAGTAAGGCAGACCGCAGTTGGCGAACGAGACGTGACCGGAGCGTTCGAGGACGATTATGTTGACGCCGGCGTCGAGGCGGCGAAGCCGGGTGGCCGTCGACATTCCTCCGGCGACACCCCCGACGATCACGACGTTCCTGGGCGACCGAGTCGTCTCCGGAGTTCCGGCCGTCATCATCACTTCACGTCCTCATCTGCGAACGAACCAGGACTTGCGCTTGGTCGCCTTCGGGTCTGGTGCCTTCTCGGACCTGCAGTGGCACCGCTCCGCAGGCGGCACATGGCCGAGCACCTGCTCGACGTGGGCACCGCAGCCCTTCCAGGTCGGCTTGCCACAATCCCGACACCTAACAGCTCGACACATACCCCCTAGGGTATCAGGGAGGCGTGCTGCTCCGCAAGTGAGGCATGGCACCGAGACGCGCTGAGCGAAATGCGGGCCACCCGTCCTTCCTGATCCGCAAGCTGCTCAAGCGAGCTTCAGGAACATTCTCTGCACGGCGTCGAGGGGATAGCCGTCAGCCTCGGCTTGCTCGGGGTGCTCCACGCAGTAGGTGAGACCGGCCGCGACCAGCCGGAAGCCCGCCTGCTCCAGTGCTCTGGAGGCCGCGGACAGCTGTGTGACGACGTCGCGGCACTCCCGGCCTTCTGCGAGCATGCGTTCCACGCCCTGGACCTGGCCGGCAACTCGACGCAAGCGCTTGCGTACCTCGTCCACGACCTCGTCGGGAAGCTGCATTGCAAACTCCTCTCCTCGCTTCCGGGCTCAGGTTGAGTACGTCGCAGCGAGCTGTGTGTCGTTGCCGCGACTATACCCCATAGGGTATAGTCGCGGATGAGAGCCCACCCCGGCCGAGGCCGGGCCAGCTCGAGATGCCGACTACTGGCGGTGGACAGCCACCTGCGGTCCGCCAAGCTCGGAGCCGGCGACTGGGCGGGACCGGCGGCCTGTTGTGTCAGGGCTCTGTGATGTCACGGCCGCGCGAGCGTGCCGACCGGGTGGGCACAGGACCCGGACAACAGAGCGTCCGAGAACCACGGTGTGGAGTCCCGATCGGGGCTGAAGTCACCGCTACGCGGGTCCTGGACATAGTTGACCGGCGCCTTGTCGCCCCCTGCGATGCGCGAGACGGCGGAGATCAACCGGCTGACGTCAGCTTCGGTCGTGTTGACACCGGCGCTCGCCCGGACCGCCCCCGGCATCCGGGTGCGGTCGCCTCGGCGCATCTCGTTGCGGAAGTCGCCGACTTCTTCCTCGGCGAGGCCAAGGAGCCGCATCATGTAGGGGTGGGCGCAAAAGCAGCCGTGCCGCACGCCGATCCCGTCCTCGGCCGACAGCCGGGCAGCCACCAGGCCGTGCGCGAGACCTTCCACGGTGAAGGTCGCAACGGGCAGGGTCTCTGTCCGGAGATCCGGCCCGAGCAGGCGCACTCCCGGGATGCTCGCCAGGCCATCACGCAGGAGGAGGCCGATATGGCGGTCGTGGGCCATGATCGCCGGCCAGCCCATCTCAGTGAGGCTGTCGATCGCAGCGTGCAGCGCCACCGCCCCGATGACGTTCGGCGAGCCGGCCTCCTCCCGCTCGGGAGCTTCGTTCCAGACGACGCCGCCGAGCTCGACGAGATTGACCGTGCCACCACCGACCAGGAACGGGTCCCCGTCGGCAAACGTCTCGCTGGGGCCTACGAGCACTCCCGCGCCGAAGGGCGCATACATCTTGTGGCCGCTCCACGCGACATAATCGGCCTTCGGGGGAAGGGGACGGTGGGGCGCCAGCTGGGCACCGTCGACGGCAACCGGGATCCCTCGGCTGTGGGAGGCATCGACGATCTCGTCGATCGGCGGTAGCCATCCGGTGATGTTCGAAGCGCCCGTGATGGTGAGCAACCGGGGCTTTGGGGACCGGTCCAGTTCAGCGACCACATCGGCCGCAGTGAATGTCCCGTCAGGTCGGCATTCGACATAGCGGCACGTTGCCACCCGGGACCACGGCAGCAGGTTGGAGTGGTGTTCCGCAACGGACGTCACAACGACGTCGTCGGGGTTCAGGCGCAGGCTGTGGGCCAGGTGATTGAGGGCTTCGGTCGTATTGCGGCAGATGATCGCGGTGTCGTCGCGACCTTCGCGTCCCGCGAACAACAGCGCCGCGTCTGCGGGCGTTCTCGAATGCGTCGGTCGAAAGCTGAGACTTGTAACCCGAGCCGCGATGGACGGCCGAGTACCACGGGAGGAACTCCTCGACGCGACTGAGCACGGGCCCGAGCACGCCCGCAGATGCGGCAGTGTCGAGCGCGACGTATGGGCGTTCGTGACCGTCGATGCACGGCACGAGCATCCCGTCACCGACCAGCGGAACGGGAAACGTGGTCACGTTGCTCCTATCTCTCGATGCCGGTGTCGTTGACCTGAAGCCTTGGCACCGATCCGGGTGGGCCGATAGCCGTCCGGGCCAGCACACTATCATTTCTGTTTCTATTGATTCACTGTTTTCTACGATATTCCAGTAGGCTGATGATGATGGGCTCGAGAGGCGCGACGCTTGCCAAGACCGGTCCGAGTGACTTCGGCTGGCTCGTTCGTGGCAGGCCGGTCGACGTGCTGGCGGACAGGTCGTTCGATCTCGCCGCCAACCCCGAGAGCTCCTTCCTCAAGCCGTACTGCCTGGACGTAGCGACGCTCCAGTCGTGCCTGCAGTGTGGCGCTTGCACCGCCACGTGTGACCTTGCCGGTGAGCAAGGAGCTTTCCCTCGCCGTCAAGTCACCTTCGTCCGGCTTGGCCTTCAGGACCGCCTCGCCGCCGACCAGGACATCTGGCACTGCTACGGCTGCACGGAGTGCTCCTCGCAGTGCCCGTCCAATGCCAAGCCGGCCAGCATCATGAGCGCGCTCAGGCAGTTCGCCACGGACCGCTACGCGTGTCCGCGTGCGCTGGCGCGTGTCGTCAACAATTGGCGCTCCTTCTGGCTCGTCTACGTGGCCACTGCTGCTTTCCTTGTCGCGATGATCGCCGCCACGGGCGCGTTCAGCCCCGGCCCCGGGCCTCTCCGCTACGCAGGGATGCTCCCGGACTCGGCACTCATCCCTGTGTTCTCGGTCCTCACGGTCCTGCCCCTGATCGCGGTAGGTGTCAGCGCGTCGAGGGCCTGGCGCGCGTGGTACGACGGCTCGCTCTGGGAGACCAGGCCGCGGATCCTCGGGCGCTCAATCCGAAAAGCGGCCGCGGAGATCCTCGCTCACAGGAAGTTCTCCACCTGCAAAGAGCACCGGCTCAGGCCTTGGGCCCACCGGGCGGTCCTCTACTCTTTCCTGGGCCTCGCGACGATCTCGGGCGTGATAGCCGTGCTCTTGCTGGCGGGACGTCCCTACCCGCTGGCCATGGGCAACCCGCTCAAGGTGCTGAGCAACGTCTTTGCGGTGCTGTTGATCGGTGGCGCGGGCTACTTCTTGCTGTCGCGCGTCAAAGACGTGTCGCGCGGCAACCGCAGCACCTTCTTCGACTGGGCTTTTCTCGTGAATGTGCTGCTCGCCGGGGTCACCGGGGTGGCCACCGAGGCACTGCGCGTGGCGGACGCGCGGGCCTGGGCCTACCCGGTGTACTTCGTCCACTTGGTGGTCGTCCTGACATTGGCTGTGACACTGCCTTACACGAAGCTGGCCCACGCCGTCTACCGCGTCCTGGCGATCGCCGGCAGGGAGTACGAAGTGCTCTACGCCACAGCGGCTTCGCCTGCGGAGCATGTTCCGTACCATTGGGCGGGCCACGGGGCCGCTCCTCGCCCATCGGGCCAGCTCCCCGGCGGCGTCGGCCTGCAACTTGTCGAGGCGACGCCGGTCGTGCCCGAAGGGCTCCTCGAGATGGGCCATGAGGAGCTCGCCGGCTACTCGGACGACGAGATCGCGGCCGCCTACTACGCGCTGCGCGATGAGGTCGAGCCGCGAGGGGAGGGGAGTTACTACCCGAACATAAAGCGCCTTGCGGGCACCGCCTTCGAGCGTGAGAAGGACAGGCGGGAGGTCAGGGCTCTGGTGGGAGAGCCGGACAAGACCGAATGGGAGGCTTGGTACGAGAAGGCGGCCGGACAGCCGTGCACATGGTGGCTCGAGAACGATCTGGTCGCACGCCGCGCCCTCACGACGTGCCTGTCATGCGGCATGTGCACTTCGGTGTGCCCTGCGGCCGAGCACTTCGAGGAGTACGACCCGCGTTGCATAGTGGACGTGGCACTCTCGGGTGACGAAGACCGCATCGTCGAGCTGCTCAAGTCCGACGTCATCTGGTACTGCGCACAGTGCGGTTCCTGCAACTCGCGATGTCCCGAAGAGAACGACATCATGGGTCTCATCAGCTCGTTGCGCACTCTGGCGCAGCTGAAGGGCTACCACCTCGAGAGCGTGCGGGGCAGGCAGCAGTACGCCGGCCGCCACCTGTGGGCGGCCAACCTTTGGAACCGGGCCTTCAGCCTCTACTTCCGCAACGGCGATCCGGCACAGCACCCCGACTTCGGGCCGCGTTTCGCACGATGGCAGGCCGAGCTGGAAGAGCAGTTCATGCGCGTCGGCGGCCAGCCGGACATGGACGGGACCTTTGCCGGCCGCAAGGTGACGCCGGAGACGCTGGCGGAGCTGAGGAGCTGTATCCGCGCGGGGGGTGCCCTCTTCCTCTGGGACAAGATCGAAGAGCATGCCACCGCGGACGCCGCGAGGCGCGGTCTCGATCTCGACCAGTACTACGACAAAGTGAGGTCGGAGGGATGACCGCCCTGAGCTCGACGGACACGATGATCACCACCAGGGCGCCGAGCCGGCTGGTGGGCCAGCCGCGGAGGGCGAATGTGACCACCCACCGCGACCTGAAACCGATCCCCGACGACGGCTATTACCTGACGACGAGCTGTGTCCTGGGAACCTTCTCTCCCTCCATCGAGCCCCTCGTCGCGCGGATATACGACCTTCTCGGGCGGCGTTGGGCCATGGGCGGGACCGGGTCGGCATCGCTGAACACGTGCTGTTCGGGCATAGTCACCCACGGCAACGTCTTCACGGTCGAAAGCTCGCTGCTGGTGGTGGCCAGGCTGTGGTCGGTGTGCGCGGAGGCGGGCTTGGAGAACATCACGACCGCGTGCGTCACGTCGTTCGCGATCCACAACGAGATCCTGGAGCTGATACACAAGGAGCCCGGGCTGGCCGAGAAGGTGGACAAGGCCCTCTATGACGCTTGCGGAAGGCGGCTGGTCGTCCCGAGGCACATAGTGCATTGCAGCGACGTCGTCTACCGGTATCGGGGGCAGCTTGCCCAGCTCATGAAATACCGGCTCGTCGACATGGACACCGGTCAACCGCTGAAGGTCGTGGACCACGTCGGCTGCCATTACAACAAGATCTTCCCCAGCAAGTCGGTGGGAGGAACCGAGTACTGCGACGTCCTGACCGCGATGATCCGCGAGTGGGGAGGGGACGAGGTCGATTACCCGGAACGTCGGCACTGTTGCGGCATGGGATTCAGGCAATGCATGATCCGCCCGAACCGCAGCTTCACGGTGGCGTGCGCCCGCAAGAAGTTCGAGAGCATGGCCCCTTTCGCTCCCGATCTGATCATCACCAACTGTCCGGGCTGTGGCCTTGTGCTTGATCGCGAGCAGTGGGCCGTCAACGAGCTCACGGGCGCCAACTTCCAGATCCCGGTGCTCAATTATGCGCAGCTGGCAGGCCTGCTTCTCGGCTGGGACCCATACGACGTTGTCGGGATCCAGGCTCACACCGTGCCGGTGGAGCCCCTGCTGGAAAGGATGGGGATTCCCCGGTCGTCGCGGCCGGCATACCTGCGTGAGGACACGGAGGCAGGCACAGCGGTGAAATTGCGGGCAGTGGGGAGCGTGGCGAGGTGAACCAGCCCGTATTGATCCTTGGCGGTGGAGTGACCGGCATGCACGTCGCGACCGCACTCGGCGACCTGGGTCTCGCCTCGATTCTCCTCGAGAAGACGTCGAAGCTCGGCGGCCGGGTACGCAGGCTGTCGCGCACGTTCCCCTTCTTCGACGACGACGGTTTCAACGACGGCCTCGAGTTCACCTCTCAGGTCGAGGACGAGATGAGGGCTCATCGGTGTGTGGATGTGCGCATGGAGACGACGCTTGTAGGCCTTGAAGGTGAGTTCCCCAACTTCAGGGCCGTCTTGAGCGACCAGACGAGCGAGGCGGTCAGCGCCGTCGTCATCGCCACCGGGTTCGAGCCGTTCGACCCCTCGGACCTCGAGGAGTACGGGTACAGCCGCTACCCGAACGTCGTGACAGGACCTGAGCTGGAGTGGCTCCTGAACCCGCGCGGCCCGACTCAGGGGGAGATCAGGCGCCCTTCTGACGGCAAGACGGTCCAGACGATGGCGATCGTCTTCTGTGTCGGCTCGCGCAACCGGCGGATTGGGGCGCCGTTCTGCTCACGCATCTGCTGTTCGTACAGCACAAAGCAGGCCCTGACCGTGCTCGACCGCAACCCTGAGGCGCAAGTCACCTGCTTCTACATGGACGTGCGTACTTACGACCGCGGCTTCGAGGAGATGTACTCGTTGGCCCAGGAGCGGGGGATCCGCTACGTCCGCGGCCGTGTGTCAGGGTGCAAGGAACTGCCTGGCGGCGACATAGTCGTCCGTGCCGAGAACACCCTCATCCAGAAGATCTTCTCGGACCGCTTTGACATGGTCTCGCTCTCGACGGGAATGCGGCCGTGCCTCGACGTGGACAAGTTGGCCGACGTGCTCCAGATCGGGCGGGCGCCGGACGGCTTCTTCGCCAGCCGCGAGTGGTTCAGATACCCGCACGACTCGACGAGGGAGGGCATTCTCGTCGCGGGATGTGCCGCGGGGGTCAAGCCCATCCGCAACTGCATAATCGACGGCAGCGCGGCCGTGGCCCGCGTCGCGGGTTTGCTTCGCAGGCAGGCGACCGTGGCGGTGACCGCGGGGAAGAGCTGACAGGATGACTGGGAGGAACCGCCCGGGGAAGAGGTAGGAGTCGGTGCGCTACGGCTTTGTGATCGACAACCGCAAGTGCATCGGCTGCCACGCCTGTTCGGTGGCTTGCAAGTCGGAGAACCAGGTACCTCTGGGCGTATTCCGGACCTGGGTCCGATGTGTCGACAAGGGGCAATTCCCCAACACGCGCCGCTATTTCCAGGTCACACGCTGCAACCAGTGCGACAACCCACCGTGCGTCGCGATATGCCCTGTGGCTGCGATGTACAAGCGCAGCGATGGGATCGTGGACTTCGACCCCTCGCGTTGCATCGGCTGCAAGGCGTGCATGCAGGCCTGCCCCTACGACGCGATCTACGTGGACCCAGAACGCGGGACGGCGGCCAAGTGTCACTTCTGCGCTCATCGGGTCGCAGCCGGGATGCAACCGGCGTGCGTGGTGGCCTGTCCCGAACAGGCGATCATCGCAGGCGACCTCGACGACCCGGGCAGTGAGGTCTCGCGGCTGATCGATCACGAGCCAGTCAGGGTGCGCAGGCCCGAGAAGCAGACTCGGCCGAAGCTCTTCTATGTCGGGGCGCAGGAGGCGGTGATCGTCCCGGGCCAGGCGCGCAACATGGGCACGTACCTGTTCGCGACGGCCAATGCCAAGGCACTGAGGGCGCCCCTGCCGCCCGGGCGCGGCCTCTCGTACGAGCCCGCGGTGCCCGCGATCGTGTCCTACGACGTGGAGCACTTGCGGCCATGGGGCTGGCAGGTGCCGACCTACTTCTGGACCAAGTCGGTCTCGACTGGCATCCTGGCCCTCCCGGCGCTCGCCCTCGCGCTGGAGGGACTGGCGATCAAGACAAGGCTGGAAACAGTGCTCGGTTTGATCGGGGTCGTCTTCATGGCGCTCACTGCTGGCTTGTTGGTCTCCGATCTGTCCCGGCCGGAGCGTTTCATCCGCGTGCTCACACGCCCGCAACCGCGCTCGTGGGTAGCCCGCGGAGCCTTTGTCCTCTTGGCGTACGGCGTCGCCTGTACGTGCTTCTTCTTGTCCTCGTGGGCCGGTGCCGGCGACGTCGCCTCAGCGTTGCTCTGGCCCACGGTGGCGGCAGGCCTGCTGGCAGCTGTCTATACGGCGTTCCTCTTCGGCCAGTGCAAGGGCCGTGACCTTTGGCAGACGCGCCTGTTGCCATTTCACCTTGTGGTCCAGTGGGTGCTGGCGAGCAGCGCGATCGTGACGCTCCTGCCAGGTTCGCTCGGGGTCACGCCGCGACTGCGCCACGCCGCGGTGCTGGGCCTGGCTCTCGGGCTTGTTGCGCACGGGTTGACAGTTCTCGGCGAGCTGGCCATGCCCCATGCCACCGACAGCGCCCGCCGGGCTGCCGAGATCATCGTTCGCGGGTCGCTCAGGGACACGTTCTGGATCGGTGCCATAGGTATCGGTTGGCTCCTGCCGGTTGCGCTGCTTGCCGCCGGCCGCAACTCGCCGCTTGTCGTGGGGATCGCAGGGGCCGGCGCGCTCATCGGCCTGCTGGGGTACGAGTGGTGTTTCGTCATCGCGGGTCAGGACGTGGCCAACAGCTGAAAGCGAGGCCGAAGTGGACAACGAGCCCCAGGGACCAGGCACCGGGCTCCGTTCCTACCCGCCCGTAGGCGAGTGGTCGGACTGGGTCGAGCACGACCCTCGAGCTTGGCCAGAGAGGTCAGAACGCCACTACCGGCTCATCCCGACGATCTGCTTCAACTGCGAAGCGGCGTGCGGGCTGCTCGCCTACGTCGACAAACAAACCGGAGAGGTCGCAAAGATCGAGGGCAATCCCGTACACCCCGCAAGTCGCGGACGCCTGTGCGCCAAGGGCATGGCGATAATGAACCAGCTCCAGTCCGCGGACCGCGTGCTCTACCCGATGAAGCGCAAGGGCCCGCGCGGGTCGAACCAGTGGGAGCGCACCACCTGGGACGAGGTGCTCGAGACCTTCGGTGCGCGGATCCGAAAAGCCATCCTGGACGGGCGAGGCGAGGAGGTCATGTACCACGTCGGGCGCCCCGGGCACGACGGTTACATGGAGCGGGTGCTGCAAGGCTGGGGGATAGACGGGCACAACTCCCACGTCAACATCTGCTCTGCCGCAGCCCGCTTGGGCTATTTCCTCTGGCAGGGCACAGACCGGCCCTCACCGGACTACGCGAACGCCCGTTGCATACTGCTCATTTCCGCCCACTTGGAGGCCGGCCACTACTTCAACCCGCACGCGCAGCGGATCATCGAGGCCAAGACGGCCGGAGCCAAGCTCATCGTGGTCGACCCCAGGCTCTCGAACACGGCCTCGTGTGCCGACTCATGGCTCGCCCCGCATCCCGGCTCTGAGGCCGCGGTGCTCCTTGCGATGGCCAAGGCGATACTTGACTCCGGCCGCTTCGACGCCGGTTACATGCGCGAGTGGGTCAACTGGCAGGACTACGAGGCTGACGGCTTCGTCGCGCGCGGCAAGACCTTCGAGGAGTTCGTCACGGCTCTGAAAGCGCACTACGCCCGCTACACCCCCGAGTACGCCGAGCAGGAGAGCGGCGTCCCGGCCGAGGCGATCGCCCAGGCGGCGCGAGACGTCGCGGACGCCGGGAGCCGGTTCGCCTCGCACGTGTGGCGCGCTGCCGCCGCCGGCAACCTCGGAGGTTGGCAGTCGGCGCGAGCCCTCGTGCTGCTCCACGCACTCACCGGCTCCCTGGGCACCTGCGGCGGGCTCTCGCCCAACAGCTGGGACAAGTTCGTGCCTGAGCCGTTCAAGGTGCCCCCCTCCCAGCGGCATTGGAACGAGATGCTCTACCCGCCCGAGTGGCCGCTCAGCCACCACGAACTGTCACAGCTGCTGCCTCATTTCCTCAAAGACGGGCGTGGCCGGCTCGACGTGTACTTCACCCGGGTGTTCAATCCTGTCTGGACCTACCCCGACGGCTTCTCGTGGATAGAGGTGCTTCGCGATGAACAGCTGGTCGGGCTGCACGCCGCTCTCACCCCGGTCTGGAGCGAGACCGCCGCGTTCGCCGACTACGTGCTGCCGATGGGGCTCGCCTGCGAACGCCACGACATCCAGAGCCAGGAGACCCAGGCGGGCAGCTGGATCGGGTTCCGCCAGCCCGTGCTCAGGGTGTTCAGGGAACTGGAGCACGGCGAAAAGGTCCGCTACACCTACGAGGCCAACCCGGGTGAGGTCTGGGAAGAGGACGAGTTCTGGACAAGCCTTTCCTGGCACATCGACCCCGACGGCTCCATGGGCATCCGCCAGTGGTTCGAGTCGCAGCTCGAACCCGGCACGGCTGTAAGTGTGGACGAGTACTACGGGCACATCTTCGACCACTCGGTCCCGGGCCTCCCCGCCGCTGCCGCTCAGGAAGGACTGACTCCGCTCCAGTACATGCGCAAGTACGGCGCCTTCGAGGTCGCCCGGGACGTCTACTCGGTCAACGAGACGCCGTTGCGCGAGGTTGAGCTCACCACACAGGAGGGAGACCTGCTGAGCAAGGACGGCCACGCCGTGGGCGTGCTCGCGGGTGGCCACGCCGTGGTGGGCTACGAGACCCCTTCCCGCAAGCTGGAGCTCTACTCAACCACCATGCGCGACTGGAAGTGGCCCGAGTTCGCGCTCCCCGAGTACATCCCCAGCCACGTCGGGTCGCAGGCACTGGCCGCGGCCCGCGGGGTGACGGCGTGCCCGGGTGGGGACGGCACCCCGCTCGTCGAATGGCCGTCGCACGCTCGCGGCGAGGTCCTGGCTCTGGTGCCCACCTACCGGCTGCCCACGCTCATCCATTCACGCAACAACAACGCCAAGTGGCTCTTCGAGATCTCCCACAAGAACCCGCTCCTGATGTCGAACGCCGACGCCTCGAGGCTGCAAATGGAGACCGGTGACCTTGTGAAGGTGCACACGGAGATCGGGTGGTTCGTGATCTCGCTCTGGGTCACAGAGGGCCTCAGGCCCGGGGTCGTCGCCTGTTCGCACCACCTGGGCCGCTGGCGCCGGGACCGGGACGAGGGGATCGAACGTTGGGGCAGCTCGGTCGTGAGCATCGAGGAGCCGGAGGCAGGCAAGTGGATGCTCAGGGTGAAGGAGGCGACTCGGCCGTGGGCCAGCTCGGACCCCGACTCGGAGAGGATCTGGTGGTCCGACGCCGGCGTCCACCAGAACCTCACTTTCCCGGTCCACCCCGACCCGGTCTCGGGCATGCAGTGCTGGCACCAGGTGGTCAAGGTCGAGAAAGCCGACGGGGACGACCGCTATGGCGACGTCTTCGTCGACACCGTGCTGGCGCACCGGGTGTACCTGAGGTGGAAGAGCCTCTGCCGGCCGGCTCCGGGCCCGGGAGGCCTGCGCCGGCCGTTGTGGTTCGCACGGGTCGCCCGCCCCAGGCCGGAGGCGTACTTCATGAGGACCGACGCGCAGCCGGCGCCATGACAGGTTGTCGGAGGTGTCGCAATTGAGGGAACAGCCGCTCAATCGGTCCTGGCATGCGCAGCACCGCCTGGGGGCCAATGCGTCCCTGGACGATCGGGTCCGGTGGCACATCGAGCACGCCAAGGTCTGCGGGTGCCGGCCGATCCCTGCTCTCGTGCTCGAGGAGATCGAACGCCGGGGGCTTCCTCTCGACTGAGGCCGCCCGGAAACAGCGGTGGCAGCAAGTCGACGTCCACTGACTTTGGCCTTGCGCTGACAGTACCTTGCCTGACGAGATGGTGGACCTCCCAGCCTTGCTCGTGCAGGAGCAATCCGTAAATGGTCCCGATGACGCCAGTGCCGACGACTGCGGCTTCAGGCATCACAGTGCTCGATCGGTCGCCGTCCCCCTCAAGGAGCTGGCTCCAGGCGGTCGTACTCGGGCGCCCAGATACAGGCGTCGACTGCCGCCTCCAGCTCGGCGTCGGTTGCCACCGGGGCCACGCCTGCGTCGCGACCCTCGCGGGCGACCGCGACGGCAATCGCACGTGAGATCGACCGCAGCTCGGTCAGACGTGGGTAGATAGCGCCCTGTTCGAGCCGCTCGACCGGGACCATGTCCGCGAGCGTCGTGGCGGCGACGAGGAACATCCGGTCGGTGACCTCCGAAGCCTGGCCGGCAACGGCTCCCAGCCCGACGCCCGGGAACACGAAGACGTTGTTCGCCTGCCCCACGACATGAGTGACCCCACCGATCTCGACCGGGTCGAACGGGCTGCCAGTTGCGACGACGGCCCGGCCGTCGCTCCATGCGAGCACGTCTGCGGGTGTGGCTTCGGAATTCGCGGTCGGGTTGGAGAGCGGGAGCACTATCGGCTTTGGCGTCCGCGCTGCCATCTCTCGCACCGCAGTCTCGGTGAAGACGCCGGGCTTGCCGCTCGTGCCTATCAATATCGTGGGTGCAACGTGGCGGATGACGGTCTCGAGGTCGTAGTGCCCATTCGGTTCGAAACCGAAGCCGCGCAACTCGTCGCTCTTCAGTGCGAAGGGTCGCTTGTCGTCCTGCACTCCTTCGCGTCCCTCAAAGAGCAGACCCTGCGAGTCGAGCATCGTCACCGCGTGACGGGTCTCCTCCTCGCTGGCCCCTTCTGAGCGGACGATGGCCTGGACGAGCCGGGCTATGCCGATGCCGGCAGCCCCTGACCCGAGAAGCACCAGCCGTTGTGCCGAGAGCTTCTCGCCTCTGTGCTTGAGGGCGGCAAGGATGCCGGCGCACACCACCCCGGCGGTTCCCTGGATGTCATCGTTGAAGCAGGGGAGACGGTGGCGATAGTGGTCGAGAAGGCGAATCGCGTTGTGCTGCTTGAAGTCCTCCCACTGGAGCAGGGCGTCGGGGTAAACGGCTTTGACCGCGACGACGAACGCCTCGACGAAGGCGACGTAGGCGTCACCTCTCAGGCGCGGCTTGGGGTAGCCCTGGTAGAGGGGGTCGTGAAGCAGCTCCTCGTTGTCCGTTCCGCAGTCGAGCGAGATCGGAAGCGTGAGCCTCGGGTGGATGCCCGCTCCCGCCACGTAGAGTGCGAGCTTGCCGATGGGAATGCCCATGCCGCCCGCTCCCTGGTCGCCCAGGCCGAGGATGCGCTCGTTGTCGGTGACGACGATGAGCCGGACTCCGGGCTGGCCGGTGTTGCGGAGCATCTCCGGGATGTGGTCGATGTCGTCCGGGGTGATCCACACTCCTCGCGTGCGCCGCACGACGTGGCTGTACTCACGGCAGGCCCGCCCGACCGTCGGCGTGTAGATGATCGGGGCAAGCTCCTCGAGGTGATCGACCAGCAATCGGTAGAACAGCGTCTCGTTGCGGTTCTGCAGGGCTGCGAGACCGATGTACTGCTCCAGTTCGTCACCCTTCCGGCGGAGATGCTCGAGCTCGAGGGCGACCTGCTCCTCGATCGTCGTCGTCCGCCACGGCAACAGGCCGCGAAGTCCGAGTTCCGCTCGCTCGTCCTCGGTGAAAGCAGTGTCCTTGTTGACCGCCGCGCAGTCGAGCAGCTCACGGCCCCGCGCCGACACAGCCTCAACCGGCAGGTCACCTGGACCAGACCCACCCGCGCTCAACACCATGTACTCCCTTCGTTTTCCTGGGTTCACATAACTCGCTTTTCTCTTGGACCGAAAGGGCCGAACGTCACATTCGAGTGACCTGTCGGCCCAAAGCCCGGAAGACGATAAGTTGAAGACCGGTCGCGTACCGTCGCGCCGTGGGAGGTGGCCCAGGAGCATGGAGCTCGAGCCGGATGGTGGGGGCCCGTCAGCGGAGCTGGCGGCGGAGCTCGACGAGGCGGCAGTCCGTCTCGACGAGGCGGAGCCGGTGGAGATAATCGAGTGGGCCGTGAACCGGTTCCCCGGCAAGATCGCCTTGGCGGCCTCGTTCCAGGATGCTGCGCTTGTTGACATGGCGGTCGGCGTCGACCGGGACATCGAAGTGATCTTCCTCGACACCGGGTTCCACTTTCCCGAGACGCTCGCCTATGTGGAGCGTCTTCGCAGCCGTTACGACCTCAACCTCGTCGTCACGCATCCCGACGTGCCGCTCGACGAGTTCCCATGCGGCTCGAGCCGCTGTTGCGAGCTACGCAAGGTGGTGCCGCTCGCCAAGGCGCTGTCAGGCCGCAGCGCCTGGGTCACGGGCCTCAAGAGGGTCGACACCCCTGAACGGGCCGGGGCAGCGGTGATCGCTTGGGACCCGAGTCGCAACATGGTGAAGGTGAACCCATTGGCCGCCTGGGACGATGACGACGTCGACGCGTACGTCGCTGCTCGTGACCTTCCCCGTCATCCGCTCAACTATGTCGGGTACGTCTCGATCGGCTGCGCCCCGACGACTGTTCCCGTACCTGAAGGCCATCACCCTCGCGAGGGTCGCTGGGCCGGCACCGGGAAGACCGAATGCGGGCTGCACGTGTGAACCACAGGGCCAAGCGCTGAGAAGCGTCAGGCAAAGCTGGCGCCGGCGGCGACCGGCAGCCGCGGGTCGTTGCCGTCGAGGCGGTATTGCATGAGCGTCTCGAGGCTGGGGGCGCGCATGGGCTGGGCGAAGTAGAAGCCCTGGCACGAATCGCAACCGAGTCGCGTGACCTCGCGGTGTTGTTCCGCGGTTTCCACGCCTTCGGCCACGACGGTCATGCCGAGATCGTGAGCGAGCTGGATGACGGCGCTAACGATGGTGTGACTGGCCACGACCCGTTCGAAGTCGGCGACGAATGACCGGTCGAGCTTCACGACGTCGATGGGGAACTGGCCGAGGTAGCTGAGCGATGAGTAGCCAGTGCCGAAGTCGTCGATGGCGAGCATGACGCCGATGTCCTTCAGGTCGTTGAGCACGACAGTTGCGCGCTCGTCGTCGCGGAGGAAGACGCTCTCGGTCATCTCCAGAGTCAGCAGTCCGGGGTCGGTCGGACCGGTCGCGAGCACGGCCGCGACGCTCGCGGCGAAGCCGGCCAACATGAGCTGTTGAGTTGAAACGTTGACCGACATGGCGAGGTCGCCGGTCCCGATCTGGCCTTGCGAGCGGTAGCGGTCCGCCCAGGCCTGTTCGAGAACCCATTGTCCGATCTCGGCGATCAAGCCCGACTGTTCGGCGAGCGGTATGAGGATGGTCGGGGACACCAGTCCTTGGGTCGGGTGCACCCAGCGCAGGAGCGCCTCGACGCCGGTGATCCGTCTGCTGGCCGCGGCGACGATCGGTTGGTACACGGTGTGGAGCTCCCCGCGCCCTAGAGCCCAGTGCAAGTCGCACTCCAAGCCGACATGGTGTTCGGTGAGGTGCTGCTGCTGCAGGTTGAGGGAGCCGTGGTCGGTCCCGCGCTTTGCTTTGTACATTGCGGCATCGGCCTCGTGCAGCAGCCGTTCGCCGGTCAGGCCGATGTCGTCGCTAGTGGCGATGCCGACGCTGGCGGTCATGTGGATCTCGAGGCCCGAGACCACGAACGGCCGGGCCAACGCGGCCTTCACGCGGGCCACGATCGGCGAGGCCTGTGACGCGGCTTCGAGATCCTCCAACAAGATGACGAACTCGTCGCCGTAGAGGCGGGCCGCGGTGTCGCACGGGCGTATCAACTCGACGAGCCTCCCGGCCACAGCTATCAGCACCTCGTCGCCGACGCGATGACCGTAGGTGTCGTTGACCGCCTTGAAGAGGTCCAGGTCGATGAACAGCAAGGTCGCCGTCTTGCCCGAGCGTTGGTGCCGCAGAGCTGCATGCTCGAGGCGCTCCAAGATGAGGGTCCGGTTCGGCAGCCCGGTCAGAGCGTCGTGCAGGGAAGCGGAGCGCGCTCGCTCCGAGACATCGAGGAGGTCGGCCCGTCCTTGCGCGTTGAGCAGGTATGAGGCGGCGACGTCGGCCAATGTCTGCGCGTCTGTCATGGCCTTGTGCGACAGAGTCCCTGGCGTGTCCCGGTACAAGTCGAGAGCGCCGAGCTGGCCCTCACTGTGCCGCAGCGGGAAGGTGAACACTGCCGCCAACCCGGCGACCAGGGCCCTGGGCGTGAAGCTCGGGAACCTGATCTCGCCTCGAAGGTCCGGCACCGCGACGGCTTCTCCCGTGTGGTACGCGGCAAGGCAGGGGCCCTCACCTAGCTCGGTTTGCAGCTCCTCGAAACACAAGGCGTCGTCGCTGGAGGCGGCCACGTAACGGGGCATTGTGCCCGGCGAGATGAGCGTCACACCGGCAGATGTGATTGGCAAGACGTCGACGATGCTCTCGACAAGGCGATCGAGAATTGACTGGATCGGGAAATCGGTAACCATGGTCCGAGCGAACTGGCTCAGGACATCCGAAAGCTTCTGCTCGTTCGACATATTCCACCCTCCCCGCGGGTGTTCCCGACAACTCCGCAGGGTCCGGGCGGATTCAACTAAGACAACTCACGACCGTCACACCATTCGCGAGAGCGCTCCAGTCGCAGGCCAATTATATTAGTGCCAAGACGGCCGCGCATCAAGGAATGTTGCCGAAGGATGTCACTGACGGTGTACAGTCACTCTCGGTGCTGAAGAGTGCCCATTTGCGCGCTCTGCGCGGTCGGGTCACCTTTCTGTTGTATCCTTCGGTCAGCAGCATCGCAGACGGGGGCACGTTCGAACGCAGGACTTCCGCTTGCTATAGGACTCGGAGGCGATCATGCGAGGAATCAGCGAACCCGGAGTGTCGAGGCCCCGTACCAAGAGGGTGAGGATCTCGGTGTTTGCAGCCGCTTTGGCCGTGCCCGCGCTCGTCGTGGTCCAGTCAGGTGTCGTCGGAGCGGCCCCTGTCGTGCCGTCGGTCCGAAGCGCACAGCTGAGGCCGATGACCGCGAGGCTTGCCGCCCAGCTGTCGAAGAACGTTAATCGCCATGTCATAGTGATCCTGAAGAGCCAGCTTGCGGCTGCGCATGTGGACAGCCGTGCGGAAGCGCTGCGCTCCGAGGTGACTGCCGCCTACCAGGCCCCCTTGATGAGCGAGCTCCGCGATGTGCACGCCACGCACGTGAAGAGCTACCGGCTCGTCGACTCCTTCGCGGCAACGGTGTCTGTGGGCGAGGAGGCGTGGCTCAAAGCCGACCCGGCGGTGGCCGAGGTCATCCCCGACGTGACCATCAGCGATGCACAGCCGTCGGTTGTCCCGAAAGCGGCTGCGTCCTCGGACTCGCGCGAAGCCGCGGCCGCCGAGCACCGCCGCACCGCTCACGGCGAACGTGATCCCCGGTGCTTGCGGCGGGAACAGCGCGGTTCAGCTCGATCCGGAGGGCCTTGCGCTGACCAATACCGACTCCGACAGCACGACTGCCAAGACCGCGCGCTCGCTGGGCATCACCGGTGCGGGCGTGAAGGTCGCCTGGATCGCAGACGGCGTCGACCCGGACAACATCAACTTCATCCGGCCCAATGGCACCTCGGTGTTCGGCACCGCCACGGGCGGCGACTACCAGGACTTCGGCGGCGACGGGCCCGGTCAGCCCACCGACGGTGGAGAGGCGTTCATCGACTCGAACACGATCGCGGGCCAGGGCATCCAGGTTTACGACGTCAACGGCTTCTCCGCCCAGGCTGACCCGCCGGCGTGCAACATCCGGATCGAGGGCGTTGCTCCTGGCGCGAGCCTGGTCGGCCTGGACGTGTTCGGCTTGAACGAGGAGACCACAGAGTCGAACTTCCTGGAGGCCATCAACTACGCAGTCGAGACAGATCACGTGAATGTGCTCAACGAGTCTTTCGGTTCCAACGACTTCCCCGACGTCACCTCGCTGGACGCGACCAAGCTGTTCAACGATGCCGCTGTCGCGGCCGGGGTCGTGGTCACCGTGTCCAGCGGCGACGCCGGCCCGACCAACACGATCGGCTCTCCGGCGACAGACCCTGCCGTCATCTCGGTCGGCGCCTCGACGGACTTTCGTTTCTACGCCCAGACGAACTACGCGGCCGCCCGCTACTTCGCGACCACGGGCTGGCTGGACGACAACATCAGCTCGCTGAGCTCGGGCGGGTACGAGGAGAGCGGTGACACAGTCGACCTGGTCGCCCCTGGCGACATGAGCTTCGCCTCCTGCGACGCCAGCGCGGACTACGCCGACTGCACGAACTTCACGGGTCGGCCCTCCGACGTCGAGGAGAGCGGTGGCACCAGCGAGTCGTCACCGTTCGTGGCAGGCGCCGCGGCGCTCGTCATCCAGGCTTACCGGACCACCCATGGAGGCGCCACGCCGGCTCCTGCGCTGGTCAAGCAGATACTGCTCAGCACAGCCAACGACCTCGGCGCTCCCGCCACCGAGCAGGGCGCGGGCCTGCTCAACAGCTACGCGGCTGTCGAGATGGCCGAGTCGGTCGCAACCTCCGCCGGTTCGCCTGCCCCGGTTGGCGCGACACTACTGACCTCGACCAACCAGCTGAACGCCGTCGCCAACCCGGGCACTCCCGAGTCCTGGCCCGTGACGGCCACCAACACCGGCACTAACACCCAGGTGGTTCAGGTGTCCGGCCGGACCTTCGGGCCGAGCCGAGGACGTGCAGTCCGGCAGCGTCACGCTGGACGACGCCACGAGCCGCGCAATTCCTCAACTACGCAGGCGTTGCGAACAACTACGCCGTCATCCACTTCACCGTGCCACCGGGCCAGAACCGGCTGGCCGCCTCGATCGCCTATCCGGCCGGCCCGGTCGACCCGAGCAACCCGAATGGGGAGAACGCACGCGTGAGGCTGATCCTGATCGACCCGCTGGGCCGGCTCGCCGCGCACAGCCTGCCCCAAGGAGTGGGCAACTACGGCGATGTGGACGTCACGCAACCTGTCGCGGGCACCTGGACGGGAGTCATCTTCGGCGACGTGGCAACCGATGAGCGGGACCAACGGGACCGTCCCGTGGGCGGTGTCGACCCAGCAGTTCGCCCCGTTCGGCTCGGTCTCGCCCTCGCAGCTCATGCTGAGACCGGGCCAGAGCCAGACGTTCTCGCTGAGCACCACCACGCCGGCGTCGCCCGGAGACGCCTCGGGCTCGATCGTGCTGAGCTCGGCCCTTGGCGGCCCGAGCACGTCGATACCGGTCACGCTTCGCAGCCTGGTGCACGTGAGCAACGGCCGCGGCTCGTTCAGCGGAGTGCTGAACCGTGGCTCCTTCGGCGGGGTGCCGACAGGTGGCTCCTTCGGCGGGGTGCTGACCGGTGGCAACGGCCGGGCACCAGGTGAAGGTCAGGAGGACTACTACCAGTTCAACGTCGGCCCGTCGGTGAACAGCATCACCGCCGACGTGTCGCTCACCAACGACCCAGCCGATGCTGTTGGCGCCTACCTGGTCAGCCCCGACGGCAACGCCCTCGGTTACGGGCAGAACAGCAACGTGTGAACGGCACGTCGGGGACGTCGCTCACGGCGTACACCTTGGACCCTGTCCCGGGAACCTGGACCCTGATCGTGGACTTCGCCGAGCCGGTCGTGGGCGACGAGATCTCGCAGCCGTTCACCGGCACCATCCAGTTCAACGCAGTGAGGGTCTCGGCTGCCGGGCTTCCCGAACAGTGCCCGGTACGGGCTGGCGGCGGGCACGCCGGTGACCGTCCCGGTTCATGGTCACCAACAACGGCGCGGCGCCGGAGGACTTCTTCGTCGACCCACGGCTCGACACCACGGTCCCCGTCGCGCTCGCCCAGCAGACGCCGAACATCCCGCAGACGCCGGACATCGTGCAGCTGCCGATGACCGGCTATTTCCCGAGCTGGTTGGTCCCGACGGAGACCTCGAGCATCTCGCTCTCGCAGACCTCGACCCTGCCGGCCATGTTCGACTTCAGCCCGTACCCGGGTGACCCGGACCTGGTCAGCGCCAGCAGCGGCCCCGGGCCGCTTTGTGCCGACAGCGAGTCGGCCTCTTACAGCCCCCCCGGCGGCACGGTCACGGCGGGTATATGGAGCGCCGGGCCCACCGAGTGCGGACCTTTCGCAGCTGCTGCGCCGAGCGGCACCGCCACGATCACCATGACGGCCGAGGCCAAGGCGTTCGACCCCACGATGACGTCGGGTGGGGGTGACCTCTGGCAGGTTGCCGTCGACCCTTCACTGTTCAGCACGTTCTCACCGGTGACAGTCAAACCGGGTGGTACCGCCGTCATGCACGTGACCATCACTCCGTCGACGGTGTCCAGCGGAACAACGGTCAAGGGCACGCTTTACGTCGACGACTACACAGGCGGGGTTCCCCCGTACGGCCAGACTGTCCGGGGACGAGCTGGCGGCGATCCCGTACTCCTATACGGTCGCCCGCAGCCACAAGATCGGTCACCACTGAACGACCAAGTCATGCATGACCGCAGAGCGGAGCACGGCTAGCGTCGGGCCGAGTGCCACAGCCCCACCTGAGGGACCAAGGGACGGGTGTCGCTCCGCCGGAGGCCGACGTAAGAGACCTGGTTGCCCGCATCGCCGAGCTCGGGAGCGGAACCGAGACGCGGGCGTACCGGATCACGCCGGGGATCGAATGGCTGATGCGGCGGGCGATGGGGAACGCGGCGCTGCGGACGCAGATGTTCCGTTTTGTTGACGCGTTGCCGGCGATGGCCGACGATGACGACCTGTACCGCCATGTCGAGGAGTACTTCGGTGGCGAGGTCATGCCCCGTCTGTTCTCCCGGGCGGTCGTGCAGTCCGGGCGGGCCCCCGGTGGCCGCAAGCTCGTAGCGGCGATAGCGCGCCGCGAGGTCGCCCGGATGGCGACCCAGTTCATCGTGGCCGGCGATGCTGCGGGCACCGCGCGAGAGCTCGAGTCGCTCTGGCGCCGTGGTCGCGCTGCGACCGTCGACCTTCTCGGCGAGCACACCCGTTCGCACGCCGAGGCCGACCGCTACGCCGCCCGGCTCGCGGACCTCGTGACGGTGCTGATCGACGCGAGCCGCGCTTGGCCGGCGAATGACATCCTCGAGCGCGACGACCTCGGAGCCCTGGCCCGCGTCGCAGTCGCGATCAAGCCCACCGCACTCGCCCCGGACTTCGCCGCTCTCACCGCCGATTCCGGCATCTCCTCGGCAGCGCGACGGCTCACGCCCATCCTCGAGGCGGCCACCTCTGATGGGGCCCAGGTCTGGTTCGACCTCGAGCGCTACGACGTCAAGCACGTCACGCACAGGCTGGTGCGCGAGCTGCTCGATCGCCCACAGTTCGCACGCCTCCAGGCCGGGATCGTCGTGCAGGCCTACCTCAAAGACAGCTACGAGGATCTGGCGTCGCTGTGCCAGTGGGCTGCCGGTCGTGAGGTGCCCCTGGGGATACGGCTCGTGAAGGGCGCCTACTGGGACACCGAGACGGTCGTCGCCGAGGCGGCTTCCTGGCCCGTTCCTGTCTACGAGCACAAGGCCGAGACCGACGCCAATTTCGAGCGGTGCGTGCGGCTCTTGCACTCCTGCCACGGCACGGTCCGGGCGGCCTTCGGCTCGCACAACCTGCGGTCCCTCGCGTATGCGATCGCGGCGGGCCGGGCGGCGGGTGTCCCCGACACGGGCTACGAGGTCCAGCTCCTGTGGGGCATGGCAGAGCCCGTGCACGAGGCGTTCCGGCAGCTCGGTTTTCGATTGCGCGTGTACTCGCCGATGGGTGACCTCGTGCCCGGCATGGCCTACCTGGTGCGCCGCTTGCTCGAGAACACCTCGAACGACAGCTTCGTCCGGCTGCGCTTTGCCGAGCACAGGGATCTTGCTTCGCTCGTCGCCCAGCCGGTGGCCGACTTCGGCGCGGTCCCCGCGAGCGTTCTGACCCCCGCAGTCGTCCCGCGGGAGCCGACCAAGGTGCCCGAGCCGGGCAGCTACGCCCCAGAACCGCTCGTGCGCTGGTTCGCGCCCGAGGCGCCGAGCCTCATGAGCGCCGCGCTCGAGGCCGTGCGGGCATCGTTCGGCAGCGATGTCCCCGGCCTGGTCGGCCGTTCGGAGCTGCACACGAGCGGGACGATCGTCTCGGTCGACCCCGCCGACCCCGCGACGGTCGTCGCCGTCTCGGCTTGTTGCGGCCCCTCGGAAGGCGACCGGGCGGTCGCGGCTGCAGGGTCGGCCTTCGAAGCCTGGAGCCGGGCCGGGCCGGCCGACCGCGCAGGTGTGTTGTTCCGGGCGGCCGACTGGCTGCGCCGGCGCAAGCTCGAGGTCGCCGCCCTCGAGGTCTTCGAAGCAGGCAAGTGCTGGCACGATGCGGACGCGGACGTAGCGGAGGCGATCGACCTTCTCGAGTACTACGGGCGCCAGGGCCTGCGACTGGCCCAAGGCGCTGAGGTCGATTCTCCGCCGGGAGAGATCAGCCGGTTGACGCAGCGAGGCCGGGGTGTGGCAGTGGTGATCTCCCGGTGGGACTTCCCGCTCGCGATCCCGAGCGGGATGGTCGGCGCTGCCCTCGTTGCGGGCAACACGGTCGTCCTCAAGCCTGCCGAGCAGGTGCCCGCGGTTGCCGCCTTGCTCGTCCGGGCGCTGCGCGAAGGCGGCGTCCCCGACGGGGTCGTGTCTTTTGTTCCCGGTCTCGGCGAGGAGCTCGGCGCCCATCTCGTCAACCATCCCGGCGTGAGCCTGGTTGCTTTCACGGGCTCGAGAACCGTCGGACTTGCCGTCGTGGAGTCGGCCGCCCGCACGACCGAGGGGCGGCCGGAGGTCCGTCGCGTGATCGCCGAGCTGGGCGGCGAGAGCGTGATAGTCATCGACTCCGACGCCGATCTCGACGAGGCCGTCCCAGTCGCGGTTCGGTCGGTCTTCGGTTCCGGGGGCCAACGCTGCTCCGCGGCGTGCCGGATCGTAACGGTGGGCGCCGTGCATGGCCTGTTCGTCGAGCGGTTCGTGGAGGCGGCGCGCTCCTTGGCCATCGGCCCACCGGCCGAGATGGGCACCGAGCTCGGCCCGGTCATCGATGAGGACTCGGTCAAGCGCATACGCGACTGGCAGGACCGTGCCGAGCACTTCGGCCGTCTCGTGCTGCGACGCGAGGACCTGCCGGGAAAGGGGTACTTCGTAGGCCCCACCATCGTGGACGACGCCGTGCCTGGTTCGCCGCTGGTGACCGAGGAGGTGTTCGGCCCGGTGGCGGTCGTGCTGCGTGCCCGCGACTTCGAGCACGCCTTGGAGCTTGCGAACCAGACCGGTGCTGCCCTGACGGCCGGGATCGTCTCGCGTTCCCCGTCTCACATCGAACGAGCCTCGGCGAGCCTGCGGGGAACCAGGATCTACGTGAACCGCGCCGTCACAGGTTCGGTCGTCGGGCCCAAGCCGGATGGCCAGGCCTACTTGTCCCAGTTCGTAGACTGGAGGGTCGTGACGGAGAACACACTGCGGCAGGGCTTCGCCCCAACCGACGCGAAGCCGAGTGCCGGACGCAGGAGGGGCACGGCGCGGACCTATATGTCCCGAACCGGTGTCGTCGGCTCGCCGCGGGCGGGATGGATCCGGGGGCGCCGGGGATGACCGTGCCGATCTTCACCGGCGTCGGGGTCGCCCTGCTGACGATCTTCGACTCTTCGGGGGCCGTGGACGCCGGCGCCACCGCCGCTCTTGCCGGCTGCCTCGTGGATCTCGGGGTCGAGGCCGTGCTCGTTGCCGGGAGCGCGGGAGAGGCTGCATCGCTGGCGCCCGAGGAGCGGGCGATGCTGGTCGGTGCTGTGAGGGCCTCGTTGCCGTCACAGGTCGTGGTGCTGGCGGGTGCCGGAGCCCCGTCGGCGCTTCAGGCAGTGCACCTGACCAAGGTGGTCCTGGACGCGGGGGCCGACGCGGTGCTCGCCCTCTCGCCCCCGCAGAGCTCCGACGCTCGGCGGTACTACGACCTTGTGACCGACGCTGCGGGCGGGGCGAGTGTGCTCGCATATCACTATCCCGGCGCCTCGCCGCCAGGGTTGCCGGTCGACGTGCTTGCCGAGCTTCCAGTACAAGGGCTGAAGGACTCCAGCGGGGACGTGCGCCGGCTCTACGACGAGCTCGAGGTGTTCGCCGGATGGTTGTACAGCGGCTCCACGAATCTCGTCCTGCTGGCGGGAGTGCTCCAATGCGCCGGAGTGATCCTCTCGATCGCGAACCTGCAACCGGAGTTGTCCGTCCGTGCCTTCCGGGGTGACGCCGAGGCCCAACGGCAGCTCGTCGCGGCCGAGGACCAAGTGTCAGGCCCCTGGCCACACGGGCTCAAGCGGGCAGTCTCCGCTCGTTTTGGCACCTCAGCGACAGCTCGCATGGGCTGAACCGGCAGAGCTCGCCTATTGAGGTTCGCGAGAAAGCCGTAACGGCCAGGTAGTGTCAGACTTGCGCCGCAAGCCCTGTTCGCGAGGTTGCGGAGTCTTCGGGAAAAGTGGGGGGACGACACGTGACGTTGCTGCAGCCGATGCCGTCGGCTGACCAGGGGCCGCAGGCGGGTTCCCGATCGGCTCCGAGCCGTCACGCGGTCAGTTACAAGTGGGTCGCGCTTTCGAACACGACGCTCGGGATGCTGATGGCGACGATCAACTCGTCCATCACCTTGATCGCCCTGCCGGACATCTTCCGTGGGATCGGGGTCAATCCCCTTGCTCCAGGCGACGTGGGCTATCTCCTCTGGATGTTGATGGGCTTCATGGTCGTGACCGCCGTGCTCGTCGTCGCATTCGGTCGCATCGGGGACATCTTCGGCCGGGTCCGGATGTACGAGCTGGGCTTTGCCGTGTTCAGCCTGGGTTCGGTCCTGTTGTCGGCAGACTGGCTGAACGGCGCCGCCGGGGCCTCCTATCTGATCGGGATGCGGGTCGTGCAGGGCCTCGGGGCGGCGATGCTGATGGCGAACTCGGCGGCGATCCTGACCGACGCGTTCCCGACCGACCAACGGGGCTTGGCGCTGGGGATCAACAATGTGGCCGCGATCTCCGGCTCGTTCATCGGGCTGGTGCTGGGCGGCCTGTTAGGCCCGCTCGACTGGCGCCTGGTGTTCCTGGTCTCGGTACCAATTCGGCGTCGCCGGCACGATCTGGGCCTATTCGAAGCTCGAGGAGAGGGGTGTCCGGCGGCCCGCACGCATCGACTGGTGGGGCACTGTGAGCTTTGCGGTCGGTCTGGTCTCGTTGCTCGTCGGGATCACCTATGGGATCCAGCCCTACGGCCACGACACCATGGGCTGGGCTGATCCGGTCGTCATCGCCGAGCTTGCCGGGGGTGTCGCCCTGCTCGTCGCCTTCTGCGTCATCGAGACCCTGGTATCGCAGCCGATGTTCCACCTGCCGTTGTTCAAGATCAAGGCGTTCGCGGCCGGGAACGTCGCCAGCCTGCTCGCGTCGCTTGGCCGTGGCGGCCTCATGTTCATCATCATCATCTGGTTGCAGGGGATCTGGCTGCCGCTGCACGGATACAGCTTCTCGTCCACGCCGCTGTGGGCGGGGATCTACATGGTGCCGTTGACGGTGGGGTTCCTGGTGTCGGGGCCGATCTCCGGTTTCCTCTCCGACCGGTTCGGGCCGAGGCCCTTCGCTTCTGCCGGCATGGTGCTGTCGGCGGCGAGCTTCCTGGTCCTCGAGGTGCTGCCGGTCAACTTCTCCTACGTGTGGTTCGCGCTCTTGTTGTTCGCACTCGGCGCATCGATGGGCCTGTTCGCGTCGCCGAACCGGGCCCAGGTCATGAACAGCCTGCCCCCCGACCAGCGCGGAGTCGGGAGCGGGATGGCGGCGACCTTCCAGAACTCGGCGATGGTGCTGTCCATCGGCGTGTTCTTCAGTCTCATGATCCTCGGCCTGGCCGTTTCCCTTCCGGCTCACCTGTACTCAGGCCTGAGATCAGCCGGCGTGCCGCCGGCCGACGCGACGCGGATCGCACACCTTCCACCTGTGGGGCTGCTGTTCGCGGCCTTTCTCGGAGACAACCCGATGCGAGTGCTCCTCGGCCCGACGATTCATCAGATCTCGGCGGCACATGCCCAGCTGCTGTCGAGCCGGGGCTTCTTGCCGGCCTTGATCTCCGTGCCGTTCGAGAACGGCCTGCGCCGGGCGTTCGACTTTGCAGGTGGCGCCTGCCTGGTGGCCGCGCTCGCCTCGTGGCTGAGCGGGGAGCGCTACGTGCACCCCGAGCCCATGGACAGCGAGCTCGTTGACGGGCGTGACCAGGGCGAGGTCGCCCGGACGGCGTCGCAGCAGGCGGCCTGGCCATCCCCCGGTGCGGCTGACGGCGGCGAGTCCTCGCCCCGAGGACACGCCGTCAAGGCTTAGTGTTCTTCGGTGGCTGAAGTTCGACAGTTCCTGGTTCGCACCTTCGGGTGCCAGATGAACGAGCACGACTCCGAGCGCATCGCCGCGGTGCTCGCGGCAGATGGCATGGTCCGCACCGACGACCTGGAACAGGCCGACGTCGTCGTGCTCAACACCTGCTGCATCCGCCAGAACGCCGACGACAAGCTGTACGGGCACCTCGGCCAGCTGAAGTCGGTCCAGGAGCGCCGCCCAGGACTGCAGATCGCCGTCGGGGGATGCCTCGCCCAGAAGGACCGTGAGCTGCTGTTGGAGCGTGCGCCACATGTCGACGCCGTCTTCGGCACTCACAACGTCGGCAGGGTCGCAGCGCTTCTCGGCCTTGCGCGCTCGAGCGGCGAGCCGGTGCTCGAAGTGCCGGACGCTCCAGGGCGCGACGAGGAGACCGACTTCCCGACCGCGATGGCCGTGCGGCACGACCAGCCCTACGCCGCCTGGGTGACGATTCAGGTCGGGTGCAACAACTCGTGCGCCTTCTGCATCGTCCCGGCAGTGCGGGGGCCGGAGGTCAGCCGGCCGTTCGGTGAGCTCGTCGAAGAGCTCGGAAGCCTTGCGGCCCGCGGGACCGTCGAGGTGACGCTGCTCGGCCAGAACGTGAACTCCTACGGCCGCGACCTGACGACCAAGTGGAAGGGCGCTCCGGCCGAGGAGGCCGATCTGGCCTGGATCGCTGGTGAACGGTGGGCGGCACAAGGCGGTTCGAGGGCGCGACCTCTTGTTCGCCGACCTGCTCCGGGCGCTGGGCGCGGTGCCGGGCATTCGACGCGTCCGTTTCACGAGCCCCCATCCGAAGGACCTCCTGCCCGAGACCATCGCCGCGATGGCCGAGACGCCGGCGGTCTGCGAGCAGCTCCACCTGCCCCTCCAGTCGGGCAGCGACCGCGTTCTTCGGGCGATGCGAAGGGGTTACACGGCCGAGCGCTACCTGTCGCGTCTCGCGGACGCGAAGGCCGCGATCGCGGACCTCGCGGTGACCACCGACATCATCGTCGGGTTCCCCGGTGAGACCGAGGAAGACTTCGAACGCACTCTCGAGGTCGCTTCCGTGGCCGAGTACGACAGCGCTTACACGTTCATCTTCTCGCCGAGACCGGGAACGCGCGCAGCGCAGATGACGGAGCTGTACGTGCCGCCTCGAGTCGTAGCCGACCGCTTCGAGCAGCTGAAAGTGGTGATCGAGCGATCCGCGCTCGCCCGCAACCTGAGCCGCATCGGGATGCTCGAGCAGGTCATCGTCGAGGGCCCTTCCAAGAAGGACCCTCAGATGCTCTCCGGCCGTACCCGCCAGGGCAAGCTGTTGCACTTCGCCGCTTCCGAGGGCCACGACCTCACGCCTGGCACGTTCGCGACCGTGCGTGTCGAGCGAGCGGCGCCGCATCATCTTGCCGGGGTTCTCGTCTCGGCGGAGCAAGGCCCGGGTCGCCGGGTCGGCGGGCGGATCCCGGTGGTCGCCGGCTGAAGCGCCGGTCGTGTGATCGCAACGCCGGGCCACCCGACCCGGGGCTGCAGAGGCGGCAGCGTACAATGGGCGGTCGTGAGCGTGTTCGGGAAGGTACTTCGCGCGGGCGAAAGCAAGAAGGTCCGCAGTCTCTCTGCCATCGTGCCCTCGATCAACGCGTTGGAGCCCGAGATCCAGGCCCTGTCCGACGCGGAGCTGGCCCGCAAGACCGTCGAATTCAAAGAACGTATGGATCATGGCGAGGACATGAACGACCTCTTGGTGGAGGCATTCGCCGTGGTGCGAGAGGCGGGAGTTCGCACAATCGGCCAGCGCCACTTCGACGTCCAGCTCATGGGCGGCATGGCCCTGCATTTCGGGTGGATCGCGGAGATGAAGACCGGTGAGGGCAAGACTCTCGTCTCGACGCTCCCGGTCTACCTGAACGCGATCGGCGGCCGCGGCGTGCACGTCATCACTGTCAACGACTACCTGGCAACGCGCGACGCGGAGTGGATGGGCCAGATCTACCGGTTCCTAGGACTGACGGTGGGGCTCATCACTCCCGAGGTGGACGACTTCGCCGCCAAGTCGGCGGCGTACCGCGCGGACGTGACCTACGGCACCAACACCGAGATGGGCTTCGACTACCTGCGCGACAACATGGCGGCGCAACGCGAGCACATGGTGCAGCGCAAGCACGTCTACGGCATCGTCGACGAGGTCGACTCGATCCTGATCGACGAGGCCCGGACACCTCTCATCATCTCCGGGCCCTCCAACGAGTCGACGAAGCTCTACTACCAGTTCGCCAGTGTCGTGCGGACCCTGCGGCGCGACGTCGACTACGAGGTCGACGAGGAAAAGCGCACCGCGGTTCCGACCGAGGCCGGCATCGCCAAGGTCGAGCGCCAGCTCGGGGTCGACAACCTGTACGACTCGGTCGCCGTCAACTACGTCCATCAGCTCGAGAAGGCCCTCCAGGCCAAGGAGCTCTACCACCGCGACAAGGACTACCTGGTGGCGGATGGCGAGGTGAAGATCGTCGACGAGTTCACGGGACGGATCATGGAGGGACGGCGCTGGTCCGACGGCCTGCACCAGGCCGTCGAGGCCAAAGAGCGCGTCCGGATCCAGGAGGAGAACCACACCTGGGCGACGATCACCCTCCAGAACTATTTCCGCATGTACGAAAAGCTCGCCGGGATGACCGGAACCGCCGAGACCGAGGCGGCCGAGTTCGCGTCCACCTACCAGCTTCACGTCGTGCCGATCCCGACCCACCGCCCCATGGTCCGCGTCGACGAGCCGGACCTGATCTACAAGTCGGAGGGCACGAAGTTCGAGGCGGTCGTCGATGACCTGAAGGAACGCTATGACAGGGGCCAGCCGGTCCTGGTCGGCACGGCATCGGTGGCGAAGTCCGAGGAGCTGTCCCTGCTCTTGGACAAGCAGGGCATCCCTCACCACGTGCTGAACGCCAAGCATCACGCCCAGGAGGCCGAGATCGTCGCTCAGGCAGGGCGCCTTCACGCGATAACGGTCGCCACGAACATGGCTGGGCGAGGCGTCGACATCGTGCTCGGGGGCAACCCCGAAGGGCTCGCTCGCAACGAGGTGCGTGCCCAGGGGCTCGACTTCGACTCTGACGAGGGGCGAGAGCGCTACCAGTCGCTCCTGGGCAAGTTCAAGCAAGAATGCGCCGCCGAGGCAGTCGAGGTTTGCGCCCTCGGCGGCCTGTACGTGCTCGGGAGCGAGCGGCACGAGAGCCGTCGCATCGACAACCAGCTTCGCGGCCGGTCCGGGCGCCAGGGCGATCCCGGCGAGAGCAGGTTCTACCTGTCGCTCGAGGACGAGCTGATGCGGCTGTTCGCGACGGGTGCGGTCAGCTGGGTGATGGGACGGGCCCTGCCCGACGACGTGCCGATCGAAGCACGCATGGTGACCAAGGCCATCGAGCGCGCCCAGCACACAGTCGAGGGACGCAACGCCGAGACCCGCAAGGAGCTGCTCAAGTACGACGAGGTGAGAAACGAGCAGCGCAAGGTCATCTACCAGCGCCGGCTCCAGATCATCGACGGCGAGGACCTCAAGCCCCACACCGAGGCGCTGCTCACCGCGATGGTGGACCGGGTCGTCTCGAACCACTGCCCGAACGACTTCGCCGAGGACTGGGACCTCGAGGGCCTCTTGGTTGAGCTGACGCAGTACTACCCGACCAGGTTCACCGTCGAGGACCTCGAGGCGGCGACCAACGTGGTGCAGCTGACCGAGAGCATCCTCACCGAGGCCCTCGAGTGCTACGACGAGCGTGAGAGGACCTTCCCCGGCGGGGCCGAGACGGCCCGGGACATCGAGCGCAGCGTTCTGATCCAGATAATGGACCAGCGCTGGCGTGAGCACCTCGTGGAGATGGACTACCTGAACGAGGGCATCCACCTGCGCGGCATCGCCCAGACCGACCCTCTCGTTGCCTGGCAGCGCGAGGGATTCGAGATGTTCGGCAAGCTCGTGGACTCCATCGACGACGACTACCTGCGCTATGTCATGCACGTTCAAGTTCTTGCCGCGCCGGCTGAGGACCCCGACTACGCCCAGGCGGCGTTCGTGGCCGCAGACGACCCGGCCGCCGGGCTCGACGAGCTTGTCCCGGTGCCGGCGGCCGAGCTCGCCGGCGACTCGAACCAGCAACCGTCGGTCGCCGGCGTCGCAGCGCAGGGGTCTCCACCGTCGGCCCGTCCCAGACAACAGCCGCCGCCCGGCGCGCTTGCGGGCTCCGGTCCGTCGGGCCGTCCGGCACCCCGCGGCACGCCGAACCGGGGTGGCAATGGTGGCGGAGCCGCAGGCCAGAGGCGTCCGCCTGCCGGCCCGATCTCGCCGACCGGGACCCGGATCGTCAGCGGGCCGCCGGCAAAGGTCGGACGCAACGAGCCGTGCTGGTGCGGCAGCGGACGCAAGTTCAAGGTCTGTCACGGCGCGAGCTGAACGAACGTGACCAGAGCGTCCGACACCGGCCCCGACGGCGCGCGTCCTGACCTCGGTGAGGTCCTGGCCTTGCTGCGCGTTCGCCTGGACGCGGCGAAGGTCTACCTGCGGCTCGACGACCTGACCGAACGCCTCCGGGCACTCGAGGAGGCCATCGCGGAACCGGACCTCTGGTCGGACGCCGACCAGGCCCGGAAGGTGACTTCGCAGTACGGCCGGATCCGGGACGACGTCGAGGGCCTACGCGCCCTCGACAGGCACCTCGCCGACGCCGAGGCCCTGCACTCGATGGCCGTCGAGGAGGGTGGGAGCGAGCTGGCGGAGCTCGAGGACGAGCTCACCGACACTGCCGCGACGGTTGCCAAGGCTCTCGAAGAGCTCGAGCTGCGCAGCTTGTTCTCCGGTGAGCACGACGATAGGGACGCCGTCGCGGAGATCCATGCCGGTGCCGGCGGTACCGACGCGCAGGACTGGGCCGAGATGATGCTGCGGATGTACCTGCGCTGGGCAGAGCGCCGGGGCTTCGAGGTCGAAGTCGACGAGGTCTCAGAAGGAGGCGAGGCCGGCATATTGTCGGCGACCTTCATCGTGCGCGGGCGCTACGCCTACGGGCTGCTGGCCGCCGAACGGGGCGTGCACCGCCTCGTCAGGATGTCGCCCTTCGACTCTCAGCACCGGCGCCAGACGAGCTTTGCGTCGCTCGATGTGGCGCCGTTCCTGGAGGACATCTCCGACGAGATCGAGATCGACGAGAAGGACCTGCGCATCGACACCTACCACTCCTCGGGAGCCGGGGGCCAGCACGTGAACGTGACGGACTCGGCCGTGCGGATAACGCACCTGCCGACCGGCATCGTGACCTCCTGCCAGAACGAGCGCAGCCAGTACCAGAACAAGGCGAAAGCCCTGCAGATCCTCGCCGCCAAGCTTGCCGAGCGCCAGCGCGAGGAGCGCCGCAAACAGCTCGAGACCCTTTCGGGGCCCCTGAGCGACGTCGCCTGGGGGAGCCAGATCCGGTCCTATGTCCTCGCGCCCTACCAGCTGGTCAAAGACCTGCGCACGAGCTACGAGACGGGCAACGTCGAGGCGGTGCTGGACGGGGACCTATATGACTTCATGATCGCGTTCCTGAGATTTCGCAGGGAACATGCGGGTTCCTGAGCGCGCGATGTTCCGTTACCGCTTTGTCACGAGCCTGGCTGGTAGCCTTCCGCAGGGGGACTTCGTGCCGGGACGCGGGGGAGAAGGGCACAGATGATCCGCTTCGATAACGTCACGAAGTCCTACAAAGGCTCCGTTGTCGCATTGCGCGAGGTCTCGCTCGAGATCTTGAAGGGTGAGTTCGTCTTCCTCGTCGGGGCGTCGGGATCGGGCAAGACAACGATGCTCAAGCTCCTGTTGCGCGAGGAGGTTGCCGATCGCGGCGAGATCTGGGTGGCCGGCAAGGAGATCGGCCAGCTGTCGAACTGGAGGGTGCCGTACCTGCGGCGCAACCTCGGCTGCGTGTTCCAGGACTTCCGTCTGCTCCCGAACAAGACCGTGTTCGAGAACGTGGCCTTTGCCCTCGAAGTCATCGGCCGGCCGCGTCACGTGATCGGGACGCAGGTGCCGCAGGTCCTGGAGCTGGTCGGCCTCGGCCAGAAGGGCGATCGGTTGCCTCATGAGCTGTCGGGAGGCGAGCAGCAGCGGGTCGCGATCGCGCGTGCTTTCGTGAACCGCCCCCTGATCATCCTCGCCGACGAGCCCACCGGCAACCTCGATCCCACGACCAGCCAGGGGATCATGTCGTTGCTCGACCGCATCAACCGCACCGGGACGACGGTCGTGATGGCAACCCACGACGCCGGGATCGTCGACAACATGCGCCGGCGTGTGATCGAGATCGACCACGGCGCGGTCGTCCGCGACCAGGCACGCGGCATCTACGGCCTGGACCCGACGACGTCGACCACCCGGGGAGTCCCGGTGGTGGCGGTGTCGGCGGTGCGCGCGGGATTCGCCGATCTGGACCCGGACGACGGAGACGAACCGGTCACGAGTCGTCAAGAAGCGGTCCGGGCCCGTAGAGGTCGGCGCTGATGCCCGTCTCGGCGGGTTACATCGCGCGCGAGACCGCGACGAACCTGTGGAGGAACCGGTTGATGGCGATCGCGGCCATCCTCACCGTCGCCGTGTCGCTCTCTTTGGTGGGAACGGCGTTGTTGATGCGCCAAGCGGTGAACAACGAGCTCGTGCAGTTGAACCAGAACGTGGACCTGCAGGTCTTCGTTCAGCCGAAGGCCTCGGTGGCCGAGGTGGCGACACTGCGCACAACGATCAGCGAGACACCTCAGATCCGCAAGGTCGTCTACCTCGACCACGAGGAGTCCTACAAGCTCGCGTGCCGGATCAGCGGCCCGACCGTCTGCGCCGTGCTGAACGAGCAGACGACTCCGCCGGTGTTCCAGTGCACCTTGACCAACCCCGGGGGGGCTGCCGCTGTCGCAAGCCTCTTCCAGCACCTCTCGGGCGTGTTTCAGATCACCTACCCCTCCCAGGCGGCGCACACCCTGACCGCGGTGAGCAACGTCCTCCAGACGGTTCTCTTGGTGATCGCCCTCGTGCTCTTGATCTCGGCGTTGGTGCTGATCCTGAACGCCATCCGGATGGCGATCTTCTCGCGTAGGCGGGAGGTCGGCGTCATGCGCCTGGTCGGCGCGACGAGCTGGTTCATCCGCCTGCCCTTCATGGTCGAGGGCCTTGTGCAGGGCCTGATCGGAGCGATCGTGGCTGCGGGGATCGTGCTGCTCGGGGACGTCGGCATCCGAACGCTGATCAGGCACTTCCGAGAGTTCTCTTCGGCCGTCGTGCCCGGTCACGACGTGATCATCACCGAGATCCTCGTCGTGGTCATGGGCGCGCTGATCGGCGCCATCGGCTCGGCGGTGGCCGTGAGACGCTTCCTCGACGTCTGAGCCATCGAAGAGAGACCTGTCGATGCACGAAGGAGACAAGGAGACGCGCGCGGCCCCTTCCCGATTGGGCCCCAGGCTCGGACGCACCCTGCGCGTGGCGGTGGGTGTCACGGCGTGCCTGGCCGCATTCGCGGGACCCGCCGCACTCGGCAGCTCCGCGACGGCACCGGTCGCGACGGCACCGGTCGCGACGGCAGGATCGTCCCAGGCCCTGGGCCGGTACGTGCGCATAGGCTCGGCACCCCGCGCGCCGCGCGCCGCGACGTTGCTCGGCCGGGTCCCGGGATCACAGAGGATCGAGCTCGACGTCGCCCTTCGGCCCCGCGACCCGGCGGCACTGGCAGGATTCGCCAGCGCGGTCTCGACCCCGGGCTCTCCGGAATTCCGCCGGTACCTTCGCCCCGGCGCCTTCGGGGCAACCTTCGGGGCGACGGCGACAACTATCGGCTCGACGACCACGCATGCTCGAGAGGCTCGGCCTGCACGTCGGCCCGGTGTCCGGCGACCGCCTCATCGTGAAGGTCTCCTCGACTGTCGCGACCGCCGAGCGTGCCTTTGCCACGACGCTCGTGCGCTATCGCCTCGGGTCCGGGGCACTCGTCTACGCGAACCTGGCCGCGCCGCGGGTCCCAGAGGCTCTCGCCGGCCGGATCCAGGCGATCGCAGGCCTGAGCGACTTGGCGCTTTCAGCTCCGGTGGGTCTTTCGCGCCCCGATCCGCGCGCCAGTGCACGTGAGCACGGCTCGCTCGAGGCGAGCGACGTCGACACGGGCGGCCCGCAGCCCTGCCAAGCAGCGACCAGTGCCGCTTCTGATGTCGGTGCTTACACCGCCGACGAGCTCGCAGCGGCGTATGGCTTCTCGGGCCTGTATGCGGCCGGAGATTTCGGAGCAGGCGAGACGGTGGCGATTCTTGCGCTCGAACCGTTCAGCGAGTCGGACATCCAGGCTTACGACGAGTGCTACTTCCCGACCCAGGCCGGTGCCATGGCGTCGGCGCTGCACGTCCTCTATGTCGACGGCGCGAAAGGAGGGGTCCCGACCGACGTCGAGTCGACGCTCGACGTCGAGGACGTCAGCAGCTTCGCTCCGCAGGCGACCATCGACGTGTACGAAGGGCCGAACAACAACACAGGCCCGCTCGATGTCCTCGAGCGCGATCGTCTCGCATGACCGTGCCCAGGTGATCTCGATCTCGTGGGGCAACTGTGAGGCGCAAGACGGCGGTAGCCAGGTCGCGGCGGTCGAGGCCAACCTGTTCGAGGAGGCGGCGGCCCAGGGCCAAACCGTCGTGGCGGCGTCCGGCGACAACGGATCGACTGACTGCGGCCCACCGCGCGGCACCCAGGACCCGGTCGCCGCCGTGGACGACCCCGGCAGCCAGCCGTATGTGACCAGCGTCGGCGGAACGTCGCTGGCAACGCTCGGCCCGCCTCCCAACGAGACCGCGTGGAACAACCCAGACGGTGCCACCGGCGGTGGCATCTCGTCGAACTGGGCAATGCCCGCCTACCAGTCGGATGCCTCACCGGCGCTCGGGGTGATCAAGTCGTACTCCTCCGCCCAGCCGTGCGGCGCGCCGACCGGCTACTGCCGGGAGGTTCCCGACGTCTCGGCCGATGCCGACCCGATCACCGGCCTCGTGATCGACTGGGGCGACTGGGGCGGCTGGACTGTCGTCGGGGGCACAAGCCTGGCGGCACCGCTGTGGGCTGCGCTGGTCGCGCTCACAGACGCCTGGCCGGCCTGCAGCGCGCACCCTGTCGGCTTCTTGAACCCCGCGCTCTACTCGATCGCGGGCCGTGGCGGGTACGCGAGCGCCTTGAACGACGTGGCCAAAGGTGACAACCATTTGGCCTCGATTCCCAACTGGTGGCGCTATCCGGCTACCGTCGGATATGACCTCGCGTCGGGCCTCGGGACACCCGATGCCGCCAACCCCTCCGGTGGAGGCCTGGTTGCCCGGTTGTGCGCACTGCCCGAGAGCGGAGGAGTGCAGTACGCCTCGCCGACGAGGTCCTCGGTCACGGCCTCGCAGCACAGTGTCACCGCGGTTCGCACGTCGTTCTCCACGATCACAGTCACCTTGCGCACGCGGTTCGGCCTTCCCGTCGCCGGCAAGCGAGTGTGGCTCGTCGCGACCACGACGCCACCAGTTGCCATGAGGACGAAGATCAGACCAACATCGAGTATCACCAATGGGAAGGGAGCGGCGATCTTCGAAGTGAGCGACACCGCGATCGAGATGGTCATCTACCGCGCGACCGATGTCACCGACGGAGTCCTGCTGTACCCGTCGGTGACCGTGAACTACGTGGCGCCATGAGGGGCGTGATCCTCGCCGGCGGCACGGGCAGCAGGCTTCATCCTCTCACCCGGATCACCAACAAGCACCTGTTGCCGATCGGTGACCGGCCGATGATCAGCTACGGGATCGAGGCGCTCGTCAAGGCCGGGGTCACCGAGATCATGGTCGTGACGGGCGGCACGCACGCGGGCGAGTTCCTCAGGCTCTTGTCGAACGGCCAGGAATTCGGCGTGGAGCGCCTCCTCTACGCGTACCAGGAACGGGCGGGAGGGATCGCCGAGGCGCTGGGACTGGCCGCGCAGTTCGTCGGCGACCAAGCCGCTGTCGTGATGCTGGCCGACAACATCTTCGGCCGGTCGTTCGTGTCTTCGGTGCGCCGGTTCGACGAGCAACCCAAGGGCGCCCGCCTGCTGCTGGCCGAAGTCAAGGACCCGGCCCACCTTCGCCATCTCGGCGTGCCCGAGCTCGACGAGTCGGGGAGGATCGTGCGGATCGTCGAGAAGCCGGACGACCCTCCCAGCACCTACTGCGTCACCGGCGTCTACCTATATGACCCGGGCGTCTTCGACGTGATCCGCACCCTGCGGCCATCAGGGCGCGGTGAGCTGGAGATCACCGACGTGAACAACCATTACGTCGCCGAAGGCCTCATCGACTACGACGTGCAGGAGGGCTTCTGGGGCGACGCGGGCGAGTCCATCGACGCGTACTACGCCGTCAACGACCATGTTCGTCGCTACGGCGCCAACCTGGACTGAGAGCCTGCAGGGTTGCTCAGGCTCCACCCGGGGTGCCGGCCGGCGGCCCGCCCCGGACCGCTCGGCTCACCGAACCGCTCAGCTCACGCTCGACGAGGGCGTCGCGGCGCGAACGCTGCCGCCAAGGCGTCCGAGAGGTCGGCATAGGCGTGGACGTAGCCGGCATCTGTCAGCTTCTTCGGCAGAGCCCTCTGGCTTGCGAGCAGCAGCTCGTCGGCGGCCCCACGGCCGAGTGCGAGCCGCAAGAGCGTTGCGGGCAGTGCGAGCCTGCTCCTGCGCCCGAGCACGTGAGCGATCGCGTCGGTCAGCTCCGCGTTGCGCACCGGGTTGGGGGCCGTTGAGTTCACGGGACCAAAGAGCCGGGTGTCGTCGATCGCACGCAGGAGGACGGCGATCTCGTCGTCGAGCGCCACCCAGCTCGTCCACTGGCGGCCGTCGCCGAGGCGAGCACCGAGGCCGAGCCTGAAGATGGGCGCCTCGGCGGCCAAGATCCCGCCGTCGGCGCCTCCGGCGCCGCCGAGCACGATGCCGGTCCGGATCGTGACGACCCGGATGCCCCGCTCGGCCGCCGGAGCCGTGCTCTGTTCCCAGGAGCGGCAAAGATCGGCAAGGACCCCGCTGCCTTGAGGACTCGTCTCGTCGAGCACGTCCTCCGCGCGGTCGCCGTAGAAGCCGACGGCGGAACCGGAGACGAGCACTGCCGGCGGGCGCTCCAGCGAGGCGAGCGACCGGGCGAGCAGGTTGCCGACAGCGATACGGCTCGAACGGATGTCCTCCAGGCGCTTCGGGCTCCAGCGGGTCGTGATCGGGGCGCCTGCCAAATGGACGGCGGCATCGATTCCTTCGAGGCTCCCACCGGGAACTCGCGACGTGTCGAGGTGCCGCCGGGCCAGCTCGATGCCCACCTCGCCTGGCCCGGGCGGACGCCGGACGACCGGGCAGACCTCGTCGCCGCGTCCACGCAGTGCCCGGACCAGGGCGCTACCGATGAAGCCGCCGGCGCCTGTCACGACGACTCTCACCTGCGTTCCCTCCCGCGCAAAGCCGCGGTGCACGCGTGCTCGACGGCTACGAAGCTGATCTCAATGCGCACTTTCGAGTGGCCGAGTCGCAAGGAGACCCTCGCGCGGTGACTGTCAGGCTGTGAACGGGGCACCGAGCGTGTCGATCGGTCCGTAGGGCTCGCCAGCGTCGAGATAACACTCCTCGTGGAAGTGGTCGACCCGATTCCAGGCTCCCTCGAGATAGACGTTGGCGATCACCTGGCGCGGGTGGGTGCGCGCCGCGAACTTGATCTGCTTGCCGCAGCGCACGCAGCGCACGTCGTTGCCCGGCTCCACTCCACGCACGACAGCCCGCGTCGTGCTCACGTGGGCACTCCGACGGCCGTCCCGGCTGTCGACAGGACCGGTGGCGGTCCATCGATCTTCACGCCCACACGCTAGTGCCGAGCTTGCTCGACCAGTGCTGACTCTTGACGTCGCTCTCACACTGCGGGGACCAGATGGCGAGCTGAGGGTGGTTGGTGGTGCTTGACTACAAGGACATGCCCATTGAGCACATCGTCGTCGACGGATCCAACATCGCCACCGAAGGCCGATCCCTGCCGAGTCTGAGACAGCTGGAAGAGGCCGTCGCCGAGCTCCGGCGCGACCATCCGGACGCGGAGATCACCGTCATCGTCGACGCCACCTTCGCCCACAGGATCGATCCCTCCGAACTTCCGCGTTTCGAACAGGCTGCCTTGCGCGGGGAGTACGTCCATCCACCGGCCGGTGCCATCGGACGCGGGGACGCCTTCTTGTTGCGCGTTGCCGAGAAGGTCGACGGGACCGTGCTGTCCAACGACTCGTTCCAGGAGTTCCACGGCGAGCACCCCTGGTTGTTCGAGAGGGGTCGCCTGCTCGGCGGCACCCCGGTCCCAGGCATCGGGTGGATATTCAGCCCTCGCCAACCGGTTCGGGGCCCGCGCAGCCGTCAGGCGGTGCGCGAGACGGTGCAGGCGAAGAAGCGGGTGACCAAGGCCATCGCCGTGGCGACGAAGGAGGTTGTCGAGCCCGCCGGCAAGTTGCCGGCCGCAGGATCGGCCGGAGGCCGCTCGAGGAGCCGCAGGAGCGACGGAGGGCCGGAGCCGGTGAAGCCTCCAGTCGGACGGGTCCCGGGGCGGAGGCAAGCCCACCCCGCTGGCGGTGAACGACCCTCTGGCGTTCATTTCCTTCATTGCCGAGCACCCCCTCGGCGAACAGGTCGAAGGAGAGGTCGAGGGTTACACCTCCCACGGAGCGGTCGTCCGGGTCGGTGAGATGCGCTGCTACGTCCCCCTCGCAAACCTGGGAGATCCTCCGCCGCGCAGCGCCCGAGAGGTGCTCAAGCGGCGTGAACGCGGGATCTTCGTGCTGACCGCGCTGGACCCGCAGCGACGGGGGGCGGAGCTCGCGTTGCCGGGAATCGCGCTCGTGTCCGGCCACCCCCGCGAAGAGACGGTGGCGGCGGAGGTCCGCCTCGCCCAGCCGCCGCGCACGTGTGTGTACAGCTCGGCCCAGCCCGGGGAGACCCGGCCGCCGCGCAAGCGTGCCGATGGCTCGGGCTCCCGGACGGCGGAGCCGGCGAAGAGGACGTCGGCAGTGCACAGGCCGGCGAAGAAGGCCGTGCCGGAAAAGGCGGTGGCCCCTGCGGAGACGGGGACCTCTGCGGAGACGGCGGCCGCAGCGGCATCGACTGGGAGGAAGCCGGCGAAGAGAAGGCCACGGGCGAAGGCGCCAGCGGCAGAGGTGACTGCAACCAAGGCCGCCGTCAAGAAGCAGGCGCCGAGGAAGCAGACGGCGCCAAAGCTCGTGGTGCCGCCCTCGTCAGCCAAGAAGGCCGCGGCGGCGGCAAAGCCCATGGCGGACAAGGCGGCGGCGGAGCCCGTGGCGGAGAAGGCGGCGGCGGAGCCTGTGGCGGACAAGGCGGCGGCGGCAAAGAAGACGTCGATGGCGGCGGCAAAGAAGGTGGCGACGCCAAGAAGGGCGCCGTTGAAGAGGAGACCGGCGGCGCCCAAGCCGGTGTCGAACCAAGGCCCGGGGCTGCACGTGCCCGTGGCGACGCCTGCAACGGGTCGGAAAGCGCCGCGCGTTCGCAAGGCGTTGGGCGCGCGCAGTCAGCGACCTTGCCCGTGGCGACGCCGCTTGGCGCGCCCGAGCCCACGGCGGCCGGCGACGAGCCGCGAGCTCGAAGGTCTCCTCGAACCACGGCAAACGCGAGTCGCAGGGGACCCTCCGGTGAAGGCCACGCTGGCCGAGGATCGGGCTGAGCACGGCTTGACCTGGCTGGCGCCCGGTTGCGGCCCGGGCCTGCCCGGTAGCATCTGGGAGTGGCGACGATCTCGATCGAGGGCCTCATCCCACACCGGCCGCCGTTTCTTCTTCTCTCCGAGATCACCGAGCTGATCCCGGCGAGCTCGGCGCGTGGATGTTGGCATCTGAAGGGCGACGAGGAGTTCTTTGCGGGCCATTTTCCTGGTAATCCGGTCCTGCCGGGTGTCTTGATGGTGGAGTCGCTGGCGCAGCTCGCGGCGGCGGCAGTCCTCGCCGACGAGCGTTACAAGGACCGGCTGCCGTTGTTCGGAGGCATCGACCGGGCGCGCTTCCGGCACCAGGTCGTGCCCGGGGACACATTGGATCTCGACGTTTCGATCGGGCGTCTCTCGGCACGCGCCGGGAGCGGGCACGGTGTGGCCAGTGTCGCCGGCCACGTCGCCTGCGAGGCCGATCTGTTGTTCGTGCTCGCTCCGCGCAGCTACTGAGGCGGTCGAATCGATGCGGATCGCCACTTGGAACGTCAACTCGATGCGGGCGCGCCTCGACCGGGTCGAGGAATGGCTCGCAGCAGATCGAACCGGACGTATGCTGTTTTCAGGAGACAAAGCTTGCCGATGACGCCTTTCCGGCGGATCGGTTCGAGAAGCTCGGCTTCGAGGTAGCCCATCACGGTGACGGCCGTTGGAACGGCGTCGCCATAGCGTCGAGGGTCGGTCTCACAGACGTCGCGCGCGGGTTCGCCGAGCGCGACGAGACGAGCGAACCCGCCGAGTGCCGCTTGATCAGCGCTACCTGTGCCGGGGTGCGGGTGATGAGCGTCTACGTGCCCAACGGTCGTGCGGTCGAGAGCGAGCACTTCCAGGCCAAGCTGACTTTCCTTCACGATCTTCGCCGGCACCTCGATGCCACCTGCGACCCGCGCGACGCGGTGGTGCTCTGCGGGGACTTCAACGTCGCACCCGAGGACATCGACGTCTTCGACCCGGCCTTCTTCGTGGGCGCAACTCACGTGACACCGGAAGAGCGCGATGTCCTGTCGGAAGTGCTCGGTTTCGGCCTGACCGACGTCTTCCGGGCCTGCTATCCGGGCACGCCCCGATTGTTCTCGTGGTGGGACTATCGCGCCGGAGATTTTCACTCCGGGCGTGGCATGCGGATCGATCTCGTGCTGGCGACTCGGGTCCTGGCCGACCAGGTGACGTTCGCTCTAGTGGACCGAAACGCCAGAAAAGGCAAGCAGCCGTCCGACCACGCGCCCGTGGTGCTGGATTTCCGGCTTCCGAAGCGGGATCTCGCCTCTTGACCAGTGCACGAGTGCCTGAGGTAGTTTTCCAGCCACGGTGCGCGCGAAACGACAACAGGAGTGTAGACTTCAACTTGTTGCTGGCCTGGGGAAGGCAGACATGTCGGTGTCACGGCCGACGAAGACCGGCCATCAGCAGGTGTTGAACTGGCCTAACGCCTCAATTGAGTTCTGGGCACTTTAAGGTGTCGCACCGCCCTGGGATCAAGATCACGTCAGTCAGTTCTTTAACTGTCCATAGGGTGGTGTTTAGTTTGTGTTGTTACTACCGGTAATCTGTTTGGAGTTCTTTAGGGAGTTCTTTAGGGAGTCCTGGAATGCGGCTGAGACGTCGACTGGCGAGGGGGTGGCGACGTGACGCAACGAAACACGTTCGCGCTCGGTGTCAGGATTCTCCGCGGCTCGATGCCGCACGAGGCCAGGGCATAGAGCGCCGCGCCGACCAGTCTGGCTTTACCATCGTCGAGTCGCTGGTCGCCGCCACCTTCCTCACTCTTGTGCTCGTGGCCGCAGAGTGGGGAGTGATCGGCACGATGTCCGCCGCCTCGGTCGCGCGGGAGTACTCCGAGGCCACGAGTCTCGTCGCTCAGACAGTCGCGCAAGCTGAGTCCGACAATGACGTTTGTCCGAGCAGCCAGCCGATCCTCGACGGGATCAGCTACCAGGTGGCCGCATCCTGCTCGTCTCCGGTTCCTGCCGACGGGACTGTCAAGGTCGTTGTGACCGTAACGTGGAAGTCCCCGACCGGCGGCACGGAAAAGGTTGTCGGTGGGGCGGTGATCTCCCAATCATGAGCCGCGTCTGGACGTCTCGTCGTAATCGGTCCGGAGGTGTCCGCCCACGACGTCGCGACCGTCATAGCGCCAAGGGGTTCACGCTCGTCGAGATGCTCGTCGCGATGGCCGTCACATTGGTCATCGTGGCTCTCATCCCGCCGCTCCTGGAGACCGTGACGAACTCGGCCTCCACTTCCGAGGGCATCTCAGCTGGTACCGGCCAGGCGAACATCGCAATCGAGAACCTGACGGCGCAGGTCGTATCGGCAGATCAGATCTGCCTGCCGACGCAGCTCACCGCTTCGGGGTTCACCGTCAGGATCCTCCAGATCCTCTCCACGTCGTACACGAGCGCCGGCGCTCCCGTCACGACCTATCGCTGGGACCAGTGGAGGCTCAATAGCAGCAACAACAAGCTCGAGGAGGAGGAGTCCGCTACCCAACCAAACACGTCCGCTTCGGGCATTGTTTGGCCACGCAGTAACGGTTCTCCGCAATGGGTGACCGTCGTCCAGCCGATCGTGAACTCCTCGTCGATACCGCCGATACCGCCTTTTTCACTCAACAATCTATTTCCGGGCTCGCCTCAAAGCCTGGCGATCGACCTGCAGGTGCAGGAGGCGCACGGCCAGAAGCAGCAGAACAAGCAGTTAGTGGAGCTGAAGTCTTCGGTTGCTGCGCTCGACACGTCCTATGGCAGCACGACCCCGATATCGGCGACGCTGCTCTCGATGTTGTCGAGGTACGCCCCAGCGGACAAGCGGGACCCCGCCACCAAATATCTGATGACCGCCTCTCACTTGCCGATCGTGGCGACCAGTGCAGCCTCCAGCATCTCGACCACGAAATCCCCCTACGTGCTCGAAGAACAGCAGTGGCTAGCGCCGGTCACGACGGCCTACCTGACCGCCTCGATGAAGACACCGGTCGCTGCCTCGATCTCGTCGAGAGCCACTGCCGAGAAGAAGTCACCGCCGCCGATCGTGGCGACCAGTGCAGCCTCCAGCATCTCGACCACGAAATCCCCCTACGTGCTCGAAGAACAGCAGTGGCCGGCCACCAGTACGTCGTCGATGACTACCCCCGTATCGTTGATGGCCTTCTTGCTACCACATACGAAATACACCGTCGCCTTCAACAGCGATGGCGGGGCTGCGGTCGCATCGATGCTCGACAAGCCCTATGGCAGCATGACGACGCTCGCGACGCTCGCATCGGCCTTGTGGAGGGACGCCCCAGCGGATAAACGGGACCCGGCCACCAACACGTCGTCGATGACTACCCCCGTATCGTTGATGGCCTTTTTGCTACCAGACAAGAAGACATACACCGTCACCTACAACAGCAACAACGCGACCGGTGGAAGCTTCCCGGTGGACGGCTCGAGTCCCTATAGCAGCGGCGCGACTGTGACGGTGCTCGCCAACACCGGCAACCTCGTCCGCACCGGCTACACCTTCTCGGGCTGGAATACGGCTGCCAACGGCTCGGGCACCGCCTACGCGGCCAGCGGCTCGGCGACCTTCACGATGCCCGCAGCCAACGTCATCCTCTATGCCCAGTGGACGGTCAACCCCTCCTACACCGTCACCTTCAACAACAACGGCGGCACCGGGTCGATGACCAACGAGACCCACAACGTCCCGACGGCGCTGACCCTCAACACCTTCACGCGAACCGGCTACACCTTCTCGGGTTGGAACACCGCCGCCAACGGCTCGGGCACCGCGTATGCCGACGGTGCCACCTACCCCTTCACCGCCAGCGTCACGCTCTATGCCCAGTGGGCGGCCACTGTCATCTTCAACAACAACGGCGGCACCGGGACGATGGCCAACGAGACCGAGACTGTCCCGACGGCGCTGACCCTCAACACCTTCACGCGGACCGGCTACACCTTCTCGGGTTGGAACACCGCCGCTAACGGCTCGGGCACCGCGTATGCCGACGGTGCCACCTACCCCTTCACCGTCAGTGTCACGCTCTATGCCCAGTGGAGGGCCACCGTCACCTACAACGGCAACGGCGCGACCGGTGGCAGCGTCCCGGTGGACGGCTCGAGTCCTTACAAGTCGGGCAGCACCGTCACCGTGCTCGGCAACACCGGCAACCTCGTCGACACCGGCTACACCTTCTCGGGCTGGAACACCGCCGCCGATGGCTCGGGCACCGCCTACCTGCCGGGTGCGACGTTCACCATCCTCACCAACACCACGCTCTATGCCCAGTGGAGGGCCACCGTCACCTACAACGGCAACGGCGCGACCGGTGGCAGCGTCCCGGTGGACGGCTCGAGTCCTTACAAGTCGGGCAGCACCGTCACCGTGCTCGGCAACACCGGCAACCTCGTCGACACCGGCTACACCTTCTCCGGCTGGAACACTGCCGCCAACGGCACCGGCACCTCCTACGCGGCGGGTAACACGTTCACCATCTCCGCCAACACCACGCTCTATGCCCAGTGGAGGGCCACCGTCACCTACAACGGCAACGGCGCGACCGGTGGCAGCGTCCCGGTGGACGGCTCGAGCCCGTACCTCTCGGGCAGCACCGTCACCGTGCTCGGCAACACCGGCAACCTCGTCAACACCGGCTACACCTTCTCCGGCTGGAACACTGCCGCCAACGGCACCGGCACCTCCTACGCGGCGGGTAACACGTTCACCATCTCCGGCAACACCACGCTCTATGCCCAGTGGAGGGCCACCGTCACCTACAACGGCAACGGCGCGACCGGTGGCGGCTCCCCGGTGGACGGCTCGAGCCCGTACCTTTCGGGCAGCACCGTCACGGTGCTCGGCAACACCGGCTCGCTCGTCGACACCGGCTACACCTTCAACGGTTGGAACACCGCCGCTGACGGCTCGGGCACCTCGTACCTGCCGGGTGCGACGTTCACCATCTCCGGCAACGTCACGCTCTATGCCAAGTGGAGCCCGAACAGCGACACCGTCACCTACAACCGCAACGGCGCGACCGGTGGCAGCGTCCCGGTGGACGGCTCGAGCCCGTACCTCTCGGGCAGCACCGTCACCGTGCTCGGCAACACCGGCAACCTCGTCAACACCGGCTACACCTTCTCCGGCTGGAACACTGCCGCCAACGGCACCGGCACCTCCTACGCGGCGGGTAACACGTTCACCATCTCCGGCAACACCACGCTCTATGCCCAGTGGACGCTCCCAACCTACATCGTCACCTTCACCGCCAATGGCGGCACCGGGTCGATGACCCCAGAGGTCAACAGCGCCCCCACGGCGTTGACCCTCAACACCTTCACCTATGCCGGTTACACGTTCTTGGGCTGGAACACCGCCGCCGACGGCTCGGGCACCTCCTACGCCGACGGCGCCAACTACCCCTTCACCGCCAACGCCACGCTCTATGCCCAGTGGACGAACACCCCGCTCACTTGTTCGAACGCGTATCCTTCGGAGTGAACATGGACGCTCGCTTTAACCGTGTCTATCGCGACGATGCTGGCCAGGCGCTGATCCTCGTTGTGATCGTATCCCTGCTGGTTCTCGGCGCTCTTGCAGTGGCGACGTCCGTGACGGTCGGGAGCCTCGGCCTCTCCTCGCAGTACAACCGCTCATCGCAGGCGTCGCTGGCCTCGCTGAGCGGCCTCAACGCCCTGCGGGCGATTATGAAGAAAGCGACCCTGTATTCCGACCTACCCTGCTACCACCAGGCCAGTCCCGACACCGGCACGCCGGGGATACCTGGTAGCGCTTCTTCGTACAGTGTTTGGGTGCAGTACTACTCCGCGACAGGAGTAGATCATTGCACCGGGTCGATTGGCTCTGTGAGCTTCACGAAGGGTAATCCGACGGCGGCGACACTGACATCCACGGGCACAAACCCCCGTGGTTCCCAGACCGTGATGCAGGAAGATGTTGCGATCTCCCCCTCGAACAACAATTCTCAGGTGTTTGGGAATTCAATCTTCACAGTTAACGGCAATCAGACTTTTGCAGGTGGTGCCGAGATCTACGAAAACGGAGCTGCAAATGAGCCCGCAAACCTCTACATAGGTCCGGGCGGGACCCTGGACTGTACCGCAGCTATCACCGTGGAAGGCAGCTTGCTCTCTTATGCTACTGCTGGTGTCAGTCTTCCCAACTGCTACATCGATGGCAATGTCACAGCGAACGGTCCAGTGACGATGCAAAGCGATTCAACTGTCGGCCTCTCTTCTTGTGAAACATACGCAACGCCGTGTGGCAATGTGATCGCTTATGGTGGCGGAATCGACCTTGGGCCTAAAGGAACAGCCCAGATCTACGGCAATGCCACGGCTACAGGTGGAGACATTCTGCTCGGACCTAAGGGCTCAGAGCAGATCGACGGCAATGCCGACGCTTCTGGTTCCATCACGGTGTCGGCCGGTAAAATCCTAGGGACCCAGACGAAAAACGACTCGGTCCTCGCTAGCGAGTCGATTCCACCTCAACTTACTTTCCCGACTTCCCCTGCCCTCACTGACTGGGAGAGCGCGGGATGGACCGTTATTCAGATACCGTCGGTTCAGTACCCCTATTGTGAAAACCTCACTAATGGGACCACAACGACGCAGAGCTACTTCCAGGACCTGTCTTCCGGGGCGAACGATCCCTTCATGACCGAGATCAGTACGATCACGTCAAAGACGGTCATCTACGCGCCTTCATGTGACGTGACATATGATCGCGCACACACGTTTGATCTGAACGCTGACGTCGTTCTCGACGTTGGCCAGCTCACCCTCTCGGGTGAAAATATTTTCAACGCGACCGGACTTTCGGGGACAACGACGTATCACAATTTCTCGATCTTTGCCGGCGAGGATGAACCGTGCAGCCCGTCGAGAACGGATGTGAGCTTCGCTAATGGGACGGTATTTCCGGTACCTACGCCACCGAGCACAAGCACGACACTGAACGTTCTGCTCTACGCGCAGGGCGTTGTGAGTATTGTGGGTGATCCATCTATGAACGGCCAGATTCTCGCTTGCGGGGGGTTCTCGGGCACAAACGTCCAGCTCTACTTCACCCCGAGCGCGGCATTGACGCTGCCTTGGCCAGGGGGTACTTCAGGGAACCTTACCACTTCGGTGCTGGACAAGTTCTTGCCCAAGGGTTGATCCTCACAGATCGAAAGCTGCTGAGAGTCGCGCGATGGTGGGCAACTACCCCCAGTGGTCCTCGCCGAGGGGCGTTGCAGAGACTGGCTGTCATTATTCTGAGCCATCGACAGGGCACGATTCCGCGTGGGGTCCTGTCCGCTCTGGATCTCGAGGTGGCGATCGAGCGAGCGTTCGACGCAACGCGCTCGGTGGAGCGCTCCCTCGTGGACGTCATCACTTAGATCGCTCCGCATTGTAACGGGGCCATGGAATTCCAGTCTCTACTGGCGTGGCAACAACCCGATCAAGATCGACACGAACAACCCCAAAGAGGCTGTCCTCGACGGCAACTTCTACGTGCCAGGCGCGAACTGGCAGCAAGACGGCCACGGTTACGAGCCGCTCGAGACCATCACAGCGATTTGCATCTGCGTCGACGGAAGCCGAATCTGTACTTCGTCTACCCTGAGCACGCGACGCCCAAGTTGAAGAACTGGTCGACGTCCAACTACTCGATCATGCCATGAGCCGCGTGATCTCCCACGGAGTATTCGTTCATCGCTCATAGATCTGAGCGTGCACCAACCTGCCATTAGTGACGGACCTGGGAAGCGTTTGCGCGAGCTTGCCGGGCGGCGTCGCCAGCGTGGCGGGCTTGTCAGTGGACGGGCAGTCCCCAGAGAGGGAACCAGCGCTCTAGGTCGGGCTCCATCGAGAGGTCCTGAGCCAGGGTCACCTTCAGCAGGCGCTCGCGGTCCGAGTCGCGTTTCTCGGTGACCGGGAGCGGCACGAACGGGTAGAACGTGCCTCGCTTGTACAGGTAGACGAGGTAGGTGCCCGCCACCTTCGGCGCGCCCGTCGCGGCGCTGGGATCGGCTGCGCCGCCCGGGATCGGGGCAAAGCCGAAGACCGAGCAGAGAAGCTGCGGTCCCCAGCCGTGCTCCTCGAGCGTCGTGTTGACGACGTGGACCTGGTTGATCAGGTCGCTGAAGTCGTCATCTGCGATCACGACCCACCGGTATCCATAAGAGTCGGACTCCTCGTGGATCTTGGCGTCGTCGCCGAGGTCGAGCAGCTGTTCGACCTCCGAGGCGGTCTCGGCGAACTGCTGTCCGGTGGCCGGCTTGAAGCAGACACCCGCCTGGCCCGTGGGGCGCAGCCCCATCGAGGCCTCGAGGGTGATCTGGGCCCCCGGGAGGCCGAACAGGTGGTCGAGGTTCGGCTGGACGGCCTTTGTCCGACCGAGCAGCACGTCGAACAGCTTCACGCCGCGCGCCCCATCTGGGCTTCGAGCTCGGTCAGCTGCTGCAGGCGGCGCTCGAGGGTGGGGTGGGTGGAGAACAGCGTGGAGAGGCTGACGCCCTTGGCGAACGCGGGGGCGAAGAAGAAGGCGTTGAAGTGCTCCGCGGACCGGAGATCGCGCGTCGGGATACGCGACATCTCCCCTGTCACCTTGACCAGAGCCTGAGCGAGCAGTCGGGGCTGGCCGATCAGGATCGCCCCGGACCGGTCCGCTGCCAGCTCGCGGTAACGCGAGAGCGTTCGGATGAGGAGGAAGCTGATCGCGTAGATCACTGCGGAGAAAGCGAGCATTCCGAGCTCGAGGATGGCGAGCTGGCCGCCACCGGCCCCGCCGCCTCCGCCGCCTCGGCCTCTGTTCCCTCCGCCTCCGCCGAAGCCGCCGAACAGCCCGGCGTAGAGGAGCACGCGGGTGAGCAGGCCGGCCAGGATCCCGAGGAAGCTGGCGATGGTCATCACGGCGACGTCGCGGTGCGCGACGTGCGAGAGCTCATGGGCCAGCACGGCCTCGAGCTCGGGCTCGTTCAGCCGGCGGAGGATGCCGGTCGTGACGCAGACGACGGCGTGCTTCTGGTCACGGCCGGTCGCGAACGCGTTCGGCATGTCGACATCCGCGATCGCCACCTGGGGCTTGGGCATGTCGGCCATCGCGCACAGCCGGTCGACGACGCCGTGAAGCTGGGGCGCCTGCTCGCGGGTGACGATCTTGCCTTTCATCGAGTACAACGCGATCCGGTCCGAGTAGAAGTACTGCACGAAGAGCAGGACGAACGCGATGACGAGGATGAAGACGAGCTTGACCCCGACGAGGAAGAGCACCGTGACGAAGACGGCGTAAAGGAGGCCCGAGCAGGAAGACGGTCGACATCATGCGGGCTGTGAGCCCGCGGTCTGCGGGAAACTTGGTGCGAGGTGACAATGGGCTCAGGACTCCCCGGCGTCCTCGGATGCCAGGAGCTCACGGAGCTCGGCGAGCGTCGCGGTCTCGTTCGGCAGTGTCAGCTTGGACGGCACGAAACGATCCGCGGGAACGGGCGTCCCTTCCGACCGCACACTTTGGACCAACCGCGTGAGCACGTCGCGGAAAGTCGGCTCGTCATTGGCGTCGAGGGCCGCCACCAGTTCCTGGTCGAGCTCCTCCAGCGAGGCGACCTGGCTGTCTGGGAGCTCGAACTGACCTTCTCCGAGGATGCGCACGATCATGACGCACCTCCCGCATCGTCGAGGGTGAACGGGTCCGCAGGGGCTGTTGATGCTCCCGCGGCGTGCGGCCCGTCGTGCACGATCTCACCGTCGACCGGCTCGTCGGGGGCTCCCGCCGCGCCCGGCGTGCCGGCTCCGAGCTCACCGCTGGGCGCGGCCGCCGGTGGACTGAGCTCGGCCTTCATCTGAGCGAGCTGAAGCTCCACGTCCCCGGAGGCGGCCGCCTTGTCGAGCTCCGCCTGGATCGGGTCCGACGACCCGGACAGGTCGGTGAGGGTTCCCGAGGCGAGGAGCTCGTCGACTGCACCGGCTCGTGCCTGCATCTGGGCGATCTTGTCCTGGGCCCTTTGCATGGCCATGCCGGTGTCGCTCATCGACTCGGAGATCCCCGAGACGGCTTCGCCGATCCGTGTCTGCGCCTGAGCCGCCGTGTAGGAGGCCTTCAGGGTCTCTTTCTGAGTGCGGAAGGCCTCGACGCGCGCCTGGAGCTGCTGGGTGGTCGCCTCGAGCCGCTCCTGCTGTTGCGCCAACTGGTCGTGCTGTGTCTTCAGGCCTTCGAGCTGTGTGGCGATCCCGGAGCGCCGGGTGAGAGCCTGGGTGGCCAGGTCCTCACGGTTCTGTGCAAGCGCCTGGCGTGCCTGGTTCTGCAGCTTGGCGGCGGCTTGCTGAAGCTGCTGAGCCTGCAGCTCGATGCGCTTCTTGGCTGTCGCGACATCGGCAAGTCCCCGTTTGACCTGCTGGAGCTGCTCGATCTGCTTCTCGTAGGAGAGGTCGAGCGTCTCGCGGGGATCTTCTGCTTTGTCTAGGACCTTGTTAGCTTTGGCCTGGACGATGTTCGTCAGGCGCTTCATCACACCCATTTGCGCTCCCTTGCCAGTCTTGCTGCCCAGCATAGGCGGGCGGGAGGGTGCAGCTCAGCCGCGCCACTAGCGTGGCCAGCCATGGACGACGAGCTCTGCATCCTGACTGTGCACGCACATCCTGACGACGAGGCCTCCAAGGGTGCCGGGACCATCGCGAAGTATCACGCCGCAGGTGTTCACACGGTTCTGGTGACCTGCACCGGTGGCGAGGAGGGCGACATCCTCAACCCGATCATGGACACCCCCGAGGTGCGCGCAGACCTGACCGGGGTCCGTCGCCGCGAGCTGGACCAAGCCGCCGAGATCATCGGCTACAGCGAGGTCGTCCTGCTCGGCTACCGCGACTCGGGCATGCCGGGCTCGAAGGCGAACTCCGACCCACGTGCCTTCGCCGCCCACCCGCTCGGCGAGACCGTCGGGCGCCTGGTGGCCGAGATCCGCCGGGTGCGCCCACAGGTGGTCATCACCTACAGCGACGACCAGGAGCGCTATCCCCATCCTGACCACATCCGGGTGCACGACATCTCCGTGGCGGCCTTCGGTGCCTCAGGCGATGAGGCGGCCTTCCCTGATGCGGGGGAGCCCTACCAGCCTTTGAAGATGTACTACTCGGTCTGGTCGCGGGCGCGGATCCTGGCCACGCATGCGAAGTTTCTCGAGCTCGGCATGGAATCGCCCTTTGACGAGAACTGGCTGGAACGTCCGGGTGACGACGACAAGATCACGACCTCGATCGACCTGAAAGGCTTCGAGGACATCCGGCGGCTTGCACTGCTCGCGCACGCGACACAGGTCGACCCGACCTCGAAGTACTGGTTCGGGCTGCCCCCGGAGATCATGAAGACCATCCATCCCCAAGACGACTACATCCTGGCGCGAAGTCTCGTCGACACAGATCTTCCCGAGGATGACCTCTTTGCCGGAGTGCGCCTCCCGGCGAGCCGGTAGCTCACGATCTGCGCGGCTTGTTGCGCGGCGAGCCCCGAGGATGTAGGCAGCGCGGTGCCGGGCGGAGGTGCCGCCGGCGCACTGAGGAGGATGAGATGGCCAAGTGGCTGACCCAGGAGTGGCTCGACGAGGGGCTGAAGCTCGCCGAGGGACAGCCGGAGCGCCCGGGGGCTTCCGCACGACTGCAGTACGTCATCACCGGCGGGCCCGAGGGCGATATCCGCTACTACTGGGTGCTCGAGAACGGGAAGCTGCTCGAGTCGCGGCTCGGTGAGCTGGCCGATGCCGAGGTGACGCTCACGGAGAGCTACGAGGACGCCATGCGCATCCAGAAGAACGAGCTCGATGCCAACGCCGCGTTCATGCAGGGACGGGTGAAGGTCACCGGCAACATGGGAAAGCTCATGGCACTGCTGCCGATCACGAACTCGGCGGAGTACAAGCAGCTCCAGATCGACACCTTGGAGATCACCGAGTTCTGAGCCGCCCTGCCGCACCGGCTCTGGCTGGCTCTGGCCGGTCGACCCGGCCCGTTGACCCGGCCCGGTCGAGCCGGCCCGGCCGGTCGCGGCCCATTGGCCCCGGCCGGTCAAGACGTGCGCATGAGCTCCCGGAGGGACCGATAGCCGACGAGCTTCACGTGAGCTGCGCCCACCGCTTGGTCCAGGATCGTGCCGCCGACGAGAAGCTTGCGGTCGGCCGTACGTTCCTGCCAGTCAGGTGCCGCGGCACGGAGCTCGAGGGTGTCAAGTGCCGGTCGCAGGCAAACCTCGGTGACCCCGGGCTCGAGACCGGCGAGCAGCCCGGCCAGACGTGCCTTCACGTTGGAGTCGTCGGCGTCGGGGGAGTCGCCGGCGTCGGGGGAGTCGGCGTCCGGGCTTCCCGAGTCGGCCGGTCGGCTCACCGTTGTGCGGCCCAGCCTTCCCGGTGTGCTCCCGGCCAACTCGTAGGCCAACGCGCCGGTCGGGATGACGCGATCGGGTGAGACCACCCCGCGCTCGGCGGCGAGCTCCCGGAACGGGAAGCCGGCGAGGCGTTGCGCGCTGGCGTCCGGCAAGCAGAGGGGCAAGCGGAATTCCTCGGCCAGGTCCAAGAAGACGTCGAAGAACTCAGGCTTGAGCGCGACGGCGTCGAGGTGAGCGTCGAGATGGCTCACGTCGAAGCCCCAGTAGATGGCACGTTCGAGCTGAGCCCGGCACTCCCGGCGCACCTCGTCGAGGTCAGCGTGCTCCCAGAGGTCGGCTGCCGTCCGCGGGAAGCCGCCATCGCCGTCGAGCAAGGACGGCGCGTGGGTGATCGGCCCCCAGCGGTACAGATCGTGCTCGGCGTTGAGCGTGAGACCGACGCCGATGTCTTCTCCCCGGTACTGTGCCGCAGCGTCTCGCGCCCAGGGTGCCGGGACCATCAGCGTCGCCGTCGTGGCCGTCGCGTTGCGGAGCGCTTCGTAGATCGCGACGTTCCCGGCGTGGAACACCCCGAGCTCTGCGCAGCTCAGCACGAGCACGCGGTCGTCGGGGTCGTACCCGAGTCTCTCCACAAGTGCAGTCACCGAGTTGACGGTAGCCGCAGTGGGCCCGACAGCCAACCGTCGTCCAGCTCAGTTTGCCGGGTCACCGCGCACGAGGCGGACGGGCCCGCTCGTGGGGACCATGAAAGTGGCACACTGACGCGATGGTGACATCGGGCATTCTGGCCTCGGGCGACCTCGTTGGCGGGATCGTCGCGGGCGTGGTCGTGCTGGCGATAGTCGTGACAATCGCCTTTCGTTCGTTTCTGACCGTGGTGACGGAGTACCAGCGGGCGGTGTTCTTCCGGTTCGGGCGCATACGTGCCCAGGCCAAGGGCCCGGGCCTGATCTTCCGAATTCCTGCAGTCGACCGGGTCGTCAAGGTGAACCTGCGTGTCGAGGTGGTCGACATCCCGCCACAGTCCGCGATCACGGCCGACAACGTGACCTTGCAGGTGGACGCCGTCGTCTACTTCCGCGTCGAGGACCCCGTCAGGGCCATCGTCGGGGTGGACAATTTCCGGCTCGCCAGCCAGCGCATTGCCATGACGAGCCTGCGCTCGATCATCGGGCGCCATGAGCTCGACAATCTCCTCGCACACAGGGAGGACATCAACAACGAGCTGAAGGCACAGATCGCTCTGTCCACCCAAGGTTTCGGCGTCGAGGTGCACGAGGTCCAGATCCGCGACATCTCACTGCCGGCAGAGCTCGTGCGGGCGATGTCCCGCCAGGCGGAAGCAGAACGCGAGCGCCGGGCCAAAGTGATCGCCGCGACCGGCGAGCTCGAGGCATCGAGAGAGCTGTCGGAGGCGGCGACGATGCTCGCTTCGTCCCCAGGTTCGATGCAGCTACGGTCGCTGCAGACACTCGCCGAAGTCGCGACCGAGCACAACTCCACCCTGATCTTCCCCATCCCGATCGAGCTGCTCGAGTTCATGAGGCGTCCCGGCGCAGCCGATGATGCCAGCCCGTTTGCCGTGCCACCTTCGAGCCGGCCGGCCCCGCCGGCCCCGGCGGCCCCGAGCGCCTTCCCGTCCTCGCCGGCGGCTGTTGCACCGGTTCCCGGTGCTGCCGCTGAGCTCGGCACCCCGAAGCCGGCCGAAGGCGGCCCAGGGGCCGGCTCCTGATCGCTCTTGGTAAAGGCGAGGTGCTCCCGTCCTGGGCGGGAGGTGGGTCCTCAGGCGCTGATCAGCCGGCGGACGGGCGGTCGAGAGGGACGAGCCGCCTGCCCAAACGGCCGAGCACCAGACCGATCGCAATGCCTCCGGCGACGTCGGAGGCGTGGTGGATCTTCGTGTGGATGCGGCTGAGTGCCACGACGGTCGCGAGAGCGTAGTAGACGGGCGCCCGGTCCTCGTTCTCTGCGAGCAGCGTCGCGGCGCAGAACGCGGCTGTGGCATGGCCGCTCGGGAAGCTCGACGTGATCGGCTGGCGAAACGGCAACGGGTGAGCCTCCATCGGTCGCGGACGACGCCTTCTGAACAGGGACTTCACCCCGATATTGACGACAACGGACTCGATTCCGGTGGCGGTGATCGCGCGCAGTCCCGCTCTGGTGTCGCCAGGACGACCGCGCAGGATCCGCACGAGGCCGAGCACGGTCCAGAGCAGCCCGAAGTCGCCGAGCGCTGTGGCGGTGTAGAAGACGCGGTCCGCGATCGCGTTGCCACGCAGCGGGGCGAAGACCGCGTCGGCTCGGGCGTCGAGCGCTTTGACGGCCGGACGAATCAAGCGGACGAGCTCCCCGCGCCGAGGACTGCGGCTTCCAACCCCGAAACGTCGGGCACCGATGACGGGATTGTTGGGTCTGTCGCGGTGCCCAATGCCGACGCGGCCAGCGTCGGGTCGCCCCCGAACGAGGGGCAGTACGCCTGGAACGCGCAGAAACGGCACAGGCTTGACGGATTAGGCCGGAAATCGTCCTCTTTGCAAGCCCGTTCGATGGCGGACCACACGCCCAGAGCTCGCTGCCGAGTGCCACGCATCGCCTGATCGGTCGGCGCCGAGGAGATGGCGATACGGTCCCGCAGGTAGAGGAGGCGGACGACCGACGGCCGCCTTCCCAGCTCGGATTCGCACATGAGGGCGTACATGTGGACCCCGCCGAGGCGTGACTTGGACTGTTCGGCACGCGGGGCGCGTCCGGTCTTGTAGTCGACGACGGCCAGGCTGCCGTCGTCGAGCTCGTCGAGGCGGTCGATGATGCCGCGCACTGTGATGCCGTCGAGCTCGGTGCTCAAGTTCAGCTCGAGCCCGATCGCGCGGACACCGTCCGGGTCCTCCAGCTCGAGGTAGTGGTCCACGAGCACGCGCGCATCGACGAGGAAGGCAGCCGTCTCAGCCCCGTCGAGCCCGAGAGTCTCGAGCTCGCCGCCTTCCTGCAGCTCCTGCGAGGCTGCTTCCAGGGCCTTGTGCGCTGCTGCCCTGCTTCTGGAGCCGCGGGCGTGCTCGGTGAACAGCAGCTCGAGCGCCCGGTGCACGAGGGTGCCCTTCAAGGCCGCCGGCGACGGCGGTTCCGGCAGGTGCTCGACGACCGAGAACCGGAACGCGAGCCGGGCAATTCGTAAAGGCCGTGATCTTCGAGGGGGACAGGGTGCTCGGTAGGGGCAGGTCGGCGACCAGAGAAGTCATTGGGGCCAGGCTACGCCGGAGGTGTGTCAAGGGTCCGGATCACCGAGTCGGCGACGGTCGACGGCGCCTCGAGAGGCCCGAAATGCCCGAGTCCCGGGAGGACCTCGAGGTGGCCGTTCGCAAGGCGCTCCACCAGCTGCTCGAGGGCGGCCGGGCCGAAGCTGTGGCTGTCGGCGCCGCAAGCGAGCACCACGGGACAGTCGACCGCGCCGAGCCGCGAGAAGGCCGGATGGCGCAAGCCGCTCTCGTACATGAGCGCTTCGTTCTCACCCCGGCACCGGAGCCGTACGGACCCGTCGGGCAGGTCTTCGAAGCCGTACTCGACATAGGCGGCGAGGGCTTCGGGGTCCAAGACGTTGAGCGGCGGCTTCGACGCGTAGTTGGCATAGGCCTCCTCGCGGGAGGAAAAGGTCTCCCGCCGTTGCCGGGCACCCTGAGCGAGCGGGTCGGAGAGGTTTGGCGTCGGTGAATCGTCGAAGGCGAGCACGACGGGCTCGAAGCAATACAGGGCCGAGAACGTGCCGGGGCGGGCCTCCTCGGCGAGCAACAGTGCGGCGCCCCCGCAGGAATGGCCTATACCGACGGGACGCTCGAGCCCGAAGGCGTCGACCGCCGTCAGGACATCAGTCCCGAACCCGACCCAGTCGAAGTCCAGGTCCGGTGGCACGCCGGATTCGCCGTGCCCACGAAGATCGAGGGCCAGACAGTGGAAACGGGTCCCGAGACTGTGTGCCAGTGGACCGAGCACCCAGCCGTGGAAGCCCGTCGCGTGGACGAGCAGGGCGGGCGGCCCGTCACCCCCGAGGTCGTGCAGGGCCAGGACGATGCCGTCGGAGGTCGCGGCTCGAGTGGGCGGCACTCCCGGGCAGGCTAACGGCTGGCTGGTGAGCGCGATGGCAAGAACCGTCGTGAGCAGGCTAGAAAGTGGGGACCGTGCAACACTTCCTTTCCTCTTGGGGTTATCTCGCGCTCCTTCTTCTGACCTTCGCCGAAGCGGCGTGCGTGCCGATCCCGTCCGAGGTGACCCTCGGCTACGCCGGGTACCTGGCCTCGACTGGGCGGCTCGACATCGCGATCGTGATCGTTCTCGCCGTGTTCGGAGAGCTTCTCGGCTCGTTCGTGGGCTGGTCCATCGGCCGTTTCGGGGGGCGTCCTCTCGTGGAGCGGCTGGGTCGCTACGTTCTGCTCACGAACTCCGACCTGGACAGGACAGAGGGCTGGTTCCGCAGGCGCGGTGAACCGGCAGTCTTCTTGGGGCGCATCCTGCCCGTCGTGCGCACCTTCATATCGATTCCCGCCGGTTTCGCTGAGATGGGCCTCGTACGTTTCGGCGTGGCCACCTTTGCCGGAAGTGCCATCTGGTGCACGGCGATCGCTCTCGTTGGCTACGAGCTCGGCGGAGAGTGGACCAAGATCACCAAGGGCTTCAGTGCCGCGGGTTACGTGCTGGTGGCTGTCGCTGTTGTCGCCATCGCCGTGTTTGTCCTCCATCGCCTTGCGGCCGTGCGGCGCGAACGGGCAGCCGGCGGTCGCTAGGCGGCGCGAACGGGCAGCCGGCGGTCGCTAGGCGGCGCGAACGGGCAGCCGGCGGTCGCTAGGCGGCGCCGTGATGCGGCCCAACGTCAGGCGGGCCCGTAAGACCGGCACGCTAGGCGGCGCGGGGTGCCGGCAGGCACGTGTGCAGGGCTACGCGCCCATACTCGACACAGCAAGACACAGGTGGCCATTCCGGCCCCGCCAGGGCCACACAGCCCGGCCCCGCCCGCTGCTAAGCCCGGCCCCGCCAGGCCGACTCAGCCCGGCCCCGCCTGCCACTCAGCGCGGCCCCGCCGGGGGCCACTAGTCCGGCCCCGCCGGCCACTCAGCCCGGCCCCGCCAGGGCCACTCAGCCCGGCCCCGCCTGCTGCTCAGGTAGGGGTCCCCGGGAGTCCGCACGCCGTCGGGTGCGCGGGAGTCAGCCCTTCGGGCAGCGAGCGCCGGACGCCTGCCCGGAGTTGGGGCCGACCTCGAGGCACGACTCGTCGACTGCAACGAAGTCTCTCGCCGGGATCTGCTTCATCATGTCGACGAGGGTGATCGGCCACTGCGGGAGGGCACTGCCCTGGAAGTACCAGTTGCTGCCGTTGTCCGCGAGGATCAGGCCGTAGTGCTGCATCGCGGTGATGATCACGGCCAGTTGAGCACAGTATGGCGTCCCGGCCTTGCAGATCTCAGAGGTTCTGAAGCTGGCGCTCAGGCGGAACCGTGCTCCCATCGGGGGATATGCGGCACCGCAGGATCCGGCCTCGTGACGCGCCGGCCAGATGTAGGTGTCATCGGTGCACTGGGCCGTGAAACGGATCGCGTGGTCGACCTTGCCCGCGAGCACCTCCTGGTACTTGAGGAGGCCAGGCAGGATCGGCAGGCCAGCCGCGTCGGCCGAGGTCCAACCGGCGGGACGAAGCGCGTTCGAGCTCAAGTTCCAGATGGCGCCCGAGCCGGCGGTCGAGGCAGTCTTCGAAACGTACTGCGCGTCCCACAGCTCGTACAGGACGCATGTCGCCGGATCGACCATGATGGCGTGCCGGTCTCCCGAGGCCTTCAGGCCGCCTTCGATGGGCGTGGTCGGGCCGAAGGGGTAAGGGCCTTTGTCGCTCTCGTCCGCGTACTCCAAGCGCAGGTGGATGAAGGCCTGCGTCTTGGGGTTGATGACCGTCCACGGGATCCCGTACGGGTAGCCGCCTTCGTTGGGACCGAAATCGGGATGGAGGTTCGTGGTGGAGGCGTCCATGTGTGCCGTCCAGGTCGCGCTGTGCCTGTTGACCGGAAGATCGGAGATTTCGGTGTTCCAGACGCTGTCTGCGGGGAACATCTGGCACTTCGGTGCGCCGGGCACGGCCGGGCCGGTCGGCGCTGTCGTCCGCGGGACGGCTGCCGATGCGGTCCTGTGAGCTGCAACCGGAGTGCTCGCAAGAATCAATGGGAGGCACGCAACGGCGGCAGCCTGCCCAAGACGGAGATGAAGACGCGATCGGCGCTCCCTGTCCATCTTCGGAGTATCGGCCCTCCCGGTCGGGCCTTGAGTGCTTCTTGCGGCTCCGGCCGGCGCGCCCTACGGTCGGCCCCAAGGAGACATCCCATGACGGACGAATTCGAGAAGCTGTTCCTGCCGACAACCGACCCCCTCGCACACCTCCTGAAGGAAGCTGTCGAGCTGGCCCGTCGGGCGGGCGAGCTCACCTTGGGCCACTTCCGCTCGGCCGGGCTCACCGTCGAGCAGAAGAGCGATGGCTCGCCTGTGACCCAGGCTGATCGGCAAGCCGAGCGGCTCATCCGCGAGGAGCTCGAACTACGGCACCCTGGCGATGGGATACTCGGGGAGGAAGAGGACGAGAAGCCCAGCGAGTCCGGCCGCCGGTGGATCGTGGACCCGATCGACGGGACACTGGCTTTCACTCATGGAGTAGGCCTGTTCTCGAACCTGCTGGCACTCGAGGACGAGCACGGCATCGCGGTTGGCGTGATCAATGTGCCCGCTCTCGGTGAGACGGTCTACGCGGCGAGAGGCCTGGGCTGCTACTGCAACGGAGTGCCGGCTCAGGTGAGCGAGCGCTATGAGCTGTCCGGGAGCTATCTCAGCGCGAGCAGCTTCGACGAGTGGCCCGAGACCGTGCTCCTAGGGGTGAGACGAGCCGGTCTCGAACTGCGCACATGGGGTGACGGTTACGGTTACGCCCTTGTCGCGACCGGGAGGCTGGACGCGATGGCCGATGTATGGGCCAAGCCTTACGACGTCGCTCCGATGCCGGTGATCATCTCGGAGGCAGGAGGGCGTTTCACGGACTGGCGCGGCGAGCCGGGGTACGAGGGCGGCTCCGGGCTCGCGACCAACGGGCGCATCCACGATGCGCTGTTGGAGCTGTTGGGGAGCGCGCCCGGGCGATGAACGAAGCACTCGCGAACCCTCGCAATCGTGAGGCAATGGCGTGAGGCCTCCTGTCGCTTCTCTGCTCGTTCGTGGCATCGGCTTGCTCGTCACCAATCGCCCGGAGCTCGGATCAGGAGCACTCGGCGTGAGGCGTGACGTCGACCTCGTCGTCGAGAACGGGACGGTGGCCTGGATCGGAGGGGCCACGACCTCGCCGGCGGCCGACGAAGTGCTTGATGCGGCCGGGCGGTGCGTGGTTCCCGGATTCGTCGACTCCCACACGCATCTCGTGTTCGCCGGCGACCGCGTCGAGGAGTTCACGGCGAGAATGGCGGGAACGCGCTACGACGCCGGAGGGATATCGGCCACCGTCGCAGCCACCCGCTCGGCTTCTTCGAGGCAGCTCATGGAGATGGGTGCCAAGCTCAAGCGAGAGGCCGAGGCTCAGGGCACGACGACTTTGGAGACGAAGTCGGGTTACGGCCTGACGGTCTCGGACGAGTCGCGATGTCTCGATGTTGCCGAGACGATCGCCGAGGAGGTCACTTTTCTAGGCGCGCACGTCGTGGCACCCGAGTTCCGCGGGAGGGAGCAGGACTACGTCGCGCTCGTGACAGGCCCGATGCTCGAAGCCTGTGCGCCGAAGGCCCGGTGGTGCGACGTCTTCTGCGAAGAGGGGGCCTTCGGCCCTGACGCCGCCCGCGAGATCCTGCAAGCGGGGCTTGCCCACGGGCTCGGACTTCGGGTGCACGCGAACCAGCTGTCTCACGGTCCGGGCGTCCAGCTCGCCGTTGAGATGGGCGCCGCTTCCGCGGACCACTGCACTCATCTCGACGGGGCGGACGTCGACGCGCTGGCCGGATCCGACACGGTGGCGACCCTGCTTCCCGGGGCCGAGTTCTCGACACGGTCGCCATACCCGGATGCACGCCGTCTGCTGGACTCAGGCGTCGCCGTCGCACTCGCGACCGATTGCAATCCGGGGACCAGCTACACGACGAGCATGCCGTTCGTCATCGCCCTGGCCGTGCGGGAAATGCACATGACACCGGACGAGGCGCTGTTTGCGGCCACCGCCGGAGGGGCGCGCGCCCTTAGGCGAGAGGACCTGGGCGCCCTCGCTCCTGGGTTTCGCGGCGACCTCGTCGTGCTCGACGCGCCGAGTGCCGCGCATCTCGCCTACCGTCCCGGCGTCGACCTCGTCACCGCTGTGGTCCGTGCGGGCCGGCTACTGGGTTAGGAACGCACCAGGCCGCGGACCGGCGTGGGACGGTCGCGCAAGGCACGTACCGAGTACCTGCCGGAGAGTCGGCGCTCGTACCGGCTTAAGCTGCGCACACTGTGATCGATTTGAACGAGTCGCGCGCGCCGGTGCCAGCACCGACCACCGCCACGCACGTGCACAAGCGGCCGTGGCAGCGTCAAACCCTCGAGTGGGTGGCGGTCGTCGTGATCGCGGTGCTCGTCGCGACAGGGCTGCGGGCCTTCGTGGTGCAGTCGTTCTTCGTGCCCAGCGGCTCGATGCTGCCGACGCTGCAGATCGGAGACCGGATAGTCGTTGTGAAGCTCGGCTACACGATTCATCGGGGCGACATCGTCGTGTTCCGTCGTCCGCCCGCTGACACCGACACCGCGGACGCCGACCTGGTCAAGCGGGTCATCGGCCTGCCCGGAGAGACGATCTCCTCAGTCGGTGCCAGGGTGCTCATCGACGGGAGGCCTCTTCAGGAGCCGTGGCTGCCGGCGTTGACCGGATCGTGCGCGGAGGCGGCCGAGAACATCGCGACGACCAAGATCCCTCCTAACCACTACTTCATGATGGGCGATTGCCGTGGGAACTCTCTCGACAGCCGAGCGTGGGGCACCTTGCCGGCCTCGTACGTCCTCGGCAAGGTCGAGGTCATCGTCTGGCGGTTCGGCCATCCGTACCTTCACTGGTTCTGACGCAGCTATTGAAAGCCGCCCGGCGTTCGACGGTTTCGGGCCTCGCCGGACAAGTCCCTTTCGTTCGCCTCGCCACAGTCGTAGCGTGTGTATCGGGTCCTCGGGTGTAAGCCCGCATTCAAGAGCCGGGCTCGAGGGTGAAAGCCGGCCACGCTGGCAGGTCTTCAGACCGCAAGTGTCGTTCCCTCCCTGGGACGCTCCCGAGGGCCCGCTACAAGCACGGTGACACCACCGGAGAGCTCCGGCGCGCCAGAGTTGAGAGGTGCCGGCCACCTCCGACCTGCCGTGGCCGTCGGCCCCGCGGAGCCAGAGCGATGTGCCGCCCCCGAGGGCCCCGTCCGGCCAGGGGAACGCCGGCCGGGGGCACGACCGTGCCGCCGCCGCCGGGCGCCGCCGCCGGGCGCGCGTCGCTGCGATCCGCAGGAGGCGCCTCGCTCTCGCACTGGTCGCGATCGTCCTGCTCGTGGTCGCGACCGTCGTGCTCGGTGGCAACGGCGGGCCAAGGTTGTCTCCGCAACGCGCCGGGATCGTGGCGCTCGCCACGAGCCAGATCGGTTACAAGACCGATCCCGCCGATACGTACTGCAACCGCTTCAGTGCCTACTGGGCGGCCGGGACCGCCGACTGTCCCAACTCGGACCGCGACGAGCAATGGTGTGCTGACTTTGCCGCTTGGGTCTGGCGAAGGGCCGGTGTCCTGTTCGTCTACGGCCTGGGCCCGGACGACCTGAACGCGGCCTCGGTGAGCTTCTACCTGTGGGGAGTCGCGTACCACACCTGGCACCCGGTCGGCTCCGGCTACGTGCCCCAACCTGGTGACGTCGCCGTCTACGGGCTCGACCTGCAGACCGTGCAGGCTCAGCACGTCGCGGTCGTGATCAGCTACTCGCCGGGTGCCAGGGGGCCAAATGTGGTGAACGGCGACGGCGAACGAACCGGCTTCAGCGTCGTCGAGGCCGGCAACGACCAGTACAAGGCTGACCTGACGGGCAGCGGCGGCCAGCTCGCCGGCTATGTATCGCCTCCCGTGGTGCTGCCTTCACACGTTCGCCGGAAGTGAGCCACCGGCCGAGTTGACCCGGGACCGGGGCGACGGCGTCGGGTAGAGGATCCCCGGTGTCGACTACCTCGTAGGCGCCTGCGGGAATCAGAAGTGGTGCCGAATCGCCGGCGCCGGTCGTGTCCGATGCCCGCACGGCGATACCGTCCATGGCGGAGGCGTCGAATGCGGGCCACGATCGGAGAGCCCACACCGTCCGAGCCGTGACTCTTCCGACGGCTTGGGGGAGTGGAAGCAGCACGGACTCCACACGGTCTGGGCACGAGGCGCTCGCGCACACCGAGTACCAGGCCTCCAGTGCTTGCGCGACTGTGGTCACGGGTCTCTCCCCACCCGGACGAAAGAGACCACGTCTCCTTCGGCGAGGGGTTCCTCGGGGTCTTGGCGCACCCGGCCTCCGTTCAACCTGGCGAGGAGATGCGAGCCGAGAACCACGCCGATCGCCTCGGCGGCGGCTCCGAGCGTCGCCGCCCTGACCGTGACTCGCCTGGAAGGGTCGGCGTCGACCGTCGTGCCGTCCGGGGCCGGGACGCTCGAGTCGGCCCCTTTGCCGAAGCATTGGACCTGAACCGTCGGCGGGGGGCGGAGTGCCGCCTCTCGGTACTCGATCGGATCGTTCAGGTTTGTCACCGACTCGAGTGCCGGGTCGAAGAGCGCCAGGTCCGCGTCGGCGAGGAGCGCCGCCTCGTCGAGCTCGCGCCAGCGGCACGCCTCGAGGAGGGAGGAAACCCGGAGCCGATCGGAGTCCAACAGGTTCTGGACGAGAGGCGCCAAACTGACTCGATAGGCAGCCGCGAGCGGTTGGCGAAACCCTCGAACGAAGGGAATGCACGCGTCGACCCCGTCGCCGAGCCCACTGACGACGCGACGAACGAACGCCGGATGGAGAAACGGCACATCTGTCGACGACACGTACGCGACCTCGCCACGACCCGCAAGTGCCTCCAGGCCGACGCCGAGACCGCCAAGTGGCCCGCGGCCCTCCTCGAGGTCGTCGAGGACTTCGAAGGCGTCGGGAAGCGAGGGGAGCGCCTGGCCCGGTGAACGGACGAGAACGACGGGACCCCCGACGCCACGGCCGACGATTCCCGCGACGCGCCGCACGAGTGTGGAACCGTGCCACTCCAGGACCGGCTTCGGGCAGCCCATGCGCGACGAACGCCCCCCGACGAGGACGATCCCGGCGTTGCGATTCAATAGAGGCGAGGTCCTCTCAGGTTCAGGGCTCGAGCCGGGCACTGAGCCGCCGCCCACGCTCAGTCGGCGTCGTACTGACCCCCAGGCTCCGCGAGCTCGTCCGCGAGGCGTCGGGCCGTAACGAGGGCCTCGACGATCGGCACACCCGCGCGCGCCGCGAGGTAGCACGTGACGGGCGCCGCCTTGCGCTCGGATGCATGTGAAGCGACTCCTGCGAGCGCGAGGAGCCCTTCGACGTCATCGTCAGAGATGGGCGGCGAACCTATTGCCGCTGCGTACCGGTCGAGCCAACCGCGGGTGTCGAGTGCCATGAACGCCGAGCGTAGCGAGTCGACGAGCTCTTTGGGGGTGGACGCTTCGAGACCGGCCCGATCGGCGCCCGCCTCGCGAAAGGCCTTTGAACATAATGGAACCGTGTCAACGGCCGGATTGTCGGCCCTTTTCCCGCTGATTTGCTCGACGGGTGACCGGCAGCTTGGCAGCGCGAACCACAGCGGTGTACAACGTTGCCATGGCCATTTCATCGGTGTACCCGGCGACGGGCGAGACTCTCAAGACCTTCGAGCCCCACGACGAGGCGGAGATTGAGCGGAGGCTTGCCCTTGCAGATAGCGCTTTTCGCTCCTACCGCCGGACCAGCTTCGACGAGCGCGCAAGGCTCGTGCGTGCCATGGCCGACGTGCTCGAGGCGGACCAGGCGGCGATCGCCGAGATGATGACCCTTGAGATGGGAAAGCCCATCGTCCAGGCACGTAACGAGGTGACCAAGTGCGTCGGCGTGCTGCGCTACTACGCCGAGCACGCCGCGGCCATGCTTGCCGATGAGCCTGTCGCAGGGACTGCCGCCAAGAACGGCTCGTACCTCAAGTACCAGCCGATCGGGCCGGTGCTCGCGGTTATGCCTTGGAACTTCCCGCTCTGGCAGGTCATCAGGTTTGCAGCGCCGGCGTTCATGGTCGGCAATGTCGCGCTCTTGAAGCACGCCTCCAACGTGCCCCAGACGGCGCTCAACATCGAGGACGCGGCCCGCCGCGCGGGCTTCCCGGAAGGCGTCTTCCAGACGCTCCTTGTCGGCGGCGACCGCGTGCAGGCGATCTTGGAGGACGACCGGGTGGTGGCCGCCACCTTGACGGGCAGCGAAGGCGCGGGCCGCTCGGTTGCGGCCATCGCCGGCAACGCGATCAAGAAGACGGTGCTCGAGCTCGGCGGCGCCGACCCGTTCATCGTGATGCCCTCTGCGGACCTGGAGCGGGCGATCGAGATCGGGGTATGGGCGCGTGTCCAGAACAACGGCCAGAGCTGCATCGCGGCCAAGCGCTTCATGATCCACGAGGCGATCGCCGACGAGTACTTCGAGCGTTACGCGCAGGCCATGTCCAAGCTCGTCGTCGGCGACCCCCTCGACGAGGCGACCCAGGTGGGCCCGCTTGCCACCGCGCAAGGGCGCGACGAGGTGAACGAGCAGGTCAAAGACGCCTTGTCCAAGGGCGCCAAGGCCATCTGCGGTGGTGGGACGATGGACGGTCCGGGATGGTTCGTCGAACCCACCGCCCTGACCGGGCTCACGCCGGACATGCGGGTCTACCGCGAGGAGGTCTTCGGGCCCGTGGCGTCGTTCTTCCGGGCCACCGACATCGACGAGGCGATCGCGCTGGCCAACGACACCAGCTTCGGCCTCAGCTCGAGTGTCTGGACCCAAGACGCCGCCGAGCAGAGGCGCTTCGCCGACGACCTCGAGTCAGGCATGGTCTACTTGAACGCCATGACGATCTCGTACTTCGACCTCCCCTTCGGGGGTGTCAAGCGCTCGGGCTACGGGCGAGAGCTCTCACCGGCCGGCATCCGCGAGTTCACCAACATAAAGACCGTCTTCAGCGACTGACCGTCGACCTCCGGTACCTCGCGTAGGGGTGCCGTGCCGGCGGTCGAGCTGATCCGGCGCGGACGGGAACCGGCCCGGGACGCACAAGAAGATCCCCACGCGGGACGGCGGACTGCTGAGCCGTCCCGCGTGGGGATTGAGCTGTCAGGCCAGGGATGCGTTCAGCTGATGGCAGCGTTCCAGAGGAAGAACTGGCTGAGAGCCGTCGGGTAGACGCCCTTCACGTTCTTCTGAGTCGCGCTCAGGTAGTTGTAGAAGTAGGGGTAGATGATCGGAGTCTCGTCGAGCAGCAGGGTCTCGATCTTCCTGGCGATGCCCCGCTGGCTGGAGAGATCGGTCGCCGCAACGTACTCCCGTACGAGCTTGTCGTAAGCGGCGTTGTTGAAGTGGGCGGCGTTCCATGCACCGGTCCCAGTCGCCTTGCTGTAGCTCTCCAACGGTGCGTTGAGGAACAGGTTCGGCGTCGACCGCGCGCCGTAGTCGACCATGCTCATCTGGCCGTCGAGCCAGTCCGAGGTCCCGTAGACGGCAGAGCCGTAGTACTTGCCGGGCTGCTCGATAGTGAGGTTGATGTCGACCCCGATCTGCTTGGCCCACGTCTTGACGAACTGTGCAAGCTCAGGCATCTCCTGGCGCTGCTCGGTGAGCAGCGGCGTGCTGAAGCCCTTCGCGTAGCCCGCCTGTGCCAGCAGCTTCTTTGCCTTCGCGATGTTCTGGACGCGCTGGGGCACGGGCGCAGTCGACGGGAAGACTGGGGCGAAGGGGCTGTCGTTGCCGATGTCGGCGTATCCCTTGAAGAGCGACTTCACCAGCTGGGGACGGTTGAGCGTGAGGGCGATCGCCTGGCGCACCAGGTTGCTCTTGAAAGGACCGGTGTCGCAACGCATCGAGAGCTCGCGGTGCCCTGAAGCCTTCAGATTGATGATGTTGAAGTTGCCGTTCAACAGCTGGGGGCTGGTGGAGACGAAGAACTGGTCCAGGCAGTCGATCTCGTTCGCCACGAGCGCGTTCGACATCGGCTCCTCGCTCGCGTAGAAGGTCCACTGCACCTTGCTCGGAAGTGCCGGTGTCCCCCAGTAGTACGGGTTGCGGACGAAGGTTGCTCCCACGTTGGTCGTGTAGCTGGACATCATGAAATGGCCCGTCCCGACCCACTTCTTGGGGTAGTCGGCGTAGTCGAAGCCGTTCGGGACGATGATCATGTTGTAGTTGTCGCACGAGACTGCGTCGAGGAAGGCGCCGTCAGGGGTCTCGAGGTGGAACGCCACTGTCTCGTGGTCCACCTTCACCACGCCGTCGGGCACCAAGAGCCCAGAGAACACCGAGAGGGCGCTCCCCCCCGTCTTCGGGTTGCACTGGGTCTTGAAGCTGTAGACGACGTCGTCGACGGTCATCGGGGTACCGTCGTTGAACTTGACACCTTGGCGGATCTTGAAGGTCCACACGTCTGCGCGGGCGTTCGGGGTCCAGCTCGTAGCGATCCATGGCTTGTAGCCGAGTGCCTGGTCGGCCTCCACCAGGAACTCACCGACGTTGCCGAGGAGCTCGAGGCTGCCTTCGTCTGCGATCGTGATCGGGTTGATGGCGCCAGCCGGCACGATGATGCCGGCCCTGATCGTGGCGCCCGCCGCGGCCCGCGCCTGGCGGGTTGCAGGCGCCGACGCCCGCAGCCCGGGAAGGCCCTTGGCCTCGAGGATGCCACCGAGGAGCGGCAGCGCAAGGCCGAATGCTGTGCCCTTCTTCAGGAAGTCCCTCCGGGATATGTTCCCGGCGACGAACTCGTCAATGATGTGCTCTTGGACGGGGCCCCGGCCGCGCCGAAGGTTGTCGAGCCGTTCGTGATTGACTTCTCTGTCGTTGTCGTTGACGTCCATGCGCCAACCCCCTTTGTCGTCCCTCGCACGTGCGAGTCTTGTCTAAAATACTGGACAGACGTTCAGCTACCTGCCCCTGGTACGATACTCAGTCGGACGGGAGTACGCCAGAGCAGAGCGGCGTACTCGAGAGCGTAGGCACTTGCAAGTGATCGAGCGTTCGTTCGTGCAAATGCGAGGAGAGGAGGCACCAGTGGAGAAGCTCGACATCCGAGCACCTTCGACCGCGCCCGCGGTCGTGACGGCCATCCGAGCTCTCGATGCCCTCACCAGCCTCCACGGCTCCGCGACGCTTGACGAGCTGACCCGGGTGCTCAATGAGCCACGGAGCTCGGTGCACCGGATTCTCAACACCCTTGTCGCGAGTGAGCTCCTGCAGAGGCCCAGTCAGCGAGGCGGCTACCGGATGGGGCCGAAAATCATGACGTGGGGCTCCACGTTTCTTCGGGCCGTCAACCTCATCGACGAGTTCCGGGTGGTGGCGTCACCCATCGTGGCCCGCGTCGACGAGACGATGCAGCTGGCGGTCCTTGACTTCCCCGACGTGGTCTTCGTGGCCTACCTGGACTCCAAGCGCCCGGTCAGGCTTGCGGCCGAGGTCGGTCGTCGGCTCCCGGCGCACGCAACCGCGGCAGGCAAGGTACTGCTCGCGTTCTCCGGTACGTGCGTCGCCGACAGGTATCGCTACCTGGAGATGCAGAAGCTGACCAAGAAGACGGTGACCTGTGCCGAGGAACTGGAGCGCCAGCTCGCGAAGGTTCGGCGTCGTGGCTGGGCCGAAGTGAGCCAGGAGGCCTCGGAGAACCTGACCTGTCTCGCGGCGCCGGTTCGCGGCTACGACGGCCGGGTCGCGGCTGCGATGACGATCTGTGTGCCGGAACCCGCCATCAAGCCGTCGCATCGACAGGAGCTCGCGCGCGAGCTCCTTGACGGGTGCAACGAGCTCTCCCGGCAGATCGGCGCGGATGACCCTTGCCGGTCCCCCCTGACTGCTCAGAGTCGGGCGTGAGCACCGAGGCGAGCAACGCCTTACCGTAGTCTGACCGGTCCGCGCAACGATCGGCGCCGGTCGTGGCGCTGACATTGTCAGGCAAGTGACACCATCTTGGGCCTTGCCGCTGCGGTGTCGGGCTGGAACAGCCCGGATTCGACCGGCCCCGAGGTCGACGGTTACACTCGCCTCAAGACCGGATGGATTGACATCCAGCCGGTGAGACATCACGGAGGTGCCGTAAGTGAGCACTGCTATCGACACGCTCGCGGCTGTACTCGAAGCGCCGGGCAAGGACTTCGTCGTCGAGACGGTGCAGCTGTCGGCACCGGGCCCCACAGAGGTGCTGGTTCGCATAGAAGCGAGCGGCGTGTGCCACAGCGACTGGAACGCAGCGTCCGGCGCCTCGGCGACGCCGACCCCGGTCGTGCTCGGCCACGAGGGTGCCGGCGTGGTGGAAGGCGTAGGCTCCGCCGTCACACGGGTGTCTCTCGGTGACAAGGTCGTGCTCTCATGGCTGCCGACCTGCGGCCTATGCCCCGCCTGCCTGAGAGGCGACCTTTCGCTGTGTGCCAACGCCACGAGCGAGATGGGACGGGGCTGCCTGCCGAGCGGCGAGATCCGGCTGTCGAGGCACTCGTCGCCCCTGTACCACTACTCGTACCTGTCCACTTTCGCCCGCCATGCCGTCGTCGACGAGCGATCCTGCGTCGTGCTGGACGCCGGTGCCGATCTCGAGGCTGCCTGCCTCGTCGGTTGCGCGGTGACGACCGGTGTCGGTGCCGTCTTCAACAAGGCGAAGGTCGCGCCCGGGTCGTCGGTCATCATCTTCGGGGGCGGGGGAGTGGGCCTCTCGTCTCTCATGGCGGCGCGGTTCGCCGGTGCCGGCACCGTGATCGTCGTAGACCCGGTCGCCTCGAAGCGCGAGCTCGCCGACGAACTGGGTGCGACGGCGACCCTCGACGGGAGAGACGGCAACCTGGCTGAGCAGTTGCGTGCGATGTGCCGGGGAGGCGCCGACTATGCCATCGAGGCGGCCGGACTGCCGTCGTTGGCCGCGATTGCTTTTGACGCCATACGCCCGGGCGGCATGGTCGTGCTGGTCGGCGTGCCCGCCGACGGAGAGCTGGTCTCCTTTCCCGGGAACGTACTTGTGCGCTCCGAGAAGATCGTGACCGGGACGTTCTACGGTTCCGCGCGCCCCCGCTCGACATGCCGTTGATCATGCGCCTGTACGCGGAAGGCAAGTTCCCGCTCGACCGCTTCATCACCGAGAGATACCCGCTCGGGCAGATCAACGAGGCCTTCACCGCGATGCTCGAGGGCCGGGTCGTGCGCGCCGTTCTCAAGCCATGGGAGGCAGACGCTTGATGCTCGCCGGAGCGTCTTTCGTCGGAAAGGGCGTGAATGCCGCTCACGTCAACGTCGAGCTGCGACGCCGGGACGGACTGGTCCTGGCCGCTTGGCGCGGCCATCGCTGACCGAGCCGCCTGAGCACCGCAGGGCCCTCGCCGATCGCTCCCCGGGATCACACAGCAAGCGGTGGCCGGCCGACGTTGTCCGCGCACGGCAGGACGATCGGCAGGCAGAATAGGCAGAATAGGGACCCACGAAGGGATAGGCGTTACAAACATGGACATTCGCGAGTTCTCGATGGACCTGTTCTCACTCACGGGCAAGACGGCCATCGTGACGGGAGGCAACACCGGCCTGGGCCAGGCGTTCTCACTTGCCCTCGCCAAGGCGGGGGCGAACCTCTTCATCCCGACCGTGATGGACGACGGCGGTGAGACACGTCGGCTGATCCAGGCCGAGGGGAGACAAGCCGAGCTTCTCACCATCGACATCACCGGGGACGGCGCGCCAAAGGCGGTCGTCGACCGATGTGTCGCGACTTTCGGAGGCCTGGACATCGTCGTGAACTCGGCCGGCATCTGCAATATCGCATCGGTCGACAAGTTCGACCGCAGCGAATGGGACCCGATGATCGCTCTCAACCTGACGGCCGCCTTCGAGCTCAGCTACGAAGCGTCCAAGCTCATGGTCGCGCAGCGTTCGGGCAAGATCATCAACATCGCCTCCCTGTTCTCCTTCCTGGGCGGCCAGTGGTCGCCGGCCTATGCCGCCACCAAGCACGGCCTCGCCGGTTTCACCAAGGCGTACTGCGATGAGCTGGCCCAGCACAACGTCCAGGTGAACGCCATCGCGCCGGGGTACTACGCGACGGCCATCACCGAGGTCACCCGGTCGAACCCCGAGACCAACCAGCGCGTGCTCGACCACATCCCTGCTGGTCGGTGGGGTGACGCGGCCGACCTGATGGGTGCCACCGTCTTCCTTGCCAGTCGCGCCTCTGACTACGTGAACGGCCATGTGCTGGTGGTCGACGGCGGCTACCTGGTCCGGTGACAGCACCGGGCACGACGCTCGACGGAGGAGAATAGCTTCATGTTGCGATCACGTTCAGACCTGAGTCGGGAAGCCGTCCGGCAAGGATTGGCCGAGCTGGTCGGCCAGAGCCAGGTGTGCGTCGACGAGGAAAAGTTGCGGGCATCGAGCGTCGATCGGTTCAAGAAGTACCCGGCCGTCAACGGGATCTTCGAGGGTCCCATCCCGGCCGCGGTCGTGACCGTGACGTCCAGCCAAGAGGTGGCCAAGGTCCTTCGCTTCGCGAACGAGCACCTGATCAACGTGGTACCGCGCACCGGTGTCACCTCGACAGAAGGTGGGCTCGAGACGATCGTGGAGGACACGGTCGTTCTCGACGGCTCGCCGATGAACAAGATCGTTCGTATCGACCCGGTGAACATGATGGCCACCGCGCAGTGCGGCGTCGTGCTGGAGGAGCTGGAGGACGCCGTCCGGTTGCAAGGCCTGACGACTGGTCACTCGCCTCAGTCCAAGCCCCTGGCCCAGATGGGCGGCCTCACCGCCACACGCTCGACCGGGCAGCTGTCGACTCTGTACGGCGGGATCGAGGAGATGGTCATCGGACTCGAGGCCGTGTTCCCCGACGGCACGATCTGCCGGATCAAGAACGTGCCGCGAAGGGCCGTCGGGCCCGACATCAGGCACATCGTCATCGGCAACGAGGGTGCCCTGTGCTTCATCACCGAGGTCACGGTCAAGCTCTACTACTACAGGCCGGAGAACAACCAATACCGGGGATTTCTCGTCGACGACATGGACGCCGGGATCTCGGCCATCCGTGAGGTCGTGACCGACGGCTTCCGTCCGTCTGTGTGCCGCGTCTACTCCGAGGAGGATGCCCACCAGCATTTCGCGGACTTCCACAACGACAAGTGCGTCCTCATCTTCATCTGCGAGGGTCCCGAGGCCATCGTCGCGGCCACCGTCGCCGAGATCGACCGCGTCATCGCCGGGTACCCCCACGACGGGGTGGACCCGGCCCGGATCGCGGAGTGGTTCGCCAACCTGAACTGGGGCATGGACAAGATCATCGCCGAGCAGGAGTGGATGCTGAGGGAGCACAACCTCGGATACACGACGGAGATCTCCGCCAACTGGTCGGACATAGGTGGGATCTACAAGGCGGCGATGCACCGGATCCGCACCGAGTACCCGTATGCGGCGGACTTGACGATGCTGGGAGCGCACTCCTCGCACAGCTATCAGACCGGGACCAATCTGTACTTCGTCTACGACTACAACATCAACTGTGCTCCGCAGGAAGAGATCACGAAGTACCACATCCCGCTGAACGCGATCATCGTGGAGGAGGCCCTCGAGCACGGCGGATCGATGGTTCACCACCACGGAATAGGGAAGTACCGGACCGACTGGACCGAACAAGAGCACGGCAACGCTTACTACATGTTGCGCGAGCTCAAAGAAGCCTTCGACCCGAAGGGCATCATGAACAGGGGCACGATCTTCAAGGCTCGGTGAACCTCGTCAGCTGCCTTTGGAGGCAAGAGTGAAGCGCTACCTGATCGGTATAGACAACGGGTCACAGAGCACCAAGGTGTCGGTGTTCGACGAGCGTGGCATCGTGGTGTGCGAGGGACGCCAGGCCCTCCGGCCGAGCGACACGCCGCGGCCGGGCATCGTCGAGCACCCGGACGACGACATCTGGTTCTCAATCGGCGAGGCAAGTCGTCGCGCGATGGCGGCGTTCCCGGGCGACCCGGCGGACATCGTTGGCGTCGGCCTGTGCACGATCCGGTTTTGCCGGGCACTTCTCAAGGCAGACGGGACATTGGCCAGTCCCGTGATGAGCTGGATGGACGCGCGAGTGTCACGGCCTTATGAGCACACGAACCCGGACGTGCGCTACGTCACGACCTCGTCCGGGTACGTCAGCCACCGCATGACCGGTCAGTTCAGGGACACTGCCGCCAACTACGCGGGTGTGTGGCCCTTCAGCTCGGACAGATGGGAGTGGCTGCGCGACGACGAGGGCTTCTCGAACTACCAGGTTCCACGCGCGATGCTCTTCGAGCTCGTGATGCCGGGCGATGTGCTCGGGTTCGTTACGCCTGAGGCTTCGCTCCACACCGGGATCCCGGCGGGCTTGCCGGTCTTCGCCACATCCAACGACAAGGCGGTCGAAGCCCTCGGCTGCGGGCTGCGATCGTCCGACACGCTGTTGGTCTCGTTGGGCACCTACACCGCCAGCATGACGACGGGGCAGCGCAACGTTCTGGATGCCTCGAGCTTCTGGTCGAATTTCGGCTCCATTCCACGTCAGTACCTGTACGAGAGCTACGGGATCCGCCGTGGCATGTGGACGGTCAGCTGGTGGAGGGAGCTGCTCGGCGAGGAGGCGACGTCGGCAGCCGTGAGGCAGGGCTTGGGCGTCGAGCGGTATCTCGACCTCGAGGCGGAGAAGGTGCCACCCGGCTCGAACGGCCTGATGGTGCTCCTCGACTGGCTCGCACCGACGGAGGCCCCGTTCAAGAAGGGCGCGATCCTCGGTTTCGACGTGCGCCACGATCGGTTCCACATCTATCGGGCGATACTCGAGGGAATCGCCCTGACGATCTACCGGTGTGGCACGGCGATGGGAGAAGAGACCGGGGAGGCCTACGAGCGGATCGTCGTCTCGGGCGGGGGCTCGAATTCCGACGTCTTCATGCACATCTTCGCCGACGTCTTCGGGATCCCCGCTCTTCGGAGCAAGATGAACAACGCCGCAGGGTTGGGCTCGGCAATATGCGCCGCAGTCGGGCAGGGTCTCTACGGATCGTGGGACGAAGCCATCGAGAACATGGTGGCGTGGGAGCCCGCCTTCGCCCCTGACGCGACGAACCATGATCTGTACCAGCGCATGGCGGCTGTTTACGACGGGATTCCGAGCCTGACGGACAGGGTCTTCGAGCGGTCCTACGAGATCTTCGGCTGACCGGCTGTGTGGTCGGCGTCTGTAGTCGCCTGCGATCTTCGCAGTTCGTCGATCGGGATGTGGCAGCGCATCATGTGACCCGTCTCGACCTCGACGAGCGCAGGTTCCGTGGAATCGCACACCCCGTTCGCGAGGCGCCGCGGGCAGCGGGTGTGGAACACGCAGCCCGACGGCGAGTGCGCGGCGCTCGGGATCTCGCCCTTGAGTCGGATCCGCTCGCGCGACGTCCCGTCCAGGGTCGGCACCGCCGAGAGCAACGACTCTGTGTAGGGGTGATGGGGACCGGAGAAGACCCTCTCTGCCGGCCCGTACTCCATCACACGGCCCAGATAGAGCACCGCGATGCTGTCAGAGAGGTAACGCACGACGCCGAGGTCGTGCGAGATGAAGACATAGGTCACTCGCTCACGGCTTTGCAGGTCGGCGAGGAGATTGAGGATTGCCGCTTGCACCGAGACGTCGAGTGCCGAGGTCGGCTCGTCGCACACCAGGACACGCGGAGCCCCTGCGAAAGCACGGGCAATGGCTACGCGCTGCTTGAGCCCCCCGGAGAGCTGGTAGGGGCGCAATGCCAGATGGCGCTCCTCCATCCGGACAGAGCGGATGATCTCGACGAGTCGTTGTTCGCAGGCTTCGCCCGAGAGCCCCGCCAGCTTCTTGAGCGCTCTGGTGACGATGTGCCGAACGCTGTGCCGCCGGTTCAACGCGGAGTCCGGGTTCTGGAAGACGATCTGCATGCCCTGTAATTGCTCACGGCTGCGTTTGGTGCAATCGGGGGCGAGCGGCGACCCCTCCAGCTCGATGACGGATCCCTCGTCGGGTGCGCTGAGCCCTAGCAGCACGCGTGCCAAAGTCGTCTTGCCGGACCCCGACTCACCCACGAGGCCGAGGGTCTCGCCTGCCTTCAGGTCGAGGTCGACGCCGACGACGGCACGTACGTGCTCGCCGCGGACATGGAACGTCTTCGACACGCCCCGCATTCGTATCACGGGCTCTTCGGCCGGGTCAGGGCTCCTTAGCTTGACGTCCTCCGGAGTCGCCCGGGGCAGCTCAGGCGCCTGCACGTGATAGTGGCAGCGAGAAGTGCGCCCTGCGTCCACCTCGTACATCGGTGGCGTCTCCTCGCGGCAGCGCTGGTTCGCGAGTGCACAGCGCTTGGCGAAGATGCAACCGACTTGGACCTCGCCCGGCCCGGGAAGAAAGCCCGGGATGCTGTCGAGTCGGCCATGATCCTTGCGCTGGCCGCCACGAGGTACGCAACGAAGCAGCCCGACTGTGTACGGGTGCCGGGGGTTGTCGAAGATCTCCTGTGCCGGGCCCTGTTCCACGAGCTCTCCGGCGTACATGACCCCGACCCGGTCGCACATCTTCGCGATCACCGCGAGGTTGTGGCTGATGAAGAGCACCGAGGTCTGGAACCGCTGGCGCAGTGACGACACGAGGTCGAGGACCTCGGCCTCCACCGTTGCGTCGAGCGCGGTCGTCGGCTCGTCGAGTATCAGGAGCGAGGGCTCGGAGGCGAGCGCCATGGCGATCATGACCCGTTGCAGCATCCCGCCCGACAGCTGGTGAGGGTAGGAGCGCAACACGCGTCCCGGGTCCGCGATCTGCACCATGCCCAGCAACTCCTCGGCGCGCGCCAGCGCCTCGGGCCTCTTGGTCCCGCCGACCTCGTACACCTCGGCCACCTGACGTCCCACTCGGATCGACGGGTTGAGGGCCCGTCCCGGCTCCTGGTACACCATCGAGATCGTGCGGGCGCGGAACCTGCGCAGGGCACGCTTGTCCATCTTGGCGGGGTCCTGCCCGTTGACGACGACCGAGCCGCCGCTGAGGCGCCCGTTACGGGGGAGGTAGCGAGTGATGGCGAGGGCGGTAGTGGACTTGCCGCACCCCGATTCGCCCACGAGACCGAACGACTCCTGTCGCCCGATACGAAACGAGACGTCGCGAAGCGCCAACCGGTCATTGCCCCGCACGCGGTAGGCCACGTCGAGGTGGCTCACCTCGAGCGTCGTGGATGGCTCCGCGACGCCGGCGGGCAGGTCGGATGACGTTACGAGGGTCATTGGATGAGCACAGCCTCGATCGAGTCGCCGATGAGGTTGATAGCGATGATGAGCGAAGCGATCGCGAGCGCCGGGAACAACGTCTCCCACCAGTAACCGGCGGCCAGGTAGTTGGAGTTGACGGCGATGTCGGCGCCCCAGTCCGGCGTGGGCAGTTGCACGCCGAAGCCGAGGAACGACAGCGTCGCGATCGTGAATATCGCGTAGCCCAGGCGGACGGTGAACTCGACCAGGATCGGGCCGAGCACGTTCGGGAGGATCTCGACGAACATCACGTGCGGGACGCTCTCGTCGCGCAGCCGGGCCGCCGCGAGATAGTCGAGCTCCCGCTCCTGCAGGACTGCGGTGCGCACCGTCCTCGCGATGATCAGGGAGAAGACGAAGCCGATGACCACGATGAGGGTGAGCGTGCTGGGACCGACTGCGACGACAAAGAGGAAGGCCACGATCACGATCGGAAGAGAAAGGGCGGCGTCCACGATCCTTCCCACGAGCATGTCGAAGGCACCTCGGAGGTAGCCCTGCGCGAGGCCGATCGTCGTTCCGAGGACGGTGCCCAAGAGCGTCGCGAGCGGGGCGATCTCGAGGATGTCACGGGCGCCGACGATCACCCGGGACAACACGTCCTCGCCGACGTCGTTGGTCCCGAACCAGTGGGCGGCCGACGGCGCGAGCTGGGTGCTCAAGATGTTCGCTGTCGTGGCGTTGTATGGCGCGAACAAGGCGCCGAAGATGGCACAGACGATCCACCAGAGAAGGATCAGCGAGCCGACGATGAAAGTCTTCGAGCGGACGAGCTGGTGAAGCTGCTCGCGGCGGACGCGCCCTACCGACACGTCGAGTGCACCGGCTGCGCCGAGTGGGGACGTGTCGGCCGAGCCGCTCACTGTGCCGGCGGCCGCGGGAGCCGTGGGTGGATCGGTGCCCGCCGTCATTCCGACTTCCCCAGTCTTATCCGCGGGTTCAACACCGTATAGAGGATGTCGGCGACGAGCGTCGCGGCAAGGTACACGATGCCGATGAAGAGGACTCCTGCCTCGAGGGTCGGAAAATCCTTGTCGGTGGCGGCGTTGATGATCAAGGTGCCGATGCCCGGGTAGGTGAACAGCTTCTCGACCACGACCAGGCCGCCGATGAGGTAACCGGTCTGCGTGGCGATGACCGTGATGGTGGGCAGCAACGAGTTGCGCAGCACATGCCGCCGGATCACCACCCAACGGGGCAGCCCCTTCAGCGTCGCTGTGCGCACGTAGTCCGAGTCGAGCGCCTCGACCGTGCCCGCCCGGGCCATTCGGGCTATGTAGCCGAAGAGGATGAACACGAGCGGAACGGCAGGAAGGATCAGGTACTTCAGCTGGGTGAGGAACGACGCCCCGGGCGGGGCGTTGGCCGAGACCGGCAGTACCTTGAGGCCCAGGGCGAACACGACGATGAGAACGACGCCGGACACGAATTCGGGCACCGTCGACAGCGAGAGGCTGGTGGTGCTGATGAAGCGGTCCACGATCCGCCCTCGGTTGAGAGCCGCAATGATCCCGCCGAGGATGCTCAAGGGCACGACGATCACGAAGGCGAAGGCGGCGAGCTTGAGCGACCGCCCGAGGTACGGGAATATGAAGGAGCTGACCGGGGCCTGTTGCTGGTACGAGGTCCCGAGGTTGCCGTGCAGGATCCCCGTCGCCCAGCTCCAGTACTGGACGATAAGAGCACGATCGACACCGAGCTTGTGGTCGAGGGTGAGCACGGCCTGTTGGGAGGCGAAGGGGCCGAGAATCGCCCTTCCTGCGTTGCCGGGGAGCACCTGACCGGCGAAGAAGATGATCAAGCTCAACAGCACGAGCGTCACCAACGCCAGGCCGACACGCTTCAACACGTACAGCGGCAAACCGTGCCCTCCTCCCCGTGTCACATCCCGGCGCAAGCCAATGTGGCCAAGTCAGGACCGGAGGCTAACCAGAGCCTGAAGCTAGCAGGACCCATCGTCCATGCGCCTCCCGCGTGGCGTCGGTCGCTCGTCCCGGCCGGGAATCATGGGCCACGAGGGCCATGACGGTTAGCATCCCAATTGCTATGGATATTGTCCGAATTCGGCAAGGTGCCCGCGCTCGGCGCAGGTGGGTCGCAGCGCGCGTCGGCGACGACAGCGCCGCGATCGGCGGTCAGGCATGAGATGCCGGAAGTAGACCTCTCGATCGTCGGGCGCATCGTCAATGGCGTTGACGCGCCGTTCCGAGGTGAGATCCGCATAGCCGCCGGACGCATCGTCGACGTGCGAGAAGGCGAGGCCACCGGGCCGGCCGCTGAACGAATCGACGTCGGTGCTGCTTACCTGCTTCCTGGCGCCATCGACTGCCACGTGCATTCCGGCAGCCACCCCGGCGAAGGCATCCGCGCCATGACCGCGTCGGCCGCCGCCGGTGGCGTGACGACGGTGATCGACATGCCCTACGACGTGGCGGCACCGGTCGTCAGCCCGGAGATATTGGCAGCCAAACGCGACAAGGTCATGGCTGAAGCGCTTGTCGACGTCGCCCTGCTCGGCACGGTGCGCCCCGGGACGGGCGGCATCGACGTGGGCCCGCTCGTCGAGGCCGGCGCAGTCGGGTTCAAGTTGTCGCTGTTCGGCACCGACCCCAGGCGGTTCCCGCGCATTCCTGACGATCAGCTCCTCGAAGTCCTCGCGGCGATCCGCGAGCACGCGAGCGTCGCCTGTGTGCACGCCGAGAACGAGGAGATCATCAAGCCGCTGCTGGCGCGTGCCCGTGACTCGGGTGCTTCCTCTCCGATCGACCACTGCCGGTCGCGTCCGCCGGTGAGCGAGACGCAGGCCGTGCTTACGGCGCTCGAGTACGCGAGAGAGACCAAGGCGTCCCTTCACCTGTGCCACCTCAGCCTTGGCCGGTCGGTCGACCTCGCCAGTTCGTATGTCGCAGAAGGCCTGCACGTGAGCACGGAGACTTGCCCGCACTACCTGTGTTTCTCCGAGGACGACATGGCGGGCCAAGGCGGTCGCCTGAAGATCAACCCGCCACTGCGGCCGGTGACCGAGGTGGCCCGGCTCTGGGAACGGCTGTGCGGCGGGGCGATCGACGTGGTCGCCTCCGACCACGCACCCTGGCCACTGTCGGAGAAGACGCGACCGGCGATATTCGACAATCACTCCGGGGCCCCGGGGACCGAGACTCTTGTCACAGTGCTGGCTGCCGGGCTCCTCGCCCGGGGTGAGGACCTCAACAAGCTCACGCGCTTGGTGGCGGCGGCACCGGCCCGGATCTTTGGGATCTCACACGCGAAAGGCTCTCTCGCCCCGGGCATGGACGCAGACGTCATGGCCTTCGACGCGGGGAGCTCGTTCACCCTCGACGAGAGCGAACTGCACTCGAACGCGGGCTGGAGCCCGTATCACGGCAGGGCTTTTCCTGGCCGGGTCGTCCTCACAGTCTCTCGTGGCGAGGTTGTCTGGGACGGCTCACAGCTCGGGGGATCAGCCGGCCGGGGCCGTGTCGTGGAGCGTTCCCGGGGGGCATCGGACGGTGCCTGATCCGGGCAGGCCCGGCGTGGTGACAGCTCAGCGCGGCAGCCGGTTGCGCTGCCGGGGCTGGCGGCAGGAAGCGCTCTTGAGGATGCTCGAGAACGTGCTCGAGATCGGCGAGCGTCCCGAGGACCTGGTCGTGTACGCGGCGCGGGGCAAGGCCGCCCGGGACTGGGAGTCGTACGACAGGATCGTGGCCTGTCTCCAAGGCCTCGGCGAGGACGAGACGCTCGTCGTGCAGTCGGGAAAGCCCGTGGCCGTCTTCCCGAGCTCGCCCGACGCCCCGCTCGTAGTGATGGCCTGCGGCAACATCGTCGGCCACTACGCGACTGCGGAGTACTTCGACGAGCTGTGTGACCGTGGCCTGATCATGTGGGGTGGCCTCACCGCCGGAGACTGGCAGTACATCGGCTTCCAGGGCGTTCTCCAGGGCGTCTACGAGCTCCTGCAGGCGGTCGGGAGGGAGCATTTCGGCGGGTCGCTCACCGGGAGGTTCGTGCTGACCGCCGGGCTCGGCGGCATGGGATCGGCGCAACCGCTCGCGATCACCCTGGCAGGTGGCTGTGGCATCGTCGTCGAGGTCGACGCGGACAAGTGCGCCCGGGCCTTGAAGCGAGGTCATCTCACCTCGGTGACCGACGACGTCGACGAGGCGCTCGTAATGCTCGCCGGCAGGCAGGCAGGCAACATCATCGGGCTCGTCGCCAACGCGGCGACCGTGTACGGCGAGCTGAGCGACAAGGGGGTCGTGCCCGACGTCGTCACCGATCTCACGGCCGCACACGACGCGGTCTTCGGCTACTGCCCGGTCGACTACTCGCTCGCGCAGTGGCGGGAGCTTCGCCAGCTGGATCCGGTGGGCGTCGCGGACAAGGCCCGTCGGTCGATGGCTCTGCAGGTCCAGGCCATGCTGAGCCTGCAGGCCTTCGGTGCCGTGGTGTTCGAGGACGGCAACAACCTGCGGGTGCAGGCGCAAGCCGCCGGCGTCCGTGACGCCTTCGAGATCGACGGGTTCGCAGAGAGGTACCTGAGGCCCCTGTTCTGCCGGGGAATCGGGCCGTTTCGCTGGGTGGCCTTGAGCGGTGAGCCGTCGGACCTCGCCGAGCTCGATCGGCTCGTCGTGGAGATGTCGTTCCGTCCCGAGGTGGAGTCCTGGATCTCGCTCGCCCGGACGCACGTGATACCGCAGGGACTGCCGGCACGCAGCTGCTGGCTCGGCCACGGGGAGCGCTCCAGGCTCGCTGTCGAAGTCAACGGGCTCGTCCGGGACGGGCGCCTCGCCGGGCCGGTCGCCTTCACCCGGGACCATTTCGACTCCGGTGGGATGACCCACCCGCACATCGGCACCGAGGGAATGGCCGACGGATCGGGTGCCATCTCCGACTGGCCCATACTCGACGCCCTCTTGTTGGCTGCCTCGGGCGCCGACCTGGTCGCCGTCCACGCCGGAGGTGCTGGTTACGCCGGCTATATGCAGTCGGCTGGCGTCACGATTGTCGCCGACGGCAGCGAGGGGGCGGGCGAGCGCCTCCGACGCGGGCTTGACGCGGACAGCGGGCTCGGCGTGCTGCGTTACGCGGACGCCGGATACCTAGAGGCACGCTCTGTGGCCAGCAGTGCCGGCCTCGGGCTCCCACAAGAGCAGGAGGAGAGGAAATGGCCCGAGAACTGACCCCCGACGATGCCCTGAACGCCGTGTGGGGCGGGTCGGTGCTCGCTTGCGGTGGAGGAGGATGGGTCGACCACGGCCTGCTCATGGGCGAGCTCGCCACGCGGGTCGGCCGCCCTGTCCTCTGCTCGGCCGACGAGCTCGACGACCGCGACATCGTCGTCACGGTGACCGCCATCGGGGCGCCGGCTTCGCCGAACCTGGAGATCCGGCCGCTTGACTATGTGCGGGCGCTGCAGCTGGTGGCGGGCGAGCTCGACCGCCCGGTGGCGGCGGTGATGACCGCCCAGAACGGCTCGTCAACCACGCTGAACGGTTGGATCCAGTCCGCCGTCTTGAAGGTGCGCGTGCTCGACGCGGCCGGAGACGTGCGGGCCCATCCGACCGGCAAGCTCGGCGCGATGGGGCTCACAACGAGGCCCGGCTACGAGACCGTCCAAGCCGTCGCGGGCGGGAACCGGGAGCTGTGCGGAGGCCTCGAGGTGGTCGTTCGCGGGCAGGTCGTCGCGACCTCCGATGTCCTGCGAGACGTCTGTGTACGCGCCGGCGGCTTCATCGCCGCGGCCCGTCATCCCGTAGAGGCGTCCTATGTGAAGGAGCATTCCGCCCTCGGCGCCATCGGCTACGCGCTGTCGTTGGGGGCGGCCATGCGCGCGGCGCCGAGCGCGACCGCCGTCATCGGGGCGGCGATCGAGGCGACCGGCGGCAGAGTCGTCGCTCAGGGACCGGTCCACGAGGTTGACCCTCTCACAACAGCGGGCGGCTTCGACCACGGCGCCTTGTCGGTCGGCGGTCACGTCGTGCGGTACTTGAACGAGTACATGACCGTCGACGTCGATGGCCAACGCGTCGCCACCTATCCTGACGTGATCGCCACACTGTCGCTCGAAGACGGGCGGCCGGTCTCGATCGCCCAGATGACCGAGGGACGCGAAGTGGCGCTCTTTGTCGTCGACCAGTCGCGGGTGCCGCTCTCTTCGAGCACGCGTGACCGATTCGCGCTCGAAGAGGTGGAGCGGATCATGGGCGTCGCGCTGATCGGCTACGGGCCGGCGGAGACGCCGTCGTCGTGAGCCGGCTGCCTGCGCCGGACCTCGCTCGTGTCGGCGAGGACCTCGAGGCTCTCGCTTCGTTCCGGGACCCGGAGGCTCCGGGCTGGACGCGCCGCGTCTTCTCCGGCTTCGACCGCGGCGGGCGAGACTGGGTCGCAGGGAGGATGGAGGATGCAGGCCTCAGTGTCGAGACGGACGCGGCGGCCAACGTGATCGGCAGGTTGCCCGGCGCTGCCGGGCTGCCCGGCGCCATCGTGACCGGCTCGCACACCGACACCGTGCACGGTGGTGGTCGCTACGACGGCATCATCGGGGTCCTCGGTGCCATCGAGGCGGTTCGCTGCCTGCGCGAGGCACATGCCGAGCTCGCCCACGACCTCGTTGTGGTCGACTTCCTCGGTGAGGAGCCGAACGACTTCGCCTTGAGCTGCGTGGGCAGCCGCGCAATCGCGGGCGCGCTGGACACGGGTCACCTGGCCCTGGTGGGCCCCGACGGAGGTAGCCTCGCCGACGCGCTCACGGCCTGCGGCGGGCAGCCGTCCGCTCTGGCAGGGGCACGCTGGACAGATCGCCTTCACTGCTACATCGAGCTGCACATCGAGCAGGGCCCTGTGCTCGAGCAGGCAAGGGTTCCGATAGGCGTGGTCACGGGCATCGTCGGCATCCACCGGCTCCTTGCAAGCTTCAAGGGCCGGCCGGACCATGCCGGGACGACCCCGATGAGCCTGCGTCGGGACGCGCTGGTGGGTGCGGCCGAGGCGGTCCTGGCCGTCGAGCGGCTCGCCGCCGGCGGCGTGGCGACCGCAGGCCGCCTCGAGATCCGGCCCGGAGCCCACAACGTCGTACCGGCCGAGGCCGACCTCTGGGTCGAGGCACGAAGCGCCGAGGAGGGATGGCTGGATGTCTTCGGGCGCAGGGTCACCGAGGAGATCCATGCCATCGGCGCCCGGCGTCACCTTGCCACCACCCTCAGCTGGATCTCTCGTGAGCGTCCGGTGACGGTGACGGGCTGGGTGGCAGACGCCATCACCCAAGCCGCGAGGTCCCAGGGGATCGACCCGCTCCCCATCCCCAGCGGTGCCGGTCACGACGCGTCCCTCATGGCGCGCCTTGGCCCGATGGGCATGATCTTCGTCCCGTCCCGGGCAGGCCGGAGCCACTGCCCGGAGGAATGGACGGACCTCGAGGACATCGGCCGGGGAATCGCGGTCCTCGCCGAGGCGATGTTAATTTGCGACCACCGAGAGGAGGAGGGCCGGAGGAGGCGGCGCAGCGGGCCAGATGAATGAGCAACTCGTCGAGCTGACCGGAGACCACCTGAGCGTGGAAGACGTCGTCGCTGTCGCCCGTGACCGGGTGAGGGTGAGCCTTTCACCCGATGCGCTCTTGCGGATGCGACAGGCCCGCGATGTCGTCGACGCGATGTACGCGGGCGAGCAGGCGGTGTACGGCCTCAACACCGGGCTCGGCTCGTTTTCCCGCTACCGGATCTCGGCCGATCAGCTCAGGCGTTTCTCCTTCGACACCGTGGCGGACCTGAATTCCTCCTACGGCAGGCCACTTCCGCGTGACGTCGTGCGTGCGATGATGGTGGCCCGCGCGAACGGCATGGCGAAAGCGGGCGTCGGCGTGCGGTGCGAGCTCGCGCAACTGCTCATCGAGGTGCTGAACCGGGACGTCGATCCCGTGGTCCGAGAAGTCGGCTCGGTCGGGCAGGGGGACCTGTCGGAGATGTCCGACATCGGCAAGGTGCTGATCGGAATCGGGCACGCCGAAGTCGGGGGGGCGGCGATGAGCGGGCGGGCGGCACTGTCCCGAGTCGGACTGGAGCCGATCGAACTTGGCCCGAAGGAGGCGCTTGCCCTGATCAGCGCCAACGGCGTGACCCTCGGCCGGGGCGCCCTCGTGCTGCACGACGTCGCCGACCTCGTCGATCTGCTGCATGCGGCGGCGGCGCTGTCGCTCGAGGGCTTCGGCGGCAACCTCTCGATCATCCACCCCGGGACCGGCCACCTCCAACCGCAAGTCGGGCTCGGCACGGCCACGGCGCGGCTGGGAAAGATGCTGGAGGGCTCGTACCTGTGGGAGCCAGGCGCGGCCCGCAACCTGCAGGATCCCCTCTCGTTTCGTTGCGTGCCCCGTAGCCACGGTGCGCTCTACGACGCTCTCAACTACGCGCGCTTCAACCTCGAGGCCGAGCTGAACGCGGCCAACGACAATCCGCTCGTGCTAGTCGACGAGGGTGAGATCGTCTCGGGCGGCAATTTCGACGTGGCGGGACTCGCGATGGCCTTCGACCTGTTGCGCCTTGGCATCGCGAACGCGATCAAGGGCACCAACGAGCGGGTGCAGAAGCTGCTCTGGAACCACTTCAGCGGCCTTCCAAGCGAGCTGGCCTTCGAGCAGGGACCCACCAACGGCCTCAAGCCCATGGGCCGATGGTGCGCCGCGCTGGCAGCCGAAGCCCGATCACTCGCCAGACCGGTGACCCTCGACTATGCCGGGCAGGTGGCAGAAGGGGTCGAGGACGACGCGAGCATGGCCCCACTCTCGGTGCGCCGGACCCACGAGCTCGTCTCGCTCGTCCATCGCACCGTCGTCTACGAGCTCATCACGGCCGCCCAGGCAGTCGACATGCGGGAGCGGTGGCCAATAGGGCGCGGGACGACCGTTGCCTACCGGGCCGTGCGCGACCACGTGCCCATGCTGCGCGACGTCCGCAGCTGGGACCCCGACATCGAGGGCCTCGTCGAGATGGTCTCCCAAGGTGAGCTCGGCGCCCGCATATCCGCCGTGATCGGCGGGCGTGTGCAACAGCCGTCTCGTGTCTTGTTGGGATTCCCGGCCGAGAACCTGCCCGCGCCCTAGGCCCGCCCGATCCCGACGCCGCGCTCGGGCACGCCTGCATCGGCCGGCTTGCCGCGCGACGGCCGGGCCCACCGGGCCCGCTGAGCCGGCTGATCAGGTGAACACGTAGGCGTCTGGCTCTTCCAGTTCGGTGTCCAACCCCGCGAGCTCGACCGCGTCCGGTACCCGCACAGATTCGAACCGGTCAAGGATCTTGAGGATCACCCAGGTGAGGACGAAGGCGTAGGCAGCCACCAGCAAGGCGGCGGCGACCTGCTTGCCGAAGAGCGCAGGATTGCCGGCGATGAGGCCGTCGTGCCCGGCCACGTTGATCGACTCGTAGGCGAAGACGCCCACCAGCATCGAACCGAGGAGCCCGCCTATGCCGTGCGCAGCCCACACGTCGAGTGCGTCGTCCCAGCGCATGTGGCGCACGAGGGCGACTGCCGAGTAGCAGATCGACCCGGCGAGCAGGCCGATCGCGAACGACGCCCATGTCGGCACGAAGCCTGCGCACGGGGTCACGCAAGCCAGGCCGGCGACTGCTCCTGTGAAGGCACCGACGATGCTGGGCTTACCTGACCTCCACCATGAGATGGCCAGCCACGTGCACATCGCGACCGACGCTGCGATGTCGGTGTTGACGAAGGCTTGCGCGGCCACGGCATTGGCCGCGAGCGCCGAGCCGCCGTTGAAGCCGAACCAGCCGAACCACAGCAGCCCTGTGCCTAGGCCGACAAAGGCCACATTGTGCGGGACCGTCTTCTCACCGGGTGCGAACCTCCTCGATCCGACCACGAACACCGACGCCAGGGCCGCGAAGCCTGCACTCGTGTGGACGACCATCCCACCGGCGAAGTCCTCGACGCCCCACTTCATGAGGAACCCGCCACCCCAGATCCAGTGCACGATCGGCACGTAGACGAGCAGGCTCCAGATGACCAGGAACTTGAGGTAGCTCTTGAAGGCGATCCGGTCGGCGAAGGCACCGGTGATGAGCGCCGGGGTGATGATCGCGAACATCTCCTGGAAGATGAAGTGCGCCAGAGCGGGGATGTGCGGGGCGTACGGCCCCGGCGCTGCGCCCACTCCGCGCAGCCCGGCCCACGAGAGGTTGCCTATGACGCCGCCAAGGTTCCCGGAGAACGCGAGCGAGTAGCCGACCAGCACCCAGAGCACGGTGACCACGCCCATCGAGATGAAGCTCTGCAGCATGATGGTGAGGAAGTTCTTGCGTCGCACCAAGCCGCCATAGAAGAACGCGAGCCCTGGTGTCATCACCATGACCAGCGCGGCGCTGACTAGAACGAACCCGGTGTCACCGTCGTTGATCACTCAGGCCTCCTTGGGACGATTGTGAGCCCGTCACCGCCACCCGGTGTCTTCAGTCCCGCCATTATGTCGTTTCTCGCCCGGCGACGCGCAAGTCATCGAGCCCATCACTTGCTGATCTGCGACCGAGCACTGTGCGCAGGACTGCGGTGAGCAGGACTGCGGCGCGCGCCACCGCGGTGCGCCGCACTGCGGGGCGCAGGCTGGTCGCGCAACCTGCGGCCCTCGAGTGGCCGGCCGGTGGCCGGGTCGACGCCGTTGCGCCGGCACCACGTCCCGAAGGCCTTGTAACGGTAGGGCGGTGCGTTACGCCATGAGACCTTGAAACCGAACCGTACGCTCAAAGCCTCGTACATGAGGTGCATGCTGATCGCAGCAAATGCCAGGCATGCGAAGCCGAACCCGGCCACCGCGTAGGCGCAGACCCTGGACCAACCCTGACCGACCAGGTAGAGGGTCAGCCAGACCGGGGCGGACCAGATGCCAACGGTCGTGGTAGGCCCTGTGAGCAGGTGGAGACGTGCGGCCCTGCGCCCGATCCGGGGCGACCACCTCGCAAGGAAGGGGGTTCTTGAGGGCATTCGTCTACTTCCTGAGGGGACCTCGGACCACAACGGAGGCGAGGAGACTCTCCGAATCACCGCGCGTCAGTGAAGCACAGCATCATTTTGCCTCGCCGGGCAAGACGCGTTCGCCACGCCGGGCAAGACGCGTTCGCCACGACGCCGGTCACGGCCGGCTCGAGGCGGCCCCGGACGGTCCTCAACCAACCAGAGCCCCTCATCGGCGTTCAGATCCTTGACGCTAGAGTGAACCCGACGTCGCCGGAGATGACCTCCCAGGCGCCTGTTCGCGCGTGTTCAAGAGTGATCCGGCTTCCGGGCGATACCGAGTCGACAGCCTCCTGACGCGGTCGGCCGGTTCAGCACAGAGGTCGATGGTTACCGAAAAGGAGATCTGACATGGCCATGCCGAGCGACCTCGAGATCGCGCGCCAGGCTCATCTCAAGCCGATTGTCGAGATCGCCAGGAACATGGGGATCGAGCCGCGTCTGCTCGAGTACTACGGCGAGAATGTTGCGAAGATCAAGCTGGAAGCCATCGCCGAGCTGGCGAACCGCCCGAAGGCCAAGTACGTGGTCGTCTCCGCGATCACGCCGACACCCCTCGGTGAGGGGAAGACGACGACGATCGTGGGTCTCGGGCAGGCCATGCGCCACATCGGCAAGAGCGCGACGGTCTCGATCCGCCAGCCCTCGATGGGCCCCACGTTCGGCATCAAGGGTGGTGCCGCCGGTGGCGGTTACAGCCAGGCCGTCCCGATGGAGTCCTTCAACCTCCACCTGACCGGCGACATGCACGCGGTGACGGCCGCTCACAACATGCTGTCGGCCATGGTCGACAACCATCTGGAGAAGGGCAACGAGCTCGGGATCGACTTGCACAACATCACCTGGAGACGCGTTCTCGACGTGAACGACCGCGCGCTTCGCAACATCGTGATAGGGCTCGGTAGGAAGCAGGACGGCATCCCCCGCCAGACAGGCTTCGACATCACCGCCGCGTCGGAGGCGATGGCCATCCTCGCCCTCTCGACGTCGCTGAAGGACATGCGGGCCCGCCTGGGACGGATCGTCGTCGGTTACACCGACGACGGCGACCCGGTGACCTCGGAGGACCTGAAGGGCGCCGGGGCGATGACCGTGATCATGCGCGAGGCCATCAAGCCCAACCTGCTACAGACGCTCGAGAACACCCCGGTGATCGTGCACGCCGGGCCGTTCGGCAATATCGCGCACGGCAACTCGTCGATTGTCGGTGACCTCATCGGGATCCACACCGGCGACTATCTCCTCACCGAAGCAGGCTTCGGGGCTGACATGGGAGCTGAGCGCTTCTTCGACATCAAGTGCCGCACCTCGGGCCTCAAGCCCGACGCCGCCGTGGTCGTCGCCACGGTGCGCGCGCTGAAGGTGCACTCGGGCCGGCACAAGGTCGCGGCCGGGCGGCCACTGCCTCCCGCCATCTTGGAGGAGAACCCGGAGGAGGTCCATATCGGCGGCGTGAACCTGCGCAAGCAGATCGAGAACATCGAGATATTTGGCGTGTCCCCGGTTGTCGCGATCAACGCATTTCCTGGTGACTTCCCCTCTGAGCACGAGGCAATCCGGGAGATCGCAGCCTCGATGGGAGTTCGTGCGGCGGTGTGCACCAACTTCGCCGAAGGTGGCAAGGGAGCTACCGAGCTCGCGCACGCTGTGGTCGAGGCGGCCGACGAGCCGAGCGATTTCCACTTCTTGTACCCGAGCGAGGCGCCGCTGCGCGAGAAGGTCGAGGCGGTGGCCACGAAGGTCTACGGCGCCGCTGGTGTCGACTACATACTGGCAGCGAACCGCCAGATCGACGCGTGCGAGAAGAACGGCTTTGGGAACCTGCCGGTGATCATCGCCAAGACGCACCTGTCGCTTTCGTCGGACCCCTCGTTGAAGGGTGCGCCGGTCGGGTGGCGCATGCCGGTGCGCGAAGCACGTGCCTCGGTTGGGGCCGGCTTCGTCTACCTCATCTGCGGCGAGATGAGCACGATGCCGGGACTGTCGACGCACCCGGCTGCGGAGATCATCGACATCGACGAGAACGGCGAGATTGTCGGGCTCAGCTGAAGGACCGCCGTATCGGGCGCGCCAGACGGTCGAGTCGTGACGATGCAGGGCCCGAGTCCCGCCGCATTGAGGTCGATATACAGACGAAGCACGCGTGCGGGCTTCTCCACACCTGCGGCCATTGCCGCCTTGCCCTCCATTCGCGTCGTGCCAAGATGGGATCTCGGGGTAGCGGCACATTCAGGAGGTTTCGCGTGAGCTGGTTTGAATGCGTCCCCAACTTCTCAGAGGGCCGGGACCAGTCGAAGATCGCCCGGATCGTGGCCGAGGTGCAGGACAGACCAGGGGTTGCCCTGCTCGACGTCGAGCAGAACGGCGACCACAACCGCTGCGTCGTCACGCTCGTCGGTGAGGGGCCGGCGCTCGTGGACGCGGTGCTGGAGATGATGAGGGTGGCGACGACGCTCATCGACCTCAACAGCCACCAGGGTGAGCACCCGAGGATGGGTGCCACCGATGTGGTCCCATTCGTGCCGCTGGGCGACTCCACCACCGAGCAGGCGATCGATCTTGCCGTCGTGCTCGGCACCCGGGTATGGGAGGAGCTGCAGGTCCCGGTCTACCTCTACGGCCAGGCCGCTCGGCTGCCCGAGCGCCAGGATCTGGCGAGGGTGCGCGCCGGACAGTTCGAAGGCATCCGCGATGCCATCGCGACCGATCTCGGGCGGCGCCCGGACATCGGCGAGCCGCGGGTGCACCCGACGGCGGGTGCGGTGGCCATCGGCGCCCGGCCCGTGCTGATCGCGTACAACGCCTACCTGACCACCCCGGACGTCGCGGTGGCAAAGCGCGTAGCACGTGCCGTGCGCGGCCGCGATGGCGGCCTGGCAGAGGTCAAGGCGCTGGGCTTCGAGATCCACGAGCGCGGGCGTGCCCAGGTGTCCATGAACCTGACCGACTACCGGCGAACCCCGATCCATCGCGCCGTGGAGGCGGTGCGGCGGGAGGCGGCACGCTTCGGGGTCGGGGTTGAAGAGACCGAGATCGTGGGCCTGGTGCCCGAAGATGCCCTGTTCGACGCCGCTGAGTACTACCTGCAGCTCAACAGCTTCGACCGGAGCACCGTCCTCGAGCGCAAGGTACGGGACGCGCAGCCGTCCGCGGAGTCCTTCTCCGGTTTCGCCGCCCGGCTGGCGGCGCGTACCCCGACACCCGGAGGGGGGAGCGCGGCGGCTGCGGCCGGCGCCATGGGTGCCGCCCTCGGCGAGATGGTCACCGCTTATTCGGCCGGCAAGGACGACGTGACGCTCGACCCGGCCCGGGAACGGCTGGCCGCTGCCCGGAGCCGCTTTCTCGGCCTGGTCGAACACGACGCGCAGGCCTACGCGGACACCGTCACGGCACGCCGGGCGACGAAGGCTCAGCCCGGGCCGGAGGCGGAGCAAGCCTGGACGGCCGCCATCCGGCACGCCGCGGAAGTGCCGCTCGACACCGCACGGCTCGCATGGACCTGTGCCGGGGAGCTCCGGGAACTGGCCGACCGGGTCCGGCCGATCATGAAGAGCGACTGGACCACCGCACTGGTCCTCTTGGATGCAGCGCAGCGAGGCGCCATCGCCAATGTGATCATCAACCTCGAAGACCTGCGCGAACGCGGCATCGATATCACCGACCTGGAAGCCGCGGTCAGCGAGCTCCGCTAGCTCGAGGGACCGGATGCAAGCGATCGACTCCGCGGCTCGGGCGGGATGAGCAGTGCAGGCACGAACCGGCTGTTCACCTGAAACCCAATTGTGGGCGCAGCATCCAGTACATGGTCGTTCGCAAGCTCCGAAGCTTGCTTGTGCTTGCAGCCGCGATCTGCTACAACGAATCCAGCACGCGTGAATCCCTTGGAATCACTCATATAGCGGCGAAGGCACCTGGCTCCCAGCAGGGGTGAGATGCAGGGACACACAGGGCCTTTGACCCTTCGTCGGGTGTGGGCGCGCGGGTGAATGTCCACTTGTCACGCCCTGCCTGTCCGCGCTCGGTATCGACGATAGGAGGCGGTGCGTGATGAGCACTGAGGAGACCTACACAAGCAGCTTGCAGATCGAGCGCCGTTCGATCGACTACATTCCCGCCTCGGAGCGGCACGGCACACCGAACCGGCTTTTCTTCATCTGGTTCGGGGCGAACATGCAGGTGACTGCAGCCGCAACTGGGGCCATTGCCGTCCTGATCGGGTTGTCGTTGCCCTGGGCGTTGCTCGCCCTCTTGATTGGCAACCTGTTTGGCGTCACCTTCATGGCCGCCCACTCTGCGCAGGGGCCGAAGCTGGGTATTCCCCAGATGATCCAGAGCCGAGCCCAGTTCGGCTTCTACGGCGCGATAGTGCCGTTGGTGCTCGTTCTTTTGATGTACGTCGGGTACTTTGCCGCCAGCGCGATCCTCGGCGGCGCGGCCCTGGCCGCGTGGTGGGGCATCAACGCAAAGCTGGCCACGATCCTCGTGTCCCTCATATGCACGGTGCTCGCGATCTACGGCTACCGCATGATCCACCAGTACGAGCGGTGGATCAGCCTTGTGAGCGGCCTCGGCTTCGTCTACCTCACCGTCCGGCTCCTCACGCTGCACCACATCAGCGCGGTGTGGGTCTCCGGGAGCGTTCCCTATGGCACGTTCCTGCTGGCCATCACGCTCGCTGCTACCTGGCAGATCACCTATGCGCCCTACGTCGCGGACTACAGCCGGTACCTGCCCGAGAACACGAACATGGCAGCCACCTTCTGGTGGACGGCTGTGGGCTCGGTCATCGGCTCGTACTGGCTCATGGGTTTCGGTGCGGTCGGACTCGCCGTGGCGCCCAAGCTGTTCAACGGCGGGAGCGTGACCTTCTTCACGGGCCTGGGCAACAATCACACGGGCTGGCTGATCGCCCTGATCATCATCGGGGGAATCGTGGCGGCCAACGTGCTGAACCTCTATGGGATGTTCATGTCCTCGACGACGACCATCACAGCGCTACGCCGGATGCAGGTACACCGCGGGGCCCGAACGATCTTCGTTCTCGTCGCCGCGGTGATCGGCACGGTGCTGGCGATTGCCGCCACCTCGAACTTCCTTGACAACTTCGAGAACTTCATCCTCTTCCTGGCCTACTTCCTGATCCCCTGGACGGCGATCAACCTGACCGACTTCTATTTCGTCCGCAAGGAGCGGTACGACATCGACTCGATCTTCAGACCTGACGGGATCTATGGCCGGATCGACTGGCGGACGATGGTGGCCTACCTGGTCGCGATCGGGGTCGAGATCCCGTTCATGAGCACGACCTTCTACACCGGTCCGATGGTCTCGCACCTCGGCGGCGGGGACATCTCCTGGATCCTGGGCCTGATCGTGGCGACCGTTCTCTACTACGTCTTGCACATGGGTGTCGACGTCATGCCTCACACCACTTCGGTGGCAGCTCAGCACGACGAACCTGTCGAATCGACCGGAGTGTGACGCGATGACCAGTGGACCGCGCACCGTACGTGCGCGCCGCACGGCAGCCAGCTCTCGTGCAAAGGCTGGCCGCAGGAAGCGGCAATGCGCATGCTGATGAACAACCTCGACCCCGACATCGCCGAGCATCCCGACCAGTTGATCGTCTACGGGGGTGGAGGGAAGGCTGCTCGCAACTGGGCCGCTTACGACGCGATCGTCGCGAGCCTGCGAGAGCTCGGGCCCGAGGAGACGCTGCTCGTCCAGTCCGGCAAACCGGTGGGTGTCTTCCGGACCCACGAGTGGGCGCCGCGGGTCCTCATCGCTAACGCCAACCTGGTACCGCAGTGGGCGACCTGGGAGGAGTTCCGCCGGCTAGACGAGCTGGGGCTCACGATGTTCGGCCAGATGACCGCCGGCTCGTGGATCTATATAGGAACCCAGGGAATCCTGCAAGGGACCTACGAGACATTTGCCGCGGTCGCGGCCAAGCGCCACGGCGGCAGCCTCGCAGGCACGATCACGCTCACCGCCGGGTTGGGCGGAATGGGCGGCGCCCAGCCAATGGCGGTCACGATGAACGGTGGCGTCGTGCTGTGCGTAGAGGTCGATCCGTCACGGATCCAACGACGCCTCGACACCGGCTATCTCGACGTCCTCGCCGACGGGGTCGATGACGCGCTCAAACGGGCCATGGACGCGAAACACAGCCGCGAGGCGCTGTCGATAGGGATCCTGGGCAACGCGGCCGACATCGTGCCCCACCTGCTCGCGATCGGGGCGGAGATCGATGTCGTCACCGACCAGACCTCGGCGCACGACCCGCTGATGTACGTCCCGCAGGGCGTGAGCGTGGACGAGATGCCGGACCTGCGGGCCAAGGATCCCGACGGGCTCACCAAGAGGGCCCGGGAGTCGATGGCCCGGCACGTCGAGGCGATGGTCGGCTTCCTCGACGGGGGGGCCGAGGTGTTCGACTACGGCAACTCGATCCGCGCCGAGGCGAAAACCGGTGGTTGCGAACGCGCCTTCGACTTTCCTGGCTTTGTTCCCGCCTATGTCCGACCGCTGTTCTGCCAGGGCAAGGGCCCGTTCCGGTGGGCTGCGCTGTCAGGTGACCCGCGGGACATCGCAGCGACCGACCAGGCAGTGCTGGACGAGTTCCCGGACAACGAGTCGCTCGGCCGGTGGATCAGGATGGCCGGTGAACGTGTGCACTTCCAAGGACTGCCGGCACGGATCTGCTGGCTCGGCTACGGGGAGCGCGATCGGCTCGGGCTGCGCTTCAACGACATGGTCGCCAACGGCACGCTGCAAGCGCCGATCGTGATCGGACGCGACCACCTCGACTGTGGGTCGGTCGCCTCGCCTTACCGCGAGACCGAGGCCATGCGCGACGGATCGGACGCGATAGCCGACTGGCCGTTGTTGAACGCGTTGTTGAACACGGCCTCCGGTGCCTCGTGGGTCTCGATCCACCACGGTGGCGGTGTCGGGATCGGCCGTTCCATCCACGCCGGCCAGGTGACGGTCGCCGATGGCACGGTGCTCGCCGCCGCGAAGCTCGAGCGCGTGCTCACCAACGACCCGGGCAGCGGCGTCATACGTCACGTCGATGCCGGCTACCCCGAGGCCGTGCAGGTGGCCGCGTCCCACGGGCTGCGGGTGCCGATGCGCGAGCACGGGGAGACCGAGGCGGCGAGATGAAGCTCACCGATCGGGACACCGAAATGCTCGACGGGGCCGACGGTGAAGGCGTCGCCCTGGCCATGCAGGTCCTTGTCGCGATCGGTCGGGCGTTCGACGCCGAACAGATGTGTGACATCTCGCGCGCGCACGTCGCCCTCAGCAACCAGGACGCGGACATCTGGTTCGCGGAGCGGCTGGTCGCCGGTGGGGCCGTGTGCCGGGTCCCGCCGACAGTCAATCCGGGCTTCTGCCTGGAGTTCTTCCGGAACCTGCCCGGCCTGACCCCGCAGGACATGGAGACCATGGAGCGGACCGAGGCCGCGTACCGGGCCCTGGGCGCGCAGTTGACCTATAACTGCACGCCTTACCTGCAGGGCAACGTTCCGCGCTTCGGCGAGGTCACCGCGTACTCGGAGTCCAGCGCCACCCCCTACATGAACTCGGTCTACGGAGCACGCACGAATCGCGAGTCGGCCCAGTCCGCGCTGTGTGCCGCGGTGACCGGCCGGGTGCCGATCTACGGCCTCCTGCTCGACGAGAACCGCAAGGGACAGGTGCACGTGCATGTCGAGCCCACGCTCACCGACGAGTTCGACTATCACCTGCTGGGTTACGCGGTGCCCCGGATCGCCGCCCTGCAGACAGCTTTCATACCGGTGTTCACGGGCATTCCCGCCAATGTGAGCCCGGAGGCGCTGATGAACCTGGGTGCCGAACTGAACACGGGCGGCAACGTGCCGATGTACCACATCATCGGGGTCACCCCCGAGGCGCCCACGCTCGAGGCCGCGTTCGGTGGGGACCCGCCGGGAGACACCGTCGTTGTCACGGCCGGCGATCTAGCCGAGGAGCAGCAGATGCTGTCGGCAGAAGGCGGCCCCATCGACTTTGCTCTGCTCGGTTGCCCGCACCTGTCGCTCGACCAACTGCGGGCGATCGCCGATCGGATCGGCGGTCGCCAGTTCAAGGCCGAGTTCTGGGTCATGACCTCGTTCTACGCCAAGGAGCTTGCGGCGCGTATGGGCATCGCCGAGGTGATCGAGAAGGCCGGGGGCCATCTCGTCCCCGACACCTGTATCGACCAGGTCGTGTGGAAGCACCTTGCCGGCAAGAAGGGCGTCACCGACTCGCTGAAGGGCGCCTACTACACCCAGCGCCGTGACATGGAGTTCGCGTTGCGCAACCTAGGTGACTGCGTGGAGGCCGCGATCAAGGGAGAGACGTCATGAGTGCCCGCGAAGTCTCCGTGATCGGCTGCCGGGGAGCGGCGCCGGGAAAGGCGTCCGGACCGGCCGTCGTGTCCAGCGACGCGATCTGTTTCTACCTCGTGGACCCGGCCACCGGGACTGTCATCGAGTCCGGGCATGCCATCGAGGGCCGGTCCATTGTCGGCGCCGTGCTCGTCTGCCCTGGTGGCAAGGGGAGCTCGGTGGTCCAGGCCGACGGCCTCTACCAGCTGTCCAAGGCCGGTACCGCTCCGGCTGCCGTCGTGGTCGCGGAGTTCGACACGGTCCTGGTGGCCAGCGCCGTGGTCGTGGGCGTGCCGTTGGTGCGCTGCGCCCCCGAAGACTTGGAACAGATCCGCGACGGCGACATGCTGGATGTGGACTCCGACCAGGAAGTCGTCACGATCCGGTGACTGTCGCGCCGGTCGTGCGCTCGCTGCACCGCGGCGATCTCGACCTGCCGCGGGTTCGGCGGGTGCACCAGATGTTCACCGTGCCACCGCCAGTCGACGCGGGCGCGGAGGTGGTCCGCGAATGGCAGCGGCTGGGACGGCGCCTCAACCCACCCGCGGGCGGCCGGGTCGCGGTGGCCGTCGGCAGCCGGGGCGTCGACGGCCTGCTGCCCGCAGTGCGGGCTGTCGTGGGCGAGCTGCGCTCGGCCGGCTGCGAGCCTTTCATAGTCCCGGCGATGGGCTCCCATGGGGGTGCGACCGCGGTTGGCCAGGCCGAGGTTCTGGCTGGTTTGGGTATCACCTCCGAGGCAGTTGGTGCGCCGATCCGGGCCACCATGGACGTGGTGCCCATGGGCGCTGTGGGTGACATCCCGCTGTGCCTGGACCGGCTTGCCGCCGACTCCGACGGCATTGTGCTCGTCAACCGGGTGAAGCCGCACACGGACTTCGCCGGTCCGATGGGCAGCGGCCTCATGAAGATGCTGTGCGTCGGCTTGGGCAACCAGGAGGGGGCCGACCGGCTGCACAGGGCAGGCGTGGTCCGCGACCTGGGCGAGATCGTGCGCGAGGCGGCTGTCGCACTCCTGCAACGGGTGCCCGTCCTGTTCGGGGTGGCCATCCTCGAGAACCAGCAGCACAGGGCCTGCGAGGTGCGGCTCTTGCCCGGCCCGGAGATCGAGTCCGAGGAGCTCGTCCTCCAGGGCGTCGCACGAGGGCTTCTCCCCGGTCTTCCCCTCGACGACATCGACCTGCTCATCATCGACGAGATGGGCAAGGACATCAGTGGCGCGGGACTGGACCCGAACGTCATCGGACGCTCGCTGGGGCCCTGGCAGGTCAAGAGGGAACGTCCCCGCATCACGCGGATCTTCGTGCGCGACCTGACCTCAGCCTCGGAGGGCAACGCCTGCGGTCTCGGCTTCATCGACGTCACCACGCCGCAACTGATCGAGAAGGTCGACCTCGACGTGACGGCCGTGAACGCCATCACCGCGTGTTTCCCCGAGGACATGCGCCTGCCGCTGACCGTGCCGAACGACCGCGACGCCATCGGGGCCATGCTCGACACCCTGCGGCCGTTCACCGCGGAAGATCTGCGCCTCGTGCACATCAAGAGCACCCTGGCGGTCGAGCACCTCGTCGTCTCCGAAGGCTGCCTGCCTGCTCTTCAGGACCGGCCCGACGTGGTCGTCGAAGAAGAGCCGCGACTCCTGTCCTTCGACGAGGACGCCCGACTGGTCTCGCCGCTGTCGGGTTAGTACACCAGAAGCCCCCGTGTGGCAAGCTTCTCCCCGCCTGCGCCTTGCTCGGATCTTCCGCTCTGATCATGACGCCGGGGACGTACCGGATGCCCATCCTCTTGACGGACACGATCGGGGGTGCTGACCAATGATCGAGGCGTCGGCTCCTGTCCGGATCTGTGACAACGGTGGGTGGACCGACACCTGGTTTGGCGGGCCGGGACGGGTCTTGAACATCGCTGTTATCCCGGGAGTAGACGTTTCGATCCGCACGACGGCAGGTCCGGAGCCGGTGATGCTCGTCGCGGAGAGCTTCGGCGATCGGTACCCCATCGTCCCCGGGGCATCCCGGGCAGCCCGCCACCCGCTGCTGGAGGCCGCCATCGACGCGTTCCCTCCGCCTAGCGGCCTCGCCGTGGAGATCAGGGTCCGCTCCGCCGTGCCGGCCGGCTGCAGCACTGGTACGTCCGCGGCGGTAGCGGTTGCGCTCCTGGGTGGGTTGGCGGCTGCACGCTCCGAGCAGCTGTCGCCGCGCGACGTCGCCTACGCGGCGCATCGGCTCGAGGTCGACGTCCTTGGTGCCCAGAGCGGGATCCAGGACCAGCTGAGCGCGGCGTTCGGCGGGATCATCTACCTCGAGATCGAGCCGTACCCGGAGGCCATTGTCCACACGCTGCCGGCCTGGGAGGAGCTCAGCCCACTGCTGACGCTGGTGTTCCTCGGTCGCGCCCACGACTCCTGGGCGGTGCACCGCCAGGTGATCGAGAACGTGGGGACACAAGGGCCCGAGGTCTTCTCCCTGCTGCGAGATGCGGCGGTCGCGTCCCGCGACGCCGTCGTCGCCCGGGACCTCAAGGCTTTCGGTCGGGCGATGATCGTCAACACCGAGGCGCAGAAGGCGCTGCACCCTGAACTCGTGGGTGTGGACGCAAGACGTCTCATCGAGATCGCGGCCGCCCATGAGGCGCTCGGGTGGAAGGTCAATGGGGCCGGTGGAAACGGCGGATCGCTGACGATCTTGAGTGCCAGCCGGGAGGCCAAAGAGGCGCTCGAGAACCGCGTGGCGATGCTTGACGCGCGATATGTGGTGCTCCCGATCCAAGTCAGCACGTCCGGGCTCCAGGTCCGGGGTGCCCTTTAGCCGATGGGAGGCCGGGGGCTCTTGCCGGCCGGGCAGGTTCGGTGAGCAGCTCGGCGAGCACGCTCGGCTGTTCCCGCCGTTGTCGGGACAGCTCAGGCGGTGCGTTCGCCGTTCGGCGCGGCTTACGATCCACTCTGGAGTGACGCGCCGCCGACCGGAACTGTCGGCTCTGCGAGCGGAATGGAGGGATGTTCATGGAGGTACGAGGTCGTTCGTTGCATTTTGGGGTGCAGCTTCAGGCTCAACGCACCAGCTGGCAGGACTACGCCGCGGCCCTGCGATCGGTCGAAGACCTCGGCTTCGACTCTGTCTGGACCTGCGACCACCTGCTGCCGTTCTCCGGGCCCGACGATGGTGCCTGTTTTGACGCCCTGACGACCCTGGCGGCGATGGCGACCCTCACTTCCCGCGCGCGTATCGGGGTCCTGGTGAACGGCGTCCTCTACCGCGACCCGGCCACCCTGGCAAAGAGCGCCGCGCTGGTCGACCACATCAGCGGCGGGAGGCTGGAGTTCTCCCTCGGGGCAGCCTGGGCGGAGCGGGAGTTCCGTACCTACGGATTGCCTTTTCCTTCTCTCACGGAGCGATACGAGCGTCTCGACGAGGCGCTCCAGATTGTCAGGTCGCTCTGGCGCGAGCATCGGACAACCTTCGTGGGCCACCACTACCGCGTCGAGAACGCGCCGTGTGAGCCAAAGCCCTTACAGCAGCCGCACCCGCCCATCACCGTCGGCGGGTCGGGCCTCGGTACCCTGCGACTGGCTGCCAAGCACGCGACGATCTGGAACATGCAAGGACCGCCTGGCAAGTGCGCCGAGAGGGCCACGCGTCTCAGAACGTGTTGTGAGGAGATAGGGAGGGACTTCGACGATATAGAGCTGTCGGTGCACCCCCTCCTGGCGCTGGCATCAACGCGTGACGAAGCCGAGGCCCTCGCGTTGCGGACCGCTGCGAGCCATGGCCAAGAACTCGAAGGCCAGCGAGGCAACTGGCTCCTTGGCACGCCGGCCGAGGTCGCCGACCAGCTCCGGCGTTACACCGAGATCGGCGTTTCGCACTGGGTGATCGGTATCGGTCACCCGTTCGACATGACGCAGCTCCGCTTGTTGCGCGAGGAGGTGCTACCGGCGCTCGCCTGAGGGTCCGGTCCCCGAGAGCCGATCTGTTGACCGGCCCCGTCCGTTGAAGCTCGCGTTGTCTGGCCGCTATGGCGTGATGGCCATGGCGCTCGCCAGCAGCCCGACCTTGATCGGACTGCCCACCGTGTCGGTCGCCGTGGCGACCGGGATGACGCTGCCCGGCGCCTTCTTCGGTTGGGAGGTTATCGGCGGCCCTTGGTAATCGTTGCCGGGCGTGAGAACGTAGACGAACTTGTTGTCGGGATTGACCGCGAGGGCTGTGGCGTCGGTCCCCACCTTGATCGGCGGTCCCGCGCGATCGGTTGCCGCGTCGATGTCCACGAGGGTGCTCGCCGTCTTGCCCGAGCCTTGCCCAAGCACATAGATGTGGGCACCATTCGGAGTGACAGCAAGGAAGAATTGTCCCTCGGTTGGCATTCCCGTGAGTGGGACCACCTTGCCGATTTGGTCGGTCGCAGTGTTGATCGAGGTGAGGGAGACCTTGCTGGATCCGTGCTCGAGGCCAGGGTCGGGCGTGGTGAGAGCCCAGGCCGTCTGGCCATCGGGTGCGAGGGCGATGGCCTGCGCGATGCCCCGGAGCACGATGGCCTTGCCCGGCAGGTTTGTCGCGGTTGCGATCGGGACCACTGCGTCCCGGTCGAACGCGTACGCCGTCACGCCGTTCAGTGTGATCGCAATGCCCCGTGCCGCGACGTGGATCGCCTTGTCGGGCATGTCCGTGGCGAGGTTGATCGGTGTGATCGTCGTCGGGACACCGTTCGTGGCGTTCGAGTCGGTCACGTACGCGGTCCTGCCGTTGGGCGTGACAGCGATGCTTCCAGGGTTCGTGCCCACCTTTATCGGCCGGCCTGCGGCTTCATCAGCAAGGTTGACAGGCGTGACCGTCCCGGGCGCGTTGGGAGCGGTCGTGGCCGCGTCGAACCCGTCGACCACGTACGCGTACCGACCGTTCGGGTTGAAAGCGAACGTATATGGATTGACCCCGACGGCGATCGCCTTGCCGGTCGTGTTCGTCGCGGTGCTGATCGGCACGAGCACGCCGGGGGAGCCGACCTCGTCGCTTCCGACGACCAGGGCGTACGCCTTTGTCCCGTTCGGCGTGACGCCGACGCCCACCGTGGTGCCGCCGCGGATCGCGATCGATTTCTCGACCGACTTCGTGGCACTGTCGACCGCCGTGACGGTGCTCGGATTGCCGGCGTTCGCCACATAGATCGTCGGGACGGGCCCTGCCGTGGCGGGCGAAGCCCACGCGGCGATCCCCAAGAGGAGGGGCAGGATCAGGATCGTTCCCGCGACGACCCCGCCATTCCGGTGCTCGGCCCACCCGCGCCCACGCTCTTGACGACGTCCTGCTCCTGACATGCCGAAGAGGCTAACGAGGTCATCGGGTGGCGCCAGCAGAGGGGGCGGGGGACCGCCGAGGCCGAGGCGCTCGGCGGCGTGGACGTCATTCGAGCTCGAGCGCATCCTCAGGGTGATGGGGGTGAGCCCGAGCCCAGCTCTCGTGTTCTTGCAGGCGCCGCGAGAGCTGGGCCCGGCTGAATCATCTACATGGTGAGCGACATGACGGCCTTCTGGCCGTGCAGGCGGTTCTCCGCCTGGTCGAAGACGACCGAGTGCGGTCCGTCGATGACCTCGTCTGTGACCTCGAAGCCCCGGTCGCACGGCAGGCAATGCATGTAGAGGCAGTCGCGGTTGGTCAATTTCATGATCTCCTCGTCGCAGATCCAGTCGCGGTTCGCGTCGAAGAGCTTGTCCTGCGCGTCCCAGTCAGCGACGGGCACCTGCGGCGACACGTATTCCAGGCTCGCCCAGCTCTTCGGGTAGACGACGTCTGCATGCTCGAAGGCGGCACGCATGTCGTCGGTCTCCTCGAACGAACCTCCGTAACGCTCCACGTTCTCGCGGTAATGGGCAATCTGCGCGGGGTCGAGCTCAAAGCCTTTCGGGCGTGCGAAGACGAGTTGCGCCCCGTAGAGCGAGCAGGCTGCCATCATCGAATGTGGGACGGAGACCGGCTTCTTGCGGCTCGGTGAGAAGGCCCAGCTCATCACGATCTTGCGGCCTTCCAGGTTGCCCAGCTTCTCCTTGATGGTCATCACGTCCGCGAGTCCCTGGCACGGGTGGTACTTGTCGCATTCCATGTTGATCACCGGCACGTCGGCAGCGTCCGCGAAGGCGCGGACGTACTCGTTGCCTCGCCCGTAGTTCCAGCCCGTCGGGTCGCCATAGATGCGGATCGCGATCGCCTCGCCAAAGCGCGACAGGGTCTTTGAGACGTCGTCGAGGCGCTCTGTGACGTACGCCTTCTCCGCCCCGGCGGCAGCCGGCGTGTAGACCATGTTGGAGTCGAGGTAGTTCGCGTGGCCGCCGAGCTGCATGATGCCGCACTCGAAGCTGTTGCGGGTCCGAAGCGAGCGATTGTAGAAGATCAGAAAGATCGTCTTGTCTTCCAACAGGTGGTGTTGTGCGCCACGGGCGCGCTCCAGCTTCAGCTGGAACGCCGTGTCGATGATCGTGTCGATTTCCTCTTTTGTGAAGTCCGCGAGGGAGATGAAGTCCCGCCCCTTCAGGAGTTTCGTGACCATGTCGTCTGCCTTTCCTTTCATAGGGCGGAGGCCCCACTCGTTGTCGTTCCTATGAGCCGCGATTCTCGAAACCTACCGAGGCCCTGGCTCCTACAGCGCCCTGGCGGAGAGCGCCACCTCGGCTGCTCGACCGGCAGTCGCCGTCGACATCAATCCATGAACGCCCCACCGTTCACGGCGACCGACTCTCCGGTGATGAACTCGGCATCGGCACCGACGAGAAACGCGACCACGCGAGCGACGTCCTCTGGTTGCTCGAGGCGCGCCATCGGAGTGTCGGCCAGGTACAGCTCTCGCACCGCGTCGACGGTCGTCAGCGCGCAGCTCGGCCTCCCACCCGAGCTCGCGCTCCTGCATCGGCGTCGCCACGTAACCGGGACAGACACTGTTCACCCGTATTCGGTAAGGGGCGAGCTCGAAAGCCATCGCCTGGGTTAGCCCCACGACTCCGAACTTCGAAGCGACGTAGTCGGCAAGGAATGGGACGCGCCCCTGCTTGCCCGCCATGGAGGCGATGTTCACGATGCAGCCCCCGGTACCGGCCTCGACCATCGACCGCGCCGCGCTCTGACTCGTGAGGAAGAGTCCGCGCAAGTTGATGTCAAGCGTGAAGTCGAGCTCCGCGGGCGTGATCTCAAGAAAGCGGCGCATCTTGGACACGCCCGCGTTCGAGACCCACACAGCGGGCGCTCCGTGGTGCTCGATGATGTCTCGGGTGGTGCTGTCGATACTCGTCGTGTCGGTCACGTCCAACAGGTAGGAGGCTGGAGCGCCGCATGTCTCAGCGGTCCGCGCGGCCGAGGACTCATCGACATCGGTCGGGATCACGGTGAAGCCCCTCGTGGCGAGCTCGCGTGAGATCGCCGCTCCGATCCCAGAACCCGCTCCCGTGACGACCGCCACCGGCCCGGTCACGCCCTGCTCCTCTTGGCGAGCCGGTGAGCCACCGGCGTAACGGTCTGCTGCAGCTCCAGGTACATCTGGTAGGCCTCCTCATACGTTTCAACGTTCTGCTCGTCGGGCGTGAAAACGTCACCAAGGATGACGTAATCAGCCACCGCTTCCCAGCCACCGAGGACGCCTGAGCCGACGCCCGCCACCAGGGCCGCGCCGAGCGACGCGCCGCCGTGGTCGACGAGTGAGGTGAGGTTGACGTCCAGCACGTCGGCGAGGATCTGTTTCCAGACGTGTGAGCCGCTGCCGCCGTTGCTCACTTTGGCGCTGCCGAGGTGGATCCCCGCGTCGACAAAGGCGTCCACGTGGTTCCTGAAACCGAACCCGACTGCCTCCATGCAGGCCCTGAACACGTCTCCCCGGTTGTGACCGAGGTGGAGCCCGACAAAGGCACCTCTGAGGTCGGGATCATGGAGAGGTGACTTCTCCCCGAGGAAGTAGGGCAGACAGATAAGCGATGCCGGCGAGGCGACATCAGCCTCGGCGTCAAGATCTGCGAGGGAAGCGTCGCCGACGAGGTGTTGTACCCAACGGAGGAGGCTTCCCGAAGTCGCCATGCAGCCGTTGGGGAGCCAAAGCCCGGGCTTCGGATGGGCATCGAGGTACCAACGCCTGTCGATGGCGGGCGTGTCGGTGACAACGAGTATGTCACCGGCTCCGCCGAGCTTGACCAACCAGTCACCGGGTTCCTTCAGGCCCGCGGCGTACGCGGCAAGGACGTGATCAGCGCCTCCCACGTAGATCGGGGTGCCTTCCTTGAGCGACGTCGCCTTCGCAGCTGAGCGGCTGACCGTGCCGGCGATCTGGCCGGGCCGGAGAATCGAGGCACATATCGAGTTCGGCATGCCGCAGGCGACGATCACGGTCTCGGCCCGACTGCCCGAAAGCTCGTACAGGCCGCTTTCCAATGCCCAGTTGGACTCGACGTGCACGTTGGCGCCGAGCGCAAAAGCCATCCAGTCGTAAGAGCCGACGAGAGCGGTCGCCTGGCTTGCCACCTCGGGCTCGTGACGGGTCAGCCAGCGCCACGTGGGCGCAACAGACTGCTGGGTGAGCGCCGAACCTGTGCGGGAGAGGGCGTCGAAGCCCTCGGCTTCGAGCACGCCGTTCAGCTCACTGATCTCCTCGACCGCACGGGAGTCGTTCTGCAGGATCGCTCGCCTGAGGACGGTACCGTCCTTGCCCAACAGGATCACGGCGGGCACCATCCCGCTCGAAGCGAGCCCCGATATGTCCGAAGGCCTCACCCCTGCGGCCTGCGCGACGGCTGGTACGAGGGTGCAGAGGTTGTGCCACCATACGCTCGTGTCGGCCTCTGACCACCCCGGCTCTGGTGAGAACAAAGGTGACGACTCCGACCTCGTAGCCAGAACGCCCTCTTCGGGATCAAAGAGAGTGACTTTCGTCCCCGTCGTGCCGATGTCGATTCCCAGGAGCAGCTCGCTCACGGTCTGGCTCAACCAGCCCGGGCAGCGTGCACGAACAGCTTGGCGCGTAGAGGATCGACACGATTCCAGGTGTCTCCGTCGATCTTCAGAGAGCTTCCGACGATGCAGCCATCGGCGAATTCCAGGTACTCGGCGATGTTGTCGGGCCGCGCGCCGGTGTTGAGGAGCACAGGCATCTCGGCTGGGACTGCCCTTCGTACGTTGGCGAAAACCGAGACGCTGGGTTCTGTGCCTGCCATGGGCCCGGATATGAGGATGGCGTCGGGCGTGCTTGATACGGCAACTGACATTGCCACTTCGACAGGTGATCGTTGTCCGGTCGTGGAAGCGAACTCGGGGGTCACGTTCATGAAGATCGCCAGCCGCTCTGCGTCGAGGTGCCGCCTGTGACGCAGGAGTGCTGCCGCGTCGGGTGCCCAGTTGCCCATATCGGATTCCCAAGCGCCCGACGCCACCTCGCGCATGAAGGAGGCCTCCGTCGCGACGGCGGTGGCGAGAGCACATTCCGGGTCCCAGAGATAGTCCACGCCGAAGGGGATCTCTTCGGGACGGCACTCGGTCACGACTCTGGCCATCACTGCGGAAGCAACGAGGTCTGCTTTGAGCGCGTAGGGGCGGTCGTGCTCGTTGCAGAACATGACTGCGTCGAATCCGGCGTCGACCAGAACGGCGACCTCCTCCCGCACATGTCGGACAAGGCCGAGGACACCACCACCCTCGTTGTAGAGCGGCGTGCCGGGAAGGGCTGGGACGTGTGCCATCGCTATCAGGGGCTTCTCCACACCGGGGAAGATCTCTCTGAAACGACGACCGGGATCTGGCTTGAACACTTCTGCCTGATCCTGCACGATTTCGCTTACGGTCATGCAGCAGGGTTTAGCACCGGCACGCGCTGGTTTCAACTTCTAAGTCGGAAACCGCTATCAGCTGTGACGGCGCAGGTGATGCGAACCCGGGTTCGACCCGATCGGGAAAGCTCCCTCGCCGTTGCCTTCCCGCGAGCCGGCGAGCTCGTCGTTTCCCGAACGTCCCTTCGTGTCGAGCGGTACGCGAACGAGTCGATCGCCATAGCGAAGGCCCTGCTCGGATGACAGTCCGGAGTCGGTGACGACATGATCAAAAGCGTCGATGCCGACGACGGTCGCGAGGGCCCGGCGCCCGAACTTTGAGCTGTCGGCGAGAAGCACCTTTCGCGCCGCGGCGGCCAGCATGGCCTGCTTTATCGGGACCTCCACGGTGTTGACGTTGGTAACGCCCGCCTCGGGGTCTACGGCGTCGGCACCCAGGAAGGCCCAGTCCACTTGCAGACCCTCGAGATTGGTGAGTGCACTTGGGCCGACAAGCGTGAAAACCGAGTCGATCAGCTGGCCACCTGTGACAAGGAGCCTGATGCCGCCTCCTTCTGCAAGGTAGTGAGCGATACGGAGATCGTTGGTGGCAACGGTGAGATCGCTTCGGGCACGGATCGCCTGTGCGAGGGCGAAGGTGGTCGAACCGCTGTCGAGCACGAGGGACCCGCCCTCGCTTACGAAGGTGGCGGCGTAATTCGCGATTGCGCGCTTGGCCGCCAGCCGTTCACGCCGTTTGACCTCGTACGGTACGTCGATCAGGTCGCCGTCGGTGACCGGCATGGCACCGCCGTGAGTGCGCTGGATAAGCCCGGCTTCCGCCAGCGCTTCCAGATCTCGCCGGACAGTGGAGACGTTGACGCCGAGGCTGAGAGCGAGCTGCCGTGACTCGACGTAGCCCGAATGTTCGATCAGTTGGCAGATGTCGCGTCGGCGTCGCTCACCCAGCATCTGGAAGGTTCGCCCCCTTCGCCTGCTGCGTCCTCACAAGCTTGACACCTTAGCAGCGCGGGTGTAGACGTTGTGCGTGGATCCGAGCGGTTCAGAGCAACTTCGTGCAGCCACCCTCCCCAAGGCAGGCACTTCGACTCTACTGGCTGCCCAGACCAGTACCGCTCCAGGGTGGTTTGCCAGGCGAAACAAGAAGTCGATCTCGGCAAGCGACGGCCACGGGTCAGCCTCGCTCGAAGCCAGAGACCACGGCCGCGGCCAAGGAGGCGAGGGATGGGGGATCTCGATCGACAACGTGTCGAAGACATTCCGCCTCGGGCGCGGCACGATCGACGCGTTGGCTGGCGTGAACCTCACTGTTCCAACCGGCGCGTTCGTCGCGCTTATCGGCCCATCCGGGTGCGGCAAGTCGACGCTCCTTCGCATGCTGGCCGACCTCGAGACACCGACGACGGGGGAGGTGCTCGTCAACGGGCAGCACCCGAGCACATTGCGTGCCAAGAGCAGGATCGGAATTGCCTTCCAGGACCCGGCACTTCTCTCATGGCGAACCGTGCTCGACAATATTCGTCTGCCCTTTGAGGTCGCGGGCTTCAAGCCGGACGAGGAAATCGTGCGAGCCTTGGTCAAGCTTGTCGGTCTCGAGGAGTTCCAGCGGGCGCGTCCGGCGCAGCTCTCCGGAGGGATGCGACAGCGCGTGGCGATCGCGAGGTCGCTGGTGCTCGATCCTGACATCCTGCTGCTCGACGAGCCGTTCGGGGCGCTCGACGAGATGACGCGCCAATACCTCAACGTCGAGCTCCTTCGTGTCTGGACCGAACGGGCGACTACGACTTTGCTTGTGACCCACTCGATATCCGAAGCCGTCTTTCTGGGCGACCAGGTGGTCGTCATGTCAACCCGGCCCGGCCGAGTGACCGCCGTGATGCCGATCGAGCTCGAGCGTCCCCGCAGTCCGGAACTGATGCACAGTCGTGAGTTCCACGACATCTGCGACGCCGTCTCGGCCGCGCTGTTTGGGTCACGCGCGATCGCCGCAGCCGACGATGTCAAGTAGCAGTCGGTATCCAGTCGCGGTTGCAGCGGGCCACGCGTCCCCGGCAGGTCTCTGGGGACGTCTGATCGCCAAAGCGCGGTCTTATAGCGGACCGTTCGGCTTGGTCGTCGGCTTCCTGGCGCTGTGGGAGGTGCTGGCACGGACGCTCTTTTCCGGGCGCTTCCTCATACCGCCGCCGGAGACCGTGTTATGGGGCATCTGGCAGGACCGCGGGATCTACCAGTACTCCGTGCCCACCACCGTGCACGAGGCAGCGCTCGGCTTCCTCTGGGGCAACCTGGCGGCGATTCTGGTTGCCCTGTTGTTCCTCCTCGTCCCTATCACCGAGCGGATCGGGATGGGCATGGCGATCGTGAGCTATTGCCTTCCGGTCGTTGCAATCGCGCCGATCCTGCAGATCCTCCTGACAGGGGAGTCCCCCAAGATAGGGCTCGCCGCCATCTCGGTCTTCTTCACAACGCTCATCATCGTCCTGACTGGGCTCCGATCCGCCGACCCTGTGAGTCTGGAGTTGATCAAGGTTTACGGTGGCGGGTCCTTGAAGGCGCTGCGCAAGGTGCGCATCCCGACTGTCCTTCCCCATCTGTTCCGCGCCCTGCAACTCGCGGCGCCGACCGCCCTCCTCGGCGCCATCCTGGGGGAGTTCCTCGGCGGTACCCAGGGGCTTGGTGTCGCGATGATCGTCGCCCAGGCCGAGCTTCACATCACCTTGATGTGGGGGCTGATCATCGTCAGCAGCGTCGTCGCCGCGGTGTGCTATGTCGTGCTCGGACTGATAGGCCGGCGCCTGACCCGATGGTCGGTCGAGGCAGGGTCGAGTGGGGGTTCGACGAGCATGGGGACGATCCCGATCGTCGCTCGCGGCAGCCTCAGTGATGCGCGGGGCATCTCGAAACTGCGGCTGCTGGCAGCGCGCGTGGCGCTGCCTCTCATCTCGATCGCGTTCGTGCTCGGCGCGTGGAACCTTTCCCTCAAGTTGTTCGGGCTGAGCAGCTACGTGGCCAAGGGTCCGATCGACGTCTTTGACTACCTGTTCAGCGGACCGATGGCCTCGCAGAACCGTGACCCCATAATCGCCGGCCTTTGGACAACGCTTCGTGATGCCGGCTTCGGTCTCATCGCCGGCTGCGTGGTGGGTTGCGCACTCGCCTTTGTCGTCGTACTGATACCGCGCATCGAGTCGTACGTGCTCAGCTGGGGCATCACCTTGCGAGTACTTCCGTTGGCGGCGGTGGCGCCCTTGATCGGAGCTGTTGTCGGCCGCGGGGTGATTGCCGCCATCGTCGTCTGCGCCATGATCTCCTTCTTCCCCACCTTCGTTCTCATGGTCGGTGGGCTCAACTCCGCGACTGCTGGTTCGATAGCGCTGATCCGCTCGTACGGCGGAGGTCGTTGGAAGACAATGCGAAAGGTGCGCATACCTTCCTCACTGTCGGCTCTCTTCGCCGCTTTGAAGATCGCCGCCCCCGGCGCTTTGACGGGAGCGTTGGTGACCGAGTGGACTGTCACCGGAAACGGTTTGGGTGCACAGGTGATCGTGGCTTCCAACGAGTCGGAGTTCGGCCTCATCTGGGCTTCGATCGTGATCATCGCCGTGGTGTCGATCCTGCTCTACAGCCTCGCCGGCATCGGTGAGCGGCTTGCAGCTGCTCGGGGCTTCTGACAGGTGATCTTGGGAACGCGCTCTGAGTCGACGGGGTCCGGCGCCTTGTCACCCGTCACTCTCATTGAGCATCTTGATGTGCTCGTCACCATGGACGAGCGCGGCCGAGAGCTGAGTGACGCCTGGGTGGCGATCAAGGACGGGAGGATTCTCGACCTCGGGACAGGTGGCACCGGCACGGGAGCGGAGCGCTGTCTCGATGGCCGAGGCCTGGTGGCGATCCCGGGACTTATCAACACGCACCACCACTTCTTCCAGACCCTCACCCGCGTCCTGCCGGCCGCGCAAGGGCTGGGGATACTCGACTGGTTGTCGGCCAACTACCAGGTGTGGTCGAAGATCGACGAAGAGGCCGTATATACGACGGCGCGGGTGGCCATCGGGGAGCTGCTCTTGTCCGGTTGCACGACGAGCAGCGATCATCTCTACGCCTATCCGAAAGCCTGTGGCGGCGCTCTCGCGATGCTCGGGGCGGAGATCACGGCGGCCGCTGAGCTCGGGCTGCGGTTCCACGCGACCCGCGGTGCCATCGACGTGAGCTTGGAGGCGGGCGGCGGCCCTCCGCCGGAGTTGGTCGAGGAGACCGACGCCGTTCTCGAGAGCATGGAAGCCGCCGTCCTCAAGTTCCACGACCCGTCACCGGGTGCGATGGTGCGCGTCGGGCTCGCGCCGTGCTCTCTCACCATCAGCACGGAGCGACTGATGGTTGAGTCCGGGAGGCTCGCGCGGCGGCTGGGGGTCACGCGTCACACCCATGTGGCCGAGGTCATCGAGGAGGAGCAGTACTGCGGGGAGGTTTACGGTCAGCGCCCCGTGGAACGTCTCGCCGAGCTCGGATGGCTCGACGAGGATGTGTGGCTCGCTCACGTGGTTCATGCTGATGCCTCGGACATCGGACGCCTTGCCGCGGCCGGTACCGCCGTGGCGCACTGTCCAAGCTCCAACATGAGGCTGGGCTCGGGCATAGCACCGGTTCTCGCGATGCGAGAGCAGGGAGTGACGGTGGCTCTCGGCGTCGACGGCAGTGCATCCAACGACACAGGCAACCTGCTCGCAGAGGTCCGTCAAGCAATGCTCTTGTCGCGCGTTTGTTCGAGGGGTGGCGAGCTCATGACACCTCGGGAGGCGCTCAGAATGGCAACTGTTGGTGGTGCCGGCGCGCTGAAGCGGAACGACCTGGGGACTATCGCCCCGGGAAGGAGCGCCGACATAGCCTTCTTCTCTCTGGAAGGTCCTGCCTCGGCGGGGGCAGAGAACGACCCTGTGGCCGCTCTGGTTCTCGCTCCTCCTGCTCGAGCGACACACGTCATGGTCGATGGCCGCTTCGCCGTCTGGGACGGTCATCTCGTTGTCGACGAAGAGGCAATAGTTCGGGCGCACCGCGATCTCGTACGCCGGCTGGTAGGGCACTTGGGGGAACCGCCTTTAGGTATCGAGAGTTCTATTCGGCGAGACAGTTAGCAAAGATAGGAGGAAACAATGACAGATCCGAGACTCGATGCGGCTATGAGCCGTCGACGGTTCCTCGGCGGAATGGGAACCACGGCTGCAGGTGTGGCCGGGGTAGCGGCGTTGAACCCGTTGTTGCGCACAGGTATCGGGTCAGTGAGAGACGGAGCTGCGGCCAGCCTTGGCAACGTCACCCTGGCGTTCTCTTGGTTGTTCGACGTCCAGCAGGCGGGGTCGTACATCGCTGCGAAGCGGGGCTACTACAGCCCGCTGAACGTGACCTTCCTCCCCGGCGGCGACTCGTTTGACGGCGAGCCGCTTGTGATGCAGAACAAGGCTTTGTGCGCCGAGACCGACCCGACGACATCGGCGGCTGCCAATGACCAGGGCGCCTCGGTCGTGTTGATCGGCGCGCAGTACCAGACGAACCCGTTCTGCGTCATGTCGCTTCACAAGCACCTCAAGCTGACCGAACCCAAGGACCTCATCGGCAAGACCGTCGGTTACGGCCCGAACATGGCAGTTCCGTGGTTCGCCTGGCTCAGCGTCAACGGGATCAAGAGCAAGGTGCACTCCCTCTTGACGAGCCGGGACGCCTCCATCCTCACCTCGGGTGGATGTGACGCGTACGTGGGCTGGGTCACCAGCGACGTGCTGGGACTTGTCACCCACGGCGAAGCTGTTGACTATCTGCTCTTCGGCGACACGGGACTCAAGCTGTTCGACCTCACCTATTGCGTGGCGAAGTCGGCGCTGAGCAACGCCAAACAGAGGGCACAGATCGTCGCCCTCATGAAGGGTGAGATCCGCGGCTGGCAGGTCGAATGCCAAGACCAAGCGCTCGGCATGGACCTGACCATGAACGTGTGGGGCAAGCACCTTGGTCTAGATAGGAAGGCACAGCAGCTCCAAAGCGCGGACCAGGTCAAGTTGTTGATCCAGAACGCGACGACAAGGCAGCACGGGCTGTTCTGGATGTCCGAGAGTGACATCGAGCAGAACGTGCGTAGCCTCAACCTGAGCAAGGTCAAGGCGAGCAAGAGCCTGTTCGACAACTCGATCCTCGCGGAGATCTACGACGGCAAGAACAAGATCGCTCTCTAGAGAGACGATCCTTCTTTGTTTGTGAGTTAGTAACGGCCACGTGTGCCCTCCTGAGCGGAGGTCCTCCTCTAGCGGCGGGATCGTCGACAGGAGGGCACAGTGGGTTGTTTTGGACAGTCGCGGAGCACAGGGCAGGAAGGCACGAGAGAACCTCATGGCATTCGATCTGATTATTCGCGGGGCTCAACTGCGCGGTCTGCCCCAGCTGATGGACATCGGCATCTCCGACGGCCGTGTCGCGTCCTTGCAGCCAGAGCTTTCCGTCGACGCGGCTGAAGTTATCGATGCGGCCGGGCGACTAGTTGTGCCCGGATTCATCGACTCGCATTTCCACATAGGCAAGTCGTTCTTTGGCCGCGAGACCCACAGGTACGACTACCGGCAGGCAGAGTGGAGTCCTGCCGAGCTTGCCGAGCGGTACCGCCATCGGTATCGCTCGGGAATGGCTGACCTCGAGGTCTACCACGAGAACGTGGTTCCTCTCGTCAGACAGTGGGCGTGGAAGGAGGCCTACACGCCCGAGTGCGTCGCTGACAGGATTTGTGATGCTCTCAGACTGGGGCTGGCCAATGGAGTCGTCGCTTGCAGGATGTTTGTGGACATTGACAGTTACGCTCAGCTCACCGAGCTCGAGGGCGCGCTCGAGGCAAGGCGTCGCTTCGGTGGTCTGATGCAGCTGCAGATCTGCGCTTTTCCGCAGGAGGGACTCCATTCCGACCCGCAGACGGCGGAGTTGATGGTGAAGGCGATGGAGATGGGTGCAGACGTCGTCGGGGGGCTGCCACATGTCGAATGGACCGATGAGCTGTGCCATAGGCACGCGGATTTCTGCTTCGAGCTCGCCGAGCGCTTCGACGCGCCGTTGCACTTCCTCTGCGATGACGTGGCGAGCCCAATGTCGCGCACCCTCGAGTACGTGGCCGCGAAGACGGTCGAGGCTCGACGGTACGGCCGTGTCGCCTCGAGTCACAATGGCGCCCTCTCGGTCTATCCCGACCCTCATGCCGTGAAGGTACTGAACATGATCCGAGATGCTGAGATGAGCATCGCCTGCAACAGCCAGGTGAACCTGCTCGGCATACTCACCCGGGTGCACGAGATGGTCGATTACGGCATCAACGTGTCGGTCGGGCAGGACGACCTTGACAACTTCTACTACCCCTTCGGCAAGGAAGATCCCCTCGAGTGGGCGTGGTCCATGGCGCACGCAGGCCATTTCGCCTACCCGCGTGGCATTGAACAGGTCTTCGACATGTTGACGGTCAACGGCGCCCGGACTCTCGGCCTGAAGGGCTATGGCCTCGAGGTGGGGTGCCGGGCGGACCTGGTGGTCCTGGACTGCAGGCATCCGCGAGAGGCGATCCAGTTCCAGGTTGATCGACTTCACGTCATCACCAACGGTCAACGAGTTGCCGGGACCAAGCGGGAGCAGTGGTTGGCCGAACCGGCGCGCCCGAGTGCCGATCCCGGCAATGGCGCCGACGATCATCGACCTGGGCTCGACGTATCGAGCTGAACAAGACTCAGGTACCAGCGAGGGCTCGAAGAAGAGGCAACACAACGTGAGCACCGAAGACACGAGGCCGGTCAATGAGCCGGGCATCCAAATCACGACGAGAGCGGCGAAGCCTCACGAGCTGGCGCGGCTGACCTCGGTCGAGATCGCCGACCTGCCAAAAGAGCACACCGTCGTGGTCCAGCCGATCGGATCGACTGAACAGCACGGACCACACCTGCCGGTCATGACGGATGCCTACATCGCCGAGCGCCTCGCACGAGGTTCCGTGAGCTTGCTCGGCGACGATGGTCCCGACGTCTGGATCCTGCCTACTCTCAGCTATGGCCGGTCAATGGAGCACGCGGGATTCGTCGGCACGATAACGCTCTCCACGGACACGCTGCTTGACGTTTGTCGTGAAATCGGGCGGTCCGTGGCCGCATCCGGGTTCCGCCGGCTTGTCTTTCTCAACGGGCACGGCGGCAACGTGGCCCTGTTGGATGTGGCCATCCGCGATATCAGGACCGAGACAGGTTTGATGGTGTTTCGGATCATGCCTTCTCACTTCGGCGTACCCGAAGGCGTTGAGTGTCCCGACGCCGAGTTCGCTGCCCACGCTGACTTCGTGGAGACTTCCGTGATGCTCGCTCTCGACGAGACGATGGTGCACCTGGACCGTGCGCAAGCCGGAGGCGAGGCTGCGGTTCGGTTGTTCTCCAAGCGCGGGACTGACGACTTGGCGGCCCCTTTGCCGACTGCCTGGTTGACCCGTGACGTGTCTCGAAACGGTGTCATCGGCGATCCGCGCCGCGCAACGGCCGCGATCGGCAAGCGCATTGTCGACGCGTGGCAGCATCGGCTTGCCGAGTGCTACAGGCAGATTGCCGCCTTTGAGTTTCTCGTTCCGGAATAGCGCCTCCGGCACCGTTCTCGGCGGCCAACATTGTGAGGTATCCGTCAAGTAGTGGAGGTCCGAATGCTGGGTGAGCCGAAGATCACAAAGGTGCGCGCACGGGAGGTGCTCGACTGCCGTGGGCTGCCCACGGTCCAGGTCGACGTCGTCCTCGACGATACGTTCCTGGGCAGGGCCGACGTCCCGGCGGGAAGATCGCGGGGCCGGCACGAGCCGGTCGAACTGCGCGACGGCGGTAGTCGGTTCGGGGGCTTCGGAGTGCAGCGTGCAGTCGGCAGCGTGCGGGACGTGCTCGCTCCGGCTCTGATCGGCTCGGTTGCAGCGCCTCAGAGATTGCTCGACGGGCGTCTCGTTGAGCTTGACGGCACGCCGGATCGGAGCCGTCTGGGCGCCAATGCCATTCTCGGTGTCTCTCTGGCAGCGGCCCGCGCCATGGCCGCGGCGAGCCGGCTGCCTCTGTACCGATACCTCAATTCGGACGCCCACGTGTTGCCGGTGCCACAGGTCAATCTCATCAATGGGGGAAAGCACGCGTCCAACAATCTCGACATCCAAGAATTCACGATCATGCCTGTTGGCGTCGCCACATTCTCGGATGCGATGGCTCTGTCGAGCGAGGTAAATCTCGTACTTCATGACATTCTTGCCGAACGATATGGGAAGGCAGCCGTCAACACCGGGGACGAGGGAGGCTACGCGCCTCCGATCACCGAGCCAACCGAGGCGCTGGAACAGCTTCATCTCGCTGTGGAGCGAGCGGGCTACTCCGACGTGGTCGTGTACGGCCTCGACTGCGCCGCGAGTCATTTCTACGATGCCGCACAGGGGACATATCTGCTTGCCGGGAAGACACGGTCACGAGAAGACCTGATTGTCCTTTACGAGAGCCTCGCCAAGGATTGGGGTGTCGTCTCCTTCGAGGACCCGCTGCACGAGGACGATTTTGAAGGCTTCGCCGAGCTGACCAGCCGCCTCGACGCGCAGATCATCGGCGACGACCTTCTTGTCACCAACCGTGAGCGTGTGGCGCATGCGCAGTCACTCGGCGCGGGCAACGCCTTGCTTCTGAAGGTGAACCAAGCCGGAACGCTTTCGGAGGCGCTCGACGCGGCACGTCAGGCCGTGCAAGGCGGGTGGAGAATTGTCGTGTCGGAGAGGTCGGGTGAGACCGAAGACCCGCTTATCTCTGACCTCGTTGTTGCTCTCAATGCGGGACAGATCAAGACAGGAGCGCCCGTGCGGGGCGAGCGCACCGCAAAGTACAACCGCCTTTTGCAGATCGAGGAGGAGCTCGGCTCGGCCGCCGTGTATGCAGGCGCTCATCTCGGCGTTCCTGCCCGGGCAACATAGGGTGACAGAAGCACCTGCTGCCCTGGTTGTGAACCGTTCCCGCCTTGTCGACCACGGCGAACGGGAGTTGAGGGCACTGGCGCTCGATCTTGCAGAGGAAGCTCTGGCAGCCTTGAGTCCAGCAGCCGGCCTTCACCGTTCGGTGCTGCGAGCGGGGGAGGAGCTGGTCGTGTCAGGCCATCGATACGACCTTTCGGCTTTCGAACGGATCGTGGTTCTCGGTGCCGGCAAAGCTAGCGCCGAGCTGGCCACCGCCCTGGAGCAGCTCCTCGGTGCGTACTTGAGCGATGGGCTCGTCGTGGTGCGACGACGTCCCGGAATTGCGCCTGAACGAGTCGCATTGATGGAAGCCGGTCATCCCGTCCCGACCGCTGCCAGCGTTGCTGCAGGCCGGGCACTTGTCGAAAAGGCGCAAGGGCTGGGTGCGAAGGATCTCGCGATCTGCGTCTTCACGGGTGGCAGCTCCGCGCTGGCCAGTCTTCCGCCACAGGGAGTTTCGTCTGTCGACAAGACGGCTCTACATCGATTGCTCTTGGCGTCCGGGATGTCGATAGTCGAGATGAACACCGTGCGAAAGCACGTTTCCGGCATCAAGGGTGGGAGATTGGCGCGGGCAATTGCTCCGGCACGGATTGTGAACTTGACCGTCTCTGACGTCGTCGGCGATCCGCTGGACTGCATCACCGACCCGACGGTCGCGGATACTTCGACCGTAGCGGATGCGCTGGCCGTGCTCGAGGACCATGGACTCATGCAAGCTGTTCCCGGCTCAATTCGTGAGCACCTGCTGTCCGCGACCGAAGCCGAGTCGCCGCAGCTGTCTGACGTCGACATCGAGACCGTGTTGGTGACGCGAGGCAGGCACGGGAGCGACGCCCTTATCGCCGCGGCAAGATCGCGTGGGCTCGTGGGGGTGTCGCTGGGCGCGCTGATCGAGGGCGAAGCAGCGACTGTGGGCAGAGTCCTTGCAACCCTGGCCCGGGAATCTCGCGCCAGCGCTGGTCCGTGGCCGCGAGGTGCGGTGATGGTCGCCTGCGGTGGCGAGTGCACCGTGACCCTCGGTTCCGGTGCGGCTGATCGTTTCGGAAAGGGCGGGCCGAGTCAGGAGGCCGCGATCGCAGCCGCTCTGGCCCTCGTCGGAGTCGACGGAGTCGTCGCACTATTCATCGACACCGACGGCTCCGACGGTGGGACGGACGTCGCGGGCGGGCTCGTCGACTGGTCGACAGAGCCGAGCGCACGCCATAAGGGCATAAGCCTCAGGAAAGTGCTCGTCGCTCATGAAGCCAAGGCGACCCTGGAAGTGCTCGGTGACGCGGTCATTACCGGGCTGACACAGACCAATGTGAACGATCTGGCGGTGATTCTGATTCGCTGACGGAACCGTTCCGGCGGTCGCCTCGAAATTCAGGGCGAGAGAGGATTCCCTTCTGTGCCCCCGTCGAATTCCCTGCCGCAAACAGCCTCGGCCGTGCCGCAATCCTGATGCGCCCGAGCACGAAGCTCGAAAACATCAAAGGTCACGAACGGCCGGGATGACGGTCTTGCCGTAGGCCTCGAGGGTGTCGTCGGCCGAATCGTGCATCAGGTAGAGAGCGAACTGGTCGATGCCGAGCGATGCCAGTTCGGTCAGCCGGGCGATGTGGTTCTCGGCCGGTCCGACGATGCAGAAGCGGTCAATGATGTTGTCAGGGACGAAGCTGACCGAGGGATTGTCGGCGCGGCCGTGGTGACTGTAGTCGTAGCCCTGCCGGTCCTTTATGTAATCGGTCAGCTCGTGAGGCACTTCCGAGTCATAGCCGTAACGGGCGACGATGTCGGCGACGTGATTGCCAACCATGCCTCCAAACCAGCGCAGCTGGTCGCGCTGGTGGGCCAGGTCCTCGCCTACGTAGGCCGGTGCGGCGACGCACATGGAGATCGCTGCCGGATCGCGCCCGGCTGACCGGGCCGCGTCTCGAACCGTCTCGACGACCCAGTGCGTTATGACCGGGTCCGCCGTTTGAAGGATGAAGCCGTCCGCCAGCTCGCCGATGACCTGGAGCGCCTTTGGCCCGTATCCGGCTCCCCACATAGGTAGCTTGTTGTTGCCCGCCCAGGGGATCCGGACGGCTTTGCCGTTGATGTAGCCCTCGCGTCCCTCCGCGAGGTCCTTTATGGTGGTGATCGAATCGGCGAAACCCTTCATGGAGATCGGATTGCCTCCGATCACGCGCAACGCAGAATCACCCCGGCCTATCCCGCAAACGGTTCGGTCGCCGAACATTTCGTTCATTGTCGCGAACATGGAGGCAATGACAGTCCAGTCGCGCTGGACCGGATTGGTCACCATCGGTCCGACCAGGACCTTGGAGGTGGCGGCGAGCATGGCAGGGAAGATGACGAACGTGTCCTCCCATAACACGCAGGATTCGAAGGTCCAGACGTGAGTGAAGCCAGCATCTTCCGCCCTTCGAGTCATCTCGATGACGTGGCTTGCGGGCGGGTCTGTTTGCAGAACGAGGCCGATGTCCATGTTCGTTTCCTTTCTCAACTCAGCGAAGGTACTGACATACTCGGCGGGGCACGAACCGACCGTGACCTCTTTCGCCCGTGTAGGTGTCCCCATCGACGACTTGACGGCCGCGCGACAACACCGCGTCTACCCGCCCGATGATCGACTTTCCCTCGTAACAGGAATAGTCAACCGCCATGTGATGAGTCGATGCCGAGATCGTTCCTGTGGCGTGCGGGTCGTAGATGACGATGTCGGCGTCCGAACCAGGGGTGATCGTCCCCTTCTGGGGGTAGAGGCCGAACACCTTGGCCGGGTTCGTCGATGTGACTTCGACCCACCGCGAGAGAGAGATTTCGCCGGCAACAACGCCCTGGTAGATGAGTTCCATACGGTTCTCGAGGCTGGGCAGCCCGTTTGGGATCTTTGTGAAATCGCCGACTCCTAGATCCTTCTGCCCCACGTAGGAGAACGGGCAATGGTCGGTGGCTACTACAGATAGGTCGTCAATTCTGAGCCCTTGCCAGAGAGCCGCTTGGTGGCTCCGTGGCCGAAGCGGGGGAGTGCAAACGAACTTGGCGCCCTCGAAACCGGGCCGGGCAAGATCCTCTTCGGACAAGAAGAGGTACTGCGGGCACGTTTCGGCGAAGACGTACTGGCCACGATGCCGGGCCTCGGCAACCACCGCCAGAGCCTGGGCCGAGGACACATGAACGATGTACACGGGCGACTTTGCAACCTGAGCCAGCACAATCGCGCGGTTGACCGCCTCCCCTTCCAATTCGGCTGGCCGTGTCAAGCCGTGGAAGATGGGGTCCGTCTGGCCCTTGGCAAGGGCGGCTGCGACGATGGCGTCGATGGCGATGCCATTCTCGGCGTGCACCATGACTAGGGCCCCGTTGCCTGCGGCCCGGTCCATGGCTTCGATGATCTCACGATCGGAGGCGTAGAACACGCCTGGGTAGGCCATGAACAGCTTGAAGCTTGTCACACCCTGACCGACGAGAACGTCCATCTCTTTTAGGGACGAGTCGTTCACATCGGAGACAATCACGTGGAATCCGTAGTCGATCGCGCAATTGCCAGCGGCTTTGGCCTGCCACGAGTCCAGAGCTGCAGAAAGGGAACCGCCTCTTGCCTGGATCGCGAAGTCGATGATCGTGGTCGTGCCGCCGAAGGCGGCGGCTCGGCTGCCGGTCTCGAACGTGTCGGCGGCTGTCGTGCCCCCAAAGGGCATCTCCATGTGTGTATGAGCATCGACGCCGCCCGGGATGACGTACTTCGAAAGGGCGTCGAGCACGCGGTCGGCGCCTGTTTGCCAACTTCGGGCGAGCTCGGAACCTCCGGCAGCCAGGGCGACGACGCGCTCATCATCAACGAGAACGTCCAGTGCAGAGGCTCCTTCGGCGCTGACGACAGTTCCGTTCTTGATCAGTGTGCGCATAGATCAGGCTCCTGGGTCGACAGCCACTTGGCGGGTTGATGTCGTGCCATAACTACTCTGGCGCGATTGGACACCAAGACAGTCAAAATGGTCCGGCCGCGCCCTGGTGTCTCTGATCAGGGCGCTCACCGAATCGAGTGGGCAGATTCGGCCGAATGTGACTACCGGCAGCTTGGAACTGTCAGCCACCATGATGCAGCATCTTGCTGTCGAATGACTGTCCATTACTGTGCAAAGTTACAGCTAGTCTGTGACTAATCACAAGTTCCTGGCGCGTATATTTGTGTGACTCAACAAAGACGGCTTGATGATCTCTTCTGTTGCGTCGCAAGAAGATTCGTGCATCCCGGCCCGAATGGCTGCGCGCGCGACTTCCATAGTCGAAAATGCCAGGCTGTCTCCAAACTGAGCAGCTCATGGCACACGCTGTTGTCCAGCGACTGTGAGAGCCCAAGTGGCGGAGTCGAAGGGGCGTCGGCCAACTCGAAGAGATAATCGTTCAAGAACTCCATAGGTTGCCTCTTCCCCGATCTACGGATTGGCGATCGGCAACCGCACTTCGAAGCAGGACCCTTCGGCGAGAGTGGAAGTGACGACGCCAACCTCGCCGCCGTGGACCTCGACGATTCGCCGGACGATCGCCAGGCCTAGGCCCGATCCTGGCACCTTGCGCTCGGTGGAGCCCCGATAGAACCGGTCGAAGATATACGGAAGATCCTCTGCCGCAATCCCCGGTCCCTTGTCGGTCACCGAGAGGACCGCCGCCGCCGAGTCAACGCTCAGCCTGACCTCGATTGCGGTGCCTTGCGGGCTCCACTTCGCGGCGTTGCTCACAAGGTTCGCCACAACCCGAGCGAGGTCATTGCGTACCCCGCGAACAAACACGGGAACGACACTGTCCTTGATGTCGACATGCGGGTCGCGCCGCATGTCTGCGAGCACGTCTGTGACGACATCGTGGAATGCGACGACGTCCGTGTGCCGGGATAGTTCGAGGGTTCCTTCCTGCCGGGCAAGCTCGATCAGATCGCCGACGAGGCGACCCAGCCCGTCCAGCTGCTGGACCACGTCCTCGAGGAGTTGCGTTCTCGCCTCGGAATCGATCTCGATGCGGCCGGCCAGAATGTCGACGTTGGTCCGGAGACTCGTCAATGGCGTCCGCAACTCATGCGAGGCATCGGCGATGAGCTGGCGTTGAGCGAGTTGGGAGCTCTGAAGCGCGGCCAGGACCGTGTTGAGGCTCACTGCGAGTCTGCTGAGTTCGTCGCGGCCCTCAACTGGGATCCGCGTTCCGAGGTCTCGGGTCGTGGCGAGGCTCTCTGCTGCAGCAGTCAGCCGTCGTACCGGTCGCAGAACAAGTCCCGCAATAGCGGTCCCGAGGAGCAGCGCGAGGACCACGCCGGCGGTTGCTGCAAGCGCGAGTGCCACGGCCAACCGCGCGAGCTCAGTGTTCTGCACAGGCTGGACGAGTTCGAGCGCAAGCCCCTTGCCGAATCCGGTCACCAGTTCGCGCACGGGTACCGAACCGACGGTCGTGCTCGTGAAATAGCCGTTGGCCTTGCCGGCCGCGACCGCGCGCACCTTCACGCTCACGGGAAGCTGAGCCGAGCCGCGCGAGGGAGTGACGACCAGCCCAGTGGCTTCGACGACCTGCTCGGCGGGCTGGTTAGCGAGCAAGGATGGCGGGGTGAACAAGAGATCGAGCGCGGCGCGGAGGCCGCCTTGCGTACGCGCGTTGTTCAGTGTCTCGGCTTGGCTTGTGAGCGTGCCGTCGACCGCGTCAAGCAGGTCGTGGCGGAATACGACATATGCACTAGCGGAAACCAGGATGACTGCGACAGAGACAGCGAGTGCGGTAATGAGCGCGACGCGCGAACGCACTTGAAGTCTCGCCGCCCGGTCCCCTCCGCCGAGCCAGCCTCCACGGGTCTCGAGGCGTCCCCCATTGGGCGAACTCATTCCCGAAGGACGTAGCCGACGCCTCGGACTGTTTGAATGAGTCGGCTCTCGCCTTGTGACTCCGTCTTCCTACGCAGGTAGCCGATGTAGACGTCGAGCGAATTCGAGGCCGGACCGAAGTCGTAGTCCCAGACGTTTGCCGAGATCACCTGGCGCGTGAGAACCCGACCAGGGTGCCGCAGGAACAACTCGAGGAGGAGGAACTCCATGCGAGTGAGCTCTATCTCTCGACCCGCCCGACAGACCTCCCTCGATCCGAGATCGAGGGAAAGGTCGCCATAGCACAAGATTTCGCTCGCTTCGGTCGGGCCGGCACGCCGGAGCAGTGCGCGAAGCCTCGCCAAGAGCTCCTCGAGGGCGAATGGCTTGACCAGATAGTCGTCTGCCCCGGCGTCGAGCCCGGCGACGCGGTCGTCGACGCCTTCGCGCGCGGTGAGCATGAGGACGGGTGTCCTGTCCCCCGCCTGACGCAATCGGCGACACACCTCCAGGCCGTCGACGCCTGGCATGGACACGTCGAGGACGACCACGTCCGGGGCCTGAGCCATCAAAGAGTGGATGGCGGCCGTACCGTCCGCGGCCGTCTCCACGTCGTAGCCATTGATCACGAGTGCCCGTCCGACCGCTCGAAGAATTTCCTCTTCGTCGTCGACGACGAGCACTCGTGATCGCTGTCTGCTCATCTCATTGGTCCCGATGACACCATCTTGGCGCCTTCGCAGTGTAGATGGTTGGTTCAAGTGGCTATCTGCTCTCAGGCGCCCGTGTAACCGCCTGATGCCAGGCCGATGACGCTGGCCTCGTAGTTGGCCCGGGCGAGCGCGATGTCAGCGGCCAAGAGCTGATGGTTCGCGTTGACGAAGACGTGCGTGTCACCAGGAAAGTCCTCCGGTAGCTGCGCGATTACAACTGTTGAGACGTGCGCGGAATCGGCTGCAGCCCGGTTGACGTCAGCAACGTACGCGGTGTCATGTTTGAGGGCATTCGCATATCCCGGCTGGCCTACCAGCGTGTTGATCTCCGCTAGCAACGTCGCCTCACCCGATTGCAGGGTCGCTGCTTGCGCGGCGACGGTGTCTGCCTCTATTACCTCGAACACCTGTGGCGTCAGCACAGCAAAGACACGGTTCCCCTGGACCATCGTCTCCTGGGCTGCCTTCAGCTCAGCCATCGTCGTGTCATTTGGCACCTGAGTAAGGAGGTCGTTGATGTTCGTGGTAGCTACCGCGAGCCGCGTGGCAAGCGTGCCTGCGTCGCCCGTGGTGAGTGGAGGGGTTGCCTTTGTGACGTCAGTGGAAAGAACCTGAAGCTGCTTCACGCGGTACGTGAGCTGTTGCTCCAGTCTTTGCTGGAACTGTGTGATGTTCGCGGCTGAAGTCGATGTCGACGCTCCGGCCGATATGGCGAACAGAAAGCTGCCTGAAGCGATCACTGCCCCGACGACACCAAGCCGGATTGGGTGGATTCTCATCGATTCTCCTCCTACGGGTTAGACGATTGGACTAGTGACGGGGCCGAAGTACGGCCCGCCACTGAGCATGTAACCAGAGGGAGATGAGAATCACGTGAGATTTGGCGAAAGTTATGCCAACATGAGCCTTCATCTCGTGCACCCTTCCTCCCGGGCTCGACTGGAGGATCGCTCGATCACCGCGCGAGTTGGTGGATCGCGCAGTGATCGAGCGGCGTCAGGTGCTCAGTCTTGGACCGGGCCGAAACGTTTGAATCTGCAACCGGGCAAGCAGGCTGGGAGAATCCACACGTGACCCTGGCTCCGTCAGAATCGATCGGAGCGGTCGTCGCTCCGGACGGCGCCACAATTGGCTATCGCGTTGTTGGTAGACGGCGACTGCCGGAGAAGAGGTCAGATTTGTCACCCACGGTGGCAGCACGCTCAGGCGAGCAATTAAGCAGCTTGAGAGCGGTGCGTAGACTTCGCTTCTAGCCCTCGATTCGGTTTAGAGCCTCACTGAGCACCTGATCAGGCCCGTGCCCGGGTCGCAGTAGCGGCCAACTGCGGCGGCCATTCCGAGCCAGCCGTGGTCCGTTGATAGCGGAGCTCCGAGCAGTGGTTGCCGTCCACCCATCCAGGGGGCGTGAGTCGGACCGGCTGTTCCGACGGCAGGCTTTCGTCGCATCGACATACCAGAATGGGATCGTGACCAGGAGAACGACCACCGTGAGCCTCAACGAGAAGCTCATGACAGAAGTACACGCTGCCGCGCAGCGCTCCGGGCTGTCTGACGAGGAGGTCATCGAGCAGGCGCTCCGGCGCTTTGTCGGCCTGGAAGTGCTCGACGAGCTCTGGTCCCGCAACCACCTCTCGGAGGCCGAGGCCATGGAGATCGCCACCTCCGAGCTGCGGGCGTTGCGTTCTGAGCACAAGGCATCTTGAGTTCGGCGCGGCGCCGTGAGGATCGTGCTCGATCCGCTACGTCGAGGCGGTCGGCCGCCTGGCACTTTGGTGGCGAACCCGACGCAGGTTCCCTCAGCGACGCGTGACCGCGACGATGATTACCTCGTCGCTCTGCTCGGCTCTTCTGCCGACTTGCTCGTTTCCGGCGACAAGGACCTGACCGACCTCGACGACGCGAGGATCGTGAGCCCACGCGCCGCGATCGAGATCCTGCGAGCGGCCGGTCAATGACCGTGGTAACCACCGAGCAACCGCCGTGCTCGGTGGACTCTCCGACCGCCGGGCGCCCGCCGTCCTCAAGATGCCGAAAACACGCGTTCGCGCGATCTTCCTCGAACGTAGGCCTGGGCACGCAGGTTCAGGGCTATTCGCCCAGGTCGCGGCAAGTGAGTTGCGACCTGCACCGCAGCCTCGCGGTGGACTGCTCAGTTGGGCGCTACTACCACCCGCAGACGGGGCAGTTCCTGAGCGTGGACCCGGAGGTTCAGCAGACGCAGCAGGCGTATCCGTACGCGGGGGATGATCACACTGAAGATCCCCGAGTTCTGGCTAGCCGAGGTGGAGGATCACCTCGCTAGCCGTGTTGGCCCAGCCAATGATGCCCCGTTCTTTACCGGTCCCGAGGGTGGCCGTCTGACTCATCTCACGTTGCACCACGCGTTTCAAGCGGCTCGCCAGACCATCGGACGCCCGGAGCTCCGCTTCGACGATTGTGCTGACACTCCGGCCTCACGTGGTCGGCGGCTACGGGGGCGACTACCGCGGAGATCATGCGCCGGGCAGGTCACAAGAAAGCGGCCGCGGCGATGCGCTACCAGCACGCGACGAGCGACCGGGACGCGGTGCTCGCGGTAGCGCTTTCGCAGATGGCTCAGGCGGCTCCGGCGATTCCCATTTCGGAGCGTCTCATTTCGGAGAGTTCGGAAAAGTAGAGTGTTCCCGGCACGTTCCCGGCACGACGAAACGATCAGACCGTGGCTTTGCGACGCTCGGCGGCTTGGCTGCGGAGTCGGATCCCTGGTAGCAGCGGACCAGAGGCTGCAGGGCGCGTGGCGAGTGTTATTGAGAAGCCGCTTTCGCCAGTGCGTCGCCAGGTCGCGCGGCCGACATGGTTCCGACGCGTCCGTGTCGACGTGTACAGCTCGATTGCTTCCAGTATGGCTTCCTTCAGCTCTGCGAGGTCGCGGCCGCTGGCGAAACAGCCGGGCAGTTCGTCCACCTCGGCCCAGAAATCCGTGCGTTCTTGGTGAATTGTCACGTGATATCGAGACTCCAGGGTAGACACGTGTTCGAGTGTATCGTCCAAGATCACCTCATCCATGACCGGCCAGACCTGCTTCTCTGAGAATCGCGGCCCGCAGGCCGGGGCAATAACCGCGACCTGTGTCATATGGCAGCGTGATTGGTCTGTGGCCAGGTTTCTCCATCTTGATCACATGCTTGCCACCGAGCGTTTCGGTCCAGCCATGAGCGGTCGACGGTCTCTTCGCAGATGCTTGGTTAGGTACCTTTGGCAATGACCCGCTCGGTTTCGAGCGCTGGCGTGCCAGCGAGAGTCTCACCCTAGACGTCGAGATGCGGATGACCGACACTTCCCTCGACGGTTGCACACCTCCGGAGGAGAGTGGTTCGCAGTTCTTTTCCTTGCCGGGGTCGGACCAGTATCTCGACGGCCTCATTGCCAGCCTGGAGGTCGAGTAACCGATCCCGTCATTGCCGCCGGTTACATGGCCTGCCGCTGTGGTGTGATCGGCTTTCCCGTGGATGCCGTCTGGCTCCAAGACGACTTGATCCTCGCCGTGTACAAGGCCGACTGCGGGCATGTCCCCGAGACCGTCCGCATCGTCAGGCCGAGCGACCTGCAGCCAGAAGGCCGTTGCATTGGCATGACCGCGGCTGGCACCCGCTGCAGGCGGCACCCGACTGGTGGATCGTGGTGTTCGCAGCACGCCCCTGACAGGCAGATCTGTGAGTAGGGTCGACGTTCACCACTGCCCAAGGGAGACGTGAACCGGGGCCGGTCGGGTCGAAAGCCATCAAACCCCGAAAGCCACGCCGTAACGGCCATGGCAGCCAGGAAAGAACGATCTACGAAGTCGAACGAGACCGCGAGGCTGCCGAGCTGCGCGCCCAACGCAAGTCCTACCCGCAGATCGCGAGAGAACGTGGCGTGGCCACCTCGACTGCCTACCTGATGACCCAGCGGGCGCTCATGGACGTTCCGAGCGAGAACGTGGAGGAGGTGCGCGCCCAGTCACTGATGGTGCTCGACGAGGCAGAAGTTGTGGCACTGCAGGCGATGCGCTCACAGCACAAGGTCATCAGCCAGACTGGTCGGGTCGTGCTCGATGACGAGACCCACGAGCCTGTATGTGATGCCATGCCCAACCTGGCTGCCATCGACAAGGTCCTGAAGATCGAGGACCCCAGGGCGAGGCTTGTCGGCACATATGCCCCGCGCAAGCAGCTCATCAACGTCGTGACCGAAGAGGCCCTCGTGGCGAAGCGTGACGAACTGCTGGCTGAGTTGGAACGCCGCGGGCAGCCTTGCGGGAGGCGAGCATCGACACGACGGCGGTGGCGGCGTGACTGCCTCAGCGCTGAGGAGAGCGACCGGAGGGGCGGGAGAAGGCTCTGCGGTGCAGCCGTCACAAGCAGGCAGGCGGGAACGACGGCACGAGGGGCGGGCTGCCGCCCGAGGTGATCTGCGCCTTGAGCATGACGTATACGTACGCTTGCTGCGTTCGCTCGGCCCCGGTGCTCACGTCGTAGAGACGTACGACGCAGGACTCAGGCCGTGATGCCGTGAGCACTATCCGATAGCTGTGGTACGAACCAGCTGCGCAATCTGGGTTGCACATGTCGACGTGAAGGGTCCCCACACCCGAGGCGCTGGCAGGACTCGCTCTGGTCCACCTCAGTTGCGCCATGAAGTCGTGGTTGTCGTACGAGATGCGAGCTGGGAAGCTCGGCCACGCGAACAGGCTGCCGGGCATTACGCCAGTCGAGACGTAGAGCGCCGGTGAAGCCGGTGCGGTCGTCGTTGTGGCAGCAAGTACCCCGACGCCGACGCCGATCACGATGAGTACGGCGACGATGAAGGTGGCAATGGGATGGTGAAGGGTGCGCATCACGTCACCCGTAACGAGCCGGTCCCGGCCAGATCGAGATGGGCGTGCTCTTGCTACGTCTCGCGAATGTGACCAGCACGAGGAGCCGAAGCCTCACGATGGTCATGCTCCCATGAACGGGAGATCGATTGGTCTCGCCAAGTGGGGCCGCTGACCTCCCCCTCGACCGTTGGTCCGCGCATCCAGTCAACCAGCGCACAACACTTACGGCATGGACGACGATGAGGTGGCCACCGTGCTCGACGAGGCCCTCGCTGGTCGTCGCCTGAGCCGCCGGGCTGCCCGCCAGCTCGCCGCCACGCTGCGACAGGTCACGGGGCGCTACCTCCCGGAACCGGCAACCTGTCGGGGCTCTCCCGCGACCTGAGAGGTGCCGCCGACGTGCTCGATTCTCCGGTCGATGGAACCGATCAACGGCGAGTCTGAGATGAGACGCTCCAGAGGCGTACCGCTCACCTCATCGCTAGGTGTTGCGCTGTGCTGCCAAATGCCAGACCAGCTGCGCGCATAATGGCACCGCTGCTTGCCGAGCAGCAGTTCGTTCACTCTCGGAGCAGGAGCGTGTCCAACCCTCGGATCACGCCCACGATGTCCTTTACAGCACGCACGTCGCACGCCGAAATCGCACGCCGAAATCGCACGCCGAAATTCTTCGCGCACGCTTCGCGCACGGCGAGGCATTCGTGGGGGCGGGACCCGAGCGCAAACTAGCCGTGAGCAGGGAGAACAGCTGGAGCGGGCGACCGGGATCGAACCGGCATGACCAGCTTGGAAGGCCCTCCGGAGGCAATTTCGGAGCCAGGGAGAATCGGTATTCTTGCTGGTCACGCCCACTTCTTGCGGACCGCTTACGACCGCTCATAACCCCTTGTGACGATCCGTTAGGTCACGTTCGGGTCACGCCGGCGAGGGATTCGTCACGCGATCTGGGACTCCTGGGACGACTGGTCGAGAGCTGCCCGATCTGGTCCAGCTTCTAGTGACCTTGAAATTATAGATACATTGGTGATTCGCCAAGGTATACTTACTAGCGATGTATACCGACACGATCGACGCACCGACGCGTCGCCGCTTGCTTGCTGCGCTCCAGGCAGCAACACCTGCACCAGTACGCGCGTGCCCGCTCAAGCATGGACCAGTTCATCCCCTCGATATGGGCGTCAGAATTGTCTCGATCGAGTTTCGCGCGCGCTGGGTCGGGCGTTGTGGCCTTCGCAAGGTCCGCGATGTTCTCACCACGCGACCGAGACCCGAAATCATCATCGGTACCGAGATTTCACGAGGCGCACGTGAGGAGGCGTTGAACGCGGGCCTCGGTTGGGTGGACGAGACCGGAGGCGCTGAACTTCATTTCGTAAGAGACGGTGCGCTGATCGATGTCTCGCGCCCCGGGCTCGACGGCCCGCGTTCTCGACCTGCGCTGCAGTGGACCGTGGCGGTCCTGGGCGCCGCCGAGGCACTCCTCACTCACCCTGATCAGACAGTGACGGTGTCAAGCACTCGAGAGCACACGGGCTATTCGGTCGAGGCAACAACGCGCGCACTGCGGTTTCTCGAGGACCGTGGTCATCTCGAGTCGACCGCCCGCCGAGGACCACAGTCCGCCAGAAGAGTTGTGAACCTGGACCGGCTCCTCGAGGAGTACGCGGACGCGGCCACCGACAAGCGCAAACCACTGTCGCTCAGCTGCGGTGTCTCCTGGAACCACCCCTACGTCGCACTTGAAGCGATCGGCGAGCGCTGGGACAAGAACGGGATCGAGTGGGCGGTCACTGGCGCAATGGCGGCGTCGATCCTCGCGCCCTTCGCCACCAATGTGACCTCCGGTGAGGTCTACGTCGACGCCGTGAGCCTCACCGAGCTCGACCGGGCTGCCGCTGCCGCTGACGTCAGACCGATCGAGAGCGGTCGCCTCGTCTTACGGCCATTCCCGACGAAAGCGACGCACAAGCTCTCGACGCAACGAGATGGACTTTGGATAGCGCCCTGGCCGCGCGTATACGCGGACGTCGCTCATGTTGGCGTGCGCGGTGAAGAGATTGCCGAACACCTCAAAGAGGTCGAACTCACCCATGCCTGAAGAATCGAACCGCACCAGAGTGGCTCGAGCTGCGGCCGAGGCGGCGCTCGTACGCGTAGTTCACCACTACGGGCAGACGCCGGAATTCGTACTTCTCGGAGGACTCGTTCCTGAACTTCTCTGCTCGCAGAGCAGCGCCGTTCACGCTGGAACGACCGACATCGACGTACAGGTCGACCTCGAGATTGTCGCCGGCTTGACGAACGCGAAGCGGCTCGAGAACGCGCTCGCGAACGCAGAGTTCGAGGTCGACCCTCATCGGGCTTGGCGCTGGCTCTGGGACGACGGCGGCACTCGTGCAGTCGTGAAATTCGAGTTCCTATCGGACCTCGACGGCGCGCCGGCTGGAGCAACCATCGGATTCGATGATTGCGAGTCCCTCGGGGCGGTCAACCTCCGAGGCACCAGGTTCGCCACCAGAGACTGGGCATCTCGAGAATTGCAGGCGAAGGTCGGAGGAGTCCTGTACGTAGTCCAGCTGCGAGTCGCAGAACTTTCCGGTTTTCTTCTTGCCAAGGCGAGCGCGGCCCGCGAAAGACGCGCGCCGAAAGACTGGTACGACATCGCCTTCGTGCTTCTACACAACAACCTGGGCGGCCCCACTTCAGCCGCACGCCGTACACGTGAACTCTTCTCGGGGGAGCTCGGAGGTTCTATCCGCACCGCCCTAGACGATCTTCTCGCGAATTTCGAGCTGCCTGACGCGCAAGGTCCTGACGCCTACGCAAGCCAGATGTCGACTGATCACGAGGACATTGACGAAGCGACGCTTCGGGCCGATGCCGTCACTGCGGTGCAGGAGTTCCACGCCGCTCTGTTTTCCTCCACCTCAGCGACGAGGAGTTGACCGCCTGCTGTGTCGCCGTCGCTGAATCGGGTCCAGCTGTGGGTTGTCGGCGACGACGTTGTGGCTCAACTCCTCGAGGATTGGTTCGCTCCAGCACACATCGAAAGCATCAAGGGCGGCGAGTGTCAGCAACAGGTCACGGAGAGACGGTGAATACAGCACGCACGCGTCGAGCACGACCAGCATCGAAAGTCGACTGGGCGGTGAATCAGCGGTATGGAACGCCGGCGGCGATGTCAGCCTCTGCGACGGCGTCGGCTCCAGCGAGCCGAGCATCGCGACGAGTCTTGTAGGCCAAGATGTCGACCGCTCGCAGTCGTCGGTGGGTTCCGACTAGGTGAGCCGGAAGCTTTCCGTTGTCCACCAGGCGAACGACGTAGGTCCTAGAGATTCCGAGAATGTCAGCGGCATCCTGGGTCGTCAGCTCGGTGTCGTCGGTGAGAAGGTGCACCGCTGTTCCGGAGGAGCACACGTCCTGGACTGCTGCGCTCCGGGGCGATAGCTACGGTTTTGCCGCCGTCTTCGATAGCCACCGGGACCGCGTGTATCGTCACGCGCTCCGGTTGACTGGGAATGTGCACGACGCGGAAGACGTCACGGCCGGCGCATTCCTCGAGCTCTGGCGTCGACGGAGGTCGGTACGAGTCGTCGACGGAACCGTGCTGCCGTGGCTGCTGGTCACCACGACCAACCTTGCGCGTAATCATGCCCGCGGCCTGCGACGCTATCGAGCGCTGATCGACGCGCTGCCACGCTCCGACGACGCCCGTAGCGCTGGGGATGTCGCGATCGAGCACATCGGGGAGGTCGCCGTCGTCGAGCAGGTGAGACAAGCGCTGAACTCCCTCGCGAAATCGGACGCCGCGCTCATCACGCTCACGGCGTTCGAACACTACTCACCCGCCCAAGCGGCAACCGCTCTTGGCATCTCCGAGGGCGCAGCGCGCACGCGACTTCATCGTGCCCGAGCTCGAATGGCCTCGGCACTGGAAGCCTCGCAGACCGGAGATCGAGACGAGATAACGAAGGAGATGCTCCGATGACCACCCGGGAGATGGACCCGGTCTTTGCCTCGGCACTGCGAGAGGCGCTGATCGCGAATGTCGAGCGCGCTCCTCGCCTGCGGCGTCGCTGGCAGTGGCGTCTGGGTATCGGCCTGTTTGCCGGTTCCGTCTTCGTCGGAGGTGGAGCCGCGCTGGCCGCAGGAGTCCTTTCCCCACCAGGCGCGCCGTTGGACACGCAACTCGGCAACATCATCGTCGCCACCCGCACGGGGTCCGCGACTGTCGACCTCGGACCTGCGCCAGCCACCGCGACGAATGTTTCGCTGACCCTGACCTGCCTATCGGTGGGCAAGTTCGACTTTCCGGACGGCTCATACATGAGCTGCTCTCCCGCCGACATCAGCGGCGCGTCGGGAACCTCGGTACGAAGTACGGAGGTTGTTCCGCTCCAGCCCGGCCAACACACGGTGACCATCGACACCAGTGCGAACGCGTTGTGGACACTTCAAGCGGTGTACGTGAACCGGGTCACGACCCCGTGGGGCACCAACGCGAGCGGTCAGACCTATGGCGTGCCGAACCAGAACGGCATCCCCGACCTTGTTGCCGTGATAATCGATCAAGGCAAGGTCCAGGGCTACGTCAAGGCCAGCGACCTCAACTGCGCGTCAGGCAACTACGTGGTGCACTCACCTGCTCAGGCTGTGGCTTGGGACGCAGCCTCGAAGAACCGGAACATCTCCATCCCGGTCTACGAGATCGACGGGAGCACCGCTATTGGCGTATTCGTCATCGACAGCGGCGGCCCTGATGCCACAACCGTCCCGCTCTTCAGCCTCTCGCTCGGCTGCCCGACGACAGGAAACAGTCCGTAGCGGACAGTTATGCATCGACAAGGCGGTAGCCCATCGCTCAGGATCCCCGGACTCGGGGATTCGGCGACGGACGAAACCGACGGGAGCATTACGAGGGCCTTCAAAGGCGTCTTCTTGGGTTCCGCCTGTTCGTGACGCGTCGCATAAGGGCAGGCAAACAGGGGCAAGGCTCGTGAGCGTCGCGAGCTGTTGAAACCCCTTGCGACGGCCGAAGAGGCAATTGTCGGGACAGGATCTCCCTCGCTCACCCAGGTGTTGATCCTTCGGGTATAGACGCGCCGCGTCTATACGTCAGCTACGGTCGAGCACCCGCTCAAATGCTGGGTCGAATCCCTTGTTCGAGTAGTTCACAGCGTCCGAGGTCGCGACGACGTCAAGTCCTCCGTCGAGGAGGCGAACCGCAAGAACAGCCTCCCCGACTCGATAGGTCAGCAGGATCCCGGCTACGCCGTACCGCCCCAAGCGGGACCCGACCACGCCGTATTCGATCATGTCCGGAAGTGGCCCAGGACCGTGCCGACCGTGGGGGAGGACCACGAAACCTCGAAGAGGCCGGCTCTTGTACAGCTTGTCCTTTCCGATGCACGCTCCGTCAGGGACGTAGCAGCCGGTGCTCGAGATCGGCCACCCAAGCGATGAAGTCACCAGTTCCTCGTGCTCGTCCAGCACGACGAGGTGGACGAGCTTCGGAGTCGCAAAGCCCGGAACGGGAAGCAGAGTTGCGGACAGCAATACCGCGGGCTGAGCACCGTTGTTCTGCACCGTGACGGGAAAGTAGACGACCTGTCCGGGGGTCGTCGCGCGCGCGCCCCAGAAGGCGCTTCCCTGGGGACTGGCGTTTGTCAACGACTGTTCGCTCCACGACGACGCGCTCACTGCCACTCCGATAGCGATAGCGACGAGGATGGTCGCAGTCAGGTAGGCGAAACCCCGCACGAAGCAGACACTACGTCTGCGCCACACCTTGTTGGAGCTTGAGCGCGCCCAACTCAATATCAACTGGCGATGCCCCGTTCGCCTCGTACGGGGTTATTCGAGTCGGCCCTATTGCCGACGGCTGCGTCCGACGCGCGGCGTTCCCTGATCGCAGACACGACCTGACTCCGTAGCGGACCCAGAACGTCTTGGCCCGCTGGCAACCTCCGTTACTTCTTGCGGCCCCCCTCGTCACCGGGTTCGGGAGATCCGGGCAACCAGGGGGGCGCCTCGCCAGCGGGTCTCAGCGTTGAATCTAAGCGCCGAGGGGGTCTTTTGAAGGGACCCCGCGTGTCAACTCAGAGATGTCATCGTCAACCTGGCCGCCCGACGAAGAAAGCCCAGGTGGTTTCACTCGCCGCCGAGGTCAACCGGCGCCCGAAATCGCCGCTCTGAGTGAACCCGGAGTAACGACGCGCTTGCAGCGCGACATTCAACTGCTAGTCGCGACCTCCGTGTCAGCGCCACTACCGAGCACGACGCAGTGACGGACGGACGGACAGGCGATCGCGGTGTAGGCCGGTGCGTCACCGATCTGCTGTGGCCACGGGACGTACGTTGTCGGCGCCTCGAAGCCTCCTGCTGTGGCGACCAGGGACGGAAGGGATAAGTTCGCCCAGCTGCGACCTCCGTTGCGGCTGACGAAAGCCGTCGCACGCGACAGCGCCTCGCCCGTCGATCCCGCCGCGATGCACACCGAGCCTGAGGGGCAGACCTCGCTCGGGTCCGGCTGGAACGCCGGCGCTGAACCGGTGACGAACTGATCCCGAAGGCCGGTGCCCACGAGCTCCCAGCCCTTGCCGCCGCTGACGCCCATCGCGACGCAGCGCCGCACGCTTGGGCAGCTCAGCGAATCGACCCAGCCCGAGTCGAGTTGCCGCCAGGTGAGCCCGCCGTCGGTCGTCGCCAAAAGGCCTGACCCCCCGCCTACCCAGCAGTTCGACACGCTCGGACAGGAGATGTCGTTCAGCAGAATGCCCGACTGCACCGCTGGCACCGCGTCCTCGTGCCAGCGTGCTCCTCCGTTGGTCGTGACGACGACCGCGTCAGAGCTGCCGTCCTCGCCCGTCACGGTGTCCCCGGCGGCAAAGCAGGTCGCCACTTCGGGGCAGCTGATCGCGTTGAGATCGACGAGCCCTGGCGCAGCGCCAACGCGCCGCCAGAGCCGCCCACCGTCGACCGACTCGAGCAGGACGGCGATGTCGTTCGTGAGCTGCGTCTGCTGCTTTGGCGGCAGCAGAGCGAGCCCGGTTGCATAGCATCGACTCACGCTCGGACAGTCGACCGCGCCGAGCCCGAGGACCCCGGACGGCGGGCGCTGCTCGGTCCAGCTCCAGCCTCCGTCGCTACTCGTCATCACCTCAGCGAAAAGCGGTGGCTCCTGGCCCGGGCCACCTCCTACGGCCACGCAGTAGCCCGAGTCCGGGCATGAAAGCGACGTCCACTCGCCCCCAAAGCTGTGCAGGCGCGCGACGACCGCATACTGCGTCGGCGCACTTGAACGCGAAGCAGCCATCGCGTCGGAAATAACAGGCGCGGTCTTGCTGCCGAGCCCACTCATGAGACCCACCGAGGCGATGAGTCCCCCTCCGTCAAGTGCCGTGCCGGCAATCAAGCATCCAACTGCCGCCGCGCAGGTTGCGCTGTCGAGAGCCTCGAACGGCCCGCGCCTCTCAGCCACCAGGCTCCAGCTGAGCCCGCCGTTTCTGGTCACGCCGATCGTCCCCCCGGCGCTCACGGCCACGCAGAAGCGTCCGCCGTTCATGCAGCCTGCGGCCGTAATGCCCGGCATCATCATCTGCGAGTAGTTGTCTTGCACGAGCGCGCGACGCCAGCTCTTGCCGCCGTCGGTCGTGGAGACGGCGTACAGCGCCATCCAGGGGAACCCTCTGCCAGGCTGCAGCGGCCCGACGGCCTCGCCCAGGCCGACACAGCGGCTCAGCGTCGCGCACTGGATGACAGAGAGCGGCAGTGCCTCGGCGGGCCTCGTCGAGTCGTGCTCGAGTTGCCAGGTGACGCCGCCGTCGGTCGTCAGCGCCAATCCTGACGGCCCACCGATCGCGAAGCACCGATCGACGCTCGGACAAGAGATCGCGCCGAGGCTCCCTGGCGGCGCTTTCGGGCCCGCGGCCCAGTTCAGCCCTCCGTCCGAGGTGTCGATGAGAAAGCGCCGATCCGGCTTCCCACGCGTCTCGGCGCTCGCGTAGCAAACCGCCGCCGTCGGACAAGACAGCCCGCCCAACCAGAGTCGGCCCGGCCCGCTGGCGCGGCGCCAGGAACTCCCTCCGTCGGTGCTGACGAGCAGGACATCGGACGGAGCAAGAAACGCTGCCGTTCGGGTGCTGGCGTCTGAGGGCAAGCTCGAGGTGACAACCGGAGTCGCGATTGCCACACAGCGCCGCGGTGTCGGGCAGGCGAGATCGTCGGGGGTGAGCCCGACAAGATCCGGATCGACTCGGAGCTTCCAGCTACGCGCGCCATCATCGCTCGTCGCCTGCCAGCCGCCTGGGCCGAGCGCGACACAGCGCGTGCGCATGCTGCAAGCGACGACCGAGAAGGCGTCTGGGCCGAGGTCGTGGGAACGCAACGGCGACGCCGCGGCGCTCGGTTGACTGGCCGTCTCCGCCGACCAAAAGGCTCGCGCCGAGACCAACTGTGGCAGCGGCGATCGCCGCCAAGGCGACGCCGATGCTGCGCATGCCGGCATTCTCGCGCGCCGGTCGCGCCCTGGTCGCGCGGAAGCGAACTCGCGACGCAGATTGCCTGACGTGCGCGGACCCGTCTATGTATGTGCGCTGATCTCGCCAGCCGGTCGTCGCGTCGACCCAGATGGGGCGCCATGTCGCTTGCGCTAGACGGCGGTTCGAGTCGGTGGGCCGACGGCGCGGATCTGCGACCGTGGCCCATGGTCTCACCAAACGAACGACGACGCTGAAATGACGCGACGCGCTCAGTACCTTGCGGGTCGGCAAGGTGGACCGGTCCGTCTCGTCACTGGCGACTACACGATGGTGTTCACCGCGCGCTCCGCCGGCATTCAGGCCGATCTCACGCCCGCCGAAATCGTCTACGGCGATGGAGCGGGCTCGCCAGACAGCTGATGTCCTCCGGACCGGCGGCACGTGGTCGTGTTTCTCATCCTCACGACAACCATCTTCCTCATGATCACGATGATCGAGCTGCTCGGGCCTACCCGTCGAGCTTCGAGAACAGCTCAGCGATGACGAGCTCACCGGCCATCATCACGTCGTACTCCTTAGGGATCGCACGGACCAAGGGCGTGAGGTCGTCGCGGAACGCCGGTCGTCCGAGCTTCTCCCTGAGGTTCCTTTCTGCGAGCACGGCGGAGTACGTCTCCGGGCGGTACGGGGCGAAGCTTGCCACGATCTCGGAGGGATCGAGGCGGAGACGGTCGAGGGCGAGCCAGAGATCAAAAAGGTCGCGACCCTTGAGTCGCTGGTAGAGCGCTCGCAGCTTGGTGGCGACGAGCTCCTCGCGGGAGAAGGTCAGCACGTCCGCGGTGCCCTCGTACCACGCTGATTCGACGGTGAACGGGTGGCGGATCAGCTCTCGCGCCGGCGAGCGCTCGTGGGTGTTCACCTCGATCTTGATCCGCATAGTCCCGGACCCGGACTCGAACGGCGCGCGCAGGTAGACCTTCGGGTGCGTGCCGCGCGCCGTGCGGCCATCCATGCCGAGCCGATCTCCGATGGCCCGCAGGGCATCGAAGACGTCACCGATGCCGTCGGCCGTGCGACGGACGTAATCAAGGTCCTCGCTGTAGCGGAGTCCCGGCACGATGTGGAGCTTGTGCAGGCAGGTCCCGCCTCGGAAGGCGAGCTCCTTCCCTAGATAGGGGTCTTCCGAGATCTCGATGATGAGGCGTGACAGGAGGAGGTCCTGTTCCACCTGTTCAATCGTGGGCCACGGTACTCCGTTCGACCATTCGACGATGTTCGCCTGCGGGATCACAGATCCGGCTCTATGTCCGCGTTGACGAGGAGGTTCCACTTCTTGTCGAGCAGGCCGGATCGCTTGTCCGCGGGGTCGAGTCGCGCTGGGATTCGGCGGCGCTCTTTCGACAGGCTCGCCAGCTTGCCGGTGTCGATCTGCGCGTCGACTTCTTCACCCATCTTGTCGAGAAGCCATCCGGCGCGTTGCACCACGGCGTTCGGGTAGGTCCACGCTGCTTCGAGCAGCGCGGGCTCGCGGAGCTTTCGGTCGACGAGGAGATCCCCGATCACGGTCGCGACGTTCGACAGGCCGCCTCCGTGCCTCGGCCATGCGACGAGGTCGAGCACCGTCACCTCTGGGGAAGCGACCCGCATCGTCCCAGTGGGCGTGTTCACGACGTCGACCGAACGTCGGGCGACGCTGAGGTCTCGGGCGAACTCAAGTCGGACTCGTTCGAATGACCTGTCGCGCACTTGCACATCGGTGATGACTTGGAACGCCTGGGGGCGTTGATGCGCCGCGTCGTGGATTTCGGCGGCGGTGAGGAATGCCACGTAATAGGGATGGCCGAGGTGCTGCATCAACGCGTCGACGAAGTGGTTCGCCGGCACGGCACCCCAGTTTCGGTACTCGGGAGGGATCGGGACATATGCGCCGCGGGTGGGTGAGAAGATTCGCCCGCGTGCCTTCTGGCGAGCGATCATCGTGGTTGCCTGGTCCTTCGGCACGCCGAGGATCTTTGCGACGGCATCAGACGTCACGAAGTGCTGGCCGTGCGCGATGAGCCAGTCGCTCAGGTCGTTGGCGGCGACCGCGGCGCGGGCGTCACTGCCATTCATACGACGAGTATAGCGATTATCGATGCTTTCGTCGTACTATCGATAATGCGACGTGGATAGCCATAATCGCTGTACTCGTCATACCATCGGTGATTAAGGCGCTCCCTCGTTTCCTCAACAGCGGAAGCAAGCCCAGTGAGACGAAGTGCAGGTGGGCGAACCGGCAGCACGGACGGTCGGCGTGATCACGATCCACTTGCCAACAGGGTGGGTGACTTTGCATCAAAGGCGCTCGCTCAAAGGGGATCTGATGACAAATACGGCACCGCTCTCGGCGACACCTACTCCCGCGACCGCTCCTGAAGTCCCACTCGCTCCCGAGTTACCCAACGCAGGGCTGAGAGCCTTCCGTGGATAAAGCCCCATCCCAGTCATCCCAGGGACCTGTCACATTGCCGCGTCCCGTGGACCGCCATGACGCGTGCGACTCAGCTGGCCTCTGCTTCCGACTTTGCTTTCGAAGCCGTGCCGAGCAGATCGCCGAGCCGACCGCCCATGCCGTAAGCGAGCTGACGCATTCGCTCTGTGGCGGCGTGCTGATAGCGCATCGCCATGCGTTCACTGCGGTGCCCGAGCCGCTCCATAACCTCTCGAACTGTGGCGCCCTCCTCCGCGAACCAGGTGGCACCAGTGTGTCGCAGCACGTGAAAGGTGACGTCGTCGAGTCCGGTCACCTCCTTCGCTTTGTCGAGGAGAAGTCGAAACTGGGATCGGGCCAGTAGCCCCTTGTCGGGGTCCTCGAAGAGCCAGGCGGTCGGTTGCGTGCCGACAAACTGCTTCAAGTGGTCCTCGAGCACAGGAACGAGCTCGTCGGGCAAGTCAACTCGCCGCGTGGCTTTCTCGTCGCGCTCCTTCAACGGTCCGACGAACTTCTCGCCCTTGTCCGGCTCGACGATGACCCGACGGAGCGTCACCATCTTGCGATCGAGATAGATGTCGCGCCGTTGGAGCGCAAGAGACTCCGACCAACGCATTGCGCCGAAGGTCGCAAGCAGGATCATTGCCCGATAGCGAGCTTCGATCGCGTCGGATAGCGCGACCAGTTCGTCGACCGTGAGAGCCTTCCGCTCCGGTGCGTTCTCCGCGCCCGCGCCTTTGATGTGGACGGGGTGCGGACAACTGCTCGCTTCTCGTCGGCGAAGATCATGATCTCAGAGAAGAGACGGTCGGCCTTCGCACATGTGACGGCATGGTTGCGACCCTTGCACGCCAGGTACCACTGCTCGATCTCGTCCTCGGTGATCTGCATGACAGGAGTGTCGCCAAGAAGGAGCGACGGACGAGCTGGCCGCTTCACTTCGGCGTAGATCCAGTTCTTGAGAAGTCCCGCGTACAGCTCGCGCGTCCGAAGGGAGAGATCGACGTTCGTCGGCCACCAAACCTCTTCGACGAACTGGCGCAGCGTGGTGCGGCCTCGTCGGTCCGTCCAGGTGCCCGATCGCCGGCGGTTCCACTCGTCTTTGAGCCACTAGTCGGCCTGAGCCTTGTTTGGAAACGTGTGGCCGGCCGTGTGCCGTACCCCGTCGATGACGTACCAGGCGCGCACGCGCCCGCTCGGGAGCTTCTTGATCGCTCCGAAGCTCGATCGTCCAGCCACGTTTTGACGGTACCCGAAGTGGAGTCACGCGGTCTCGCGCTCTGAAGGAAGTGGCTCTCTAGTGGCCCTCAACTCGCTCATCGAAAGCGATATCCGGCTCTGACCTGGAGCGGGCGACCGGGATCGAACCGGCATGACCAGCTTGGAAGGCTGGCTCGAGCGTACGGGGACGAACTACGTCGTACAGAAATAGCAGGTCAGAGGGGGTACGTGGTCGGTGGCGAATACGCATGAACGGCAGCGGCCGCGGGATATCCGCGGGATGAAATCGATCCAGTGCGCCTCGCCTGTAAACGCGAGCTCTACCACCCGGCGTGGGCAATCAGGCGGGGGCACGGCTTATTGAACTGGACCAACGGCTGGACCACTCGATGGCCGAGAAGGCGGTTCCAGTCGAGCGCGACGAGCGAACCCACACCGCGAAGTACCTGCTCGTGGTGACCAGCAAGATCGCCGCGGCCGTTGGTATCACCCGATAGGCCGTCCCTTCTTGACGCGAAGGCAGTGCAGTTGAGCGGATGAGGGTTCAGGCCGAGGTCTACAGCTGCTTCGTCGCCAATCAGCTCGTCGCAACGAGCTGCCCCGCAGCCGTGGAGGCGGTGCCCATTCCAACCGTCGAACCGGCCGCGCTGTTATGGAGGCGTGAACGAACCTTGTCGCCTCGGACTCCGAGACGGTCGCCGCAGTCGCGCACCACCTCGCTACGATGAGCACGTGACCTCCGGACCGACACAGACGGGGCTGAGCCCTGAGCAAGCAGCCCGTGAGGCGACGCTGCGAGAGCTCGGCGAGGCGATGGTCGCAATAGAGGCTGCGGCAGGACGCGTCCGGCGCGCCGCCAGTACGCTCGCCCGTCGAATGGACGCCGATCCAATCATCGTGGCCGCACTAGAACGAAGCGCCCGTGAGCTCGACGCAAGTCGCCGGCGACTCCACCACGACGGCTACCTAGCCGACCCGCAAGGTGCTCTCTTCCCGTCCGAAAGTGAGCCCGAAACCGGGCCACTCGTCCTCTTCCCCGTGGAGGCCGCTAGCGAGTGAGCCTCCGCTCTGGGGACGAGATCCAGGAGGCGCTGCGGAGCTTCATGGGTCGCTGGGGCAACTACGCGGGTACGGAGCGGTCCGAGGCGCAAACCTTCCTGAACGAGCTCTTCGCTGCCTACGGGGCCGACCGCAAGGAGGTCGCCCGCTTCGAGGACCCGCAGGGCTCAGGCGGTATCGTCGACTGCCTCTACCCCGGCGTCGCGATCATTGAGATGAAGCGGCCCGGTGAGGCCGATCGTCTCGCCGGGCACCGCGTCCAGGCGCTCGAGTACTGGCATCACTCCGACGACCCTGCAGCCGGTCTCGCCGCGGCGCGCTTCGTCGTGCTCTCCGCGTTCCAACGTTTCGAGGTCTGGGAACCCGGGCGGTTCCCCTCGGCACCGCTCGACAGCTTCGACCTCGCCGAGCTGCCAGATCGCTACGAGGCGCTCTACTTCTTAGCGGACGAGGAGCCGCTCTTCCTCGCGCATCGCCGGAGGCTCACGACCGATGCTGCAGCCGTCGTGGGCCGCCTCTACGAGCGGCGTTCGGGTCGGGCCTCGCCCGATGAGATCAGCCATATCCGCTACTTCGTCCTCCAGCTGGTCTGGTGCCTCTTCGCCGAGAGCCTAGGTCTGCTTGGAGGAGATCCGGTCGAACAGATCGTCGAGGCGCTTATCGCAGATCCGAGACGGTCGTCTGCGGCCGAGCTTGGCCATCTGTTTTCGGTGCTCGCCACCGCCGACCAGTCCGCACGCGGTGGCCTCTATCACGGAGCGCCATACGTGAACGGCGGACTGTTCGCTTCCCCGGCGCGAGTGCACCTCGATTCAGACGAGCTGGCGCTTGTCGTCGAAGCGGCCCGGTTCGACTGGCGCGACGTCGACCCGACGATCTTCGGCTCGCTTATGGAAGGGTGCCTCGGCGAACAACGCCGGTTCGAACTCGGGGCGCACTACACGCATGAGATCGACATCCTGCGGATCGTCCGTCCCTCGATCGTCGAGCCTTGGACAGAGCGGATCGCCGCCGCTGGGACGCCCGCAGAGCTTGTCGCGATCCTCGACGAGCTGTGCGCACTCGAGGTCCTCGACCCGGCGTGTGGTTGCGGGAACTTCCTCTATGTCGCCTACCGGGAGATTCGTCGCCTTGAGCACGACGCGAAAGCGCGTGTGGCCGAGCTGGCAGCCTCCACTGGTCTTCCACGTCCCGAAACACTCCCTTCGTACACGATCTCGCATCTCCACGGCATCGAGGTCGATGAGTTCACCGCGATGATCGCCCGGGTAACGTTGTGGATGGGTCACAAGCTGGTCACTGACACCTACGGAGCCGTCGAGTCCGTTCTTCCGCTCGTCGATCTTTCCGGAAT
>CAVSHA010000016.1:0-152084 GCA_963727645.1 uncultured Acidimicrobiaceae bacterium
GCTTACAACGAGCAGGTCGGCGGCTCAAGTCCGTCAGCGCCCACAAAGTGCCATCTACCTGGACTTATGCAGTACAAAGGACACCGAGCACAGCGCACAGCGCACCCAGACCTGCTCACACAGGTAGGGCAAAGTCTGGCGCGGCCAGAATGTCGGTGTTGGCAGCCCCTAGGGACCGCGCCGCAACAAGACTCGCTGATGCCGAAGCCGGCGAGGTCGATGAGTATCTCGAAAGCTGGGGCCGTCGCCTTCGAGCACGCAACCGCTCGGAGAAGACAATCCGTGGCTACGGCGAGACAGTTCAACTATTTCTTCAACAGAGAGGCCTCGTCATTCGCTCCGGCTCTTCTATTGGCGTCAGATTTGGAAGGGTCGTATCGATCGACCGGTACGCGTGTCGAGCGCTGACCGTCCTGGCCCCTGGAGCGTTATCGGGTGGCCTTCGACCTTCCTGATGCCGGGACCGGGGTGACCTGGACCCGGAGTTGGCGAGGGGGTTGAGTAGTGGTCCTCGTCCGGTGCCTCGCCGTCGTTGTCGGGCGGGGATGCTGGCACGAAGAGCCTTTAACATGCTGACGCTCTTGGCTTGTTAAGGACACTGCGAAACGCTGAGTCGTGTGCGGGCGTGGCGACGCGAAATGGCTCCTGGCCATACGGTCTCTCGGGATGGGAGATGGGTGACGATGAGACAGATGCTCGCTCCGGCGTGGTACCGGTTCCGGGCCACTTTCCGCCAGAGACGCGGGGGTTACCTGAGCATCGTTCTCCTGTTGGGGCTGGTGGGTGGCACCGCCCTCGGGGCCATCGCTGGCGCACGTCGTACCCAGTCCTCGTACCCGGTCTACCTGACCAGCACCAAGCCGGCCGACCTTCAGGTGTTTGCCTCCTTCTTGAACCCTGCCCTCGGGCCGGCGGAGACCCGCGGCTACCGCCCCGCCACCGAGAGCCGAATCGCCGCGTTGCCCTACGTCGAAAGCCAGCAAACCGTGGTCGGCTTCGATGCCAACATCGACCAGTTGCTCGGCGCCCACCTCCGGGTTGGCCCCGGTGCCAAGCCCCCCTCCCTCGAGGGCTCGGTGGGAACCGAGTACTTCACCGAGGACCGGGTGACGCTCGTCTCAGGCCGCATCCCCGACCTGGCCGACCCGGGCCAAGCGGTGATGAACGCGCAGGCCGGGAAGGAGCTCGGCATCCACGTCGGCTCGACGATCACGTTCACCTTCAACTCGGACGCACAGCTTCTGTCGTCGACCAACAACCCGCCTGCCGTGGCTCGGGCGCGGCTGCGCATTGTCGGTCTCGTGGTGTTCCCCCAGGACGTGGTCAACGACGACTACGACGCGGCGGGGACAGCCGAGGTCCTGGTCACCCCGGCCCTCACCAGCCGTATCGACACCTGCTGCGCTACTTACTCGTATAGCTCGCTGTGGGTCACCCCGGGCCGGGAGGGGGCGGTCGAGTCCGAGCTGTCGCGGATGCTCCCAAGCAAACTGCTCGCCGCGGTGGGATTTCGCTCCGGCGCGCCGGCGGTCGAGCTGGCGGAACGGGCCATCGAGCCCGAGTCGATCGCGCTGGTCGTGTTCGGCGCCCTGGCCGCCCTGGCCGCACTCGTGATCGTCAGTCAGATCATCGGACGCCAGCGACGCATCGAGGCACTCGATCTCGAGACGCTGCGGGCGCTCGGGGCCGGCCCCGCCACCACGGCGGCCGACGCGACCCTCGGCACGGTCGCCGCCGTGGTCGCCGGGGCGTTGTTCGCCTCGGTGGTCGCGTTCTTCGTCTCCCCGCTCTTCCCCCTCGGGCCGGTGCGTCCCGTCTACCCCTATTTGTTCGGGTGGGACTGGACCGTGCTCGGGCTCGGGTGTCTCGCCCTGGTGGTGATCCTGTCGGCGGTGGCGTTGGGACTGGAGCTGCGCATGACTCCAGAGCGAGTGCGTCGGCGCAGCCAGCAGGCGGAACGGGCCTCGGTGGTGATGCGCGCGGTGGGTTCGTCGGGGTTGCCCGCGCCGGCCATGACCGGGGTGCGATTCGCGCTCGAGCCTGCGGGGTCCCGCGAGGCCGTGCCCGTCCGCTCGGCCATCCTGGGCGCCACGCTGGCCGTTCTGGTCATCGTCGCGACTGTGACATTCGGGTCGAGCCTCAACTCCCTCATCGGCCACCCGGCCCTGTACGGGTGGAACTGGAACTACGCCCTGTTCTCGGGGTTCTCGGGCGACGAGGACCTCCCGGCCCACATCACCGATCAGCTGCTGGCCGGCGACCCGTCAGTCACCCAGTTCTCCGGGGCCTACTTCTCGAAGGCCGACATCGACGGCCACGGCAACCTCCCAGTGATCGGCATGCGCCCCGGGGCCGCCGTGCAGCCGCCGGTGCTCGAGGGCGTCGACCTGCGTTCGGCAGACCAGATCGTGCTCGGTGCGAGCACTATGGCCGCCCTGCACACCCACCTCGGGGCGAGCGTCGAGGTGGGGACCGGACAGGGTCGGATGACCCGTCTCGTGGTGGCCGGGGAGGCGACGATGCCGGCGATCATGGGTCCGGGCATGGGGACTGGTGCCCTCATCGACGATCAGCTCATCCCCCCGGCCATCCGCAACGCTCAGGGCAACACGATCCCCGGGCCGCAGGTCTTCTTCGTGCGGACCAAGGGCGGCGACTCGCCGGCGGCCTTGCGGTCCCTGGCCGAGGTCACCCGCGAGATCAACCGCGCCGACGCGGACCAGCCGGCGAGCGGCGCCACCGCGGTGCTGCGCCCGGAGGTGATCGTCAACTCCCGCTCCATCGAGATCATCCCGGACGTCCTCGGGGCGGGACTGGCCGCTGGCGCGGTGGCGGCGCTCGGCATCACCCTGGTGGCCTCGGTCCGCCGGCGCCGTCGCGACCTCGCCATCATGAAGACGCTCGGATTGTCCGGGCGTCAGCTGGCGACCGTCGTCGCCTGGCAGGCCACGGTAGCCATGCTGATCGCGACCGCGGTGGGCGTGCCACTCGGGATCGCGCTCGGCCGTTGGCTGTGGGATCTGTTCGCCCAGGGCATCCAGGCCATCCCGGCCCCGGCCATCCCCGCCCTCCTCGTGACGGCGATCGGACTGGGGGCGATCGTGCTCGCCAACCTGGTCGCGGTCATTCCTGGTCGGATCGCCGCCCGCACGCCGACGGGTTTGCTGCTACGAACCGAATGAAACACCCTCAAGGAGAGGATCGCATGCTCGGATCGTCGGACTTCGAGGACAGGACCGCATAGTCCGTCGTTCCGACCGAGTGCGGTATCTGGATGTCGCGTCCTCGATGTGCCCGAGGACCGGGGAAGCCGGTCCCCCTCCAACGGACGTCGAAGCCGCCAGGCCATCCGGTATCGATCGAAGGCCGCATATCAGGACATCTTGAGCGAGCATGTGAAGCTGCACTGAATTTCTTGGCTCGCGCCCGAATCGACCTGTGGGGACCCGCCCTCCGGTACGCGAGCGTGCACTCGCCATCCTCGGTCAGTTCGTCTGGACTGGAACCCCTGAGGTATCGAAGTGGCAGCAGACAGCCAGTACTCGGTGCGCCATACGGTAAACGGTCCCGACACGAGCGGGGAGCGCCGGGGCCGTTCCTTGTGTCCTCGCTCAGGTGTCCGGCGCCGCTGTGTCAAGGGCTGGCGCGCTGTCACGTCGGCCGCGCTAGATCGGATCCACGGCACCGGTGAGGCGCGAATCGATCCGATTCCTGGATCTCCTTTTCACCCGGGTTGGCGACGGCTCATCATGCCGAAGCTTGAGAAGCCCCGGGCACGGCCACGCCTGGCCTGGCGCGGAGCCCAGCTCCAGCGCCGCGCAGCCACTAGAACTGCCCCGACACCCCAAATCGCCATGACGAGAAGGTCGTGCCACGGCCAGCTCGAGACGCCCTTCTGAGCGATCGACGCGTCGTAGACAGCGACGATCATGTGCCGGACGGGCAGATAAGACGAGAACTTCGCCAGCCCCGAGTTCGCCGCCAAGGGGAACCACAGCCCGGACAGGAAGAGCAGGACGAAGAAGACGATGCTCGTAACAGGCGCCCCTGCTTCCTGGTTCGGGATCAAGGTGCTCACTCCGAGACCGAGGGCCGTGAATGAAGCCGCGCCGACGACGAGGACGACGACGAGAGCGGGGAGGTCTTGCGGGAACGGGACGTTGTATCCGAACCGCCCGATCAGCAACACGAGAACCACTTGGACGAGGGAGATGATCAGCGCATTGACAGAGACGGCCGCCATCATGGCCCAGGTGGGAAGCGGCGAAAGTCGTACGCGTTTCAAGAGCCCCATCTCTCGCCTCACGACAAGATTGATGGTCAACATGTTGAAACAAGCGGCCATGACTCCATAAGCGATGAACCCCGGGACGTAGTATCCGATGAGGAGGCCGCCACCGATGGCGCTGCTGCGCTGGTGCCCTGCGGTCGAGCCGACAAGGACGAGGAAGACCACGGAGAACCCGACCGTGAAGACGGCGCCGATCGGGTTCAGCCAGAAATTGAGCTGCTCGTAGTAGACCTGGCGACCCGCCAGCTTCAGGTCGCCGACCCCGCGAAAGCGGCGCGAAGGAGTCTGACCCCCCATTACGTGTTTCCGATCGCTGGACGAGCGAGTCCTCAACGTCGGACTCGAAGCCGGTCAATCGCAGGTAGACGTCCTCAAGGGTGAGTCGTTCCACGGTCAAGCCCACTACCTCCACGTTCTCCCGGAGGGCCCAGTTCGTGAGGGCGGCCAGCACCTCGATTTCCTTGTCCGTCTTCAACTCGTAGACACCGTTGTTCAAGACCTTCGCCGGGACGGGAAGCGTCGACGCCGCACCTGCCGGCAGGCGGAAACGGATGTTCGACTCGCCCACGTCCCGGCCGCCCAGTGACTCTGGGGCGCCCTCGGCGACGATCCGACCGGCGTTGATCACCGCGACACGATCCGCGAGTGCTTCGGCCTCGTCCATGTAGTGGGTCGTGAGGACGACTGTCGTCCCTCCACCCGTCAGTGCACGGACCACCTCCCAGGCTCCTCGTCGCGCCGAGGGATCGAAACCCGTGGTGGGCTCGTCGAGGAAGAGCAGACTCGGGTTCCCGACGATGCCAAGCCCGAGGTCCAGGCGGCGCTGCTGACCACCGGAGAGCGACTTCACCCTGTCGTCTGCCTTGTCTGCGAGCCCAACGAGCTCGATCACCTCGTCAACCGACCGCGGATTCGGGTAGTAGCCGGCATTGCGCGTGAGCGCTTGGCGGACCGAGAGGAACGGCTCGACGGCAAGCTCCTGGAGCACAACCCCCATGCGTTCCCGCAGCTGGCGGCTGGTTGCCGCGTCTGCCGGGTCATAACCGAGCACGAAAACGTGACCGCGGTCTCGCTTGCGAAAGCCCTCGAGGATCTCGATGATCGTGGTCTTGCCTGCGCCGTTCGGCCCGAGCAGCGCGAAGACCTCGCCCTCGTTCACCTCGAAGGCGACGTCCCTTACTGCTTCGGTCCCTTGGTAGGACTTTGCGAGATGTTCAACAGAGACAGCGGGCACGCGACCTCTCCTGGATCTCTGTTCTTGTTCGGGCCCTGACGCTAAGAGCTGAGGAGCGTCGAGGCCATTCGGATGATGTTATAGGTAACAAACCCAAGATCCCGACTTGGCGCGATGGCATTTCGGAGATGAGGTGGTCGTCCGCAAAGCAGGTCAGGCGGCTGGAGGTTCGTCACTGCCAGAGGCACGGGATCTCAGTGGGGGGCTACCACGTGAGCGACGATGGAGTCGTCGAGCTGTCGGCGCGTTCGGGACTCCTCCGGGTGCACGTCCGGGGGCACCGGAGGAGGCCGAGTACCCATTCTGAGCGGCGTCGATCCGGGTGGCGACGCGCTTTCGTGGTATGCGCGCACTTGTCCTCAGGACACCGCCACGCCCACTGGCGAGTCGGCGCGGTAGATGGCGTGGCGACCGCCAGCCCCACCTCGAGTCCGGCCGCGATTCGAAACATCCGACCGCGACGGATCCGACTAGGACCCGGACCGGGAACCGCGACCCCTGCCTCGACGCGAGCACGACGGGACCCGATCGCCGAAGCTATCGGCGTGCTGGATGCTCCGAGAATTCGCGCGAAGACGAGGAACGCCGCCAACGACCTCGTCTTTCTGCTCATCAGACCCCCTCGACGGGCTGCGGCACACGTGGTCGCGTTCCCCCAGGGCAGCCTCGTCGAATGCAGCGTTGCCGCACTCATCCTTCTGGTCGATGGCGTGCGTCGCCGTGGGGTCGGCTAGTCCGATTCCGACCCGTCGTTCCGCATCTCATGGCGCGATGCACCCGTAACCGGCGTGATCACAACGAACGCGTCTATCGGGCCCCGGCCATGCGCGGCAATTGTGTCGCCAAGGGCGACCTACCGTGCAGTCGGATCATGGCTCACACGCTAGGACCAAGCGGCCGGGAAGGAAAGAGCTGTCATCAGCGGAGGGGGCAGTCCCGGCCGATGACGTTGAAGCCGGGGACAGCCCGCGCGATACTGACCGGCAACGTAGAAACTGGACCTATGTCCTTTCGCGTGGGGGGTGGTAGAAGTGGCAAAGTACCTGATTCTGTTCAGCCTCACCGGGGAGGCAACCAAGCGGTTCGTCGCCAAGCCCTCGGACCGGGCAGCTGTCGTCCGGGAGTTGGCGAAGTCGGCCGGGGGCAGCCTTGAGTCGTATTACTGGATGTTCGGACAGTACGACGGTGCGGCCGTCCTCGTTCTGCCCGACTCGCACATGGCGGCCGCGCTGAGCCTGGCGGTTACCAGTTCAGGCGCGTTCGCACGTTTCGAGACGCACGAACTGATCGAGGCCAGCGATCTCGCCTCGATCGCCGAGCGGGCAAGAGAGATGACCTACCAGTCGCCAGGCGCCTAACGCACAACGCCAGCTGGCTTGGCAGGGCGAGCTCCCGCCGGTTGCGGCTTGTCGAGGCGCGCCGCCACGGCTCCGGCGTCCCACTGCACGGTGGCCGTCGGCGATCCAAGGGCCTTGCGGCCCGTCGCAGGGAGATAATCGGCGTCCTGAGCGGGCGAGGACGAACAAGAACCGTCGACCGGTATGTACCTGTCGTTCGATGACGATCGTTCTGCGTGCACACGGATGACGTGATTCTGTGAGCGTTCTACAGATGGGTGGACAGCCCTGCGACACATCGGAGCGACAAGACCGGGCAGTTTCTGGTTCGAACACTGGCCACTATTGTCGCCGTCACGCGGTGTCGTTGGCGGCGATGTCATCCCTCTCAGCACGGACAACGGTCTCCAACATCACGCAGCCCACATCCCCAGCCGAGTCTTGCCCGCCTTAGGGTGTCCCTGCCGGACCATGCTTGCGAGTCTGGCTGCGAACAATGGTCCCTCTGGCTCCAGCCCTGAGTAGAGCGGTCCAAGACGCGCCGGGGTGCTAACACTAAAGGAGCTCGCGTACTGGCCACATTGCCCGGCAAGGCTTGCCGTCGGAGAATAACGGTGAAGTGCAGCCGTTCTGAGTTCGGGAGGGGGCTTGTGGGGACCGTTGCGGTGATGTTCCGCGCCAGCTTTCGTCGCCGATGGCGATCCTGGTTCTCTATTGCGGTACTGATCTGTGTCGTGGGCGGGATGGTGCTCGCCGCCACCGCAGCCGGTCGCCGGACCGAGTCGGCGTTTCCCCAGTTTGTTGCCGTGCATGGCTTTGACGCCGACGTCTACGCTGCCCGACCTTTGCCGACGCTTGCCACGCTTCCGGGAATCAGCTCGGTCGCGGAGCTACTCGGCCCCGATAATGGTCAACCTACGTGCAGCTGCACGCACCCAATGAATCCGACCGACTTCGGCGTCATCTTCGCATCGCCCAGCGCGAGGACCGTTTTCAAGCTCGTCTCCGGCCGTATGCCTGACCCGTCAGCTCCGGACCAGGTGCTGGCATCCTTCACTCTCCAGCAGGAAGACGGAGTGCACCTCGGGACCGTGATCCACGTGCCGTTCTACTCTCGGCCGCAAGCATCGGCTTTCAACAACGCCACTGGAGCACCTCCGAAACCTACTGGTCCCACGGTCGCCCTCCGCGTGGTCGGCTTCGCAGCTAGCGAATTCGAGTTCCCTTCTGGGGCAACTCCTTCGTACGACCTCTACGTCACACCGGCGTTCGCGCGTACGGTGCTTCGACAAACAGCTCTTGGCTATGTGTACTTGGTCCGCCTGCGCGGCGGTGCTGCCGACCTCGCGCGATTCGAGATGGCTGCCCGCGCCCTGAGCGCGGCTGGGGTTGAGGGAGTCGGGGGCCAGGAGCAGCAAGCCGAATCCGTCGAGGCGTCGATCCACCCTCAAGCCATCGGGTGGTGGCTCCTGGCGCTGCTGGCTGCTCTCGTCGGACTGGCGGTGGTGGGCCAGGCCCTTGCGCGTCAAAGCATCGTGGAGGGCGAGGACTATCCCACGCTGGCTGCCCTCGGAGCGGATCGCCGACAACTCGTCACGCTCGCAATGGCGCGGAATCTCGTCGTGGCCCTCGCCGGTGCGGCGGGCGCCGTGGTGATCGCCACGGCTTTGTCGTCGGTTGCACCCCTCGGCGAGGCACGTATCGCGGAGACCTCCACTGGCCTCGCTTTCGACCCCCTCGTCCTGCCGCTCGGGGCGCTCGCCATAGTGGTGGTTGTCATTGTCCTCGGAATCTGGCCAGCGGTCAGGGTGGCGCGCATGTTGGTTCCCAATGACCGCTGGGTTGCTTCGCGTCGTTCCGCGGCAGTGGCTCTTCTCGCGTCGACCGGCGCTCCGCCGAGCGCGGTCGTCGGTGTCCACAACGCCTTGCAGCGACGAACCGGCGGGGCGAGCGTCCCCGTGGGAAGCGCTCTGATCGGAACGGTGCTCGCGGTGACAGCGCTGTGTGGGACCGCCGTCTTTGGAGCCAGTCTGGCCTATCTCACGGCCACGCCGCGCTTGTATGGTGCTCCGTTTCAGCTCAACTTCACCGACGCCTCCGATGGAGCGGGAGGTCCGGCGGCGGGCCTCCTCACGAGCCTCGAGCACGACAACGCCGTCACAGCGATCACCCGCGGTCTTGCCACCGAGATCTCCGTCAACAAGGTGACGGTGGGGGCAATCGCGGGAACCGCCATCCGTGGCCGGCTCCTCCTTTCGACCGTCGCCGGGCATCTTCCGAACGGGGACGGCCAAGTTGGCCTCGGTGCAACCACAATGAGCCAGGTCGGCGCCCATTTGGGCTCCGTCGTCCAGGTCACAGTGTCGTTGCCCTCAGGTCTCAGACGAGCCGTGCCGTTCCGAGTGGTCTCTCAGGTGTCGTTCCCCGTGCTCGGCGGAGTGGTCGGACTTGGCAGCGGCGCCGTGTTCACGATGGCTGGCTACCAAAGCGCCCTTTGTGCACCCAGAGTCGGGCAAGTGGCATGTCGAAGCGCCCTTCTTGCGGAGACCAACGGTGCGGGGCTCCTGGTAAGTTTCGTGTCCGGCCCGTCTGGGCAGGCAGCGATCAACCACTATCTCGATAGGTACCAATCGGTCGCGGCACTGGCCGTTACCCCGACGTCTCTTGTCAACTTCGGGGAGGCCGTCAACTTTCCATTGATCTTCGGCGCGATGTTGGCTCTGTTCGGTGCTGCGACATTGGCTCACCTGCTCGTCGTGACCGTATCGCGCCGACGGCGAGAGATAGGGCTCCTGAAGGTGCTGGGATTCGTGCACCACCAGGCTGCCTCGGCTGTGGCCTGGCAGGCGACGACACTGGCCATTGTGGGAATTATTGTCGGCGTTCCTCTCGGTACGGTCGCTGGCCGGGCGATATGGGATGCGTTTGCCGAGAACCTCGGCGCTGTCCCAGTTGGGGTCGTGCCCATTTGGCTCCTATGTGCGGTGGTGGCAGGCGTCGTAGTCGCCGCCAACCTGATCGCCTTGGCGCCCGCCATCGCGGCGACGCGATCAAAGCCCGGAGAGCTCATGCGCACGCTTTGAAATGTCCAAGTTCCCAGGCACCATTCATCCTGAGGGGAGCTGTCCCCCTTGCCTCCGACTGAGGGTCGATCAATGATTGCAGGAGGACAGAGAAGACTCAGCGTCACTTCTGTACCGGAAGGCGGGGGGATGTGAGGATCATCGCTACGAGGGTGGTGTGGTACCGCTCGCGGACCACTTTCGCGCGCCGGTGGAGCGCTTACCTGGGTCTGATGTTGCTAGTCGGGTTGATCGGCGGCATCGCCATGGGGTCGATCGCGGCGGCCCGACGGACGCAGTCTTCTTATCCAGCTTTTCTCGCCAGCACGAACGCCTCGGACTTGACGATGTCGACATATGGCATCACCAACGCCGCCGCGAGCAACTATTCGCCAACGCTGACGCGCGAGATCGCTCATCTTCCTGAGGTCAAGCGGGTCGAGAGTTGGGTGGGGGCACAGGTTGCGCCACTGGAGCGGGACGGGGCCCCGAACCTGACTGCCCCGATCAACCCTGTCGGGAGTGTCGACGGCCTGTATTTCGATGAGGACCGCGCCACCCCCGTCGTGGGTCGGATGGCCAATCCAGGTCGTGCCGACGAGTTCGTCACCACTGCGTTGGGGGCTCGAGCTTTGGGGCTTCGCGTCGGTCAGGTCGTTCCCATGGGCGTGTACACGTCAAGTCAGTTCAACTCGCCGGGCTTCGGCACGCCACGCGTGGCGCCGGAACGCAGGATCGACATGAAGCTTGTCGGAATCGTGGTCTTCAACGACCAGGTGATCGAGGACGACACGGACCGTCTCCCGACCGACATCCTGTTCACTCCCGCACTGACCCGCACACTCATCGCCTCCAAAGCCGTTCAGGGCACCTGGTACGCCATGCAACTCGAGCACGGCAGCCGCGACATTCCGACGGTGGAAAAGGCGCTCGTCCGCCTGCTCCCGAGCGGGAGCGACGCCAACTTCAGTGTCACCTTGCTCACCGAGACCAAGGTGGAGCGGGCCGTCAAACCAGAGTCGATCGCTCTCGGTGTGTTCGGCGCAATCGCCGCTCTGGCAGCGTTGGCCATCGCGGCCATGGCCATCTCCCGGCAACTGCGCTCGGCCGATGAGGAACTCCAGGTGCTCCGGGCGCTCGGTGCCAGTCCGGCCACGACTGTCGCCGACGAGCTGGTCGGCGTCCTGGCCGCGACTCTGGCCGGCTCGCTGCTCGCGGTCGCGGTCGCGGTCGCGCTCTCGCCGCTGTCTCCGCTCGGACCGATCCGACACGTCTACCACCCGCCCGGGATCGCGTTCGACTGGAGGGTCCTGGGCTTTGGAGCGCTCGCACTGATCGGCGGGCTAGGCGTGACCGCCGCGGCGCTGGCCTACCGAGGAGCCCCCCACCGTCTGGCTGCCAGGTCCCGCATTGACCCACCGGCCGACTCAAGACTGCTACAGATGGCGAACTCTGCGGGCCTCTCGGTCTCTGGCGCCGTCGGTCTCCGCTTCGCGCTCAAGCCCGGTCGTGGTCGTAGCGCGGTCCCCGCCCGCTCCGTGCTGTCAGGCGCGATCATGGCAGTCGTCATTGTCACGGCGACGCTCACCTTCGACAGCGGACTTCGCACGTTGGTGTCAAGTCCTGCACTCTACGGTTGGAACTGGAGCTATGCACTGAGCTCGGGAAACGTCGTCCCTCCGCAAGCCCTCGCCGCTCTCAACCACGACCCTGATGTTGCGGCCTGGGCGGGATACCACAATCTTTCCGTCCAAATCGACGGCCTGACCGTCCCTGTCCTATTGGGTGACAACCACGCCGCGGTCGCGCCACCGGACCTGTCCGGCCATGCCGTCGATGACAACAACCAGATCGTCTTGGGTGCCACCACGCTCTCGCTCTTGCACAAACACCTTGGCGACACCGTCGTCTTCTCCTTTGGCAGCCCGAACACCGCCCCGCTCTACCTTCCTCCCGCGAAGCTGGTCATCGTGGGCACCGCCACCCTGCCCGCAATCGGCGGTGACGATACCTTCGCCGACCACCCCTCGATGGGAACGGGAGCCGTGCTCTCCGACCACGTCAGTCCGGCCTTCGTACGCGCTATTCAAAACCCTGACCCCAACCTCAGGGGACCGGGTTTGGTCTTCGTACGCCTGCAGAGCAGCGTGAGCTCCGTTGTAGGACTGGCGGACACGAGCCGCATCGCCAATCTTGCCGACAAGGTCTTCGCCGCCGACCCGAACGCTGTCGGCGACAGTGTCGAAGTCCTAGGCGTCCAACACCCGGCTGAGATTGTCAACTACCAATCCACCGGAGCAACACCTGTCATCCTCGCCGCTGGCCTTGCCGTCGGCGCGATCGTCGCACTGGCTCTCACCTTGATCGCGTCCGTCCGGCGACAAAGACGAGACCTCGCCTTATTGAAGACCCTCGGATTCACCACACGGCAGTTGGCTGCCACCATCGCCTCGCAGGCTTCGGCCATCGCCGCTATCGCTGTTGTCGTCGGAGTGCCCGTCGGCATTGCCATCGGACGGCAACTATGGATTCTCTTCGCCCGGAACATCAACGCTGTGCCCGAGCCCACAGTTCCCGCCTCCCTGATACTGGTCGCGGCTGGCGCGCTCATCCTCGCCAATCTCGTCGCGGCCGTGCCCGCGCGCATCGCCGCGCGCACGCCCGCCGCCCTAGCACTACGAGCCGAGTGAGAGGCGAATCCCGAGCTTCTTCCTCAGCGCGACACAACGACATGCGACAGGCGCCTCCGAGTGACGCCGCGCTTGCGCTCGACTTGACGTCATGCGCGCGAAAGCACCTGACATGCCACGCAGCAGCACGACGCCCTGGCGGCTGCACTTGAAGCCGCGAGGGCGAATCGGGCCCAGGCTGTGGCCCTTTCTACCGGCAACGGAACGGGTCGGATCAGCGTGCCTCCTCGCGTAACTGATCCGGAGTCATTAGGCTCGCATCTCGGTGTCGCTGATCCGGGTGGTCCTGGCGGAGGACAACGCATTGTTGCGGGAGGGGATCTCGCGGCTGATCGAGGCTCAAAGCGACCTCGAGCTTGTCGGTGTCGCCTCCGACCTTCCCGAGTTGTTGGAGATCGTCGCCGAACACGAGCCCGACGTCGTCGTGACAGACATACGCATGCCCCCGACCGGCACCGACGAAGGCATCCAGGCTGCAGCATGGTTGCGCGAGCACCAGCCGACGGTCGGCGTCGTCGTCCTCAGCCAGTACACGGCTCCGGCCTACGCGCTGGCCCTCCTGCAAGAAGGCTCGGCCGGCCGCGGCTACCTCCTGAAGGAGCGGGTCGCCGGAGCGAACGAGCTGGCCCAAGCCATCAGGGTGGTGGCCGGCGGGGGGTCTGTCATCGACCCTCTCGTGGTGGACGAGCTGGTCCGGGCCCGGGCCAGCCGGCGCAAGTCGGACCTCGAATGGCTGACCCCGAGGGAGTCCGAGATCCTGGCCGAGATGGCCCAGGGCAAGTCGAACGGGGCGATCGCGGACACACTGGGCGTCTCGGAGCGGGCGGTCGAGAAGCACTCGAACGCGATCTTCTCCAAACTCGGGCTCTCCGAGGAGCGAGATGTCAATCGCCGCGTGAAGGCGGTGCTCGTCTACCTGAGCGCGCGATCGGGAGGCTAGCTACACCGAGACTTCGGGTGGCACCTCCCGAGTCTTCTGATGCCGCCCATGGGAGAATGGACTCCTGATGAACGACCCCCTTTCTGTCATCGTCGTCGACGACCAGGCGCCATTCCGCCTGGCTGCGCGCGCTGTCCTGCGCCGCACAGAGGGCTTCGAACTGGTCGGCGAGGCCGCCAATGGTCTGGAGGCGATCTCGCTTGCGGACGCCTTGCAGCCGGACCTCGTACTGATGGACATCAACATGCCCGAGATGGGGGGCTTGGAGGCGACCCGCCGCATCGTGGCCGGACATCCCGCCACTGTCGTGTTCCTGTGCTCGACCTACGACGTGAACGACCTGCCCGAAGATGCCAGGACCAGCGGCGCCCGGGCCTACATGCACAAAGAGCTGTTCGGCCCGAAGGTGCTTCGCCGGCTCTGGGACGAGCGCGACTCCAACGATTTTGCCACTTGAGCCGCTGATCACTTGAGCGGCACAGAGCCCCGGATCGAGGTACCGCGCCCGCGCTCAGACTCCCAGCGCACCGCGCCGCCGATAGCACCCAGGCGGTCCATCATGTTGACGAAACCGTGCCCGTGCTGGGCTGCACGCACGTCGAAGCCCAGGCCGTCGTCGGTAACCGAGAACAGCAACCCTCCCGACTCCTCCCAGATGCGTACCACGACGTGCGCGTCCGGCGCGTGCTTGCCGGCGTTCTGAAGCGCCTCCAGGCAGCAGAAGTAGACGGCAGCTTCGACGTCGCCGTCGTATCGGCCGATCCCCTCGGTCGAAAGCTCGATGTCGAGCGGGCTCCGATTGACCACAGGGCGGAGTGCCCCGGCTAGGCCGCTGTCGACCAAGAGCGGTGGGTAGATCCCGTGCGCGAGCTCGCGCAGCTCCTGGATCGTGTCCTGGACCGCTGCTCCCAGCTCGTCGAGCATCTCGACCGCCGTCTCCGGGTCCTCCAAGACGACGTCCTTGGCCAGGCGCAGGTTGACCGCCAGGGCCACAAGGTGCTGCTGGGCACCATCGTGCAGGTTCCGCTCGACACGGCGCCGCTCTGCATCACCACTGGCCACGATTCGGGCCCTCGACGCGCGCAGTTCGTCGGCTTGGCGCCTGAGCTCGTCGAGCGAACTCTGCAGGGCAGTGTCCAGCTGGGCGTTGTGAAATGCCAGCCCGACCTGGCGAACCAGCTCGGTGAGAACACGATCGTCCTCCTCGCTGAAGCCGGCCGCGCCCTCGCCCCGGGCCACCACGATCGTTCCTAGGAGCTCGCCGGCGTGGCAGATCGGAGCCACCCGGATCGGGCCGGCAGCCCGGCCGTTCAACAACGTGGGCATCCAAACCGAGGCCCACGCGTTGCCCGACACTCCGGCGCGGGTGATCACCGGGCGCTCGCGCCCGGACACGACGAGCGAGCGCGGCCCCAAGTCGGGGACGGACACGGCGAGGTCGAGGACTTCGCCGGTGCCGGTGTAGATCTCCGCAGACTGGAGGGCAAAGGTCTTTCGGAGCGACTCGGCCAACTGCAAGAGCAGCTCGTCCATTGGTATCGCCCGGGTCAGGCGGCTCCCGAAGGTGCGCACCACCTCGTCGGGGGCTTCGCGTGCGCCGTAGACAAAACCAGTCGCCATGCGCGCGAACCGGTCTCGGGCGGGGACGTAGCCGACCGCCGCGATGGCAGCGGCCAAGATCGACAAGCCCAGTACCTCGCGGTCTGTCGTCCCTGTCGGGGTCTTGCCGAAACCGCGGACCACGATGAGGTAGATGGCCGACACCACGATGGTGAAGCCGAGAATCGAGAGCAAGTTGACGAGCAGACGGTCGGCGTGCGGGGCGAGGCGCGAGCTGACCCCACAGAGCAGGCCCAGTGCCGCCAGCACGGTGGCGTCAGCGGCGGGGACCGCGATCTGGGCCGGCCACGCCACCAGCAGGTTGAGCGTCACGGCGATGAGGATGACCTCGCTCCCCAGCACGGCGCCGACTGCGATCCACTGCATCCGTTGGCGGCCTGTAGCCGGCGCGTCGAGGTAGCGGGCATGCACTGTGGGAAGCGTGGAGCACGCGGCCACCAGCCATCCGAGCGCGGCGGGCCACGGGGCCAGCACATGGGCCGTGGTCGTCAGCACGACGCCCGTCAAGAGGGCCGCCGCATACCAGAGCCCGGCACCCACCTGGCGCGACCTGCGCCCGAGCACACCGTCGGGTAACGACAGGAGGCCGTGGACCGACATGGCCATCGCGAGAAGGGCCGCAACCGTGGCCACTACGTGGGGGCCGCTGTGGACGCGGTCGGCGTGACCGAGGGCGAGTCGCGACCCCGCGGCTGAGACAGCGGCAACCAGTGCACCAAGGGTCACGAGCCAGCCGAGCCGGTGCGTCCGGGCGAGTGTTGCGAGCCCTGCCGCCGCGGTGCAGATGATGGCGACCCCGATGACCACTCCAAGGGTGCGATGGCCTGCGTGCGGTGACGCGACAAGCGAGACGACCACGAGTGCGACAGTGGCACCGAACACCAGGGCGCCCGGGAGCAACGTGAGTACCTGGACGCGCTCGACCGGCGGAGCGCCCGCGGCGACACCGGTGTCAGTGCCGCCGATACCGGTGACTGAGTCCGCCATCACCTGGGTCCTCGCACTCTCAAAGCGTCCCGATCGCGCTAATACTCTCAGCCGTGCTCCTGGCCGGGTCGTCGTTGCCGACAATTCGCCCGTCGCGCATCTTGAGAACCGTGTCGGCCACGGCAGCCACGTCCGGGTCGTGGGTGACAAGGACGATGGTCTGCCCCCCCGAGTGAAGGCGGCTCAGCAATTCGACCACTTCCTGGCCTCCGGTGGAGTCGAGGGCGCCGGTCGGCTCGTCGGCCAACAACAGCGTGGGCTCGTTGGCGAGCGCCCTGGCGATCGCGAGACGCTGACGCTGCCCGCCTGACAGCACGCCGGGCATCGCCGAGACCTTGTCGCCGATGCCGAGCAGGTCGAGCAGGTCGCGCGCCCGCGTCTCCGCCGCCTTGCGCTTGCGTCCCGCAATGATGGCCGGCAGGGCCACGTTCTCCAGTACGGTCATCCCTTCCAGCAAGTTGAAGAACTGGAAGACGATACCGATATGGCGCCGTCGCATGCGCGCGAGCTCGTCCTCGCTGCTCCCCGTCACTTCCTCTCCGGCGACCCTGATGCTCCCCTCGTCAGGTACGTCGAGGCCGGCCACGAGGTTCAGCAGCGTCGACTTGCCACAGCCCGAGGGTCCCATCAGGGCGAGAAACGTGCCATGCTCGACTGTGAGGTCGACCCCCCTGAGCGCCCGCACGGGGGCGTTCTCGGCCTCGAAAGTCTTGCGCACACCGTGCACTTCGAGAGCGGGCGTGCGCTTGTCGGCGTGGATGGTGCCGGCGGCCCCTGCCGTGTCGGTCATGTTGATCCCCCTTCGCTTCATGTCCTAGCCGACGGTTGGGCGATGGTCGTAACCGCGTCGCCCCCGGATGACGACTGGCCCGGTGACAAGACCTTGTAGGCCACCACCGGAGTGTCGCGTCCCTTTACCAGCTGCTCTCCGAGCGCGACGGTAGCCACTTCGCAGGTGAGCGCGCGAACCGTAGCCTCAGAAAGTACCGTCTCGCCGGCCGCGGCCAGCTGTTGCAGGCGCTGGGACAGGTTCACGGTGTCGCCCACGAGGGTGTATTCGAGGCGCTCCTCCGAACCGAGCAGGGCGGCAGCCGCCTCGCCGGTCGACAGCCCGAGTCCGAGACCGAACGGGGGCAGGTTCTCTTTGGTCCAACGCTCGTTGATCTCGGCTTGACCAGCATGCATTGCCGCCGCGGCGGCGACCGCGCGGTCCGCATGGTCGGCTTGGGAGACAGGTGCGCCGAAAACGGCCATCACTGCGTCGCCCACGAACTGCATCACTGTGCCGCCCTCGCCCAGGATGGCCTTGTTCATCGCGGCACGGTGCGTGTTGAGCTGACCGGCCAGCTGGCTTGGGTCCGCGTGCTCTGCGATGGTTGAGTACGAGCGGATATCGCTCATCACGACTGTCACCTCCACCCGCTCGGTCTCGCCGATACGTCGTCCCTCGGATCGCAGCTTCTCCGCCAGGCCCCCGGGTAGGAGGCGCGAGAGCGTCTCTCCCTGCTCTTCGCGGTCCACGATGGCCTGATGCAAGAGGCGCAGGCGCTGGAGCGCTCCCTGGTTGCCGGCGCTCACCGCCTGGGCCAGCTTCAAGAAGACGGCCTCCACGGCGGCGTCCACCGCTTGCGGTGGGAGACCCCGCGCGGCGGCGATGGCCTTTATCGGCTTTCCCTCCGCCACGAGCGCCAGCAACGACTCCTCGTACTCGTCGAGCTCGCCGCCAGAGGTGACCGGACGCACGAGGGCTTCGACAATTGCCGGGTCGAGCGCGGTCCCGCCCGTGGCCACCGCCCGGATGGCATCGACGAGCTGGTTGCCTTCTGCAATGTGGTCCTTGAGGAGGTAGCCGTAGCCGGCTGACCCCTCGGCCAGCAGCGACACCGCGTACTCGGGATCGTCGTATTGCGACAGGATCACGACACCGGTGCCCGGGTGGCGCTTGCGTATCTCCTTGGCCGCGTCGATGCCTTCGCGGTGGAACGACGGTGGCATGCGGATGTCGGTCACGAGCACGTGGGGCTCGGTCGCACTCGCCCCTGCGACAGTCCCGTCGAAGTCGGAGGCCACGCCGACAACGGAGAGGTCCTGGTGGCGTTCGATCAGGGCCCGCACGCCCTCGCGCACGATGAGGTTGTCATCGGCCAGGAAGACATTGATCGTCCTCGCGTGAGTGTCGCCCATGCCGTTCATGTCACCCAAGTTGTCGCACAACGGGAGCTGCGACACCAGGGGGCAGACCCCCGGGCACGAGGGGGTGTTAGGACCACCATCGGCATCTTGGCAACACCCTTCTCCCTGCTCGGCGATAGGCCGAACATGGGCACATGCGTTACGAGAGCTGCGTCACTTCGCTTTCATGGATCCCCTCTGAAGCCGTGGTGGGGAGTACCCGCCTGCCCTTTGACGCCGGGGTCGCCCACTACGACCAGCCGCCGCCCGAGGTTCTCGGGGACCTCGACGAGCTGCGGGACGCGGACCGTTTCCGTTTCGCCAACCATCTCGCGGCCTGGATAGAGGTGGACAGGGCGGGAAGGATCACCAACGCCGGCTACAGCGGGGGTGGCCAGATCGGGAGCACCACGGTGCGCATCGGCGGCCTGAGCCACGTCTTCCAGGCGGTCGCCCTCCCCGACATCCAGCACAAGCCCGAGCGCGGCGACGGTTGGAGGCGCTTTACGCAGACCGCCGGCGGCCGCACCGGGATTCCGGCCCCCCGCCGCGTCCGGCGGGCGCCGTTCATCCAGTGGCAAGCCCCGCTGGCCTGGACCACGCTTTCGCTCACCCTGCATGCCGACGGCCGAGCCGAGGGGGCGCTCGTCGGAGCCAGCCGGTTCCCGCGTCACTGGATCTACGGCCACGAGGGCCATCTCACGAGCAAGTCAGGCCTCATCGACTTCAAGGACTGGTACCGCAAGTCCTTCGGCACCCACACGCCGTGGGGAGACCAGGAGTCCGAGGCCCTCGTCACCGTCGTGGAGTCCGCCCTCGAGCGTTCGCTGTCCACCCAAGTGATGCGAGGGGCGGCCAAGCCTAAGATCAAGAAGGTGAAAGCGGGTACCACCCTGGTACGCCAGGGTGACCAGAGCTCCGAGGTCTACCTGGTCCTCGACGGTGTGCTGCGCGTCGAGGTCGACGGGAGGCGCTTGGCCGAGTACGGCCCGGGAGCCCTCTTGGGTGAGCGCGCTCACCTGGAGGGTGGGGCCCGCACGTCCTCGCTCGTCGCGGTGACCGCCTGCCGCGTCGCCTCTGTCCCCGCCGAGTCACTGGACCGGCCGGCGCTCGAGGAACTCTCCGTCGGGCACCGCCGGGAAGACATGGGAGCGGGCTGAGCGGGTGCGTGTCCATTTCCTGGGTGTCCGAGGCTCGACGCCTGCGTCCGGCAAGGGCTTCGTCCGCTACGGCGGGTACACCTCGTGTATCGCACTCGCCCACGATGGCGATGCCGCGCCGACACTCGTCCTGGACGCCGGCACCGGGATCCGGCTTGTTAGTGCGTTGTCGGGCGGCGCTGCCTTTGCCGGCACGGTCCTGCTCACTCATCTCCACTGGGATCACGTCCACGGCCTGCCGTTCTTCACGGCGGGCGACCGCGATGACTCGCGGGTCGACTTGCTCCTGCCCGCGCAGCCCGACGGTGCCGGTGCAGTCGAGGTCCTGGCCCGCGGGATGTCACCGCCGCACTTCCCGATCGGCCCCGAGGGCCTGCGCGGCAAGTGGAGCTTCTCCACCCTCGCGCCCGGGGTGATGCAAGCAGAGGGCTTCAGCATCGAGGCCGTGGAGATCCCGCACAAAGGGGGACGCACTTACGGCTACCGGGTCAGCGACGGGAACGGAGTGCTCACCTATATGCCAGACCACTGCCCCACGGTGCTCGGCGCCGGACCTGATGGCTGGGGCGAGTACCATGCCCGGGCGTTACAGCTCGCGGAGGGAGCAGAAACCCTTGTCCACGACGCGCAGCTGACGGCCGACGAGCTGGTGACCGAAGCCTTCTTGGGCCATTCCGCGGCCGAGTATGCGGTCGAGCTCGGACTGCGCGCCGGAGCACGACGGGTCGTTTTGTTCCATCACCAGCCGGACCGCACCGACAACGCCCTCGACGAGCTGCCCAAGCGCTTCGGCCCCGAGCCGCAGGTCATCGTCGCAGCGGAGTCGTTGGTGCTCGAGCTATGAGGGTCAGCCGCTCTGGTCGCGCCTGACGCCGTCGTCGTCGGATCCGGCCCGAATGGATTGGCGGCCGCGCTGATGCTGGCGCGCGCCGGTCTGGATGTAGAGGTGTTCGAGGGGTCGACTAGTCCCGGCGGAGGTTGTCGAACCGAGGAGCTCACCTTGCCGGGGTTCCACCACGACGTCTGCTCGACCGTGCAGTCCATGGTGCCGCTGTCGCCGTTCTTCCTCGAGCTCGACCTCGAGCGGCTCGGAGTCGAGCTTTGCAGGCCCGAGGTGGCGTTCGCCCACCCGCTCAGTCGGGACCGTGCCGGGGCGGTCTTCGGTACGGTCGGTGACACCGCACCCGCATTGGGCGCGGACGGCGCTGAATACGTCCGCCTGTTCTCTCCACTGGTCGAGGCGGCCGCGACGATCGTTCCGACTGTGCTCGCACCGCTTCGGTCTCTCCCGCGTGATCCGATCGCCATGGCCCGTTTCGGAATGGCTGGAGTGCCGTCGGTCGCCCACCTCGTCCGGCGGTTCTCGACCGACGAGGCCAAGGGCCTCCTGGCCGGGGTCGGCGCACACGCCATGCTCCCTCTCGACGCACCGCTCACCGCCGCCTTCGGCATCTTTCTCACCATCGTCGCTCACGTCGGGGGGTGGCCTCTCGTGAAAGGAGGGAGTGCTCGGCTCGTCGATGCGCTCTTGAGCGAGCTCACCAGCGCCGGAGGAACCGTGCACACCGGACGCTGGGTGAAAGACGTCGCGGAGCTCCCAGCCGCCCGAGCGGTGCTGTTCGACACCTCCTTGGAGACCCTTCTCAATGTTGCGGGGCGACGGCTCCCCACCCGCTACCGCGACGCAGTCGGACGATTCCACCCAGGCCCGGGCGTCTGCAAGGTCGACTGGGCATTGTCGGGTCCCGTGCCATGGACCGCGTCAGTCTGCCGACGAGCCGGGACCGTGCACGTAGGGGGTAGTTTCGACGAGGTTGCGGCCAGCGAGTCCGACGTCGCGGCGGGTCGTCACGCCACTCGCCCGTACTGCCTCGTCGTCCAGCCAGGCGTCGTGGACCCGACCCGCGCGCCAGCCAACCGCGAAACTCTGTGGGCCTACTGTCACGTGCCTCGGGGCTCGAATGTCGACATGACAGAGCGCATCGAGGCTCAGATCGAGCGGTTCGCGCCGGGCTTCAAGGACCTCGTTCTCGCGCGCTCGACGATGACAGCCGTGGATTCCGAAGCTCACAACCCCAACTACGTCGGCGGGGACATCAGCGGTGGCGCGGGCACGTTCCGCCAGACGATCTTCCGGCCCACCATGCGGTGGAACCCGTACAGAACCGGCGCGCCGGGGCTGTACCTCTGCTCCGCCTCCACTCCACCCGGTGGGGGCGTGCACGGGATGTGCGGGGTTGGAGCTGCTCGTGCCGTGCTCGCCGACTTGAGGCGCGAGCGGAGGCCATGGGGGCGGTAAGGCTTGCCTTCCAGTCCGGGCTGCGCTGCCTGTAGGGCACCAATATTCCGATCGCGCTCGTCGGAGCGTCGAGGGAAACCTGTCGGCAACGGCCATTGTTGACCAATAGGAGCTCACCACTTGCCATGAGCGCGTAGACAGTCGTGCGTCGACCGATAGCCGACGAGCGGCTTGTTCTGGCGTGAGGAACGTCTGGCCGAATCGGGTCGTTCACCTTGGCAGCAGCAGAGCTCGAGACGTCTCGCCGTACCATTGAGCACTGACCTTGGAACGAGACGAGCTGACAGCGATGTTGAGGGCGCACCGTGATGAGCTCGCGGCCCAGCTTCGCGAGCTGGCCGAGCCGGTGCGCGCCCCCGGAGTCCAGATGCAGTTCGGAAAGCGCGCCGGCGACCACACCGCTGATGCCGTTTTGCAGATGCAGAGAACCGTGACCGCCGGCCAGTTGCAACAGGTTGCAGGCGACATTGACCGTGTTCTCGAGAAACTAGAGGAGAACACTTACGGAATCTGTGACGAGTGTGGGCAGCCGATCGGCGAAGAGCGCCTGGAGGCGATCATGTGGGCACTTCGCTGTGTGCGCTGCCAGGCGGGCGGCCATGGTCGCTGAAGCCGTGGAGCTGAGAAGGGCTATCGGCTTGCACCTGCTGCCGGCGATCCCGGTGCAGGGTGCTTCTCCTCTCAGCGGTCGTGACGCTTGACGTACCGCTCTTGTCGAGCGTCTCCCGCCCACGTGGCGTAACGGTCTGGCGACAGGGTCTCTATCCGGCGATTGCTGGGGGCGGACACAACGGTTGACTTACACGGCGCTCTTCGATCGGAACAACTGCCCAAGGGTGAGGTCAGGATGTCAGGCCCAAATGTTCTTCGTGTACTCGCTGACCTTCTCAGCGGAAAGCCTGCTCGCCATCGCGAGGTAGTAGATGGCCAAGCTGAAAATTGTGATGGCGAGGACGTCCCAGTAGAGCGGAAGCTCGGCGTTGCCCCCGACGAGGACGTTCTTGAAGCTGCTGACGCCTCCGATGATCCCGCCTTGACCGAAGCCGCCGAAGTACGAGATCACGCCCAGTCCGATCAGATAGGGAAAGAGCCACTTGGCAGATTCCCATTCGATCTTCGGGGCCTTGTCATTGAGCCCGAAGATACGTGAGACCAGCATCAGCACATAGCCGATGACGACGGCGACCATGAGGGTGCTGTAGGTCTGCCAGCCTGCCCAGTAAACGATGAGCGTAGAGAACACGAAGGCTACCGGAGCGAGGAAACCCGCAGCAGGGAGCCGGTAGGAGCGGCGGAGATCGGCGCTGTTCTTGCGCAAGGCCCCGAGTGCGAGCGGTGCGCCGACGTACATGAGCACAGTCGCCGAGGTGACGACGCTTACCAGCTTCCCCCAGCTCGGGAAGGGCAGGAGAAAGAGGCAGCCCAGGATGAACGCCACTATGACCGAGAAGACCGGGATCTTCGTCCGTTCGGAGGTCTGCTCGAATGCTTTGGGGAGGTAGCCGTCCAGGCTCATGCCGTAGGAGATCCGTGATGTCGTGGTGATGTAGATGAGGCCGCAACTGCCAGGCGACACGACAGCAGTGAAGCGGAGGATCCAGGCCAGCCAGGCGAGACCGGCGACCGAGGCCAACGTGTAGTACGGCGAAGACTCGAGTGGACCATCTTTCACAAGGTTGGCCCACGTGTGGAAGTGGGCAATCGTCGCCGGGTTCAGCGCGCCGATGAATGCAAGCTGGACGAGGATGTAGATGATCACGGCGATGAGTACCGAGCCGATGACGGCCCACGGGAGGTCACGCTGGGGGTTGCGGCACTCGCCGCCGATCTGCGTCGCGTGCTCGAAGCCCGTGAACGCGAACACGATGCCCCCTTCGGGGATCACCGTCATGAGTGTCTTCGGAATGCTCAGGCCTTTCGGGAAGAAGCCGCCGCCCGCGGTGAAGTTCCCCGGGTGAAAGTGGGTGCTGACGAGCACGACGACGGCCAGGAGGGGGATCACGATCTTCAGGATCGTTAGCCCTGTGTTCGCCCGGTCAACCCAGCGGATCCCGACGAGGTTGATGATGGTGAAGACGGCCATCAGTCCGATCGCGACGGCGATCCCTTTACCCGGGAGGGTGCCGTTGCTCGGGTTGTAGAAGCCTTTCGCCCACTCCGCCGTCGACATGTACTCGAGTGCGGCCAGCACCTCGATCGGGGCGTATGCGGCCGCCTGGATGTAAGCGAACCACCCGAACGACGCCCCGGCGAGGTTCCCGAAGGCATATTGATCGTAAGGTCGATGAGTGTCTTGTCAGTGGACGCCAACCTGCAGCCCGTGGGTACCCCCCACGCGTCCTTCGCCGAGTGCGTTGCCTGGTTTGTCCCTGTTCGTGCGCGCGTTCGGACTTTGATCGGACCATCGCCCGAACGTCGTCGATCGAGCTTGAGTCGCGCGGGTTGTTCGACGAGCTAAGCGAGGACGGTCCTCGTAGCAGGCCGTTCGCCCCGGACCGTCGACAACACGCGTCCCGGTGCCGGTCCTCATCAGCGCGGTATGTGCTTCTCCGACAACAAGACGGAAGCACGGGACCGTGACCCACTTCTCTCGACCCTGCGGATACCGATCTGGGCTGTGAGCCTCAGGCATTGGAAGAAAAGGATCGGCACACCGATCAGAGCCAGCACCGGGTCGAGCAGGAGCAGCAAGGCGGTCGCCACGAACTCGGTTACGAACAGGGGGCCGGTCGATGGCAGGTTCTGAATAGCCAGGCAGACTGACAAGTTCCAGAGGTCGCTCGGTGCCATGAGGGGCCGCCGGGCGCCGAGCACGAGCACGTAGCCGATGCTCGTCAGGGCGACGACCAAGGCGGCGACGCCGAAGCCGAGGCTTACCCAGTCGCCCGGCGTGCCGCCGCGGCTGAAGAAGTGCACCTCCTCGGCAGCGATGGCGGCGACGGCGAGCGGCACACCCACAGTCACGGTCGTTCGAAGTGCCGGCCGGGACCTGAACGCGGCGAGGAACTCCCGCACTACCCGGTCCTCGCCCGACACGCGCCACCGTTCGAGGGCGATCGTCGCCGCCTGGAGTGACATGGGCGCCGTCACGACAGGCAGGCAGGCGAGCAGCAGCACGAGGTTGAGGGCGAGGAAGTTGAAGCAGGCGGTCAGCGCACCAATGACCTTTCCCTTGAGGGAAACGAGGACGAGGTTCTCTGCACCGCGAGCCGCCGTCCCCGCACCCGCTCGGGCCGTGCCGGGGACCGGGCCAGGCCTCATCCCTTGACCCCCGTGCCCTGAATGGAGATGCCCTTGATGAACGTGCGCTGGGTGAAGAAGAACAGGACGATGATCGGTGCCGTGGCTGCCGTCGCGGCCGCCATCACCCAGGGCCAGTTGGTCGTGTACGTGCCGAGGATCAAGTTCAAGCCGAGCGACAGCGGGTACCACACTTGGTTGTTGATGTAGATGAGCGGCCCGATGAAGTCATTCCAGCAGTAGATGAACTGAAAGAGGATGACCGTCGCAAGGGCCGGTTTCGCCATTGGCAGGATGATCCGGCTGAAGATCGTGAACTCGTTCGCCCCGTCCACCCGGGCGGCGTCGGAGAGCGACTCGGGGATGGCCATGAAGAACTGGCGGAGCAGGAAGGTGCTGAACACCGAGCTGCCGAGGAACGTCGGGATCATCAACGGCAGGTACCAGCCCACCATGTGGAAATTCTTGTACATGGTGAAGAGCGGGATCAGCGTGGCGAAGAACGGGATCAAGAGTGTGCCGACCATCACCTGGAACAAGACGTCTCGGCCCCTCCAGCGGATGCGGGAGAAGCCGTAGGCCACGAGGCTGCTCGAGACGCACACCCCGACGATCGTGACGCCGGCGTACATGAGCGTGTTGAGCACGAACCGCCAGAAGGGGACGGCCGAGAGCATCTCCGGGTAGTTGCGCCACACGAAGGGGTGCGGCCACCAGAGAGGCGGCACGGCGAGCGACTGCGGATTGGTCTTCAATGAGGTGAGGACCATCCAGAACAACGGGAAACCGAGCAGCACGCTGACGGCGATCAGTGTCGCGTGCTTGGCCAGGCTGCTCCCTAGCCTGCGGGGCGACCTACTGCTGCTCGTTGGCATAGTAGACCCACGCGCGGAGGACCGGAACAGAACCACCATAATGACAGCACTGATAAGGAACAGGAAGAATGCCATCGCCGAGGAGTACCCGAGTTTGAGGAACAAGAAGGCCTGTTCGTAGAGATACTGCACGTAGAACCACGTCGAGGTGCCAGGGCCGCCGGGGTCGGCGGCTTCGATCACCTGCGCTTGGGTGAAGTACGAGATGCAGAGCACCAGCTGCAAGATGACGTTGAAGAGGATGACGGGGCTGATCATCGGCAGCGTGATGTAGCGAAACCGCTTCCACGCACTCGCTCCGTCGAGGGCGGCAACCTCGTACATGTCTCTGGGCACGCCTTGCAGGCCCGCCAGGTAGATCACCATCGGCTGGCCGAGCCCCCACAGTCCGAGCAAGATGAACGACGGCTTCGACCAGGTGACCGAGAAGAACCAGTCGGGGGACGGCAGGTGGGCGTCGATGAGGAGGTCGTTGACGATCCCGAATGCCGGGTTGAACAGCCAGACGAAGATCATGCACGAGGCGACGAGCGGCACGATCGAAGGGATGTAGAAGATTGTCCGGTAGACGGCCCGGCCCCTCACGTTCATGTTGAGCAGCAGCGCCAGGCCGAGGGCGGCGACCGTGGACAGGGGCAGCTCGATCGCTGTGTAGTAGAAGGTGTTGAAGAGCGACGTCTTGAACAACGGGTCGTGGAACAGGTTCACGTAGTTGGCGAATCCGATCCAGTGCGCCGCGCCGACGCCGTTGAAGTCCGTGAAACTGTAGTAAATAGTGGCGAAGAACGGGTAGGCAAAGAAGAGGAGGAAGCCAGCGACCCACGGGCTGACGAAGAGCAGCCCGAGCCGGAGGGCCCGCCAGTGCGGAGAGCGAAGCGAGCCCCGACGGCGAGCGCTCACGACCGTCAGCGGTGCAGCCGGCAACTTGTTTGTCTGCACGTCGACCTGCATGACAGCAGTGTGCTCCTCCGACTGCCCGTGCGCACACAGTAGGGGACAGCCAGGATTTAGCTGACTGTCCCCCTAGGTGTGAGGGCGGACTGCTTAGCTCGAGGCGTTCGCCTGTTGGTCGATGTACTTGAGCGCCTGCTCAGGAGTCATGATCTTTTGCAGGACGTTGGCCGTCGCGGTGTTCTCGGCGGTGAACAGCTGCGCCTGCGTCGCAGTCAGGAGCGGAGCCTGGGTGTAGGGGCTGGTCATCTGGGGCAGGAAGCCCGAAAGCCACGAGTTGGCCTTCAGCCACGCCTGGTACGCCGGGGCCTTGGTCACCGAGGGGCCAGCGGGCACCCAGCCGCCCGTCGGGTCGATGGATCCGACGAAGCTCTCGTTGTGGTAGCCGGCAAGCCAGGAGATGAACTCGAAGGCCTGAGCCGGGTGCGCGGAGCCCTTGGGGATTATGTTGAAGTTGCCCTGCCCGAGTGTGCTCGGCTTGGGGACGATCCCTGGGAAGGCCTCCACGCCGAAGTGGTCTTCGAGGTCCGGGTTGGACACGGGGATGTTCTGCGCTCCCACCCACGGACCGGACAGCTCGAAGCCGGACTTACCGTTCGTAAAGATGTCGGTCTGGCCGCCAGCCACATACCCTAGGGCCGTCTGCTCTGCCATCACCTGGGCGTAGGGGTACTTGTCGAAGCTGGCGATCCAGTTCATCTCCGCTTTTGCACCCGGGCAGCTCGCGAAGTCGTACTTGCCGGCCTTGTTGAAGCAGTTGGTCGCGCCGAAGAAGGTCGTGTAGAACTGGAAGCCGTTCCCGTCCGTGTCCGGGTAGAAGCCCATGGTCACGATCCTGGAACCGCTGAAGGTCCACATCTTGGCTTGGTCGGCGTCGAACTGGGCCAGGGTCTTGGGCGGTGACTTGATGCCGAACTCGGCGAGCAGGGGAGTGTTGTAGTACAGCGCCCAGGAGTTCAGCGACATCGGGACGGCGTACAGGCCGCCTTTATAGCTGGCCGCCTGGACGGCTACGGGGTACTCCCACTTCTCGAAGCCTGCATACTGGCCGGTGAGGTACTGGTTCATGTTCACGATGTCGCCGTCGGCGGCAAACGAGCCGATCTCCGGCCACCACTCCGTGAAGACGTCCGGGGGGTCCCCCGCCGCGATAGTCGAGAGCAGTTTGGCGGTGCTCGTCGTCGCAGAGCTGGGGATGTTGGTCTCGGTGACGTGGATGCCGGGATGGGTCTTGTTGAACTGAGCCACCATCGTGTTCAACAGCTGGAGCGTCGTCCCCGACCACATCGTCCACCACGTCAGGTTGACCACCGGCGCTCTCGTCGTCGAGCTCACAGCTCCAGCGGTGCCCCCGCCCGCGACGCCGAGAGAGACGGTGCCGACGACGGTCACGGCGGCGAGCGCCACCGCAAGACGCCTGTTCCAGCCCAGGAGGCGCGAGCGTCTGCGGCTCATGCGACCCGGTGCGTAGCTTTCTTGTCCTTCCTGGTCCTTCATTCGCTTGCTCCTTACTGTGTCCGGGGCAACCTGCCCCCTTATAGGTCGTTCGCCGACGGATGCCTGCTAGCCAGAGGTCCTCTCCCGCATGTCGTGCGGCCCCGGCGTGACGAGCATCCTGCGGACGCACTTGCAAGGGCACCTGACATGACGGCCGCCAGGGCGGCTTCGCTCTCGTATGTCACGAGGTGAGCACGTCGATGCTTCACTCGTTTGACACGGCGGGCGGCCGGGTCGAGCCGGTCAGGTGCGTTGTCGGTCTATCGTGATGCTCCTTTCGCCGTCTTGTTGGTTTGCTGTCGCCTCACGCTGGAGGTTGCGGCGGGCGATCGGGGGCTCGGTGCCCGCCGCGGGCTGCCACCCTTGCGGCCATCGGCTCCGGTTTCCGCGCTGAGCGGACCGTTTTGCCCACGGGCTTGCTGGCGCGGCGGCGGTCCGGCGCTCTCCCGCACGATCAGCTCGGCCTGTGGCCAAGGGTGCGCGTCTTGACTGGCGTTCGCATCGAGCAGTGAAAGGAGCTTTGCGAAGCACGCTTTGCCCAGGGCCACGAAGTCCTGGCGGACGGTCGTGAGGGCCGGGATGTAGAACGCTGAGAGCGGCGTGTCGTCGAAGCCGACGACGCTGACGTCGTCGGGAATCGCGCGTCCCGCCTGGTGAATGGCCCGCATGACACCGATCGCGAGGTCATCGTTGCCGCACAGCACCGCGGTCACCTTTGGGTCGCGCGCCAGCTTGTGCTGTGCTGCTTGGCTGCCCGAGTGCGGATCCCATCCGGCCTGCAAGGGCTTTGGCACACTGACGCCGGCGTCCTCGAGGGCTGAGCGCCACCCCAACATACGCTGGCTGGTGCTGGTGGACGACGGGATCGAAACGTAGTGCACGGTCTTGTGCCCGAGTCCCAACAGGTAGTTCGTCGCGTCCCGGGCTGCCTTGCGGTCGTCGATCCACACCCACGGCTTGCCCGCCGCCTCGTCGCCGGAAGGAGTCTCGACCATCGCAGCCACTGGCACGTCGGGCGGGACAGCTCTCAGCGCAGCAATGCCCGCACGGTCGTACGCGATGACGATCAGGGCGCCTGCTGGCTCGATGGCTCGTTCGACCGCGTCCCGCACATCGCCTGGAGTGCCGGATTCCACCACCCTGACGCCCAAGGCGAAGCCCGCAGCGCGCGTCGCCTCCTCAATGCCTTCCAGAGCCGCGGCGAAACCGTACTGCCGGGTGTTGGACGTCAACACCGTGACCGACTGCACCGGCCCACCGGCCAGCGCGCGGGCGGCGCGGTTCGGCCGGAAGTCGAGCCGGGCGATCGCGTCAAGAACGACTTGGCGCGTCGACTCTTTCACGCTCGGGCTCTCATTGATCACTCGGGAGACCGTCTGGTGCGAGACACCAGCTTCACTGGCGACGTCGCGGATACTCACTGAGGCCAGTCGGTCACTGGGCACCGGCATTCGACGCACCCCTTCTCAGCTCCGGCTCACCCGAATTTGCTTGTGTGACCGGTCACAACGCGCTATTGTGACCGGTCACACGACCTCTGTCAAGCGCTTGCAACAAGAGAACAAGAAGACTGTTGGCCGTCCGAGGAGGATCGACGTGGTGGGCGCTAGGACATCGTCTCCGTCGGAAATGGGCTGGGCGGACGACGCGCTTGAGCTGCGGATCGAGGTAGACGAGGACGGCCTAGCGCGGCTGGTTCACCTTGCTGCCTGTGTGGCCGGACGGACGGCACCGACCGAAGGGAACTGCGAAGGACCCACGACACGCGATTGGCGGGCCGCCGGGTTGCCCTTGGTGGATGTAGTCATGTCCGGTAGCGGGCGGGCGTGGTCGGGAGGACGCTACGCAGAATCAGTTGTGGGCGGTCGGCTCCGCTGTGTCGGACACGAAGAGCGGGTCAGCGATCTGTGGCGCGAACTGCAGGTCGACCTCGAGGACGCGAGCACGGGGCTCAAGGCAGAGGTCGTCTACCGCGCACTGAAGGGACGGGGCGCCCTTCAGTCTCGGGTCCGCCTCACAAATGCCGGTGCCGCTCCGGTGGCCATCGAGTCGGTGACATCCTTTCTCGGCTTTGGGCTGGCCGGTCCAGCGGGTCGGTTGGCCGACGTTGACCTGATGTGGGCCGAGAACGACTGGTTGGCCGAGAATCGGTGGCAGGTCCGGGCGCTGCGGGAGGCCCTACCAGATCTGAACCGTGGCGCGCACGAGCATGATTCGCGGGGTTGGTTCGGTTGCACGAGTGCTGGGAGCTGGTCGTCGGGCAGGTTCCTACCCATGGGAGCTGCCGTCAATCGTTGCACTGGGCACGCCTGGGTGTGGCAGATCGAGCACAACGGTGGCTGGCATTGGCAGGTCGGCGAGCACACGGGTCATGACGCCTCGGCGCAAGATTGCGACGGGGCGACCGATGCCTATCTTGCTCTCCTCGGCCCTACCGACGCTGAGCACCATTGGAGGTTGGTTCTCCGGCCCGGGGAATCCTTCGAGACCGTTCCGGTCGCGGTCGCGTTGAGCAGCGAGGGTTTCGGGGCAGCGATGGCACAGCTCACCGACTACCGCCGCGCCATACGGCGTCCGCACCAAGACCACCGACGCCTTCCTGTGATCTTCAACGACTATCTGAACACCTTGATGGGCGACCCGACAACAGAGCGGTTGATGCCGCTGATCACAGCTGCTGCGAGTGTCGGCGCCGAGTACTTTTGCATCGACTCAGGGTGGTACAACGAGATCGGCGAAGAGTGGTGGGACACGGTGGGCGCATGGAAGCCTTCCACGACGAGGTTTCCTAAGGGCATCACCGAGGTCCTTGACCGAATCAGGGCCGAAGGCATGGTTCCGGGCCTGTGGCTCGAACCGGAGGTCGTCGGAGTGCGCAGTCCTGTCGCCGAGCAGCTGCCAACCGAAGCCTTCTTCACCCGCGACGGCGCGCGGGTCGTGGAACAGGGCAGATACCACCTGGACCTGTCGCACCCTTCGGCAGTGAAACACCTCGACCAGGTGGTCGACTTTCTCGCAGGAGATTTGGGCGTCGGGTATCTCAAGATGGACTACAACATCAGTGTCGGGCCGGGGACCGAGACCGGGCACGTCAGCGCCGGCGTTGGGCTTCTGGCGCACAACAGGGCCTTTCTTGACTGGGTGGACGGGGTCCTCGATCGCTACCCGGGTCTCACTCTCGAGAACTGTGCCTCTGGAGGGATGCGCACCGACTATGCTTTGCTGACGCGCTTTCAGCTCCAGTCGACAAGTGACCAACAAGATTTCTTGCGCTACCCGGCGATTGCGGCAGCCGCCCCGACCGCGATCGCGCCTGAGCAGGTCGCCGTGTGGACCTGCCCTCAAGCAGAGTGGAGCGACGACGAGATCACGTTCACGATGTGCGGCGCCCTGCTTGGCCGGCTCCACCTTTCAGGGCATATCAGCCGGATGCGGCCCGCCCAACAGCAGCTGGTAGCCGATGCGATCAGGCTCTACAAGCAAATCAGGCCCGACTTGGCTGCTGCATTCCCATTGTGGCCGCTTGGGCTCCCGGGGTGGACCGACTCGTGGATTGCTCTCGGGATGGCAGCACGGTCGGTGACCCACTTGATCGTTTGGCATCGGGGGCTTGTCGGCGACACTTTGGGGCCAGCCGAGCCAGTTGATCCCAGAGAGATCGTGCTCCCTCTGGCTCACCTGCGCGACGAGTTGATCCTCCCCGACGTCAGATATCCGATGCTCGCTGGCGCGGATGTCGAGTGGCGTGCATCGCGCGGAGAACTGGTCGTGACACTTCCCCGCACGCCGTCGGCCTGTCTAATCAGTTTGCGGCCAAAGCGATCGCGCTCCGGCTGACGGTAGATGCATTCAGACCAATCAGCGTCGAGCGCAACGGTGGGAATCGTGGTTGCGCCAATAAGACGGGACGCCGAGGGCGCCCCCAAGCCCGATGGGTCGTGTGCTGCACACCGTTCCGAGCGGTGAGGTTGTCAACGAAGTTCGCCACGGCGCTGTGAGCGAAAGCAAGAGAAGACCAAGAGTACCCAGGAGACGTTGGGACCAAGGGCATCAGCCCGACAAGCACCGAAGAGATTTGGGGGTGTGTCGAATGCGAGTAGTGGTGATTGGAGCAACAGGCCACATCGGTGGCTATCTGGTTCCCCGGTTGGTGAGTGCGGGCCACGATGTCGTAACCCTGAGTCGGCACGGGCGTCCTTACTTCCGCGAGGATGCGAGCTGGGCGCAGGTAACCAGTGTGATTGTGGACCGCGACACCGAGGACGCGGCGGGCACCTTCGGCCAACGGGTGGCTGACTTGGAAGCCGACGTGGTCGTCGACCTCATCTGCTTTGAGCCCGATTCAGCCTTGCAGCTTGTCGAGGCGCTTAGACCCAAGGGGACCTACCTCGTCCATTGCGGAACAATCTGGGTACACGGCCCGAGCACCGTTGTGCCGACAACTGAGGACGCTCCGCGCCGTCCGTTCGGACATTACGGGGAGGCGAAAGCGGCGATCGAGGAGCTCCTGTTGCAAGAGAGTCGAGGAGGAGGCCTGCCCGTGGCCCTGCTTCACCCGGGTCACATCGTCGGACCGGGGTGGGTGCCGGTGAACCCAGCCGGGAACGTCGAGCTGTCGGTGTTCGAATGTTTGCTCACCGGCCAGGAGCTCGCTCTCCCGAATCTCGGAATGGAGACGTTGCACCACGTGCACGCAGACGACGTAGCCCAGGCGTTCGCCTTGGCAATCGAGCGCCCAACGGCGGCGGCGGGCGAATCGTTCCATGTCACATCCGAGCGTGCGATCACGCTCCGGGGTTATGCCGAGGCCCTTGCTGAGCTCTTCGGCCAACCGAGCCACCTTTCCCTGCTCGCCTGGGACCTCTGGCGGGACACGGTGAGCGAAGCTGTCGCCCAGATGACTTGGGACCACATCGCACACAGCCCGTCCATGAGCATCGACAAGGCTAGGCGACTACTCGGATACGACCCTTCTTACACGTCGCTCGAGGCGATCCGGGACTCGTTGATGTGGCTCGTGACCAATGGCCGACTGAATGCGAAAGTCAAGAGGGGAACAGGCTCTTCGGCTGCTCCGTCAAGTCGCTGATTGTTTGCCTGAGCGAGTTCCCGGGGATCTGACGTGGTGAGCTCGGCTAGGCGAGTCCCTAACAGCGGGCGGCGTCGCCTGCCTGCCTGTCTTGTCGTTCGAGCAGCCGGGCCCGGCGATACTCGGCAAGCGTGCGCCAGTGTTCCACCTGTTCGAGGGCCTCGGCAAGATCGGCGCGAAGCTTGTTCCACTCGGCTTGTGTGTGGCGGGACTGCGCCCCGTGATCGTCACGTTCTAGCTGGGGAACGCTCAGCCCGCCGTTCGAGTGCGCGGCAAGCACGGGTTCGAAGGGTTCGGTGGCCGGCACCTCCCGGACTTGTACCTCGGGGATCTCATCCTGCTTCCTGTAGATGTTCACGGACAGGTGAGCCATGGTCGTCGAGGTGCGCGTTTCACCGGTCGTCGGGCGTGGCGGCCCACTTTGGGGTCTCACGGCTGTTTGCACTCTGTCCCGGTGTTGGCGATCGTGACCTCGACGGTGGGGGCCGAGTACCCGCTCTGCCAGTTGGAGCCGAGGTAGTCCGTCACCTCGAACCAGTAGTTGCCCACCGCCAGGGTACCGGTCGTCCAAGAGGTGGCGGCCAGGTTCTGCTTGGCGGCGGTGTACGGGCCCGACGACGCCGTCGCCTCCCAGACGGTGTAGCTCGTCGCGTGCGCAACGGCGCCCCACGAGATGGTCACGGTCTTCCCGCTCGACGACACGCAGGCGGCCGATGCCCCGCCGGGTGCCGCCGGCGCCGCCTGGGCCCGGGCCTCCCCGCTGCTGCCGGTCCTCAACGCCGGCACCCAGTTGGACGCGGAGGCGGGGGCCACCGAGATCAGCAGCGCCGCCGCGACGATCGCGGCAGACAGCGGCACGAGTGGCGTCGGGGCCATCGTTCGTGGTCCTCTCTCGCGCCGCTGCCTGCTCGAACGGTCAGCTCGTCCAGCTGTCGGTGGCCGGGCTGGTCGTGACCACAGCGGCGCCACCGGTGGCGGTGACACCGGTCAACGACGGCATCGAGAAGAAGGTGTTCTCACACGCGGCCGGGGCGGAAGTGGTCATGCTGGCGTCGCTGGTGAGCGTGACTGTCAGCGGGTTGCTGGGCTGGCCGGAGGCCGCGACGGTGACCGCGGTCGTCAGCGTGTGCGAGCTGCCGCTGGTGGCGCTCGAATAGTTCCAGATGACATAGCTCGGAGTCGTGGCGAGGCACCCCGTCTGCTGGGTCGTCAGTGCGTTGGTGGTGTAGCCGTTGGCATAGCTCGTGTTGGTCGGGAGGTTCACCGCGGTGACGGTGACCGGGAACGGGTTCGGGTTGGTGATCGTGAGCACGACGTCACCTGTCCCACCGGGGTACAGCACATTGGCGGCGGCGGGGGAGGCGACCGCGGAGATGGTCAGGTTGGACACCGTCGCCGACTGGGCCTCGCCGCTGGAGCCGCCGGCGAGCCCCACGGTCCAGTTCGTTGCCGCGTAGGCGCCGCCTCCTGCGAGCAGGGCGCCGACTACGGCGCCGACGACCTTCGCCTTGCGAGTCCACTTCAGCCGGGACCCGCCGCGCTTCGAACTCACATGAAGCGGGCCACTCGAATCTCCCGAACCAGTCCTCGACATGAGGGACCTCCCGTTCCAAGTCTTGAAGCACTCCTCTTCGAAGTGCTGGCTTTGGAAGTGTCGACGGGATTCCCAGGTCCTTGAGGCCCCCAGGTACGGGAATTTCGCCAGTAATGTACTGATTTCTTCTCCGTACGCTTCAACGGGGGACGTTCCCTGGAAGCCCTCCCTTGAGGTCGGCGACGGCCAGAGTCAGGCGCGCGAACTCGGCGACGGCGTCCTCTCGAGTGCGAACCCCGAGCTTGCGGTAGCCGTTGGCGAGGTGCGATTCCACGGTCCGGACAGAGAGCGACAGACGTTCGGCCATCTTCGAGGCCGTGTAACCGTCGCACAGGAGCGAGAGGATTTCGCTCTCCCTTGGCGTGAAGCTCGCAAGGAGCTTGCCCGCAGTGGTCGCGTGCGCCACGAGCTCGCGTTCGAGGCGCTTTCGCTTTGAGATGTCCTCCACGATGCGCAAGCCATAGATCGGCGCGCCATGCTCGCCCCGAATAACAGACGCGGTCACGCTTCCGAAGACCACACCACCGTCATCTGCAACAAAGCGCGTCTCGGTCTGATAGCCGGGGATCATCTCCGCAGACATCTGCCGGGCGAGTTCGGACTCCTTGCCTGCATCCTCGGGGTGGGCGAGGGAAGCGAAAGTGGCGCCCACGAGCTCCTTGCTCGTACGTCCCACGAAGCGGCACAGCGCGCGATTCGCGTTCGTGATCCGCGAATCGCGGTCGACGAGGGCAATCCCGAGCGGTCCCTGATTGAAGACCTGGCGGAATTGCTGTTCGCTCTCGCGGAGCTCCTCCTCCGTGTGCTTGCGTTCTGTCACGTCACGAAAGCTCCACACGCGCCCGACAGCCACGCCGTCCACGTGTTGCGGCTTTGAGTAACGTTCGAACACTCGAGCGTCCTTGAACTCCAACGTGTCACTGACCTCAGCCTCCGGGTCGGCGTACACCTCGAGCACCTTTGTCTTGAATTCCTCCGGTCTGGCCAACTGTTCCATGACGAATGCGATCGCTGCAGCGTCGTCCCGCTCTGCCAGAACTGAGTCAGGCAGCTGCCACATTTGCGCGAATTGACGGTTGAAGCTCGAAATTCGGCCGTCGGAATCGACGACAAGAATGCCGTCCGCGGTGGAGTCAAGCGTTGCGGTGAGCAGCGACAGGGTCTTGCGCAGCTCCAGCTCGGCCACGACTCGGGCCGAGATGTCGTGACCAGAGACCACGAACCCGGCGACAGTGGGATCATCGAGCAGATTCACCAGCGAGAGCTCAAACGGCACGGTCTCACTACCTGCGTGGCGGAGGAGCCGCACGGCAACCGTTACCGGGTTCGAAGCGGATGCCCCGAGTGAAGCACGCTCGAACGCTTCCAGGAGGTCGGGACGGTCGGCCTCGCGCACGAGCTCGGCGAGCGGCCGCTGTTCTATGAGCTCAGGGTCGTGTCCCAGCACTCGGCTCAGCGCGCCCGAAACGGAGTCGACAAACCCCGTGGGCGAAACCAGGAATGTCACCGCTGCCGCGTTCTGCACCAGGGATCGGAGGCGTGCCTCTTCGTTGCGAGCGACTTCAAAGCGTCGTCGTTCCGTCAAATCCCGAAGGCTGAAGAGCACCGCGTCGTCCCCATACCAGGTGACGGGTGACCCAATTACCTCCAGGAGTCGCCATCCGGTGCCGGTCTTGGCTCGGACCTCGATGAGCGTGCCCGTCTCCTTGCCCTGCACGCTCACCAGGGACCGTAGGACGAGCTCCAAGTCCTCGGGATGGACGAGATCGAGTGCCGGCAGTCCGATCGAGTCGTGGAGGGACCGTTCGAACAAGCGCTCCGCCGAGTGGTTTCCCCATAGCAGCTGACCTTGGGCGTCGAGGACGATCACCGCATCGGGAAGATGGTCCACCAGTCCGGCCAAGACCCGGCTGTCGAAGTGCGTCCTGTCCCGATTCAGCTGCGCCAAAGCCGTCCTAAGCACCCGCCGGTTGCCGACCTCACGATAGGTGGAATCTAGTTCACGTGCGCCGGACTTCGGTGGTACGCCGGTTCCGGCGGGGCGACTCGGGCCGGAACTTCCAAGGCGAGCGGTCGCGGCCCCGTCGACGCCCGCACGGGAGTTGACGGCGCATTGCGCAAGGTAGGCTCGGACGGAAGTGTCGAACACGCCATCCAAGTGCTCGAGGCTGCGTGCTATGCCGCCAGGAGTGGGCGAACCGTGGCCGGTCGGAGCCAGGCGTTCAGTCGACAGAGCTGAGAGGCGAGAGCGCCGGACGGACACCGGTGCCGCCCGAACGGAGAGATAGCAATGGCAGTCCAATTGCCCAAGTCCACGCGGACGACCAGCAAGGAGGTCGACAGACGGTTGGACGCCGTCGTCGCAGAACAGGAGCAGATCTTCGTTGACCGCCAGCCTCAGTCGAGACTGCTGAGCGCACGTGCGGTCGGCGCCCTCGCCGGGGGGGTGACCTCTAGTTGGCAGATAACCCGCCCCCAAGCTGTGTGGATCAGCCACGGCGTCGGCTCGAAGATCTACGACGTCGACGGTACCGAGTACGTTGACATGCACGGCGGCTACGGTGCGGGCCTGGCCGGGCATGCTCACCCGGCGATCGTCGAGGCGGTATGCCGCCGGGTCGTCCGGGGTACCCACTTCGCCCAGCCGACCGAGGACGCGATCATCGTGGCCGAGGAGCTGGGGGCTCGTTTTGGCCTGCCGCTGTGGCGCTTCACCAACTCGGGTACGGAGGCGACCATGGACGCCGTGCATCTCATGAGGGCGATCACTGGTCGGGACCTGATCATCAAGGTGGAGGGCTGTTACCACGGCCACCACGACTCGGTGCAAGTCTCGGTCACGCCCGAGGCTGACGACATCGGCCCCGCCGAACGGCCTGTCGGGGTTCCCGCAAGCACGGGCATCCCGGAGGCCATCTTGTCGCTGACGAAGATCGCTTCGTTCAACAGCGTCGACAGCGTCCGGCGTTTGCTGGAGGAGAACCCCGGTCAAATAGCCGGCATGATCATCGAGCCGATCATGATGAATGCCGGCATAATCCTGCCGGTCGACGGCTACTTGGCCGCCTTGAAGACGGTGCTCCACGAGCACGGCGCACTGCTCGCCTTTGACGAGGTGAAGACCGGTCTTACTGTCGGTCCCGGCGGGGTCACCGCAGCTTTCGGGACTACACCGGACATCGTCTGCCTGGCCAAGGCGATTGGCGGCGGCCTGTGCTTCGGTGCGCTGGGAGGCACGGAGGAAGTCATGAGCTACGTCGCCAACCGCATCTACAACATGGTCGGGACGTTCAATGGGAACCCGCTCTCGGTGGCGGCGAGCCGCGCCATGCTGGAGGAGATCGCGACCGAGGAGGCCTACGAGAAGATCGGAGTTCTTCGCGCGCGAGCCGACCGAGCGCTCAGCGATGTGATCGCCGAGGCCGGCCTGCCGGCCCACGTCGTGTCGATTGGGGCGAAGGGCTGTGTCACGTTCTCGACCGAGCCGGTACGCGACTACCGGGACTTCCTCGAGATTGACGACAGGTACAACCACGCCCACTGGCTGTTCCAGCACAACGGTGGGGTGTTTCTCCCTCCCTGGGGCAAGACCGAACAGTGGCTCATCTCGGTCCAGCACGACAGCTCCGACGTTGATCGTCTTCTGGGCAACTTCGAGCGTTTTGCCCGCGCAGTAGCGAGCTGACTTCCGGAGCCCTCGGACGGGCGGCGGTCAGCAAGAGCCGGCGAGGCAGGCGAGCCGGCGCAGCGGTTCTCTGTCTTGGGAGCGGGCCGCACGGAAGGCCGCCCCTGACGACTTCGACCGGGCACGAGACTGCGCTGAAGAGGCGGCCGTATAGTTGGGTGTGCCGTCAGGTGACGCCCGTGTGTGGGAGTGATGACGCTTCTCAGTTCTGGCAGGACCCGGAGATCGACATGAGCGAATCTCAGCGTGCCGTCGAGGCTTTGCAGGAAAGTGAGGCCCGACTTCAGGCCCTTCTTTCCTCGCTCGATGACGTTGTGTTCGAGCTCGACGAGAACGGCACTTACCTCGAGATCTGGACTACCAATGACGCCTTGCTTGCAGTGCCTCGGAGCGAACTGCTCGGCCGGACACATGCCGAGGCCATCAGCGAGGAGATCGGCCTCAGCCTGGCCAAGGTCATTGGTCAGGTCATTGAAACGGGCCGCCCACAGTTCTGGGAGTACTCCCTCGACGTGCCTCTGGGCACGCGTTGGTTCCGAGGCAGGCTCGCTCGGATCGCCGGCCCAGAAGGATCTGCGGGGAGGTTCTGCCTCTTGGTTCGTGACGTCACAGAGCAGAAGGCCGCTCAGCGGGAGATATCGAGACTCCTGTCTCGCGAGCAGTTGCTGAGCCGGCTGTCCGAAGCGCTGCCGATTGGTCTGTTCGAGATCGACACGGCCGGTCACGTGGCCTTCACCAATGACCGCATGTACACGATCGTCGACAACTTGTCCGCGGACACCGTGGAAGCCCTGATGTCGTCTGTCGTCGCCGAGGACCGACCAGTGTTCGAGGCAGCGATCGCCGCGGTGCTCGCTGATCAATCAGTCGACGATGTCGAAATTCGGCTGCGCTCCCCAGCAGCGCAGGCCGCGCCGGCTTCCGGAGGCGAGCGAGTGTGCGCGCTGAGCATGCGCACGCTCTCTGACGCGGGCGGCGCCGTGAGTGGCGCCGTCGGATGTCTCAGTGATGTGACCGACCGTGCTCAGCTTCACCGCGAGCTCGAGGTGAAGGCCTCGGTCGACGCGCTCACCTCATGTCTGAACCGTGAGGCGTCGCTCGAGCTGATCGAACAGATGACCTCTGCGCAAACAGCTCCCGGAGAGGGTAACGCCGTCATATTCGTCGACCTTGATCACTTCAAGGCCGTGAACGACCGGTTCGGACACGCGGCCGGGGACCGCCTGCTGGTCGCGGCCGGCGACCGTCTGCGTGGCGCGGCGCGCAAGGGTGACGCCGTCGGCCGCGTCGGTGGCGACGAGTTCCTTGTGATCTGCCCGCGCGTTGAAAGCTCCTCCCAGGCGGTCATGATCGCCGAGCGTGTCGCGGCGGCGACTACGGCCACGGTCGACGTCGGGCCCGGTGCGGTCGAGCTCCGGACCAGTGTCGGGGTTGCATGGACCACCGGAGTGCTCAGCGCCGATGCTTTCCTTGCGCAGGCCGACAGCGCGATGTACGAGTCGAAACGAAAGTCTCACGAAGGCGTGACTTTGTTCACAACGGCCGACTGAGGGTCAGTTCGGAGGTCGGGATGGCGACTTCCTGAAGCCGGCAAGCCATCCGGCTCGTCGTCGGCGTCGCCCTTGTGCGACGCCTGATCCTCGAGCGTGCCTGGGAGCTTGCCGACGCCGGCGGCGAGCATGGCCGAGTTGGGTATCTTGAGATCTCCATCTTCGGTGCGCACTGTCACGTAGGTCAGGCTGACTTCCAGCACCCAAGCTTCGAATATCCCACCGAGCGCTCCTGAACGGATCCGAACGTGGTCGCCGACCTTGAAAGGCCTTGCGAGCAGGAGCACCAGCGCGGCGAAGACGTTTCCAAGGCTTTGCTGTGCCGCGATGCCGAGCACGATCCCGGCGAGGCCTGCACCGACCAGAAGATGATCGATGGACACTTCGAGCACAGCGAACACGGCGAAGATGACCACGACGTACCCGATACCGGTTGCAAGCAGCCGCACGGCGGCTCCGGCGGCCGCGATCGACCTCAGCGTGACGAGGCGGCCGAGGACGGAGGCGACGTGCCGCGTGGCGATGATTCCCGAGACGAGAAGTACGGCTGCGCTGATCCACGCGACGAGCTTGGGGTGCAGCGCCGAGGCGTGGACATTCCCGAACTCGGAGCCACCGACGAGCGCCGCTGCAGCGACGACTGCAGCGAGGACCCCGATTGTCCAGCTGTGTCCACGAGTGCCGGTCATCTCGCCGACCGCCTGGTTGCCACCACCTATCCACGGTAGCGATCTCTGATCACCGGGGCCCGCGTCCTGAGCGACACGACCTCGGACGGTGAGCGGGAGGTCGGAACCACGACCCGGCCGGGAACAATTCGGCGAGAAGCGGCGATACACATTGGGTGATCGCAGAATGGACCTGATCGCGGAGACGACGGAAGCCCGCCGAACCCCGGACTGGCTGGTGCTCACTTTGGCGTGCGTTGCCCAGTTCATGGTGCTTCTCGACGTCTCGATCGTGAATGTGGCTCTCCCGTCGATCAAGCACAGTCTGGGTTTCTCCCAGGTCGAGCTCCAATGGGTGCTGAACGCGTACACGCTCACCTTCGCCGGCTTCCTGCTGCTAGGTGGGCGCACCGCAGACCTGTTCGGGAGGCGTCGTATCTTTCTCATCGGGTTGACGGTGTTCACCCTCGCCAGCCTGCTCGGGGGTCTCGCACAGGACCAGGCGATGCTTATCGGTGCGCGGGCGGTTCAAGGCCTCGGAGGGGCGATCCTCTCTCCCGCCACCTTGACGATCCTCACGACGACCTTCAGGGAGCCGAAGGCGCGCGCCCGGGCAATGGGCACGTGGAGCGCGGTGGCAGGAGCCGGTGGAGCGACGGGCGCCCTCCTCGGCGGCGTTCTCACCGAGGAGCTGTCGTGGCGTTGGATCCTGTTCATCAACATCCCCATCGGGATCGTGACCTTCATCGCCGGGCGGGCATTCTTGCAAGAGAGCCGGGCCCAGGACGAGCGGAAGCCGCTCGACGTGACCGGTGCCGTGCTCGTGACCGCCGGCCTGACGGCGCTCGTGTTCGGTGTCGTCCGCACAACGAGCATCGGTTGGGGCTCTTGGCAGACCACCGTCACCCTCGGGCTTGCCGCCGCCCTGATCGCCTGGTTCGTGCTCCACGAGGGTCTCGTGGCCAGGTCCCCGCTCATCCGGCTCACGCTGTTCGAGCGACGATCCATCTGGACCGCCAACGTGGTGATGTTCCTGCTGTCGGGCGCGCTGTTCGCGATGTGGTTCTTCGTCTCGTTGTACCTGCAGGAGGTCCACGGGTACACACCGATCAGGACGGGTTTCGCGTTCGTTCCTCAGACCATGGCGATCGTGATCGGCGCGCAGCTGTCGTCCCGGCTCGTGCTGCGCGCCGGGCCGAGGCCTCTGCTCGTCGTAGGTTGTCTGCTCTCGGCTGCGGGGCTCTTCCTCTTTTCCGGCTTGGGCGTCGACACTGGGTACTGGTCGGGCTTCTTACTGCCGAGCGTGTTGGTCACCCTTGGCCTCGGGCTCTGCTTCACCCCGTTGGCCTATGCCGCCACGGCCGGGATCCCGCCGCACGAGGCGGGTCTCGCTTCGGGTCTGGTCAACACGTCGCGCCAGATCGGCGGTGCAGTCGGCTTGGCGGTGCTCGCGACAGTAGCGACGATGAGGACGCACGACGTGGCCCGGGTGGCGAACCAACTCGTAGCTCTGACCGACGGCTATACCCTGGCGTTCCGGATCAGTGCGGTGATCGCGGTCTCGGCGGCTGTCGCCGCGCTCATGGTGCCGGCCAGGCCGGCTGCATTGCCAGATCAGGCTCTGTCCCGGGAGCCCGGCACTGTTCGCGCAATGGAATAGGCCCTTCCGGGGTGCTGCGCCGCAGTGATGCCCGGAGTCGTTCAGGATCCCTGTGAGTATTCAGCATGTTCGGCACGGAAGGCGTCGATCATGTACGCAGTGAACCGCCTCCACGTGTCAGGCGCACTGTCGCGTGTCGCGGTCACAACCCCGGCGTTGGCGAACAGGAGCATGGGAACGTCCGTGGCGACGAAGTCAGGGCGCAGTCTTCCTTGTCGCTGCGCCCGTCCGATGAGCTGCTCCAGGTCCTGCAGGGCTCGGTTTCTGAGCTCCTCGGCCGGGGAAGAGGCTGGGAACCTCATCGTGATGAGGTCCTTGAGCCCGGCGTCGGTGGCCTGCATCGCACAGATCCTGCGGATGAGCCAGCAAAAGCCGGCCCACGGGTCCGGGTTGTCCAGCGCACGTTCGGCAGCAGCCGCGTAGTCGGCCATCTTCCGCTCGAAGCTGGCTGCGATGAGGTTGGCCCTGGTGGGGAATCGTCGGTAGAGGGTGGCGATACCCACGCCGGCTCGCCGGGCGATCTTTTCGAGCGCGGCGTTCAGGCCCCACTCGGCAAATACCTCCTGGGCCGCGGCGAGTATCCGCTCCCGATTGCGCTCGGCGTCAGCCCGCAGACTCGGGGAGCCCGCCGCGCTGGCCGCGACGGCCGAAGCCGGGCTCACGGCCGAACGGCCTCGCTCCGGCGTCTTGATCACTGCCCCAGTGTAACGGCAACCGGAGGATGGCCTCCAGTTACGTGTTAGCCTTGGCATCCAAATGGAGGACTACCTCCGGTTAATGGCAGTATCTTGTCGAGGCGCAGAACGGAGCTTGAGGCATGCCGGAAGAGGTCCCAGCTGGTGATCGGGCTCAAGGCGTCGACGAAGGTGATGTTCAACCGCAGGGGGGAACGACCAAGGCACGGATCCGGGTCGTAACCGACAGCGCCGCCGATCTCGACAGGACAGTGGCTGCCCAGCACGGCGTGAGCATTGTGCACCTCGACGTCCGGCTCGGCGGGTTCGGACCGGAGACCACCTCGACCTGGTCGCCCGAGGAGTTCTGGGAGAGTTCAGCCGACATCGCGGAGCTGCCCGAGACCTCGGCACCTTCGCCCGGGGAGTTCAAAGAGGCGTTCTCAGCCCTGGCAGACGAGGGCGCTGAAGGGATCGTGTGCGTCACGCTGTCGTCGAAGCTGTCTGCGACCTACCAGGCTGCCGTGATCGGGGCCGAGAGCGTGATCGATCGGATCCCAGTCCGAGTCGTCGACTCACTTTTCGCAACCATGGCCGAAGGGCTCATCGTGCTCGATGCCGTGGCCGCGGCCGAAACAGGTGGGGACATCGAGGCCGTCGCGGCAGCAGCGATCGCGAGCACGGCGAGCATGCGGCTGTTCGGAGCGCTCGACTCCCTCGACAACCTGCGCAAGGGCGGTCGGCTCGGATCGGCCCAAGCCCTGCTCGGCGGTCTGCTCGACATCAAGCCGGTCCTCCAGCTCCGAGACGGTGTCCTGGAGCTCGAGTCCCGTCCCCGGACCCGTTCTCGTTCCTTCGAGCGCCTCGCGTCGAAGGTACGCGAGGCAGGGGACATCGAGCGTCTCGCCGTCGTGCACGCGGCTGCCTCAGACATCGACTCGTTCGTCGAGCTTCTTTCCGCCTCGTTCCCGAGGGACCGCATCAGCGTCGGCTGGCTCGGCCCCGTCATCGGGACCCATGTCGGCCGCGGCACGGTCGCTATCGCTGCGCAGCGTCGCCTGGGGTAGCGCCTACTTGTAGAACCTGCTCCAGTTCGGTGCAGAGGGTTGGAAACGCCCGGCTGGTCCCTTGCCGAACAGGGCGAGAAGGTTGCCGGTGATCTCGCCCACGATGGGAGCGGAACAGGACCGAGCCGCAAGTGAGCAGGGTGCCATAGCGGGGATCCAGTTGGTGGTCCCGCTGTCGAAGATGCCCGCGTGGCTGGTCGGGTCGCTCCAGTAGGTCATGTCGGAGTAGAGGAAGCCTTGCGAATCGCCCTGATCACTTATGGCAATCTTCAAGGGGACTGGAGAGTGACCGAGGATCTCGATGTTGGTGGGATAGTCGTAGGGATCGAACTCGTCGAGGTCGGTGGCGATCACCCCAGGCACGCTCGAGCCGTCAGTCAGGCCGGTTCCCTTGAAGATCCACGCGCTCGCGTCTACGACGACGAAAGGAACCGGTGCATTGCCGGGCTCGACGAAGCCGACGTAGTTCTCCCCCACGAAGCCGACCTCGGACCAGTCTGCCGGCGGGCTGGCCCAGATGTTCCCTGTCACCTGTAGGGGGTTCCCCTTGCCGTTGAGGGGGTCCTCAGTGGCATCGCGATAGTCGACTACTTCGCGGTCGGGACCCAGGGGGGAGCTTTGGAGGCGGACATGACGCAAGATGGCGCTTGCACCGAAGAGCACCATGTTGACGCCGGCTTTTTCGGCCGCCACTGCCGCCTGTCGCTCTGTGAGCGACCAGCACTCGTCGTGACCGAGGGAGAGAAGCGTCTTGTGGTGGAGCAGGATGCCCGGGTGCTGCTCGACGGTGACGTCGGTGACATAGGCGACGTCCAGCCCGTGCTGCTCGACAAAACGCACGAAGGGGTACTCGCTTCCGAGAAAGTCGCCGGCACCCTCCCCGTAGCCATAGGGCCGGTCGTAGGAGACGATCCGTGCCCGCGAGCACAGGGGGTACACGTCCGCGGGACAGGAGCCCTCACCGGCATAGAAGTCGTAGCCTCCGTAAGGATTCCAAGCCTGCCAGGTGTAGACGTCGTTCTTCACCAGGTACGTTGCCGAGGAAGTCGGGTCCCAGATCGTGAGCGGGATGTAACTCTCCTGGCCGCCGGCACCCACGAGCTTGAACAGGTAGTCGCCCTGAACGAAAGCTGACGTCACACGAATCGTGAGAGTTGGGGTCCAGTTGCCACACGCGACCATGTTGACCCCTGTAGTCAAAGGGCACGTCGGTTGCTCATGTCCAGGGGTCTCGCTCGATTGCCAGACGAGGCGCGCACCGTTCCCCTGGTAATAGCCCATGCGGTACGCCTCGATGTGGAATCGGGTTGCCGAGGTCGACACGTACAGGTTCACCTCGGCTCCCGGCGCGGCATATGTCGTAGAGGCGAACCCTGCGATGCCCGAGGGCGCGCCAGGTTTGATCTTCCAGTCCGTGGTCCCTGGTCGCCGGTTCTCCGCGACGGCCCAGCTGGCCTCGACACCATCTGGCCCGGAGGACGTGACACTGACAGCAGGTGGCTCGGGCTTGGTCTTTTCGTGGTGGTGCACGGCGCGGACCTGTGCAGCCGGCGAGCCACAAGCCGTTGCGATGAACGACAGGACGCCGAGGAACACCACGCCGCGGTATGCGTGCCGGTTTATCGGGGTCCTGGTCACAGCCTGGTCGCCACCTTCCCGCTGCCGTGGGTGCTCATCTGATTCGGGGGTCTTCATCCTCACCGGTCGACACACCCGCTTACCGTCTCTGCGGATCGTAGTGATCTTCCGCCGGCCTTGGCGGGCGCCACGACCGTGTCGTGTGAGAACGCCGAGTCGTCAGGGCAAAGCTTCTGCCAAGGCCGCGCCGGTACTCGCGCGGATCTTGCGCACCGACGGGATGAGCAGGACGGCGACCACCCCCGCGACCATGCAGGCGCTGCCGATGATGAACACGGCGTGGATCCCAAGGACGGACGCAACCGGTCCGACGATCGCGTAGCCGAGTGGGAGGAACACGAGCGAGCCGAACCAGTCATAGGCGCTCACGCGCGACAGCACCTCCGCAGGGATCTCCCGTTGCATCGTCGTCTGCCATAGCGTGTCGAAGATAGCGAAGGCTGCTCCGCCGAGGAAAGCACCGCCAGCGATGACCGCGACAGGCGCCCTATAGGCGAGAAAGAGCAGGGGACAAGGCCAAACGAGCAGAAGGAGCACCGCGGAAACGAGCGGCCGTCCGAAGCTCAGGCGCAGCATCGCGACGCCACCGAGCACGGCACCGGCGCCTTCTGCGCCGAGGATCGTCCCCCAGGCGGTCGCACCACCGAGCGACTGCTTTGAGATCACGGCACCAAGAACCAGGAACGGCGCCATCGTGGTCATGTTGGACACTGACGCCACCATGACGGTCGCCCAGAGCCAGTTTCGCGCCCAGAACTCGCGCCACCCGCGTCGGAGCTGGGCATGGAAGGAGTCCGGGGTTGTCTCCGCTACTGGCCCGAGGCGAAGAGCTGCGAGCGAGCAGACGCTCACAACATACGAAAGTGCATCTGCGAGGATCGCCCAACCCGGGTCGGCCGTGGCCACGATGACGCCTGCGACCGACGGCCCGATGATCGCACCGATCGAGAACGTCAGCCCGTTGAGCGCGTTGGCCTGGGTCAGGCGATCGCCGGAGACGATCTGGGGGATAAGCCCCGTGAGTGAGGGCATGAAGAACGCAGTGCCGGTTCCGACGAACGCGGGGAGAAGCAAGAAACCCCAAAGAGGCGGATGCCCGAGGATGATCCAGGCGCCGAGAGCTGTCTCTGCCGAGGCTCGCAGGACGTCGGCAGCGAGCATCACCCGACGTCGGCCGAGTCTGTCGCCCGCTACGCCACCGACGAGCAGGAACAACACGAGGGGAACCGTTTGAGCAGCCAACACTACGCCGACGTCGGACGCAGACGCATGGCGCAGTGCCAGCACTGCGAACGAGAGCGCCACTGGCGTCATGCCGGTGCCAATCGCGGAGGTCAATTGGCCGAGGAAGTAGAGCCGGAAATTGCGCTCGTGAAGAGCGCCCATCCATTTCTCCAGGCTCACGGGCCCCGATGCTAAGCCGGGTCGGACCACCATGCAGTCGGCCGCCTGAGGCGCCTGATCCGTGCGATCGTTGTCCAGTGCTGGTGCGAGAGAGGGTCGACGCGGACCTCGACGATCGTGTGCGACTGGCGCTCGTGGTTCACGAACTCGACCGATATCCGATGTTTCTCCCGGACGATCTCCGCAGCTTCGCTGCGGCGCCCGGCGCGTGTTCAGACCGAGTCTTGACGCCGGACTTCCGTCAAGAGCTCGCCCTGAGCGGCCTTCAAATCTTGATCGGCCCGGAAAGGTCTTGATCGGTGCCGGGAGACGCTGAGGCCTTGGACAACCACTAAGAGTAGTTATAAAACCACTAAGAGTGGCTGTAGAGACCCATCTCAAATTGCATCTTGTCACGTTCAGGCAAACCCACCATTGGTCCCAGATTGCGAACGTAGCGACCAGCAATGTTGAGGTTCGCCTTGACATTTCCCCCCGCTCGTGTCAATGTCATGGACTGCGAGGGAAGCGATGATTCCCAGCCTGGATGTGGTCGCTTGGGCTGGGCGGAGCGAGTAGCGAACCCGTCCTTGCTCGTAAATACAAGGTGACTTCAGACCTTCGAGCAAAGTGAATGGTGATGGCGAGGCTTCTCCAATCCCAACACAAGGCAGCTGTCGTGGAGTGGTCGTCGGCCGCCGCTGCTGAGGGTCCGAATGTCAGGAAGTCCCTATTGGCTCTCGTGGCAGTAGGAACGACGTGACGACCGGTAGGCCAGGTGGGGGAGGAACGATGTCGACGAGCGAGCTTGATCATTCCAAGGCCCGGGTCGTGGGACCCCGGCGCGAGGATCTGGTCGTCAAGGCTGTCAGGGTGCAGGGCGGGGAAGCGGAAATTGGCGGCGAGAAGACAGCCTTCGCCCGGATCGTCATGACAGGTGTCGGCCTCCAGCACGTGATTGCGGAAGATCCGGTGCCAAGGCGACAAGAGATCGCAGTGCTCAAGCTCGACGACGCGGCAGCGCTCGCGGCCGGTCTTCGCGAGGTGGTGGATCGTATCGTGAGATCCACGCCGACACCGGCGGTGCCGGCTTCGGGGACGTGGTCATGGACGTCCGCGCCTCCGCTTGACGAGGACCTGCTGGTTGCTCAGGCGAGCGCCAACAGCGCAGCCATTTCGGCGCCTACCGGTATCGCTTCGACTGTGCGGGTGGACTTCACCGGGTCGTTGGTGCACGGGCTCACGTCGGCCAACCCGGCAGTCCACGTGCAGGGGGCCATCTTCTCCGGTCCTCGACAGGTACAGGCTCTTGTCAGCAGCCTCCGGAAAGTTGTGCGATCAGCCCTTGAACAACGACACGTAGAAAGCTACGTGTCGGCAGAGAGATCGCTGCCCGCCTTTCGCATCTGACTGCTCGCTCGGGCCGGTAGATCTCCGAATCGTCAGGCAGGCCGAGCAGTCGCACCGAAAGGTCCGTTCGGGGCCCGGTTCAGCCGCCGATCATCGACATCGACCGCGCGGGGCGCAAGAAGGATGGGTCGTTGATACCGTGCCCGGCCCGTTTCGCCCATACCGCCTGGCGGAGCAGCAACGCGAGCTCGGCGTCACTACCGTCCGACCGCAGGATGTCCCGTACCGGGTGCTCCTCGTTGGCAAACAGGCAGTTGCGGATGGCCCCGTCGGCAGTTAGGCGGAGGCGGTTGCACGAGCCACAGAACGCTCTGGTCACGCTCGTGATGACACCGATCTCGCCGCAGCCGTCCACGAAACGGTAGCGATCCGCCGGCGCGGAGTCGACAGTCCGTTGGCTTACGGGCTCGAGGGGCCAGACGGCGCCGATGCGCGCCAGGATCTCTTCGCCAGGTACGACCTTCGACCGTTCCCAAGCCTCGCCGCCGTCCAGGGGCATGAACTCGATGAAGCGCACGACACGGCCGGTGTTGCGCGCGAAGCCAGCAAGATCGACGATCTCGTCGTCGTTGACCCCGGCCATCACGACAACGTTGATCTTCACCGGCGCAAGTCCTGCCTGCTCGGCGGCGTTCATCGCCTCGAGCACCGTCGCCAGCACACCCCGACGGCGGATCCCGGCGAAGCGTTCCGGCTTGAGCGAGTCACAGCTGATGTTGACTCGCATGAGACCGGCGGCGGCGAGCTCGTGTGCCATGCGGGCAAGACCGGTCCCGTTCGTGGTCATGGACAGATCGGAGAACCCGATTCGACCGAGCCGGGCGACCAGATCGGCGACACTGGCGCGCACGAGCGGCTCTCCGCCAGTAAGACGCACCGAGTCGACTCCGAGCTCGTGCGCGACCAAGGCAACGCGCTCGATCTCCTCGAAGGAGAGGATCTCGGATCGGGGTACCCAGGGGACTCCCTCTTCGGGCATGCAGTAGACGCAGCGCAGGTTGCATCGGTCGGTCACCGAGATCCGGAGGTCCGTGTGGACGCGGCCGAAAGAGTCGACGAGGGGGCCGGTCGTCGGCATCGAGAGCGCCGCCGGGCGCCGAGCCGAGATCGCGATCGGAGCGGCCTTCATCGACCGGAGCCTCTCTGCCGTGTGATGTTCGATCGCCCCCTCCTCACATCGCCGGCCTTGCTGGTGAGCTTCGCGTGCCTGTTGTGTCACGGAGCCTACCGGGCGGCTTGCCGGGCGGAGCAGGAGCGCGTTGACACCGGCGTCAAGGCGAGGCGCAACCAGGCAACACCATCGCGCCACAGCCCGAAGAAAGGCCCGGCCTTGCGGTGACCGTGCGCGGCGCTCGGGTCACACGTCCAGTCCGAGGGTGAATGTCGGCTTCGGGGAGGTGTCCGCGAGCCGGTGCTCGTCGCTGAGCCGGCGGATCGCCGTGCCGGTGGCGAGGAACTCGGTAGCGTGCTCGCCCCAGACGTGGTTGAAGACCCCAACGTTGACGCCGACTATTCCTGAAGCCCGTGCCGCGCCGGCTTCGGCCTGCATCCTGGAGAGGGCGAGCTCCCTGGCCTCATAGATGCCCTGGGTGAATGTCGTCATCTCCTGGTTCTGACCCGTCTGGCGCAGCGCCTGGAATGCCGACTGATGAGCGATGTGGTACACGCAGGTACCGAGGACGAATGCCACCGGGACAGCTCCGGCGGCCAGAAGGCGGAAGAAGTCCTGAACCGACAGATCGGATGTGAATGCCTTGCCGTCGGGAGTGCGGTGTGCTCCGGCGGGACTGCGAGTTGCCTTGACGGCAGTTCCCGTCGCGATGAACTCGAGGACTTCCTGGCCCCACACGTAAGCCTGCATTCGCAACTCGACGCCCACCGTGCCATCGGCCCCGAGGTGTTCGGCCTCGGCCTGCATGCGGGTCATGGCGAGCTCACGGGCGTTGTACATGGCCTGTGTGAGCACCTGGAGCTCTTGGTTCTGGGACCACTTCGCTATCTGAAGGCCGATGTGGTAGATCGACGACCCGATCACGAAACCCAACGGCTCGAAGCCCGCTTCCCCGAGCAGCACGTACTCCGACACCGACAGGTCGGAAGTGAACACTCCAGCCGGGTCCGCGCCGAAGGTGTGGGCCAACCGGCCTTGCGCGGCCTCTGGTTCCCAACCAGAACCTTCGGCGTCCGCAGGCTTTCCGAAAAGGGGCATCGTGTCTCCTTGGCTCGGCCCGGCTGTCGGGGGCCTTGTTGTGCCGGCGACCGGGCACGCCGGCGAAGGTCTCCTCAAGTCTCTCACGACGTTGGCCGGCCGGGGCTGGCCAGCGCCTACGGACGTGCCGCGAGTGTCGCTGATCCCTCACCAGCGAGGTCCGCGTACGCCCGTCGACGGCCGGTCATGGCCAGGATCAACGAGAGCAAGGTCCCGGTCACCTTGGGGCCGTCCCCGCTGGTCCACGAAGCGTCGGTGGCCTGGAGACGGAGCCCGGAGATGCGTCGTTTCGCTCCGATGAGGAGATTGGAGCTCTTGTAGAAGTTCGCGACCGTGACGAGCGTTGCCTCGGGGATCTCGCGGCTCACCCCGAGCGGCCGGCGGATGTCCTCTCCGTGGACGACAGCCTCGCCGAGCATCGCCGCGAGCGGACCCGGCGGATGGTTCCGCCGGAGCGCCCCCGAGCGCATCTGGGCAGCGAGGCTGGACGGATCGCCAGAGCCGCAGCGCTTGGCATCGGTCGCGACCATCTTGTTGAAGCTGAAGCCCGCCTTGGCGAGCCGGCTGAAGAAGACGGCGGGCGATTGCTCGGTCGAGGCGATGAGGTGCCCTGCGACGTCTCGCACGGTCCAGCCCTTGCACCAGGTGGCGCTCGCCCATTGCTCGGGCGTCAGTGATTCGAACAGGTCGGCGCACGCCTCCCGTTCGGCTTGGATCTTCGGCCAGTCATCGCTCATGGCTGCTCCTGTCGTGGTTTCTGGCGGTCACTCTCGGCGTGCCGCGGCAAATGTCCCTCGGGGAGCTATGCGGGCTGACCGGACGGCTCGAAGAGGCTGAATATCGCACCTTGCGGGTCACTCAGCGTCGCCATAGGCCCGATCGGGGTCGGCATTGGGCCGTTGACCACGTTGGCTCCGAGCTCACGAGCTTTGGCCAGGGCCACGTCGACGTGCTCGACGGCGAAGTACACGTGCCAGTGGTTCCCGATTCCATCCATCGGTGGCGGCATCGAGCCCGCGACCATGTCGTCCCCGACCTTGAACAATGTGTACAGGTTGCCCCCCATGTCGCTGAGCTCGGAGGCGAGCCCGACGACATCGGCATAGAAGGCGCAGGCGGCGTCCCTGTCGTCGGTCAGGAGCTCGTTCCAGATGAGGGTGCCCGGCTCGTTCACGAGCGCCGCACCGATGTGGTGCTTCGCTTGCCAGAGGCCGAATGCAGCTCCCGTCGGGTCCGCCACCACCGCCATCCGCCCGGACTCCATGACGTCGGACGGCGGCATCAGGACCTGGCCGCCCGCCCCCCGCACACGCTCGGTGGCAGCGTCGACGTCATCAACCGCGATGTAGGTGCTCCAAGCCGGTGCGACACCCTGAGCGGCCATGGCGGGCGACTGCTGATACAGGCCGGCGACGACCTCGCCGTTCTTGAGCGCCATCGAATAAGGGGGCCCTCCGGGTATCGGCTGGTCGTTGAACTGCCAGCCGAACAGCCCACCGTAGAAGGCCTTCGAGGCAGCTGCATCGGTCGTCTGAAGGTCCACCCAGCTCGGGGTGCCTTGTGCATAAAAGGTGCGACGTGGCATCAGGTCTCTTTGTCCTCCTTGTTCCTCAGAGCTCCCGGTACGGAAACTCTCCTGTCTGGTGGGTGAAACTTGTGTCGCAAGCGATGAGATCAGGCTCTGCGTCCGGTGAAGGCCACGAGGCGGCTGAGGTTGTCGGCATCCGGTCCGGCTTCGAGCTCGGCTGCGAAGTTGTCGCCATCGCGCATGTGCGGCGCGATCAACGAACGTCCGCGTTCGAGGACGTAGCCGCTCAGCGCGTCGTCGACCGTGATCGCCTGCCCCGTGGCCTGGGCGAAGTCCCAGGCATGCACGAGGAACTCCATGGAGAGGATGTCGGTCACGACCGTGGCCGGGACGTCGGGCCGGCCGAGGTTGACGGTGCCGTCCAGGCCGCGCTTGCGCCACGCCTCGAGCGTCACTTGAGCGGCATCCGCGACCCGGACCTCGGCAGGCCCGCTTCCCGAGTCCGGCACGGTCGCGCCGCCGGCTGAGCAGAGCGAACGGAGCGACCCGAGCAGATGTTCCACGAGATCATCGACGGTGAACTTGGCGCACGGCGTCCGGGCGCTGCCGTCCTCGGGCCTGAGCCCGCGAAGAACGGCCTGGCAGACTGCTAGCGACGCTTCCGCCGCCGTGAGGGGGTCACTGGGCTCTGACGCGGTCCATTCGTCGGCACCGGCGTCGCCGTGCTGCGCCGCCGAGACGAGCCGTTCGCCGTAGTGGTTCCAGCCTTCGAGGTGACCCGCAGCCTGTTCGGGTGTCAAGCCACTGTGGACCAGCCGGACCTTCGTTCCACCCTGTGCCGGCTCGAGTGTGATCGTCACCGTGGAGGCTCCAGGTGGCAGGTCCTCGGAGTCCTCCCAGCCCCATGTGAAAGTGATCCGCTTGCCGGGCTCGACCTCGGTGATCGTGCCGGACGCCGTGTGCCCGGGATTGATCGTCCACCGGTACTGGCCACCCGCCCGCAGCTCGATGCGAGCTGTGACCGCCTGCCACCGCCGTAAGCGTTCCGGCTCGGTCAAGAGCGCGAAGGTCTCCTCTGGGCCGAGGGGCACCAGCACGGACTTCTCTATGGTCATGTTGTGATCTCCCTGTTCAGGTGGGCGGGCAGTAGCAAGCTGGTCCAGCTCGTGGGTCCAGAACACGTCGAGTGCCTCGCGCAACGCCGCCATGCCCTCAGGCTTGAGCCGGTAGTAACGGAACCGCCCCTGTTGGCGGGCTTGCACGAGCCCTGCATCGGACAACACCCCCAGATGCTGCGAGATTGCCGACCGCGTGACCCCGAACTGAGCGGCGAGCTCGTTCACCGGCTGCTCGCCGGCCAAGAGCAACTCGAGGAGACGCCGCCGGTTGGGTTCGGAAAAGACGGCCACAAGATCGGGCACGACATTACGTTAGTCGAGACTAACACGTCGGGCGGTCGGTCGCGCAAGGGGCAATTCCAAGACCCACGGCGTCGGACCACGGCATCCGAGTAACTTCTGCCAACAAGTTCACGAGGAGGCGGTTGTGGCGCGGATGTCGAGGCTGTTCGGTGAGACGTTGCGGGAGGCACCAGCTGGGATCGAATCGCCCGGTCACCAGTTCCTCCTGCGAGCGGGGTACCTCCGCCAGATCGGGCAGGGCATCTTCGCCTACCTCCCGCTCGCATGGCAGGCGATGACGCACATCGGCCAGATCCTGCGTGAGGAGCTGACGGCCATCGGTGGCGTGGAGGTGTCGTTGCCGGTCGTGCATCCTGCAGAGCTCTGGCAGCAGAGTGGCAGATATCAGAAGATCGGTGCCGAGCTCACGCGCTTTCGGGACCGGCGGGACAGGGACATGGTGCTTGCGATGACCCACGAGGAGGTGGTCGCCAGTCTTGCCGCGGGTGAGATCAGCTCCTACCGCCAGCTCCCGAGGCTCGTCTTCCAGATCCAGATCAAGTGGCGCGACGACCCGCGCCCGCGAGCCGGGATGATCCGTGCCCGCGAGTTCACGATGAAGGACTCCTACAGCCTCGATCTCGACGAGGCAGGCCTGGATGCCCAGTACCGGGCGCACTACGACGCGTACTTCAAGATATTCAACAGATGCGGCTTGCCGGTGGTCGCTGTCGGCGCTGACGTCGGGATCATGGGTGGCAGCGGGGCACACGAGTTCATGTACTTGACGCCTCTCGGCGAGGACACGCTCGTTCTGTGCGACAGGTGCGGGTACGCGCAGAACCGTCAGGTGGCGACCTCTCGTAAGCAGGCAGCCACGCCGGAGGAGCTTCGCGAGGTCCGACGGGTCGAGACGCCGCACGCGACGACGATCGAGGAGCTCGCGGCGCTCTTGGACGTCATTAAGGCTAGGACGGCAAAGGTCGTGTTTCTCGCGGCGGAGCACCGCAGCGAGGAAGGCCATCCTGTTGTGCGCCTGATAGTGGCGGTTGTCCGGGGTGACACCGACCTGAACGAAGCGAAGCTCGCCAACCTCCTCGGGGGAGCCGAGCTGCGTGCCATGACTCTCGAAGAGATCGAAGCCATTGGCGCCGTCGCCGGGTTCGCTTCGCCGATAGGGCTGACGGGCGGCGAAGTCATCGCAGACGAGCTCGTGATGTCGTCGCCGAACCTGGTGGCCGGAGCGAACGAGGAGGGTTGGCACCTCCTCGACACCAACGCGGGACGCGACTGGCAGCCCGATGTCGTGGCCGACATCGTTGCCGCCGACGACGGCGACGGATGCTCGGTGTGCGGTAATCCACTACGCACCGTGCGTGGTGTCGAGGTCGGCAACATCTTCAAGCTCGGCACCCGTTTCTCGGATGCCTTCGGGGCGACCTATCTCGACCCGGATGGGAACTCCAAGCCCATAGTGATGGGCTCGTACGGGATCGGCGTGGGCCGCCTTCTTGCTTGTATCGCCGAAGAGCACCATGACGAGCGAGGTCTGCGGATCCCCGTCGCCATCGCTCCGTACCCGGTGCACCTGACGGTGCTACGGGGATCGGACTCGTCGGCCGGCGAAGTGGCCGAACGGGTTTACGGCTCACTCGAGGCCGTCGGTATCGGTGTGCTCTTCGATGATCGAGGCGAGCGTCCCGGTGTCCAGTTCGCCGACGCCGACCTCATCGGGCTTCCTGTGCGCCTGACCGTGAGCGAGCGCTCGCTCAAAGCAGGTGGCGTCGAACTGAAGCGCCGCGACTCGGCCGAGGCACGAATTGTTGCAGAGGACGCCTTGATTCCTGAAGTCCGAGCGGAGCTTGACGCTTGCGGGTGAGACGGGGCCTCGGCGGTCCTGCCGGCCGACCATCTCGAGGGGATGTCGCCAATGACAGCGCTGAGTGAGACCGACGCACGCAACCTGCGGGCCGCCTTTCAGGTCGCCGTGCGAGCGCGAGAGGAGGGCAACCTTCCCTTTGGGTGCGTCCTGGTCGACGCGGCCGGAAGCGTCGTCATCGAACAGGGGAATCTCGGTCTGGTCCCGGTGAGGGACGCGACGGCGCATGCAGAGACCGTGGCCGCAGGCCGAGCCGCGCGGCGCTACGAACCGACCGAGTTGCTGCATTTCACGCTGTACGTGAGCGCAGAGCCCTGCGCGATGTGTGCGGGAGCCATCTACTGGGCCGGAATCGGGCGCGTCGTCTTCGGACTGTCCGAGCGGGACTTGAAAGCGCTCACGGGCAACCATCCGGACAACCCGACGATGGATCTTCCCTGCCGAGAGGTCTTCGCGAGTGGTCAGCGCAGCGTCGAAGTCCTCGGGCCCGAGTTGATCGATGAGGCGCTAAGGGTCTTCGGCGGGTACTGGAGCTGATCGGGATACGGCCGAGGACGAGAAGGCCGCGGCCCCGGGCGACCTACGTGGACGACAGGTTCGGTGTCCGAGCGGCGGTCCCGGATGCTGGACCGACGTCTTCGGCAGGCGATGCCGGAGTGCGGGCTACCGCGTGCGGCCGTGACAGGTTCAGGCGGCCCGTTTGCGGCTGGCGACGCCGAGCGCGTCGAGCAGACGAGGGACCGAGGCGACCGCGGCGCCGACACAACGATCGGCGGCACCGTAGGTGAGGTAGATGTCGTCGCCGTCGCGCTGGGCGCCCTGGACGAACACCACGCCGTTGACGTCCCCGGTGCGCTCCCAGTCGAGCTCGGGTTCGAAGACCGGCTCGGGCAGGCGGTTCAGCACCCGTCCGGTCGTCTCGTCGAGCAGCGCCAGGTTCATCGTGTACGAACCGTCGGCTCGGCGTTCGTGGAAGAACAGGAGGAGGCCCGCCTCGGAGCGTACCGGGGGCGCGCCTGCACCGATGCCGAGCGCTCCCGGCGACGCGACGAGCAGCGTATGACTGGCCGGGTTCGCGAGGTAGGCGTCCCAGTAGTCCTCCGGCGGCTGCCACAGATGCTCGAGGTCGTCGAAGATGGCGAGCTGCATGCCCGAGTTCATGTGGTGGATGAGCGCGACACCGCCGCCGGCCAGATTGAACACCACCGCATCCTTGTTCTCCACGTCGGGTGGCCCGAGCAGCTGGCCGGCCGCCTCTTCGAATTCGAACCTCTTGCCGTCCCAGCGCAAGCGGTGCGCGGCGATGCGCCACGGTCCGCCTCCGGGCGGGGGCACCTGCGTGTAGGTCATCACCAGCTGCCGGCTGCCGCGGTCCTCCACCCACTGCACCCTCGGGTCCTCAAAGCTCAGCGCACTCTCGATGGTTGCGCTTGCGAGGACGTATCCGTACCTGTAGCGGAGGCCGTCGGTGGAGGTGAAGACGACGATGTCGGAGTCGTAGTCGACAAAGCGTGGGCCGGTGCCGTCACCAGAGCGATAGCCATCCCGCACGGCGCGCACGAAGAGGTGGTAGAGGCCGGCGTGATGCAGGACGCCCGCGTTGAACAGCGGCCCGTAGCCTGAAACCGTACCGGCCTCGACGATAGGCCGGTCGCTCAACCGCCTGACCGCACGGGTCGGGGTCGTGGCTTCGAAGCTGTGGTGCACCGCGCCTCCCCTCCGGACGTATTAGGTAGTAACACAAGTGTTATCGACACGAAACGAGCACGACTGAACCAGTTAGGTGGTGAGAAGCGATGAGTGACGAAGCCGACCCTCGAGAGCTGTTGCGGAGATACTCGGGCAACCCGATCCTCGGCCCGCACGACTTTCCCAAGATGGTCAACGCGGTCTTCAATCCCGGTGCCACGGTCATCGACGGCCGGACACTGCTTCTGTTGCGCGTGGAGCACCGCACCGGCCTTTCGTCTCTCGTCGCGGCTACCAGTGAAGACGGGATCACCGGATGGGAGATCGACACGGTCCGAGGCTTGCAGCCGCGGGCTGACCATTTCGAGGAGCATTGGGGTATCGAGGACCCGAGGATCACGCGTGTCGGTGATGAGTACTACGTCGTATATGTCGGGTACTCCACCGCTGGGCCGCTCGTCTGTCTGGCCAAGACGCGTGACTTCATGCAATGGGAGCGAAGCGGTGTCCTCCAGCCGCCCGAGGACAAGGACGCCGCACTGTTCCCGACGACCTTCGGTGGGCGCTGGGCGTTGATCCACAGGCCGGTACCGGCGATGTCAGGCTTGGGCGCTCACATCTGGTTGTCGTTCAGCCCCGATCTGCACCACTGGGGCGATGCCCGCGTGCTGCTCGCGGCAAGGCATGGTGGTTGGTGGGACGCCAACAAAGTCGGGCTCGGCCCTCCGCCGCTTCTCACCAAGGACGGCTGGCTTGTCTGCTACCACGGTGTACGGATCACTGCGGCCGGGTCGATCTACCGGCTCGGGCTGGCATTGCTGGACCGGGACGACCCGACCAATGTCTTGGCGCGCGGGAACGAGTGGATATTCGGGCCTCAAGAACCCTACGAGCGATCGGGCGACGTGCCCGACGTCGTGTTCCCGTGCGGTTGGGTCCTGCGCGACGACGGCGACACCCTGCACGTCTACTACGGCGCGGCGGACACCGTGGTATGCGTAGCCGAGGCGAGTCTCGCGAAGCTGTTGAGCCACCTCGAAGAGCACCCGCACCCGTTGGACGAAGAGCATCCGTACCCGTTGGACACGCCCGCACGTCTCCGAGCGGAGCCCCAGGCGTGGCGTGAGTAACCGGCACAGCGGAACGCGGGCCCAGCGTCAATTTGGAGCCGCTCGTGAGCGCAGCGATTATCCCGTTGACCAGCCCTGGGCCGGCCTGAACGGGTCGGGCGACGGGGCGAGCGTGCCCGACCCGGCTCCGGTCATCTCGCCGCGCCGCGGGACACCGCGCTCGGACGTTGAGGACAGCACGTTAACCTCGGCTTGGTAGCCCCCTTGGGAGAGTCGCTTCGCTTGGGCAGGACGGTCGTCCAGGACGACCTGTAATCGCCCCGTGCAGGCCCGACGCCTCGACCGAGCAACCTCAAGGAGTCCAGTGCCCGTTGCAAGCCCCTTCACGCCGCACTTTGGAGGCGGGAGGTCCCGCACACCTTCTTTCGGGATACTCAGCACCTACCCCCCGACGGCATGTGGCCTGGCGACATTCAGCATGGCTCTTGCCGACGGCCTCGTTGCCAACCGCGCCGAGGTGAGCATTGTCAGGGTGTCAGACGGGTCGCGCGCTTCCAGCAGGCGGGTTATCGGAGAGCTCGTGAACGGCTCCCCCCGGTCCGTGGCTGCCAGCGCGGAACTGCTCAACCAGTGTGACGTGGCGATCGTGCAGCACGAGTACGGTCTCTATGGCGGCGCCGACGGCGACGAGGTGCTGGACGTTCTCGCCGGTCTGCGGATCCCGTCCATCGTGATTGCCCACACGATCCTCACTGACCCCACTGCGCACCAGCAGTCCACTCTCGTATCTGTCGCAGGCATGGCAGGCCATGTGGTTGTCATGTCGGAGGCGGCCCGGGTGCGGCTGTGCAGTCGGTTCGACGTCGACCCGGCGATCGTCACGACCATCCCGCACGGGGCGGCGATCCCGACGGGCCGCGCCCCGGACGAGCCTGGGGCTCGGCCGATCATTCTGACCTGCGGTTTGATCGGACCGGGCAAAGGCATCGAGCGGGTGATCGACGCGATGCGGTCGTTGCATCACCTTCCGGCGCGACCTCGCTATCTAGTCGCGGGTCAGACCCATCCGAAGGTGCTCGCCGCCAACGGCGAGGCATACCGCCAGGCCTTGATTGAAAGGGCGTGGCGCAATGGGGTCGGGGCGTCGGTCTTCTTCGACGCCTCTTACCGCGATGTGGAGTCTCACACGGCTCTGATCCAGTCCGCCGCCGTGGTCGTACTGCCCTACGACTCCACAGACCAGGTGACCTCCGGCGTGCTCGCCGACGCCATCGCGGCAGGAAGGCCTGTGGTTGCCACGGCCTTTCCCCACGCCCTCGAGTTGTTGGCCAGCGGCGCGGGCTTGATCGTCGACCGTGACGACCCTGCAGCTCTGGTGTCGGCCCTGCGCCGGGTACTCGTCGAACCGGGGCTCGCCGACCGCATGGCCGCGGAAGCATCACGCCTCGCGCCCAGCATGTGCTGGCCGGTGGTCGCGGGTGCGTATGTGAACCTGGCGAATCGCCTTCTCAGCAAAGACCCGGTGTTCGTGTGACCGGAAAGGTGACGCCCCGGTTCGACCATCTCTTCGAAATGACGGACGATCGGGGCACGTTCGAGCACGCCCGGTACAGCGAGCCCAGGCGAGGGCTCGGCTACTGCACCGACGACATGGCCCGGGTCCTGGTCGTTGCCGCACGAGAACCTGTCCCAGCTCCGGCGGTGCGCGACCTCGCCAGGACCAGCCTTCGGTTCCTGGTCGACGCGCAAGGCGCCGATGGCAGCTACCGGAACCGGTTGAGCCGACGGGGTCGTTGGGAGGACCGACCGGCGTTGGAGGACTGCTGGGGAAGGAGCATCTGGGGCCTCGGCACCGCGGCGTCGCGCAGCGACGATGGTTGGCTATGCGAAGTCGCGACGGCGGAATTCGGGAGCGCTGCGCGACGGCGTTCGCGCTACCCGCGTGCGATGGCGTTCGCCGCTCTGGGCGCCGCCGAACTGCTTGTTGTCAAGCCGGACCATCGAGGGGCACGCGCGCTCTTGGCTGATGTGGCGGACAGCATGGCGCCACCCCGAGCAGATGCCGCCTGGCCCTGGCCGGAGGCTCGACTCCGATACGCCAACGCCGTCCTGCCGGAGGCGATGATCGCCGCCGGAGTGGCACTGGACCGACCGAGACTGCTGCAACACGGCCTGGCTCTCCTAGCGTGGCTGCTCGACCACGAGAGGGTGGACAGTCATCTGTCTGTCACGCCCGTCGGCGGTTCAGGACCCGGCGATGCTCGACCCGCGTTCGACCAGCAGCCAATTGAAGTGGCCGCGCTCGCCGACGCCTGCGCCCGTGCGGCGACCGTCGACGGCGACCGGCGCTGGGCCGACGGTCTCGTAGCCGCAGAGGCCTGGTTCCTCGGCGACAACGACGGACGGCACGTCATGTGGGACCCGCACACGGGGGGTGGCTTCGACGGCCTCACACTCAGCGGGCCCAACGTAAACCAGGGCACCGAGTCGACGTTGGCCCTGCTCTCGACGCTGCAACATGCACGCCGGCTCATATTGGCACCGCGTTGAACCCGGCGGTCACGGGCCGCGCCCAACGCAGTCGGAAGCGTCTTGGCGCGGACCCGTCCCGGGTCGTCACGATGCTGTTCGTTCCTGGACAGGAGGGGTTCGACCGACAGGAACCTCGTACCTCAGCCGTGGTGGGTCGCATCCTGGCGCTCGATGACGACGAGGTGGAGAGGTCCTTGGATGACATCACTGCCCGGTTCGATCACCGCCATCGCGACCTGACAGACACTTTCCGGAGGCACGCGGACGTGCTCGCCGAACGCCTCGATCCTCTATGCGAACTCTCCGAGACGCGTCGACTGCTGCTCGGTGCCACGTTCACCAACGAGTACGCGATCGAAGGCGCGGCGTTCTGCAACCCCAGCATGGTGGCCCATCCCGACCAGACGGGTGTGCCCGCGGGCAGCTTGCGCTTTGTGATGAGCGTCCGGGCGATCGGAGAGGGGCACCGTTCCTCCATCGAGTTCCGGACGGGCCTGGTCGACGGCCAGGCCAAGGTCGACATCGAGGCCGCACCACGGTTCGCGACCAAAGGAATGACCGGAGCCATCCCGGTCGACGCCGTCGTCTTCCGGAGCGAGCTTCGCCGGCTCGGCAGCGATGGGGAGAGTGCCGACTACGTCCTCGATGCTCTCGGCCCGCAGTTCAACGCGACCGAGCTCGAGGAGCGGCTGGGCCGACTTCAGGGCCAGTTGGCGACCCACAGACAGGACGGGTCGATCATCTCGCTCATGCGCAAGATCGCCGAGCGGAGCTACGACATCAGCTTCCCGGAAGATACCTCACTGGCCGAGCGAGTCCTCTTGCCGGCCATGGCCGCTGAACGCAACGGCATGGAAGACGCCCGATTCGTGCAGTTCGAGCACGGGGACCGGACCGTTTCCTACTTCGCCACCTACACGGCCTATGACGGCGTCGACATCGCTCAGCAGCTTCTGGAGACGACGGACTTTCGCGCGTTCACCTCCTCGCCCATCGTCAACCTCGCGGCGAACAAGGGCCTGGCTTTGTTTCCCCGCCGCATTGGAGGCCGCTTCGCAGCCCTCTCCAGGTCCGACCACGAGACGAACACGGTTGTCTTCTCCGAGAACCTGCGTCTGTGGGACAACGCGCTTCCGTACCAGGTGCCCACCCGGACCTGGGAGGTGCTCCAGCTCGGCAATTGCGGCTCGCCGATCGAGACCGACGCCGGCTGGCTCGTGCTCACCCATGGCGTTGGCCCGATGCGCACCTACCGGATCGGCGCCACACTTCTCGATCTTGAAGACCCGACCCGTATCATCGGCCAGCTCCGCGAGCCACTGCTCAGTCCAGCGCCCGACGAGCAGGACGGCTATGTGCCGAACGTCATCTACTCCTGCGGATCCCTCGTGCACGCAGGCACCCTGATCCTCCCCTACGGCATCGGCGATTCCGCCATCGGCGTGGCCACGCTGTCGTTGCCCATGCTGCTCGAAGATCTCACGGCCAGCTAAGCCGTCCCGGGCAAGTGCCCCGTCGGGCCCAAGGGCGGGGGTCGCCCTCAGGCCTGCAAGGCGGCGATGCGTGCCTGTTGAGCCGCCGCAAGGCGGGTGAGCCCTGCGAGGTTCCTGCCGATCTTCTCGCGCGCCTGATCGGCCTCGGCACTCAGGCCCTCGAGGTCGAAGATTCGCCAGTAGCTCAGCGTCGGCTTCACGACTGCCTCGACGAACTGTTGCGCGCCGAAGATGCCCGCGAGCGCGATCGCCTCCTCGTGCTCGGTGAAACCAGGGATGCCCGTCCCCGGCATCTTGAAGTTCCGAAGCTCGCTTCGGATTGCCATCACCATCGTCGAGGGGTCTATCTCGAGGGCAGCGAGGACGAGGTCGCGGTAGAAGGCGTGGTGGAGTCCTTCGTCGCCGGCGACCTTCGACATGATCTTCTTCCCTCGCATCGTCTTGTCGAGGGCCTGGCCGGTGTTGCGATGAGCGACCTGAGTGGCGAGCTCCTGAAAGCTCACGTAGGCGATCATCTCTGCAACGCTGTCGCTTTGGGGGACCTGCCCTTTTGACATCTGCACCATCCGGTCGTCCTCCAACCGGTAGGGATCGATCGCCCTCGTGGCGAGGATCCAGTCACGGATGGCAGCCGAGTGGCGCCATTCCTCTGCGGTCCAGCGCCGGCTCCACTCCTGAAGGGGATGCCCCGGCCTTATGGGCGACATGAGCGTGTGGGTGTAGTAGGGGAGATTGTCCTCGGTCAGGACATTCACGATGATCGCACTTTGCACACCGCGAGAAAGAGGGTACTGCTCAGCGTTCCATTTCTCCTCCTCGAAGTCGGCCGCTTTGTCCCACGGGACGTCCTCGAACGGGTACCACTCCTTCGAGACCGAGAGATGGCGGTCGAGCAAACTTGCTGCGGGACCGGCGAGCTCCTCAACGAGGATATGGTCCTTGCCCGGGTCCACTGCGAGATCTCCCATGTCCTGTCCTTTGCTGTGATGCACAAGTCCCCCCACAGGAACCAAGCAGACCGGAGTGTACCTACCAAGCGACTGTTCCCCGAACCGACTCCGCTACTAGCGCCTGGTCGCAAGCGCGGCCGTGCCCGATTCTAGGTGCTGGATGGTCTCGCGGGTGCAGCGGCCATTTCTGAGCGATTGTCGCGCCCGAAACCGGGGGCCCTCCGGTGTCCCGAGACGCAAGCGGTCCCAGGACGCGTCTTGGGGAGAACCGGGCGACAATGGCGCGCCGGTACGGAGGACCTGGTAACAATTCGTGGGTCAGGCTCCTCGGGCGAAAGGAGGTCAGGGGATGAAAGTCGAGTCTCACCTTCAATCTCGACCTGACCGCGCGCTCGAGCATCAGGCCTTCTGACCGCCAGGTTCTCGACGAAAGCCAACCGCGGCCGAGCGCTCCGACACCAAGGAGCCCTACTTGTGCCTAGCTCACCTGCCTCTTCAGCGGCTGGCCGCGAGCCGCCCTCAGCGGCTCCGGAGGTGACGACGAGCTCGTCGGAAGTGCCCAACGCGCCCGGGGAGAGATCAGACCATCGGGGCACGCCCCTTGCCGATCTCGGCTGGGGGCTGCCCTTCGAGGCCGCGTTCCGGGGCCAGTTCGTCGAGGGCGCCGTGCCAGGCCGCGTCGCTCGGGTCGACCGCGGCGCTCTCACGATTCTGACCCAAGCCGGTGAGCTGCGAGCACTTGTCGCTGCCCAGCTTGCTCATGACCCCGACCCGTTGAAGACACCGACTGTCGGCGACTGGGTCGTGCTTCAGGGCGGTTTGGTCACAGACGTGCTGCCTAGGCGCAGCGCCATCGTGCGTGGCGGTGCCGGAAGTCCTGAGACTCCTCAGGTGCTCGCGGCGAACGTCGACAAGGTATTCATAGTCTGCTCGCTCGAGGGCCGCTTCAGAGCCAGGCGCCTCGAGCGTCTCCTGGTACTGGCCTGGCAGAGTGGTGCTGCCCCCGTCGTGGTGCTGACCAAGACGGACGTCGGCGAGGACGTCGCGGCTGCCGTCGAGGCGGCCGAGCGGTTGGTCGGTGCCGGTGACGTCGTGGCCGTCAGCTCCCTCACCGGTGCAGGAATGGATGCCCTCTGCGGTTTTCTCGAGCCTTGCGCAACGGTGGTGCTCCTCGGCCCGTCGGGCGCAGGCAAGTCCACTCTTGCCAACCGCCTCGGACGCGGGGCCGTCCATCTCGCGACCGGAGAGGTCCGAGGCGACGGGAAGGGTCGCCATACGACAACCGCAAGAGAGCTCGTCCAGCTTCCCGGAGGCGCGCTGCTCATCGACACCCCCGGCCTACGGGCGCTCACGCTCTTCGATGCGGACCAAGCCATCAGTGACACATTCGGAGAAGTCGAGGAGTTGGCGGAGACGTGCCGGTTTTCCGACTGCGGTCACCGGTCCGAGCCCGGATGCGCCATCAAGGAAGCTATTGCGGCGGGAACTCTGGACCTCGAACGGTACACAAGTTTCGAGACGCTGCGGCGCGAGCAGCACCACCTCGCTGCCCGTGTCGGTCCCCGCGAGCGCGCAGCGGAGCGAAAGAGGTTCAAGGTGCTCGGGAAGCTCGCGCGCAAGTTCGAGAAGCGATGACCCGACTTCGACATGCGAGCCAGTGACCGTCCTGGGCTGTCATCGCCGTCTAGTGCGGTTCTTTCAGCAGCGCCTTCAGCTCGTCGAGCAGCTCGTTCCCGGCGTCTGCGCACACCTCGAGATCGAGTCGAGTGCCGTGGCGGACTCCCGTCACGACTCCTGCCTCACGAAGAACTCTCACGTGGTTGCTCACGGTGGGCTGGGCAAGGTCGAAGGACTTCGCTATCTCGCCGACCGTCATCGGTCCTGCCACGAGGCTATGGGCGATCACGAGGCGGGTGGGGTCAGCGAACGCCTTGAGACGCCTCGCCAACAGGTCGGTTCTGGCGCGAGTCTCCGAGCTGGTTGTGGTGGCGCGAACTCCGACCAGTATCCCGCTCGGGAGGTCGAACACGAGGCCCTGCTCGGAAAAGAAGCTCGGAACAATCGTCACGGCACCGGCCTTCGGTAGCTTCTCGCTCAATCCCGGCAGAAGAGCAGACACGTGCTCGAAGTCTGTCGCCACCAGGTCGACCCACTTTGCCCCTCGTTCGAGGCGCCTCCCCTTGCCTTCCCAGACCTCCTCCACCCCGGCCCACAGGTCGCCGAAAGGGGGGACACCTCATGATCAACCCCATGAACACAAAGCAGGTCGTGGATCTGCACACTCAGGACCTGGGACGGCTCTTCGAGCCTCGCAGATGGCAGGCGGCCCGCCGACAGGCGTCGGCCTCATTGCGCCGCGGGCGGATGGACCGGGACTCCCGGACTCGTTGAGCTGTCTCAGCCGGGCCCGGTCGGTGTCTCGAGCTCACTCGCCTCCGTCTTCGGGGGCTTGGGCCGTGCTCTGCGGCGCACTGTCGCCGTACCGGTTGATGACGTGAACGTCGATACCCGACTGACGCGCGAACCTCAGAACACGCTGGACGACCGAGCTCCTGTTCGTGAGCTGCTCCCAACGCGATCGCGGGGACGCGCCTAGCACTATCTGGGTGATCTGGTTCTCCTTGGCGAAGTGGACGAGGGCTGGGGCCGGGTCGTCAGAGACGATGTCATGCCAGGTCGCACCCAGGTCCTCCGAGAGGTGCTTGATGGCTTCGAGCGCGTGCTTGGGCACTGGGGGCGCGCCATCATCGCCGACCACGTAGACGACGTGCAGCCCTGCGTGCGCTCTTACCGCAATCCTGGCGGCGCGGCGCAGCACTGCGTCGGTTCCCGGTGTCGTGGTGACGACCACCATGATGCGCTCGGCGGTGTCCCAGACGATGTCGGGGTGTCGGGCGACGAGGAACCCGAGCAGCTCCTCTTCGGTCTCATCGGCGACAAAACGAAGCGCGAGCTCGCGCAACGCCACGAGGTTCTGATAGCGGAAGAAGCTGGTGAGGGCACCGGGGATCTTCTCGGGAGGGTATACGTTGCCATGCAGCATGCGGCGGCGCAGCTGCTCAGGGGACGAGTCGATCAGCTCGAGCTGGTCGGCCCTGCGCACGACCCAGTCGGGAACCCGCTCGCGAACCGCTACTCCGGTGATCTGCTGCACGGCGTCCGCAACACTTTCGAGATGCTGGACGTTGACCGTGCTCACAACCCCGATCCCCGAGTCCAGGATCTCGAGCACGTCCTGCCATCGCTTGGGGTGAGGCCCAGAACCCGGCACGTTCGTGTGAGCGAGCTCGTCGATGAGCGCGACTTCCGGCTTACGGGCAAGGACAGCCTCGAGGTCCATCTCCTCAAAGGTGGTGCCCCGATACTCGACGACCTTGCGAGGGACGATCGGGAGGTCGCGTATCTGGCGTTCCGTCATCGCGCGACCGTGCGTCTCGACGAAGCCGATGACAACGTCCGAACCGCGCTTGTAACGACGCCAGCCTTCATCGAGCATGGCCCAGGTCTTGCCGACGCCGGCTACAGCCCCAAAGTAGACGCGGAACTTGCCTGTCGGCTCGACGCCTTGGTCGACCTCTTGGGCCCTGTCGTCGTGTTCGGCGTCCCTGCTCACCGTTCGAACCCCATTGTCCAGCCCTCATCTCCATCTGGGTCCTGTCTTACGAAGCTAGCCCTGACAAGCCTCGGGAGAACCTGGGAACTCCGGCTGCTCAGCCGGCAGGTCTGCGGCACGGCATCACTCCATCTTGGCGAGAGCCTCGTTCAACTGGAGGACGTCGATGTAGTCCGAGCCCAGGAACCCGAACTCAGCGGAGTTGGTTTCACGGGCAATGAGCTTGTCCAGCACTTTCGGAGACAGTCCCGTGGCCTTGGACACCATCGGGACCTCGGCGTAGGCGTCGGCCGGGGTGATGTCGGGGTCGATCCCGCTTCCAGAGGTGGTGACAAGGTCCTCCGTCGGGTTGACGCCCATCTTGTGCCAGTAGGCGATCAGCGCTTTGGTGTTCTCGAGTAGCACCTCAGACCGGGGTCCGAGGTTGGTGGCACCCGTGTCGCCGCTCTTGCCGTTCGCGACGAGTGGGTTGTCTCCAACGCCGGCGTAAGGCCCGAAGTCGTCTGGGCGGCCGTGGAAGAATTTCGGGCTCGTCCAGTTCTGGCCGATCAGCGTCGAACCGTTCGCCGTGATCGAGCCGTCGGCCTGGTGCTTGAAGAGGACTTGGGAGACGCCAGTGCCCGCCAAGGGGTACAGCAGGCCGAAGAACACGAGACAGAACAGAGCGAGGACGACCGAACGTCGTATCTGAGTGATCATCAGTAGGCCTTCAGTGCGGTCAGGATCAGGTCGATCAGCTTGATGAAGATGAAGGGCGCAATGATGCCGCCCACTGCATAGATGTAGACGTTGCGCCGCAAGATCGCAGCCGCGCTGGCCGCCCGGAACTTCACGCCCCGAAGTGCCAACGGGATGAGGGCGATGATGACGAGCGCGTTGAAGATCACCGCGGACAACACGGCACTTTGCGGGCTGTGCAACCTCATGACGTTGAGCGTCTTGAGCTGCGGGTAGGTCGCGACGAACAAGGCCGGGATGATGGCGAAGTACTTCGCCACGTCGTTCGCGATCGAGAAAGTCGTGAGGGCTCCTCGAGTGATGAGCAACTGCTTGCCGATCTCGACGATCTCGAGAAGCTTGGTCGGGTTGGAGTCGAGGTCGACCATGTTGCCGGCTTCTTTGGCGGCAGTTGTGCCGGAGTTCATCGCCACGCCGACATCTGCTTGCGCGAGCGCAGGCGCGTCGTTCGTGCCGTCGCCGGTCATGGCGATGAGCTTGCCGCCCTCCTGTTCGGACTTGATGAGCGCCAGCTTCGTTTCAGGTGTCGCCTCTGCCAGGTAGTCGTCGACCCCGGCCTCTTGGGCGATGGCCGCCGCCGTCAGAGGGTTGTCGCCCGTGACCATCACAGTGCGGATGCCCATGGCCCGCATCTGGTCGAAACGCTCACGTATGCCTTGCTTGACTACGTCTTTTAGCTCTATGACGCCGATGACCCGAGGTCCGTCGGCGACCGCGAGCGGCGTCGACCCGGCACGGGAGACGCGCTCTACCACTGTGTCGAGGTCGTCGGGGATAGGCCCACCCAGTGCGGTGACCCAGTTCTTGACCGACTCCGCGGCACCCTTGCGGATCTGCCGGGTGCCGAGATCGAGCCCGGACATCCGTGTTGTGGCCGTGAAGGGAACGAAGGTGTGGTCCACGCCGAGCTCCCGGGCGCGGATCTCGAAGCGCTCTTTGGCGAGCACGACGATCGAGCGTCCTTCCGGTGTCTCGTCGGCAAGCGACGCCAGCTGCGCGGCGTCGGCCACGTCTTGCTCGGAGTGGCCGCCGACTGGGTAGAAGTCCGACGCCATGCGATTGCCCAGCGTGATCGTGCCGGTCTTGTCCAGAAGAAGCGTCTGGGTGTCACCGGCCGCCTCCACGGCCCGGCCGCTCATGGCGAGCACGTTTCGCTGCACGAGCCTGTCCATGCCGGCTATGCCGATCGCCGACAGCAGCGCGCCTATGGTCGTCGGGATCAGGCAGACGAGCAGAGACACGAGGATCACGACAGATACCGTCGCCCCCGCGTAGTGGCCGAACGGCTGCAGGACGACCACCACCGGAATGAAGATGATGGTGAGGACGGCGAGCAGGATCGTCAGGGCGAGCTCGTTGGGCGTCTTCTGGCGGTTGGCCCCTTCCACGAGGGTGATCATGCGGTCAAGGAAGGTCTGCCCTGGTTCCGCGGTGACCTTGACTACGATCCTGTCCGACAGCACTTTGGTGCCGCCGGTGACCGCCGATCGGTCGCCGCCGGACTCCCGGATGACTGGGGCCGACTCGCCGGTGATCGCCGACTCGTCGACGGATGCGATGCCGTCTGTGATCTCACCGTCGGAGGGGATCAGGTCACCGGCCTCGCAGACCACGAGGTCACCTTTGGCGAGCGCCGCGGCGGCGACCAAATGCTCGGTGCCGTCGGGGAGAAGCTTGCGGGCCTCGGTCTCCGAGCGCATCTTGCGCAGCGTGTCGGCCTGGGCCTTGCCCCTGCCTTCGGCCATCGCCTCGGCGAAGTTGGCAAATATCAGGGTCAGGAACAGCCAGACGGTGATGGACCAGTCGAAAAGGCCCGGATGTGCGATCGACTCGATAAAGGTGACCACCGTGCCGATGAGAACCACGAACATCACCGGGTTGCGGACCTGCACGCGGGGATCGAGCTTCTTGAACGAGTCGATTATGGCCTGGCCGAGTATCTGGCGGTCGAAGAGACTACGTGCCTGGGCTACACCGTGGGGCACACTTGCAGGCGCGTTCCCTGTCGCGACCGCAGTGACGGAGCTCGTGGCGCCCAAAGGATCGGTTGATTGGTTCATGTGGGAGGGCTCCATCAAAAGAACTTGCTGTGGATGAGTTGCTCGACCACGGGGCCGAGCGAAACGGCGGGGAAGAATGTGAGGCCGCCGATGATGAGGATGACGCCGATCACGAGCCCGACGAACATGCCGTTGTCGGTCCTGAACGTGCCGATCGACTCGGCGACGGTCCCCTTGGCCGCTAGCGATCCTGCCAGTGCCAGCGCCGGGACCATGATGCCGAAGCGTCCGAGGAGCATGTCGATGCTCCCGATGACGTTGTAGAACTGGGTGTTGCCGCTGAGCCCAGCGAAAGCCGAGCCGTTGTTGTTGCCCTGAGAGGTGAGGGCATAAAGGATCTCGGTGAAGCCGTGCGGTCCGTGATTGAGCGGGCCTGCTCGGCCCTCGGCGACCGAGACGGCGATTCCGGTCAGGATGAGCACGATCATCGGCATGACGAGCGACCCGAGCCCGGCCAGCTTGACCTCCTTGGCCTGGATCTTCTTGCGTATGTACTCAGGCGTTCGTCCGATCATCAACCCGCCGATGAACACGGCGAGGATGGCGTAGAGGAGGATCGTGTACAGGCCGCTACCGGTTCCACCCGGCGAGATCTCGCCGAGCATCATGCCCGTCAGGAGCCCGAAGCCGCCCATTGCGGTGTAGGAATCGTTGGACCCGTCGACGCTACCGGTCGAGGTCTGAGTCGACGCGATGTCGTAGAGAGCCGACTGGGTGTCGCCGAAGCGGACCTCTTTGCCCTCCATGTTGCCCGTGGGCTGGCTCTTGATGCCGGCCGCAGCAACCGCGGGGTTCCCCACATGCTCGGCGTAGGAGGAGAATCCGACCCAGGCGCCGAAGAGGATGACCATGGCGGCCAGCAAGGCGACGCCTTGGCGGATGCTCCCGACCATCTTGCCGAAGGTGTAGGTGAGCGCGAAGCCGACGGACAACAGCAAGGCGAATGACAGGAAGTTCGTGAGCCCGGTCGGGTTCTCGAACGGGTGGGCGCCGTTTGCGTTGAAGAAGCCGCCACCGTTGGTGCCGAGCTGCTTGATGGCTTCCATGAAGCCGACCGGGCCGACGGCGATGACCTGGGTCATGTTGTTCAAGATGTCGTGGATGTGCACCGGGCCGCTCAGGGTCTGTGCCGCGCCTTGGGCGACGAAGATGAGACCGAAGACGAAGGCGACGGGCAGCTCGATGTAGAGCAGGCAGCGCGTGATGTCCACCCAGAAGTTGCCGATCGTCTTGGAGTTGCGGCGTGCGAAGCCGCGCACGAGGGCGATGGCCACCGCGACCCCGACAGCCATGCTCACGAATTGCTGAACGGTGAGAGCCGCCATCTGCGACAGGTACGACATCGTCGACTCGCCGTCGTAGTTCTGCCAGTTCGTGTTCGTTACGAACGAGGTTGCCGTGTTCCACGACAACGCGGGAGACACGGCCCCTAGGTGCTGTGGGTTGAGGGGAAGCGAGCCTTGGACGCGGACTATCAGGTACGTGATCAGGATCGACACCGCGGAGAACACGATCAGGGAGCCGGCGTAACGCTTCCAACTCTGTTCCTGCTCGGGACTGGTGCCTAAAGCCCAGTAGACGGGTCGCTCGATGAATCCGAGCCAGTGCACCCGGCCCTCGAAGACCGAGGCCATGTACGAGCCGAGGAACCGCCACGCGAGACCCAGCACCACCACGAGGGCGACGATCGTCCACACGAACTGCATCAGAACCACTCCGGCTTGAACATGGCGACGCCGACGTAGATGAACGTCAGCACCGAGACGACGAGCAGCACGACCTGGACGGCGTTCATATTCTGTCCAGTGCCCAGATCAAGCCGAAGAAGACGAGCACGAACGCCAATGTGCCCAGTACCGCAAGGAAGTCAGCCATGCGTCCAGCATCCTGCTGGCCCTGTCAACGGAGCGTAAATATCTGAGCTCAAATCGTTAACAATTCATTAACAGGCAGTCCTGCTGTCGTCAGCTGGCGCGGGCTTCGTCACTGGGCGGGGCCGCGACTTGTCTTCTAGGGCAGGTCCTCCGACGACCTCAAGGTCAACTGGCCGTCCTGGTGTCTAGCGCTCGGGGTCGGTCCGGGGTCGGTCGGGTCGCCTCGAAACCGCCGCGAAACGGAGCCCGGACCAGGTCTCGTCGATTGCCGCGATCTTGAAGTCGACGAGCCCGTTCGCGAGGCCTGCAGCGCGCACGGCGTTCTCGGTGACGTCGGTGCGGATACCCGCGGTCCTTTTCGGCCAGCAGATCCAAAGCGCGTTCTTGTCGGCGCGTTTCGCCATGTCACCGATGCGGGCACCCAGCTCGGCAACCGATCGCACGAACCAGAGTGTCACGTCGGTTCGACTTCGTGTCGACCGCCGGAGCCCGACGCCGGGCGGGAGATCGGGGATCGCGAATTCCGGAGAGGCGCCGATCAGAGCGACCGTCGAGGCTTCGTGGATTCCGAGCTTTCGGGCAAGCGGAGTCCCTGCATAGCCCACTCGTGCCGGCCTCGGCCTGACGGGACCAGTCATGGTGCGGGTCAGCATATTGCCGGCGCGTCTGCGCGCCGGCACCGCTGACGTTGACGTCGTCGTGTTGGAGCAGTCAGGTGTTGAGGAGATCTTGTGGCAGGACTTTTCGCACACCGATCACGACAAGAAGGCCGCGTGCGGACCGGTCGTCCTGAAGACTAGGCAGGAAGGGCCTGTTGGGCCATATCCCGGCGGATCACGACAGCTCCCCGATGGGGGAGGCATCGGACTCGGTGCTGGCGGTCGGGCCGGTGTCTCGCGCGGCGAGCTCCGCGGGCGTGCGGAAGAGGAGATCGCGGTAGTAGCTCAGTTCTGCGACGCTTTCGCGGATGTCGTCGAGTGCGCGGTGTGCGGTCGCCTTCTGGGGTCGTGCCGAATACAGGTCGCGGTACCAACGCTTACAGAGCTCTTTCAAGGTGGAGACATCGATGGTGCGGTAGTGGAAGTACTCGTCCAGCGCCGGCATGTAGTGCCTCAGGAAACGACGGTCCATGGCGATCGAATTCCCACACAATGGCACCGAGCCCGCCGTGGGGACGTGGCACCTGACGAACTCGAGGGTGGCCGTGGCGGCGTAGTCCACTGTCACCGTGGACTCCCCGATCGCGGTGAGCAGCCCACTTGTTGTGTGCATCCTGCGCACGACGTCGTCCATGTCTTCGAGTTGCTCGGGCGTCGCACCGATCACGAGGTCGGGTCCTTCTGCGACGATGTTGAGCTCGTCGTCGGTGACGATCGTGGCGATCTCGACAATGACGTTGTGTGCTGGGTCCAGTCCCGTCATCTCGAGGTCCATCCAGGCGAGCACCGATGGGCATCGTACCCGGATCCGGGTCAGCTCAACTACGGTTCGCTGTCGTGCTCGAGATTCGACTGGTTCGCCTCGACGAGGACCTTCCCGTGCCGAGCTGCGCGCGGCTCGGCGACGCGGGTTGCGACCTGGTTGCCAGGCACGGTGCGATTCTTTCTCCGGCCGGCGGTCGCGCGACCATCGCGACCGGGATCGCGCTCGAGATTCCGGAGGGTCATGCGGGTCTGGTGCTGCCGCGGAGCGGCCTCGCAGCTCGGCACGGCGTCACTTGCCTCAACGCGCCCGGCCTGATCGACCCTGGTTACCGCGGCGAGGTCGCGGTCATACTTGTGAACACAGATCCCAGCAGTCCCTACGAGGTCCACCGCGGGGACCGGATCGCCCAGTTGATGATCTGTCGGGTGGAGAAGGCCCTTTTTGTGGCAGTGGAGAGCCTCGAGACGAGCGAACGTGGTGAGGAAGGTTTCGGTCACAGCGGTCGGTGAAGCGAAGAGCGAGGTGCAGTGCAGCGGCTGAGCGGGCTCGACTCCATGTTCTTCTACATGGAGACACCCACAAATCACATGCACGTGACCGGTGTGTTCCTCGTCGACCCGACGGTCGCACCTAGAGGCTTCTCCTTTGACCAGCTGCGTGCCCTCGTGGCGAAACGCCTTCATCGCGCGGCGCCTTTGCGGCGGCGTCTCGTCGAGGTGCCGTTTGGTATCGCACCACCAGTGTGGATCGAGGACCCGGCTTTTGACCTCGACTACCACGTACGCCGAGCCTGCCTGCCGTCGCCTGGGAGTCGCTCTGAGCTCGAGCAGTTTGTGGGCGAGATGGTCGGTCTGCCACTGGACCGACAGCGCCCCTTGTGGGAGATCCACCTCGTGGAGGGCCTCGAAGGAGGCCTCCAGGCGATCGTGGTGAAGATGCACCACGCGGCGATCGACGGAGTCTCTGGCGCTGAGCTCACCGCGGCCTGGCTCGACCTCGAGGCAGACGCACCGCCTGCGCTCGACGATGAAGACGACTGGAAGTCCGAGCGCGTCCCGAGCGAGACCGACCTCCTGGTCGGCGCTTGGGCCCACCTGGCCTCCGGTCCTGCCAAAGCGGCGAGGACGACCCGACGTTGTACGCAGGCTGCACTGCGCATCTCAGAGCACAACCGCGATGGGGGAGTCCTGCCCCCTCCATGGCCTTTCGGTGCACCGAAGACGTCATTCAACCTGGCGATCACGCCCCACCGGCGCGTCTGTCTCGGCCAAGCCGCGTTCGAGGACCTGAAAGCCGTCAAGGACCGCTTCGGATGCACCGTCAACGACGTCGTGCTGGCGCTCTGTGCCGGAGCATTGAGGCGCTATCTGCTTGCCCGTGACGAACTGCCCGAAGAGCCTCTTGTCGCCTTGGTCCCGATGTCGGTACGAGCCGACGAGGAAAGGTTGAGCGGCGGGAATCGGCTGTCGGCGATGCTCGCCTCACTCGCGACCGACATCGCTGATCCCGTCGTGCGTTTGCGCACGATCTCAGCTGGGATGTCGCAGGCGAAGTCGCAGGTGGCTCTGATCGGCGCGGACGTGCTGACCGAGTGGACGGAGTTCACGCCCCCGGCCCTCATCGGCGGCGCGGCTCGCCTGATCACTTCGACGCGGCTGTTTGATCACGTCCGGCCGGCCTTCAATGTCACGATCTCGAACATCCCGGGGCCCAAGTTTCCCTTGTTCATAGCCGGGGCGCGTGTTTCCGCCATGTATCCGCTCGGGCCCGTCGTCGAGGGTGCAGGGCTCAACATGACAGTGATGAGCTACTGCGGCAACGTGTATTTCGGTCTCAACGGCTGCAGGAGCACCGTGTCCGGCATAGGGGATCTTCCGGCGATGATCACCGAGAGTCTTGAAGAGCTCTTGGCCATCGTCCGGCCGCGGTGACGAGTCGGCGTTGCCGACCGCGGCGCGGGACCAGGTGGCGAGCGGGGGCCAGGTGGTGAGAATCCTCTGAAGGCTTGGTAAGATTCGGCAGCACGCGGACGTGGCTCAGTGGTAGAGCATCACCTTGCCAAGGTGAGGGTCGCGGGTTCGAATCCCGTCGTCCGCTCCAAACAAAGTCCAGCTCAGCCGGGGTGTGCGCCCCGGCTCTTTTATTGCCCACTGACCTTCATCGCGCGGTCTATCGCGCGGTCCGATTCGCCAACCTTCGCTAACCCAGCGAGAGCATCCGCAATGGCTTGGTCACGGTCCTCTGTTGCGTGCTGATACCGAAGCGCAGCTCGCGGGTTGGCGTGGCCGCCCCTACGCATGAGTTCGGCCACGCTCGCGCCGCTTGCCGCTGCCCAGGTGAGCCCGCTGTGTCTGAGGTCGTGCAGGTGGAGGTCGGGCCGGCCCGCGATCTGTCTCGCCTTGTCCCAAGCCCGATTGAAGTTCCGCGGTGACAACGCCGATCCGGACGCGGTCGGAAACAGCCAAGCGTCCGGCTCGGAGCCGACAAAGTGTTCGAGGTGCGAACTGACCGCTGGCACGATGTTTGCCGGAATCGCCAACGAACGACGCCCCGCCTCGCTCTTAGGAGGACCGAGTACGGGACGCTGTCCCATCGGAGCTGTCCAAGCGCGCTCAACTCGAATGGTGGCGTGCAGGAGGTCTACGTCTCTGCGCTGAAGTCCGAGCACCTCGCCCCGACGTAGTTGACACCACGCGGGCAGCAGCAAAGCGAGCCGATACCTGTCGGGCACGGCCTCGACCGCGGCTGCCACCTCCAGGACGCTGGCAGTGGGTCGTTCGGGTGAACGAACCTGGCCCGCGCCTTTCACCTTGCAAGGGTTGACTGCGATCACCTCATCGGCGACGGCCGTGTTGAGAACCGCCCGGAGCAACCGGTAAGCGTCGTCCGCGGTAACCACATATCGGCCGCGTAGGGCCATGTACCAGCCGCGGACTGAGGACGGCGAAAGTCGACAGAGATCGTGCTGGCCGAGTGTCGGGAGGATGTGGCGGTCGAGGAGGTGGCCGTACTTTGCCCGCGTAGTTGGACGTATGTCAGTTCGGCGCTCCATCCACTTGCGTGCGTACTCTGCGAGCGTGATGCGACTAGCGCGGGGATCCCTCGCTACGCCTCGCAGTTTGTCAGCTTCGACCGTATTCGCATAGGCGTCTGCGTCCTTCCGTCGCTTGAACGTGCGGGTGACCACTCGCCCGCCGATTCGGGTCCGGACGTCGTAGACGGTTACCGCGTTCTCAAGCTCGAGCGCGAACGCCTTAGCTGCTTTGCCGCCGTCGGAGAACCTTCCTGAAACGCCGTCAGGGAATGACCGCTCGACCCTCTTCCAGCCAGGTTCGGCCGCGGACTCGCCATATCCGCGCACACGGTGAATGATCTGAGCCATGACGCCGTCAGCGTACGCGGGGGTTGCGCGGTGCCACTACCCCCACCGACTCGTGCTGGCGTGTTGGCTGTACACGAAGCCCCTCGCCCTCGGATCCTCGACCTGCGACCGCTGTTCGACGTTCGCCTGTTGAGTGAGGTTGAACAGCATCGACGTCGCCGATCAACCTGTTGACGAACAACGACAGCGAGCTCACCGGCACACGCCTGCAGCGGCCGATGTTGACCGACTGGAGCTCACCACTGGCCATCAGCTCGTAGATGGTCGTTCGTCCGACCGACAGTCGGCGGGCGGCCTCTTCGGGCGTCACGAGGAGCTGGTCGTCGGCGGTGAAGGACTCGTTCATGAGGACCTCCGCGCGGACGGTCACACCGCTGGCCCGTCAGCGGTCACCAGAAGGGCTGGGTCAGGGGTCATCTCGACAACCGCTGCGTGAGTCGCGAAGTACCTTCCCGCCGGGAGTCGGCTTGAAGAAGAGTTCCTGCGCGAGGGCGACGATGCGTGTGCGGCCCACGCGCACGTCGAGCGCGCAGCCCGAGTCGAGGATGTGGATCGCCTGACGCCATCCTCCACCTTCGCCCTTGCACACCCACTCGACGAAATCACCCGTCTGGCCGCAGCCGAGGAAGTGCCGGATGCCGTCATCGAGATGCAGTTGCAAAGAGGGGGAGCGCTCGAAGTGGCCATGGGAGGGCAGCCGAGCTACGTCGTCAAGGCCGTGGCGGGCGCGAGCGGCCTCGATGGTGGCGAGGTACCGGGTCGTTCGCGGTGACACCGACGTCAGGTGATCGTCATGGGTGGAGCGGAATCGAATCATGGCGCGATGATGCGCCCGGGGACTCACAGCACTTCTCACAGGACTACTCACAGCAGTGCTCACAGACGAGCAACCGGGACGGTTTCTTCGGTTCGACAACTCACAGCAACCCTCACAGCAACACTCACAGGCCCAGGTCACAGCCCTGTGAGTAGAGCGGCTCGGTCAGAGCGTCGCGGCTCATGATCGGGTTGTCGGGGAGGCCGGGGGTAGGGAGGGGTAGTCCTCGGGATCATCGTGCTCGCAACCCGGAACGCGTATTCATGCGTTCTAGTGACGAAAGCAGTCTCCCGAGGCGGCTCGGCGGCCTCGCACCACAGAAAATCGTGCAAATTTCTTCGGTTCGACAACTCACAGCAACCCTCACAGCAACACTCACAGGCCCAGGTCTGCCCTGTGAATTGAAAGGGCGCGGTCGGAGCGACGCGACTCGGGATCGGGTTGTCAGCGGGGACCGAGGAAGGGGTGCACGCCTTCCGGGATCATCGTGCCGTGGTCACGTTTGGCGTGCTATGGGTGAAAGCCCATAATGGTCCGAGGAGGCGATATGGCTCGCAACTATGAGGAGGCTTCGGCGACCCGCCGTGCGCGCCTGCCCGTCGAGGCGCGGAGCGACGGGGCGGTCTTCGGACAGACCTACCGGCTCGCTGTTCAGGTGCTGGAGCGGCGGGAGCTCCTCGGCCTGACCCAGACCGAGCTCGCCGGGAGGACCGGCATCGACCAGGGCGACGTCAGCAGGATCGAGCGTGGCTCGATCTTCTCGAACGAGAAGACGCTCCTCCGTCTCGCCGACGCCCTCGGTGCAGAATGGCGGATGGTCGACAAGGTGACGGCCTGAATCCAGCTCTAAGCTCGGTGTCGAGCGACGGAAGGGAGTTACTACGCTCCGCGAACACGGCGCGATCGTGAGTGCCGAAACGCTCGGACGTCCGCGCCGGGCGCCGCCGCCGGCCTCCTGGCACCCTGTGCATCAGGCGTGATGCCCGGACGCCCCTTGTTGTGACGCCGATGCAAGCCGTCAGCACAGGTCCTAGACGTGCCCGGAGGTCGATCCTGCCGCGAGGACAGGAGAAGTGGCGGGGCGTCGCGCCACCGGGCGAACGCACAGAACGTACGGACGGCGGCAAGCATACAAAGCGGGGCGACTGTGACCAGGACTGGGAATGGGACATCCAGCGGATCGAGCTGAGCGGCGGTTCCGCCCTCAGGCGGGCGGCGGTGGACCCTGCTTTGGCCCTGTAGAAAGGTCCATCCACGTCGATCCACCGTTGGTCGTTTTCCAAACGATGGGTTCGGCCAACGGTCTGTCAGCTGTGCCAGCTCGGGTGTAGTCGAAATAAAGCCAACCTGTTGTCCCGACGAAACTGTCCCCGCGGATGGCACTTACGTAGTCACCAGCGAGAACGAAGCTCTCGGGGAGCGCTGGCAGACTCGCGTCGGCATAAGCCTTACCCGGCGCTGTTGAGACCAGGACGCGGATGTCTTTCCACGCCCAGCGGGGCGAGTTCGGTGCCGGGAGGTCGACGACGATCCCGCCGCGCGATGGCATCGAGCCGACACCCGCCAGGTTCGCTATCGGCCCGACAATCTTGGAGGCCCCGGGCCAGTCGCTCGCGGTGCTCGACCACGAGATACCACCGTCGCTGCTGTGCTCAACGAGATAGGGAAAGCTGGCTCCGCAGGCGGCCGCGCATATGAGGCGGAGACCAAGCCAGATGTTCGGGCCCTCGCACGACAGGTAGCTCCAAGGACCGACGAACTGTTCGGCACGTGAAGGTGCGTGCTCGACGACCGCCCAGGAAACCCCACCGTCACGGGTGGCGTAAAGCGCGCCGGCGCTACTGGTGCCTGGGTCAGAACCCCCTGAACTACTCGCCGCGTTTTCCATCCCTGTGATGCGGTGAAAATTCGCGTTTTCCCTGAGCACCGGCAAGACTTTGTGCCATGGAGAACGGCACCGTTGACGACCAGCTCTTCGAGGTAGCGGTCGGCCCACCAAAGACGGCGGCGACACCCTCTTGGGTGACGGCCAAGACTTTCCGCCACTACGACCCGTCCCAGTCCTTCCTCCTGCCCCCGAGCCTGGACGACTGGCTGCCCGAAGACCATGAGGCGCGGTTCATCTCCGAGGCCGTCGAGGATCTCCTCGAGCTGTCGGCGATCTACGCCTCCTACACGACCGCCGACGGGGCACCTCCCTATGACCCGCGCATGATGCTGAAGCTCCTGCTCTACAGCTACTCGATCGGCGTGACCTCTTCGCGCGAGATGGAGCGGCGCTGTGTGACCGACGTGGCCTTCCGCTTCCTGAGCGCCAACGCCGCACCGGACTACCGCTCGATCGCGCGTTTTCGCCGCCGCCACCTCGGCGCTCTCGACGACCTGTTCACCCAGGTGCTCGTATTGTGCGCAACAGCCGGGCTCCTAAAGCTCGGCCGGGTCGCCCTCGACGGCACCAAGCTGCGGGCCTCGGCGAGCAGGCACAAGGCCATGAGCTATGACCACATGGTGAGCAAGACCGAACAGCTCCGGGCCGAGGTGCGCGAGATCCTCGCCCAAGCAGAGGCCACCGACCGGGAAGAGGACGACGCCTTCGGTGCGGACCGGCGGGGTGACGAGGTACCCGCCGAGCTCGCCCGACACGAGACACGCCTTCAAAAGATGCGTGAGGCCATGGAGGCCATCGAGGCCGAGGCCAAAGAGCGCGCCGGCACCAAAGCGGCGAGCAAGGCCGAGCGTGCCGGTGCCGACCAAGACGAGATCGCCCAAGCGGTCAAGCAGGCAAAAGACAAGGCGACACCGCCGGCAAAGGCCCAGCGCAACTTCACCGATCCCGAGTCGCGCATCATGAAGACCGCCGACGCTTCGTTCCACTACTGCTACAGCGGACAGGCCGTCGTCGACGAGAAGTCCCAGGTCGTCCTCGCCGGTGCTCTCACCCAGCAAGCCACTGACGTCGACCAGTTGACCCCGATGATCGAGGCGATGGAAGCCCGGCTCGTACTCGCCGGGATCGAAAACCACCCCAAGGTGCTGTTAGCCGATGCCGGCTACTGCTCGAACGACAACCTCGAAGCACTCGCCGACGGCAACCTCGACGCACTTGTCGCCACCGGCCGGCTGAGCCACGACGAGCGTGTCACAGCCGTGCCGAGAGGGCGCATCCCGAAGAACACGACGGCCAAGCAACGTATGGCAAGACGCCTCCGGACTAAGGCCGGACGAGCTGACTACGCCCGGCGCAAGGCGATCGTCGAACCGGCATTCGGCCAGATGAAGGTCCGACAGCACGCCGGTCATCTCCGTTTGCGCGGGCTTGATGGAGCACGGGGCGAATGGACGCTCCACCTCGTCTGCCACAACCTGCGAAAGCTCGCCAACGCGGGCGGATCGGCCGCGATCGCCGCCGTGTGAGAGGCCAGAAGTACCTTCGCGTGCTCTGATTCCGGGCAATTCGTAGCCAAGGAGAAGTCGCGACTATCAGCAGCACACTCTCTCTCGCTTCATCGAGCTTTGGTGCAGGTCCGCTTTTCGGTTCGGACCCACGCACCTAGTGACATAGCCGATCGACGGCGAGGCAAAGCAGGCTGAAGTCCCCGTCACCTTGAGGTCGGTGGAAGTCCAGGACGACCCGCTGTCGGTCGTCTCGACCAGGGTTCCGGTCGTCGTTAGACCGTAGCCGTTACGACTCGATGTGAAGCCGACCCAGACAAGGCTGTGTTGGACAGGCTCACCCACGGTTGTCCAGTGCTTGCCTCCGTCAGTGGTGCGGAAAAGCGCGGTCACGCCTACGGCGAAGCCGACCTGCGGCGAGACAAGGTCGAGGCCCCAGATACCGGTGCTGACGCGAAGGATGGTGGACCACGTCCGGCCCCCGTCGTCCGTCGCAGTGATCGAGGTGCCCGGCCAGGCGCTGCCGTTGTCCGCTACGCCGCTGCCGAGGTTGTCGTCAATACCTGGGCCGTATGGTTGACCGTCGAGGCGCCAGCCGACCTGTGCCGTAGCAAAGCTGATGCCGTTGCCGGGGTTCACCGAGGTCCAGTAGGCACGCCAGGGATTGGCGGACGCGACTGCCGCGTGTCGCTGGCGGGCGCCAGGCGTAGCTGCAAGGTCAAATGGCTTTACGGTCGAGATGTCCAATCTGACCGGCAACGAGTGGACGATGCCCGGAGCGTTTGTGCTTGTAAAAGCGGCGAGCACTGCCGCCGTGATGAGCGCAACAAGGACGCGAGCAATCCGCACCGTCATCACCTTCAAGAAGATGGTCGGGCGGCGTTTCGCGTACGCATCACCGCGCGGGCGTTGGTTTGGCAGGCAGAACGAAGATGCCAGCGGGGACACCCGGGTGGTAGCTCAAGAGCGCTGCAGCACCGGTCCATCCGTTGTCGATGGCAACGCTCGTCGAGAAGTAGCCGATGAAACCGCTCGCCAGGAAACACGCCTTGGCGGTGGACCCGAAGGCGAGACAAGATACCTCTTTTCCAGCGACCGTCCTAGGGACGATGTCGACGGCTGGATTCTGTGAAGCGGCAAAGCTCAGATCACCGAAAAGAAAACCAGGCTCGTCGAAGTCGGAGAAGAGCATCGAACCGGCCATGCCACCACCGAGTCTTGAGCACTGCCAAGGGGCCACAACTCGGAGGCGTACGCAGGTGTACTCACCGTGGCCGGTGTAGAAGAACTCCGACTTAGCCTCGGCGGCCGAAGCTGGTGATCGCGAGATAAAGGACGCGAGTTGGCCATGAGCAAAGCGTTGCACGAAGAAGAATGTTCGACCCCAAACCAGAGGGTCCGACAGACGGTAGACGGCGCTAAACGTGCCACCCGTCGCTCGCTGGGCGGCTGCCACCAGTCTGGTGATGGCCTCGGGTGACGTATCGAGCCGTAAGGGACGGGATGCCGTTGTGACCGTAGCCGAACCGGTACAAGCGGCGAGCATAAGCGTCACGGTCAACGTCACCACGACACCGAGCTTCCGCACGGTCGCGAGGTCTAGCACCGGCCAGAGGATTCGCGGTGTCGCGCTGGGCAGGTTCTGCAAGCGACAAGGTTGCCCTAGGGGCAAAGGCAAGGGTGCTCTGGTCGTCCGCAGAGTGAGTCGGAGACGACCTGCGCGTGGACTCTGTTTCTGTGCCAGTCGGCGTTGGTTTGTCCTAAATCGTGAGAGGGCCGACCAGAAGGTTCCTGCACTCCGTAGGGCAACATCGGGCGGGAAGCCACGAGGGCTCAATTTCTACAAGAAGATAGCTTCACCTAGCTCAGGTGAACGGTGACGACGAGCGCCACCGCGTCATCTGCTCAACGTGGTCGGCAAGCTCCCGGTAGAAGCGACGAGTAACGGAACCTACCGGGAGCTCGTGCATGATCCGCCGAGCGTTAGTTATCAGCTCACCCTCGCTGGCCGCTTGTCCGCCCAGCGTTGTACCAAGTTCAGAGTTAGACATTGCTGCCTTGGAGAGGTTCCGACCCACCGTCTGCTGGGAATCTGTGCCAAACGCCTCGGCCGCTTTCAGCAACTCCACGATGAAGGCCTGTTGCGTCCAGATGATCGAGCACTGGGCCTCACCGAGTGCCATGCTCACCGCCTCAAGGCTGTCCTTACCTGGATGCTGCTCCAGCCAGGTTCTGAGCAAAGCAATGGTCGGATCGTCGAAGGCCCCAACGATCGCCTTCACGAGCGGTGTCTTGTAGTGAGCCTGCAAGGCGTCTGATCCACTCAGCCAGGCAAGGAGCTGCCCAAGCACTCGATCAAACTTCGGATTGTCGCGGAGGATCACGGGAGACTGGCCGGCGTGGGACCAAGCCCACGGGATGCCCTCAAGCCACGCCTCCCTACCTTCAGTTTGCCGGGCAATACGCGCCTGGAGCATGGCGACCATGCTCTCGGCGTCGGTCTCCGCGACAGCGCGAAGGAACAGCCCGATCGCGTACTCATCCAGGTTGGGACAAACCTCCAGCCGTTTGAGTAGGTCCTTTCGCTGCGGCACCGCGAGATCGTCCAGGCGGAATACCCGCCCCTTGAACTCTCCGAGGACGGCCCCGGCCACCTTCGCCGAATCACTGAAGTCGATGCTCAGCAGCAGACGAACTGCCCGAGCCCGCTGTGTGGCCGCGAGATTGTCGGCGGCGTAGACCATCAGGGAACGAACGGCTGCGTCCGGGTGCTTGGCCAATGACTCAATGAGCGCGATCTCCTCCGGACGAAGGTCCGTACGTGCCCCAAGTCCCAGGCTGAAAGCGTACGCGATCTGCCAGTCAAGGCCGAGGCTCTCGACTGCCAACAGCTGCTGGGCATGTTCGACCGCCTCGGTTGGGGCGGTCACCGCCAGTTGAGACAGCGCGACGCTTAAGACCTGTCCGAGCAGGTCGATCGGATCGGCGATGACTGCCTTGATGACTGCGCGAGCGACATTCGGATCGCGCTCGATTACCGCGGCCAGGAATGGGCTGGGCACTACCACCCGGTCGCTCTTCACCGACCCGATGACGGTCAGCCGTTCCCGTACGTAGTCAATAACCGCGGAGGCATCCGAGATGTCGTCGAGCAGCTGATCGGCCGTCTCGGCCTGATACTGCTGGTGGTGGATCTCGCCGGCCTGGTAATCGTCAGTGAGGTCGTCCGACATCCAGGCAGAGCCCTCAATAAGGCAGTGGGTAACGCGGCTAGCAAGATCGGTTGGCAGGGCGGCGAGCACTTTGCGCGCGGCCTCCTGGGTCTCACCTGCTCCATAGGTAGCGTGCCAGCGCACAACATGGCGGATTTCCACATACAGCAGTGGCTCTAGCGGTTTCGAGGTAATGAGATCGAGAAGCCGCTTGAGCACCACCAGGTGGTCTGGCTCCCACTGCTTGCGTTGCTCATTGCTCGGATTCGCTCCGGCCAGGCCCATGGGGAACCGCAGACTGCCCTCTAGGCTCTTGAGTGCCCTGACCCGGCTTTGAAGAGACCCGTTTTCGAGGACCTCGAACGCGGCGTCAATGACCCGTTCCCGCAGCGGCCTCACGACCTCCGCCGTGACCAGGAAACCCCGCATGGTGATCTTGTACTCATCGAAGCTGTCCTCGGTGCCCTCAGTGGCGAGGAAAGCATCGAGCACATCAAATGGGGACGGCTCGACGGGTGCAGCGGTGTCGGTGAGCCAGCTCAATGCCCTCTCGATGACCGCCTCGTGGAAGCTCACGGGCTTGCCCGGGCCGTAGCTAGCGATCCCCTGGAGGGCACGCAGTGGCTCGGTGCGTAGCCTCGCGCCGACCGCCGGGCGGTCCATCGTGACCAGAGCCCACAGCAAGTCGGTGGCGGGGCCGACGCACTGGTAGGTGTAGGCAACGTTACGCAGGACCGGCACCAGGGCATCGACCAGGTCCAGGGCCTCCGGATCAACGTCAGCCGGATCGATCGAACCGGTGAGTCCGGCATCGTTCATGGCGCCAGCGGCTAGCTCCAGCGCCCGCTCCGGCTGGAAGTAGGCGACCTCGGCGATCGTTCCCAAGATCTCTCGGCGGTCGGCTGCGCTGTCGGCTTCGGTAAGCCTTGTCTCGAGCTTGGCCCAGACCCGGTCGAGCAAGCGTGCGGCTGGCACGCCACCCGTCGCGGTCGGACAGCCGCCAGTCCAACTTGCCAACGTTCACCAGCAGGTTCTGCAGAGGCTGCCCGCTGAGCCGATCGAAGAGTTGGTCGACGTAGCCAGTTGTTTGTCCCGACCGCTCGTCGATGCAGACCTGTTCGGCGATGGTATCGGCCAGCACATCCGGTACCAGGCGGACCAGCCCGGCCCGATGAATCAGCACACCGGCGTCCTCCAGCCGGATAAGCAAGCGCTTGAGCTCAGCATGAGACTTGCCGACGATGAGCCGGAGTAGCTTGTCGAACTCTGGGCTCTCTGGCACCAGTGGCTGAAGGAGTGCAAAGAACTGCAACAGGCTTTGGAACAGGTCGCGCTCACCGGGTTCGGCCACCTGGCCGGATAGCACCTCACTGAACGAAAGAAAGAGCCGTCGACGGAAGCGTTCGTCGGAGGCCACTGTCTGGGGCAGGATCTGCCCGCGCCCGACCAACCGAGCTCCAATGACAGTTGCCAAGGGGCAGTCCCGGGTAAGCATGGCGATGTTGCGGGCCACGTCGGCGATCGGACCGGTGAAGCTCTCAGCGCTCAAGACCTCGCTTGCCAGGGCGGTCGCCTCCGGCACCGTCAACTCCCCGAGGTTGACCTCCATCGGCTCCTCAGCCAAGTTGGCCCGAAGGGCGAGGCTGCGAATGCGGGCTTCGCCGTAGGGCCGGGTAGCGGCGATGACTCTTACGTCCGGGCGCTGGGCGGCGAGAGCCGAGAGAAGGCCGTCCAGCACGGGCGCCTCATGAGCGTCATCAATGATCAGGACAGAGGACCCGTCGGGCAGCTGATGGACCAGACCCGGTGCCGTGGTGCTGCCGGGCAGCAAGAAGCGTACCCGTGTCCCTGGCTTGGCTTCGACGGCGTCCACCACAGCTCGGAGCACCCGGCTCTTGCCGCTGCCGCCAGGCCCGATAATCAGGGCCAACCGATTGCTGTCGGTTGCGGTCGAGAAAGTCACTAGGTCATCGACGTTCTGCCGCCGCCCGACCAGGCCCCACGTGTGATTGAGCAGCTTGAGGCGGTCATCGAAGGCAGCGAAGAACTGCTCAGCGGTCAGCCAGGGACCGGGTTCCGGGAGGCCGAGGAAATCTTCACGATGCCCCGGAAAGAAGCGGTCGACCAGCTTGATTCGGGCGTCGGGGTCCAGCTGCTCGCGGATGACCTCGGAGATGTCTTCGAGGTCGCACAACGTCCACATCGGGTTACCCATGACAACCTTGCGGGCCGACGGCGAGGCGATCCGAGTCAACAGGATGTAGTGGTGCTTGGCGGCGATGGTGTTGGCCTTCATGGCAGTCTTGACCCTGCTCGGCCCGAAGTCAGTGTCCGGCTTGTACCGCTTGCACTGGTAGGTCGTGATCGAGCCGTCCGGTTCCTGGGCGTAGAGGTCGATGCCGTCCTGCTTATGGCCCTGGCCGCCGAAGCGATGCACGTCGGCGTGGGGGTGCAGAAACTTGATGAACTCACGGCAGAAGCGCTCGAAGTCCTCCGGCAGGAGGTAGCCGATCGGGAGGTCGGGGGTGAGCGGCCGGATCGAAGATGGCATCGGCTTGATGGTCGGACCGGCATCATCTGACAGCGCCAGCCAAAGGCTGGCCTGAGCGGGATCCAGATCGAAGACCTCGAGCAACCGCAGCACTTGGTCCAGATCGGGACGGGTCCTCCCCTGCTCCCAGCGGCTGATGGTCTGTTGCCCAATGGCCAGGCGCCGCGCCAGCTCGGCCTGGGTCCAGCCCCTCCCGGTGCGCTCACTCCTGATGCGGTCGCTCATACCCATGGGCAAATATAGCACGCAGGGGGTGCGTATTAGACTGTAGTGTAATCTTTACAAAGAGTTCTTGACGTCCAGAGCCATAAACGGTCAGACTGGTGTCGTGTCTCCATACCAGTCGAACGTCCGGGAGTACCGGCAGCGGGCTGGGCTCTCCCAGGAAGCTCTTGCGAGAGAGTTGGGAGTCAGCCGTCAGACCGTCGTCAACATCGAGAAGGGCTTGAGTGAACCAAAGGTCCTGCTCGCCATCGCCTTGGGCGCCATTTTGGGTGTCGACCTCGAAGAGCTATTCCGAAAGGGAACGACCTGAGATGAACCAAGCCCAAGTAGCCAAATGCAGCCAGATCGCCGACTTCCTGCGTCGGCGGGTCACGTTCGCCCAGTACGTTTCGAGCTACCCGTGGGGTCCGATGTACGGTCACTGGCAGCCCCTGCCGGCTACCGAGCAGTTCGCCAAGGACCTGCTTGCAGACACCGAGTTCCGCTCACTGCAGCTCGGCTCCTGGCTTGGGACCACCGACGGTGAGGTCATCACCACAGCGGTCGGGATGGTGATTCCACCCATTTACAAGCCCGAGTTCGACCTGGCCGTTGACGGCCTTAGGCTGGCCGCTCGGCTACAGCAGCAAGAGGGCTTACAGGTCGCTGGCAAGGTGGCGGTCTCGGTTGTCGGAGCCAGTTTGATCACCGCCGGGCTGGTCATGATCGGACGTAGCGCCGCCTGACCCGAGACTGTCCCACCACCGCACCCGAAGGCACGGTTCAGGGCGCTTCGGGTGAGACGAAGGAGTCGGCCCAGAGGAGGCCCAGGAGCGACGACGTCCATCCGCCACCTGCGACTCTCGCTACGACACCGAGGATGGCGGAGGAGCAGGTCAAGCGTGTGCAAGGCAGGACGACGTGAGCTGGGATGACGGCATCAGTGGCCCGCATCGTGACGTCGCTGCATCTGAGCATCCCAAAATCGGCTTTCTTGCCGGGCCCGGCACAGGGAAGACCAGTCTGGGCCTGATGAGGCGCGTCCTGCGCCTCCTTGAGAGCGGTACACCAGGCAAGCGAATCTTGCTTCTATCGTTCACCCGAGTAGCTGCCGCCGACCTCCGGGACAAGGTAGCGGCTCTTGAGGGTCCAGGGGTCGAGGACGTTCGTGCCACGACCCTTCATGGCTATTGCTTCGGTCTCCTTCAGCGGGAGTCCGTTCTGCTTGTGACTGGTCGGGTACCTAGAGTCTTGCTGGATCACGAAGTTGATCTATTGCTGCGAGACATCGGTGGTGACTTCGGGACCATATACGATCGGCGACATCGACTTGAGGCTTTTGTGGCCGGCTGGGCTCGTGGTGTTGAGGACTATCCCGGTGTTGCAAACGATACGGAGGATCGCCAGTTCGAGCAGGCGGTGATGATGTGGCTCCGTGAGCATAAGGCGATGCTCATCGGCGAGGTCGTCCCCTTGACGTACAACTTTCTAAAAAGCAATCCAGTGGCAGAAGAGATGACGGCCTTTGACCATGTCATTGTCGACGAATACCAGGACCTCAACGTACTGGAGCAATCACTGCTCGATCTCCTTGCTCAGCATGCGAATCTTTGTGTGGCCGGCGACGATGATCAGTCGATATACAGCGTTCGTTATGCCAATCCCAGTGGGATACTTGAGTTCTTAGACCGCGATGATGTTGAAGCCCACTCAATCTTGGTTTGCGGTCGGTGTCCGCGGCCCATCCTTTCGATGGCAAACTCGCTCATCGCTCAGGCACCGGGTCGGAACAAGCAGCCACTCGTAACGCGAGAAGATTCGATCCCAGGATTCGCGGCGATCGTCCAGTGGCCCAATATCGAAGCGGAGGTAGACGGCATCGTCTCGGCTGTAGCGAGTGACGTTGGCTCTGGGCAGCGAGATCCTGGCGAGCTCCTGGTGTTGACGAACTGGCGCAAGATTGGAGAGCAGATTCGCGCTCGGCTAACTGAGGTTGGCATTCCGGTGCGATCGTTCTTCACAGAGGAGGAGGTGAAAAGCGAGTTCGGACGAGCCTCTCTTGCCCTGCTCAGGTTAGTTGTCAACGACGAGGATGCCCCTGCTCTTCGGGTGCTCCTCGGCCTCGGAGACAATGAAGGGCGGACCGCCGCCTATCAGCGGTGGCTCCTCACCTACTGCCGACAGCAGTCGACTACGGCTCGCGCCGCGCTGGAGCGGCTTCGGAATGGTGAGAGATTAGGCATCTCTGTTCAGGCGCTTGTGCAGGGGTTCAGCACGGCAACGAGCCGAGCGGCTCAGCTCCGAGAGATGTCAGTACCCGATCTCGTGGACGCTCTGTTCCCGGACGGCGAGGAGGCTACGGCGGACCTTCGAGCGATTGCGGTGGATCATCTCGGCGAGACCCCAACAGCAGAAGAGCTCCTCCGAGTAGTGGTCGAGGCCATTACACAAGATACGGTTCCGCAAAGTCCCGACTTCGTTCGAGTGATGAGTCTGCACAAGTCAAAAGGACTGACAAGCAGGAGCGTGTACGTTGTCGGCGCGGTACAAGGTGTCCTGCCGACCCTTGTCAGCGACAACGTTGGCCAACGAGAGCTGGCAGTTCGCGAGGGGAGGCGACTCTTCTACGTAGCAGTGACTCGCGCCTCTGAGGAACTCGTTATCTCGAGCTCCACCACCATGGATCTTGCTGACGCTAATGCGCGCCGTGTTGTGTACGACCGCAGAAGAATCCGTCGCTCCGGCAACCGCTACGTCGTTCGCACGATCGCGTGTCAGTACCTGCAAGAGCTCGGTCGCTCGGCCCCTCGGCCCGTAGCGGGGGCTGCCTGGCTGGCAAGTCGTTAAGGCCGTTTAGGGCAGCCAACCACAGGAGGGAGCAGCTCGCCGAGGCGAGCCCCGCGATGAAGGTCGTCAGCGTTCGAAGGGCCACTCGGACGACGCCGGACCCCGTTAGCCACACCGCGTTGACGTAACTCGGCGCCCGGACGGCACTGGTGAGATCCAAGCGTTGGAGTACCTGGGTGGCGACGGCGGCCGGCAGCTCCCTCGGCGGCCTGCACCACCCCATTCTGCTCGCAGCGCAGATGAGGTGACGCAGCTGCGCGACGACAGACGCTGTGCTGGAGCCGATCGGCGGAGCCGCGCCACGACCTGCTGATTAGGTGAGGGGACGGGAGGCTCGGGGCGAAATGATGCAAGATCGCGCGAATGAGAACCTCGAATGGAACCCACAAATACCGGAGCACGTGTCTAGAGAACGCTCTGGCCCTCGCGGCGAGCGTGCCGGGGCCGATCGTGATCCTGCCCAAGGAAGATGACGAGGATGAGCCCGACCTCCCGCCAGACGAGGTCGCTACGGCAGAAGCCCGGGATTGGCGCCGACGCCTGATTGCTTCTGCTACGGAAGCGATCGACGAGGGGTTTTGCCCGCGGTGCAAGCGATTGCTGCCAAAAAAGCCAACCGGGTCGATCATCACTCCCTGCTTGTGCGTGCCACTTTGCAAGAAGTGTCGTCGACTCGAACAGTACTGGGTGGCGCAGACTCTGTACTCGCATTGGCTCGACGACAAACGTGAGGACGATGAGCTCTTGAGTCGCTTGGACTTACTGGCATAGACGTGATGGCTACGTTTGCAAACCGAGATCCGTTGCCGAACCAAGGCGAGTGAGGAGTGAAGACCGTCTATAGCGTCCTGTGTCCGTTCGTCGGTGACCCAGCCCAGGTCGCCGACGCAGCGTGGGAGCTGGCGTGGCGATGGCTTGCGCCCCATGGTGTCCCGGACTTGCACTCTACAGACGCCGAGGAAGTCCTCCATTGAGGTTAAAGACGGAGGGGTACGCGAGTAATGGGGCACACCAAGCGCCGTGTTCTGTCACATCAATGAGAAGGTAAGGAAACAGAGTAGAGCTGGGTGTAGCCATTAGCCTCAGTGGACTGCAGGGAGCCGGTCAGCACCAAGAACCTGCCGTCATAGATGACTCCTTCATTGGCGTCCAAGCCGTTGCAGCCGTCGTACTCGTCGACTATGAGGCCCGGCAGGCTCGCTACCTCGCTCACCTGGCCCGAGACTGGGTTTATGGACAGGACGGTGGCCGCGCCGCAGCTGGCGCCTTCACTTGTGCTGGGAGGCCATGCCATCGTCCAAAAGCCCTCAGCAGCGCTACCGAGCACTGCCTCCTGTGTCAGCCACCCGGCCGCGGCGCCCGTGAGAGGGACGTCGAGAGCCGGACGGGGACCAGGCCCGTCGAACCGGACGATGTTGCTCGATTGCTCGTTGACGTTGAACATGTCGAACCACACATGCCCTGCGTCCGACATGGCCCACAGCACGTCGTTGCCGCCACGCCAGGCCAGCGTGGCGCTTCTTCCGCCGTCACGAACAAAGTAAAAGGGGGACCCCTTGTTGCCCCCCATCGACCCTCCAGGGGATATGCCCATCCACAGCCCGTCCTGATCGGCAGCCAGGAGCGGCCGCACAGGCCGCTGGGGAAGGAAGATACGGTTCTCCACCTTCCCACTGGCCGAGGACACCCTCAGCAGCTCGGCGCCTCGGGGGGTGTCGACGTCGTAAAGCCAGAGCGACCCGTACCCCGACGTATAGACCAGGTGGCTGGTCGAGTACTGGCCGAAGGTCATGACCACCGGACCGGTCACCGTCCTGCCGGTGACCGGGTTGGTGCGGGCTATACGCACCTCGGCGTTGAAGACCTTGGTAGCGGTCAGCACTGGGTACGCCAGACCTTGTGCTGTCGGGTCGGTGTTGCACGAATAGCGGTGCACCTTCCCGAAGCGGAGGCTTGGTACTTCGACGGCTACATCCATGCACCGGGAGGGCCCGCCGCCTGCCGAATACCCGACGTCAGCCAGCAGGGTGGGCAGGCCGTCGATCACGGCGATGCTGTCGAAGTCCCAGGACGCCGGTAGGTCAACTGACTCTACGAGTGGCACCCGGCCCACGACGGCAACCGGTCCGGGTTGCAGAGAGGCCACCTCGGCTGCTGCCGCTCGGCGAGGCGCCTTGCTGGGTGCCGCCGCCGCGGCGCCGAGTGGTGCTGGGCTCTGGCTGATGACGGCGATGAGACTCAAGGCCAATGCCGCCGCACGCACTTTCCTCACCGACACTGGGCTCACCTTCTTGAGTACTCGCGGGCCGTCATCAAGTTTCAACCCCACAGTGGCCGCGGTGGCTGCGCGGTACCGGAGGGACCGTGGTCGGCCCGACAGGGCCGACCCTAGGCGATGGCATGCAAGAGCGCTGGACGGTCAACCAGTGGCGGGATCGTGGCTTCGTACGGTAGGGATTCTCGGCCAGTTGGCCGACGACGACGACGCGCCAAACCAGTAGCGAAGGGACCGCTGGTGCACACCGAAAGCGAGTCGGCGAGCGCGGTCGTTCGCGAAAGCCGAGCGCTCAGTACTCGCCATCCGGAAGGGCTCGGCGCGATCATCACCCTGACCCCGACGGTCGTGACAGACAAGTTCCGCAAGTTGGGCTGGACACGGCCTGCAATCAGGGACGCTTGGACTGACTCCGAGCGCACGGTTCAGATTCTTCACCCCGCAGCGGCGCGTGGATTGGAGTTCGACGGCGTCGTCGTGGAACCAGCGGACCTCCCGCCGAACGTCGGGCGCCTCGGGCTGCTGTTCACCAGCTTCACCAGCGCCGCGCAAGAACTCGTCGTCCTTCACTCGAAGCGTCTGCCGAAGGATCTGCGTTTCGTGCCAGGTAGTTGATTCACTCAGACTCACAGCCACGTCTGCGAATTCAGATGGCAGTGTTCGAACTTATGAGTGGAAGTAAAGTTGGACGGGTGCCACGGACTGGCGAGCAGGTTCAACTTGTGGGGAGCGAGGGCTCGCAGCGCGCGAAGCGCTGGCTGGAGTCAACTTGCCGAGCCGAGGTCAAGTGGAACAACCCGACGGTCGGGGTCAACAAGCTGCAATTCCGCAAGGCGGGGGCAGCACCCGACTCGGAAGCCCAGGGTGATTCGTTCTCGTTTGATCTTGGTGGCACATTGCTCGGCGGAGATGTCGATGGCGAAATGTTCGCCGCTGAAACCAAGAAGTACGCCTCGGCTTTGGATCAGGGGACGGAATATCGGAAGTTCGTCGCTAAGTGCTACCGGGTTGAGGTCGACCATGGCCAGTTCTTCGACCATTTCCTATGGATCACTTGGGCTCCTTTTCTTGTTAACAGCTGGAATGAGTTGGTGGGTCCTTCCTTCATACGAAAGGTGATAACGGAGGATGACGATTGTCAGTACATTGCGCTTGGCAGTACCGAGTTCGATCCGGGTGTTGGTGCTGCGGTGGCCGGCAAGCTCCTAATCGTCGTCTTGTCTGACCGCCAGGAGGTCGTTCTGTCCCTCCACGGGAATGAACTCGCGCACGTCCGAAAGGCGTTACTCGATATCAGGAGTGCGCAGTGAGCCTTCAGAGCGAGATATTCGACGGCCTGGACATCCCTAACTGGGACGAAAGCATCACGGCAGTCAAACTAGTCGTAGCGAACGCGCTGCATCGGGTTGATCCGAGCACGTCCATAAAAGATACCGGCTATTTCAATCATTCTTTCGTTCCTGACTTCCTTCTGACATGGCCCCGAGACGCCGATTGGTCTCGGGATGTATTCCTCAGGCTCGATAGCAGCAATGCATTCCTGTCTGGCGATCTTCAGTACCTGGGCGGCGATCGACCTGTCGTTCTTGGACTGACAGGGCTTGAGCAATCACCGGACGATGATTCGAGCGACGCATTTCAGGTAGCAGCCCGTGATTCGCAAGTGATGCTGACCGAGCCAGGAGCGGTTGATCAGTTCGTCGAGATCAGCCCGTCTGTCGAGTTCGGCCAGGTGCTGCCTGCAGCCGTGATGAAAGGCGGTCGAGGCCTTGTTACCGAGCATGCTGCTGCTGGACTCACGGTCGCGGCTGGGGAGTTCTTTTCCGGTGCGCGAACTCATGACTCCGACGCGGTAGCGGCGGCGGCGCCAGAGATCGGCGAACATCTCGACACTCGTCAGACGGATCGTCTGATGAACTTCGGGCGGATCGTCTGGGAAGCAACCGGGGGTGATCCGTCTCAGTTCCCGATACCGACCGCGCTGTTAGGCGTCGACGATACTGGTCTGCGCTTCCTTCTCGACGAAGCCCCTTCTGATGACCCTGAGTTCTGGCGTTCGGTCGGCCGACTGGTAACTCTCGAACGACTGCTGTCGCTGGGGGTTCGGGAGCCTCCGAATCTGGTCGCGTTTCTTCACGCGAACGCAGACAGGCTCCTGGCCCGGTACCTGCTCGTAAAAGCCTCCCAAGCTCGGCTGGATGATGCTGGACCGACATGGGGGATGGACGGGGGCGGCCTTGCGATGCACGGAAGTGACTTCAAGGCCTATGTCGCTCCGCGACGTGAGGACATTACGGTGACTCCCGACGAGGACAGAGGACTCGACATTCGAACGTTCCGCGAACGAACCAATCGGGAGCAAGTCGAAACGGTCACAGTAGTGGCTGGTGATCGTCGGACAGTGACCATTTCCTCTGAAGACATCTTTGATCCCTCCACGGACGTGGTGCTCAACTCGGTGGGCGACCTTCCCGGAACCATCATTGAGGGTGTCGGCCTGATTGTGGGTGGGAAGCACCTCGAGTGCGACTTTGTGTCTCGTGCCGCTAGCGGCCACACGAATGCGCAATTTGATCTTGTGTCGCTTCTCGAGCGTGGGCTACCAATGCTCTGGCCGCTGTCCGATAACCGTGACATCGACGAGGTACGGAAGATACGGCAGACAGTCGCAACAGTTTCGCAACCGCCCAGGCTCTTCGACGACCTCGACTCCCCGTAGCTGAACTGATTCCCGGGCGGGTCCCTGTACAGAGACTCACAAGTCGCTCGCCAAATCGAGTTGGCCTGACCTGTCTCGGATGTCGGGTGGGCAGCGCGGTCACGAAGGGCTGAAGTCCCCAGTGTGTCGAGGTTCAGAATCGGAGGCTCTTCCGCTCCTGAAGCCCCATGGTCCGGCTACCAATCAACGCCGTTGGCTTCCGGGCGAGCTCCGCTACTTCAACTCCTATTGCTCGCTCCCGACGCCAATCTTCATGTGACCCTCCTCGGAAGCGGGGCGTTTAAGCACACTCAGCACACCGAGGTGGCAACTCGGTGGTGGAAATCACTGAGGCGACGGTCAATAACGAGGCAGACTGTATGCCCGCCAGCGCGCGGACCAGGTGGTGCACTGGACGCGGCACTGGGCCTGGGATGCGCCTGCGTAGGGATCGTCCAGACGAGGAGAGCTCTCCCCGCGTCACGGCGATGCTGTACTCCGGGCCGACCGTCGTCGCAGAAGTCCTAGGAAGACATCGAGACTGCCTTTTCGATCAAGATCCGTACGCGTCAGCTCGCACCCAGTACAGGGGGCGGTGGTGGGGCGGGGAGAGAGGCGATCGAGGGCATCGAATCGACGACACTCGAGCCGAGATACACGGTCCAGGAGAAGACAGTGCCTACCGGATAACCAAGGCTTGACCCCGAAGCGACGACCGTCTCGTCCTCTCCGAGGAGCATGCTCGTCGCCGGGTCGAATATCAGGTCGGTGCGCAGCCCGTCGGTTATGAAGCCGAGGCCGACGCCGGATCTCCCGTCGTGGTCGCTGACAGTGCCGAGCGCCACGACCCCGGGGATGGTCGCGGCGTAATCGAACAGCGCCGCCCGGACTGCCGGCGGGGCGTCCGACTCTCGCAGTAGGTCACGGACCTGGACGAAGTCTTCGGCTGGACCCGGAGGGCCGCTTTCGATGCTGCGGCTCGAGATCCGCTTGCCGAGCGCCACCGGGTCGGTCGGCAGGGTGGGGATGACCGAGTAGAGGGGATCGGGCCCGAGTTTGGAGGCCGAGGTTCCGGTCGGTATCGTGGGGCTGCCGTCCGCTACCCACGCAGCGGCGTCGGATGCGCTGAGGAAGGTCGGCGGGCCGAGGTTTTCGATCCACTCTCCATAGCGGCTCGAACTCGCCCACACCTGCTCACGATCGATCTGGAAGTAGCTGTAGCTCTTCTGCGACCCGTCCGATGGACTGGCGCCGATGGCGGCCGTAGGGGCCTTGTGCAGGTAGCTGCTCTCGTACTGCATGTAGAGGTACTGGCCAGGCTCGGGTGCAGCGGCCGGGGACTGGACCAAAGCGACTCGCGCGAGGTGACGCAGTACCGCCGCAGCCGCAGACGAGGAGCCGCTCAGCAGGTTGCTTGCCACACCGACGGCCGCGGCAGCTAGGACCACCACCATGGCGACTCCTACGAGTACGCGACTGTGCCAGCGCGACCTCGGCGAGTTCTCCGGCGCCTCGTCGTCTACCACTGGTGCCGATATACCGGCGATCTCCGCTTCCAGCATCGCAGTGGCGCGGAGCAGTACTGCTTCATCGGGCGGCTCAACTGCTCCGAGACGTTCGAGCAGCTCCAGGTTGTCCATCTCAGCTCTCCTTCAACAGCTTGTCTTCGGCGAGCAGGCCCTCTGCTCCGAGCTCGGCGCGCATGACGGTTCGGGCGCGGTGCAGGCGGCTTCGAACCGTTCCAGGCGGAACACCGAGCACGAACGCGATCTCGGCCTGACTCAGTTGTTCCCATGCAAGGAGGAGGAGAACCTCGCGCTCGTCGTCGCTGAGACTCTCAAGGGCCCGTTTCAGTTCCGGCCGGGGTGCCTCGGCGTCGAGCTGCTCATCGAGTTTGGGCCACGGATCGCTTACTGCAGTCGGGATTCGAGGTGCCCGCCGCGCGGTGGCACGCCAGTGAGCGCGGAGGACGTTGCGAGCTATGCCGTAGAGCCAGGGTCGTGCGTCGGGCCAGGCGTGGTCGTAGGTGGCACGCGCCCTGAACGCTTGGACCCATACCTCACCAAGAAGGTCGTCGGCCTCGGCGCGTCCCGCTCGTCGGCTCAGATACCGGTGGATGGCAACGCCGTGACGCCAGGTGAGTTCGACGAATGCGCTCGCGTCGCCGATCGTCGACCAGCTGACGATCTGCACGTCCGTCTCTTCCATCGGCTGCCTCCTGACCATTCCTACCTGGTTATTGCGCGTCTCGGTGGAAAGTGTTCGCTAGCGGTGGTCATTGGCAGGCTTCGTATCTGCGCGATACCCGCAAGAAGACGTGCTCTGCACCTTCAGCCGGGCGGCTAACCTGCCGCTTGCGTTGATGCGGTTGCTGAGTCAAGTAGGCGCGCTCGCTGGGGATAGCGTGACCGCGATGCGCACTCTCAGGCACCCCATAACCGTGTTCCTTGTGGCCGTGCTGGTGGTGATCGGCATTGGGGTTGGGGTGCTCGCTCTGAGCGGTGCACGCTTGCAGCCTGCGGTGACGCTTCAGACCCCAGCGTCCGTCCTCGCCCTGGCAAAGCTGGGCACCGAAGGGACCTTCTCCGCCGTCTATCAGCTCAGCGGTGGGCCGTCGAACACCAAGAACGAGATCGCGACGGTCACTGTCGCGCAGCGATCGCCAGCAGGAACCTCCGCCTCGTTTAGCCGCGGGCTGGGGGAGTGGTCGTACCGGCTGACGACCGCGAACAGCCTGGTCGTGGAATGGGTTGTGCGCGGGAGTTCCTTGGAGGACTGCATGCGCTGGCGCTCGTCGGGGTTATTGCGATGCACCGGCCCCGCAAGCTACGAGGAGGCCTATGGCAGCAACGGTTACATAATTGCTACCACCCCGTTCCTCCCGGAGACGGCGTTCAACTCGATCAGCTACGCGGTTCAAGGCATGCCGCCGCACCACCGCCTGCCGGTCCGCACGGAACAGTCAAGCCTTGGCCCTTTGACTTGTGTCACGGTCAGCAATGGACAGGACACCTGGTGTCTGATGCGCGACGGGCGCCTCGCCAGTTTCACGGGCGTCGGCTACATCGCCTTCCTCTGGAGCCGATATCGACTCGTCAGCGAGCAAGCGACCGCTCCGGCGAGCGACTTCGACCTCTCGGGGGTCCCGAGGGAGCCGTTCATACTTCCGATGCCGTAGAGGGCGGTCAGCTATCGGCTTACCTCGGGCACGTGGTGGAAAGACAGCTAAGCCATGGGCGGAACGGAACCACTCGTACCTCCGATAGAAACACGACGGATCTTTTCGGAGAAACATGCGCCACGAAGTCGGCGCCTGGCAAGATTCGGGCGGGTCTGTACACGATCGCGAACGGCACCGACCAGCTTCGGCTGGTTCCGCACATGTTTTCCGCCACGCAGGGGTCCTCGATTCTGTCCAAGGCGCTCGGCGGCTGGCCACCCAAGCCGCCTCGTCCTTATGGTCACAACGACGCTGCAGCACAACACCAAGGCGAGTGGCGGAGACGCGATATACAGGGAGGGTGCCAACCGACACTTGGCCTGTCCACTTCCGCTATATCTCCCGGCGGCTTGTGAAAGAGATCGTCCAACAGCACGAGGCGACACGTCCACGAGTGAAGGCATCGTTCTCGTTTCCGCTCCGAGCGATTGGACTGACCCTGATTCGCCGGGATCCGGATTACCTCAACCTCTACGACCTCACGCGAAGGGCGACTGAGGCCATCGATAACCTTACGGGAAGTGTCGAGTTTCCAGGGACGTACGTGCGAGCCGAGCTAGACATCACGCCTGGCTACTTCACCGTATTGATGGGGTGGCAAGACCGGTCCCACGTCGACATCGCAGCGATGATGACGAGAACTCACGTCGAGGACGTCGGATCAGTGCTCGTCGGGCTCTTCGGGTCCATTTCGAATTACACGTGGCGCGTCCCGAAAAGTGAGGGCCTCGGTGAGATCCCGAGTGATGTCGCGGGCCTCTACGAGATTCTCGATCGGACGGCAGAGGATGGAGACCCAACACTCGATCCGGAGCGCGTTGAGGATGAAGCGGACGTCATTCCCGAGAGTCGCGCGGACACCGTCTTCCGGCTTCTGGATGACAGGTTCGAGGGCTTCCGACGAGAGCGACTGGATCTGCTGGTAGAGGTCTTCTACTGCTTCGACGACTATTCCTTCGGCGGCAGCCACTTCGATCGGGTCCTTATCGGCGCACCGGTCTGGGTTGCGACGCCGGCATTGAGACCACTCACTCGGAGCTGATCGTCACTCTCGAGGACGAGGCGGCAGCACAAATGGGAGCGAAGCTCGTCCTTGCTAAAGACCGTTGGAGACGTCGTCCATCCCGTTCGGTTCGGATGCCGGGTCGTCGTTCCACGTGAACACCCATTTGCGCCCTGACTCATGGGCTGGGACCACGCTGACGAGGCCGAGGTTGCGTTTGCACGACTTTATGGCGAATGACGTGTAGTTGTCGCCAGGCCCTCGCCACCGGTAAGGGTGGCGATCATGCATCTCTGGAACGGAGAGCTCTCCTCCGGTCAGGACGATGGGGAGGACGGGTTCCCAGCCGTGGAGAGATTGGGGCGCTTGTTCGGACAGCTCCCGTAAGGCGACCTTCTCTTCGCCCGTGACAGTGTCGCCCAGCGTCCCGCGGAGTATGAGGCACTCGATACCCATGCTCCGCAGCCACGTCTGAACGCGTCCGAGGTTGGCGAGGTCCTCCGTGTCGACGACACCGCGATGCTTGACCTCACCGACGACGAGCACCGGGGCGCCGAGATCGTGGAGCGAGATGACCACGTCGATGTCGCACTTGTGTCCTGGCGGATTGCCCTTGACCTTCGGTTCCTCGAGCAGGAGGCCGTAGAAGGATTTGTCGAGCTCGGAACCCATCAGTCTTGAGGCGAACACCGAGGTGACTGCCATGAGGGCGAGCGTTTCGCGTAGGTGGTCCTCGTCCATGTTCGATGGAAGCTGGTAGTGCCACCCCTGGTTGCCCTTCCGAGACGCGAGTGCGGTACCGAGCGCAAATTGGGTCGTACACATCTCGCATTCGACGTTTGTTGCTAGGTCTTCCGGGCGGAAGGAGCAATTCGACCGCGCAAGTCGGACATCGCACCCGGAGGTGTGGGCGGAGGAGGCGCCTTGCGATCAAATAGCGAACGACTACGCTGCCGTACTCCGAGGGAGTTAGCCGGGAAAATAGGTGATGCGGCCACTCTCCCCGTGCGTGTTTGGCGGTCGACTCGAGCTGGCGGACCGTCTTTCCTATGGGTGACCTGCGGACGTCAAGGAGCGTCTCACGGATTGCCGGCTGATTCCCGACCCCCGACGTGACGCCGCCGAGCGTGTCGATGAGCCGAGTCGTGAATCTCCCATTTGAGGACTGTTCGCAGTCCCACCCGGACCCTTCGAAGAGAGCCGACATTACGGCCAGTGGCGCGACTAGTGGCAGCTCAAGCGAGTCCTCTGACGCTTGAATGGCGATCGCGCGACCGTTTCGGGTCGGGCGCCACATTGGCGACATAACCTGGAGGGTCAGCCGATCCCCGAGCTCGCGTACGTTCGGCATCGCGCACCAGCGATCCGGGTCGAGCTCCTCGCGATGGAACTCGACCTGCGCTACGACCATCCCCGGCATCAGGTCGCGGGTATTGCCTGGCGGGAAGTCCGGAAGTGGGACAACCACGTTCGTGTCGTCCGCGGAGATGCTCGTGCTGAAGGACCGGGAGTAGTCGGTTCTCATTGGATGCGAGCCGTTCCATCCCTCGAGGTACGGTGCGCCTCCGGTGGGCATGAAGGTGAGGCCACAAGAGTCGATCAGTCCCTGCAAGAGGGAGTCAACGTCAGCGACATCGCTGGGAAGGTCGATGTGGACCCGCGAAGGAAGTGGCGTGCCGTCACCTCGGCGCCAACCGCCGAATGTGCCTGCGTCGCGCTCGCGAGCAAGCCACTCTACGAGGGCATGGGAGAGTCGAGCACCGCCCGTGATGGGCCACGGAAAGACGGTTCCGCCGAGCGCTCGCAGATTCCAGAAGTGTGCGAGGCGCATCGCGTCGGTCGGGTCGAGTACGACAACGCCGCTGAACTGGGCCCTGCCGGAGTAGTCGATCTCGGTCCCAGTCAATGCGATCGGGGTTGGTGAGGTGACGTCGGGGATGGTGCCGTCCGCTGGGACATCGACGACAACGGCGTTCTGCTCGAAGGCCTCTCGGAGGCGGGTGCCGAAAGGGTGGTCGCCGTACGAGCCCAGCCAGGTCGCGAGGAGATCCGAGAGCGGGTCGTCCGGCCGCCAGCGAAGCTCGAAAGGCCTACCTTCTAGTCGATCAAGGAAACGATCCGGCCTGAAAAGACGGCTGAGGTATTCGCCGTCAGGTTCGCCGTACGGTCCCCACATGCCACTGCCCCGCCATCCGAATCCCGGTGTCTTGCACACTTCTGTCGTCGCCTCCGACTCATCGGCGGCGTAGAAGAAGTCGACGCCAACGGCGGTCGCGAGGGAGGCGACCTTCCCGGGTTCGTCGGTTGCGAGCATTACGGCGTGGATCCCACCCCATGCCGAGGTGGCATTAACCACCGAGGCTCGAAGAGCATCGAGCGAAGGCTCAGCGACGAATGCTACGCGTGCCGGCCGGATGAATGTTGTTCCGTCAATCTTCCCGCCGCGCATGTCGTTAAGGGTACGACCCGGACGTTTCCGTCGCCGGAAGCTGCTGAAGCCCGTCCAGCGCTCGGTACGAACGTTAGTAGAGCGCTCTACTACAGGGGCGTACTGGTTGCGGGCAATCGACGACTTCATGGACAGAAGACGACGTGACGGGCCTGAAGTCTTCTGGTTGGACGTTTCTCAACACCTCGGGGTCGTGATGCCGTAGCAGCTATAGCTCCCAAGCTCAAGACTGCGTCGGTAGCGCACGCACGCATGGAGCTGACGTTCGAAAACTCGGACCTTCTGGCGGAGCACCATCAGCTCGACATCCTTGTCGTACTCGGGTCGTTGGCAAGGCGCGCTGCCTCTTGGGCCAAGTGTAGCCAAGCAGTAGGGGAGAAGATCCTTGTGAATCAAGATGTTAGGCTGAAGACGTCCTGACTGAGTAGGCTACGGACAGGCCGACGAACGGCCCGAGGGACGAAGGAAGTAGATGGCCAGAAGAGGATCAGGCGAGGGTGGCATCTTCCAGAGGGAGAGTGATGGCCGCTGGGTTGCCACGGTCGAGCTCGGGAAGGGTTCGAACGGCAAGCGTCTTCGCAAAGTGGTGTACGGCTCGACCAAGAGACAAGTTCAAGCCAAGCTCAAGACAGCACAGGATGCCCGGGACAAGGGCATTGTCACCACGGGTGGCAACATGACCGTGTCTGCCTGGCTCGACCAGTGGTTGGAGGTCCTGGATGCCACGGGCAAGCTCAAGGCATCGACCCGGCGCAGCTACAAGGAGGTCGTCAATCTCTACGTCCGGCCACACCTCGGCCACATTCGCCTTGCTCGCCTAACACCTGAAGACGTCGAGAAGATGGGCCGCACGCTTGCCGAAGCTGGGAAGAGCGGTAACACGCAACGCCTCGCCCGCACGATCCTGCGCCGGGCACTCGGACAAGCTGAGCGCAGGGGCTACGTAGCTCGCAACGTGGTAGCCCTCACAGATGCCCCTGCAGCCAAGGTGGACGAACGGCCGGTGCTGACACCCGAACAAGCCAAGCAGCTGTTCGACGCCTTGCACGACGACAGGCTGTTGCCTTTATACGTGACTGCGATCCACACCGGTCTACGCCAAGGAGAGCTGTTGGCGCTCAGGTGGTCCGATGTCGACCTCATGGCCGGCACTCTCACGGTCACTGGCACCCTGGACCGCAAGATCAGGCAGCGCACCGATCCGAAGACCGACAAGTCCCGGCGCAGCGTGCCGCTCACCTCGCAGGCCATGGAGGCTTTGCAGGTTCACCAAGTCCGCCAGAACGTCGAAGGGACTCAAGGCAGCGACGATCTGGTCTTCACGAGTGCGCGGGGCACGGCGTTGTACGACTCGAACATTCGCAAGCACTGGAACAGAGTGAGCGCCAACCTGGGGTTGCCCTCGATGCCGTGGCACAACCTGCGCCACTCCGCGGCCACGATCATGCTCGCCCAAGGTGTCCCCATCGAGGTCGTGTCCCGTGTGTTCGGTCATGCATCGATCCGCATCACCGCAGACATCTATAGCCATGTGTCGCCGGAAACCAACAGGCAGGCCGCAGACGCGATGTCCAAGGCTTTGCGATGAAGGATTGCGCCGAGACCCCTATGAGCCGTGCATTCGGCGCGAGCCATGCGAACCGGTGAAGCCTCCCGTGATGCTAGGGGCGAGCCCAGCAAGTACGCCTTGCCGAGTTTTGTCCTTTCCGAAAATGTAGCCAAGTTGATAGGGCGGGCTCAAGGGATCCGCGCAACAGCTCGGCGAGTCGACGACTGTGAGTTGACTCGACCGGGAGGTTCCCTTGGCACCGCACCTGACGCTGCAGCAACGTGAGCACGCGCGAAGGCTCCGACGAGAAGGAGAGGACGATCCGCGAGATCGCAGCGGAGATCGGGTGCTCACGCTCGACCGTGAAGAATGTCGTGCGCGCTCGCGGCAAGCGGGAGTCCAGCCAGATCGTGTGGTCGCCGGGCCCGTCCCGCCTGTCGCTCGCGGATCGTGAGGAGATCAGCCGTGGGCTGTCGGTCGGTGAGCCGCTCCGCGTTGTCGCCCGACGGCTCGGCCGGGCGCCGTCGACCATCACTCGTGAGGTGAAGGCGAACGGCGGACGTTCCCACTACCGAGCCGTGAGGGCGCACCATGGAGCGTATGCACGCGCCCGTCGTCCGAAGACCCCGAAGCTCCTCGCCGGCCCGCTCTGCGCGCAGGTCACCATGTGGCTCGAGCAGTGGTGGTCGCCCGAGGAGATCGCCCGACGTCTCCGGATCGAGTTCCCCGACGACGAGACGATGCACGTGAGCCACGAGACGATCTACCAGTCCCTCTTCGTCCAAGGCCGCGGTGAGCTGCGCAGAGAGCTCTCCCGCTGCCTGCGAACGGGCAGGGCCGAGCGCCGCCCGCAGGGGCGGCCCGAGCGTCGCGGGCAGATCCCGGACATGGTGATGATCTCCGAGCGTCCTGCCGAGGTCGCCGACCGCGCCGTTCCCGGCCACTGGGAGGGCGACCTCATCATCGGCAAGAACAACGGTTCCGCGGTCGGGACCCTCGTCGAGCGCACCACCCGCTTCGTGCTGCTGCTCCACCTCCCTGACGGTCGCGAGGCCGAGAAGGTAAACGAGGCGATGCGAAAAGCGATCGCCACCCTCCCCGCAGAGCTGGTCCGCTCGATCACCTGGGACCAGGGAAAGGAGCTGTCTGCCCACGTCGCGTTCACGGTCGCAACCGGTGTCCAGGTGTACTTCTGCGACCCGCACAGCCCGTGGCTGCGCGGGTCGAACGAGAACACGAACGGGCTACTCCGTCAGTACATGCCGAAGGGGACCGATCTCTCCGTGCACAGCGCGGAGGACCTCGCCCGGTTTGCCGCGAGTCTCAACAACCGTCCCCGCGAGACGCTCGGATTCATGAAACCATCTGAGAAGCTCGCCGAGTTCGTTGCGATGACTGGCTGAGCCCGCCTAGCCATACTGGCTACGTTTAGCCGGACTGGACATAACTAGGCGGACATTTGACTGCGGCGGAAACATTGACGATTACCTGGACTTACAGCTACTGGGTACTACCAGCTGGACGGTACATTTACAGACTGGCAGTCAAGGATAAAGTCCGTCTCTCGGCCTGAGCATCCCGACGCCGTGCGCGACCGGGAAGACTTCCTCGCCACGATCACGCTGAGGCTGAACAAGCTTCCGCTCCGGGAGATCATGCAAGCAGCCGGAGTAACCAATGCAGCCGCGTCGGATTATCGAAGGGGAGAGCGGGTGCCACACCCTTCGTATTGGGCAGCTCTGTCAGAGCCGGTCGGCGTCGGAGAACCTTCCTACGGCTTGGGCTTCAACGACGCGGCGATCTGAGCGAACTCAGCCAACGCAGCCTCCAGGTCCTCAACGATCTCTGCCGCGATCACATCGGGCGGGGGCAGGTTCGCGGAGTCCTCCAACGACTCGTCCCGCAGCCAGATGAGGTCGAGGCTCACTTTGTCGCGCTGGAGCAGCTCCTTGTAGCTGAATGAGTGAAAGCGTTCCGACTCAGTGCGTGCGTAACGGTTGTCGGCATGGAAGGATTCGATGAAGCCCGCAAGGTCGTCGTCTCGCAACGGGTTCTGCTTCAAGGTGTGATGGACATTCGTGCGGTAGTCGTAGACCCAAAGCCGCTCAGTCCACGGACTCTCCGAAGCGGGCTTTCGGTCGAAAAACAGCACGTTCGCCTTCACGCCTTGGGCATAGAAGATACCGGTAGGCAGCCGGAGGAGCGTGTGAACCTCGCATTCGTGCAGGAGCTTCCGTCTGACGGTCTCCCCGGCTCCACCCTCGAACAGCACGTTGTCGGGGACTACGACGGCAGCTCGCCCGTGCATGGCGAGGAGGGTCTTCACGTGCTGGACGAAGTTCAACTGCTTGTTTGAGGTGGAAGCCCAGAAGTCGTCCCGAAGGATCACGAGGTCTTCTCGCTCGGTGTCGCCTTCGGCATTGACGACGGTCATCGAGGACTTCTTGCCGAACGGCGGATTCGTGAGCACCATCTGGAACCGGTCGCCGGGGTCGGACCTGAGCGAATCTTCGACGCGGATCGGACTGTCTGTGTCCTCCGAGCCGATGCCGTGCAAGAGCATGTTCATCACGCACAGGCGGGCTGTGTTATCGACGATTTCCCAACCGTTGAGGGCTTCGAACCGAAGGTGTCGCTTCTGGTCCGGGTCGAGCAGATGGTTGTGGGAGATGTAGTCGTGCGCGGCGAGGAAGAACCCACCTGTGCCGCAGGCAGGATCGCAAATCGTCATGCCCGGCTCGGGCCGCATCACTTCGACCATTGCCTTGATAAGCGGACGGGGCGTGAAGTACTGACCCGCTCCGGTCTTCACGTCCTCGGCGTTCTTCTCCAGCAGCCCCTCGTAGGCATCGCCCTTCACGTCGGCATCGAGCGTCATCCAGTTCTCTCTGTCGATCAGATCCGAGATGAGCCGCTTCAGCTTGGCCGGGTCCTGGATGCGGTTCTGGCTCTTGCGGAAGACCACACCCACCATGCCCGGCCTGCGACCGAGTTCGGTGAGGACGTGCCGGTAGTGGACCTCTAGGTGGCTGGTGTGAATTGAAGGATTGTTGTTGACGGTGCGGCTGCCATCGTGGCCCCTATGCCGGATACCCGCGGGTGGACCGTCCGAGGCGAGCTCAGAAGCCATATGGGGTTGGGCAGCCGCCGGGGTTTGCTCGCTCTGGCCGGCCGGCTCACTCGATCGCCCACCCAGCAGAGGTCCACCCGAGTCCAAGGCGCGCGAGACGAGCAAGGTTCCCGGCACCGGCCAGTAGCCGGAAGTCGGCGTCGACCTTGGCGGTGCCGCGCATGCGGGCGCGCCTTCCTCCATGCTTGCGGAAGACGAGATGAGCGAGCTTGCGTTCGACCTTGGGACGGGTGGCGCGATAGTCGTCGCGCCAGGCTTGTTCAGCCTGGCGCTTGCGGGCGCGGGCGAGAGCTTGTTCGTAGGGGCTGATCCCGATGGTGCGCCCGCCTGAAGCGGTGGTGCACTTGGCCTGCAGCGGGCAGTTGGCGCAGGCATCGCCGAAGTAGGCCATGCCACCGTCGCTGTGGCGTCTTGTCTCGACGGTGAGCCCAGCGGGACAGGTGACGGTGCCCTCGTCGAGGTCGACGACGAAGCGATCCTTGGTGAACAGACCACCGGCCGCATTGGGTTGCTGGGTCTTGCAGCGCGAGTCGATGCCCGCACCCTCGAGACGTTCCTGGAACGCCCCGGTTCCATAGGCGTTGTCGCCGTAGACCGTGGTGACATCTTCGTCGTTCTCGTCGACGTCGGCCGTTGCCGCGTACTCGTCGAGGTTGTCATGGCCGGTGTCATCACCGACGAGAAGCTCGGAGATGAGGTCCTCTGCGACACTCGCGTCCCCGGCGTTGCCCGGCGTCACGACCGTGGCGGTGATGATCTCGGAGTCGGGGTCGACCGCCACATGTCCCTTGTAGCCATCGAAGCTTCTGGTCCTGGTCTTGTGTCCGTGGCGGGCCTCGGGGTCGACCGTCGAGATCACCCGGTCCTTGGCGACTTTGCGGGCGACGCGAAAGACGCCGTCGTCTCCTTCTGCGAGGTCCTGGCCGGTCACAGTGGCGAGCAGCTCGGCGGCTTCGGTGACGACAGGGTCGAGCTTTTGACCATCGAGAAGGCCGAGGCATGCGTAGGCGTCCTTGGCGCGGCTGTCGATGAGCGCTTCGCGAGCTTCGGCATCTTCCCAGTCGATCTGGGGCTTGGAGGAGCTCGCGTAGTCGTCGCCGCTCGTGAGCACCGCTTGGAGCTCGGCGCGGAGCTTGCGGCTGGCGAGCTTCAAGAGGGCCCGGATGCCAGAGCGGATAAGGGTGACGGTGTCCATCGTCGCCACGGCGTCATAAAGCGGCGTCGAGTCGAGCGCCCGTCGGTTGCCGACGAGGCCTGCAGCTTTGGCCGCACACAGTGCCGTGTCGAAGATGCGGTCGGGGTGCTCGGATCGTCGCAGGCGTTCGCGCATGTCGACGAGCACGGTGTGGGAAAAGCTCGTCCAGCCACCGGTGTCGTAGCCACCGACGCCTGCTGCATAGCGCCAACGGTTGTCGAAGCAGTAGCGATCGACGGCCTCGCGGTCCGAGAGCCCTTCGAGGCGCTGGAGCACCATGACCGTCGCCACCACCGACGGCGGTACCGAGCGCCTGCCCTGGTTGTCGAACAGGTCGGAGAATTCCTCATCGGGGAACAGGCGATCACGCTCACGGTGCATGAACGCGTAGATCGAGGACTCGTTGAGCACCTTGTCGCAGAACTGCTCTACGTCGTCGAACAGATTGGCTTGCCGATCAGCCACGCCCAGGGTCATGATCGCTCCCGGTCGAGAATTACCTAGGTGTAATTCTGTCTCAGTTGCGACCCGATCGCGAGCATTTACGCCCGCGAAAGACACCAGCCACCTAGGTCGTCACCATCACGGCGCAGAAGCGACTGCCAGTCGAGGTCAGGGGGCACGAGTGTCGGGCGATTGAACGGGGCTCTGGACTGCTCATCAGCCATCTTTAGGAACAACAGGTACGTCAACTGTTCGACGTAGTCGCCGTAAGAAAGACCGTCATCGCGAAGGACGTTGCAGTAGTTCCAGAGCTTCTGGACGAGAGCGTTGCTGTCGCTCATGACGCCCTTACCATATGCTCTTTCGTCATTGGACTCGCCCAGCCCGCTCAAACATCCCGGACGCTGACCCTTGGTCCGGGGCTTGAGGGACGAGCCGGCCTGAGAACGCGGCAGCGAGGATCGAGCGCCGGAGGACTGCAGAGCGCCTCCGACCAACCGCGACCCCAACTCGGAGCCGGCCACAACCCTCCAATCGAACCTGAGCATCGGCGATGCGGGTCTGCTGCTCGTCCATTGGGGGAACTGGAAACTCAACCGTCTTGAATCGCCCGGCGGACAGATGGGCAATGTTGGTGGTGATTTGCGACTCGCGCATGAACCGGCGGTTCTGCATGTGGGACCTGAACACCAGTAGGGCCCATTCAGGGTCAATGCCTTCGTTGGCCCGGAAACGAATCAGGCTGTTTGTGAAGGCAATGCTCGGGGGTTCCCCTCGGTAGATTGCAGGTCGACCGAGCAACTCGGGACTCTGACCCTCGTTCAGTAGGACATCGCCTTCCCGAAGCTGGTACCGCTCCCACTCTGCATCCGTCATGTCCATCGACATGACATCGCTGTCATCAATTCGGTCCTCAAAGACGTTGGCCACCCGAAGGTACGGCCGCATGTTGCTTCCGCTGTGACGCTTCGGCGACCGTTGCAGGCCGAGGCTGACAGTTCCGGCATCGGCCACTGTAACGATCTTCCAGTGCCGAGGCGGAGTCAGCGTCGAGGATGCCTCTGTGATTATCGACTTCTCGAGTGCCCTGATGCGTTGCTCCGCCGACAACAGGGCGACCTCGGCTGCGTCTAGATGGGAGGAGTGTTCCTCGATGACGGTGACGATGCGATCCTGTACACGTGTTGGCGGTAAAGGAATCGATAGTCTGCGAACCTTCCCGAGGTTCAGGCGTGGTCTTCCAACACCAGTGATTTGCGCACTGGCCGTGGAGCGAATCTGGGGACTGTTGAGCATCGCGACTACAAACTGAGGGTTTACATCGCTGCGGAGACGAAACCGAAAGCAATCCGCCTTAACGATTGCTGGGCCGAGCCAAGAGGGCGCAATGCAGGCTCTCGGGAGCACTTCCCCTAACGCCGCCACCAATACATCGCCAGGCTGAACGTCATGCGCATGAAGGCGTTGATAACGCTCCTCAGAGATGTGGGACCGGTCATCGCAGAATCTACCTTCTCCAATGTTCTGAAGCCGGACCACCCTCGGGCCGTCGGCGGTGTAGTGCTCGGTCTTAAGGTTCGAGCCGAAAGGTCCGTCGGTGATCGAGCGTGGAATGGGTGCTGCGAGGTCTTCGAGCGAAGCTACAGCCCACCCGGATGCCAGCTTGGTCACGCTGCGAGCGCCTCGTTCATCTCGTCGAGGAGTGGGCCCAACTTGTCACCGAACACCTCGAAAGCCTTGCCAATACCGCCTCGCTCGACGAACGGCGTGTAGTCGAGATCGTCGGTGCAGATACTCATGGCTGCGGCGATGTGGTCACGAATCTCTTCCAGCCAGCGTCTCTGCTCATCAGTGAACCTTCGTCCGGCGTTCTCTTGTTGCAGCAGCCACGCGGCAAAGCGCTCATTGACCTTCTCGGGAAACGGAATCAGCTCGTCCTCCTCGCGGAGCGTGAAGCGGACCAGCGAGACGAGATCCGTGATTACGCGCTGCCCGGAGCCGTGCACCTTCGACCTGTCGAGCGCCTCGTAGGCAGCCCAGAGACCCTCTGGCGTCCATTGGTGCGGCGGTCGTCCGATGGCGTTCGCGAGGTCACGAATGTCCCTGAAGCTCAGACGCCGGCTGTACGGGTGGCTGTAGAGAATCTGAAGGGCGGTGATCTCGTCCTTGTTGTCCTCGATGAACTGCCTGAAGTCATCAATAGTCTGTCGCGCTCGGTCCGTGGAGTAGCCAGCGTGCAGGACCTTGTCCATGCTCGTCTCGTCGATGATTTGCTCGTAGGAGCGGCGGAAGTTGACAATCTTGAGCCTCAGCTCCGGGTTCGACGCCAGTGGGTAGACGGCGGCTTCGATCAGATCGGTTGCCGCCCTCTTCACGTCCTCGGCGCTTGGCTCGCTAGCTTCGGTGCCGGCTTCGGCCACTGCGTACTGGTGGTCCGGATCGAGGGCGGCGATCAACGTCTCGGTTATCTCCTTGATGCTCGTCCCGTTGGCGAGCCCCTGAAGGATCGCTCGGTCAGCCTGGCTGAGGCGCAGATCGAGCCTGGCAAGCCGATCGGCGATGGAGGAGACGAGATCAGGATCACGCTTACCGAAAGCCAGGTCCTTGAACAGCCGGTCCAGAGGAACGTTCGGCTTGCGATCAAGGGGTTTGGTCTCCATGAGTTGGGTCTCGGTCACGCCGACCGCGTCGACGATGACGAAGTGATCCTTGATCCTGGCGTCCGGCGTCACCTGCTGAAGGTCGGTCGGATTGATGACCCGGACGCCACGACCCTTCATCTGCTCGAAGTACGTTCGGGACTTCACGCCTCGCATGAAGAAGACACACTCCAGCGGCTTCACGTCGGTGCCAGTCGCGATCATGTCCACGGTGACGGCGATGCGGGGATTGTAGGAGTTGCGGAACTCAGCGAGTAGATCCTCTGGTTTCTTGCCGGTGGTGCGGTAAGTGATCTTTGCGGCAAACTCGTTGCCCTTGCCGAACTCCTCCCGGACGATGTCGACGATGTCCTCTGCATGCGAGTCGTCCTTGGCGAAGATCAAGGTCTTGGGGACCTCGGTCCGTCCGGGGAAGATCTCTGTGAACAACCGTTCCTTGAAGATCTTGATCACCGTTCGGATCTGGTCTTTTGCGACGACGGCACGGTCTAGCTCCTCTGGCGCGTAGGTAAGTTCCTCGTCGGCCTGCTCCCAACGAGTCCTGCGGGTTGCGCGATCACGATGTCCGACATAGACGCCTGCCTCAACGTTGCTGCCGAGCTCGGTGATCTCGGTCTTGATTCGGTACACGTCAAAGCCGACGTTCACATGGTCAGCGACAGCCTGCTCGTGGGTGTACTCCATGACGAGGTTCTTGTGGAAGAACCCGAAGGCCTGCTTGTTGGGGGTCGCCGTCAAACCGATGATGAAAGCGTCGAAGTAGTCGAGGACTTGGCGCCAGAGCCCGTAGATCGAGCGATGGCACTCGTCCACGATGACGAAGTCGAAGAACTCGATCGGCAGGGCCGGGTTGTAGACGACGGGTGCGGCGTCCGGTCCCGACAACTCGTAGGAGGAGTGCTCGTCGATCTCCTCGTCCAGCTCGGGCTCACCTTTCATGATCGAGTACAGGCGCTGGATCGTCGTGATGGTGACTCTGCTCACGGGATCGAGGACGTTCGAGGAAAGGCGCTGCACGTTGTAGAGTTCCGTGAACTTCCGGCCGTCGTCGGGCGTGGTGAAGCCTTGGAACTCCTTCAGCGTCTGGCGGCCGAGGTTGGCCCGGTCTACCAGGAACAGGACTCTCTTAGCTCCGGCGAACTTCACGAGACGATACGCCGCGAACGCTGCGAGCAGGGTCTTGCCGGAACCGGTTGCCATCTGGATCAAGGCGCGGGGCCGGTTCTCGGCTAGCGACCGCTCGAGGTTGGTGATCGCCACGTCCTTCGGCGGCCAGAGCAGCCCCATTTCCAAAGGTGGCATCTGGCGAAGGCGTGAGCGGAGTGTCGCCTCGTCGGGTGAACGCTGCCATTCGTCCAACCACGCGGCGAGCGTCTCCGGGCGATGAAAGGTGAACATCTCGCGTCCGCGGGGCTCAGGGTCGAGCCAGTTCGTGAAGCGGGTTTGTGAGCCCGTCGATTCGTAGGAGAAGGGGAGCGCGCCACTCCACTTGGGCAGATCACTCTGCAGTCCCGAGATGTACTGGGCCGTCTGCGGCTCCACAGAGATCAGCGGGTAGCCCTCGGGCTTGGCCTCGATCGTGCCGGCCGCCTTACCGTCGACGTAGCACAGGTAGTCGACTCGCCCATGAGGCGGCTCCAAGATGAACTCTCTTATGGCGACCCCGCGACTTGCTGACAGATTCGCTCTTGCGGCGTCCTGGACTGCCCACCCGGAGGCGGCGAGCAAGCGGTCGATCATCACTCTCGCTCGTTCCTCTGGCGGTAGCCGCCCAAGCAGATCCTCGTCGTTCAACCCTGCCAACCTCCAAGAGAGGATTCTTTCAGGTTCACAACGGGCTACCAGACGCGTTTGCCCTTGACCCTGGCGTCGAGGTTGAGGAAGGCCAGCGGCAGCTCCATCTTCCGGCCATGTCAGGGCAGCTGACCTGCGAAAACTGTGGATACTCGTGGTGGAGCAACGCCAGCTCCACACGCTCGCGCTGCCGAGCCTGTAGGACCTTGTCTACATTCCGGCACACGTACACGACGGAGCCAGCAGCGGCAGTGAGTACCTCTTCATCGCTCCGCCCAACCAAGAAGCCTGGAGCAACGAAGACGATGTTGGCCCACCCCTCGGGAGCCAACGTCCTCATCGTGTTCGGCTTCGTCGTGATCATCGTGGTCGCGGGGGCCATCTGGCTGCGTAGCAACAAGAGCTATCAGCTCACGGTCGGAGCCATGACCCGGTGGGCTTGCGGACACGAGGCGACCCTGTCAGATCCGTTGGATCCTGGCGGCACGGTTGCCGCGGCCTCCCTTCTGTGGTCGTCCGGGCATCGTCGGCCAGTACGTCGGGCGACCACTTGGTCCCAGTCCGCTCGTAGCCCGCGGAACCCGTGGCACCTTCCAAGGCAGCGTCGCATCTCGCTTGAACGTGAGACGATGGAAATGTGGCGACGAACGTCTACATAGACGGCTTCAACCTGTACTACGGCGCCTTGAAGCGCACCCATTTCAGGTGGCTGGACCTTGAGGCGCTTTGTCAGAACCTTCTCCCAAACGACTCGATACACCGCATTCGGTACTTCACTGCCAAAGTCACGGCCAGGCCCGATGACGTCCAAGCGCCGCAACGCCAGCAGACCTACCTCAGGGCGCTCGAAACACTCCCGCTCGTATCGATTCACTTCGGGCACTTCTTGACCAGTAATACTTGGATGTGGTTGACGAACCCCCCGCCACCGGGAGGGTCTAGGAAGGCGCAGGTCATCAAGACTGAGGAAAAGGGTTCGGACGTAAACATCGCGTCGTACATGCTCCTTGACGGCTTCAACAAGGACTACGACACCGCTGTGGTGATCTCGAACGACTCCGACCTCTGCGAGCCAGTCCGTATGGTCAGATTTGAACTTGGGCTGACCGTTGGAGTGGTCAATCCGCATCCAGCGGCGAAACGAAGCCGAGTGCTGAGCCAGGATGCGCACTTCTTCAAGCAGCTACGTAGAGGCGCGCTAGCCAAGAGCCAGTTTCCGGACGTGCTTTACGACACGCGTGGAAGCTTCTACAAGCCAGGAGGCTGGTAGTGGCGCCAGAAACGCAGAAACCCGCCTCTCGGCGGGTTTCGCACCCAGGCGCCGAAGCACCTGGGGGGATGGACCAAGTATACCCAACATGTAGTTTCCTTACAAGACCCCTGGGTTTCCTTCCCTTTCTCTCTCGGTCCCGCCCTGCCGGCCGCCCCGGTCGGCTTTCTCAAAGCGCGAAGGCGTCCTTTCAGCGAAGCCGGTTGGACGGCCAACTCGAACGACCTCCAATGCCATCGACGAGCTGGCCAAGCGGCACGGCATCACGTTCGACAAGCGATGACCCTCGCGACCACGAGGATCACGACGAAGCCGAACACACGAAGACATTGTCTTCCGAAGATGGGCTGGCATCGTCTTCGTCGCTCCAGGCTTCTCCACCCGTTACGAAACCTGTCCGGGAGCATCGGACCTAGTCCCGACGACCACGCCTTCGACGGCCCTTGCTCCACGGTCACGGAGAGCCAACATTCGAGCCAACAAACCCGTTCCAGAGCGTCGCACGCAGTTGCACGCCGTCGCGGACGTCCCCTCGGATGGCCGCCCGGACCGGCCAAAACGCGACGATGCGGGACGATCTGACACGAGCTGCGACAGCATTGAGCTACCTACGGATTAGAAGGTTGTGAATGCGGTCCAGTTTGAACATCGCATCGACGTGCTCCGAACCGTCCCTAGCCGCTGCTCGGACCCAGTCGATGCTGTTCGTGCGTGCACGACCAGAGCCCACGATCGGCCGCCACTGCAATTCTGTCTGGCTTCGACGACTCGATGATCCGCCACCTGTCGCGCCCAAACGGCGTGAACCACAAGAACGAGTCGGGTAGATCCACGCCGAGGTCATCATCGCCCGCTGTAGAGATCGAGCTCGCTCCTCCATCCCGTCTCCATCCCGTCACCGCCATAGGGCGCCGGAGTCCGTCAATGTCTGTGACGTGCACTTATGTTCAGAAAGTGCAGCACAAGAGCCCAGGTCACCTAGCCTGCAAAGCCCTAATGGAGCGAACGAGAGCAACGCTGGACAAGGGGCGCCACCCAGCGAAGACCATGAGCCCGGTGGGTCATCCTCCCGGATGCCGTCCTACGACTTCGCCGGACTCTCCATGGAAGGGCCCCAGTGAGTCAGGCGGCCCACACCATCGAGGACGAGAGCCGGTGAAAGCAGAACACCGATCAGGACCCACCAATTTGCTAACCAATTGCTAACCAAAATGCACGGACGGGTCCGAATATAAGGGGAACGACTGCGAACGTGAGTTAACAAAGGCCCAGTACACAAGGACTTTCTCGAACCTTGACGGACAGCTCCGGACGCGGGCCTGCGGGTTTAGGTCCTTCTTCACTGCGGACAACACCGACTCGCGTTGAAGGCGCGCCTTGGCCAGTCGTTCCAAGGTGGCCGAAAGTTCTTCGAGGCCGAGCACCGAGGCCAGAATGTCGTGCAACTCGGAAGGTCGTCCGAGGAAAGCCTCCAGCTCGGCGTGAGATAGGAACGGCCGGAACGCGGCGAGGTCGCGTTCCCAACCGAGCCGCTCCAAGGGCACCCGTTTCTCGCCGGCCACCTGGACCGTCGCACCGCCTTCGTCGAGGTTCGCGCCGTCGGGCCAGCGTCGCTCCACGACCGCCGGCCCCAGGTCCTCGAGCACCAGTTGGGCGATGACGGCCGTCTCGGGGGCGTCGTGCAGGTTGCGCCAACCTTCCCTCCAGACCGAGGACCGATCCTCCCACGGCCGCAGGCTGCCGGTCACGAGGATCTCGAGGGCCTCGGCAAAGCTCGACTTGCCGCTGCCGTTGCGGCCGATGACCAACGTCAGACCAGGGCCCGGAGCAAGCTGCAGGGAGGCTGCCGGCCCGATGCCGCGGAAGCCGCTGACCGTGACAGATGTCAGGTAGGCACCGGCTGGCTCTCGGTGGTCGCCCTCGCGTGTGGCTCTCTCCGGCCGCACCAGCGCGCCGCCGCCGATTACCTCGTCGAGCTCGTCGTCACCCCCGCAGGCGGCGAGAAGAACATCGCTGACCTCCGAGAGCACGTGATCGTCATCCAGGCGCTGAAGCAAGGTCGAGGAGCGCGTCATCCACGGGAACTCAGCCTACGAAACTCCGGAAAGACGCGACGAACGATCGACTGCTGCATGCCATCTGCGCAACCGAACTGAAGGAGCGACCCTATGCTGTTCGGTGCCGATCGCGAGCGCTCGCACTCCGGCTAGGCCAGCCGCGAAGGGAACTGCCATGTCACTTCTGATCCGTCGCAAAGGCGAGGAGAACTGGCACGAGCCGATCACACAGAGTTACACGAAGGAGGCCGAGCTCCAGAGGCTCCTGGCTCATGCGCCGGGCTTGATTCCTGGAGTCGATCCCGAGCGGTGCGTCGTCGCCCGAGAGGTACATCTCGGCGAAGGGTATGCGGACTTGGTAGTGGTCGACGCGGACGGCGTCATCACGATCGTGGAGTGCAAGCTGCGTGCCAACCCGGAGATCCGCCGAAGTGTCGTCGGGCAGCTCATGGCTTACGCGGCGGGACTCTGGCGCCTTTCCTACGACGAGTTCGACGCGACGATGTCAGCCAGTCACGCCCAGCTGTCTGATCTCGATCACAAGTCCAACGTGGGCGAGGACCCCGAGCCCTCTGCAAGCTCGGTCAGAGAGTCCATCGCCAGGAGCCTCGCTTCGGGTCGTTTTCGTCTCGTGATCGCGGTCGACCACATCACGGGCGAACTTCGATCGATCATCGAGTACCTCAACACCCAGACCGTGGGAGACGTCCAGGTTCTCGGGCTCGAACTGGAGTACGTGGCAGACGAAGGAGTGGAGATACTCATCCCGAACATCTACGGGCAGGAGACAGCTGAGGGGAAGTCCCGTCATGGCCGTACCGGGCACCGTTGGACCGAGGAGGAGCTCTTCGAGGCTATCAACGCCATGGCCGAGCCTGTTCGGTCCGGATTCGACCGTATCTTTCAGCACACGCGCACCCACCCCAAGTTCGATCATTGGTACTGGGGCGATGGAAAGGCGGCATCTGTCACTCCGTGGATGACGAGCCCGGGAGGCTACACGCAGCCCTGGACAATCTTCGTCGACGAGTCCGGGAAGGAGGTGCTCGCAGTCAACTTCGATTGGATCTATCGGAAGGGGGCCGGATTCACGGACGCCGCTGTGCAACGCTTCGCTGACAGGATTCGAGCTCTCCCAGAAACGGCTTCCCAGGTCGAGCAGGCCCAGAGCAACGGCTGGGCGAAACGCCCTTCCTTGCTGGCACAGACCCTGTTCTCCGAACCGGACGCTGCCGAACAATTCGTTCACGCCCTCGACGAGCTCTACGCCGACTCGACGATCTAGCCGCTCGAGACAGGGCGTGGCCCTGAGTCCGGGACAACCTCGCGTCCCTCATCGCCTCGCGTTGGCACCGTGCCTAAGGCCGGTTGCCGAACCATCATCGGGTCAGGTCCCTCGGGTCACCCTGGATGAAACACCCGAAGAATGCAGTGCGTCAGCATCATCGTGGGCCGGAGTGGGTCGTCACTCGAGATCACATGCAGACTCATTACATGTTTGACAAGCGTATTACGTATGCAATACACTGAGGTAGTGAATCAGCAGCCGCCCGACTCACCCTCCCGCTACTTTGCGAGCAGCTCGAGACTCGGGCAGCGCTCGTCTAGCCGTCTCATCAGCATCCGCCTCCCCGAGGACCTCTTGCAGCGCCTCGCCGATGTCGGGAACGCCGAGGCGCTGGGGATGAGCGACACGATCCGCCTCGTCCTCGAGCGCGGACTCAACGCAACGAAGACCACCAAGTCCTCTGCGAGCAGACAAAGAAAGGTATGACCACGACCAATCTCCACATCTACTTCGTTCTCGACCGCTCGGGCTCCATGGAGTCCATGGCCGCCGACGTCGTCGGGGGTTTCAACGGCTTCCTCGCCGATCAGCGGTCCGATGGCGCCGACGCCTTGATGACTCTCATTCAGTTCGACTCGAACGATTCCCACGAGGTCCTCGCCGATGCCCTCTCCATCGCGCAAGTCCCGCCGCTCACGAGAGCTTCGTTCGCCCCCCGTGGCGGCACCCCCCTGTACGACGCGATGGGCCATGCGATCACCGATGCGACGATCCGCATCGAGAGGCGTCGCGCAGCGGGTGAGCCGGAGGAGTCGATCCTCTTTGTGACATTCACCGACGGTGAGGAGAACCAGAGTTGCGAGTACCGCCGCGGGCAGCTTTTCGACCTGGTCAAGAAGCACGAGAAAGAGGGATGGACCTTCGTCTATCTCGGTGCTAACCAGGACTCCTACGCGGAGGGTGGCCGGGTTGGGTTCTCTGCGATGAACACCCAGAACTTCAGGGGCGACGCCCGGGGCAGCCGTGAGGCGTTCCTGAGCCTCTCGAGCTCTGTCTCGCGCCGGCGGGGAAAGATGCGCTCCGGCGAGAGCTTCGACCACACCGATCTCTTCGAGGGTGACAAGTCCGCCGAGTCCGATCTCGAGAAGCGCTCCCCCAAACCCCCTAGACAGAACTGACGGCGTGTACACAGTTCGCAAAGCGGAGTGACGCCGGTGATCGAGGCCCCCACCGACTCTGAGAGCTGGGAGGAGATCGGTTGGATCGGTGTGGACAGCGCCACGGTGGCTTTCGGCGCCGCGTCTGTTCTTGGAGAGGACTTCCGCGTCGATCCGGAAGCGAGTGTCCGGGATGGGTCGCCGAGGGGATACGAAGCCGTCCTCGTCTTGCAAGGCACACGTGAGGACAACGAGTACCCTGTCGAGGTCTTGCGTGGCGATGACCGGACGATCGAAGTAGCTCGCATGTGTTTCGTCACTGATGTCGATGAGCTTGAGGGGACTTGGCGCGAGATCGGTCGACTCGAGCTCCCTGATGGGCAATGCGTCGCGTGCGACCCATTCTGTTCAGGGCCTGTGTACCGCTTCGTCTTCGAGCTGAAGCCCGGCTCCTACGTGGCCGAAGCGTTCGACTTCGGTTACCCGGAGGGAGGCAATGACGTCCTCGGCCTTCGGATTCGCCTCGAACAGCCAGCTCCGGAACGAAGCCGCGATCGTGCCGCTCCCACCAGCACAGTCCGCAATGGCGCCGCAACCAGCGTCGGCCCGCGATGAGGACGTGGGGACGAACGTCGAGTCAAGGTGTCGTAGTTGACATCTCCTGTCTGCAGACGTGGCCCGGCCCGAAACCGCGGCGACCAGCCCCTGAGAAGTCTGATTCAGCGGGAAACTCGCATCCCGCGAATATCCCGCGGACGCCGCCGTTCGGGGTGGTTCGGCAACGTGCGGATAACGCGATGAGCTGCCCTAATAGGTTGCCCTGATTCGCCGCCGTACGCCTGACCGCCCTTCCCAAGCTGAGAACGCGAGTTCGATTCTCGTCGCCCGCTCAGAGAAGTCCCTGGTAGTGGCCTTAAAACGGCGAGTAGTCGACCGTCCAAAAGGGCGTCATCCCGCGGGATGTCCGCGACGAGGAGCCCCGACAACAGGTTTTCCATCGCGCCGGCCGTGGTTGCCGAAATCATCTCTTCCGAAGTGACGGGGTTCTAGCGGGCGTTCATGCATCGCGGTGGGTGATCAACAACGCGGCGATCAGCAGGGACATGGCCGGCCAAGCGGCCACCACCAGCATGGAAGAAGTGGGAGACAGCAAGCCCGTTTTCGGATGCAAACAAAGCGATCGAGGAAAGCTCGGCTCGTTCGTTGTCGCTGTAGGGGGCACGGGCCAAAGAGGGGACGAAACGGGCCGCACTCACAGAGCCTTGGGTGTCATAGAGCCTTCTCAGCACAGAGCGGTAGGCCTTGGACTAGGGCGCAAGACCGAACAGACCCTGTTGAACGAATGCCTCGATGATCTCCTCGCACATCGGAGCATCGAGACCTTGGTGGTCACAAGAGCGAGAGGTGGCACGGACCACGTTTGCCTCGCGCTCGGGCAGGATGGCATCTTGAACGCGATGGGACCACAGCAGCGCCGCCGCGAGATCCTGGCCGAGATCGCCCGACTCGGTGTCGTGCTACCCGGCTCGCTCGTCGCGCGCTCCACGCGCTGTCAGAGCTCTGGCTGCCGCTGCCACGGCGATCCACCTCGCTTGCACGGGCTCTATCCCACCTGGATGCGTCAAGACGGCGACCATCAGGTGACTAGGACACTTAAGGCTGAAAATGCCGAGCGGCTCCAGCCACTGCTTGCCGCCGACAGGCGCCTGCGTCAGCTCGTGAAAGAGCTCGAAGCCCTCGGGGTGAGCGAGGTGGACGACCTTCTCGGCTAGGTGTGCAAAGCGCGGGCTAAAGCTGGGACACGACCGAGCCGGAGACGAGAAAGATCGTGGTCAGCGAGTTCTGTCGCTAACCCCGCCGCTCCACATACTCCGGGAAGAAAGTCCAAATAGAGCGGCTGCACTCTACTGGATATGACAGTCAGTACGCCAACTGTGCGTGCCATTTGGTGCTATTCGCGAAACGTGTCACACCCGGTATGTCGTCGGCTGTCTGTCCTTGGCCGGCACGGACCCTGATCGAATCGTCGCCCCAAGCCCCCAAACGCAACCGCTCCTGACCCAAGGAGAACACGAGCGCGGCGCCGCTGTCGTCGACCATTCAGGCACCGTTCTAAATGAGGTGATTTGCTGATCATCTCTGAGTGCCCCGCCTCGCACCAATTTCGACCAGGCAAGCTGAGGGGGCCCGCGGAAGCAGGACGCTCAACTGACCGCTAGCGGCATCCCAGCGCAACTGTGCTCCTGCTGCAGGGTAAAGGACTCGGGGGATCGCTTCGGTACCACGCGGTGCAACTCGTAGCGCGATCTCGGCCGGCTTCGCTTGAGCGGTGTCCCCGCTCAGCTCGCGGCGCCAGACGACTAGGTAGGTGGCAGCCTGCGCGCGCATGCCGAGAGCGACCCAACGGTCAGCCCAGTCCGGGAGGCCGAGGGGCCAAAAAGGGGACGGAATCGGGCAGGTCCGCCCGGATCTGCTTGTAGACGTCGATTGCTTGGGCCACGAGGCCATGTTGCGCAGTTGTCATCCGGTCGAGGTGCCCAGAGAGGTGGACACGGCCGAGCATGGCACTGCAAAGAGTGAAGGCGATCTGGTCGTCGTCCCATTCGGGTTGCGGGTAGGCCCATACGGCCGCTTGTTCGGGTGCTATTGCTACTGGTGCAGCGGCCGCGATCGGAGGGTAGCGTAAGAGATCCTGCTGGTCGCTGGTCGACTGGATCTGCAAGCGCGAGAGCAACGCGTAATCGGTACGCATACCGCCGGAGGCGCAGTTCTCAATGGTGAGGCGTGGGTGTCGGTCGAGAAGCTCGTCCACCCAGGCGAGGAACGCCCGGTTGTGTGCCAGCATGCCTACTCCCGCGGCGACATGGCCGTTCTCGGTGCCGGGGGCGACGTTGATGTTGTAGTCCATCTTGAGGTAGCCGACGCCCAGGTCCTCGACGAGGAAGTCGACCACCCGGTCGAGGTGCTCCCTGGCGCGCGGATGGGTCAGGTCGAGCTGGTACCTACCCTGCTCGACGACCCTGTTTCCGTCGCGGGTGAAGAACGCATCCAGAGGGAGCTCGTCAGACACCGGGCTGCGGACCCCGACAACTTCTGGTTCGAGCCAGAGCCCTGGGACCATCCCCTCCGCCCTGATGAGCTCGAGCACCTCGGTGATGCCATTCGGGAACCTGTCCTTGGACGGCACCCACGCGCCAACGGTGTCCCACCACGTCTCGCTTATCTCCGCGTACCAGCCGGAGTCGATGCAGAAATACTCGGTGCCAGCGTGTGCGGCGGCCTTGATGAGCGGGACCAAGCGCTCAGTGGTGGGCTCGCCCATGAGCGTATTCATGAAGTCGTTGAAAATGACCGGGAGACGTCGGTGGTCCTCGTGGGGCCGCCGGATCGCCCTACGGTACCTTGTCAGGCGCCCGACGGCGCCCTCAAAGCCTTCGTAGCTCACGGCGAGCGCGACCGGCACCGTTTCAAAGGAACCCCCCGGGTTCAGAATGAGCCGCCAGTGGTGCTCGGCATCAGTGGGGCCGAGGAGGGCCATGTACGACGACCCCACACCCCTCCCCGTGTGCTCTCCCAGTTGCCAGTGCCACCCGCCGTTGTGCTCGATCTGCCATAACAACGTGTGGCCGGTCTTCCGGTTCACAACCGCTCCCATGGGCAAGTAGGTGCCCGACGACCAGCTCCCCTCGCTCGTCAAGGCGAACCTTGCCCTCGAACGAGCGCCGTGCGCCGTGCGGTTGAGGTCAGGGAGCGCGTCCCTGAGGTCCCGGGTGTGCCAGCGCGCCTCGGAGAGCCAGTCGTTCTCGGCCCAGTACAGCGTGGCGTCCTCCAGCGCGCCTCCCGGGCCCGCCAACCCTCCACCGAGGAAGGACGTAACTGACTCGACGGTCAACGGTGAAGCTCCGCGGTTCGTGAGAATCGCCCGGCTGCGCAGAACGCCGCCTCCCCTGAGGATGTTGTACACAACGGTCGCGGCGAGGCCGGTGTCCGGGTCGATCAGCGCCACTCGCACCTCATGCCAAACGCCGTCGTCTTTCTCCGTGCAGTCGACGTAGCGCATCCGGCCACCGACCACGGACTCCGAATACCGCCTACCGGACCAGCTCCGGCCGCTTCCCGCCACGACCACGTCCAACAAGGGCAGGCCCATCGTCCGGCGCCCGTCTTCCCCGGCGTGCCCCTCGTCCGGGCCTGTCACAGTCCGGCGGCTCTCTGGCGGCGCCAGATAGGAAAGGCGTGCCACGCCGTCTTCGTCCACCTCGACCCGCACCTCGAGCGCGTCATCAGACCAGACCCTGCCGGGCCTGACCGACGTCCCTTCGGTGATCATCTCGTCCCTCCTCACAGTAATCAAAATGCCTGGCGCAAGTCACTTGACACCCTTGCTGTGATCGATCACGATAACGGAGTGTGATCGATCACACCACCCCAGCGCCCGTCGGTCTGCTACGGAGGCATTGACCGGGACCCGTGAGTGAAGTCGGTGTGAAGGGAGGCGCGATGGCTAGGACGATGGGGGTGCCAGTGGCGGGACCACGCGACGCCGGCCTCGTTGCGGGATTAGCTACTCGAGAGCTACGTCGTGGATCTGGCCGGGGATCCGCTCTCGCGTGACACCAGTATCCGGCACAGCGCAGCGTCATAGGTCCCTCAAACACAAGGGCAAGCTACCGAAAGCAAGCATCACAAGACGGAAGGAGTTGAGCCTACAATCATGAAGTCATTTTTCAACCTCAAATCCTGGCGAGGTCGCTCGCTACGGAGCCGTGTCGCGCTCGGCGTAGTTGTGGTCGCCGGCCTTGCACTCGCGGTGCCGGGGGCTTCGACAGCAACAACGAAGTCTTCGTCGAAGCCGCTAATCGTCTGGATCGACACTTCGCGCATTCCCTACGAGCAGGCGTACATGAAGGCCAATCCTGGTGCCAACATCAAGTGGGTTATCTACAACGGCAACGAGAATGGCACCGGCGTGCTGCAGTCGAAGTTCGCGCTGTGGAACCGCATCGGCTGGCCGTCGGTCGCGCCGGACGTGATGTTCGACTCGCAGAACTACGACGCGGTCCAGCTCGGCACGGCGCCGTACAACGACCTGCTCAACCTGAGCAAGTACGTCCCGGCGAGCGTTCTTAAGGGCTATGCGGGCCACAGCATGAGCGCCTGCACCACCCCCTCGGGCAAGATCGTCTGCCTGCGCAATGACACAGCCGCGGACGTGCTCTGGGTCAACCAGGGTTTGTACACGAAGTTCTTCGGCAAAGCGCCAGTTCCGACGACCTGGTCAGGGATCGTCGCAGACGGACAAATGCTCAAGAAGAGCCACCCCGGCTACACGGTCGGGGACATCGGCGACGAGTTCGATGACGACTTCATCTACTGGGGCAACGGGTGTCCGCTCGACCAGGTCGTAGGCGCGAACACGGTCGAGATCGACCCGACCAACCTCGCCTGCACGAAGATCGATAACCTGCTCGACAACTCAGGGCTCGAGGGCAACGCCATCACCACCACCTACGTCTTTGCAGCCGGAGGCTTCCCCGCTGCCAAGGTCGTCATGATGGTCGGACCGCTATGGTACGGGACCGCCGTGTTCGAGAACGGCAAGAAGGCCCCGGACGGCGTGCCGAACGGCACGATGGCGGCCTATCCACCGCCGCTGTCAGTCCTCGGCCAACCGATCACCGGCGCCCTCGGCGGCGGGTTGTGGCTCGTGTCGAGCCACACCAGCCAGCCGGCTGCTGCGGCCGCGCTCGCCGAGTTCATGTCGACAAGCCCGAAGATCCAAGCAGTTGGCGTCGACGCGGGCCTGCCCGACTACACGCCGGACCAGGACGCCTATGTCGGCGCGTTCGGCTCCGTGTTCGCCGACCCGGTCATCACTGGGAAAGCATGGGAAACTGCCGCAGCCGAGGTCTGGAGCGGTTGGGGCCCGACTCCGTGGAGCACCGACGCAGCTTGGGCGTCGACGGTGGTGCCGGGCGTGACCGCCACCCCGCCGAGCACACTCGGAAAGCAGATCAACTCGTTCGCCTTGGCTCTGGCGAACGACGCCAGGCTGGCCGGCTGGACGGTCCACAGCACCAGCAAGTGCATCAACTCCTTCGGCGGCTCGGGCTGCTAGTGGGAGTTTGCAGAGCGCAACATGACTGACCCTCTGGTCACGGTTGCCCCCGGTGAGCGCGTAAGCGCTCGCCGGGGGCGCCGCTCCCGGTGGCGCCCAGAGCGCCCACCGGCCGGCGGCTCACGTTCAGCGGGCTACTTCTTCGTCGCCCTCTACGTAGCGATGCTCTTGTGTCTCGGCGTCGCTCCGACGGTCTATGCGATTTCACTCGCGCTGAGGACCTCTCATGGCCTTGGTGTTGGGAACTTCGTCGACAGCTATCATCTGCCTGAGTTCATGCCCGCTTTCAAACACGTGCTGTTGTTCGAAGCCATCTGGCTGGTCAGTCAATCGGTGCTCGTCGTGTCGCTGGCGCTCATGGTCCACAACCTGGCGCGGCGAGTCAGCGCGACCTTTCGTTTCATCTTCTATCTCCCGGGCGCCATGGCGGGAGCAGCCAGCGTGGTCATCTGGCTGTTCATGTTCACCCCAACCACGAGTCCTTTTGCCTTCATCGAGCACGCACTTCATTACACACTTCTCGCGAACACAGTCACGCCAAACAATCTCCCCGTGCTCTTCGCGATCATGGCATTCTGGACCGGCGCTGGGGGATGGATCGTCGTCATGCACGGCGCGCTGAACAACGTTCCCACTGAGCTGATCGAGGCTGCCGAGATAGATGGTTCGAACGTGTTTCAGACCGCAATTAGAATCAAGCTCCCGCTCATTCGGAAGTGGGTCGTTTACATGCTCGTGCTCTCGTTCGCGGCCGGCACGCAGCTGTTCGTGGAGCCGCAGATTCTTGGCATCGCGACCGGGGGCGAAGTCCCCCCACAGTGGTCGCCCAATCAGCTTGCGTACTACCTCGCATTCCAGCTTGACCGCTTCAACGAAGCCGCGGCGATCTCGGTCGACCTTCTCGTGTTCGGCTTGCTCGTGGCAGTGCTGATCGTCTGGCGCGGCAAGCTCTTTGAGGTCCAGTGATGCTCGCGCGACACTACGCCTACCGCATCATCGCAATCCTCATCCTGCTCTTGTTCGCGGCCTTCTTTTTCGGGCCCATCGTCTGGCTGCTCCTGGCGCCGACCAAGACCGATAGCCAGATCATCAATCAGACACCGCTCGCGTTCGGCAGCTTCGGAACATTTGGCCACACGTTCCACCAACTCATTAGCTACGAGGGCGACCTCGTCTTGACCTGGCTCAAGAACTCCGCCATCTACTCTTTTGGCGGTACCGCGCTCGCAGTACTGGCTGCAATTCCGGCCGGATACGGCCTGGCGCTGACGTACTTCGTCGGGCGCCGCGCGCTGCTCGCGATCACGCTCGTCGTGATGATCGTGCCGGCGACCGCGCTCGTCCTGCCGCTGTTTCTCGAGGCCAATACCGTGCACTTGGTCGGCACGGTCTGGTCGCTCATCTTGCCGTTCGGGTTCTTCCCGTTCGGTGTCTATCTCGCTTACATCTACTTCTCAACGACTATTCCGAAGGATCTGATCGGGGCGGCGCGGATTGACGGCGCCGGCGAATGGGGCGTGTTCCGGCGTATTGCCTTGCCGCTCGCGACGCCGATCGTGGCGCTCGTCGCCTTCTTTTCGTTCGTCGCGAACTGGAACAACTACTACCTTCCGTTCGTGATGACCTATGACAACTCGCAGTACCCGCTGCAGGTGGGCCTACCGATCCTGCTGGGCAGCTCGCCGTCGATCAACCCGGTCGCGGCGACTGGCGGACAAGCCGTCATCTATCGGCCCGAGCTGGCGATGGCGACGATCATCGCAATCGCACCGGTACTGCTCGTATTCCTGTTCGCGCAGCGGACCCTTGTGGCCGGCATGCTCGCTGGATCGACAAAGGAATAGGGACGGCGGAGGCGACAGTTGGCCCGACTGGACCAATTTCTGCCTGCCTTACGTGGTGTTCTGGAACGACAGGCAGTACCCGCTCCCGGTCGGCTGCAGGACCTCCTGGAAAGTGCAGCCGCGTTCAACCCGTCGCTCGGTGGCGGCGTAAGCGCGGTACTCCGGCCGGAGCTGGCGATGGCCACACTCGTGGCGATCGCGCCGGTCTTCATAGTTTTCCTCTTTGCCCAACGTGCGTTGGTCACCGGGATGCTCACCGGGGCGGCGAAAGGGTGACTTTGTGACAACTGCGCGACCCGCGGGACATGGCTCAGCTAAATGCGGTCACAGGCACATAGGCCCTCGATAAGGTGGGAATGGTGACTGAAAGGCCCGAACGCCCTGTGACCATATACGATGTGGCCAAGGTTGCCGGAGTCTCCTACCAGACTGTGTCCCGTGTCATAAATGGAAGCCCGGACGTAAGGAAATCGACGCGGGATGCCATCCTCGACACTATCGCCGGTCTCGGCTTCCGCCCAAACAGGGCAGCCCGGGCGCTTCGCGGCGGACCTGTGCAGTCGATAAGTGTGTTGACTTCCAACACGACGCTGTACGGTTTCACAGCAGCACTAGAAGGCATTGAGGAAGCGACGCGCGAAGTCGGCTTCCGTATGGCCGTGCGCTTGATCGAGTCGGTCGACCCCGCCGACGTGCGGGACGCCGTTGAGTGGGCACGCGAGCCAGCGGGCGCGGTGATCGTGATCGCTACCGACCATCCGGGTCAGGCTGCACTGGACGGCATGCCCCAGGACGTGCCAGCAGCCGCGATAGTCCCCTTTCGGCCTAAGGACCAGGTCCTAGCCAGACCCTCAGTATGGATCGACGAATATACCGGTGCCAGGGAAGCGACGAGTTACCTCCTAAATCTGGGTCACAAGACGGTGCACCACTTGTCGATACCCGCCTGGACCGGGAACCAGCGAATGTTGGGGTGGCGCTCGGCCCTCCAGGATGCGGGGGCGCCCGTGCCAACGCCGCGCCACGGAGGCTGGAGCGCCGACTGGGGTTATGACGCAGGACGGAGGCTGGCGCGGGATCCCGAGGTCACAGCCGTGCTGTGTGGCAACGACGAGATCGCCCTAGGTGCCATGCACGCGATGCTGGAGGCTGGGCACGCTGTCCCGGGACAAGTCAGCATCGTCGGCTTCGACGACACGCCCCTCGCGCGCTTCTATACCCCTGCGTTGACGACAGTCCGCCAGGACTTCAAGGCTTTGGGCAAGCTCTGTGTCGCCAATCTCCTCCCCCTCGTGGGCAGGGGCCTTCCAGGCGAACATCCTGAACACCTAGAGGCGCGCCTAGTGATCCGCGACAGCGCTGGTCCCCTCGGGGGTTCCGGGACTTGCCCCGAAAGTGCTTCCTCAGCCCAACGGGCACCGAGGCGTAGGAAATCGTGAAGTTGTCGCCGGAGGTTGCGGAATGGCTGTGCCTACCATCAAGCAATTAGGCACCTGACTTGCGGTTAACCAGCGACAAGAGCTGGAAAGCCTGGCAGTTCGCGTTGGGTAATCTCCCAAGCGAACACTCAAGCCTTGGTTTGAATGGGGTGCACCAAGCACTGGGCGGAGACAGCGAGCAAAGGTCGCGCGGCGGTGCCGGTGAAATGGCGTTGGCAAGAGCGGTCGTAGTCGGAGCGTCATTCGTGCCACCGCGACAGCGAGCGCGAGCGCCCAAGTCGCCGTCGTCGAACCAGGTAGCACCGCCTACGACCGGCTGCAAGAGTATTGATATGACGTCTGATGACCAAATGGGTGACCAGGGCAGGTCGACTTGCAGGCTCTGGCGTGAAACGTAGGTCACCTCTGCGACCGCGTAAGTCGGGCTACCTGTTCATCGCGCCGTATGTCGTGCTGCTCGTGGCCATCGGAATTTATCCGGCGGGCTACGTGCTCTATATGGCGCTGACGTCGCTGAGTGCCCACTTCACTGGCCTCAGCAACTTCATAGACGCCACGCACAACTCCGAGTTCGTGCCGGCATTCGAGAACATCATCAAATTCTTGGGGATCTGGCTCACAACGCTCGTCGTCTTCGTCGTCAGCCTGTCGCTGATGCTGCATTCATTGAATGAGCGCGTTGGAGCCGCCTTTCGCTTCGTGCTGTACCTTCCGGCAGCGCTTGCCGGCTCGGCAAGCGTGATGCTCTGGCTGTTCATGCTGCAACCGGGCAAGAGTCCGTGGGGCTTCGTGTTGAGCTGGCTCGGCTACCACACGCTCGGCGACTCGCTCGCGCCAGCCCACCTCCCGGTGATCTTCGCACTGATCGCGTTCTGGAGCGGTGCCGGGAGCTGGATCGTCGTCATGCACGGCGCACTCGCGACAATTCCCGAAGAGGTACTCGAGAGCGCGAGGCTCGACGGCGCAGGAGCATGGCGCACCGCGGTCAACATCAAGCTGCCTTTGATCAAGAAATGGATCGCCTACATGGTGATCGGCGCGTTCGCTGCCGGGTCGCAGCTGTTCGCCGAACCGCAGCTCATTAGTGAGGCTACGGGCGGGATCGCGAATCAGGCCTGGTCGCCTAACCAGCTCGCTATCTTCCTGGCGTTCCATTACGACTACTTCAACTACGCGGCTGCGATCTCCGTCGACTTGCTCGTGGTCGCCGTGATCTGCGCGGCCGTCATCCTGTTACGCACCGGCTTGTTTGACGTCGGCCACTGATGCTCTCTCATGCGAATTCGGCCGCGCGACGGACTTCGACGGGCCAGGTTGTTATGTACGTCCTACTCGCACTCTTTGCGGCGTACTTTGCCGTGCCCATCATCTGGCTCGTCTTCGAGGCGACCGGCGTCCACCTAGGACTGATCGGCGGCAACCTAGGACTGTGGCTGTTCAACTCGACGATCTACTCTGCGGCGGGGGCTGCGATCGCCATCGCAACATGCATTCCCGCTGGTTACGGCATTGCGACGCACGAGTTTGCTGGTCGACGTGCCCTCTTGATCCTCACGATGCTCGTTATGCTGATCCCGACCAGTGCGCTCGTGTTGCCGCTCTTCCTCGAGGCAAACGAGGTGCATCAGCTGACGAGCCCGCTCGCGGTCATCGTGCCTTACGGCCTGTTCCCGTTCGGCGTCTACCTGTCCTACCTGTACTTCCACACCGAGCGCTTCAATGTCCTGTTTCAGACGGCGCGCTCGGACGGTTGCAACGAATGGCAGGTGTTCCGACACATTGCCGTTCCTCTTTCGAAGCCAGTCGCAGCGCTGATCGTGTTTCTCAATATTGTGGCGAGCTGGACAAACTTCTTCCTGCCGTGGGTCATGTACTGGTCGACCGACACGACCAACCGCTACCCCTTGCCGCTTGGCATCGCCCTTCAGCTGTTCAATGGTGAGACGTCCGGAGAGTACCTCGGTGTGGTCCAGCTGCACACGAGCTCGCCACCGAGTGCGATCGCGTTCTTGCTTTTGGCGACGATCGCCCCCGTTGTCGTCGTCTTTGTCCTCGCGCGACGGTGGATTGGGTCTGGTCACTTCCAGGGCGTGTTCCGCTAAACCTCACGGCGGCGGTTCCCGCCAGCTGCATGGTCATCGACGAAGAAGCGAACTACTGAGCATCGGGGGAGTATCAGCGACCGGCCAGTATCAACATCGAAAGGCCAGGTAAACGTGCACATTGTGTGGGCGGAGGCGGTTAGCTGCAAGGAAGCCAAGCCGGCAACGCCAGGATTCGATGTCACACGGCTCGGCCGCGAAGGGTTTGAGGGGAACCCGTTAGCTGATCCACCACGATACGTGCCCGGCGTCCTCGGCTCTTGCGCGGCGCGGATGAGCGCTGGGAGCGTCTCCTCCGGCTTGCCCGCAGTCTCCTTGTTGCGTAGGAGCGTGACGTCGGCGGCCGAGGTCGTTTCCAGCGACCCGCTGTAGTGACCGAAGGCGCTCGCCAAGAAGAGCCAACAGGCTAGCTCATTCGTTTCTCCCGGACGGAATTGACCCTTGCGGTCGTGGAGGAACACTGCCGGCAGTAGCACGACGTAATCGGTTGGAAGGAGCGACCTCCCGAGAATGTTGGCGTCGTCCTGGAAGAAGCCAATCGCGTCGCGCACGGCATTTTGCATCTTCTCCCACGCCTCGACCCATTCTCTCTCGTCCTTCAGCTCGAGGAGCCGGATGTGATTCGGACTCCCGACCTTTAGCACGCTCATGATCCGCAGCAGGACCTCGCGGTTGATTCCCCAGCCCTTCTGTCGTAACTCAGTCTCGAAGTCCTCGATAACCTGCCGACCACCGGTCCAGTGTGGCCGTCGGGTGGAGAAGGTCGTTGCTGCCGATTTGTCGGCGGGGTGAGGCCCGACGTGGTGTAGCGGGTCGATTCCGCTGCTCATTGCGACATTTAGCGGGAAGTTTCTCATCCCGCGAATATCCCGCGGACGTCGCCGTTCACGGCGGTTTCTCAACGTGCGGCTAACACGATGACCTGCCCTAATAGGTCGCCCTGATTCGTCGTCGTACGGCCGACCGCCCTTCCCAAGCTGAGATGCAGCCGTCGGTTGCCAAGGCTTATGCGACATCGCAGGGGTCGTCACTCGTTGAGCAGTGCTGCTCAGAGTGTCCCTGCTCAGAGAGTTGTGGGGACGTCCCTTACCTTACCGGTACCGGGCCCATCGGCTGAAGGTCGGAGGGGCCATGGACCCGCCGGTTCATCGGCGCGAGGATCAGACAAGTGAGAGGACGCTGGGGTCGTGTCGTGGTAGTTGGCGCCTGCACAGCGGCTGTTGCGAGCTCGTTGGCGACGGTGCTGCCCGTCCAAGCGGCATCCGTCCACCGGCACGCTTCTGATGCCCGGCCAGCGGCCCCTCTCATCACGAGCGTTGCCGGTCGAGGCCTCGGGATCCTCGTCGACTGGGCGCCTGCGTCCGTCTCCGAGACGGTTACGAGCTACGAACTGACCGCGGCGCCGGTCGTGACTGCGAGCGTGCCGTCCATGTGTAAGAAGGCGCCAAGGGCGAGCGTGGCCGGCGACTCCACAATGACCATCCTCACGGGAGTCTGCACCCACGTCGCCTACCGTGTCACGATCTCCGCCACTACATCCTCGGGCACGAGCGCTTGGAGCAGGTCCTCGGACCCGGTGGTCCCGCTCCCGGCGACGGCGCCGTTCGTCCCACTCGTGACGAGCGTGCTCGGTCGCGACAGGTCACTCGATGTCGAGTGGGCACCTCCCTCCTACGACGGTGGCAAGCCACTCACCGGCTTCTTGCTGACGGCCGCCTCCTCTTCGGGGAGCAAGACGATCCACGAAAGCGCCACGAGCAACCGGACGACCATCACGGGTCTTCATGACGGCACGAGCTACCGCGTTGAGCTCTGGGCGGAGAACGCTGTCGGCAAGTCCCCGATGGCAACCAGTCTCGGCACGCCCTCACGGCCTCACGATCCGGGCGTGCCCACCAACCTCTCAGTCATCCCGGGATCAGGTCGCGGATCCATGGACGTCTCCTGGACCGCGCCGTCCGACGACGGTGACGACGCGATCACCGGTTACCGGCTCACCTCGCTGGAGGAAATCGCGTTTGCGAAGGGCAAGGCGATCTCTTACCGCCCAGCGCCGGCAGCCAAGCCCGTGACCCGGATAGTCAGGGATACATCGTCTGTGGTAACAGGGCTGAAGTCAACCGCGGTCTTCTATGTCTTCAAGGTGGCCGCGACTACGAAGGCCGGGACCTCAGCGCCGACGTCCTACTCGCAGCCCGTCACGCTGCGCACCGCTGTGAGGTCGGGGACCAAGGTGCTATCGACGTCGGTTCTCTCGGCGCTCCGGTCGTCATCAGGAGGGACCCTGACGTGGGTCTATCCCTCGCCGCGGCAGGTGCCGGCGATTCTGCGATCTCTCAAGCCGGGCAACGTCCTCGCCGCTGGCATCTCCAAGTTGACGCCTGACGGGCTGTTGCGCACCGTCACGTTAGTCAAGGTACGAAAGCCCTCCACCTACGTGGTCTCAACTGGTCCCACCTCGCTCTCGTCGGCCTTCAGCACGCTCACGACCGACATCAGCCTCGGGTCGTCGCCCTCCAACCCGGCGATCTCCGGCACGGGCGCCGGACGATTCGTCCCCGCCGGTCCAGGGATCGCAGCACGGGTGATTCCCCACGCCGCGGTTTCCACCACCTTGGCACTCTCCCTCGACTACTCGGCTCAAGTGAGTAATTCCACGAGCACGGAGGGAGCTTCTCTCGACGTCGAAGGTGAGGTGGACCTCACGCCGTCGCTCGACCTCGAAGCCAGCCTCCTGCAGGACTGGGCGGGGATCCCCGACGGGGCCGACCTGTCGTTCACGGCTTTGCTCGGTGTGACCGAAAGTGACAGCGTCTCGGCATCGGGCACACTGCAGCAGCAGTGGGGGCTCGGGCCCGGGTCTGGCCTTTACCCTCCAGCCTTACCCGACATTGCTCCCCAAGCCGGTGACTACTGCTCCGAAACGTACGTCGTGATGCTCGGGCTCGTGCCGCTCGTCCTCACGCCCTGTGTCGAGATCAACGTCACTCTGAGCGCCACGGGCAAACTCGACGTCACCAGCTCGACCAGCTTCCTCTACGGGGAGGAAGCAGCCTGGTCCTCCACCGACCCAGACACGCTCACGCTCACCAACCTGTCTCAGGTGCCATCGACGAACGCCCCTCCCTCTACGTCGGTTCTGGCAACCGGCGAGGGCTCTCTCGGCCTCGACGTGAAGCCCGAGCTGTTCCTCGACGGGGTGACGGGGCCCTACATCGACGCGTCCGTCGCTCTTGTCGCAGACATCAGCCCTGCCGCCCAGCCATGGTTCACGCTGGACCTGAAGCTTGGGATCGCGGCGGGCTGGCAGGTGGTCATTGACTTCCTCGGTATCAACGTCCAGGTCCAAGCGGCCGCCACCTTGTCGTGGACGCTGTATCAAAGCACCGGCCCGCCACCGGTCTCGCTCGCCCCTCCCCTTTCGGTGTCGCCGCCGAGCGCGACCGTGGCACCTGGAGCGTCACAGCAGTTCTCCGCGCCCGGGGCAACGGGAGCCGTTACCTGGACCCTTGCTGGTGCTGCAGGGGACCGGATCACGTCCGCGGGTCTGTTCACCGCAGCAGCACCAGTGGGGCGCCAGGTGGTCGTGACCGCGACAGACTCCAGTGGGGGGGCGGGCACCTCCATCGTCACAATCGGACCAGGAATTGGGCCGCCCCAGTCCCTCGTTGGCAACGTCAACGCGAGCGGGACGGTTGCGAGCCTCACCTGGAAGCCCCCTATCCCTGTGAGCGGCGAGACCGTCTCCTCGTATTCGGTAAGCACGAGCCCAGAGACGGTTGTCACCAGTGAACCGGGCACCGCAAGCGGGGCGACCATCGGGGGCCTCTTGCCTGGTACCTCCTATGTCGTGTCGGTCGTGGCGTGGACGGCAAGCGGTTTCGAGTCGCAGCCGACGACAGTCTTGTTGTCGACTTGGATGCCACCGATGGCCCCTCACGCCTTGGGAGGCTTGTCGGGAATAGCGTGTACACGAGTCTCGGACTGTTGGGCGGTGGGGTGGACTGGTAGCAGCACGCTTGTGGAACATTGGGACGGCTCACAATGGTCGGTCGTTCCGAGCCCGAGCCCGGCCCCTCAGGGAACCGGCGTTTTCCGTCTTGGGCTGGCGGCGGTCGCCTGTACGAGCAGCTCGGACTGCTGGACCGTTGGCAACATCGCTGTCGACAACAAGTACAACACGCTCATCGAGCACTGGGACGGCTTGCAGTGGTCGATCGCGGCAAGCCCCGATCCTTCAGGCTCGTCACTGGAGGCAGTCGCCTGTACAGGCAGCTCGGACTGCTGGGCCGTGGGTGCGAAAGCACTCAAGAGCTTCGACTACGTTCCGCTTGTAGAGCACTGGAACGGCTCGCACTGGTCGATCGTTTCCAGCCCCTCCACTCCCCCTGGGGAATCCGGCCTCACGTCGATCGCCTGTACAGGCAGCTCGGACTGCTGGGCGGTGGGGTCCGTCCCCGCCAAGAGCCCGCTTGTGCTTGTGACGTTAATAGAGCACTGGAACGGTTTGCATTGGTCAGTCGTTTCAAGCCCGAACGAGAAAGGTAGCGTCAATCTCTTGTCAGGTATCGCGTGTCCCAACACCTCGACCTGCATGGCTGTTGGTGATGGGGGCACGGAGTATCAGACTCTCGCCGAGCGATGGAATGGATCCACTTGGTCCATCGTGCCGAGCCCGGCCCTCGGTAACCTCGGCCCCGTCGGTTGCGCGAGTGCGGCGGCATGTGTGACCGTAGGTTTCGATGGCGACGGTCCCGCGTTGGACGGCGAGCGATGGAACGGCTTGAAATGGGGGTCTTCCGGCATAGATGTGGGTGACCACACTGGTTTGAACAGGAGTTTCTCGGTGCAGGGCAAGGGTTGTGGGCGATCGTTGACCGTCCGCTGATCCGTATCCATTTTACGGCGGCGCTCTGCAGGCGATGGAGGAGTCTCGACGGGCCATCCGCGTAACACGCACGGGTGGTCTCTAGGTTCGGGGTTGCGAAACCAAACGAGCCGAGGAGACCGATCCCGTGCGTGTCACCACCGCATTCAAGCGCCTTTTGGACCTGCGCGGGGTCACCGTCACCGACGTGGACTTCCAACCTTCCAAGGTGGTCGTGACGCTGAAGCTGCGCTCGAGACGGCTGTGCTGTCCGGAGTGCGGGTTCTCCACCAAGGCCCGCTATGACCTTCGCAAGGTCGCGTCTTCATGGCGCCACCTCGATCTTGGGCATTGGCGCCTCGAGGTGCGCGCCGAGCTGCGACGGCTCACCTGCCCCGACCACGGCGTGCGCACCGAAGGCGTCCCGTTCGCCCGCTCCGGTTCACGGTTCACCCGCGACTTCGAGGACCTGGTCGGCTGGCTGGCCACCACCATGGACAAGACAGCACTGCGACGTCTGGTCCGCGTCGACTGGGACACGGTCGGGCGCATCATCGAGCGCGTGATGGAGAGCGAGCTCGACCCGGGACGCCTCGACAAGCTCTTCTCGATCGGAGTCGACGAGGTCTCGTGGCGCAAAGGCCATTCCTACATAGCCTTGGTCTCGAACCACGCGACCGGCAGGTTCGTCTGGGGAAGCGAAGGCAAGGACACCGCCACGCTCGACCGCTTCTTCGACGAGCTCGGTCCAAAGCGCTGCGAGGCGATCGAGGCGATCTCGATGGACATGGGCCCCGCGTTCGAGAAGTCAGCGAACAAGGAGGGACATGCCACCATGGCGGTGATCTGTTATGACCCGTTCCATGTTGTGCAACTCGTCACCATCGCCCTCGACAAGGTCCGCCGCGAGGTCTGGCAGGACCTGCGCAAGCTTCCTGACAAGGACGCAGCCCGCCGGTTCAAAGGGGCGCGCTGGGCGCTTTTGAAGAACCCAACCGATCTCACTGACGACCAGGCTGTCACTCTCAGAAAGCTCAGGCGCAGGGGAGGTGATCTCTGGCGCGCCTATGCACTGAAGGAGGCCCTTCGTGCCATCTTCGCCGGCGACCTCTCAGAAGATGAGGTCGCCATCTTGCTCGATCGATTCTGCTCCAAGGCATCGCGCAGCGGGCTGAAGCCGTTCGTCACCGTCGCGCAAACGATCCGGAAGCGGCGATCGGGGATCTTGGCCGCGGTCCGGCTCAAGATCAACAACGCGCAGCACGAGGGGCTCAACCGGCGCGTCCGCCTCATCGTCAACCGCGCGTACGGGTTCCACTCCGCGAGGGCAGCCCTCGCACTCATCATGCTCACGCTCGGACCGATCGAGCACGTCCTTCCTCACGAACGACCACGGGTCCTTGATCCCTGAATCGACCCACATTCATGCCGGGAGGCCCTGAAATGGATCCCGGTGTCAACCCCGTACCCAGCAGGGGCGAATTCCGCGAGCCTGGGAGGCATCGATTGCGAGCGAGTGTTTGACTGCATCGCCGTTGGCGGTTACGGCGTGGGATCGAAGGTATACGTTCTGATCGAGAGTTGGGACGGGTCAAAGTGGTCCATCATTCAGAGCTGACATCGCTTTAGCCACAACCCGTGTCCTGTTTGTTTCGCTTTGAACTTGGCCGATTCTCGCTGTCCCTCCCAACGACCTCTGTCGACGACCTGCCGGAATGGCCTGACTTCAGTGCAAAGCCGTCTCGTGCCCGACCGGCTCCCGTTGCTGAGCAGTGGGAGAAACTCATCGAGTGTTGGAGTCGTGCTGGCCACAACCGACGGTGGCACCATCTGGAAGTCCGAGACCCTCCCGAGCGGCATCAGCTTCCTCGCCGGCTTGTCATGTCCGACTGAGGTCCATCGGTACGAAAACGGCTACAACGGATTCTGCAAAGAGCCGGCCACTCTCTTACCAACTCCCGGTAGAGGGGGACTCGCGGTTCAGGTCTCGAACACGTAGGCCCGCCCAGCCCGGCCAGCGTGATCTGGAGCACCCACCACGGCTGTCGTGCCCGAGATGGCCACCGATTCTCCGAAGTCGTCGTAGGCGGCCGTGTCGGAGCCCACTAGTTCGGCCGCCTGTTTCCAGCTGGTCGCCGTCTTCGTAAACACGTACGCCCGGTCGATGTTGGCGTCGGCGGCAGTGCCCACCACGACGGTGCTGCCTGAGATTGCCACGTCGGCACCGGGCATGATGTCAGGGACGGCTGCGGAGCCCTTGAGTTCGGCCGCCTGTTTCCAGCCGGTCGCCGTCTCAGTGAACACGTACGCCCGCTCGGCTAACCAGTCGTACGGTGCGTCCACCACGACGGTGCTGCCCGAGATGGCCACCGAGTAGCCGAACGTGCCTGTGTCGGAAGCCTTCAGCTCAGCAACCTGCTTCCAGCCGGTCGCCGTTTGGGTGAACAAGTAGGCCCGACCGGCACTGTCGGAGTGGCCGGAAGCGCCCACGACGGCGGTCGTGCCCGAGATGGCCACCGACGAGCCAAAACTGTCGCCCTCTTCTTCGTCGGAATCACTCAGCTCGGCGGTTTGCTGCCAGCCGGTCGGAGTCTGGGTGAAGACGTACGCGTTGGAAAACGGGTCGCCTGATTCGCCCACGACGGCAGTCGTGCCCGAGATGGCCACCGACGAGCCAAAACTGTCGTTGGCGACGGTGTCAGAGCCCTCCAGCTCGGCGGTTTGCTTCCAGCCGGTCGGAGTCTGGGTGAAGACGTACGCTCGATTGGCCAGATATGCACCCACGATGGCCGTTGTGCCCGAGATGGCCACCGACGAGCCAAAACTGTCGTTGGCGACGGTGTCAGAGCCCTCGATTTCGGCAGTTTGTTCCCAGCCAGCTTCCGTCCTAGTGAACACATACGCCCTGCCGGCAAAGTTGGCGTGATCCGGTGCACCTACGATGGCCATTGTGCCCGAGATTGCCACGGAGGTGCCGAAGTAGTCGCCTGCGGTAGTGTCGGAGCCCTTCAGCTCGGCCAGCTGCGGTGCTACGTACGATACCGTCAGCGGATTGACAGAGGGCACGGCGACGACCGTCTCCGCCGGTTTCATCTCCAGTTCAGAGGCGATCCAGTGCGCAGGAAGCTTCTGAGCGACCATATCCCACAGCGTCCCTGCCTGGTCGACTGCCTGGCAGTTCGAGAACTGCACGCCAGCAAAATCAGCGAGTTCGGATCCCTTAGGCGCTTCCACAATGCATTCTGCGGAGTGCCTGTGCTGGTATCTGGTCGGCCACAATGAGCCGTGTGTCCACAGGGTGCGCCCATTGCGAACATCGGTGAGTGACCAGTGGGTGTCGAGTCCTCGATCGACGATCGACACCTTGATCGTGTCACCGGGCTTCACGTTCACCGCAAAACATGTGACATTCGCGGCGCACCCCAAGACCCGCTGCGTAACGTAATCTGGGTAGCCATATTCTTCTTGCCACGCGTAGTAGATGGCGTTCCCCTTCGAACAGTCCGAGTCTGTCCCGGCTTGGTACAAAGTCTCTGCCACTTCTTCTTCTTTTCCGTTCTTCACGACCCTTTTGGGGTAGTCCCCCCGATTCCGGCCCACACTGAGGCAACCGAGTCTTCATCTCCCGAGCACACGACCGTCGGCACCGTCCAGGTCCCGATGGCGCCGTGGAGGTCTGGCTGCGCTGAGTCCTTGTCCTCGAACCCTGACCAGACGTGGCTGGGCGTGAGCAATGGAGCAGGAGGGGGCGCAGTGTCACCGACAGTTCCCCCCACCGGCGTTACCGGAACGGTGGCCATAGTCACGCTTGTCAAGGTGAGTACAGCGACAGCAATCGTTCCTGCCATCCACACTTTCCGCATGTGGAACCTCCCTCGCTGTCTAGCGCCTGCTCCTGTCCCGCCGCGATCTTCATCATTGAGTTCCATCTAGGCGACTACTTCGCCGGACAGTAGTGGGGAAACTGCGTAGCCGGATTCGTGAGAAAGTTCCACCCGTGGTACAACGCTCCGAGTCGCTCTGCCTCGAGCTCCGTCTGAGCCGTGACCCACGTAAATCGATGGACGTCGCTGCACATTGCGGTCTCGACCTCTCGTGAAGTAGCTCGCGGACCGAGCAGTAGCACACTCAGGAACGGCTGCCCCTCGTCAGCAATATCGTTCCACGCGTTCACATTGAGCTTTCCGCTTGCGCACATCAGAGGACCAGGTCCTGCGTTTGTGTAAGAAACGTTGGCTACGCATTCGTCGACCACGGGCTTTGTTGTTGCAGGAAGCAGAATCGTTCTGGTGGGGGGAGCCTTCTCGATCGTCAGGATGGGACTCGTCGGCGACAAGAGAGATTGTAGCGACCGGTACGGGATGATGATGACGGGATTGCCTGCAGAAAAGGGTCCAACCTGGTAGTTCTCAAACTGAATGGAGAGTCCCCAGGGCGTTAGAGCCCAGGCATCGAAGTTAGACATCTTAGGGGTCGTTCCGGGATCGATGAACATTGAAAGGTCTCCGTACGATGAACCCTCCACGCCAGGGAGCATCGCGCGACTCTCAGATGACAGAGCGCCAAGCCAGTCGGTGTCGCTACGAAAAAGGTCGGCGAGCCGATACTGGTGGCCGGTTCGCGCGTTGAAGTTGAAGGTCTCGATTGTGTCAATGCCGTGCGCAGCGCCTGATTCGTACTGATAGAAGCTAAATGTAAAGGAAACAAAGTCCGCATTGAGAATGTCACTGAGGAAGTGACCCGTCAGGCTGGACTCATTGTAAGGCTCTGTCTCGGCTGGGGAGGAATCGACCAGCCGTTGAAACCCACTGAGTACGCGGTTGACTGCCCCGCTCAGTGCTCTATTGATCGACCCAATAGCGCTGCCCTGACTACCAGTGGTGAGCTGCGGGTAGATGAGGGTTGCCGTGTAAGCGGGCGCGGACTTCTTGTTGGCCGAGATTGTTTCCATCCGCACACCGAGGCTCTGGGGCGGTGGCCGGTGGAGGCTCGAACCGCTGGAGCCACTCAGGTACGTGTCACGGCCATAGGTAGCCGACACCAAGTACGACCCCCCCGACCGGGCGGTGTCCGATATTCCACAACTCCCCTTGCCGTCCTTCAGCAACGCAGTGCAAGTGCTCTGGCCGACGTGCACGGTAACTCTCTCGCCGTTGGGCACTGCCTCGCCATAATGCGTCGTCACAGTGACGGAGAAGATCAATTCGTTGCGCTGAGTCGGGTTGCTCGCTGACCTTGAGACCTTGGTGTGCGTTGCGTCCCTTTCCACGGTCAGTTTGGAGCTGCTCGATCCGCGGGAGCCACCAAGTTTGCCGTCACCGCCATAGGCTGCCGACACCAAGTGCCCGCGCGCCGAAAAGACGGACTTGGATGCTCTACAAGTCCCCTTGCCGTCATTCAGCGTCACCGTGCAGTTGACAGGACCGATGTTCACGGTCGCCTTCTCGCCGTTAGGCACTGCCCCGCCAAAGTGGGTTGCGACGGTGACCGAGAAGACAGAAGTCGATTCATTGCCGTAGGTGACGATGCTCGGTTCCCCTGAGACGCTGGTAAGCGTGGTGTGCTTGCTCACCGAGGACGCCAGCGGGGTGGAGCGCGCACTGCCGTGGAAGTAGCCCGCATCCGAGATCGCCACCATGGAGCCGAACTCGTCAGCGGCGACCGTATCGGAGCTCCTCAGTTCTTCCAGCTGGGTCCCGACCGGCGGTGCCTTTTGAGGACTCGCGGACACGGCTGAGGCGCTCGCCAGAAGCGGCAAGGAAATCGCTCCTGCAGCGATAAGGCTGACTATGCGGGACGCACGCATGTAACGCCTCCGATCATGGGCTCACTTCACAAGGGCCTCCGAGCAGCCATCTTGCACCTCAGGCATGCTCCTCGCCACATCGACGACAATCTCGGCGCTGGTACCCGCGGGCCGGTTTGTGGGCCCGGGTCTTCTCCCGCCCCGCCCCGCCGCAGGCACGTGCGCGAACGTGGGCGCCTGTGTGCCGCCCTCCCGGCCCGGCCCTCAGGCGTTCAGTAACACCGGCGCCCAAGCCCCCCCCCTTCTGGTGCTGCCATGCGCAAGCATCTGCATGGCTCGGACCGCAACGTGAGTATTCAGCGTGAACGCGTAGCGGAACTCCTTGGCGCGTCCGGGGCCGGCATGCCCGTTGCGTCATTGCAATCAGGAGTCGGGTGATGTCATCCCACGGCGTCCTGCCCCGCTCCACTCGATGACACCCTGCCGAGTATTCGCAAGCTCTACTACCTGCGCGACCGGCGCGGCCTTTGCCGCGGCAACCAACATCGTCCGGTTCGGACAGCCGGACGATGGTTGAGTACCGACACGACCGCCGACGCAGCCCGGGCCGAGAACCGCCGTGAACGAGTTGCCGGACGCTCCGTGGAAAGGGGCCCCAGTGAGTGCGACGGCACGCAACCGTCCAGGACGAGAGCCGGCGGAAGCAGAACAGCGATCAGCACCCCCCCAGTTGCTAACCAATTGCTAACCAAAATGCACGGACGGATCCGAATACACGAGGACGGCTACGGACGTGAGCTCACAAATGCCCAGTAAACAAGGACTTTCTCGAACCCAGACGGACATCTCCGGACACTCCCATGCGGGTTTAGGTCCCGGTCCCTTCGGGGGTGGGGGTTCGAGTCCCTTCGCCCGCACAAAACAAAATGGCCTGCATCCCATTCAGTGGACAGCCGTCGCAGGACATCCCGGACAACTTGACGGCCTTTCTAGTTCGCCGCGTTCAACACGGCCGCGACCAGCCGGGATCACCCAGACGCGAACAAAGGTGCTCCAGGCTTGCAGTGTGAGCCAACAATCAAGAAGCACCCTGTTCCTGGCTATCTCCCTTTCAGCAAAGGCTGCATAGCCAGCGGTCGACTCCTCGTCGCGAGGTCGAGGAACACATAGCGGCGTGGAGCTCGTGCACCGCAGTGACGGCGTCGGCCCTGAGCGTCTCCTTGTCAAGGCGTCGGACTCAGGCACGACGAGAGCCTCTCCTGGCTGGTCGTCAAGCCGGTTCGATCTCGGTTGCCCGCTCCAGGTGGATGGCTTGAATGCCGCCTTCACCTCGGGTTTCAGGGTCACTTTGGGGTCACTGCTCGCGCTGAATCGATTCCTTTCGCGTACTCGTCTGGGTGGTTTAAGTCCCGAAGGAGCCAGCTCAAAGTCAGAGATTCTGCCGGCCACTTTGTATAGGATTTACCGGTTGCACAACATAGGACTTGCCGGTCATCGGAGTGAGCATGGCGTGGACCTACCTACCGCGGGTAGCGGACGGAGAGCTAGCCGACCGGCTGTCGTCTGCTGGCGCCGTATTGATTGAAGGCCCCAAGGCGTGTGGCAAGACGGCCACGGCAAGTCGAGTGGCCCGCAGCATTGTCCGCCTGGACGTTGATCCCGGATCTCGCGCGCTCGTCACCGCAGCCTCAGAGGTCCTCTTCGACCAGGAGCCACCCATCCTGTTTGATGAGTGGCAGATCGAACCGACCCTGTGGGACCTCGTGCGCCGACAGGTCGACGACCGGTCGCCGGTGAAAGGCCAGTTCATCCTGACCGGGTCATCCACCCCCAACGACGACGCCCGACGGCACTCTGGGGCAGGGCGCATCTCGACGCTGCGCATGCGCCCGATGAGCCTTTACGAGAGCGGCCACTCGACTGGTGCGGTGTCCCTGGCGAATCTCTTCACTGGCGGCACTCCTGCCGCTCTCGACCCTGGCGCAAGCGTTCCGCAGCTGATCGAACGGATCGTGGTCGGCGGCTGGCCCGACCTCATCGACGCCTCGGTCCAGGACGCGCAGCAATGGCTGCGGGACTACCTCCGCAATGTAGTTGAAGTCGATGTGCAGCAACTGGGGGTGCGCCGCGACCCAAGCAACCTCCGCAAGCTGTTGACCGCTCTCGGGCGCGGCGTTGGAACCGAGATAACGGTGCAGTCCCTGGCTCGAGATGTTGGAGGTGCCGACGGCACCGCCGACCGGGACACTGTGGACGCCTACCTGAAGGCTTTACAGCGACTGATGATCGTCGAGGACGTCTCGGCCTGGGCTCCCCATATGCGATCGACCACGCCGTTGCGCAAGTCGCCGGTCCGCTATATGAGCGACCCATCCTTGGGTGTGGCGGCCCTCGGCGTTGGTCCCCAACAACTGTTGAGCGACCTTAACGCCGCCGGGTTTCACTTTGAGGCGATGGTCGTTCGTGACTTGCGCGTCTACACGCAGCCCCTCCATGGCAACCTCAGCCACTGGCGGGACAACAACGGACACGAGGTCGACGTCATCATCACGTTGGAGGGCGGCCGCTGGGCAGCGCTCGAGGTGAAGATGAACCCTGACGACATCGATGGCGCCGCCGCCTCGCTACTGCGCTTCCGAGAGAAAGTGGACACCAGCAGAGTCGGTGAACCCACCTTCACCGGCATTATTACGTCACGTTCACCCGCATACCGTCGACCAGACGGCGTGCTCGTCATCCCCGTAGCCACACTCGGGCCATGAACGCCAGCCCGAACGTGCGAGGTATCGCGCCAACCGTGCTCGACCCGCTCCGCGCGAAGAGATACCTGCGCAGTATCTAGATTCGGCTTTCAAGCTGAGTCTCGACCACAGAGCGAGACGGCGCGTGCTCTGGCCGAAGTGGCAACCCAATTTGCTAACCAATTGCTAACCAAAATGCACGGACGGATCCGAATACACGGGGACGTCAACGACGTAAGCTCACAAATGCCCAGTAAACAAGGACCTCCTCGAACCTAGACGGACATCCCCGGACGCTCCCCTGCGGGTTTTAGGTCCCGGTCCCTTCGGGGGTGGGGGTTCGAGTCCCTTCGCCCGCACAAGACAGCTGTTGAGCTGGGGTGATGCTCCTCCGAAAGAGGCCGGCTAGCCGAGCCCTATCAGATGGATCGAGCCCGGCGGATGGGTATGTGGGTCTCCGGAGCGATAGTTCAGGCAGGTGATGTGGCTAAGAACTGGCAACGTTCACGCCTCGTCAGACGCCGAGGCCAGTGTCGTGACTTCGATCGGTGCTGATCCCTCGCGATCGTTGGTGCTCTTGGGCTAGTTCAAGTGCCCGCGCTCGCCACGCCTTGACAAGTCGACTCAACTCCTCGTACTGAACATCGTCAAGCTGAAATTCCGCTCTTCCGAGCCGACCGAATCGGTCCATCATCTCGGCAAATACCGTGGGCTCGAACCCTCGATCTTTCTCGCCTGCGAGTTCGAACAGCCGGTCAAGACCGAACCGGTCTTCAAGAGCCTCCAGGTCTACGAAGTCCCTGGCCTCCGCTCGGCCGAATACCGCGAGCAGCTTGTCAGCGGCTAGCTCCTCTGCAGACAGGATCTGAAAGCCTGGACCTCGATCCGCCGGAAAGAGTCGGGCGTCGCTGGCCAGATCCAGCTCGGTCCGATCGTCCTCGTCCTCGATGACAAAGCGTGCAAAACCGGGCCCTTCCTGCACCCGCGTGACCCGCAGGCCCGCTTCTCGAAGAGCCGGTTCAGCAGCACGCAAGGACCACCCCTCGGTGCCGCAGAAACCAGTCTGCCCAGGCTCGCCTCACCGTCGGGGGCAGCACCAGTTCTTCGAAAAGCTCGACGAGCTCACCAACCTCGACGTAGAACCGAACGTCGTCCTCGGTGCCTTCGCGAAGAACCTGCTCATAGACACGGATGCGGTCAGCTCGCTGCCCGAGGTCGTAGGTGATCGACGGATCGCTCCATCGGACATGGAACGGCAGCTCGACCACGCCCGAGGCCTTCAGCACCGAAGGGTCGTCGACGTCCTCGGGGATAGCGACGGGGCGGGCGGCAGGTCCGAGCCATGGATTGCGAGTCCGCGCCATATCCACATTGTACGGCCGAGTTCGCCCAGCTCACGCTCGGCAGTTGAGGGGTCCCGACGTGTCAATGAGCACCGAAACGAGACCGGGTTGGGATTTATAGAGGAATCTGTACAAGTCTAGAAAATCGCTAGAAACCTTGGCCAGTTTCCTCGAAGGGTCGCAAGTTCGGGGATCCACCGCTTCATGAGCTGGTCGAACAGCGGAACGGTGAAATCACCCGAACTCGTTCAACAGGACCGTCTTTCCATCGCCTCGAAGACCAGTCAGCATCAAACTACGACAGTGCCGACCGGCGAGAATCCGATGCAACGTGCGTCAGTTCTTGACAGGGGCCTGTAGGAAGCAGCCGAGTCCTCGAGTCTGGCTGCAGCGATGGCCAGACGGGCCGGGACTGATGACCGAAGGTGTCCGGATAGACAGGTTCGTTCGCTGTGCTCCGACGCCTCTCGAGAGCCCAAGCCCCGAGGACCGATGCGCTACATGCCATTAGGTTGACGAGGAACACCACGCTGATGTCGAGCGAGGACGACCATGGACTCGATCCGTCGCTTGGCCACACCCTGAGAAGCGTCAGCCACCAAATCACTAGTACGCCGACGACAACGAGTGTGACCGGCTCCCTGAAGCCCGACCGGACCGCACGGGAGGCCCAGTGCCAAAGCAGCGGTAGGAAGTACACCGTGTAGTACATGTGCGATACCGGCAGTAGAAGGATCACGCAGCCGAAGCAGTTCCAGAAGGCCAAGGACGATCCCGGCGGGAGCTTCCTCAGGCTCAAGTACAACAGCCAGGCGACGAATGCTGCCAGAAGAGCCGTAACGCCGACCTGCAGTACGACCGAGTTGTCCAGGTAGTCGCCATGGTTGTTCAGGGAGTACCACAGCTTGGGTATTCCCCACACCGAATAGCTGATGAGCTGCTGCGATCTGGCGTCGAAGACGTGGCGCACCATGGACGTCACGCCGCTCACACCGCCGAGCGCGAGCGCCGACAGGGGTGCGAGCAGTGACACGCCGGCGAGGGGGATGAGCGTCCGCTTGCGGTCTTTCACTCCATTCCCAAAGAGGTACACCAGGCCGAGGACCGGCCACACCTTCATGAGACCGGCTACACCCACCAGGACACCGTGGCCTCGAGCCATACCGCGCTGTCTCGCCAGGGCTGCGACGCACAGCAAAGCCAGGACGAGAAGGTCGGCCTGGCCAAGCACGAGCCCTGCGGTCACAGGCCAAAGCAAGTACGCAGAGACAGTGCACAGGCCGAAGATCAAGGGACGTTGCCAAGAACGAAGGCCCTCGCTCTCAATCTTCGTTATACAGCCTGCGCCGACGGCGATACTCGCGAGAGAAACGACAGTCCAGACGCGTAGGACCGTGAGCGACGACAGGTGACTGAGAGGAGCAAGCAGGATCGCGAGCATCGGCGTATAGACGTATCCCGGCGATGGGGTCCCCACGAGGTACGGGCTGCGTCCGGCGGCCACGTACCTGGCCGCCCGGACGAAGATCGAGAGATCGATGGGGCGAGCGTGCCCCATGACAAAGTCGTAACGGACGCATGCCACCCCTGCAGCCCCTGCCAAGACGAGGGCCCAAAGCACCACTGTCAGGTAGTCCGGGCGTGGGCGATCGTGGAGTGTGGAGCGGGAAGATGGCTCGAATATCGTTGGGGCTTTCAACTGCAACGCGCTGCGGAACGCCGCCACCTCGACTAACGCGGCCGGCGCCAACGGGATCCTGGCATCGGCTGCCGCTATCGAACCGACAGTGGCCCGGGGAACTCTGGGCAGCCCTCTGGTCGGAGACTCCCTATCACGACGCACCCTACGAACACGGTGGGTTCCCGATCTGGCCCTCACGACGGTTCGTGCGTCGGGCATGTTCACCTCCGGATTGTGATGTCACTGTTCGAAGCACGACAGGAGCAGGGCACCTAACCAGCAACCTGGGGCAACGCTCTTGCAGTCGCCCGTGGACTTATATCGGCGCGACGGACCTGCGACCTGAGCGGATCCGCCAATTGATTCCTTGGGTCTGCCATCGAAGGCGGAGAGCGGACCTGCAGGCGAGCAGAACTTTGCTGCCGACCAGGCTCGTTCAGGCTGCTCGGACGGCAGCGGCCGTCTAGGTCTGAGCCAGAAGATCCCATCACGAGCAGCCACAGATACCTGGCGAAGCGGCCCTGCTGAGCCGGCTGACGTTCCAAGTTCGCGGTCAACCGGGCACGGCCGATCTGGTCGGGGGGGCGGCCTCGATGACGTCACGGACGAACTGGTTCGCGGCGTTCTCCAGACAGGAAAGCATCGCGAGGACTGGTACTTGGCCGGCGACGGCGCGCCTGGTCATCGCCGACACCTGGCGCGCCGGTTGGGCGCCCTTCAGACGCCGGACCGCGACACCGGGATGCAGCGAGGAACCGAGGGCGAGCATGGGCACGAAGGCCACCCCGAGCCCTGCGGCGACAAAGCCCTGGGCGGTCGGGTACTCGTCCGCCTCGATCGCGTATGCGGGCCGGAACCCGGCCTGCGCGCAGGCGGCCTCGATGACGAGTTGACAGGAGACGGGACAGTAGCTGACCGCGATCCAGCGCTCCGAGGCGAGAAGTGCGAGGTCAACCGAACGTTTCGCCGCCAGTGGGTGTGAGCGGGGCAGCACGATCCGGAAGGGATCCGCCAGCAGGTGCCGGTGGACAAGATCGTCGTCCGCGAAGTCACCGGGAGATCTCGTCTCCACCGCCACGAGCACGTCGATCGAGCCGCTTCGCAGGCTGGCGATAGCCTCGTCGCCCTCCACGACGACGAGATCGATGACGACGTTCGGATGCAGCGTCTGGAAGGCAGCTAGCGCGCCGGGCACGAGCGAGGAGCCGGCCGTCGGGAACGCGCCGAGCCGGATCCGGCCGCTATGACCGGAGGCCGAGCGCGGCGAGGGCGTCCTCGGCGTCCTGGATCGAGGCGAGCAAACGGGTCGTGTGCTCACAGAGGAGAAGTGCGGCGTCTGTCGGTCGCACCCCCCGGCCTGCCCGCTCGAAGAGCCGGACACCGGTCTCGCGCTCGAGCGTGCTCATCTGCTGGCTCACAGCCGAGGGCGAGTAGTTCAGGAGTGCGGCGGCAGCCGACACCGACCCGGTCCCCACGACGGCTTGAAGGACCCTCAACCGGCGGACGTCGATCACAGAGTAATTAAGACATGCTTAACTGTTGTTTGCAACTAGTCGCTTGTCCTTCATGGTTCGCCGTCCGACAATAGTCACATGGAGTCTTCGCGAGCGTTGTCGGAGTTGCGGGCATGATCTGGCTGGTGATTGCCCTCGTGGTTGTCGGTCTGCCCGTGGCGACCCTGCTGTTCGGCGCGGAAAGCCGGGACGGGCGTGACTGGAAGCCGCTGTACGGGCTGTCCAGCCCGTTGCCTGACGCGAACGGCAGGCTCGTGCCCGGACACAGGCGCGTCAAGCAAAGCTGAGTACCCAGCGGCCCATCCCGGGACCTCACCTGATGGGGTCGCCTCGCTCGCCCAACTCGACGATTGAAGGCTGCCCGCGGGAAGCCCAGCTCATAGTCCGCAGTCGGCGGGTCCTGCCTTGTCGACAAGCGCAGAAAGCTCCGGCCACGGCCAACCTGCAATGCCGCCCGTGCACCGTCAACATGTGTTGCTATCGGTTGGGCGTTGGTGCCCTCGGTGCCCCTGACATAATCCCCAGGCATGGACCATCTGGAGCACTGTGACCTTCTCGAGGGCGAGATCGAGCGGTTCGCTGTTCTCGTCGAGGGCTCGTCCCCGTCGCTGCCGGTACCGTCATGCCCCGGCTGGACCGTCGACGATCTCACCCTCCACCTTGGCACCGTCCACCGGTGGGCGGAACACCTGGTCCGCGTCCGTGCCTCCGCACGGATCCCGTCGTCGGAGATGGCCCTGGACGAAGGTCCCGTGAACGGCGAATGGATACGGCGGGGCGGCTCGGCCCTGATAGGGACTCTCCGGGCAGCCGACCCGGTCGCTTCGATGTGGGCCTGGGGCTCGGATCAGCACGTGCGGTTCTGGTCGCGCCGACAACTCCACGAGACCCTCGTCCACCGTTTCGACCTCGAGCTTTCCCAAGGCGAGCGCCCGTCGGCGCCCGCGCGTCTCGCCGCCGACACGATCGATGAGTTCCTCGACAACCTCGCAGCGGCCGAGTACTTCTCCCCGTCTGTCGCGCGCCTGCGGGGCAACGGCGAGAGCATGCTGTTTCGCGCCACAGACACCGCGAACGCGTGGAGGGTCGGACTCCACCCGGACCGGTTCGATGTCCGCACCGGCGGGGGCCCAGCGACGGCGAGCTTGTCCGGTCCAGCTGTCACGCTGTCACTGGTCCTCTACCGGCGCCTCGCGTTGGGCGGCACGGACCTCGAGGTCCAAGGCAGGCGCGACCTCGTCGAGTTCTGGATAGCCAACTCGGCCCTCGAGTAGACGTCCCAGCCGGGCCGGGAAAGGAGGACGACATGGCCGAGCTCATCGTTGATGGAGACGAACTGGTGGTGCGTCTGAGAGCAGTGGAGAGGATGGAAGCCGTTCACGGCGAGGTCAGGGTGCCGCTCGGGTCGGTCAGGACGGTCGAGGTGCTCGACGATGCCGTAGGAGCGGTCCACGGGTTTCGTGTCGGCACAGGCATTCCCGGCTCGGTGGCGATAGGCACCTTCACATCCCGCAAAGCCAAGATCTTCGCCGTGGTTCATCACGACACCCCTCGCGGTGTCCGGGTGGATCTGGAAGGCGCTCAGTTCGACCAGTTGATTGTGGGCTGTGATGACCCCGAAGCAGCCGCTGCTGCCGTGCGCCGACCAGGCTGACGTCGCATCGTCATTCAGGCGATGGCGGGGACGCGAGGTGCCGCCGCAGCAGTACCGCTGGCGGGGACGCGATCGCGGCCTCCGCCATCCCCGACCGTTGCGGGATTCGGTGGATAAGTGCCCGCGGACCAGCCAGACTCTGGCATGGACGACACCTTGGCTCCAACCAGCGATCTCTTCGAGGTCGAGGCCCGCCTGGCCCTGCCTCTGGCCGAAGCAATGCTCACCCAACGGGCCGTACGCCGGGTCCAGACCGGCCCGGTCGACGATCGCGTGGTGTTGCGATGCCTGGAATTGGCACTGCAAGCGCCGACCGCCTCGAACGGCCAGAACTGGGAGTTCGTGGTCGTGAAGGACCGAGCGGTCAAGGCATCGCTGGCCGCCCAGTACCGGAAGGCATGGAGGGTGTACGGCGGTCTTGGCCGGCTTGCCAAGACCGACGAGCAGACAGCAAGGATCCTGAAGTCCGTCCAATGGCAGGTCGAGCACTTCGAGGAGATTCCTGTCCTTGTAGTGTGCTGCCTGCGAGGCGGTGTCCGGGTGCCGTTCGTCCCCAAGCCTCCAGTCGCCGTCTCGAGCCACTACGGGTCGGTGTACCCGAGCGTCCAGAACCTCCTGCTGGCAGCAAGATCTGTCGGCCTGGGCGGAGCGCTCATAACGCTTCCGCTGTGGTCCAACACCGTGGCTCGCCGCATCCTCGGGCTGCCCCCGAGTGTGGAGCCGTGCTGCATCGTTACACTCGGCTGGCCGACTGGCCGCTACGGCCGCAAAGCTCGGAAGCCGATCGGCACGGTCGTCCACCTCGACCGGTACGGCCACCAGCCTTGGCGTGACGAGGCGCCGGCCTGATCCTCGAAGCTACGAAGCGACGTCATCTCCGTCTCGGTCAGCCAGAACGCAGCCTGTGGCAACCCTCCCATAACGGACATCCCTGCCTCCGCCAGTCGAGCAAACGGTCCTGATCTCATGATCTACGGCGCGAGGCCGATACATATGGAGGTGAGAGAAGGTCCCCGCGGCGACGTCGACTACCAGGCGCTGTTCGAGCGCACACGCTTGGCGTCCACCCCAGAGGCCTGCCAGGCATGCCTGCCCGAGATCACGGCGGCACTCGAGTCGGCAACCACGCCCGCCGACCGGGCCCGGATGCTCATGTGCCGGGCGCGAGTGTCGTCGTACCATACGCTCGACCGTGAGGTCTGTGAGGACGCGGCCGCGGCGATGGCCCTGTTCGACCTGGCCGGCGACACGGAGCTGGCCGTCGACGCCGCGAGCCTCGCTGCGGCTCATGCCTCACGGCTTGGCAACGTCTCGCTCGCCTCAGAACTGGCAACAAGGAGTGTCCTGGGCCTGGACTCGGTCAACGATGACCGTCTCCGGATGGAGATCACCAACCGGCTCGGCGTCCTCTGCTACTACTGCCTCGACTACGACCGGGCAGTCGAGCAGTTCGAGCTCGCGCTCGCCGCTGCCGAACGCATAGCCGAGGGCGAGAAGGTTTGCCGCGAGCTGTACAACATAGCCGAGGCGCTGCTTCTTGCCTCCCAACAGCAGCGAATGTCCGACGTGGGATCCGACGACGACCAGCTCGAACGTGCCGAGGCGACGGCACGAAGATTGCTCGTCGAGGAGGCAGCGACGATGAACCCTCGAATCGGCAGCCGCCGCCTGCTCGCCGAGGTCCTCTGTGACCTGGGCCGCGTGGACGACGCGCTCCGGGTCCTCGACGAGTTCCAGGGCGACGAGAACGCGATCACCTCCGCAGCCCAGGACCCCGAGCTCGCCTGGGTCGAAGCCCGATGTCTCCGCCTGGCTGGCCGGATGGAAGAAGCCCTGGCCACTGCCCGCGACGCTGTGCGGACAGTCGAGGCCAAAGACGACGAGCACGACTTGATGCTCGCGATCGAGGAGCTGGCCGCATGTGAGGAGGCCGCCGGCGACCTCCAAGGAGCGCTGGCGGACGGCCGAGAGGTCAAGAGACATATGTGGCAGATACACCAGCGCCAGACAAGGCGGCTCGTTCAGCAGGTCTGGGCGAGCGCGGACCACGAGAGGGACCGCAGGAGCCTCCAGACTCAGGCGGCAGAAGCCACACGATCGGCTGAAGAGGATGCTCTCACCGGCATCGGAAACCGGCGGCTGCTCGAACGCTTCCTCTGCGAAGAGGCGGTTCGGCACTCCGACGTGGCCTGCATAATCGCCGACATCGACTCGTTCAAGGAGATCAACGACACCTTCGGCCACGACGTCGGCGACGCCGTCCTGCGCCAGGTCGGTCTGCTCCTCGCAAGCAGGACACGAAGCGGTCAGCAAGCCATCCGCTACGGCGGCGACGAATTCGTCGTGGCACTGTCGGGTGTCGACCTGGCAAGTGCCTACGGATTCGCCGAGCGGACGCGGCTTGCGGTCTCGAGCCTTGACTGGACGACCGTCGTGCCCGGCCTCCATGTCACCATGAGCTTCGGGGTTGCCTGCGGTCCGGCGGCGGGCTGGCAGGCTGCGCTCACCGCCGCGGACGGCCGACTTCTCGACGCCAAGCGTTGGGGCAGGAACGCGGTCGTCATGGCGTCAATCGGCGCCCTCACGGGGTGAAGGCGGTACCGAACCCGCAACGAGCCAGTTGGAGCACGTCGCAGCACATGTCGGTCTCTCCTACCGCGTAGACCGACCAGGACCACAAGCCGGTGCAATGATCGTCGAGTGCTGAGGACCTCCTTGACCGGCGAGATCGGACCGGTTCCAGGGCGGGCGTCTGGGAGTGACCGCCATGTGTCGGGCACCTTGTACGGCGTCGCCTTCTGGGTTCTGTTGTGCGTGCTCGGGACCCTGGTCTGGCCTTTCCTCCTCGTCCTGCCGAAGCTCACCTGGCGCTGGAAGCTCACCCGGGCCACGGTGCGGCTGCTGTGTGCCTGCGTCGCCATCCCGGTCGAGACGGCCGGGGTGGGTTTGACTGGGGAATCGTGCGTGTACGTGGCCAATCACGTGAGCTTCCTGGACTGGTTCGCGATCGGGCTGGAGTTTCCGGAGCCGGTGTCTCGCGGCCGGAGGCGTCCTCTCGCACAAGCGGGTCGTCGGTCTGTTCCTCCGCCGGATCGGGGTCGTGTTCGTGGCAAGCCGACAGGCGGGGGGTGACTCGTCCGCCGAGTCGGTCCTGTCGACGCTGGAGGATGTGGTGCGCTCGGGGTGCTCAATCGTCCTGTTCCCCGA
>CAVSHA010000017.1:0-10843 GCA_963727645.1 uncultured Acidimicrobiaceae bacterium
TCCGACACGCTCCAGGTCCACGCTTCGCAGAGCTGGTACCAGGGAGTTTTCTTCTGGACCTCGCACACCGACATGCTCCGGGTCCACGACTCCGAGCGAGGTCCGCAGTCGCACTTGTTCAACGGCTCCCATACGTCTCGGTAGGTGACGCCTCACGCACAGGCTAACGGCAGACGCCGTGAAGACCAGGGGTGCCGGGGGGAGGTCAGAACCAGCGAACCGAGTCGCCGATCTGGGCGGGCAGCTGCTCCTGGCCGACATCAGGGACTATCCCCAAATCTGGTTGCAAGGGGCATCCACGAACCGGACAAGCCCTTGCCGGAGAGGTGCGCTGGCGTGACCCCGATCAGTGACTGGCGAAGTGGTGCGCCACTGCGGCGAACGCCTCCTTGGGCTCCCAGGCCATGTCCGGGTAGACGATCCCGTGGCGCCCGTCAGGCAAGGACTTCACGAGTGACATGGAGTCCATGTCGAGGTCGTAGCGAGGATCGTCGTCGGTGTAGGACCCGGGCGTTACGAAGGTCGACAGCAGGGCGCCGGCCACCCCTGAGCGTTCGAGCTCGTCGAGGGTATCGGCGAGCTCGCGGGCCTGCATGGCTTCGTCACGCTGGAACACCCCCTTCAGGCGGGGCCGGACGAAACGCCCGATCACCGGTCGCGTGTGGAGCCACAGCCGGGTGGTGTCGGTGACCCCGAACCCCAGGGCGCCCGAGCTCTCGGCACCACGGAAGGTGCGCATCCCGAACTCGGTGACGATCACCGGCTTGCCCGTTGACAGGAAGGGTTGGAGCATCTCTACGTAGCGGTCCTTGGTCCGGGCCTCGCGGTAGTGATCGACGCCCACGTAGTCGAAGGGCCCCCAGTCCACCTGCTCGAAGGTGAGCGAGGCGTAGGTGAGCGGGCCATCGAACACGGCCCGCAATCTGGCGATCAGGACAGCCAGGTACTCATCGAGCTTCCCGTTGCTCAGCTGTGCGGGGTCTGCCTTGAGGCGTTGCAGGCGCTCGGTCACGCTCTTGCCGGCGATTAGCCCCGGTCCTAAGAGCGTGAGCTCGCTGCCGGCGACGAAGACCACGAGCCCCGGATGGGCCGTGTGCAGCGGTCCGGCCGCCTCGGCCGCTGCGACCAGTCGGGCCGCGGTTTCCTCCAGCGGGTACTCGAAGAAGGCTGGGGAGAACCACACCTCGAGCCCGAGTCCGAGCGCGATCTCCGCGACAGCCGTCATCGGTCCGACGTCACTGCCCACGATCCGCACGGCGTTGGCGTGCAGGTCGTCCCGGACGATCTCGAGCTCGCGCCGCACCACCGAAATGTCGAGTGCCGTCGGGCGCGTCGAGATGGCATAGCCCGGGCCGCGGAACACGGTTCCCGTGTCGTAGTGGACTCCCTGGTGCTGCATGTCGCATCGATCCTCGCGCCCAGCGGCCTAAGACGTGCGGATCACCTCGCAGGGACCCATCGGCATGGCCTTATTGCGGAGCGCTTGGCCTCGAGCACGGTCGTCCGCGGTCAACTCGCCCTTAATACTCGTCAGGCGGCTTCCGTCGACTGGCGCCACGCGATGGTCCGGACACCGAGCTCATGCGGCCAGCGAGCAGCAATACCCGTCGGTAGGGCGCGGCCCGAGCCTTGGAAATTGGCGACGTTATGCACGCCCGATCTGGGCGACCCGCACCGGCACCTCGGGGGCAGTCGGATGGGCGGCAGGAGGCCACTCGGTATCCGGCAGTATCGGGCGGTCTCGCCCCCTACGGCTTCAAGTGCGCATCGAAGAAAGCGAGGATGCGCCCGTCGTGCATCTCGTGCAGATACCTCGTGGTAGCCCGATCCTGGCGAAAGTATCCCGAAGACCGGCTCCAAGACGGAGAAGGGGAATGGATTCTTGTCTCCAGCTCCTTCGTGGTCATTGAGAAAGGAGTGCCCGGCCTCCGGGTACTCCTTGACATCGTGTTCGACCCCGACGGCCGTCAATGCCCGCTCCAGGCGATCGGCGGCCCCTCGCAGTGAGCGATCCTTGCCGCCGTAGCTTGCGACAATCGGGCAAGCCCGTCTCAGGAAGCCGGCCGTGTAGGCGTCCTTCGGAGCGGTGCCGTAGTTGACGCTCGACACCGTGAACCCGCGATCGGCCGCGAGCATCAAGGCAAACCCCCCTCCCATGCAGTAGCCGATCACGCCGATCCTGCCCGTGCAGTCATCCCGGGCCGCCAGCCAGGCACGCGCTGCCTCGATGTCGTCGAACGACCGTCCTCGTCCGGCGCGCACGTCGCGCATGGCCGAGATCATGCAGGCCACCATCCCTCTCCCAGAGAAAAGGTCCGGCGCTACGGCAAGGTACCCTTCGCCCGCAAGCCAGTCAGCCTGGTTCCGTAGGTCCTGGCTCATCCCCATTGCGTCGTGGATGACGACGACACCCGGCCAGGGGCCCTCGCCCGCAGGTGTCGCCAGGTAGGAGGGCAGTTCGCCAGGGGTGGGGATCATCACCTCTGCCATCACGACTCCTCGGACGTGGGCGGCCGGCCCGGCCAGCCCGTATTGGTGACGCCGTTCGATGGGACTCTTGCCGCGAGCCGTTCGCCCCACTCTTGGGCTCGGGCCTCCTCGCCCGGTTCAAGGTGATTCTGCAAGGTGACGAAGAAGCTCTCGGGCTTGGCCACCATCTCGAACCCGTGCCTGCGGAGTTTTCGGCTGATTAGCCTCGACGCCCTTCCTCTGAGAACTGCTGGACCCTTGAAGCGGGTGTCGAAGGCAGCAAACCCTGTGTGGCCATGTTCGAGCGACCTGAGCCAGTCACGCACGCCCGGGCCTTGGGCGTCGCGATCGAGCGCCAGGTCGTTCTTGGGTTTTTGCGCAGTGGCGACCGCCCACTTACGGGTGCGGGTTCGACTCATGCCGTGAAAATGAGTGGGACCGCCCACCACGAGCAGGTCGGAGTCGCCCAACCGTTCGCGGTCTGCCTCAACCACCGGGACCACGACCACGTTGTCCGCCGACTCAAGGCCCTGGCCAAGACCCTTGCCAATGGCATCGGCGATCGCGTGCGTGTTACCAAACATCGACTCGTAGACGACCATCGCCCGCATGGTCATACCTCCCGTGCCCGCCGACCCCTTGAAGCGGTCTTTCGCCGAGCACGATATCTCTGCTCGACCCCGATCGCCGGTTCGCGGGCGCAGAATGACGGCACCACCCCTGGTACCTGAGCACGCGTAATCGTTACGCGCTTCGACGGCATGGATCCGATACGTACCGGGGGTGTGCCTGGCGGAGCACAAGGAGCCTCGCGAACACGACTATCTCCAAGTGCGGGCGGACGGTGACGGAGATCACCGACGCCTCGCAGTGAAGACGCTTGTCGGCTTCTGCTACCGGCTCTAGGAGTGCTGCATCAACCACGCGTGAATATCGGGCAGTCGGTCGGGGAGTGTCAAGTGGCCGTCGGTCTCGGTCAGGTGAGCGTCGACGCTGGGAATGTGCTCTGCAAGCCACTGGCCGTGTTGAAAGGGGACGAACCTGTCTTGCGCTCCGTGCCGGAGCTGCACCGGTACCCGGATGGCATCGAGCGCGAACCCCCAAGGGGCCAGGTGGGCACATGAATCGTCCCACCAGCCTTGGTAACCAGGCGCAAGTCCGTACGGCATTGAAGTAACCGTGAAAAAGGCGTCTTCAATGGTCCGCGCCGCGGCGTCTGCGGGGGACAGCAACGAGGCCCAGGCCTCGTTGCTGTCCCCCATCCCCGTGAAGTAGTCGAGATCGGGCTCGCCCCAGGGCGCGAGGGACGCCAGCGAGGCGACGGCAGACACCAGGTCTGGCAGTAGCGCAGCGCAGGCGAGCGCGTAAGGACCGCCACCCGAAATCCCCCACACCGCCAGTCGGTCGATGCCGAATGCATCCGCGATGGCCCGCACGTCGTAAATACAGTCCGCGACGGTCCGCCGGTTGGGCCGTCGAGCCGCCGTAGCCGGGACGGTCATAACCGATCACGTGAAGACCCCTGCGTTTGGCGTCTTCGAGACGGCGTCGGGACCATTTCATTGAGTAGACTGATGCTGCTCTGGGCGCTGAGTGCATCGACATGATCTTCAACGAACGCCATTACAGCACCGGCCCGGCGCCGGACCAGGGGGCCGAATGAAGTTGCTGGTCTGCGCGGCGAGCAAGTACGGGGCGACCAGCGAGATCGCCCAGGCCGTCGCGGGTGTGCTGGCCGAGCGCGGCTGCGAGGTGACGGTGTTCTCTCCAGACAAGGTCGGCGCAGTCGAGGAGTTCGATGCAGTGGTGCTGGGCAGCGCGGTCTACATGGGCCATTGGATGAAGCCTGCGAGCGAACTGGTAGAACGCTTCGCCGGAGCGTTGGCCACTCGACCCGTCTGGCTGTTCTCCAGCGGTCCAGTCGGCGAACCGGCCGAGCCCGCCGACAACCCAGTAGACGTCACGAAGATCCTCCGGACCATCAAGGCCCGCGACCATCAGATCTTCGCCGGCAAGCTGATCAAGAAGGACCTCAGCTTCCCCGACCGGGCCATGGCTTCAGCCGTCCGCGCCCAAGAGGGCGATTTTCGCAACTGGGCCAAGATCAAGGACTGGGCAGCCGGGATCGCCGACAGCCTGCTTTCTTGAACTCGTCGCGAGCATCTCACACAGATAACGCTGGAAACCGGGGCGCACAGAATGCCTGGCTAAGAGCGTGCCGGGCGACAGGCTCGCCGCGCCCGAGTCGGCGATACCGCTCACGCCGAGCCATCCTTCCGTACTTCCAGAGCGCACGGAGCGACGCGAAACTCGCGCTCGAAGTTGGCCGATCTGCGGGCTCCGGAAGGAACCTGATGGAACGCTGTCAGCGAATATGCCGGTGAGCGAACGTCGGGGGTCCTTCCAGCACTAGGCAGGCGGGCCTTGGGGTACGGCGCCTATTTGCTGCATCATCGACATGATGTCCATGACGCCCCAATGCTCGTGCGCCAATCCGTCGGCGCCAAAGCGGAGGATGTCAATGGCCTGAATGTCGATGCTCTTTCCGCTGGCGGGGATGCCCATGAACGCGCCCTTGTTGGTTCCCGTTACGCGGGCCCGAGCCACGACCTTGTCCCCGCTCTCAAGGATGTCTTCGGCGTCGAATCGCAGATCGGGGAAACCGGCCTTCATCATGGCGAACAGTTGCTTGGTGCCAGCCTTGGTTGATTCGAGGCCCGGCCCAGTCTCGTGCTCAACAAAGTCGTCCGCGAGGTAGTCGAAGAACCCATCCAGATCACCGGCACTGACGAGCTCATAAGCGCGGCGCAGAGTGTCCGAGTTACCCACTGTCCCCCCTTGTGTAGTCGGTGGCGGTGATGTTAGCCGTGGAACTACTTCGAGCGTCGAGGTCCCGACCAACCACGACGCTCGGGCACTGGGCCTCGTCGCGGCAGCGAGCCCATCGACGAGCGTGCTCTTGCCAGCTCCACCTCGACCGAGAACAACAACTCGCATCACTTCGTACATAACCAAACCCCGCACCCCACCGTGGAGCCTCAGCACCACCGCCTGTAATCGGCGACATGTCACTCTTTACCGCGGCCCTCGAGCGTGTGCGAGCACACCGGCCTACGGTGAGCTTCTCATCATCGCTGGGGCCCGCTCGGCCCAGCCTCGGGTCTCGGCTCGACCTGGAGGTGCGCCATGACCACCAGGATGCCGTCAACTGCCGTCGTCGTTTCACAGCCCGTATTCACCGACGCCGAGCGGGTCGCTCTCGCCGGATTCCTTGCCGGTTACAGCGGGCTCACCCGCGAGGCGTACACCCTCGACCTTCGCGAGTTCGCCGCTTGGTGCGAGGAGCACCACGTCCGCCTCTTCGAGGCAAGGCGCGCGGACATCGGGTGCTTCGGTCGTGACCTCGAGGAGCGCGGCCGGGCTCGCGCGACCGTTGCCCGGAGGCTTTGCACCGTCGCTGGCTTCTACCGCTATGCCGTCGAGGAGGAGCTTCTCGAGCACTCACCAGCGGTCCATGTCCGCCGGCCTCGCCTCGACTACGAGTCGCACGTCACCGGCCTCGATCGCAACGAACTCGGCGCTCTACTTGTGGCCGCCGGGCTTGGGCCAGCCGTCGAGCACGCCCTCGTCTCGTTGCTCGCGCTCAACGGGCTGCGGGTCTCCGAAGCGACCGGTGCCGACATTGAGGCGCTCGGCCTCGAACGCGGACATCCAACCCTTACCATCTTGCCAAAGGGGGGCAAAGTCGTCACGATCCCGCTCGCCCCACGCACGGCCCGTGCGGTCGATCTCGCAGTCGGCGAGCGGTGCGAGGGACCGATCTTCCTCGCCGCCGACGGCAGCCGCCTCGATCGCCACGGTGCTGGCCGGATCGTCAGACGGGTGGCACGGCGTGCAGGTATCGCCAAGCTCGTCAGCCCACACACGCTTCGCCATGCCTTCATCACCGCCGCGCTCGACGCCAGGGTGCCGCTCCGCGACGTGCAGGAGGCGGCGTCGCACGCCGACCCACGTACCACGATGCGGTACGACCGGGCACGAGTCTCATTGGACAGGAACGCGACCTATATCGTCGCGGCGTTCGTGGCAGGGGCGGCCCGGTAGCACTCAGCGTTCGCCGGACGGGCACATCTCCGTCGATCTGCATCGCGGGACCGCTCCGCCCAGCAACTGCGGCTGCCGCTCGAGATTGGACGATCTAAGTGCCCAAGGTAGCCAGCCAAACCGCGGGTCCCACTCGGTGATCATGGAGCTTTGCGCCTGTGCTTGATGAGACTCAGGCAAATGGTCTGATCGAGAAGACGGTCGGGCTGATGAGATAGGCGGCGGGTCGATGCGGGCGGAGTTGTCGGCCCGGGCTGCGAAAACGCCACGCAGGGCTTCGTCCAGGCTCTCCGAGCTCCTCGGGGCTGAGCCAGAGCGTGCCCTTGCGCTACCCGACGCAGTCGGCCGGGATGCTCGTCACTTCAAGCAGCGCTTCCCGACGCGGACGCGTTCCGGGATCCATGACCACCTGCGTCAGCGAGCTCAGTGCGGCTTTGGTCGGCGTCGGGGCACTGGCTGTCCCAACGCGAGTGCCGACCGAGCGCTGATACGCCGGGTGGCGGCGTGGTCCGGCTAGGTCTTGCTGCTACTGGCGAAGCGGGCCAGCAAAGGGATGAGCACGTGCGCGTTGGGGGATCCCCAGCCTGTCACCGGGTCCCATCCGGGAGTCGCCTCGTAACCGTTGAAGCCGGTCGCAATGTCGTGAAAGGAGCTGTGGTAGCTGGAGCTGCGGGCGATGTCGTAAATGGCGGGGTTGACGAGGCCGATGTCCTTATGGGCATACTCGTCGGCCAGCGCCACTATTCCCGCCCAGAGCGGCGCGGAACCGCTCGTACCGGATTCCGTTATGAGGTTTGCCGCGCCACCAGAGGTGTAAACCTGCGCCAAGCCGCCGGGCGCAGCTGCGTCGCCGGCCACGTCGGGCACGCCCCTCCACTTGGAGATCCCCGGCACGCCATCTTGATAGGCGGGGCGGATGTATAAGTGGCTGAAGCCGCCACCTGAACCGTTCCAGGCGATCTCGCCGATGTAGGCGCCGGTCTTCGGATTCGCGCTGAGCTGCGTGCCGCCGACGGAGAGGACGAGCAGGTCGGAGGACGGGAGCTCGACCTCCTTGACCTGCCGCCCGCCCCACCCCCAATCGGTGGGGTACACGCCATTGTCGCCGGAGCTGGCGACTACCGTGACGTGGTGAGCCTCCGCCCCGAGCAGGATGGAATGCATCTTGGCCACCTGAGCCGGGGTGAAGTAGTGCGATCCTAAGCCCCAGCTGATCGAGGCCACGTCGGTGTGGGAGACAACGAGCGGCAACGCGGCGAGCATGTCCGCAGTCGCGTTCGCGGGGCTGTTGTCCCAGGAGGCGGGAAACAGCACCACCCGGAGGGTCGCGGCAGGCGCGACCGCGTGCAGGATTTCGAGGTCGCCGATCTCCTCCCCCGTCGCCTGCCATCGCGAGGCTGAAGGAACGAGGCTCGTCACGACCTCGATGCGTGCGGCGGGCAGATGGAACATGCTGTCGAAGGCCGCCAGATCCTGACGGATGTCGCTGGGTCCTTGGCTGGGGACTGGGACAGGGACGACGGCGGTCACGGTCTCACCGCGGCCGTCGATCCCGCGCTCCAGCGACGGCTGGATCCCGTACGCGACCTCGATCTGCTGCGGGGAGTAGCAGGGGTCATCCAAGCAATACAACGTAGAGCTGGGCAGTGGGATCGTGGTCGTTGTCGTCGTCACCGCGCCGATCGCGCCGCCTCGGATCACTGCGGTCGGGACTCCGAACACGACTGCTGCGAGCACGAGCAGGCACGCTCGCCTTGAGCCAGTGAGGCGCCTTGGATAGCTCCAGCTCTGCATCAACCCTCCTTCAGATGGCCGACCTGTGCGCGGGGACGACCGGGTTTCCAGCGCCTTGGCGGTCCCCTCGCCTGGTGATCTCCGCAACCCTACGGCGCAGGTAGGCCGCGTCGCGCGCGCTCCTGTCACGGGACCTGGCCAGTGACCTGGGCGTACTCGCGGGCACGCCAAGTAGGGCCTTCCGTCCCGTGAGAGGACCACCCAGAGACACCTTTGCATTGCTTCGGGTCGGCTGGCGTGTTACGATCGGCGCGACCCCCGAGGCACGGCTCCAAAGACCTGGCGGGTGACACAATTGAGCGGACCGGCCGATCGGCTGCCACAGAAAGGACACTGAAGATGTCGGCAACTCTCAAGCTGACGCACAAAGCGATCGGAGTGGAGGTCCGTCGTGGCACCTACGATGTCGTGGTCGACGGTGAGCATGTCGGGTCGGTCGAAATGAACGACACGATCGAGATACCAGTCGAAGCTGGACATCACACCCTGCAAGTCCGTAACGGCCGAAACTTGAGCCGCACTCTGACCTTCGACGCGACCGAGGGCCAGGTCGTCGCGTTCCGATGCACCGGAAAGAGGTTTTTGCCGATCTTTCTCGTGTCGTTCGTCGTGCCACGCCTGGCGCTTTCGTTGCGTCCGGGGTAATAGGGGCTCTGAGTATCGAAGGCTGAGCCACTCATCTGGGAGAGCACCTGCGCAAACCGAGCCACTCGTTCGTGACTGACTGCCGCAACGCCGGGACCGCGTCGAGGACTTCGTCGAGGGTATCGAGTCCATACTCGCGCAGCGCCGTGCGGGCCAGCTGGAACTCGACGCGAAACACCGGTTTGACCGGATCGAGCCTCTCGCCTCACACGTCCCGCCAGAAGTCCGAGCCCTTCCGGTCAGCATCGCGCGTCTTGTCGTAGATGCGGGCGACGATCGCCCCGGTCTTGCGCCGAACGCAGCTGAACCCTGTCAGCTCCCCACCGGCCTCGTAGGTCTCCAGCGTCTGGCCTCGACACACGAACCGATACCGGTCGTCCCCGGTCGGGCACCAGCCCTGAACGTCCACGTACAGGTCCAGCCTGCTGACCGTAAAGACGCAGGCGCCGAGTTCCTCGCCCAACAGCTCCGTGAACACACCACAGGCCTCGCGGACTTCCATCCCGTGCAGGAACTCTGTCCGCGGCTGCACTCGACGCGCTGGTAGGTGCGTGCTTGGACTGACGCCAACCTGACCGTAGCGACTTCGACAGCAGAGAGCGAGCCTGCTCAGGTCGGTTGATCTGTGCGACGCGCCGGCTGAACTCACGACAGGCAGCAAGCCGAGCACCTGCGGACCCCTGGTTGCTACGTGGGGGACCAAGCCTGACGCGGCCGAAGGACAAGTTCCGAGGGCCTTGCCGGCGAGGGTTTGGGCCCAGGCAATGATGTGTCGCGCTTACAATCAGGGCGCTCAAGGCCACCGGTCAGGCCCGCCAACCAGGCCGCCGGTCACGCCTTCGCCTTCCCTCGTGATCTAGGCCGCTCCGAAATGCGGATCAAGCCCGGCCTTGATCACCCTGCGCGTCGATATCTGTGCGCAGTCGGTCAGGCTCCCCAGGTGCGTGACGTAGACCGCGCCCTTGAATCCGAACGCGATCGATCTTCCGTCCGGTGAGAAGCTGATGCTGTTGAACGCGGGCAGATCCCGATGTTTGGGATCGGCGCCGTTGCCGCCATCGGGGGCGGTCAGCTGGCACCTTGACAGCGAAGGCACATATGCCGTCAGGTCCCCGGTTCGCGCATTGGTCGCACCGGAAAACAGCTGGATCACAAACCGCGCCTTGTTGTCGACGTGGGTGAGGAGCGCGAGGCGCTCGCCGTTCGCCGATGCGGCGCCGGAGATCCACTCCCCGAAGCCATCGGTTCCAGCTTTGAAGTAGTCCAGCCAGTTGAACCACGTCTCGTAGCCACCCTTGGACGTGTCCGCGTAATAAAGCGTTCCGCTGTCGTCGAACAACAGGAGCCGTGAGCTGCCGATCCATGCCGGATACTCGAAGTTCATCCACCCGGTCAAGGCCGGCTTGGTCGCGACGGTCGCGCTGACAACATCGACGCAGAACGGCGTATGCGACGCGTCGGTGAGCGCATAGCATGGCTCTCCATTGGCGAACGTCGAGAAGGCGACATGGCTCCCGTCCGGCGAGATTTGTGGGCCGACGATCGTCACGCCAGGTCGTGTGAGTGCGTTCAGGCGCTTGCCGCTGAGGCTGATACGGAGCAGTTCGCCCGCAGCGCCCTTGCCACGCGCAACCTCGATCGTTTGGCGCGTGCTTTCCGAAGGCGAGAAGTAAGGATTAAGCGCAGTCCCGTGAGAGGTGATGCGTAGCTGGCCAGTGCCGTCCGGCTTTGCCAGCCAGACGTTGCCATCCGGTGCCACGAACACGAGGCTGCTCGCTTGCGCGGGTACCGAAATGCTCGCATGCGCTGGTGCCGCAGTGCCGAACAGTGC
>CAVSHA010000018.1:0-60310 GCA_963727645.1 uncultured Acidimicrobiaceae bacterium
ATCACCGTCCTGAGCACTGTCTAGGACCTGCGCGAACTATTGACGCGACGGCGCCAGCAGTCGTCTGACCCGAGATCTGGTTCTTCCGCGGTAGGCCAGAAAAGAGATCACAGCGCGATCCGCGAGCGCGTCGCGAGGATCGAGCCGCTACAGCAGGCGGTGGCGCTCGTGTCGGGTTCGATCCCGCCGACGTGGCCGGTCGCTCTCCCGCGGGCCGGGTTTGCGGCGTCGGCTGCTGCGGCCAGTGTGGCCGAGCGCGTCATCGCCGAGCAGACAAGTCACAAAGGAACGGCGGTACTTCGCCGCTACATCCGCGAGGACTCGCTCTTCCGGGTGAACGCCGCCAGCGCGGTTGGGCTGTAGGCGCATGACTGTGAGGTCGCGCGGTGGCCGAAACATAGGGGCCAGGCAACAGAGCGTCGTCGCATCCGCGACGACTAGTTTCACCGTGGCTCGGAGGGCTAAAGGACACACATCTAGGCCCTCGGTCCCTTCCGCGCTGGATAGGCCGCACGGAACAACCGGGAAGTGAGGCAACCAGCTCTGGAGTTGACCGGGTCGGGCGCGATCTGCGCCTCGACGAGCCGCACAAGGGCCCCCGGGGTCCACATGGCGATGCCCGGTGCGGCAGTAGGAGCGCCGACAATACGAGTGTCGTGAACTTGGCCTGAGGGCGCGTATCGTCTCAAGGCTGACAAAGCGCCGACGTCCGCAACCGCGCTCCGTGACCAGGGCTGGGTAAGGTCGGCTCTGGAGGCATCTCGATCGGGCTCGGGATAGCCTCATCCCGTTCGAGGGCACACGACCTTCGGACGGAGGGGGGAATCGCTCATGCATATCAAGGTCGTCGTCATCCGCGACCCAGCGAGCGGGCCGAATAAGCCCAAGCGGCGGTGGTTGCGTGCGGGAGCTGCCGGGCTGGTCTTGACTTCAGGTCTCGCGGTCGTGACCGGCGCTCTCGCCTTCGCGTCCATACCGGATGCCAACGGAGTCTTCCACGGCTGTGTCCGTACCTCGACTGGTGCCATCCGCATCATCGACACCGGCCAGAACCAGACCTGCAGAGCAGGCGAGACGGCGGTGTCCTGGAACAAAGCGGGCATCAACTGGCAAGGAGCCTGGGCCCCGAGGACGTCCTACAGCCAGGGCGATGCCGTGAGCTATCAGGGTTCGAGCTATCTAGCCGTGGCGGACAACACCAACGTGCGCCCCACTTCGCCAGCCGATTGGGCGGTGCTCGCTCAGGCGGGGGCGCCCGGGCAGAACGGGACCAACGGGACTAACGGCGCCACGATCCTCAGCGGCGTCGGGCCTCCCTCCGACAAGATCGGCGCCACGGGGGATTTCTACATAGCGATGGGGCTTGTCGGTGGTGTAGGCCGCCCGGCACCACCGCAAGCCATATACGGACCAGCCGTACGAACGTGTAAGACGTTTCCCTGCATCACCTCTTGGGGCCAGGCTTCCTCGATCGTGGGCCCTCCGGGGCCGGCTGGAGCCGTTACCGCAGCCCAGACCACTAGCGGTCGTGTGGACCTGGAGAACGGTGACTCGACGATCATTACCGAGCAGACGGCCCAAGTAACCGGTGACTTCGCCGTCAACGCGGTCGTCGCTGTCGACAACCAGTCCGGGACCTCCGGGTGGGTCTGCACCCTGTACGCGGCGAACCCCGGAGCCAGCACCGGTCTCCTTCTTGACCAAGAGGGTGCGACGGCGCCACAGGGCGGGACCTCTTCTAACGCCACCATCGTGCTGACCGCGGTGGTGTCTATCGCCCAAGGCGGCAAGATATGGGTTGGTTGCAATGAGTACGTGCAACGCAAGGACGACTCGGCGACCGCACGTATCATCTCCACCCAACTGTCGAGTTTCACGACCGGGACGCAAACCGGGGTCGATTGACGCGGGGACGGCGCCCGTGGGTGTCAACCCATTGGGTTGTGTTCGCACAACGGCGCTTACCCCTCGGCGGGGTTGGCATCGACAAATCAGGCCGCGCAATGGCTCACACCTACCAAATGTGCCTGTCTCGGCTGGGGAGGACCGGTCAGTCTGGTAGAGCCATCCCGCAGCCGTTTCGGTGACGACGGATCGCGTGGTCGAGAGGTCGGTGCCGCACTCAGGGGCATGCTTGGAGACGAAGGGGCGTGCCTGACTCCCGGGTTCTTCTATGGTCGAGAGCTGTGGAGAACACGACTGCTCATTGAGGTGGCCTGTTCTTGCCAAGGTTGGCCCGGAAGGCGACACGCGTATCCATTGCCATCTGGCCAGGATCAGCTCTGAACACCCGCGGATTAGGATCAGGCGGGAGGGCAGCGAAGGTGTAAGGAGCGCGCGTCGATGAAGCGCCAACTATCGCCGTCGCGACGGACAGCGCGGCGACGGGGTGATCTGCGTGGTCGGTGGCAATTCAGAGACGCAGTGGTCGAACTCAGAATCGGGTCGAGCGTCTCGAGCGTGGCTCCCGCCCACAACGCAAGATGCCACCTCTGGCACCAATCCCTGTGACGCGGTGAGGATTCGCGTGTTCCCTGAGCGAACAGCCAACGTCGCTGGACGACGGGGGGACACAGGGGTACCGCGCTGACCGCTGCAGGCACTTCGAGTCGAAGACCACGGTCACGCTCCAGGTCCACGCTTCGCAGAGCTGGTACCAGGGAGTTTCCTTCCGAAGCCAGGTCCTGAGGCGCACGGTTGGGCTCGGAAGAAACCGATTGAAATGGCACGCGGTCGCCACTATCGTGTTCCAGGGGCGAGGTTCTCGCGGAAAGTGGCTAGGGGGAAGTCACCATGGCGTTTATCCAGTTGATCGAGATCACAACTACGCGGCCGGACGCGGTAGAGGCACTCCTGGGCGAGTGGCGGACGAAGACCTCGGGACGGCGGACCGCACAGCGAGGCACATTCACTCAGGACAGGGAACGTCCGAACACTTATGTCCAGATCGTGGAGTTCCCCTCCTACGACGAGGCCATGGCCAACTCGGACCTCCCGGAGACGGCGTCCTTCGCGGAGCGCTTACGCCAACTGTGTGACGGCCCGATCTTGTTCCGCAACCTCGACGTGCGCAGCGTCGAGACGATGTGACGACCGAGACAATCGGGAGCAAGGGGGGTACTTGGATGGGCCGAAAAGTTGCCGACTGCCGGAACTGGCCAAGCGAAAGCGGCTGCACGCTCACCATCTCGGGTGAGGAGGACGAGGTGATCACTGCCGCCACACACCACGCGATGACCGTTCATGGGCACCAGGACGTCGAAGAGGTGCGGGACTGGTTGCGCGAGAACCTGAAGGACGAGGCGCCTATTGGTTCATGACGTGCCGGGGGAATCCATCGACTCAAGCACATCGGAAGCGACGGCGACGTTCAACGCCGGTGAATCGCTGGGGAAGGGAGTGGTGGCCGTGTCGGCCAACGACAACATCAAGACTATTCAGACACTCTACGAGGCGTTTGGACGAGGTGACCTTGAGGCCATCCTCGGCGCCTTGACCGACGACGTCGACTGGGCGACTGACACTGCTTCTACAGCCGCGCCCTGGTACGGAGTGCGCGACGGAAAAGAGAGAGTGGCGGACTTCTTTGCGAAGTTCGGTAGCACAATGGAGATCGAAGAGTTCACCCCATTCAGCTTCGCCGCCAACGACACCGACGTTCTGACCGTGGTGCGGTGCCGGGCCAAGTCCCGGGCAACTGGAAAGTCGTTGGACATGAACCTGCACCACTTCTTCGTATTCCGGGACGGAAAGGTCTCCTACTACCGGGGCACGGAAGATACCGCTCAGACAGAGGCAGTGCTGCGCCCCTGAGATGGCCTGGGCGAGTACCGCGAGATTGGAGTACCGTGCCGGACTGGCGACCAGGGCGGTCGCAGTATTGAGCGAAGGGGGGCTGTGATGTACACATTTGTCCGCCGCGGCGACGGGCAAAGACTCGAGGCGAATGTGTTCGCTGTCGAGATTTCGAGGATCGTCAAGAAGGCGTCCGGTCTAAACGTCGTCCTGAACGTCCAGCACTTCGGTGTCGCTAACCGCATCTACTGGGTGGTCAGAGACATCGAGAGCTTGGACGATTTTCAGAAGAAGATGGCACTGTTGCTAGCCGACCCTGACTACTTGGCGAAGGTGGGCGAGGCGATCGCCGGGGAGTACTTCATCCCAGGATCGTTCGAGGACCTGCTCCTCCAATCGGTCGATGTGTAGTAAGCGGCCAGGGAAGGGCCCGTACCGCAAGGACCGTATCTGCGACGCTGGTTGAACAAACCGCTCGGGCACGGCGAGCTAGTGATTCGAGGGCGCGAGCCCAGTCGGGGAGTCCATCCATCGCCTCGCCCGCCGTGAAGGTCGCGGCGATGGCGCTATTGGCCTTGGAACGGGCTCTATCTGGACGGTGCGAAGAATTCCAGGGCGATGTTGTCTGGGTCCCTGAACGACAAGCCCGAACCATAGGGTGCGTCGACGACACCGCCGTGCGCGATGCCAAGTGAGTTCAGCCTTGTTTCCCACTGCACGAGTTCAGCCCGATTCGCGCAACCGAACGCGACGTGGTCAAGCCCTGGCCGCAACTCGTCGAAGCACTCTGCACTCGACGGGTGGGCATGTTGGTGAATGCCGAACAGCGTGCCGCCGAGTAGCCACACGACGTGGTGGAATGGGCCGGTGTCCTCGTCGAGCAGCGGATCCATGTCGAACAATCGCTGATACCAGCGTCGGCTCCGATCAAGATCGGTGATCGTCACAGCAACATGCGTAACCGCAGGAAACTCAGCCATCACACCCCCCAATCTTGGAAAAAGGTTCTGATAGGTCTGGCCGTCACCCTACTGGGTGACTTCCAGTGCAGCCACACCCGGAGCATCTTCTGACGCTGGAACGCACAGAACGTCAGGGCTCAGGAGATCGGAATGCTCCCGGCTTCTTTCCCACTCGGCACCGTGCCCATTCGTTACGCCGGTGGCGAGCTGCGGATCGGGGGCCTTACGGCTACGCGGGACAAGTCTTCTGGTAGGGCTGGTCGGGCACGTTGGCTAACCATTGAGCCTCTGTCATGTTCGTTCCGACCTCATCGCAGAGGAGGTGCTTCAGTGATGTGAAATTCCACTTCCAAATTCTCTCGTCCAATAGCAGTATGGTTCCGCTGTTCTCCCCTACGGCAAGCGTCTGGCCGTTCGGGCTGAAGGCGACGCTGTTGACCGTGCTGCCCTCGGACAAGGTGGCGATCCGTTGCCTACTACCCGTGTCCCATAGCCCGACGTCACCGCCTTCGTCCCCTACGGCGAGCGTCTGGCTGTTCGGGCTGAAGGCGACGCTGTTGACCGTGCTGCCCTCGGACAAGGTGGCGGTCCGCTTCCCGCTGGCCGTGTTCCACAGGCCGACGTCACCACCCTGCTCCCCGGCGGCGAGGGTCTGGCCGTTCGGGCTGAAGGCGACGCTGTTGACCAGGGTGCCCTCTGACAAAGTAGCGACCCGCTTTTCGCTGACCGGGTCCCATAGCCCGACGTCACCGCCGTCGTCCCCGACGGCGAGCGTCTGGCCGTTCGGGCTGAAGGCGACGCTGTTGACTTGGTTGCCCTCGGACAAGGTGGCGACCCGCTTTCCGCTGACCGTGTCCCACAGCCCGACGTGACCCTCATCGTCCGCGGCGGCGAGGGTCTGGCCGTTCGGGCTGAAGGCGACGCTGACGACCGTGCTCCCTAAATTAAAGGCAACAGGTCGCCGACCGCCAGCCGTTTTCCACAAGCCGAGGTCGCCGCCGTAGTCCCCAACCGCAAGTGTCTGGCCGTTCGGGCTGAAGGCGAGGGTGTCGAACCCACTGTCCGCGAACAGGGCTGCGGTTCGCTCTTCACGGGCCGGATCCCACAGGCCGACGTCGCCGCCGTTGTCCCCGACGGCGAGGGTCTGGCCGTTCGGGCTGAAGGCGACGCTGAGGACAGCGCTGCCCTCGGGCAAGGCGGCAGTCCGCTGTCCGCTGGCCGTGTCCCACAGGCCCACGTCACCGCCATCGTCGCCGGCGGCGAGGGTCTGGCCGTTCGGGCTGAAGGCGACGCTGCCGACCGTGCTGCCCTCGGACAAGGTTCTGGTCCGTTGCCTGCGGGCCGGATCCCACAGGCCGACGTCGCCGTCGTTGTCCCCTACGGCGAGGGTCTGGCCGTTCGGGCTGAAGGCGACGCTGCCGACCGTGCTGCCCTCGGACAAGGTGCCGGTCCGCTTTCCGCTAGCCGTGTCCCACAGGCCCACGTCACCGCCGACGTCACCCACGGCGAGGGATTGGCCGTTCGGGCTGAAGGCGACGCTGAGGACTGCGCTGCCCTCGGACAAGGTGGCTGTCCGCTTCTTCCTGGCCGTGTCCCACAGACCGACGTAACCACCGGAGTCCCCTACAGCGAGGGTCTGGCCGTTCGGGCTGAAGGCGACGATGTCAACCGGGTTGCCCTCGGACAAGGTGGCTGTCTGCTTTCCAGTTGTCGCGTCCCACAGACTGACGTAACCACCGGAGTCCGCTGCGGCGAGGGTCTGGCCGTTCGGGCTGAAGGCGACGCTGTAGACGACACTGCCTTTGCCCTCGGACAAGGTGGCTGTCCGCTTTCCAGTCACCGTGTCCCACAGACTGACGTCACCGCTCTCGTCTCCGGCGGCGAGAGTCTGGCCGTTCGGGCTGAACGCGACGCTGTTGACCTCGTTGCCCTCGTACAAGAAGGCGGTGGTCCGCTTTTCGCTGGCCATGTCCCACAGACCGACGTAACCACCGGAGTCCCCTACAGCCAGGGTCTGGCCGTTCGGGCTGAACGCGACGCTGCCGACCGGGTTGCCCTCGGACAATGTGGCATCGAGCGGCTGCTCAGCGGCTTGAACAAGCGCATCTCGAGCTTGGAGTACAGGGGATCGTTCGTAAGCCTGGAGGCTGACCAGCATGGCCAGGGGAACATCTGTCGAGAACAGGTTTGTGGCTTCGGCAGCCATGTCCTCGGACTGGGAGAGATGCGACTGACTAATGGCGTTGTTTCGCTGCACGAGCGCCAGCCCTCCGAGCACGAGGGCCACCACAAGGGCGATGCTCACCCCACCGAGTAGGCGACGCTGCCGTCGATTGGCCCTCAGGCGACTCGCAAAAATGTAGGCTTTTTGGAGTTCTGTGGGCTCCGGACCCTTCTGCCACCCGCGGACAAGCCAATGCTCAGCTGACTCGAGTTCGCTTCCCGACAGCAAGAAGCTGCCGTCCTGCGTGTGCTTGTCCCATTCGAGAGCCTTCTTGCCCCACTTGGTGTGCTCACGGTTTGCGTCGAGGTCGGTGTCGATCGTGGTGATGAGCAGCTGAAGTGAACTCTCGAAAGGACTCTCGGAGTCGGGCTCGGGATCGTCTTCGAACAGGCCTCTTGGTGGGACGAACTGAACGGCCCTGATCGACTCGGGGAGCGCCTCGATGGGGGTCTGTCTCAGATTGATGGGAATGAGGCGTTTGTGGAGCTCAACGGCATAGGAGAGCTCCTTTTTGCATTCCTCAGATCCTGCTGAGGCGGGGCTGATCACAAAGACGAAGGTGTCAGCATCCTCGATGGCCTCTTTGAGGTCTTCGGCCCAGCGGGAGCCCGAAGGGATATCTGCTTCGTCTACCCAGACGGCTTTGCCGGAGCTCTTGAGAGCGGTTTGGAGGTGAACCGCAAAATCCCGGTCAAGATGCGAATAGCTGATGAACGCATCAGACACCTCTCACCTCCTGGGATTCATTCGGCGACGGTACGACGCCTGCGGACGATAGCCAGCCCGTATCTCGCAAGCAGCGCGGGAAGTTCGCGCTGCGCCTCGTGGTCCAACTCCCGTCTGGACTCGCTTAGCTCGCTCCACGGGACAAGGTCAGGGTGGCGCTTCTGCTGCAGGTTGATTACAGAGCCGGTAGTCCAGCCGTCCGCCCGCCGCTCTTCGCACCAGCGTTGGTGCTCGGATTCGGCCAGACGGTCCGTTTCCTTCTTGCTCAACACGGGTAATACCACGGCCCAGTCGTCGGATACCTGGACGCGATAGCCGGCCTCGTCCAAACGCGCGCTCAGATACGTTGCCGCGTCTCGATTGGCCTCGCGGAAAGTCTCCTTGAGCACGTCCCACGGCTTGTGGGACTCCCTCGCAGGATCGTAGGTACCGTCAAGCCGGCGATGACGGAGATAGTTCCCGTGCAGAGCTTTCGCCATCTGCTCGGTGACGCTGTTCACGAACACTTCCGGTCGGCACAGTCGGTCGAGCAGAGGGAATGTCGTCACATTCGAAAGATGAAGCTGTGTTGCCGCCCTGTCGAGAAGCGTCGCCGGGCCGGTCTGGCCTGTGGTTAGCGCCACAATCGGCACTCGAGACGGCGTGCTGCTTGCGAGTTGCACAACGGCCTCGAGGCTCGCCCGCTCGTCCGCGTAGCTCACGAACACCGTGGTCCGGCCCCAGTCGTCTTCGAGCGCGAGCGCCGGCAAGTCCGGCGACGTCGGATCGGCGGGGTCGCAACTCACGGCAGTGAGGTGACACGCTTCTTCAAAGTGCGGGTATCGACGATGTAGAGCGTGAATCCGCTGCTCAGCGTCAGTGGCAACCAGCGTGAGCTCAAGGCGGAGGCCGTCTTCGCGGTGATCGAACCACCACTCCCGGACCGCGCCCACGAGTAGGAGCAGTCCGACCCGGTCGGTCCCGACGACGATGACGTGCGGTGCGCGGCCATCACGTTCGGCGAATGAGCTCGGGAACTCTCCCAAGAGAGCGAGCCCGCCAGACCGGAAGACGTTGACGTAATTGAGCGTCACGGCCCTCTTGTTGGTGTCTACGAGGCTCGATTGCTCGAGACGCTCGCACATCTGGTCATCATCGACGTGCAAGAAGCAGTCGAGCCGGCGTCGTCGATTCCTCACGCGCTCGTTGGCCATCACGACTCTCTTCGCTGCTACACCGATTCTGTCGTTGACGCTGTTGTCACCGCACACAGCCACGATGCGCGTTGCCCTCGCGACACCGGACTGCCGAAGAACCTCCGGGTCCGTCGCATCGCCCGCCAATACCGGAATGGAGAGTTCCCGACACCGCGAGAGCGCCACGGCGGACGGATTCCGGTCCACCACGACGACCCGCTCGCCACGGGCTTGGAATGCGGAGGCCAGACGAAGGCCAAGGTGGCCGAGTCCACAGACCACCAGATGCCTCCGGTAAAGACCGTGGATACGCAGCCGGGTGAACGGCTCCTCCAATACCGCGAAGATTGCTGACAGGCCAGCGAGCACAAGGGTCAGCGGGGAGAACCAGCGGGCAACCTCAAGTGGCCAGGGAAACGGCGGGACTGCCACTGAGATCGAGCGGACTCCCGAGTAGATCGCGGTGTTGTCTCTGAAGAGAGCGAAAGCGGCGTACAAGCGGTCGACAAATGCGAGCGTCGGGTACAGCTCTGTATACCCCCATAGCCCGAGCCCCAGGCAGAGCAGTGCCAAGATGCCGAGCAACGACCAGCGTCGGCGGTGCAGCGCTGCCCAAGCGCTCGTCCGCCGTGAGTGGGCCTCGAGCTCGCCGACAAGGCGCTTCACTCCGGTGTCAAAGTCGTCAGCGTCGAAGGGGAGGAGCTCGAACTTCCGTAGCTCCTCAGGCAGGCTCTCAACATGGGTCTCCCAGGCGCGCACGAGGAAGATTCGTTTGCGCAACGCAACGGCTCGCTCGATCTCGTGACGGCACCTTGTAGAGGTCGCGAGGTCGGGCGACACCACGACCACCACGGCGGTCGCGCCCGTGAGGGCGGTGTGGACCTCGTCTGCGCGTTCGGCCGCGCGCACCGTGCGGATCGCCTCGAACCGGTTCTTGCCCACGGCTGGAAGGTCGGCAGCCCCTGCCGAAAGCGTGCCTGTGCCGTCAGACGATTCCGGAGCCGGCACTTCCTCGGTGCTCACGGTGTGCTCTCGGCTCGCGTCGTCGTGCCACCATTCGCCAACGTCCACGAACATGTCTGTGGCACGTTCCCGCAATGCCTCCGCAAGATGGCGGACGAAGTCCAGATCACGTCGCGAATAGCAAATGAAGACGTCAGTCATTGCGGCCCCCGCCAATACGCCCGTCACCACACGTCAGATTGAAGTCCGGCAGCTCGAGCCAGATCGCTTGAGTCTAGGGGACAGTCCGCTCTGCAACCCGGGTCGCTCGGGATCACAGGTCGGACAACTTGCAATCACGGGATCTCTCGATCTCCGACAACCCAGCAAAGAGCGGACACCGCGCTCGGGTGCTTGGTCGAGGAGATGGCGCCCTCCTCGCCACCGCGCATCAGAGCTCTTGACGGCTAGGCCGTCGGACAATTGAGAGGCCCAGCTCGGCCACCAGACGTGGGATAGCCCGGACGCTGTCGCGGTCGAGGTCGCGCACTTCCTCAGAAAGCTCGTCCCACGGCACGAGGTACGGCGAACGTTTACCCGCTATATCGCGACGGGGTCCGAGGCGCCAGCCCTGTCGGAGACGGTCTTCGACCCAGCGGGCGTGCTCCATGCGCGCAAGCATCTCGAGCTCGTCTGGTTCGAACTCGACCGCCCGGCTTCGACCCTCTTCGCTGAGCACCGCCTCGCAACCGATGGACGCGAGTTTGCGCGCGATGTCGACCGCCTGGTCCCTGCTCGACGCTCGGAGCGATTCGGGCAGCTTCTCCCAGCTGCGGAGGGCGGGATCGTCGTGAGGTAGCGAACCATCAGCTTTTCGACGTCGGACGTAATCCTCGTGGATGGCCAGAGCGAGCACATCGGCTTCACCAGGAGCCTGTGGCAGGTCGCGATCTTCTTCGAACCGTTCGGGATCGAGTTCCCGAGGTCCGTCCTTGGGAGGTGTCCTGTCGTTCGTCAGTTTGAGTCCAAGCGATTGAAGTCGGTCACCGTCACTCTCACCAAGTTCACCGCAAGGACTTCTGCGTCCTGTGCGACGCCTGAGGTAGGGCCCGTTTCGGCGGATGCGACGAGGCGTTGGGCACTTGTCGCATCCCCCCTGTCTCCGCAGTTGCCGGCAACTAGCAAGAAGGTACAAGCCGGCGGCGTGCCGGACAATGATTGCACGTCTCGACGCCACACTGTCGACGGCTCCACTTGCACTTCACGTCGATGAGCTCATCCAGGCGAAGGCCGCACGAGCACGCTCTGGGTCTGGGACCGGTGCAAGCCCGAACAGGTTGGCCTGTTCCGGCAGGGAGCACTCCGGCAAGGGCGGCGGACACGTGGGCGGTTCGCTCTCACCCACGGCTGAACGCGCGAAAACTGCCCCTTGCTATAGGTAGCTCCGCCTGCCATGATGACCCGGCGATCGAACATGGGTCGTGGCGGGTCCCCGAGCACTGGTCGCTTCGACTCCGAGTTCGGGCTAATGTCGTCTGGCCTTGGGGGGGAGGATGTCGCTGTGGTTCAGGGCAGCCGTGGTGAGGTAGTCCGTGCATGACGGACCGGCGGTGCGTAGGGCGCGGCACGAATTTCCGATCGTGCGTTAGCCGACCATGTTGAAACGGAACCCCAAAGCGCGGGGCCTCGCAGCTCTGCGCGTGTCTTGTCTCGTCGTCTTGGTAGGTGTCGCCGCTGTCGTGCTGCGCCAGAGTCCGGCAACAACAGCGTTGCCGGCTACTGTCCAAGGGGCGTTGTCGTCGAGCAGCCCAGGTACCCTCATCGGGCCGGCCCGTGAGAAGTCGGTGTCCTTCCTCGTGCTCCTGCGTTCTGCGGCACGGCCGACCTGCCTCGTGCAGTGGGCGGGCTCGGCGCGGCTCTCCGTACAGTGGTCGGCTGGCCAGCGGTGGGCAACGATCTCGGGCGCCCCCGGTAACGTCGACCGCAGCTTCCACCTTTCGATCGACGACTACCGCTCCACGAGTGGGAGCGTCGTCTTCGCGGCTAACCATCAGGCGGCTGTTCCATCCGGAGTCTGCGGTGAGGTCGCCGGAGTCGGGACCATCCACTCCTTCATAGAGCCGACCAACTCAGATGTACCCCAAGGCGGATTGAGCAGTGCCGATCTCCTGAGCGCCTACGACGCCCTGCCCCTGACGAATTCCGGCTTCAACGGCCAGGGAGAAACGGTGGTCTTCATGGAAGGCGGAGGCTTCTTGCAAAGCGACTTCAACACGTTCGCGGCGGATGAGAAGCTGCCCCCTTATAACCTGACCCTGGTCGGGAAGAACACTGGTTATGACGATGAAACAACGATGGACATCGAGACGGTGCATGAGATCGCCCCGCAGGCCCATCTCGTCTATTTCAACCTGAACTCGATCAACAATGCGACGTCAGATGCCGATCTATTCGCGCAGGCGTTCATCGAGACGGCCAAGCTCTGGCCGGGCGCGTTAATCAGCATGAGTCTGGGAGCGTGCGAGACCAATACGCAAGCTTTCAACGACTCCGACCTCGTGGCGTTGAACTCGACTGTGATGTCGATCGAGGCAAAGGGCTCGACCGTGTTTGCTTCCAGCGGCGACTCCGGTGGACTCGATTGCACGCCTCCCTCGGACGACGGTCAGCCGCCCCAGAGTTCTTTCCAGGGTGTCCTGGTGCCGGCGTCGTTGCCGGCGGTGACGGGCACGGGGGGCACCACCTTGACGACCGACGCGGCGGGCAACTACGTCGGCGAGACGACGTGGTCGGAGCCGCTGTTGTCCCAGGGCACGGGCGGGGGAGTGTCGCACTACTTTGCGCGGCCCTCATGGGAGACCGGGATTGGCACCGGGGGACAGATCGACACGGGCAACCATCTCGAGGTACCTGACGTGAGCTCCGACTCGAACCCGGACACCGGTAACGCCATCATCGAAGACGGGCAGGCAACCCAAGGTGGGGGAACGTCACTAGCCGCCCCCACTTGGGCGGGGTTCACGGCTCTCATGGACCAGGATCTCAGGGCCCACCACGATCCCCCAGTCGGATTCTTCAATCCCATCCTCTTCCACCTGGCCAGCTCCTCTGTCCCCTATCCGCCCTTTCACGACGTCACGTTGGGCGGGAACGACTTCTATGCCGCCACTCCTGGGTACGACATGACCACCGGGCTGGGTTCGCCCGACGTGTACAACCTCGCCCGGGACCTGATTGCGGGGAGGTTCTGACATGAGCGCGATGACATCGTCTCCAGCAGATCTGCCGGTGCTCGCCACGGTGGTCTGCCCCTACTGCGCCGTAGTGGTTCCTGACGCGCGGTTCTGCGGCGCATGTGGTGCGCACCTCGTCGTCAGCGGACCCCAGGCCGCGCAACGGTTGCACTCCTACGCTGCGTTCCCTGACGAGCCAGTCTTCCGATTCTCGGTTGTGACCTCGCTGTTTCCCCACCTCTCGCACCGGGCCAAGGCTCCCTTTCGAGTTGGCTTTGCCGTTTTCCTGGTGCTCCTGCTGATCTTTGCCCTGGCAGGCACAACAGCCCCGTTGATCGCCGTCAGCGCGCTCAGCGTGCCCCTCCTCTTCCTCCTCTACATCTGGGAAGTCGATCCCTACGAGGGCAGCTTCCTCCCGCCCACCTTCGTCTGCTTGCTGCTTGGTGCCGGACTCGGAGCCGGCTGGGCGATCATCGGCGGGAGCTACGTCGACAAGGCTCTTCTACCCTCGTTCACCTCGAGCCTCATCACCGGTTCATCGCTCGTGGCCGCGATCGCGGTGCCTGCGATCGGGCAGCTCCTCATGTGCGTGCCGATGGTGATCGCCCGGAAAATGCAGCGCGGGCCGATCGAGTCGCTTGACGGCTTTGTCGCAGGAGCGACTGGCGCGCTCGGCTTCACCCTGGCCGCCACGATCGACCTGATGGCACCCTGGCTCAGCAACGGCCAGCTCACCCACGAGGCGTTCCTTGCCAACATGACCCAGGTGATCCTGCGGGGCGTGACCCTGCCGCTGGTAAGCGCCATGGCGACCGGTTTCATCGGGGCGGCGTTCTGGGCCAAGATCGGCTCACGCTCTACCTCGGCCAAGGGCAAATGGCTCACCTCGCCCGGGGTGGCGCTCGTACTGGCCCTGCTCGTGCAGGTAGGGCTGGGCTTCACCGACATTGCTGCGCTGTCGGATGCAGTGCTCGTCGGCATCCACCTCGCGGCGCTCGGCGTGCTGACCTTGGCGATGAGAGCGGGCATGCACCACGTGCTCTTGCACGAGGCTCTCGACGTTACGATCGGGGCCCCTCGGGTGTGCGCCAACTGCAGCCACCTGGTCCCGGCCATGGCGTTCTGCCCACAATGTGGCGTCGCTGAGCGGGCGATAGCGCGTCCCCACCGTCGACGGGCGACGTGGCCCTTGATCAACGGCGTAACGACGCCGTCGGGAGGCATCACGTGAGCACGACAGATGCACCGTTGGCAGATTCCCCGTGGCCTACCGCGCCGCCGGGCGCTCCCGGCCTGAAAGTGGGCTTCCCTGGAGCCCACGAGCTTGCGTCGCCTGCCCGCCGGTTCAGTCACCGCGCCATGATCCTCCTGCTTGCAGCCGGACTGAGCGTGCTCACGCTCACGCTCATAGTCGTCGCTCTGCTCGCCACACCCGGACCACCCGCGTACTGCAACCCGCTCAAGTGCCAGGGGCCACCGATCGGCCAACCGCGCAAAGGTGTGAATTTCCAGAGTGCCCATGGGCCCGCTGTGGTCAATGGCACTCTGTACACGAATCCGCAAGGCTTTTCTTTGCGTTACGTCACGCCCACGAGTGTCCAGACGGATTCCTCTGGAATCGGTTTGACCTATGCATTCAGGACTGAAGGAACAGCCTATCTGGATGTCTTTGGCGGCTCCGAAAACGGGACGTCGCCGGAGGCGGAGGTGCAGTACTTCGTCTCCAAGAATTTTCCGAGCGCCCAGCCTGTCTACGAACTGCCTGATCCGCTGATCGGCTACCATCCTGCCTTCGGCGAAGCGTTCAATGTGCAGCCAGCCAGCAGCGATGGGACGACCCAGACCGCCCGAGTCCTCGTGGCGGCGACATCCTACAATGGGTTCGGCATCATCGTGGTCGCTTATGGGTCGTTGCTCCCGACGGTGACCGCGAGGTCAGAGTTGTTCAACGGTCATCCCTCTCCCGCCAACGTCTTCTTGGCCTATTTCTTCGGAGCAGACTCGCTTGTCAACAGCATCGTCTTCCCCTAGGGATGACCCTGAGGAGATTGGTGAGCCTGACCACCTAGCGGACCGGACTGCGGAGAACTCGACTCCATTGACGCGTTCGCTCTCCACCACGAGCGCCCCTCTGCGGTACGCGTACAGTCGACCGCGTCTGGCAAAGCGGCCGCCATCTGGTCGACCGAGCTCGCTGGGCCGCTCAACAGGCTCGAGCGGCTCGCCCACAGTTCGGTGACCGGTCAGCTCCCAGCGGCCGGGCGCAAGAGCTATCCATGACCGGTCCGGCTGTCGACGCGAAAGATGGGCACGCGACGAGCCTGGGCGTAGGCAACGATGTCGGCTGTCCCGCCGCGTCCCCGGGCCGGCAGGCCGTCCCACACGGCGATAACGGCGTCGCAGTGATCGACCATCAGTTGGCCGGCCCGTTCGTAGGCTTGTTCCCGCGTCGGCATCACCTCCGCAACCTCCACCGATGCTGCCGTGGCAAGCAGATCGGCGAATTCCTGGCGCGAATCGGCAGTCACGAAATCCTTCGCGTACTCGTCGACAGGCAGCGGCAGGACGGCCTCAAGGGTGGCGCCCTGACGGCGGAGGCACTTGTGGGCGACGAGGCGATCTGCGCCTTCGGCCAAGGCCGACACCACGATGAGGCCTCCCGGCTCCCCGGGCGCACAGCCAGCATCGCCGGCTTCCAGTGCCTGATCGACGGCAAAGTTGACCTCGCGGCGTGTTTCGGCCTCATGGTCGAGAAAGCGATGTCCTGTCACAGCGATGCGCAGTGTCACGTCCTCTTTCCAGCAAGCCGCTCGACCACGTCTGCGGCGCAGCGGTAGGGGTGTCCGGTGTCTGACGTGTTCGTATCGTATTCGCATGTGGACCGCACGTTTGTCAGGCGTCTGCACGAGGCGCTGACTGGACTGGGGAAACAGGTGTGGGTCGATGATCATGGCATCCCGCCAGCATCGAGGTGGGCTGATTATCTGAAAGAGGCGATCGAGACCGCTGACTCGTTTGTGTTCGTGATCAGTCCTGACTCGGCGTCGTCGATCGAGTGCCGTAAGGAGCTCGATCACGCCGCGAGTCTTGGCAAGCGGATCATCCCTGTGAATTTCAGGGCGTTCTCGTTTGATCAGCTTCCCGCGGTGCTGGTCGACCGCCAGTTCGTGCCCGGTCGCGGGGTGTTCGAAGATGACTTTGAGACGTCGTTGCATCTCTTGGTTGCCGCAATCGAGACTGACCTCGACTGGGTCCAGGAGCACACGCGCTGGGGCACAAAGGCGATCGAGTGGGACGAGCATGATCGTGGTCGGAGCCTGTTGGTGGGTGGCAGTGAGCTAAGGGCAGCGGAGACGTGGTTGGCGCGTGGCCCCGGAAAGCAACCCGAGCCAACGGCCCTGCAGAACGCTTTCGTGTTGGCCAGCCGCCGGGCCAGTGATCGTCGCCAACGTAGCTTGCTCGGCGGAGTGAGTGCTGCGCTCGTCGTGTCCCTGGCCCTCGGGGGGCTCGCGTTGTTCCAGTGGAACCAGGCGGTCTCCAACCAGGAGATCGCGGAGTCGCGTCAGGAAGCCGCTGAGTCCGAGTCCGCTCTGAGCTCGGATCCCGAGCTCAGCACCCTGCTCGCTCTGCAGGCACTTCGGATACGGCCAACGGCTCAGGCCGTGACGGCGCTTCGAGACGCCCTTCCCCAGCTCCAAGTCCGCAGGACCTTGACCGGAGCCGCACCGATGCAGTCTGCCGTGTTCAGCCCGAATGGCGCTGAGGTCGCCACTGCCGACCTGGACGGTGATGCGACGATCTGGAGCGCGTCCACTGGTAAGCGTCTCAGGGTCCTGCACACTCCACGCGGAGTCTCGATCAGCACGGTGGCGTTCGGCTCGACAGGCACGGAGTTGGTCACGGCAGGCGTTGATGGCACAGCCCGGATCTGGAGCACGGCGACCGGTCAGCAGCGAGTGGTGCTCGGCGAGCCCGGGGGGACACCTCTAAACGACGCCGTGTTCAGCCCGAATGGCGCTGAGGTCGTGGTTGCTGACTTGGACAACAACGTGACGATCTGGAGCGCGTCTACCGGCAGAGTCATCGAGACGCTGAGGGTACCGGGCCAAGATGGCGTGAACACGGTGATGTTCAGCCGAAATGGATCTGAGGTGGTCACCGCCGCTGGCAACGCGGCCCGAACTTGGAGTGTCCAATCCGCGAAACAGCTGATGGTGTTCGCAGAGCCCGGAGGGGCTTCGGTCAACGGGGCGGCCTTTTCTCCGTCCGGAACCCTGATCGTCACGGCGAGCGGCGATGGAACAGCCAGGATCTGGAACGCGGTGAGCGGCCAGCAGCGACAGGTGTTGGGCGGTCTCGAGGACCCGGTGCTGAATGGGGCCGCGTTCAGCCCGAACAGCAGGGAGGTGGTCACCGCCAGTGCCGGTGGGACGGCCACGACGTGGGATGCCGCCTCTGGCAAGTCCATTCTTGTTCTCAGCGGACACCGGGGCCCAGTCTCAGCCGCATCGTTCAGTCCAAGCGGGTCCGAGGTTGTCACCGCCAGCGATGACGGAACGGCCAAGATCTGGGACGCCCGGCCGGTAGGCACTCGACGGGTGTTCACCGACCCGACCAGGGCCGCGCTCGGCTGTGGCGGGTTCAACCGGAGCGGAACTGAAGTCGTCGCGGCAGTGGCGAAGGGCAGCGGAGTGGCCGACATCTGGGACGTGGTCACCGGCCGGCTCGTTCACCGTTTGGAGGATTCGACCGGAGCTACATTCCCCGATGCGATCGACTTCAGCCCCAACGGGAAGGAGCTCGTCACCGCCAGCGAAACGGACGGCACTGCCACCGTGTGGAGTGCCGTCACCGGACGGCAACTTCTGGTTCTGCGAAGCCCGGGCCGAGCATCTCTCTACACGGCGATGTTCAGTCCAGGCGGAGCCGAGATCGTCACTTCCAGCGACGACGACACGGCCCGAATATGGAGCGCCGCCACCGGCAGCCAAGTGCGGGTCATCACCGAACCCGAGGGGAAGGTGACCGAGCCAGTCATCTTGAGCGCAGCCTTCAACCGCAGTGGTAGCGAATTGGTCACTGCCAGTATCGATGGCACAGCCAGGATCTGGAGCGCAGCCACGGGCAAAGAGCTGCAAGTGATGGCAGAGCCGAGACAGGCGACGGTCATCACGGCAGCGTTCAGCCCAAATGGCTCCGAGGTGCTGACCTCGAGTGTGGACGGCACAGCCAGGATCTGGAGTGCAGCCACGGGCAAGCAGCTGGAGGTTATGACCGAGCCTGGGGGAGCACAGCTGTACTCAGCGGCGTTCAGCCCAGATGGTTCCGAGGTGGTCACCTCCAGCGCGGACGGCAGCGCCCGCATCTGGAGCGCAGCCACCGGCGAGCAGCTGACCGTATTCGAGACCGGTTCCGGCGTCAACGACTCGCAATTCAGCCCAAATGGAACCGAGGTGATGTCGACGACCGAGAGCGGCAACGCCATCGTCTGGTCGACCGAGCTCGCTGGAACTGTGAGCACCCTGGAGCGGGTCGCCCACAGCTTGGTGGAGCGTCAGCTCACCGCGGCCGAGCGCAGGGCTTACCTGTGAGCGGTCGCCCCAAGGACCGCTTGAGCACGCCCACTTCAAAGTGGTCCCATGCCGCTGGCGGGCGACAGCTCGTGCACGCCTCGCAGCAAGTGGGAAGAACTGAGAAAAAAGGCGCAGTCAAATGGCCAGATCCCATGTCGTCTCGCGTGTCGCACGTGGGAAAGTCCCCTCCGACACTGGCGTAGTGTCGCGATCTCGGGAGGGGAGAGGGAGCTGAACGTCTTATAGGGGTGTCGGGCGCCTCTAGCCACCGCTCCAGTAGGCATTCAGCCGCGCAATGGCTTGCTCCTTCGACATTTCGGCGACCTCGTCTTCAGCGACCCCAACGCGATGGATCAGGAGGTACACGACCTCGCTGGGGAGCGCCTCGGGTGGCGCAGCTGGGTGGCCACGGTCTGGCCGGTCGCCGCCACGAACACAGACCCGGAACTCAGCCTCGGTCACCGCCAACTGGTCTCGCAGTATGTGTGACCAGATCGACGGTCCGTAGTCCGTGCGGTCGGGCGGATGGGAGACACGGGTCCGGAGCGTGCGACCGTCCGGGAGGTCGAGCTCGTAGGTCAGGTGATGCGTGCCTGTCCTGCCTCGCGCGTCGCGGACGACGCGCCAAGCCTCGTTCTCGCAGAACTTGGCGTGATCCGCTCGTGACGGCGTCGGCCAATCGCTCACGCCGAGGCGCCCACGAGCCACTTCTTCAGCTGGTCATCCTCGCTCAAGGAGACGAGCTGCACGAGCGCCCAGTTGTCTCGGTGGTTGCGTGCGTTGAGCAGGTGGTCCTGCCAGTCCTCTGCATACTCCCGCAGCGCGTCGACCATCTCCTCGAGTGCTTCGTCAAACGACGCGCCATCAGCTGCTACCGGAACGCCGGGAACGAAGATCGACCATCCTTCGGCCTCGGCGACCACCGATGGGTGAACGGCGAGCGAATCGGCGAGGAGGGTCCGCAGCCGCTCGGCATCGACTACGGCCGACGGGCTCCCGTCTCGGCGCACGAGCGCCGGACGGCCACTTTGGGCCGCGTCGAGCAGCTCCTTGAAGTGGGCGCGTCCTTCGCTGTAGCTGTCGAATGCGAGAGTCGCCATGCTTCATCCTCCTTCCGTACCTTACGTACGTCAAGTACCTTAGCGGCTTCGTCGCAGCGGGTACACGCGCGAGCCACACTGAGGCATGCCCGGTTGGGTCCGCCCCGGGGGCCACTGGGTGAGGCACACGTGAACCATCTGACTGAAGCCGGGATGATGCCCATGTAGCCGCGCGGTGCCCTCTCGTGCCCACTCGGTCGCAGGTCAAGGTTCGAAACTCGAGGACGACCGCGCGGTGAAATCCGTCGATCCACTGCCGACGAAGTCGGGCCACGTAGCATAAGTTTGGGAATCCGCGCTGAGCAGGCGTGAGATGCTGGCACAGGCGCCGCCCAGTTGCACACGACACGACATACCCGAGGGGCACCGAATGGTCAGGAACCGATGAGCGAAGAGATGGGTGACGGGACGTTCGAACCCTTGGAACCTGAGTCATCTACGCCCGATGCCGACAATGCGGGTACGTCTGGAACTGACAGTGCGGGTACGTCCGAGACCGACGGCACGGGGGCGCCAGGGCTAGAGCGAAGTACGGAACGATCTTCTCGCGGCTATCGAGGAACTGGGTCTGGGGTCGCGCGAGACGGAGGATGACGGCTCTCCTGCGGCCGGGTGTTACCTGGCGATCGTGCCCGTGGACCGTCATGGTCAAAGTGGCGTGGTGGTGGGCTGGATCTGGCGGGACTCGGCCGACCCTGGCGAGCCTGTGCCTTCGGCTGAGATCGAGTCCGTGGACATACTCAACGAAGCACTTGGACCGCTGTTGTTGGCTCTCGGGTTCCCGATCGAGCCCTACGCGGTTGACGGTCGTTGGATCGTGACGGGCTCACGAATGGCGAACGCGAGTTCCGAGACTGTCAGGGGGCCCGGGCGCGCTGATGGATTAGTCAGCCGGCCGTGTCATGGGTTAGTGGGGTTCCCACGCGCCAGGGCTCGTCACCAGGCGAACGACTTGGTCAGGAAGCTTGCCGGACACGACTTGGTCCAGGGTCACTTCATCCAGCACACCCCGCAGGCATGCTCGGACTGCTACCCAAACCTTTTGCAGATGTATCGCGTCAGCTTCGTAGCTGGCCGACTCGGGTCGCATGCCGCGTACTTCTGCCAGGGGACCCTCGAGGCGACGGAACACTTCGCCGATGGTGATCTCCGACGCTGGCCGCGCGAGCTTGTAGCCACCCTCGTTGCCGCGCTGGCTCGTGACGATCCCCACCCGGCGCAGGTCGTTGAGTATGGCGCGCAAGAAACGAACGGGAAGGCCCTGAGCTTCCGCCAGCTCTTCAGCGGTGAGCGGCTCGCCTGTTCGTGCCGTCAATGTGCACAGCGCCCGAAGCGCGTACTCGATCCTGGCTGAAATATGCATGCCTGCGTCCAGTCGCCCAAGGGCCGCCAGCGAGCTCGGAAGCCCGGTCTAGCTTCGAATCGATCATTTGGACCGATTACGCAGTTGGAATCTATCAGTGGCGAAGGCCGCCCGTGGATTGAGACAGCTCAATCCTCGGCGAGCAGGCTCGAGTCGACCGCCTGCAGGTAGCTGCTCCAGGCCACGCGCACGGCCTCACGATGAGCGTCGAGCTCACCGTCCACCGCCGCTCGGTAGGACGCCCTTGCCTCGTCCACAGACCTGAGATAGCCGTCCCGGGCGATAGCCATGCTCTCGTTGTACGTCTTGCGGATCTGCGCAGCCAGCTCGTTGTAGGTAGCACGTGCCTGGGCCACGAGGTCACGGCGCATTGTCGCCGGTGCATTCGCCACCGCCTGCTTGTAGTCGGCCCAGGCTGCGTCGATCGCACTGCCATGGGCCTCCTCGGCGGCAGCTTGTGCTTCCTCGTACACGTCGCGCACCGGCTTGAGGGCTTCCTCGTAGTCCGCCCATGCACCCTCGACGGCCTCGCGATAGACCTCCCAGGCATCGTCGATGATGCTCAGGTAGTGGTTGCGTGCCTCCAGGTCCGACGCGCCGCTGTCGCCGTCTCTAGGCATCAGCCACCCTCCTCCCGTGCAGAGCTCCAAACAATCGCCCGACGCCTCGTCTTCTCACGGAGCCGCCCATTACGTGCCGTTCTGTGTACTTAGGCTTTCGTTTCCCGTCGCGCCCGGACCCTTGAGCACCAGGGATGCTAGTGCGCTCACGATGCTACTCGGATGATCCAGCTTGGGGCACGACCCCATGGCTCCATCAGGCGCAACCCGGTCGCCACTAGTAGTCAGGGGCCCGGCTCGCTCGCCGTCGGCCTGCGAGCAGGGCCTTCACCTCCCGTTGCGAGGCGTGGGACTGCTCGGGTGTCACCTCGGCCAGTCGTGCAAGGTCGTGATAGGTGGCCTCGATGGCCGAAAGATATGGCGAAGGCCTGCGGGCCGAACGGCGACCTGCGAAGGACCGCTCGCGTGCCCACGAGCATCGAAGGTCGTCCATGGCCCTGCGTGCACGCGACGTAGAGCAGCCTGCGCTCCTCGGCGGCCGCCTCGGGACTGCGGGCATGGGCGATCGGGACGAGACCCTCCTCGAGGCCGGTAACGAAGACGACCCTCCACTCGAGACCTTTTGCGCGGTGAAAGGTCATGACGTCGACGGCGTCGCCGACTTGCCGAGGAGGATCGGAACGCAGGCTCGCCTCGAGCCAGGAGACGAAGCCGATTGCACTCGCGTTCGAGTCGTACCGGAGGTACTCCGCGGCCAGGACGCCGAGCTCGACGAGATCATCGTCGATCGGCGCGATCCCGCCAACGTCATTACGGCCCTGGGGGGTGCCCGAGACATCGAAGTCATCGTCCACGACCACTACAGGTGGCCCGGTTGCCAGATCGGCCAGCTCTTCGAGCCACCCGGGAATGCCCGGTGAGTCCGAGGGGCTCGTCAGGCGATCCAAGGCGCGGCGAACCGTTGGGCGCGCGAGAAACGCCGCGACCGCCTCCACTTCGGAACGGGATGCCCGCGGCCTCCAGCTCACGTTCGAAGAGCACGAGCTGGGCGTTCGTACGGGCCAGGACAGCGAGGCTGGACCACGCGGCGCCAGGGCTCCGGGCCCGTCTCAGTGCGGTGACAACGCCCAACGCCTCATCGGCGTCGGTCTCGTAGGCGACGATCGGTCGTGCCGGGCTGCCCGGCCGGGGGTACCCGGCTACCACAAGGTCTGCGGGTCCCGCACTCGACTCACCCGACTGATCGCGGACCGACGGGCCGGGGCCGAGGGTCGGTTCAGCTGTCAGGACCGATGACGCGATCGCGAGCACGACGTCAGTCGAGCGGTAGTTGACAGCAAGCCGAACTATCTGGGAACCGGGATACCGTTGCGAAAAGTCGATGAGGGCCCGGGGGTCACTCCCGTTCCACGCATAGATCGCCTGGTCAGGGTCGCCGACCACGCAGAGGTCGTCGTTGTCGCCAAGCCAGGCATCAAGCAGCCGCACCTGTGCCGGGTTCACGTCCTGGTACTCGTCAACGAAGAGGTGGCGGAACCTCCACCGGGCCGAAGCTGCGAACTCTGGGTCGTTGTCGAGCTCTGTCGCGCAGCGAAGCAGAAGATCGTCGAAGTCGAGCACACCACGGCGTTGCTTCTCCCGGTCGTAGCGCTTCCAGATCTCCGTGACGACGACTGGGTCCCACTGGCTCTGTCGCCCCGAGGTGATGACGGCTCGTTGGTAGTCCCGGGCCGTCAGGCACTGAGCCTGTGCCCACTCGATCTCGGAGGCGAGATCGGCGAGCGTCGCCCGGTCGGGGCCGATGTCCTGGCCGCCGGCCGCGGCGAGCAGACGAGCCTTGGAGGCGAGGACGACCGGCGCCGGTCGGCTACGTTCGGTTGCAAGGCGCCTCAGCTCCCCGAGTGCTACCGCATGGAAGGTCCCAGCCGTCGCCGGCTCGGCGAGACCGAGGCTCGCCAGGCGGCCCCGGATCTCCGACGCGGCTTTGCGAGTGAAGGTCAGAGCCAGCACATACCGTGCCGCGGCAGTACCTTCGTTCACCCGCCAGGCGATGCGACGCGTGAGTACCCTCGTCTTGCCGGAGCCAGCAGGTGCCAACACGCACAGGGGCCGTGCCTGAGTCGTGATCGCCTCGCGTTGGAGCGGGTCGCATCCGGCTAGCAGCCGCGAAGCCAGGTCGCCCGACCGTGTCAGGCTCGAGTCCATGAACAGACCGTAGCGGTCGGGTGTCTCAGAGTTCAGGGGCGCGGAGGACAGCCTTCTGCAGCTGTCAGGTGCGCTCACCCAAGGACGCGTTAGCTTTTGCGAAATGCTCACGTCTTTCGCCGGCTCACGCCTGTTCGGGCAGTCGTACGGCACGGGCGTGCCGTGGGTCCTGGCGCTGCACGGATGGCGACGGGACCACCGGGACTTCGACGCGGTTTTCGCGCCGGCGGGAATCGACGCGATCGCACTTGACCTGCCCGGGTTCGGGAGCGCCGCTGCGCCCGAGGCGGTGTGGGGGAGCCCGGAGTACGCCGAAGCCGTTGCCGCAGTCCTCGACGAGATGCAGCCGCGGGTGGTGGTGCTCGGGCATTCCTTCGGCGGCCGCGTCGCGGTGCATCTCGCCGCGAACCACCCGGACAGGATTGCCGGCCTGGTCTTGAGCGGAACACCGCTTCATCGGCCTCCAGGAGCCCGTTCGAGGCCGCGGCTGCGCTTCAGGATGGCGCGCGGGCTCGCGGCGCACGGAGTGATAGGCGAGGAGAGGATGGAGGCGCTACGGCGGCGCTACGGGTCCGATGACTACCGCGCGGCCTCTGGCGTCATGCGGGACGTTCTCGTGCGCACTCTTGCCGAGGATTACACCGCGCCGCTGGCTGCAGTGCGGTGTCCCGTCGAGCTGGTCTGGGGCGACGACGACATGGCCGCTCCCTTGGAGGTGGCCCAACAGCTGCGACATGAGCTGGCCGATTCGCATCTCGTCGTTTGTCCTGGTGCAGGTCATCTCACACCTCTCACGGTTCCAGGCGAGCTGCGTGCAGCGATCGGGCGGCTGAAGACGTGATCGTCGGAGAGTCGACCGAGGGCACGTCCGGGTTGTGACCGCGCTCGACGCCGTCGCCCTCGGCGCACTCGTCGCCTCGATGGTCTGTGCCGACCTGCGATGGCTTCGCGTCGCCCAGCGCGAGCACTACTTGCCGGGCTCGACTGCGCGCTTCGCATGGCGTTGGTGGGTAGGCACGCCGTTGAACATTGCTTTCGCCGTAGCAGCCGTGGTTGCCGCCGGCACGGCGGCGGTCACCGCGGTTGCCGCCGTGGCGACTGCCGCCGTCGTGGGAATTGGCCCGGTCGGCCTTCGTTTGCGGGGTCGCACGTCGCGGCTGGTGTGGACACGCCGGATGGTTCAGCTCGCGCTCGTCACCGTGGGGCTGGAGGGCCTGGCCCTCGCGCTGACCGCGGCCTACGAGGGTCTTTCCGGCGCTGTGCTCGCGGCCGCCTGGAGCGCGATCACCGTTCCCTTGCTCGTCGACGTGGCGCTCGCGGTTGTGAGGCCTGTGGAGAACCTGCTGGCGCAACGCTACGTCGTGCGCGCCTCGGCTGTGCTTGCCAGGATTCGGCCCCTCGTGGTGGCTATCACGGGGTCGTACGGGAAGACGACGACGAAGACCTACGTCGCTCACCTCATCGCCGGCGATCGCAGCGTCGTGGCGAGCCCACGCAGCTTCAACAACCGCGCCGGGCTCGCCCGCACGGTCAACGAGCATCTCGTGGCTGGGACCGAAGTGCTCGTGGCCGAGATGGGTGCGTACGGCCCGGGTGAGATCTCGGCCCTTTGTGGCTGGCTCCAGCCGGAGGTTGCGGTCATCACTTCAATCGGGCCGGCTCATCTGGAGCGTTTCGGCACCCTCGACAGGACGCTCTCGGCGAAGGCGGAGATCACCTCGGCTGCTCGTGTGGTCGTGCTCAACGTCGACGACGAACGGCTCAAGGGACTCGCGCGACGCCTTGGAGCGACCCAGAAAGTGGTGCGTGTCTCGGGGACCGATCCGGGCGCGGACGTCGCCGTGCTCGAACACTCGGACGGCCTCGAGCTACGACTGGGCGGAAGGTCGTCGGGTGCCATCGTGCTGGCACCGGGGTCCCCATCGCCTATCCGATCGAACGCCGCTTGTGCGGTAGCAGTGGCGGTCGAGCTCGGCATCGACCCTGAGGTGGTGGTGAGGCGCCTCGCCTCCTTGCCGGGCGTGCCGAACCGCCTGCAGCGCTACCAGGCCAATGCCGGCTATGTCGTGCTCGACGACACGTTCAACGCAAACCCGGCCGGTGCCCGCCACGCCCTCGAGGCACTCGAGTCCGAGGCTTGCCAAGGGCGACGGGTCCTCGTGACACCTGGAATGGTGGAGCTCGGCAAGACACAGCCTGCTGAGAATGCCGCCTTCGCCGAGAAGGCGGCCCGCGTTGTGACAGATCTCGTTGTTGTTGGAAGGACGAACAGGGCGGCGCTGGTCGAGGGTTGCCTCCGGACCGGACGTGCCATGTCGGTCAAGCTCGTGGGTACACGGGAGGAGGCGGTCGCGTGGGCGCATGAGGAGCTGGGTCCGGGCGACGCCGTGCTGTTCGAGAACGATCTCCCGGACCACTTCCCCTGAGCGCGGTACTGATCCGTGGGAGAAGAAGGCGCCGATGCGGCGCAGCCGGGTTAACCTTCGCGGCTGGAGAGTGGCATAAAGTGGCCCCACGATGAGGCCAAGTGCGAGGCGCCTGGATTTCGACGATCGGGGAGCGTTCGTTTTGCCGAAAGCAGTCGCTCAGGCGCGTTCGGCTGATCTCGGCGCGGGCCCGGGCAGCCGCCCGGCGCGTGTGGGGGTGATCTACGGCGGCCCGTCGCCCGAGCACGACGTGTCTATCCTCACGGGCCTTCAGGTCGCCCACGCTCTCGCCCACGCTCCGGGAGTCGGCAGCGTAAGGTCGCTGTACTGGTCAAAGTCGGGTGACTGGTACGAGGTTCAGGCCGCGACCGAAGCGGCAGGATTTGTCGAGGGAGTCCCCGCCAACGCTGTACGCCTGCGCCTGATAAGCGGGTCAGGTGGTGGGTTTGCCAGGCCCGCGAGCGGGTTGCGGTCCAAGGAGGACCGCCTCGACCTTGATGCAGTGCTCGTATGCTGTCACGGCGGCCCGGGAGAGGACGGAACCCTCCAGGGCGCCTTGGACCTGACGGGGGTTCCTTATTCCGGCCCGACGGCGATGGGCGCTGCGCTCGGCATGGACAAGCTCTCTTTTGGCGCGCTTGTGATCTATGCGGGCTTGCCCGCGTTGCCGCGGGTGCCACTGAGCGAGGACAGCGAGGAACCCGGCTTCTCCCCCCCCTTTATTGTCAAGCCGCGCTTCGGCGGCTCCTCCATCGGCATCGAGGTCGTCGCAGACTTCGACACCGCACGAGCCCGGCTGAAGGCGAACCCCCACCTCCGTCGAGGCGCGGTTCTCGAGCCGTACCAATCGGAGATGTTCGACTTGCAGCTCGCCGTCAGGAGCTGGCCGGAGCTCCAGCTGTCTGCCATCGAACGGCCGCTCCGGACGCGCAGTGGGGGAGAGATCCTTGGTTACCAGGACAAGTACGTCGGGTCGGAGGGGATGACATCTGCCCCGCGCGAACTGCCTGCGCAGATCGAGCCCGAGGTCGAGCAGCGCATTCGGGCGCTCGCTACCGAGGTCGCCTCGCTCGTGGGTTTGCGCGGTGTCGCACGGCTGGACTTCCTGTCCGATGGTGAGGACGTGTTCATCAACGAGATCAACACGATCCCCGGTTCGCTCTCGCACTACCTGTGGATCGATCCCCGCTTGCCTTTCACAGCGCTGTTGCTCGACCTGGTGGCCGAAGCCACCAGACGACCTGCGGCTGCCTACTCGTCGGCGGGCTCGGACGGGTCGGTGCTCAGGCTCGCAGGATCCATCGCGAGCAAGCTCGGATGAACCGCAGGTCGATGCCCGGGCAGGCGAGGTGAGCTTTCCCACGAGACTGTTGGGTCCGGGCGAGGAGATCTACCTCGACTCGAGGCCGAACTGGTCCTACTTGTTCTGGCCGTCGGTCTGCACCGTAGTGGTCCTCGCCGGCTGCCTGGCCTCGGTTGTGCTTTGGGCGAGCGCTCCAGGTGTGGCGGAGTTGGCCCGGCTCGGCATCGCCGTCCTCGCGCTCGTGTACCTCGGTGCCCGCTACGTCGGTTGGCGCACGACGACATTTGTCGTCACCTCTCAGCGGATCGTCTACCGAACCGGTGTGCTGAGGAGGACCGGTAGGGAGATCCCGATCGGGCGTGTGCAGGACGTGACCTATCACCAGACCGTCGTCGAGCGGATCGTAAGGGCGGGGAGCCTCACCGTCGAGTCCGCCGGCCGCCATGGGCAAGATCCCTTTCCCGACATCAGCAGACCCGACGAGGTGCAGTCACTGATCAACCGTGTCGTGGCCAAGAGCGCCGGTGGTTACCCGCCGGCGCAAGGTCCTGAGGGAGTCGTCCCAACCGAAGCTGCGGGGCCGGCAGCGGCACCGAGTGTGCACACAGCACCACCGGTCACCGATCCCATTCCGCGTGTCGCATCAGCACAGGGCATGGAACCGATGCCGCGTGCCACGGTGCCGACCGTTGCTCAGCAGCTTGGCGAGCTGGCCGAGCTGCACCGCCACGGCGTCATCACCGATGCCGAGTACGAGCAGAAGCGTCGGGAAGCTACTCGAGCGACTCTGAGAGTGCCAAGAGGTCGGCGCCCCGGCATTGGTACGCTTCGTAGGTGGACGAGCGCTTTTGGATCACGACGCTCGGTTGCCCGAAGAATGAGGTGGACTCCCAGAAGCTGATCGGTCGCTTGGCCGCTGGCGGCTATGAGCCGGCACAGGATCCAGGTGAGGCCGATCTTGTCGTCGTGAACACGTGCGCTTTCATCGAGGCCGCGCGCGAGGAGTCGATCGAGACCATCCTCGAGCTCGACGACCTGCGAAAGCCCGGTTCTCGGCTCGTCGTCACGGGGTGCCTCGCCGAGCGCTCGGGTGAAGAGCTCGCGGCGGCGCTCGGTGAGATCGACCTCGTCGCCGGTTTCGGCGTGCCGGTCGAGATGAAGACTGCCCGGCGAGTTGTGCGGGCCCATTCGGATGACTCGGGCGCTGGCAGGTTGCCGCAGAGCTTCGACCTGTTGGAGCTCCCCCGGCCACCAGCGAGCGCGCCATGGGCCTACGTCAAGGTTGCCGAAGGCTGCGACCGGCGGTGCGGGTTCTGCGCGATCCCGTCGTTCCGCGGAAAGCAGCGCTCGAGGCCGTCTGCTTCGATCCTTGCCGAGATCGAGGCGCTGAAGGTGCGAGAGATCGTCCTTGTCGCGCAGGATCTTGCTTCCTACGGTCGTGATCGCACCGCAGCGGCGGGGAAGCCCGACAGGGCGGGTCCCGGCATCGTCGAGCTGATCAGCGCGGCGGCGCAGCGAGTCGATCGGGTCCGCCTGCTCTACCTTTACCCGTCCTCGCTCAGCGACCGACTCGTCGATGCGATTGTCGGGACTGGCGTTCCCTACTTCGATCTCTCCCTGCAGCACGCTTCGGGCCCCCTGTTGAGCAAGATGCGGCGTTGGGGGGACGCCACCCGGTTCCTCGAGCGGATCGGACGGATCCGGCGCCTCGAGCCAGGCGCCGTGTTCCGCTCGTCATTCATACTCGGTTATCCGGGCGAGACCGAAGAGGACCACGACGAGCTGCTGAGGTTCATCCAAGAGGCGAACCTCGACTGGGCGGGGTTCTTCACGTTCTCTCGCGAGGACGGGACGCTGGCCGCCGGTCTGGCCGATCAGGTCCCGAGCTCGCTGGCACTCGAGCGCCTCCGGGAGTGCTCGGAGCTTCAGGAGGCGATCACGGCTCGTCGGCGCCAGGAGCTGGTGGGGACGACGAGCGAAGTGCTGGTCGACCGGCCCGGCCGTGCCCGGTCCTATCGGGAAGCACCGGAGATCGACGGCATCGTGCGGGTGCCACGTTCTGTCCCGGAAGGCTGGCTGGGCGCGGTCCGCTGCACCGACGCGGTCGGGCCCGATCTCGAGGCGGTGCCCGTGCTCGAGCTCGTGGGGGCGTCGGCCCCATGAGTGACCGCGACAAGGTCTTCGGACCATCGGCTCTGATGACGCCTGCGAACGCGCTGACGCTCGCCAGGTTGCTTGCGTCGCCGCTGATGGTCGCGCTCGTGGTCGCCACCGGGCCATCCACTTGGCTGCTCGTCGGTCTCTGGTTCATTTGCTCGTCGTCCGATGGCCTCGACGGCTTCGTCGCAAGGCGCTACGGCACGACACGCTCAGGAGCATTCCTCGACCCGCTCGCCGACAAGTGCATCGTCCTCGGCGTGCTTGCGGCGCTTGCGGCAATCGGAGAAGTGAGCTGGCTGCCTGTGATCCTGATCGCGGCACGTGAGATCTCCATGAGCGTCTTCCGGAGCTACGCGGCACGACGCGGAGTGTCGGTGCCAGCCAGGACTGCGGCGAAGGCGAAGACGTTGCTGCAGGACGTCGTGATCGGGCTCGCCTTCCTGCCACCGGTAGGTCTGCACCACGCGAGGCGTGGTGGGCTGGGTGCTGTGGTTCGTCGTCGCGGTCACGTTGTGGACCGGTCTCGAGTACCTCCGCGACTCGCGCAAACTCCTCGCTGGTGCCGACGCTCCGACGCCCGGCAACGTCGATCGTCACGTCGCCTGAGCACGGCCGCCAGTCCGGGGACGTCGTATGCGAGCCGAGGTCGTGGCAGTCGGGACGGAACTTCTCCTTGGCCAGATCGTCGACACGAACTCTGCCTGGATCGGAGAGCGGCTAGCCCTGTCGGGAATCGACTGCCATTTCCAGACGAGGGTGGGTGACAACGTCGCGCGCATTGTCTCTGTGCTGCGCACCGCACTCGGGCGAAACGAAGCAGTGATCGTGTGTGGCGGCCTCGGGCCGACCCAGGACGATGTCACCCGGGAGGCGATCGCGGTCGTGATGAACGCGCCATTGCGCCGGGACGCGGCCGTCATGCAGACCATCAGGGACCGCTTCGTGCCTCGTGGGTCGAGCCGGACGATGCCGGCCAACAACGAGCAACAAGCCGACGTGCCCGAAGGCGCGACTGTGATCCACCAGACAATGGGCACTGCGCCGGGCCTCATCTGCCCTGTCGGGGACAAGGTGATTTACGCGCTGCCTGGAGTGCCCTACGAGCTGCACGACATGATGGAGCGAGCTGTGCTGCCCGATCTGCGGCGGCGATCCGGGCAGGCGGCTGTGATCCGCAGCCGGACGCTCAAGACTTGGGGCCACAGCGAGTCCGGTCTGGCCGAGCTCGTCTCAGGCCGCGTCGAGGTGCTCGGGACTGGGGGACTGGGCATGCCGACTATTGCCTTCCTGGCCAGCGGCATCGAAGGGATCAAGCTGCGCCTCACCGTGAAGGCTGCTGACGACGACACTGCGAACAGGGCGCTCGATGTCGAGGAAGCCGAGATACGCGCGCTCGTCGGTGAAGCGGTCTTCGGAGTCGACGAGGAGACGATGGAGGGCTCAGTGGGCCGGCTCCTGCTCGAGCGCGGCTGGCACCTTGGGATTGCCGAATCACTGACGGGCGGTCTTGTCGCGGCCCGGATTGTGGGCGTGCCGGGCGCGAGCGAGTGGTTCCGAGGCGCCGTCGTGGCGTACGACACCGGCGTCAAGCGGTCGGTGCTCGGCGTGGCGGACGGGCCGGTCGTTTCGCGTGACGCGGCGGCGGCCATGGCTGAAGGTGCGCGGCGTGTGCTCGGGGCCGACGTCGGCCTCGCGACGACCGGTGTCGCCGGCCCCTCCGAACAAGAGGGCCGACAGGTCGGCACCGTTGTCGTGGGCCTCGCTGTGCCGGGGTCGGCGCCCGATGCCGTCGAGCTTCGCCTGCCTGGCGATCGGGAGCGTGTCCGACAGCTTGCGACCATCTCGGCCTTGAACGTCCTGCGGCGCCGGCTTGGCGCAACAGGTGCGGAAGCCTAGGAGCCAAAGGTCAGGTTCTGTCAGGCCTTTGCGTACCAGCGCCGCTGGGGGACAGAGCCGCGCCGAGGTCCACCAACGAACATATGTTTGGAACTACAGTGATGTCATGACCTCGCAGCAGGGACCCGTGACGGGAGTGACATACCCATTTCGTAGGTTGCGGCCTGCCGGCGTGATACCGGTGAGGCGGGATGACGCAACACCACAGCAGAGAGGTCCCGACTCGGAATTGGACCGTCGACGGGCAGCACGAGAGGAGAGAGACCCGACCATGGAGCGTGACAAGGCACTCGAGGCGGCACTCAGCCAGATTGAGAAGCAGTTCGGGAAGGGCTCAGTCATGCGCATGGGTGAGCACACCGGCATGGGGATCGAAGTGATCTCGACTGGGGCGATGGCCCTTGACCTCGCACTCGGAATCGGTGGGCTCCCCAGAGGGCGGATAATTGAACTGTTCGGGCCCGAGTCCTCCGGCAAGTCGACCCTCGCGTTGCACGTGGTTGCGGAAGCCCAGCGTAATGGGGGAATCTGTGCCTATATCGATGCGGAGCACGCTCTCGACCCCGTCTACGCCAAAGCCATCGGTGTCGACATCGACGAGTTGCTGATTTCCCAGCCCGACACAGGCGAGCAAGCGCTCGAGATCGCCGACATGCTCATCCGCTCCGGAGCGATGGACGTGATCGTCATCGACTCGGTGGCGGCGCTCACACCACGTGCCGAGCTCGAAGGTGACATGGGTGACACCCATGTCGGCCTGCAGGCACGCCTGATGTCCCAGGCGCTGCGCAAGCTCACGGGCACGCTCAGCAAGTCGTCGACGATCGCTCTGTTCATCAACCAGCTGAGAGAGAAGATCGGCGTGGTTTACGGATCGCCGGAAGTCACGCCCGGAGGGCGCGCGCTCAAGTTTTACGCCTCGGTCCGGCTCGATATTCGCAGGTTGGAGTCCATCAAGGACGGGACCGAGGTCATCGGCAACCGCACGCGGGTCAAGGTCGTGAAGAACAAGTGTGCTCCCCCCTTCCGCACGGCCGAGTTCGACATCGTCTACGGCAGGGGTATCAGCCGAGAGGGCTCCGTGCTCGACGTGGCCGTCGATCTAGGGATCGCGAAGAAGTCCGGCGCGTGGTACACCTACGAGGGCGAGCAGCTTGGCCAGGGCCGTGAGAATGCCAAGCAATTCCTACGGGAGAGCCCCGAGCTCATGATCGAGCTCCATCAGCGGATCCGCAGCCTGGTGGCCGAGAAAGCGGCTCTTGCGGTTGAGACGCCGATCGGAGCCGGAGGCTTGGCCGACGATGACGAGCCCATCTCGCTCGACTGAGCGTCACGAACCGTTTTCGAGCACCAGGGCGCGTGCTCACGACCGTGGTGGTTGCCAGCTGGGCACGGCGGCCATGGACTGGGAGCTACAGATCGTCAGGAGGCTTGGTCCCGCTGTCGGAGTCCGCGAGGCCGAGCCGCTCAGCGGCGTCCCAGAGTTCGTCGCGGGCCTGCGGAGCGGCAGCCTTTTCGATGAGCAGGCGGGCCTGGTCGTGCTGGCTGCGCCCGAAGACGTGGGCGCAGCCTTGATCGGTGACCACGACCGAATGCTGGAACGAAGTCGCGGGCATGTCCAAGAGCGGGACCACCGTGGAGGTCTTCGACTTGTCGTGCCACGATGGCAGACCGATCACGGCCTGCCCGCCGGCGGAGTGCAGCGCCCCGACGATGAAGTCGGTCTGGCCACCGAAGCCGGAAAAGATACGGCCACCGACGTAGCTCGCGTTCGCCTGGGCAAATAGGTCGATCTGCACGGCCGCGTTGATGGAGAACATCATCGGGTTGAGCGCGATCATCGCCGGGTCGTTGGTCGTCTCGGTCCGGAACATCCGCAGCCTGGGATTGCCGTCGGCCCACTTGTAGAGCTCCTCGGATCCGCCGATGAAGGACGTGACGATCTGATGGTCCGGGTCAAGAGCTCCCGACCGCTCCAGAGCGAGAACGCCGTCGCTGATCATCTCCGACCAGATCCGCAGCCCGCGGCGCTCCACGAGCCGTTCCAAGGTTGCATCGGGTATCGCGCCTATCCCGAGTTGCAGCGTGGCGCCGTCCGGCACGAGATTCGCTATGTAGTCACCGATCTGATCCTTTCGGCCATCAGAGGAGTGCCCCTCGGTGGTGTCGAGAGCTTCGTCCACCTCGATGGCGACGTCGATGATGTCCGTGGCAATCTCCCCTTCGCCGAAGGTGTACGGCATCTGAGGGTTGACCTGGGCGACGACGAGCGCACCGCGTGCGCGTGCCGCCTCCAAGGCCGCCGGCAGAACGTTGACCTCGATGCCGAGCGAGACTTTGCCGTCTCTCGGTGTCGAGGTCTGGAGGAGGACGGCATCGGGCTGGCGGGAGATCGCGAACAGCCGCGGAACCAGGGAGAGTCGCATGGGTATGTAGTCGAGCGCGGAGGAATGGCGCATCCCGGCCCCGACAAAGGGCGTCTCGTAACGCACGCCCGGCCGGGACGAGATGGAATGATGGCAACCCACCATGAACACCCGGTAACTTTCGAGGTTCGCGTCGAGGATCCCGAGTGCCCTCCTGGGCGAGCCCCAGTTGCCGGTGACGACAACCCGCGGCGCCTTGTCGGACAGTGAACCGAGCCTGTTCCCGAGCTCTTGCTCTGAAATTATCCGCATGCAGCCGACGCTAGCAGTGGGTGGCCGTGAACGTTTAGTTGGGGATTGAGGTGTGTTTGAACTCGTTCAACTCAAGGTGATTCTCGAGAAGATCTAGCACCCGCTCGATGGTCTTGGTCGCCAACGCCGCGTCGTTGCCCGGCCTTGTCATGATCCTTACGAAGGCTGCCTGGCCGTCGGTCACGAATGTCGGCACTCCGAAGACGGCATTGTCGACGACCGCCTTCTCGTGAGACTTGCGGTACTCGTCGAGCGGCCACCCGCTCGTGATCTCGTCGAAGACCCGATCGGGATCGATACCCTCCTGCCCCAGGAGCGAGGCCAGCGCATCCCTGTCGCGCAGGTCACGACCCTGGTCGTGGCGGAGCGCGAACAGTGCCAGGTGCGTGTGCAGGAACTTCTCGGGAAAACGGTCGCGCACGACGATCCCGACCTGTCCGGCGAGCAGGCCCGCTTGTCGTTGCGGGTCCTCCCAGACCGGCGTACCGCCCTCCTCGACGTGCGCCTGGTCGAGTGAGAACGGCACGAAGCTGGCCTCGAACGGGGCGCCGGCCTCGAGGGCGACCAGAAGGTGCTCGTGTGCGTTGCGGGCAAAGGGACAGCGATAGTCCCAGTTGATGGAGAAGGGGGTTGGGGTCATGAGAGCGAGAACCCCGCGAGGCACCCACGGATTCCCCGTCAGCCAATGCTCCCGGCGCACGATGACGATGCCACTACCATGCCTGCGGTGCCACAGGTTCACCTGGTGCGTCCAGCCGATGTGCCGGCTGCCGCCGCGTCGCTCGTGCGGGCCTTCCACGATGATCCGCTGCTCGCCTACGTGTTCCCCGACCTGCGAACCCGGGACCGGGCCCTACGCCGTTTCTTCAGGTTTCAGCTCCGCAGTACCTACATGAAGAGAGGATCGGCCTACACGACCGAAGACTGCCGATCGATCGCGATGTGGATGCCTCCTCAGTCCGGTCCACCCCCGATGAGCGAGGTGATCGCGCAGCTTCCACTGCTCTTTACCCTGGGGAGGCGGACGGGACCGGCACTCCGGCTCGTCCAGCTCGTCGAGTCCCACCACCCGAAGACCCCCCACTATTACTTGGGCGGGCTCGGCACTGACCCGGGGTGGCAAGGAAGAGGTCTCGGCTCTGCTGTGCTGGCCCCGGTGCTGGAGATCTGCGACCGCGATCGGCTTGCCGCTTATCTGGAGTCCTCGAAGGAGGGCAATGTCAGCTTTTACCGACACCACGGCTTCGAAGTCACCGGCGAGGTGAGCGTGCCTGACACCTCGGTCCGGCTGTGGCTGATGTGGCGAGAGCCTCTAGGGGCGGCCCTATAGCAGGACAACGCCAGGTTCCTGGGCACCGGCACTGCGAGGGTGCGGGGAATCGGGCGGGATCGGGGAAAGCCCCTCGGGGATCCTGGAGGGATCGAAGACGATCTCGGTGAGCAGGTCGAGCACGGCCCGCGCCGGCGCCGAGGGCAAACCCGTCGCCCGCTGGACGACCCCGATGAGCCGGCGGGGGATCTCGGTGAGCTTGACGAGGGCGAAGCTGTCACGTAGATAGCCGGGCACAGCGGTCGCCGGCAGGATGGAGGGGCCCCAACCCTCGAAGGTCAGCGAGGCGATGAGGCGAGTTCCGTCGATCTCGGCGCGCGCGAGCAACGTCGTGCCGGTCGAGTTGAGGGCGGCGTCAAGGTCGGCCCGAAACGCGGTGCCGGCAACGGGCAGCAACAAGGGCATCCCCTTCAGCGCGCGAATGCTGACCTCGCGCGAGCCTGCAAGGGGGTGGTCGGAGGGCACGACCAGGACGAGGTCCTCTTCGAAAAGCGGGGTGAGCGCGAGATCGGTTCCCTTCGCCGGAAGGTTGAGCACGGCGAGGTCGACCTCACCAGTTGCGAGCTGGGCATCGACCTTCGTAGTTGTCAATTCGACGAAGACCAGGTGAAGGTGGGGGTATCGCTGGGGGGCCGTGCGCAGCAACTGAGGTACGAGCCACCGGGCGGTCGTGCCGATGATCCCGATCCGGACGGTTCCGGCGACTTCACGGGTGAGCGCGAGCACGTCGGAGAGCATCGCGTCGAGCTCCACCTGAACTCGCCGCGAGCGGGCGACGACGAGAGCACCGGCCTCTGTCAGCCGCCCGGTGGAGCGGTCGACCAGCTCGCAGCCGAGCTCACGTTCGAGCTTCTTGACGTGGGCAGAGATGTTCGACTGGACCGTTTGGAGCGCGCTGGCGGCCGCGGAGAACGAACCATGATCGGCAATGCCGACGATTGCACTCAGTTGGCGCAGCTCCATCACTATCGACGATATCAGCTATCGGTAAGAGCTGTTTGACCGATGCTGTGAAATCATGCACTATGTACATAGACCTCAGTAGCGGAATCCCCCCTCCAGCAACTGAAGAGTCTTGAGAAGGGGCCGGTATCCCCCCCACCGGCCCTTTCTCCGCGTCTGCAGGCGGGTTTGCCCTGTGTTGCGTTCGCTGTGAGCGCACCTTCATGCGGTTGTGGGGATGAAAGCCGAGGGGTCAGGGACTTCGGACAGGTAATGTTGTCCGATTGTACGGATAACTGTAAGCTGTAGTTCGTGACCCTCGTCGAGTTGTCCCTCGTGCTTTTCGGGGTTTCGATCTTGGCGGGCGCGCTGGGCTCGTTGCTCGGCCTCGGCGGCGGTTTCGTGATCGTGCCGGTCCTCACGCTGGCCTTTCACCTCGACATCCGGCTTGCGATCGGAACCTCGATCGTCGCTGTGGCGGCCACGTCTTCGGCAGGGGCCGCCAGGAACGTGAGCGAGAGCATCACCAACCTGCGGGTCGCCACGTTCCTCGCACTGGCTACGACGCTTGGGGCCGTGACGGGCGCACTGCTGGCCGGTGTGTTCGCTGCACGTTTCCTGTTCGCTCTGTTCGGCGTAGTTCTCGCAGTCTCGGGAGTGCGGATGATCAGCAAACGCAGGATTCCGGTGGGGACGGGCCGGATCCCTGTGCTGGAGAGCGTCGGCGTGTCCGCCGGGGTGGTGGAGGGAGCGGTTCACGGTGGCTGGCTGGCTGACCGCCTGGCGCTCCATTCGGCCTACTACGACGAGGCCGAGGGGTTGGACGTGCCCTATGCCGTGGCCAACACGGGGCTCGGTCTCGCGCTCATGTACCTTGCCGGGACGCTGAGCGGCTTGCTGGGGATCGGCTCGGGCGTGCTGAAAGTACCGGCGATGGACTTGGCGATGCACATCCCCATGAAGGTCTCGACCGCGACCAGCAACCTGCTGATCGGGCTGACTGCGGCAGCGAGCGCGGTGGTCTATTTTGCCCGGGGTGACATCGACCCGCTCATCGCGGGTCCGGTGGCGATCGGCATCCTCTTGGGTGCGACGCAGGGGTCCAAGTGGCTCGCGGGCATGCGCGCGGATCGTCTTCGGGTGTTGTTTGTCAGCGTGCTCGGTGTGGTCGCCGTCCAGATGATCTGGAAGGGGATCGGTTGACGCCTCTGCCGGCTCGGGGCCATGGCGCCCTTACCCCGCCCTCGCCGCGTGGAGTGCGCGCGGCCGTAGGGAGGGTGTTGCGCGTCGGCGTGCTCGTGAGCGCGGCGATCCTGCTGACGGGGTATGTCGTCGGCCTCGTCGGCAACCCGGCGTCCTTCGGCTCGCACGCTGTCGAACAGGCTCACCTGGCAGGAAGGGCGGGCTTCCCGCATTCGTTCACCGCGGTGTGGCGCGGGATCAGGCGTGGCAGCGGTGAGGCGATAACTGTCGCCGGGGTTCTACTGCTCATCCTCACTCCCGTCGCAGGGCTCCTCACTGGTGCAGTCGCGTTCGCGCGCCGTCGCGACTGGCTCTTCACGGCGATCTCGGCAACCGTGCTCTCGGTCATCCTGGGGTCGTTCCTGCTCGGGTGGCTGTCAGCGTGACGACGACCGGGCAGCCAGGTCAGGACCACCGCGGGGGCCGGGCTCTGTGATGCCCCTCGATGCGAGCGACCCGATGCCGCTTTGGGCGCAGCTTGCCGCTGAGCTCCGGCGAAGCCTGGGTGCCGGGGAGTTCGACGACCGCTTCCCGACAGAAGCGGAGCTCGTCACGACGTTCGGCGTGAGCCGGGCCACGGTCAGAGAGGCCATTCGGCACCTGCGCGACCAAGGGTTGCTCGACGCCCGGCGTGGCAGCGGGACCTTCGTCGTGCGCCGCCAGCTGGACGCCCCGATCCTTGGGAGCGCGGGGCTCGCGCAGGCGATCACGGCCGCTGGGCTCGCCGAGGAGAGCAGGGTGATCCGCATCGCGGAAGGGCCTGCCGGTGAGACGGCAGGTCGGGCGCTCGGGACCGACAGTCACGAGGTGGTCCAGTGGATCGAGCGCCTCCGGTACGCGGACGGTGAGCCGCTCGCCTTGGATCGGTCGGCACTGGCGATCGATGCCGCGCAACGACGGGCGTTGGTGAGTGGCGACCTCACCCAGGGGTCGCTCTATGGCCTGCTCGAGACGCTCTGTGCCGTGCGGATCACAGGCGGGAGCGAGAGGCTGCGGGCAGTCACCTGCAACCAGGCCGAGCGCAAGCTGCTGCGACCAGGCCGTGGCGAAGGTGTCTTCGAGGTCGAGCGCGTCGCCTACGCCGGCGATCGCCCGGTCGAGTGGCGCCGGAGCCTGGTTCGTGGGAGGGGCTACGTGATCGGCGCGACATGGGGCACGATGGCGGCAAGGTCGCGTCGTTGACGAGGCCGGCTTGAGGGGGCGCCCCTGCTCAGATGCCCGGCCAGTTCGTGGAGGGATCGCCCGCCGCCCATCCCGAGGGCACCGTGGCCTCGGTCGTGAACACGCTGGCCGTGCAGTCCACAGCCGTCGTCGGCCCGAACCAGAAGTCGTAGCGGCCGGGCGTGGTCTCTCCGAGCACGGCGAAGGGAGCACCCGGCGCGAGGACGAAGGTCCCCAGGCAGTGCCGGTCGGTCGGGTTGAAAGCGGTGTAGACAGACACGGCGGTGGTGCTTGCCACACTCACCACGCTCGGCGAGGTCGGCGGCCCGTTCGTCGTCACGCCGCCGCCGGAGCCGGAAACACCCGCTTGGGCGATGCCACCTTCCACCGCCGACTGGAGGTTGGTCTCGAGCACCACGTCTGTGTCGGGCAGCACCGAGAGGGGAGCGAGCGCCGCGTTGCCGAGCGCTGTGCTGACCCCGCAGCTGGACAGGGCGCCCGTGAACGCCACAAGCGCGAGGACTGCGAGGCTCGAACGTACGGCGACGGTTACTCGGCGCAGCCCGCGCCTGCAAACGGACAGCTCAGGCTCAGTCATCGCGGCTCCATGGTTGGCGTTTGTGGTGTTCGCGCGGCGATCGCTGATCCTTGCGTGCTGAGTCCGGCAGCGCCCATTCGCGCCGCCATGCGGCGGCCTCGGGACCTCGGAACGGCGGGGTCGTGCCGGCCGCGGCGCGGCGGCGGGCGGACCACCAGTCCGACTCGGCCTCGTCGGCGAGGGCGGCAACGGCCTGCTCTATGCGGGTGGCGAACTTGCGCGCGTCCTCGTGCTCGAGGGCGATGAGAGCGTCGCCGAGCCGGATTTCCGTAGAGCCCGGACGAAAGCGTGAGCTGCTCTTCGCGAGTACAGCGCGCGTTCCCCGGATGTGCACCGGGATCACCGGGACACCGCAGCGTTTCGCCAGGTAGGACGCACCCCCCTTGAACTCACGTCCCCACCCGTCTTCAGTGCGCCCGCCTTCGGGGAAGATGATGAGGTTCCATCCGTCGTTGATGAGGCTCGCAGCCAGATCCGCGGAACGGCGATTGAGCTTGGAGCGCTCCATCGGGATGGCTCCGAGGCCGAAGGACCAGAAGGCGGCCTTCCAACGGCGGTCGAAGAAGTAGTCGGCCGCCGCGGCGACGACGGTGTGATGGCGTAACCGCACGGGCAGGCTCGAGAGCAACAGGCCGGTGTCGAGGTGGCTCGCATGGTTTGCGGCGAGGATCATCGGACCCCGGACAGGATCGAGATGTTCGAGCCCTATCACTCGGGGCGAGAGGGCAACACGCGCGACCGGCCGCGCGATGTCGTCGAGGACGATGGCGCGCGCGAGGCGCACAGGGTAACGCCGGGTCCACGCAGTGTCGTAGTCGATGCCGAGTTTGCGCTTGGGCAAGGGCGCGACGAGGCCGACGGGCCTCGTTGGCTTCCCGGTCACGAAACGCAGTCCATGCCGATCCAGTCCCGCCGCCCCGCGGACGCGTCGTGTCATTTCACGTCCGCGAACAGCAAGCTCGGTACGTGAAGGTGGGTGATCGTCGGGTCCCTGCCGACGACGTCCTCGGCGATCTCCAGGGCATCAGCGAAAGTGGACGCGGGGGAGAAGCCCAAGCGGCGCACGGCTGCCCGATCGCCCCCGACCACGATCACGCGACCGAGATGCGAAAGGGCGTGGGCGCACCAGTACCACATGTAGAGCGGGTGGACGCCGTGGTAGGCGTAGCTGGTCCGGTAGAGGTGCACATACCAAGGATCGGTGGCAAAGGACTCTTCGTACTTCGCCTCGATCTCGAACATGTCGGTGGTCTCGGCGAGCACCTGCTCGAAGAAGTCGATGTAGCTCGGGTGATGAACCGGGTTGAACTCCCACTGGGTCGGGTGCGAGATGATCACCACGCCGCCCTCGCGCACGAGGGGCTTGCCGCGATAGAGGTTGAAGAAGTAGCCGAGCCCCAAGCACGCGACGAGGATCGGGTTCATCGTCGAGTTGACGTTGTAAGGGCCGATGTAGGGCAAGCCCATCGTGAGCACGTCGGTCTGCCCCGAGACCTCCACCAGCTGCTGTCGGTAGATGTTGGCGAGCGTGACCTCGTGGACGGCCTCCACGGCGCCCGCCTGGACCGAGGTCATCTGGTGTGGCGCCCGAACGGCGTGGAAGATCTTGCGGCTGATACCGGCCGGCGTCCGCTCGAGTGCGCTGGAAGTCGCGAGGAAGCTTGCCCGGTCACGCAGCGACCACTCCCATTCGCGCTTTTGCAGGAAAGCGAGCTGTTCGGGAAACGTGTTGGTGTTGAGCGTCGTCTCGATCTGGAAGATCTTCACGCCCGATTCGGCGATCAGCCTGCCCATGCGCCAGTTCGAATGGTGCAACTCGGAGTGGTGGATGTCCATGAACGAGCGGCTGTTGAGCATCGAGCGCACGTTGTGGTGGTGCTTGAGGCTCCGGTAGGAGGCGAGCCCGGTTGCGACGGACTTGTGGCCCCCGTCCATCGGGACGAGGTTGATGTTCACGTATACGAGAAGGTCGCTCTCGGCCGCCCGGCGGTTGATCTCGACGTCCTCGCCCTGGTCGGTGAGTCCGAGGTGGACGAGGTTCGACGGGTCCTCGGCATCGTGCTGCAACAACAGCCCGTACGGGGCAAAAGCCTCGAAGACGCGGTCGCCGAGGGCGTGGCGGAGCTCGGGATCGGTCATGCGGCGGTGGAGGGCGAGGGCCGCGATGAGCACCACGTCGTCCACGCCTGCCTCCGCGGCGAGATCGAGCACCGCTTCGATCACACGCTGGCGCGAGTCGGGGGGCTGCATCGGTGGCAGCGGGAGCGAGATGTCGTCGAACGCGATCGTGAGCCGCATACCGGGGAAGAGCAGCGTGCGAAGCGGCTGCGAGTCACCGAGAGGGTTGTCGAGGGCGTGTCGGATGGCTTGGTCGGGATCCGCGAGAGGATCGAGGGCTTCCGGCCCGTAGACGACCCTGGTCCCGACAGGGAGCCGCTCGAGCCGGAATCCCTCGCCGTGCCAAATCAACGTCGCCGGAGTCGATCGATCGACCTCGAGGACGAAGCCGGGCCTAGGACTCACATTGCCTCCTTGGTCGGGGCCGCGTTCGGCCTGTCGCGCCTCGAGCTGGCTGCATCCTGACCGGCGCCGCTCTTGCGCATGTCGAACACGATCTTCACCGCGCCACGACGGCCGGCCGCGGCGGCGTGCGCGACAGCGTCTTCGTAACGCTCCAGTGGGTAGCGCGCCGAGACAAGACGGTCGAGGCGCGCCTCCCGTACGAGCTCCAAGGCGAGCTGGAAGGTCGACCGTGGCCCTTCGGGTCGGTCTTCACTCCCATAAGCGTAGGCGCCGCGCAGCTCGATCTCGCGCTGCCAGAGGGGGGCGAGGTCCACTCTCACCACGCCTGGCATGCCGACGAGCACGATCCGGCCGCCTGGGCGCACGACCTCGAGGCACTGCTCCAGGGATGCCGAGCTTCCCACACAGTCGACGACGAGGTCGACGCCTCCGGTGAGACGCTCGATGCCGCCATCGCCGGACTCCAGAGCGAGAGAACCCGACAACCGGCGGGCGGCTCGCTTGTGCTCGCTCGGCTTGACGACCTGGTCGGCGCCGAGATCGCGGGCGAGCTTTTGCTGCTGGGGATGCTTGGCGACCGCGACGAGCACGCCCGGGAGACACAAAGCCCTCATCGCCGTGATGACGCACAGGCCGAGGGTCCCGGCGCCGAGCACCATGACCCGCTCCCCGCCGGTTATCTCGCAGGCGAAGGCCGCGTGAACAGCACAAGCTGCGGGTTCGACCATGACGGCTGCCTCGTCGGAGAAGTCGTGAGGGATCGCGTGCAGCTGGCTTTCGTGGGCAACAAGCCCCGTTGACCAACCGCCGCCTGTGTCGCGGCAGTAGCCGGTCTGGAGCCCGGGACGCAGATGACCGAAGGCGATCCGGTCGCACGAGCCTTTGCGACCGGCCGCGCATGCAGGGCAGCGAGGTTGGATCCCGCGAGCTTCACAACCGAGGACCGGCTCGATCACCGCTCGCCGCCCGTCCAACGCACCTCCCTCGACGTCGCCCACGACCTCGTGACCGGGGATGAAGGGGAAGCTGACGATGTGGTCGAAGTAGCGCGAGCTCCGGCCGTCCAACGTGGCGAGATCAGAGCCGCAGATCCCGGCGAGGCGGGGCCGGACCCGTACCCAGCCGGGGCCCGGCATCTCGAGCTGCTCGAGCTCGACGAGCTCGAGAGGGCCGACGCGGACGCCCTTCCCCGAGCCGACGAGGGCCGAGGCGACACGCGAGGCCGCAAAACGCGGCACGTTCCGTTCGAACTGGAGTGCTTTCATCGGCTGTCGCCTTTGGAGGGCGCCGTGACCCAGCTGGCAGGCGTCGTCTGCACGCCCGGGCGGCGGGTGGCGATCGCGAGCATGCGCCGCGGGCCGCCCCCTGCTCGCTCCCAGTTCTCGATGAACCAGCCCCGGCGTCGGGCGATGGCGGCGAGCTTGGCCTCCGGATTGACCACCACAGGGAAGCCGGCGGCCTCGAGCATGGGCAGGTCGCTTGTCGAGTCCGCGTACGCCACGGTGTCACCGAGGCTCAGACCTTGGGACCTCGCGAACTCGTCCAGGAGGATGGCTCGTGCCTCGCCGGTCGGGGGCGCCTGTGTGAGCTCGCCTGTGAATTTGCCGTCGCGTTCGGCCATCGACGCGCAGACGATCTCGTCGAACAGCGGCCGCAGGGGTTCGACGACGAAGTCCAGGGCGCCGGTGATCAGCAACGTCCGGTGGCCGAGGGCGCGATGGCGGCGCACCCGGGCTACCGCAGCAGGGAAGGCGCGCAGGCCGAGCAGGTCGCTGTAGAGCTCATAGCTGTCGAGTCGGAGCTGATCGACGGGGGCGTCCTCGTAGCGGCGGTAGAAGGCACGAAGGAAGTCGCTCCGGTCGCGGCGGTCGAGCCTGAGCAATCTCGGTCCCTCCGCGAGCAGGCCTGCCACCAGGCGCGCACGCTCGAAACGATCTATGTGACGGGTCGCCAACCAGGCATAGCTCTCGACGACGTTCGAGGCGATGAGGGTGTTCTCGAGGTCGAACGCTGCGCAGCGGGGCTCCTCGGAGAGGATCGCCTTCCTGGTTCGCTCTTCACGGCTGCCCAGTGTGCGCTTGGCATTGGGTGAGGTGCGCACCCTGGCGTGCACGACGACGGAGGGCAGGTGGACGTCCTCGATGTAGCGCGGCCAGGAGATCACCCCTGGGTCGAAGCAGAACTCTGCCTGGTCGGCGGTGTCGAGGCTCTCGAAGAGCTGCAGCGTCCGGTCGATGCGAAAACGCGCCTCGGTCTCACTGTAGGACCCGTACAGCTCGACATAGCCGAGCGCGCGTTCGGCCTCGGACCGTCGCTCTTCGATACGCGAGGCACCTTCTGCTCGCTCCCCTCGAATGGGAAGTGAGTTGACGATGCGTTCAGCGGCGCCCAGGACTTGAGTCGCCCGCCGCAGCTGTCCCTGGACCCGGCCGCGGCCCGGGAAGGACCACTTCGGGACGAGGATCGGCTGGCCACGGTTGTCATAAAGCGGCCGCTCGGTGAACCAGTTCTCGACGAGGTCGACCAATTGTCCATAGTGCAGGGGATTACGTGCCCCTGAGGCGACCTGGTAGACGGTAGGACCGGCCGGGTCGGGCCCCTTGGCTGCAACCGCGATGAGCGCCGCGACGACGAGATCGACGGGGATGACATCCACAATGCCTTCCGGAACCCCGGGGAACTGCTTGAGCAGGCCTTTCGCGTAGGAGATAATGACAGGCTCTGCCATCCTGAAGCCCCGGATCCATCCAGGACGGGGTTGGGAGAGCGATGACTCGACGATCGACGGTCGTACGAAAGTCACTGGCAGCTCGCCCCGGACGTCCAGCAATGCGTTCTCGCCGAGCGACTTTGTGAAGGCATAGGCATCGGGCCATCCCAAGGCCCGGGCACGGCCGCGGCCGAGGGCCACCATGCGGTCACGTACCCAGTCGGCGCGCAGCTGTTCGGTCTTCTCGGCCAACAGGGCCGTGCCGGCCGCCCCGAGCTCGGACCGCGCCGCGCGGTGAAACGCCGCCAGCCGTTCTGGGCTCCGGCTGGTCGCGTCTTCGTCGGAACGCGCGCGCCGGGCGGCTTGCACCTCGGCCCGCCAGTCGATCTTGGAGACGAACTTGGACGACGTGATGAGCTCTTCGGACGCGTCGCCTTTGTGACCGCTGTTCACGTATGCCGTGGAGACAGCTATGAGATGCGGCAGCTTCTTTACGGCACCCTCCCTGGCTGCTGTTTCACTGGCGAGCTCGCTCAAAGTCTTGGCGACACGCGTAGGACCGAGCAGGTTCACCTCGACGGCACCGTCGAGGGGGGCGTCGAAGGTCACAGCCGCGGCGGCGTGGATCACGATGTCACAAGACCCGAGCAAGGCGCGCCCAGCCTCGTCGAGCCCGAGGCCGTCCTTTCCCACGTCTCCGGCGATCGTGTGGAGACGGCTGGCGACGACACCGTCAAAACGTTCGCCTTGCTCACTGCGGAGTCGGTCGAAGCAGTCGTTTCGCAGGATCTCCCGCCGCGTCCGCTCAGCGGGCCGTTGGTATTGGCCGGGCCGGACGATCACGACTACCTCGCATCCGGGCACGCTGCGAAGCAACCGCTCGACGAGCGCTGTTCCGAGGAAGCCCGTCGCCCCGGTCACGGCGATTCGCCGGCCGGCGAGCTCGTCGCGGATCACAGGTCAGTTTCTAGCACCCGGCTGTCGAACAGCGAGCACTTCAGCTGCGCAAACGGGGTCGGCAGGTGTTCGAGGCGGACTGGGCCGCCTGTCGTTGGGGGTGTTCGCAGCCTCGGACGGGTCAGTGTTTAGGGGTCTCGGCGCGAGCGGGCGCCGGCTTCTTCGGTGCGGGTCGACGGGGAGCCTTTGGCGGCGTGTAACGCTTGTTGGGCTTTGGAGCCGCCCGGCCCGCGGGCACCTTCTCGCTCCTGCGAGACCTCCGTGCCCGGGGCTGCGCGGCCGGTTTACGCGCGGCTCGTTGACCTTGGCCCCTGGTGGACTTGAGTCCCTTCATGACAAGCCACATCCCGAGGCCGACGTACGCGAGGCCAAGGAGAGACAGGGCCTTGATCTGCAGCAGCCAGAAACCGACGAGAAGCGATGCGAAACCGAAGAGGGCTCTGCGCCTGAGGAACGTCCCGATCCCGAGGAAGATGAAAAGGACTATCCCCTCGAATAGGAAGACGTGCACGGCGCCGAGCGTCTTGAGATCGCTCGTCGACAGCTTTTGGCTGTGTCTCAGGTAGGGAACGACGACGATCAGGGTCAAGGCGAGCTCGAACATCGTTGCCGTGATCGCGATGCGACGCTCGCGCGCGTCGAGGTAGTTCACGGCCGCTTTGATCTCCTCCGACCTCTCTGCGGCGGACAGGCCACGTCGCACAGAGCCCGCCCCGGCGAGCGACCGCGTTCGGGGCGTGCTCGATGGGAGGAACCGCTGGGCACTGAAGCCGCGGCGGACCCTTTCGGTCCAGCCGTTGGTGCCGCCGACGCCGGCTTCGGTCTCGTCGGGCATTGGCTCGCCGGGCTCGGGTTCGTCCTCGTCCGCCATGGCATCAAGGGTAGCTGTCGCGCCCGGCAGGGACTCGGCTGGCGTTCTGGGGCCGGTGCCCCCGTCAACAATCGGAAAGATTTGGCAAAGAACCGGGAAAGAAGGTCCCCAGCCGCACGCGGCAGTGCTCACTGTCCGGCATGCTCGATGAAATGACGGCCCAGCTGGCGAATACCAAGCAACATCGTCAGCTCGCAGGACCGCAACGGCCCAAAGCCGACGCCAGGATGCCGCCAGATCGCGGCCCAGGGCGCCGTCCGCGCAGTCCGCGCAGTTCGCGCGGCTCGAGACGCGCACAACAAGCACAGAGGGCGAGCCTTCATTGGCCGTCGTGGAAGAGCCATCGCGCTTACGTCCGTGACCGGAGGACGCGTCGCAGGCTGCGGCGGCGCTCCCGGCGCACCTGGACCGGTCGGCATCCCCTCGCTACCGGGACGCTGGCACTGGTGGTCCTCCTGACACCGTTGTGGGTCTCCCTCGGCGGTGCGCTCACGAACCAGGCGCTCGGGCTCTCGGTTTCCGCGCGCTTTGCCGAATGGCTGCGCGACAACGGCGGCGGCTCACTCGTGAACACCGCAGAGAATTGGTGGTACTCCCATCACCAACCGCCCGTCGGTGGGCGTCCCTTGGCCGAGGCTCTGCCCTCGCCACGACGCACCCGCGTTGACACGACCGGGGTGAGACACGATTCTCCTGCTCACCTCCCGGTACCGGCATCGCTCACGCCCTTCGCCAGTCCCGCCTTGCCAGGAGAAGGCGGCTGGAGGCCGGTGGGCCGCCTGGTGCGTGGCGTCCCGGCCGTCTACGAGACGTTTCTGCGACCGGATTCGATCCACACGAGCGTCGTGGACGGGATTGCCTGGATGGACACGAAACTGTTGTCGGCGACCTTGTACTCCGGCAGCTACATTCCCGGTGGCGGCCCATACACCTACACCGCACCGATCGAGCCGAGCCCGGCGAGCTCGCTCGTGGCCGCGTTCAACGCCGGGTTCCGGATGCAGGATGCCAACGGCGGCTACTACACCCAGGGGCAGACGGTCATCCCGCTTCGCGTCGGCGCAGCGTCCTTTGTGATCTACCGCAATGGGGGCGCCACCGTGGGCGCTTGGGGAACAGACGTCAGGATGAGCTCGAACGTGGTCGCGGTGCGGCAGAACCTCAACCTCCTCGTCGACAACGCGAGGCCGGTCTCCGGTCTCGATGCCAACGACACGGCCACATGGGGGAACACTCTCGGCAACCAGGTCTACGTGTCGCGATCGGGGATCGGGATAACCAGTGACGGGGCTCTCGTCTACGTGGGGGGACCGAGCCTCAACATCACCGACCTGGCCAACCTCCTCGTGCGAGCCGGGGCGGTGCGGGCCATGGAGCTGGACATCAACACCGACTGGGTGAACTTCGCCACCTTCGCCCCGTCGACGCCGAACGGACTCGCGTCGCCCGCCAACGGGACCGACCTGCTGCCGCTCACGGACATGGCTGGCCCGCCGAGCCGGTACTTCGATACATGGTGGGCACGCGACTTCATCACGATGTCAGCGCGCCAGGTCTGAACAAACAGTCGGGCCCGGCACTTCACCCCGACCCTGGCCTCGTCCCTGCCGGCGAGCAGGACGGCTGAAGGGGGCCGCTCGGCAAGCAGCAGCAAGGTGTCGCTGGCTATCTGCGAGCGGCCTGCCATGAGGCGGCGGTCTGCGGCATGCCTGTCGCGTCGATCACACTCCCACCTTGGTCCTTGACGGACGTCGCGCGCTGCCGAGCCCGACGCGGCGCGCCAGGTCCGAGCTGAACACCCCTTCTGGATCGAGGCCCTCCCTGATCTCCAACCAGCTTGCGAGCCGCGGGTACATCGACGCCAGCATCTCGGGGCGCAAGCGTCCGTCCTTGGCGAGATAGACGCGCCCTCCTGCCGAGACGACCAGCTCGTCGAGACCGTCAAGCAGGACGCCGAGCCCGGGCACCCCCAAGGGCAGGTCCAGCGCGAGAGTCCAGCCCTCCGTCGGGAACGAGAGGTGGCCTTGCCCTTCTGCGCCGAAGCGCTTGAGAACGGCCAGGAACGACGCAGCCCGAGCCCTGCTGAGGCGCTCGAGAACGGCGCGTACCGTTGCCTCGGCCCCGAGGGGCACCACGAACTGGTACTGGGTGAAGCCGCGCGGCCCATAGAGCAGGTTCCATCCAGCGAGGCCGTCGAGCGGATAGAAGAAGGACGCCAGGGGGACGAGTTCCCCAATCCGGCGCCGAGGTGCGTGCCGGTACCACAACTCGTTGAAAGCCGAGACGGTCCGCGGCGTCAAGAACGAGATCGGTGGTGCCACACGAACCCGTAAGGGGCTCGCAAGGTCGAGGTGCAGGGGGTCGTGCCGGGCGTTGGCAGGGAGGTCCGCCAGCATGGCATGGTTCGCCCGGGTCAGAACAGAGCGGCCCAAGTGGCGTCCTGCCGCCAGGCCGTCCACCCAGGCCACCGAGTACCGGTACGCGTCCTGGTCCTCCGACAGACGAGTCATGCACGCGTCCAGATCATCTACCCGCTCGGTGTCGACGAGCATGGTCGACGTCTCTATCCTCGACAGCCGGAGGACCGCCTCGAGGACCACACCCGTGAGGCCCATGCCGCCGCAGGTGGCCCAGAACACGTCATCTCGCTGCTCGGGGCTGCACTCGACGGGTCCGGTCGGAGTGGCGATTCGGAGGCAGTCGACATGCCGGCTGACGGTGCCGTCGACGTGGTGGTTCTTCCCGTGGATGTCACTCGCGATGGCACCGCCAAGTGTGACGAATCGCGTCCCTGGCGTGACCGGAGGGAACAGCCCTTTCGGGACAAGCAGCCTCAGCAGCTCGTCGATCGACACGCCGGCCTCGACGCGCGCTTGCGCCGCTCCAATGTCGAGATCGAGCACACGGTTGAGGCCGGTGCAGTCGAGGACGAGGCCCCCGCCGCATTGCGCGGCGTCGCCATAGGAGCGGCCGAGACCTCGAGCGACCATCGGAAGGCTGGCACGTTGCCGGGCCACGAGATCTTGCAGTTCCGACACCGACCGCGGTCGCACCAGCGCGGCTGCAGATCTCGCCGACCTGCCCCAGCCGCACAGGAGCTCGCGCGGGGAGCAGCATTCATGCGTAGATTCCGCACATCAACAAGGCGAGCCAGGCAAGTCCCAGTACCTGGAGCCCACGATCGCTGAGCGCGAGCTCTTCGGGTTCGCCTCCGCGGCCCTGTTCGATCGCAAGCTCGACGACGAGGACGGCGAGCACGAACGGGATGATCGAGAGCTCGAACCACACGATGTCCTCGGCGCGCTCCACCGGTCCGAGACGCCCGGCCCGTTCGAAGGCCCACAGACAGTACGTGGTCACGGTCACCGACATCGCGAGCATGCGGACACTTCTCAGGAACGCCGCCGGGTAAGCGGCGAGTGCCGACCGGTGCAGTTCCCCCTGTTCCTTCATCACCGAAAGTTCGACGCTTCGCTTCCCGGCGACAATCAGCAGAGAGCCGAACGACGCCACCATGAGGAACCACGGGGAGATCGATATGTGGGCGACAGCACCTCCCGCGACTGCTCGGAGCGCGAATCCGGCCGCTACACAGGCCAGTTCGACCAGGGGCACCCGCTTCAGCACGAGCGAGTAGCTGACACTTACCGCCAGATAGGCCGTGATGATCGCGACAAAGGCGGCCCCCAACACAAAGGCAGCTGTCACAAGCGCGACTGTCGCGAGGCCGCCCGCGGCCGCCAACGCCAGGTCGACCGAGAGCTGCCCCGACGCGATGGGCCTCCTCTGCTTGACCGGATGGAGTCGGTCATTGGCCCGGTCGACGACGTCATTCACAAGGTAGGTCGAGGCCGAAGCCGCCACGAAGACGAGGAACGCCACGGCGCTGCGAGCGATGACACCGGGGTGGATTATCGAGCCTGCGGCCGCCGGAGCTGCGAAGACGAGGAGGTTCTTCGTCCACTGCCGGGGCCGGGTCGCACGCAGCATCGCCACGACCGGGCTTTGCCCGGTCGTGGGCTGGGACACCGCTGGCACTGTGTCATCCTCGAATAACCACGACTCAGGCGGTTGGACTTGAGTCCGGGTCATCGTGGCCACCCGGCCCGCGACCGCAAAGCCGAGCCGTCGGTGCGAGTCGGAATCGGGAACCGGGACGGGCTGTCCACTCCGGACAAGCGAGACGACCTCACGAGACGACCTCGGTTGCGAACACGATTCCCTCCGTGGCGCTCTCAGTGCCATCGGCCCTGATGATGTAGGACTCGTAATCCTCCAGCGAACGGGCGAGGTCAGGCCCGTCGTCGTCGGCGACCACGAGAGCGGTGGCCAACGCGTCGCACAGTGGCAGGCTCGAACCCACGACGGTCGCCGACGCGGTGCGGAAGATCATGCGCCCGTCCCTGGGGTTGATGAGGTGCGGGCCTCGCTCGTAACAGCCGGAGGTGGCAACTGCGCGGTCGGTCTCGAGCACGCATGCGAGCGCCTCCGGCCTCCACGGATGACGAATCCCTATCCGCCAAGCGTGAGTGTCTTCTGGCAAGCCGCAAACGGCGATGTCTCCGCCGCCGTTGACGATCGCAGCCTTGACACCGGCAAGGCGCAAGATGGCGAGGGCCTGCTCGGTCGCCCAGCCCTTGACCAGGCCTGTCGGATCGAAACCGCCCGGCATAGCCCAAGGGTCGAACCAACCCTGCGAGAGCACCTTCGCCTCCTCGCACAGCTGGAGGAGTGGAGCCATCTCGGATGGAACCTCGTCGAGGTCTAAGAGCCCGGCCCGGAAAAGGCTCATGGGGCTTGCCGGCTTCCAGGTGCTGAAGAGGTCGTCCAGCTCGTGAAGCCTGGCGCACGCCGAAGCGACTGCCGCGTTCGCGTCGGGAACCGGGCATTCGCCCGGTTCGACGTGGAACGAGACCACCGTCCCCATCACGTGCTCGGCGTGGGAGATCACACCGACAACACTCACTTCACGCCGAGGGTGTCGAGCGCGGCCTGAACGGAGTAGGCGTAAGCCTCGCTCGTGTAGGTGGCACCCGAGATTCCGCTGATGCGCGCGCTCTGGGCCGAGAGGATCTCGTTGCGCAGCAGTGGGATCACCTGCTGGGCGAGCTGTTGCGAGTACTGCTCGGCAGTCTGGATCGTCGCCACTGAAACGTCGGTGATAAGGCTTCCCCGGACCGTGACCTTCACGGCAAGCGCCCCGTAGCCGTAGTTCTCGCTTGTTCCGACGGCGGTCCTGGGCGCTCCCGTCGGCACCCCCGGCAGGGCTGTTGAGGGGCTGGTCGTGGTCGGAGAGGAGCTGACCGGCGTCGAAGGACCGGTTCCGCCCAGCAACGAGGGCGCACTGCCCCCATGCATCGCGACGATCCCGGCGAATCCGGCGGCGCTGGCAATGACGACAGCCGGCGTTCGTCTCATCTTGTGCGGCTCCTTGGGCGTTGCCACGTGGCTGCGTGTGGGTCGGTCGTGCACGGTCACAGGGAGTAGACCTCGAAGTGGAGAGAGTCCTTGGGGACCCCGAGCCGCACGGCGGTTGAGACGACCCGAGCGACGAATCCCTCGGGTCCCGACACGTAGACGTCCCGGTTCGCCAGATCCGGAACGAGCTCGGCAAGACGGTCGACGCGCACGTCTGAGCGAGGGCCGACCAGCTCGTGAACCCGGCCCTTGCGGTGCCGGACCAGCTCGGCTACTTCCGCTGCCAGGGCCAGCTCCTCGGTGCTCGACGCGCGAAGGATCACGACCGGGTCGCAGTCTCGGGGAAGGTCCTCGAGCAAGGAACGAATGGCCGTCACACCGATGCCACCGGCGATGAGCGCAACCTTGGAGTGGCGACGGGCATGAGTGGTGAAGGCTCCATAGGGCCCCTCGATTGCGACGCGGGTGCCGGGCCGCAGCCTGGCAACTGCCGATGAGTAGTCACCGATGCCCTTCACCGTGATCCGCAAGAAGGGCGGCCGGGGCCGTGCCGAGAGGGAGAACGGGTGAGCCTGCCACCACATCCCCTTGGTGAGGAAGCGCCACTCGAAGAACTGACCGCCCGACACTGCGAGGCGGTCGAGGTTCCTGCCACGGCAGACGACCGAGACCGTATCCGGTCCTTCGGGATGGACCTCGACGACTTCGAGGCGGTGCCGGAACGTCCTGTACAACGGGAGCCCGAATCTGTAGACGAGCACGAGGCCCGCGCTCGAGGCCCAGAGCACGGACCAGACGAGCCTGGTGAGCGGGTGCCCCACAAACGACGGCCCGAGAGCGATCTCGTGAGCGAACGCGAGGGCAAGCGCGAGGTACATGAAGAGGTGGATCGCCCACCACGTCTCCCTGCGGAACCGGCGCCTTATCGAGTAGACGGAGGTGATCGCGACCGCGACCATCACCACAAGTGCGATCGTCGCCGTCAGCATGTCGGGATACGACCTGATGAAAGCTCCTATCTGGCCGAAGACGCCGGCCCGGGCGGCCTCGGCGTAGGCGAAGGTGAGAAGCACGGCGTGGGCGACGATGAGCGATATCGGCCAGGGCGCAAGCCGGCGGTGCGAAGCGAGCAGTTTGTCCTGACCGAGCACCCGCTCGACGACGGGAATCCGGCTGACGAGGAGCACCATCACGAGCGCCAGATAGGCGCCTGCCAAGCCCGTCAGATTGCCGAGGAACATGGCCGCACCTCCCGGCGCCGAGAACTGTTTCCAGCTCTCCGCGGTGACGGCAAGGGCGATGCAGGCCCCAAAGCCCAGCCCTACGAGGACTATGGCGACATCGGCGACCACGGGCCGCGGAACCGCTCCCGGCCGGGAGATGACCGATGGCCGACGATGCTTCCCAGCGTGCGGGGCGTAGGTAGGGTCAAAGGTGAGTGAGGACATTCCGGCCTTGACCCTACGAGACCTGCCATCCAAGATGAGCCCAGCAACAGGTAAAGATTTGACAAGGAACACAGGCCGAACAGAGGACGGCTGCAAGACCGGGGGTCCTCGTGGCGTGACCGCTGTCACGACCCGCCCACCCGGTGCCGATCGCTTGTGGAAAGCTACCGGAGCAGTGCAAGTTCTCGTGGTCGAAGACGACAACGCCATCGGCGAGCCATTGGTGACCAAGCTTCGCCGTGAAGGCTTCGATGTGATCCTCGTGCAGACGGCCGCGGCCGCTCTGTCGGCACCCCCGGCAGATCTCGTGCTCTTGGACCTGGGGCTTCCCGACGCCCACGGTTTCGAGGTTTGCCGACAGCTACGCGCACGGTCCTCAGTCCCGATAATCATCGTCACCGCACGCGACGACGAGACGGACCGGGTTGTGGGTCTCGAGCTCGGAGCGGACGACTACGTCGTGAAACCGTTTGGCTTCCGCGAGTTGGTCGCCCGGATACGTGCAGTCAGCCGTCGCAGCACGTCTCCTCCGCCGGTGCTCGGTTCGCAGGTGATCGGCGATCTCGAGATAGACCGGCGCTCACATCGGGTGCTGCTGGGCGGGGAAGAACTGCCCCTTACCCCGAAAGAGTTCGACCTGCTTGCTCTGCTTGCTCTCGATCCAGGGGCGATGGTCACGCGCCGCGAGATTCTTGCCGAGGTCTGGGATCCTCATTGGTACGGCACTTCGAAGACAGTCGACGTCCACATCGCCTCCCTGCGCAAGAAGCTCGGCAACCCCAAGTGGATCGAGACGAGCAGGGGCGTCGGATTCCGGCTCGCCGTTCCGAGATGAGGCGACGGCTCCTCGCGGGCTTCTTCTTCTTTGCGCTCGTCCTCGTCGTCGCCCTCGAAGTCCCGCTCGGGCTGAGCCTGGCCCGGAACGATCGGACCACGTCGATGTCGGAGGTCCAAAGCGACGCCTCGTCGCTCGCCGTGCTCGTATCTGCCGGTCTGAACCGTGGAAGCGGATACGGGCTTCAACCCGTCATAGACCAGTTCGCGCGCGCTGACAGCGCTGTCGTCGCTGTGGTGTCGGCCGGGCACGTCTTGGCAGTGGCCGGGCGTGGCGCCGTCGAAGAGCTGCGCGACGCCCGCACCCAGTCGATCGTCAAGATGGCTGCTTCGGGCGATACCTCTGGCGAGGAGGGGTCGGACGATCCGGACGACGACTTCTTGTATGTGGCGCTCCCGGTCGCCATCACTGGGCCGGGCGCGAGCGGCGTGTCGTCCTTGGCACATGGCCACGACGTAGTGCTCCTGGTCGCCGAGGCGGCGGGATCTCTTCACGCGCGCATCCGGGGCCACTGGATCACACTGGCCCTCTTCGGAATCGGCATGGTCGCCGTGGCCACCGCCCTCGGGACCGTTCTCGCTAGATCGCTCACGCGGCCGCTGGAAGGCATCGAGGCAGCCGTCGCGGCAGTAGGCGCTGGCCGCTTGTCCGAACGGGCCCCGGTCGGGCGTGGTCCGGCTGAGCTCGACGCGCTTGGCGAAACCGTCAATGAGATGGCCGAGCGCCTGGAGGAGCTCGTCCATACGCAGCGAGCGTTCCTTGCCGACGCATCGCACCAGCTCCGCACTCCGCTCACGGCGCTGCACCTCCGGCTCGAGAACCTCGAAGACACGCTCGACCCTGAGCAGCAGGCCGATCTAACGGCCGCTCTCGCCGAAGCCGACCGCCTCTCCAGGATCGTCGACGGACTGCTCACGCTGGCACGAGCCGAGGGCGGTGTGCGACCGATGAGAGAGTCGATCGACGTCGAGGACGCCTTGCACGCCCGTGCAGATGCGTGGAACGCCCTTGCCGAGGAACGCCAAGTGACCCTCACGTGCGAGTCGGCGAGTGCTGCCAGTCCGCACGGAATGGCCCTCATCGCCCTTGGGTGCCCGGGACACCTCGAGCAGATCCTCGACAACTTCCTTGCGAACGCCCTCGAAGCGACGCCCGCCGACGGGAGCGTGGTTCTACGGGCCGTTCCCGCGGGCGGCCACGTCGAGGTTCATGTGATCGATGACGGGCCCGGAATGAGCCCCGCAGACAGGACAAGGGCTTTCGATCGATTCTGGAGACGGGAAGGCGCACCGCATGGTGGCTCCGGCCTCGGCCTCGCCATCGTCGCTCAGCTCGCGAGGATGTCGGGTGGGACCGCGTGGCTCGACGCCTCTCCGAACGGCGGGATCGACGCAGTCGTGCGGCTCGAGGCCTATGACGGTTGAGGCTGCAGTTCGGAAAGGGCCGAGCCGCGGCTGGAAGTCGAGGCTCATCCGGACTGCCTTCTTCATGCTGGGGCTCTTTGCCGCTCTTGCTGCCGCGGGGCTGGGATACGAGCTCAGCCTCCCTGGCGTCGCGGATGCCCCGGCACGCGTGGACGCGATCGTGCGCGGGCACGGGGGCGTAGTCGGCGAGCTGCCCTTGCCGAGCAAGTTGGGCGAGGCCGTGGTCGCCGTCGAGGATGAGCACTTCTACTCGAACGCCTTGCTGAACATCTTCACCGGTGCGGCACGTGCCGGGTTGGCGACGCTTCGCTCGAGCGGCGATTCCGGCGGGAGCACGATCGCCCAGCAGCTGGCAAAGCAGATCTACCCCTCGGGGACGGGTTTCGGAGCCACGTTGGAGCAGGTCGGACTCGGGCTCAAACTGTCGCTGGGCTACTCGAAGCCCCGGATCCTCGAGATGTATCTCAACGCCATCTACTACGGTCACGGCTATTGGGGCTATGTGAACGCGGCCCGCGGGTACTTCGGGGTCAGTCCCGACCAGCTCACCTGGGCCGAAGCCGCCATGCTCGCCGGACTTCCGCAGGCACCCTCGGCCTACGACCCGGTCCTGCATCTCGCTCTTGCCAAACAGCGCCAGCGTCAAGTCCTTCAGCAGTTGGTCGCCAATCACATCCTCACTGCTGCACAGTCGGATGCCACGTATCAGGCGCCGCTTCATCTGCGTCGTTGATCAGGGGTGCCCCAATGACCGCAAAGGCAATGACCTGGCTCTACGACTGGACGCGAGGCCGGCACGCCTCCGATTCTCCGACTACGCCAAGCTGACGACCATCGGCGTGATCATCGCCTCTGTCGCCTGGCCAGTCGTAACTCGGATCTCGTCATCTCCGCGCTGGATGTTCTTGCGAATGGCCGTGCTTGTGACCGCAGTCTTGTGGCTACCTGACGCGTACATCTTGGCCAATGGCCACCGACGGCGCCACCCAAGGGTCATGATCACCGGAGGCTTCTTCAGATGGCGCGGCTCGCGCCAGATGCGGCTGGCTCCCGTTGTGTCGTCCCCACGCCAACGATGAAGACTTCCGCAGCCGTCCAGTTGGCAGCGCACAGGCTGCGCGATCGGGAATCGAGCCTCAGAACATGTCAGCCGCGCCATTCAGGCCTTCGGCCTCGGACGGATGCACTCATGACCGAGCCGCCCAGCTCGGCCAAGATCTCGTCGCGTTCGATCCCCTCGAGTTGCTCGGCATCGACCGAGAGCTCGGCCGCGAGGCCGACGATGTCGTCGTCGTCGAAGACACGGGTCGGCTCGATGGACACGTCCTCGAATCCGGCAGCCCGCAACTTCGCCTCGTAGTCCTCGACGACCAGGGCACCGGCCACGCATCCGGTCCACAGTCCGATGAGCGCCCCTGTCGTTGCGGACAGGGCGCGGCGCAGCACGATGTCGGCAATTGCCAGGCGCCCGCCAGGCTTGAGCACGCGAAACGCCTCGCGCACCACGGCGTCCTTGTCGGGTGAAAGGTTGACGACACAGTTGGAGATCACGACGTCAACTGTCTTGTCGGGCAAGGGGATGTCCTCGATCGTGCCCTGGAGGAACTCGACATTGTCCAACCCGGCTTCGGCCTGGTTCTTCCGAGCGAGCTCCAGCATCTCCGGAGTCATGTCCAGCCCGTATGCCATTCCGCCAGGACCGACCCGGCGCGCCGACAGCAACACGTCGATCCCTCCGCCTGATCCGAGGTCCAAGACGACCTCGCCCGGCTTCAGATCGGCGAGCATGGTGGGGTTCCCGCACCCGAGCGACGCCGTCACGGCATCGGACGGGAGGACGTCGGTCTCGTCCTTCTCGTAGAGATTGCTGGTGACGACGCCGGACGTGGTGCCACCACGTCCACAGCACGCGCTGCTGGTCGCCGCACGGGCCGCACCGGCATAGCGGTCGCGTACGGCGGCGTAGATCTGTTCAGAGTCACCTGTGGTCATGTCTTGCTCCTTTGGATGTCGGGGAGTTGAAGGCGGTGCGTCGGCTATTCGCTGGACTGAAGGGCTGCGCGAAGCTCGGCGAGCCGTTCACGGTCGAGCGAGTACCACACCCACTTGCCGCGTCGGTCTCCGCTCACGAGGCCGGCCTCGCTCAGGATCTTGACGTGGTGGGAGATCGTGGGCTGGCTCTTGCCCAGCGGTCCGACGAACTCACACACGCAGACCTCGCCGTCCGGCGAGGCCGCGAGGATGCTCAACATCCGGAGTCGAACAGGATCGGCGAGCGCGCTGAAGCCTCGAGCTAGATCCCCAGCCTGGCTGGCATCCAGAGGCGAGTCCAGAACAGAAGGGCAGCACTGGCCCGTTTGCTCGATCGTCGAGATCAGCTTCGCCATGGCGCCTCCTATTGACAGTTGTCAATGCATAGATCATACTCGATGCATCGATGAGTGTCAATGCTACGGGAGGTGCATGGTGTCCAGAGTCCAGCTCCGCTCCGACGTCCCTGGGGAGAGCGCTTGCTGTGCCGGCCCCGACCTGGCCGAGTGCACGACCGGCGCCGACTCGTGTTGTCGAGCCGTCCGGAGCGCACCGAGGCACTTGACGGGGTGGGGCAGTGAACGACCTCGCATCCGAGCGCCCGCCGAGCCAGGTGGCGTCTGACATGCCTGTCATCGCCCGCCTGTCGTTTCTCGACCGCTTCCTGCCGGCGTGGATCATCGCCGCGATGGCGATCGGCATCGGGCTGGGACGAGCGATCCCGAGCCTGAACAGCCACCTCAACGCGATCCAGGTGACCTCGGGCACGTCGCTGCCGATCTTCATCGGGCTTCTCGTGATGATGTACCCGGTACTGGCAAAGGTCCGCTACGACAAGCTCGGCTCGGTCACCCGGGACCGACGCATGCTTGCCGCATCCTTGGTGCTCAACTGGGTGATCGGACCGGCGGTCATGTTCACCCTGGCCTGGTTGCTGCTACCTGACCTGCCCACCTACCGGACCGGGCTGATCATCGTCGGCCTGGCCCGCTGTATCGCCATGGTCCTCATCTGGAACGACCTGTCGGGCGGGGACCGGGAAGCCGCCGCGGTGCTCGTGGCCATCAACTCGCTGTTCCAGGTGGTCGCCTTTGCGTTCCTCGGCTACTTCTACTTGAAGGTGCTGCCCGGCTGGCTCGGTCTCAGCACTGTCGGCCTGCACCTGTCAGTCGGCAAGATCGCCGAGACCGTGGCCATCTTCCTCGGTGTTCCCCTCGTGGCGGGGTTCCTCACCCGCACCTTCGGCGAACGAGCCCGGGGCCGGGAATGGTACGAGACAAAGCTCCTGCCCCGCCTCGGCCCGTTCGCCCTCTACGGTCTGCTCTACACCATCGTCATCCTCTTCGCCCTCCAGGGCCACACGATCACCTCGCGTCCCGCCGACGTGGCCCGCATCGCCCTGCCCCTGCTGGGCTACTTCGCCGTCATGTGGTTCGGGTCGTTCGCGCTCGGAAAGGCGCTCGACCTCGGCTACGAGAGGACCGCCACCTTGGCGTTCACCGCCGCGGGCAACAACTTCGAGCTGGCGATCGCGGTCGCTATCGGTGTCTTCGGGGTCACGAGTGGCGAAGCACTGGCAGGCGTCGTCGGTCCTCTCATCGAGGTCCCGGTCCTCGTCGCGTTGGTGTACGTGTCCTTGTGGGCGCGGCGCCGCTACTACTCGGCAAACGCACGAGCACGACTGGGATGAGAGGAGAACGGCGATGACCGCTCGTCAGTCAGCAGACCCTCCCCACGACAAGCAGCAGCTCGTCCAGGACGTGTCGGAAAGGCTCGCTCCGCAGTTCGCAGGGGTGTTCGGACCTGAGACGATTGAGCGGTTCGTCGTCGACTCGATGGACCAACTTCTTGCGACGGCCAAGACCACCGCGTTCCTCCCGTTGTTGACCGAGCGGTTCGCACGCGAGCGGCTTCAGGCGCTCGGAAAGGTGGAAAGTTCGTTGCCGTCCGCGGTCCCGGCTGTCCTCTTCCTCTGCGTCCACAACGCGGGACGCAGCCAGATGGCTGCCGGGTGGATGCGTCAGCTCGCCGGCGACCGTGTCGTCGTCTACTCGGGAGGCTCAGAGCCTGCCTCGGAGATCAACGCCGCAGCCGTCGAGGCCATGGACGAGGTCGGCATCGACATCCGGACCGAGTTTCCCAAGCCCTGGACCGGCGAGGTCGTTCGTGCCGTCGACGTCGTGATCACCATGGGGTGCGGGGACGCCTGTCCGCTCTATCCCGGCAAGCGTTACGAAGACTGGGAGCTCGACGATCCGGCGGGGCGCGACGTCGAGTCGGTCCGTTTGATCCGGGACGAGATCAGAACCCGTGTCGAAGCGCTGCTGGCGTCGCTGATGGTCTCCGCGGACTCGACGCGCCCGACGAGCCGGCCACACGAACGTCGCGTTCAACTACGGGCGCCTCCCAGCGGAGGTCGACAAGCAGGCGGGTGTCAAGCTCGAGGCTTTGCGGTCCTCCACCCGCTGGCAGAACTAAGGGCGCACGTGACCCGAGTGG
>CAVSHA010000019.1:0-24856 GCA_963727645.1 uncultured Acidimicrobiaceae bacterium
CAGACGACGACCGTCCACGCAACGTGAGCACGCACAGTACGGAGAACTGAGTGTGAGATATGTCGCAACATGATCACTGGTCCTTTCCTGACGGCGCGTTATGGCAAGCCCACGCCCTGGAGCGCGCGGATGATCTCGTGCGGTCGCACCCGGACCGGCGCTTCAAGGTGATGTACAAAGGTGCTGTTTCTTGGCTCCTTTACCAACGACAATGGAGAACTGGCTGCCATAGCGCTCGGGGAGCCGGAGTTGGGCGATAGCCACAGCACCTGCGGTGCAGATGCTGTTGTTCTTGCGCGCCTCGCCGTTGCACTGGTAGTTGGGACGGCCAGCACTTGTGCCGGTCGAGTAGCCGCCCTGGTCGACGAAACCAGCGGGCTCCTTGCCAAGCGGCACCGAAACGGGTGGGAGTGGCGCCTCAGTGGTGGCCGGGCGCGACGGTATGCCGCTCGGCACGGTGGTTTGGAAGGTCAAAGTGACACTCCACCTGGCGTGAACGCGTAGTTAGAGGAGGAAACGTTGTTTGGGCCGACCCTCGCCAGCCGCTCCTCAGTCCTCCCAGCACCGTCGTTCCCGGCAACCATAGACCAGTTCAGTACCACGACGATGAGGCTGATCGCGCCCATCGCCGTTCAATAAGCTACGAGCCAGCGACCAGCAGTCGCTCCTAGTCTTGGGCCTGGAGCCACAGGCGTGAACTCTAGGCCTGATGTCACACAGCAAGCCACTTTCGTCACGGAGCTAGTGACTTCGACCTCGCGAAGTGACAGTCTGTGCGGCGGGGACTCTGGCCGCCGAGACAGGGGCATAGCTTGGCTACCGCTTCGCGGTCCACCGGATCTGGCCTCGCTGGCGGGCCGCCCAGCCTGGTGCCAACCAGGTCAGCGCCTGCTCGGTTGGGCTGCCCAGTTCGAGGAGCGCACCTGGGCCGTCGAAGGAGCCGGAAGTCTCGGCTACCTACTGGCCCAACAGCTCGTGGCCGCTCGTGAGCATGTCTTGGACGTCCAAGCGAAGCTCGTGGCCAGAGTGCGGCCTCTTCCCACCGCGACAACGAACAAGAATGACCCCAACGATGCGCGATCGGTGGCGATCGTGGCGCTGCGCTCACCAAGTCCGATCGAGGTGCACGCGGAAGACAACACCGCCGTGATGAAGCTGTGGGCCAAGCGTCACCGAGATCTCGCCAGCCACCGCGCGCAGATGGCCTGTCGGCTTCGTGCCGTGCTTTGCGAACTCGTCCCGGGCGGGTACTCGGGCAAGGTCTACGTGCCTCGGGCAGACAAGCTGCTCGGCGAGCTCGAACCTGAGGGCTCGGTCGCCGGCGACGGCTTCGGCGCCGAGGTGGCTATCTCGGACACCACTGTCATAGGGGGCGCGTTTCAACACGCTGAAGGTGCCGGCCGGGTATACGGGTTCGAGGTCTGACGCGTCGAGAAAGCTCAGTTCGGCACTCAGCTAGTGATCTTGGCGGTTGTGTCTTCGTAACTGACAAGACAGCGGCAGGTCGGACAAAGTTGAAGGCTCCAAGAACGCGGCGAGGCAAGTCGTGCCGAACTTCGTAGGAGGGGCGGCCGGCGGCGAGAATCAGGGGGTGGCTTGCCGGGAAGTGAGCGGTAATGCTCGGCCGCCGCGATATGGCCGTCGCGGCGATCCAGGAGTCGTTGACCGGCATGCGCTTTTGCATGTCGCGCAACAGGACGCGTAACCGCGCCCAAGCCCCGGCGACCGCCCGGTCGACGGGCAGGGGATCGAGGGCCAGTGCTTCGCTCAACCTCGGCGAGGGGACGCCCGGACTCCCTGGCAACAAACAAACTGGTGTCGGCTATGCCGCGGCTCAACGCAGGTCGTCGGTCGTGTCGGGGGCCAGCTCACGGAGGTCTTCGGCCAGGGCGGCGTCGGCTTGGCGGCCCGAGAAACGGTGCACGAACTCACCACGCGATACCCACCTCGGCCGAGAACCGATTGGCCGCAGCACCGCGACCCGTCGGCCGTCGACGGTGATCACGACGTCCTCTCCGGCCTCAACTCGGCGCAGCAGCCCTCGGGTGTCGTTGCGTAGTTCTCGGGAAGCAACTTCAGCCACGCTCCAGTTGTAGCACACCTGCTACAACACCATCAAGGGGCAGAGGGACTCGTTCAGACGACTCTCGAGGGAACAGGCGCGCAAGGGTCCAGGTCAAGGTACCCGTAGCCAGAGGTCGGCCCCGGCGACGCGGCGTGGAGTCTTGTACCGAGTCCCCCCTCCGACGCGGCAGAGGAGTGCCCCGAGAAGGTCATTCTCAGCACAATGCCCCACGCTTTTCGCACGGCGCAGGGAGCTGCACCTCGGGACCTTTACACCGTTTCCCTAAAATACTGGAAATCTGGTACGATGGAAACTATGATGCCAGTGATCGAGGTCGTCTGGCGGCATCTGCTCGTGGGTGCCCACGAGGGTCATCGTCGGTGGCCGTCAGTCACGGCACTCGCGGGCGAGATGGACATCCCAGTCTCAACCGCCCATCGTTCATTGGAGCACCCCGCAGAGATCGGTGCGGTCAGCGTGGGGACTCTCGACGGTTTGCAGGTTCTTGATCCAGCGAGGCTGTTAGTCCTTTTCGCCGCTCACCGTCGGGTGAGCCGCGACATCCTCAGTCGATCTCGGGTCGCAGTACCAGCCGGGGAAGTCGAGCGGCTGGCGAAGAGTTCGGAGGTGGTTCTTGGGGGTTTCGGAGCTGTGGTTTCCCACTTACATGGTGTCAATCCCATCGCCGACTACAGCACCGTCCTCTTCTATGGCGACCCATGCCTTCCCGACTTGCCAAGCGCGCCGGGCGGGAAGGGCACCGAGGTACTGGTCGCCGAGCCGGATCGTCTCCTCAATAGCTACGGCCCTGTGACACCGTTCTGTCAGGCCTACGCAGATTTGTTTTCACTGCCAGGGTGGCAGGCCGCCCGCTTTGTTGCCGAGCTCGACATACAGAAGGTGGCCGCTAGTGACGAACCACTTCTACTCGTCTGATCAGACCGACCTCTCGCGGGCAGTGCTCGGGGAGGTGCTTGCAGCGGTGCCGGCCGCGATTCTCATCGGGGGCTGGGGGACTTGGGTCCGTGCCGGTGGTCCGCTGAGTCACGACGTCGATCTGATCGTGAACCGTGGCGAGCTGGCGATCCTTGAGCAGATGGCCGGTGATCTGTCTGAGTCACACCACCTGGCCGGCACGAAGTGGCGGGCCACGTGGCGGTCTATCCACCTTGACTTGTACGCGCCGTTCCAGTCCCGCCTCGGAGCGAACCTGCAACTGCGCGTCGAGTCGCTTACCTCCCATGCCGAGACGGTGAACGGCTATCGCGTGCTAACCAGTGCTGCACACACCGCCACCAAGATCGCGGCACTTCTTGATCGGCCTGACAGTCTGCCCGGCAGGAAGGACCGATATGAGATTCTGAAGCTGCTCGAGGACTCGTCGACCTCTACGACGCCTTCGATCATCGCAGGGGCGTCGGCTCGTACTCCGGCTCAGATCGACAAACTCGTGCACGATGCGTTCGTGTTCCTCGCTGGTGAGCCCGAGCTCAACAGGCAGGCTCGCTCTCGGTTGCGGCAAACAGAGGCCGTTTGGAGGCGAGCTGTCGCTGTCGAGCTGGGAGTTCCTGCAATTGCGCCAGACCCCGGGCCGAGCATGGGTCGGTAGTTCGAGGCGTAGCCTCCAGCGGGAGGCACCGCGCTGTTCAACCTGGTGGGAGCCATAGAGCCACCGTTGCCACGCGGCGTGGAGTCTTGTACCGAGTCCCCCCTACTCGCGGAGTTCAAGTACTGAAGCGCTGCGAGACCAACCGGGGCGTCGTTCGCACCGGCTGGGATGCCAAAGCCGGGTTCGGACTGGTCTGGACGACGACGTTCGGGCGAAGCAAGGAAAACGCAGCCGTTGTTCGCCTGTCCGAATCGGTCAGGACTTGTGGCCAACCAGGCTTACCCGGACTAGCTGGCCACAGCGGTATCTGAATCGAGTAGCGAGGGACGCCGGCCTTCTCTCGCCGCAGCTCACGACCAGTCGCAGAGCCGCGACATCGGCCCTCCGACGCGAGATCCTGTCGCGCGACATCCGGTGGTACTTCAAACTCGGACGATCTTGAGCCCGGGCACTTCGACGTAATCCTCGTCTTGGGTCACGACCGGAACCCCTAGCGATATGGCCGTCGCGGCGATCCAGGAGTCGTTGACCGGCATGCGCTTTTGCATGTCGCGCAACAGGACGCGTAACCGCGCCCAAGCCTCGGCGACTGACTGGTCGACGGGCAGGGGATCGAGGGCCAGTGCTTCGCTCAAGGTTGCCAGCCGCCTGTCGCGGGTCTCGACGTCGACGGCGGCCAACACCCCCGCACGCAGCTCGCCGATCGTGATCACGGAGATCGCCAACTCGTCGGGTAGGTCGGTCTCGGCGAGGGGCCGCCCGGACTCCCTGGCAACAAACAAACTGGTGTCGGCTATGCCGCGGCTCAACGCAGGTCGTCGGTCGTGTCGGGGGCCAGCTCACGGAGGTCTTCGGCCAGGGCGGCGTCGGCTTGGCGGCCCGAGAAACGGTGCACGAACTCACCACGCGATACCCACCTCGGCCGAGAACCGATTGGCCGCAGCACCGCGACCCGTCGGCCGTCGACGGTGATCACGACGTCCTCTCCGGCCTCAACTCGGCGCAGCAGCCCTCGGGTGTCGTTGCGTAGTTCTCGGGAAGCAACTTCAGCCACGCTCCAGTTGTAGCACACCTGCTACAACACCATCAAGGGGCAGGGCGACTCGTTCAGACGAACAGGTGACCGTGCAACCAGCTTGAGTTCTCACCAAGTGCACGGCAAGCGGCGACCTTCTCCTTCGACGCACACCCCCTCCTGGCTCACCACCGATAGAAGTGGTGCCTCTCAGAGCTCCCGCGCCCCACCCCGATACCGATAATCCACACGAAGAAGACGATCGCTGCGACGATCCACAATAAGGGCGCGGCAAATCCCAGTCCGAAGAAGAGCAGAACAAGCAGCAGTACCAAAAGGATGATCATTTCCTAACCTTCTTCTCGTCTACGAGGAGCAACTGATGGCCCAACGACATGAGACGCTCTGATCGCGGTCTGGAGTCGCCTCACTTCTTGAAGGCGTCCTTGAGCTTCTCACCGGCCTGCTTGACGTTGCCCTTCACTTGGTCGGCCTTGCCCTCGGCCCGCAGCTTGTTGTTGCCGCTGACCTTGCCGACGGTCTCCTTCAGTTTTCCTCTTGCTTGTTGGGCGCTGTTCTTTGCCTTGTCGGTCGTTGTCATGGTTGGGCTCCTTGCCTTGGGATGTGAGAAGAGGGATCAGCCCTCTTTCGCCGGAGTGAACACGGGTTCTTCCGTGTTCCCTTCGCGGCGTTCGGGCCCGCGGCCTCAGCGATCCGCAGATGTGGTGGTGGCTTGTCGGGGGGCGAGTTCACACGCCGGCGGGTGTCTCCTGGAGCCCCGGTTGAGGTGGTTGTTGCCGCGGGGTGGGCTGTCATTTCGCGCGTTCGCTGCTTTCGTGCGGGTGGCCTCGCACTAGTCGATATGTGTTTCTCGGGAAACGACCAACCCCGAGTCGGCGAGAAGAGTCGAGAGCCCGCAACAGCAGTAAAGCAATAGAAGCGGGGGAGCGGACGTGAAGGACCCGACCGGCGGTCCTCTGCCAGCAGGGCGAAGACGGAGTGACGTTGATCCGAAGAGAGAAGACGGCGCCGTTCGACACCGAGAATCGATCTTTGAGGCGACGACACGGAACTGGACACGAGGTCCCTGCCTCCGAATTGCGGCTGATAGCTCAGGCCGCTCGCGACGCCCTCGCTGTCGAAGGTAACCCCACGCTACACCTCACGAGGTGAATGGACAGGGCGTTCGCGTTGACTTCCGATGAAACTGTCAACTATGGGAGGAAGACGAGTTTGACGGCTTGACGGGGCAGTGATGGTTGGTCGTCAGGTGGCCCCGATCACGTGATGACACTGACGAGGCCCCCGGTAGGGTGGCGAGGTATGACAACTCGAGGGGAACCCTGATCAGAAGGAGCCTCCCATGCCAACAGGAGTGGCGTTGTTACTCATCGTGTGGCTTGTCGTTGGCGCCTTGGCAGGTCTCCAGCGGCACTACTACAGCGGGTCGGATGCGAGCTGCGCCAAGGCTGGGACCATTGCAGTCACTGTCCTCGCGGGCCCCCTCAACTACGCCGGGGTGAACCCAAAGATCGCGCATTGTTCAGTGCCACAACCAAGCAAGTAATCGAACAGCCCCGGTAGCTTCGGCCGCCTGTGCGCGCGCTCAGAAGCTGACGCCTCCCGTGGCAAACATGGCGACGGCTGCGACAGCCATGACCGCGGCCGTGAGCCAGCCCAGGGTCTTGGCCGCCTTGCCGTTCACATAGTCGCCCATGATTCGCCGGCTGCTCGATACCCACATGACGACAACAAGGAAGGGTGCTGCCGCGACACCGTTGATGACCGCCACGACGACGAGCAGGTGGATCGGGTTGACATGGAGCAAGCTCAACGCCGTTCCCCCAAGAGTCCCCAGGGCGACAAGGCCGTAGAAGACGGGGGCTTTGCGTACCGAGCGCGAAAAGCCCCACTCGTGGCCGAGCAGTCCAGCCATGCCGACCGAGCCGGCGGCGGCGAGTACCGGGATGGCCAGTAGGCCGCTGCCGATGAAGCCGAGGGCGAACAGAGCGCTGGCAAAGTGTCCCGCGAAGGGCTTGAGGGCCTCGGCCGCCTGGGCGGCACTTTGGATGTTGGTTCTGTTGTGGGCATGCAGCGTCTCGGCGGTCGCAACGATGATGGCGAACATGACGAGATTGGAGAACGTCATGCCCACGAAGACGTCGAGCCTGCTGGTGCGCTGCTTGCGCTGGGCTCGCGCCGGGCTCTGGCGCCTGAGGGGCTGTGCTCTTTCTCCGCCCTCCGGTTCCTCGCGCATTTCCTCGAGCCGGTGCGCGCTCTGCCAGAAGAAGAGGTACGGCGAGATGGTCGTGCCCAGCACGGCGACCAGGAGCGCCAGATAGCTCCTGGTCAACTCGATGTGGGGGACGAGCGTGTGGGTGAGAACACTGCCCCATTGATGGGTGACGAGGACCGCCACGACGAGATAGGCCAGAAGCGCGGCGCAGAGCACCTTGAAGACGAGCGCGATGCGGGCGAAGGAGCCCAGCACGAGAAGCGTGGTTATGACTCCACCTGCCAGCAGCGCCCAGATGAAGGTCGGGCCGGCGTGGAGGAGCTGCATGCCAGAACCGATGGCGACCAGATCAGCGGCGATGTTGAGGCCATTCGCCACTATGAGAGCGACGAGGAGCACCGCGAGGATCGCTCGCCCGGCCCGATGGAAGCGCCTCAAGGCCAACTCGCCGAGACCAGTGCCGGTCGCAAGCGCCGTGCGGTCGCAGATCTCTTGGACCGCGGCCATCAATGGCAAGGTCAGCAGGGCAGCCCACAGGAACGAGAGGCCGTACTGGGCCCCCGCCTGGGAGTAGGTGGCGATCCCGGACGGATCGTCGTCGGACGCCCCAGTGACCAGCCCGGGTCCCATGGCCCGCAGGTACTGACGCCAGACCGGTCCGGTGCTCGCCTTGGTGAGATCGAATTCCGATGTCGGCGCTGATGAACGCAACCCAGCGTCGGTGGTCGATGACGACGCAACTTCTTCCTCGGGCGTGGTCGCCATCAGGTAACCGACTCTACGGCCCCAAATTCGACGACCTGTCCTCTTCCCATGCGCAGTTTCTATGGGGTCTTCGCGACGAGCCTCGGCATGAGCCATGACTAAGGAAAGGTGAAGGGTGAAGCACGCTGATCCAACGCCGATCCGATTGTCCGGTCGGCTGATCTCCCTCATGTCGCAGTCCCTCGCCGACATCGAGCTGCGAGATGGGGTCTGTTCCGAGGCTTCACCGTCGCCGGCTGGTCATGCGGCGTCCACTCCGGCACGCCTACCGACGTCCGCTCGGGGCCGCTACCGATGTCTCCTACTCGCCAGGGCGCCCGCCCTTGAGATACTCCATGTACTCGTCGAAGCTGCACGGTCGCGCGAACAAGTAACCCTGCGCGTACTGGCATCCGAGGTCACGTAGTGCCGCGAGCTCTCCGGCGGTCTCGACGCCCTCCGCGACCACGCGGAGGTCGAGCGCCTCACCGATCGCGATCACAGCGGCCACAAGCGTGGCGTCGTAGGGATCAGAGTCCAGGTTGGTGACGAAGGACCGGTCGATCTTTAGCTCGTCGACCGGGAACCGACGCAGGTAGGCGAGCGACGAATACCCGGTGCCGAAGTCGTCGATGGAAAGTCTCGTTCCGATGGCCCGCAGCTCGTGCAGCACCTTGGAGAAGTAGTCGACGTCTTCCATCAGCACGGACTCGGTGATCTCGAGGCAGAGCAGGTTCGGTTCGATGCCGGTCGCTGAAATCAGTCTCTCCAGAGCGAGAGTGAACTCGCGGGACCGCAGTTGCACGGCGGAGACGTTGACCGAGACGGTGCACGCTGCATGTCGGGGCTTGGTCCGGTTGGAGTGTGAGAGCGATCTGCAAGCTTGTTCGAGCACCCATTCTCCGATCGGGACGATCAGCCCGCAGTCCTCCGCAATTGGGATGAAGTCTGCCGGGTCGATTATCCCTAGGTCCTGATCGTGCCATCGCAGCAGCGCCTCAGCACCGATGAAACGCTCCTCGACCATCGACCATATGGGCTGGAAGACGAGCGAGAGCTCGTGGTTGTCGAGTGCGCGACGCAGGCCCGTCTCTACGATGGAGTGCCATTCAGCTTCGGCCCGTAGGGTGTCGTCGAACACCTCGTAGCGCGCCCTGCCGAGATCCTTGGCGCGGTACATCGCGAGATCGGCGTCGCGCAGCAGCTTGTCGGCGCTCTCGCCCGCCTTGCCCGTGGCGATCCCGATCGACACCGTCACGTGCACCTCTTCGCCGGCGATGTCGAACGGGGCAGCGAACGAGTTCAGGATGTGGTCCGCGATCTTGATCGCATCGGTCGCGGCGAGGAGCTTCTCGCACACGACGACGAATTCATCGCCGCTGAAGCGTCCCACGCTGTCCTCGGCGCGCGAGCACTCCTGCAATCTTTTGGCGACGGCTGTCAGCACCGCATCGCCGAAACTGTGGCCGCGCGTGTCATTGAAGACCTTGAACCGGTCCAGGTCCACGAAGAGCAAGGCGACCGACCCGTTCCCCGCGAGGCCAGCGACAGGCCGTGCTCGATCCGGTCTACGACCAGCACCCGGTTAGGCAGGTTGGTGAGGGGATCGTGGAGGACCTCGTGCTCGAGCCGCAGCTCCGCCGCCTTCCGGTCGCTGACGTCACGAGTGATGCCGTCCATTCCGACGACTTCCCCGTCTGCGTCGAGCACACCGCCGAGGCTCAGGTTGACCCAGACCTTTGAGCCGTCCTTGCGCACGATCTCGAGATCGACGGGCGCCTTGACATGGCCCGAACGCGCGCGCGCCATCCAGAGGTCACGAGAGGAGGCGTCGATCAGGTGGTCGATGAGCTCAGGCTGGGCGTAGAGCTCGTCGGGCGTGTACCCGGTGATCGCGACCGATGCCGGGCTCACGAACTCGAAGCCTGGAACGGGGAGGCTCCGGTAGCGGAATATGAGGTCCCGCGAGTTATCGGCGAGCATGCGGAGCTGGCGTTCGACAGCCCGTGCCTTCTCCTCGGACTCGCGGCGGTCGGTGATGTCCTGTATGACGCCGACCAGCTCGACTGGCACCCCGTTCGCGTCGGCGAGGACATCCCCCGCCGCGAACACCCAGCGCTGTGTGCCGTCCGGGCGCACGATCCGGTGCTCGAGCTCGTAGTGGCCCTCTTGGGCGATCGCCGAGAGCGCCCCCGCTTGCACGCGCTCGAGATCGTCAGGGTGGACACGTGAGAAGTAGTCCTCGAGCGTCAGGTTGGGACGCTCGGCGGTTCCGAAGATCTGGAACACCTCACTCGTGCAGATCAGTGGTCCTCTTGACGCGACCGCAAAAGCCCACCCACCGAAGTGCCCTATCCGTTGGGCCCTCTCGATCAGTGCCCGGCTCTCCGCGAGATCGCGCTCGCGCTGCTTGCGCTCGGTGATCTCGTGCAGGATCGCGGACTCCCCGACGATCGAGCCGTCTGGAGCAAAGATCGGCGACACGTTCATCGATACGTCGAAGCTCGTGCCATCGCGCCGGGTCCGCGTCGTCTCGTGGTGACTCAGGCGCTCTCCGGCCAGCGCCTTGGCGAACACCTGCTCGAAGTCTTCGAGCTCTTCTCCCTCGAGGATCTCGCCGCACAAGCGACCGACCATCTCCGTGGCGCTGTAGCCGAAGAGGAGCTCGGCGCCCCGGTTCCAGCTCGTCACATACCCGTTGAGGTCAATGCTGAACATGGCGTCCTCAGCGTTGTCCACAATCGCCGCGAACAGCGCTCGGATCTCTTCCGAGCGTCGCCTACCGGTGATGTCGTGAGCGATGCAGCAAGCCCCGACGACCTGCCCGCCGGAGTCCTTAATCGGAGACACCGTCAGCGATACCTGCGCCTTGAAGCCGTCCTTACGGGTTCGCGTCGTCTCGAGGTGACCGACACCCTCGCCCTGGGAGAGTCGGGCCGTGATCGCCGAGAATTCCTTCAAATGAGCCTCGGGCACGATCATCTCGATGTTCTGGCCGATGGCCTCAGCCATCGTCCAGCCGTACAGGAGTTCAGCTGTGGGGCTCCAACTCGTGATGGTGCCGTCGAGGCGGTACGAGACGATCGCGTCATCGCTCGAGTCGGTGGTTTCGGCAGCAACTAGAAGGGCCGCGGCAAACTCCGCAGGTAAGACCTCGATCTCCGCTGGTCGCTCCGGGGTCATCGTGCACCTGCCGCTCAGACGTTCTGGCACAATCGGCCATTCCATCTCTTGCCACCTCAGCTTACGACTTTCGACGCGACGACCCGCGACGACCCCTGCCGTAGCCTGCGCAACCGGTCGACAACCCGTTTTCATTCCGATGACCGTTCCATCTTGTATGGCTGGGTTGCGTGCGGCGCACGGGAGGGCGCCACGGCAGAGCCGCTATCTCTAGGCAAGATACTTCCGCCTTAGGTGCACGCCCCGCCGCGTCTAGAAGAAGTTTCCACGTCCGCTCGCCGAAGGGCACACCGCCTCTCGGGAGTGGGAAGATGAGGTGCATGTCGAGCTCGAGCGAGGGTCCCTCCCCAGCCGCTCCCCTCCCGCCCGATCCGCTCCTCACCAGGCTCCTCGACGGTCGCTACCGCTTGGAGGCGCTGATCGGGCGCGGCGGGATGGGCAGCGTCTATCGGGCGCTCGACACTCGCCTCGACCGGCCTGTCGCCGTCAAGGTGCTGCGCGAAGCCGCGGACGGCGCCGAGGTCCGCTTTGCCGCTGAGGTGAAGACCCTCGCTCGCTTCGCTCATCCGACCTGGAATTGCCCCGTTTCGACGGACAGGTTGATTATGCCGCTTGAGTTTCCTTGCGGGTCGAGCTCGTGCTGCGCCTCTCGTACTCGACCGGGGTGAGATTGCCGAGCGAGCTGTGCATCCGCTGGCGGTTGTAGAAGACCTCGATGAACTCGAAGACCGCCCGCTGAGCCAGCGAACGCGTCGGCCAGGACTGGCGGTAGATGAGCTCTTCTTTGAGCGTCGCGAACCAGCTCTCGGCCACAGCGTTGTCCCAGCACTGTCGGGGTCTCGAGAGCGACTGGCGGATGCCGTTCTTTTCGAGGAGCTCCCGGAAATCACTTGATGTGTACTGCGATCCGCGGTCTGAATGGAAGATGAGCCCAGGTTCTGGCCGGCGCAGATCGATCGCCATCTCAAGCGCGTCGCAGACGAGATCGGCCCGCATGTGCTCGGCCATGGCGAAGCCGACGACGCGCCGGGAGGCGAAGTCGATCACGGTCGCGAGGTACAGCCAGCCCTCCCAGGTGCGCACGTAGGTGATGTCGCCGCACCAGGCCGTGTCGATCTCGCGCACGCCGACCCCGAACTCACGACAGATGAGGTCGATCGCTTTCGTCTCGGCGTCCGGATCCGGGGTCGTCGTCTTCTTGAACCGGCGCCTGCAGCGCCCGACAAGACCGTGGAGTGCCATGAGACGGGCGACTCGCTTCCGGCCGGCACAGACTCCCCGGTCTTTGAGCTTGCCCGTAATCCGAGGCGCCCCATAGGTCCCACGGGAAGCCTTGTGGATCTCGGTGATCTTCTCGAACAGCTCGGCATCGGACAGCTCCCGGGCGGATGGCTCTTTCGCGGACCACTCGTAGTAGGCGGTTCGGGAGACCTCGAGCAGCCGGCACGCCATGGCGACGTTGCCGTCCTGCTCAGCCTTTTCCGCCTCGACGAACGGGTAGACGTTCACCGGGTCTCCTTGGCGAAAAAAGCTGTCGCGCGCCTCAAGAGGTCGCGCTCTTCGCGCAGCACCCTGTTCTCTTTCCGGAGCGCCACCAGCTCGGCGTGCTCCTCTGTCGTCAGCCCAGGACGCCGGCCCGTGTCGATCTCGGCCTGGGCGACCCAGCGGCGTACCGCCGTCTCGCCGATGCCGAGGTCACGGGCAACCTGGGCGATCGACTTGCCGCTGGTGCGGCACAGCTCGACCACCTCGGTCTTGTACTCGTCGGAGAACGACCGTCGTGGCCGTCTCCCGTTTCCCATGATCTCCATGATGGACATCCTTTCCGGGCGATGTCGCCCGATCGTGGATGTCCGTCAAAGCGGGTCAAGCCCAACCTGGTTCGACTGCTGGATGCCGGTGAGCTCGAGGGACGCCCTTACCTCGTGATGGAGCTCATGGAAGGGTCCACCCTCGCAAAGCGCCTTTCGATTGGCAGGCTCTCGAGCGAGGACACGGCGAAGGTTGGCTCGGGTGTCGCCGCGGCGCTCGCGTATGTACACGAGCAAGGGATCGTGCATCGTGACGTCAAACCTGCAAACGTCCTCCTCGATCTGGCCGGGACAGCCCATCTTGCCGACTTCGGGATCGCCCGGCTCGCTGACACCACCGGGATCACCGCGGCCGGATTCCTGCTCGGCACGCCCTCCTACCTCGCTCCCGAACAGATCCAAGGATCGGCCATTGGTCCGGGTGTCGATATCTACGCGCTCGGTCTCATGCTCATCGAATGTCTCACCGGCCAGCGGGCATTCGAAGGCACTTCCTCGGAGATCACTGCAGCCCGGCTGCATCACGACCCGGACATCCCGGCCGAACTCGGCGCGGACTGGCGATGGCTTCTTCGTTCGATGACAGAGCGCGCCCCAGCTGAGCGCCCTGGCGCTGCGGCGGTTACCACACACCTCGCCGATCTCGCGCGCCCAGACGCTCGCGCACGTGCCTGCCGGCCTGACCTCGCCGGCGAACGAGCCGACCGCCGTGCTTCGCGACTCGAGCGTGGGTCAAACCCAAGTCATCGCTCTTGCCGAGGCCAACCTTGAGCCCACCCAGGTCGTGCCAGTCGTCCAAGGCGCGACGGTCCGGCGAACCTGGAGCACCGTCAGCCACCAACAACTCGCCATTGGGCTCGGGCTCGTCGTGATCGTTCTGCTCCTCGGTCTCGTGCTTGGCGGGGTCTTCTCCGGCTCGCGCGCTGCGCTGTCCCCACCTGCCACGGATGCCGGTTCGACGGTGCCACGATTGACAACTACGACGACAGCGACAACAACGACGACCTTGCCGACCGCTTCGGTTGCCGGCGTTGTAGTCTCGGCTCTTGACGCCGGTGTCACGGAGAGGAGCGTGGCTCCCCAGGCCGGACAGCAGCTCGTCACCCAGCTCCAACCGCCGCTCGTCGCGCAAACTGCGGCGTCGCCACAGTCGGCGCAGCAGCGGGTGCAGCCGTTCGATCAGTTCGTCCAGGACTTCAACCAGGACGTCGCGACCGGTCAGATCACCGGGGCATCAACCATCGCAGAGCTGGCAACTTCGATCGACAGGCTTGCCACAGCGGTCGGGACGAGCGTTCCCTCCCTGACCACGAACACGACCAGCCCTCCTCGTCAACACGGCCATGGCCACGGCCACGGGGGCGGTCCAGGAAACGGCAACTGATCGGGACCCGGGCGGGGAGTTGGGGCGGGCGGTGTCCGCTTACGGACCTTGGAAGTTACCTATTCTTGGTCTACGATAAGTGGCCAGTGAGAGTTCGTGTCCCAAGATGGTGACCTGCTTTCGATTCTCCGACGTCCTCGGTTTCCCCACGGCGGATCGAGAAAGTTCATGACGTCGTGAGGCGTCTGCTTGGCGCGGGTCGTCTGCGCCGTCAGTCTGTGGTGGCCCTGGCGGTGATCGGTACCACGGCGATCGTGAGTGGGGTCCTCGCGACGTGGAAGGTTCTACCTAACGCCGCTTTTGCGGAAAGCGCACCCGCAGTCGCACACGTGGCTGTCGCGTCCTTACCCACATCCGTGGTTCGTTTCGTCACCGAAGCGGCTTCAACTCCGGTTAGCCCCTCTCCGCTTCTCACTGGGCTCACTCCAAAGCTCCTGGAAACTGCTGCGGCCGCCACCGCGCCCGCAGTCACACAGTGCGACCCCCCGGCCTTTCCCACTGGAGCCGGGTTCGAGGTGACCTGCACCGTCACGATCGAGAACACCACCACCGCCCAGGGCGTTACCAGCTCGACGGTCACGGTCACTGCGTGCTTGGCGGCTGCAGGTGTGCTTCCGCCCGCCGGCTGCACAACCACCGTCACCACGTCGAGCCAACTCGTCACCTCGGTCGACCAGTGCAACGGCATCATCTATGGCGGCGGGAGCAACTTGACGTGCAACATCACGGTCATCAACAACGTCCCCGTCGGCACGCCGACGACGGACGTCACGGTCGACCAGTGCGTAGGCTCGGGCACGGGTGGTGGCACGCAGCCGACCGTCGTGTGCAGCCCGCTCGGCAGTACGACCAATGCCACGGTCACACAGTGCAACGGCTCCGGGAACGGCGGGGGCGCCGCGACGCGGGTGAAGTGCACGGTCTCGGGTGCAGCGACGGCGCTGCCAGTGACCATCACTCAGTGCAATGGTTCTGCCAACGGAGGCGGAAGCACCGTGACCTGCGCCACAGCGGTCACTAACAACTTCGCAACCGCCGCCACGACCACGACGACGACGTCCACGACGACGACGTCCACGACCACGACCACGACGTCGCCGACCACGACCACAACCACCACGACGCCGGCGACGACGTCCACCACCACGACCACGACGTCCACCACCACGACCACGACGTCGCCGACCACGACCACGACGTCGCCGACCACGACCACGACGTCGCCGACCACGACCACGACGTCACCGACCACGACCACGACGTCGCCGACCACGACCACGACGTCACCGACCACGACCACGACGTCACCGACCACGACCACGACGTCACCGACCACGACCACGACGTCGCCGACCACGACCACGACGTCGCAGACCACGACCACGACCTCGCCGACCACGACCACGACCTCGCCGACCACGACCACGACCTCGCCGACCACGACCACGACGTCACCGACCACGACCACGACGTCACCGACCACGACCACGACCTCGCCGACCACGACCACGACCTCGCCAGTCGTTCCGCCGACGACGGTTCCTCCCTCGCACACGGGCGAGCCCTGGGTGGGCTGGCCGTATTGGGTGCTCGTTGGCCTCGCCGGCTTCTTGGGTCTCGCGTTCGCGGCGCGTGCGGTGCGCATCCGGCGCAGGCGGGCATAGCTCACGGCAAGCCGTCATCGGTCCTGGCCGTTGCTGGCGGTCGGAGGCGCACTTCTTGTCGCATGTGCGGTCGGGGTCGGCTACCCGCTTTGGTGGATGCACCGCTCCGAGGTGGGAGGACAGGCGCTCTTAGCTCAAGCTCGTCATCACGACGGGTTGCCTGGTCGGTCCCGATCGGGACCCGTCGAACGCTCCGTCAAGGCGTCCTGCGACCCGACTCCGACAGGCGCTGACGATCCGGTGCCGAAGTTGCCGGCCATCCTAGCGGTTCCCACGATCGGGCTCGAAGCTCCAGTTCTGCAGGGCCTTGGCGACTCGGTGCTCAACGAGGCGGTGGGTCACGATCCCGCCTCTGTCTGGCCGGGCAGCAACGGGATCAGCATCCTGCTCGCACACGACGCGAGCTACTTCTCGAGCCTCGGTACCGTTCGCGCCGGTGACCGGGTCTCCTGGATCGACGACTGTCGAAACCTCGTGTTCAAGGTCGACCGGATTGAGGTCACCCAACCTGGCGCGTCTCTCCCACCACCGCCGAACGGAATCGGGGTGGCGCTGATCACGTGCTGGCCCACCAACGCACTCTTCTGGACACCTGATCGCCTCGTCGTTCTCGCCAGGTTCGTGAGCGCGCAGGCGATACTTCCGCGAACCATCCCGGAGGCCTCTCCCCTCGATATTTCCCTGCCTGTGCCTGCGGTAGTTGAGGCCCATGGACTTGGACTGTCACAGAACGGCATCCTCGTCGGCCACCTCCGCCTGACGGGTACGCCCGACCGATCGTGGGCGGAGGGCGCCGACCCGCTGTCTGCCGCTCGCCTCGCGTTCGACGAGCTTGCCGCAGCCAAGCTTGCGCTCGAAGCCGGGAACGAGAACTGGTGGTCAGCCATCGCCCTCCCCGGAGTATCGATGCCCTCTTCGCTCTCGGTCGCGGGGGACTTTGATGCCACCCTCACCGTGCACGGAACGCGCGTGAGCGCAGTGGTCCTCACCTCACCGACAGCCACAGTCGCATTGGTCGTGCGATCGGGCAAGCTCTATGTCTCGAGCGTCAGCTAGAGGCCTCGGTCCGGCGGAGCCGGACTTTTGAGTCAAGTTTTTGCTTTTGAGGTTGTGCTATGCGGCGATTCCTGATCGGGCGGCGAGATCGCTGAGAGCCCGGTGGAGGATGGCAGTGCTCCCGGGGTCGGCGATGTCGGCGGCACCGGTGCGGATGAAGCGGTTGTAGGCACGCGTGAGGAACCACGCTGTCTGCCATCCGAGGGGCGTTGGCTGGTAGCGGTGGGAGTTTGGTATGCGTTCGATGAGGCCGTGCAGACGGAGTCGTCGTAGGTCGTAGGTCATACGGCCGGGGGTGATGTCGTCGGGCTCGAGGCCGAGGAACTCAGTGACGTGCTCGCGCAGGTGGTGGTTGGCGAAGCCGTCGGGTTGGAGGCGGCAGATCACCACCGCCGCGAGGAGGGCGTGGACACGAGGGTCACCGAAGCGCAGCCCGGGGGCGCGTTGGCCATTCACGACGACTGGTTGGGTGAGCTCTTGGAACACGGTGTCGCCGATGATCGGGTCGTGACTGATCGTTTGGGCGTCGAGGAGACGCCGGTTGGCGGAGAAGCCGACCTTCCGCAGGGCGGACAGGTTGCACAGTCGCTTGCCGATCCCGAAGTCCCGGGTGTCGTTGATGGTGGTCTCGGTACGAAGGGCTTTGGCCTCCTTGTGGTACTGCTTGATTCGGGAGTGCTTGTACTCGACATACAGGGACGGGGTGACGCCTTGGGTGAGGACCCGGGTGCGAAAGCGGCTCGGGGTAGGGCGGTGGCCGCGGGTGCGAATTCGGCGATCGAAGATCAACGACACGTGGTCGGGGCGCCCCACGTCGAGGTTCTCGGCGATGACGGTCTCGAAGAACGCCCGGCCCGAGGAGGGACGATCCAACATCTGGGTCAAGGAGAACTCGGCCTGGAGGACCGAGATGTCGTAGCGGTAACCGGCCCGGCGGTCCGCCGCGCTGAAGGGATGCGGCAGGCGGCCCAGCCATTTGCGCAACAGCCGGTCGATGCGAGCAGGGTCCAGCCGGTCACAGATGCGTTGCAGGCGGTCCGGGTCCTCACAGGCGGCGAAGCCGTTGTCGAGCGCCTCGAAACCGATCCCGGCCTTGGCTACCTGCCGCTTGGCCCACTCGTTGCCGTTCAGGCACAACTTCGCCGTGTAGGGGAAGTACGAGCAGAACTTGATGAAAAACGGCCCGAAGTCGGCGTCGACGGCATAGATGTAGAAGTGGTTGACCATCGCGGTTGTCCGCACGATCCATGGGTAGGTGGCACCGGTGACCGGGTTGCGGCGCTTCTCGGTGCGGAACACCGGCGCTTTCTCCTGGGCCCTGCCCACGAACAGCACACCCTCGTCGTCCTCGAACTCGGCCAGGAACTCGTGCGCCAGATCGTCTTTGCGCTGCCCCTTGGCGAAGTCGACGATCGGCACACCCTCATCGGCGGCGAAGCGGTACAGCCCGGCGATGAAGTCCCGGCTGATCGGCTCCAACAACGCAGACGAGGCAAACGGTTGGCCCCGGTGCTGACGCAGGAAGAAGACCACTCCCCCGACGAACTGCAACTTGGGCACGTAGACGTTGAGGTACATGCGGTCGATGCACTCCACCTCGAGAGTCACATGTTCGGCAAGGACCTCGGCGGCGCTGCGGGGTAGGGTCATATCGGGCTCCGGTCGTCACAGGCCCTTGCGGCCAACCAACCGCTTCGGGCGGTTCAAGGCGGGACCGAAAGGCCCCGCATCTAGGCTCGACCGGAGCCTACGATCGCCCTCCGTGACCCGCCACCGGCCCCAGTTGGTGCTGCCGTGACGTCACCACCACACCGCTCGTCGGGCTGGGGCGGAGCCCCGTTAGATGTTGTAGCGAACGAGTTTGTTGACGCGGGCACATCTGGCGATCCACTTGGGCACAGTGCAGGCAGACCTCAGGACGGAGGTCCGTCGTCTCTGGCAAGAGCGAGGTCACACGTTCAAGCGTCAGTTGTGACCTTGAGCCACACGCGGAGCATCCTTGGCGGCGAAATCCGGTTTGGCCTGAGAAGAGCCGTATCTGCGTCTGAGGGAGCGGGTGCCGCGCTGAGTTGAGGAGAACCCGTTGGCGTAGCGACGCCACGAGTTCCATCTCGCTGCACACATCGCTGGCGACAGCAAACATGGCTGACTCCGACTCGTCGAGGTCAGGTGGGTCCGGGCTCCAGTGCGCTCCATTGAGGTCTAGGAACATTACGAGGGCGGCGACATGTCCTCCTATGCGGCGTGCGGAGCGCGACGTGCGGTGTCGGCGAGCTCGCCCCGTCAAGCCTTGATGAGAACAGCTGCTTCGATCCCAGTAACGTGCTCGGCGAGCCGGTAGTACTCGGCGAGCCGGTAGTACTCGGCAAGCGACACGTATCAGATCGACGGGCAAGATGCTCAACGAGTTCCTTGTCACGCTCAAGGAGCCGACGAGCACGGTCCGTGAAGTCCTTGTCTTTGCGAACGCGGGCGATCTCTGCGGTGAGGGCAGCCACGATTAGTACGTTCACGCCTATTCCCTGAGCGCGAGCCATAGCCTCGGCATTGTCGGCGAGCTCGTCTGGAAGAGGAATGGTGGTGTGCTTTGTCACGACATCATGAGATTGCGATGCGAATCGAGCACTCCGAGGGTCGTTCTCAGGCAGACAATGAGGCAGGTCGCTGCCAGTAGCAGATCCGGAACGTCGGCCCACCGACGCGGACCCCCAAATCCCAAGTCGCTTCTGTTCGACGTGGTTGCGTATAGGCGGTAAGTAGTCTGAAAGCTCATGTCCGCCCAAAGCTTCCCGATCAAGACTCGACACCACCTCGCCCATGTCGTCAGCCTCAAAGGACTGTCGGGTGAGGGCAAGGCGGTCGAGGGCTTTAATGCCAAGCTGGCCGTCATCCTCACCCGGGGCGTCGGCTCGATGGCGTGCGCCTATCTCTTCTGCATCGTCGCCCTGGTCAGCCTCCCGGCCATCCTGATCGAGGCTGGCGCTCTGAGCCGCACGGGGGTGCCGAGCTTTCTTACCAAGCCGGGCCTCATCCTGATCGTCGCCTGGATCGCTCAGACGTTCCTACAGCTTGTGCTCCTCAGTGTCATCATGGTCGGCCAGTCCGTGCAGAGCGCGGCTTCCGATGCTCGGGCCGAAAAGGAGTTCTCCGATACTGAGTTCATCATGGACCAGGTCAATGAGCACACCGACGGGGGCCTGAAGCTCCTCCTCGACCGGCTCGCTGCCATCGAGGCCCGACTCCCGCCAGCAACGAGGCCCTGATCAGGAGCCGCTCGCACCGCGGTCGCCGGCCGGGACATCGTGGCTCTTTGTAGCGAAGACTGCTTGGTGCCGTCCGCCCTTGCCAGCGCCCTGTGATGCCGAACTGGACCTAGCTGGCCGAACTCGCTACTTTCCTCTCAGGCTCGCGTTCGAGAGGAATTTGAAATGTCTGACATGACAACCTTTGTTCACGGTCTGCCGAAGGCCGAGCTTCACCTTCACATCGAGGGAACGCTCGAGCCCGAACTGCGGTTCAAGCTGGCAGGCCGGAACAAGATTGCTCTGCCGTACCGCGACATTGACGAAATCCGCGCCGGTTATGTGTTCCATGATCTGTCGTCCTTCCTACCGGTGTACTACGACGCGATGTCGGTACTAATGAAGCCCCAAGATTTCTACGACCTGGCCTGGTCTTATTTGGAGAAGGCCGCCTCGGAGAACATTCGATACGTGGAGATCTTCTTCGATCCCCAAGCACACACCTCGAGAGGGGTCGAGTTCCACTCAGTGATAAGCGGCCTGCATGGGGCCCTCCTCGATGCCCGGAGACTACTTGGCGTCCGAGGGCAGCTGATCTTGTGCATTCTGCGTGACCAGTCGGCGGAATACGCCATGGCAACGTTGCTCGAGTCTCTTCCATATCGTGACTCCATTATCGGGATTGGACTCGACTCCGACGAACGCAAGAATCCGCCGGCGAAGTTCGCTGCCGTATTCGCCCGGGCGAAGTCAGAAGGGTACCGCCTCACTATGCACTGCGACGTCGATCAGCTGGACATCGTTGATCACATTCGTCAGTGCTTGAACCTCATAGGCGTCGAGCGAATCGACCACGGCGTGAATGTCCTCGAATCCGGGGAACTCGTAGCTGAAGCCGCGACCAGGGGTATCGGGTTTACGGTCTGCCCGGTATCGAATCGTTACGTCACCGGGGACTTGAAGGACAGGGAACTGAAATTGATGCTTGAGCGCGGACTGAAGGTGACTGTGAACTCGGACGACCCGGCATACTTCGCGGCCTATCTCTCCGTCAACCTTGAGACGTTGGCTAGCTCGGCTTCCTTCACGAAAGCGGAGCTCGTTCAGCTGGAGCGCAACGCCTTCGAGATCGCATGGCTGCCGACGGACGCGAAGGAAGAGTTGCTCGCCGAACTTGCGCATTATGCGGCAAGCAACACATAGCCCGAGGTCCTTCATGAGGAGGACCGGCGCCAATCTGTGTCGTAAGTAGAGCTCACGACAGGTGGGATAGCTGTGCCTTTGGGCTGCTAGCCTCCTAGGCCTGATGCCGTGTTCCGCGGTGTTGACTGGGTTCACGATCGGTCTTGCGAACGGTCACATGTCCGCCGCGAGGGTCAGGCAGGTGGGGTCGGCGGGAGCTTACGAGCAGACGGTTGCTCCTGTCGATGTGAAGTACGGCGCGACTACTGCGGGGCTACCGGTGTCTTGTCGGCTTCGGCCGGGATGGACTTGCGAGCAAGCAGGTAGTAAGTGACGCCGCCGAATATCAGGCCCATGAAGATGCTGAAGTCCGAGCCACCTACGCGGCTGGACAGCGGTGATACGTAGGGGGAGTAGGCGTTGAGCCAGAGGGCTGCCGCTGTCATCCCGATACCCAGTGCGACGAGGGCCCGCCAGTTCCATCCACCGTTGCGGAAGTAGATCCCTTTCTTCTCGTTCTGCAGCGCCTGAGAGTCATAGCGGCCGCGCCGTAGGGCGTAGTCGCCGACGTAGATGGCACACCAGGACGCCACCCAGACGATGATGAAGAGCCGGAAGTCCGATAGCAGTTGACTGAAATGCTGGGAGAAGATCACGTAGGCGGCGAAAGCGCCAGACACGACCGTGTCGATCATCACGCAGTGGTACCGCCTCAGGTGGATGCCGAGGCTCAAAAGCGTCACACCCGATGAGTAGAGGTCCACGCTGTTGATCGCGAAGAGCTGGAAGATGGCGACGATTAGGTATGGGATAACGAACCAGCCCGGGAATACGCTGACCAGGCCGGTCACCGAGGCCACGGTGTAGGCCGAAGTCACGGGCACTGCCGTCGCTACCGCGGCACCGAGCACTTCAAGCAGGATCGACGGGATCGCCGACGCCGTTGTCCGTTACGGCACGACGAGCGTTGTCTCCGGGTTGGACCAGACCTACGCCGTTGCAGGGCTGGAAGGCGTGCGAGATGCACTGTCGGAGGCCAAGGCCAGCCAGATGAAGATCTTCTGGGCGGCACCCTACAAGGTCCCGTATACGATCCCCGAGTCGAACGTGGGGTTCCGGCTCGGCCCTGAGGTTCACGAGATCGCTCAGAAATGGGACGACTGCTTCGGTGTCTGGGAGACGGTGACTGAGTTCATCACCAATCGTGATGCCGAGGTGCTCGAGGTCATCGAGATGGCGGGGCGGAACCGCTTGCCGGTTTTCGGCTGTGCGCCCATGGCGAGCGCGGCCACGATCGGCGTGCTGGCCGCCGCCGGCGTCCGCTTGGACCATGAGAGTTACAACGCCGAAGAGGTCCTCACAAAGATGAGGGCTGGCATGTACGTCATGGCGCGAGAGTCGGCTGTCGCCCACTTCATGGAGGAGAACATCCAGGTCGTGACACGGCTCGGGGCCAGTCCAGGCCGCGTCGGCTTCTGCACCGACGACGTGACGGCGACGAGCCTGCTCGGGGGTGGGCACCTCGATCGGCTGGTCCGCATGGCCATAACGGCTGGCGTGCCACCCATCACGGCGATCCAGATGGCGACCATCAATACCGCGCAGATGTACAGGATCGGCCACCTCGTCGGCTCGATATGTCCTGGACGGGCAGCAGACGTGGTTGTTATCGGCGACCCGGCGAGTTTTGTCGTAGACAAAGTGGTTTCCAAGGGCGTTCTCGTCGCTGAGGGTCGAAGAGCGCTACGTCCTCCGATCGTCCCGACAAGGGGACCGGCGCTGCTCGACACCATGAACCGGAGACCGCTCGGGCCCGATGAGATCCGCATGCCCACCGAGCTCGGATCCCCGGTTCGGGTGCTCGCCATGGAGATGGACCGCGAGGTGCCCTTTGTGCGCCGCCGCCGCGATGTTCTCTTGGACGTGGTCGATGGTTCCGTGCAACCCGACGTTGGCGAGGACGCTCTGTATGTGACCGTCGTCGAGCGCTACGGCAAGACGACGAATCTGCCCGTCGCAATCGTGTGCGGATTCGGGCTCCGCTCAGGGGCACTGGCCACGAGTGCCGCTCCAGACGACAACAACATCATCTGCGTGGGGACCAGCCCCTCCGACATGGCTCTTGCCATCAACACGGTGATAGAACTCAAGGGAGGGCTCGCAGTCATAGACGGTGGAAAGGTAATCGAGACGCTGGCGTTGCCTGTCGGTGGGATTGTGGCCGACATCGACGTCGAGACGATGGCCGCAGCCGAGGCGCGACTGGACTCCGCGACGCGGGCACTCGGCTGCATGCTTCCGACGGCGTTCGGCTATCTCATATTCCTAGAGATCACGTCCATCCCCGACTACACGATCACCGACCTCGGTCTGGTAGGTGTCCGCGAGCTCGCCGTGCTGGACTCGGTACTCGGCCCGGGTTGAGTCGCGGCCCTCTTCGCCTTGGCCCGTCTCGGCCCTCTTTGGACGACCGACGCCGGATGGTTGCAACCAGGTTCGTCTGAAAGTGGGCAACCCGGCCGGTATCGCGCCGGACTAGCCAACGATCTCAACCGAATTCACTAAAGAGTTTGCGGCGTCCGTCCAGGTCGCCGGTAAAGGCCCAAAGCCTTACACGGCTTCTACGATCCGACTGTCGTGCGTGATGGCGATGCGCTGACCAGGACGCAAGACAAGGAAATCGTCACCCCACTCGGCTGCCAGCAGTTTTCGGACGAGTTCCGGAGCACCCTTGAGCTCCTCGAAGCGCCAGCCGTATTGCCGAGCGTCGCTGGCTGCCTGTTCCCTGAACCGGCCGGACTTCCCTAGTCCCGTCTCGACGTACACCGCGCAGACATAGCTGCTGTGCCACTGCCCAAGTACATCTACAAGGTATCGCGCGTTGTCTTCGCCGAACTTGGTGACCAGATAGTCGTAGTCCTGGTCCATCGACGTCGGCACGCCCATGGTCAGTCGGCGACCGTCCGTGCCGACTCGAGCCTGTCGCTCCAAGTAGTCATCTGAGTAGTAGAAGGTGCCGGGTGCCGCGGAGAAATCGGCGTTGTATCGCTCCCGGGATCCAAGGTACAAAGTGATGCAGTCATGTGCGCGCGCCACGGCGACCAGCAGGTCTCTGGCCTCCAAACCCTCGAGAGCGAGGTTGCAGAGACCGTAGACCAGGACGATCGCCTGGTATTTCTCAGCGGGCGTGGCATCGATCTGGCTTTGCAGCCTGCTGAGCCTTGAGGCGGGCCGATCGTCGTGCAGCGCCTGTCCCAGCAGTTCCACGTCAATGACGTGCGGTGCGAGCGCGGCCTGTTGGTAAACGGTTCGCGCCAGAACCTCACAGGTTATTGCCCGTATCCGCATCGACTCGCTATTCCTGCCAGAGGCCAGCATTCACAAAGCGGTTGCTGCAGGCACAACGATACCGAGGAGCCGGTGGGCGTGACGAGGGCGACCGTGGAGGCGATGATGAGGAAAGGCCGCTTCATGATCTTGGTTGCAAGCTAGCGGCTTTGACGCCTTCAGTCTCGAGGACGGTGCGTCAGCAGCTCGACGGCACGTACGTGCTCGCGAGGGTCGGATGGGAGATCGATGGCAAGGGCCTGCGCCGCGTTGAGAGAGCGGAAGGCCGGTATCAACGAGTGGATCCTCGGCTGTCCCGAGATGTTGGAGTGTCTCGC
>CAVSHA010000020.1:0-85341 GCA_963727645.1 uncultured Acidimicrobiaceae bacterium
CTCCTCAGGAGACTTGTCTAGGGGAGCTACCGGGCGCCGGTGACCCAGAACGCGTTCACCGTCACCCGACGGGCCATCGGTCAGAGCGCCGTGGCCGAGGACTAGTGCCCCGACAACGGGTTAAGAGTGGAGGGCTGGCCCTTGTGGAGCTGGCTCGGGAGCGGACGGGTCTCAAAGCTCAGGGACGTGACCCTGAATCGCTGCGTTGCGCAGCAGCTCGTCAGGTGAGCACTTAGCAGTACTTCTGGGTGGGTTGCGGCCAGCAACGGCCAGTCGTGGAGGCAGACACGAACGTCATCGTGAAGGTCTGACCGAGAACCCTCGGCTTTGCAGGGATCTGTGCCCAGTAGCCCTCCGCTTTGTCTGCGAACAGAATTCTGCCGCTGTAGTCCTGGTGAAAGCAGTCCTTCTGGGTCGTGTCAACGGCACATTGGCTGCGGTTGAGGTTGATTCCACCGGAACCGACCGTGCCGGTGATGGCGAACGGGGCAAGGTAAGGACCACCAGGCCCATGGAAGTAGGCGAGGCCCGAGACCTTCCTGCCCGTCACCGTGAACACCCAGTGCCCGGTCCAAGTGTCGCTGCTCCAATGTGAGACGACTTCGTAGGTCCCAGAGGAGAGGGTCAACGTCGACGGCGGGGTGTCGGGGGGAACTGGGGTTGCCGCGCAGTACAACGGCACCGGCTGGGGCCAGCACCAGTCTGTTGTGGACGAAGACACGAACGTCATCTTGAAGGTCTGACTCGGGATGTTCGGTTGTGCAGGGAGCTGCGCCCAGTAACCATTCGCGTTGCCTGCCGTGATCGTCCCGCTGTAGGCCTGATGAATGCAACCGGTCTGGAGTGCGTCCACGGCGCATTGGCTGCGGTTGAGGTTGAACCCACCAGCACCGGTTGTCCCGGTGACCGCGTAGGGCGCAAGGTAAGGACCGCCGGGGCCAATGAACCAGGCGAGGCCAGTTACGTGGCCCCCGCTCACCTTGAGTATCCATTGGCCCGTCCATTTGTCGCTGCCCCAGATTGTGACGACCTCGTAGGTCCCAGACGACAAGGCACCCGCCGAAATGGAAGCGGCGCGCGGGAAGGGTGTTGTCGCCGAGGCGGCGCCGTTCGCGAGGACCGGTGCGACGGTCACGACTAGTGCGGCAACGAGACCAAGAACGGCGCGTAGCAACTTCTTGTCGGTGTAGAACACGACAACCCCCATCGTGAAGACCGGACACCGTCGCCCGGGCACAAGTTAGCGAGAGGATGCTACCGACACTTACGCGTGCCCCGGTCAGGCACGCCTGGCCTTATCCATGCCGCCGCGCTGAGGTCATGCCACGGCTCGAAGTCAAAAGGCCACATGTCTGGCATGGCACGGGTCGCCGTTACCGAGGTTCTAGGACGTACCAGGAGGCAGGGTCACTGACAGACGGAGCCTGCTCGAAGTCCGCGAGAAGTCCGCGTTGCCGATGACAAACGCGGTCAAATCCGGGCAAGGGCGGAGAGCGAAATGGCAATCCTCCTAGGCCTTAGGGCAGCGCCCCAGGTCACGACATGCCCCTGGTCCGCATTCCTTTCTTGGCTGTTCGCAATTCCTCGGCCAGCGATTGACGACGGAAAGCGAAAAGGCTGCGACGGTCTCTCTCACGAGCCGGCCGAGACGCGGTCGCTGGTGTACTGAGGCGCCCCAGATCCGCCAGGGAGGAGTTGCAGGAAGAAGGCGGTCGCGCCGGGCACGCGCGGCACGCTCGTGAACGCATGGCCACGACCGGTCGAGTCGGTGGTCAGCGTGCCGCCGTTGTCCGACGTTTGCGGGCACGATCCTGGGACCTGCTGCATGAGCACCGCGTAGGTCGTGTTCGGGGAGCCCGCTTGCACCTGGACCTCCGCCTGGAACGAGCTGGCCGTAACGTTCAGCACCACAAACCCCACAGAAGTAGCCGCCTCGCTGGTGTTCGTGGTGCAGTCTCCTTGGGCGGGATTGTTCGTCCCCAACGCCACCCTCTTGCCAGTGGCCGGGACCGACGTGGACGTGGACGTGGACGTGGATCTCCCAGTGGCGAGAAAGTGCGCTTTGATCCGCGCCGGAGACAAGGTCGTTGGGTAGACCGCGACCTCGTCCACATCCCCGGTCATGCCCTGGTTGATGTAGGTATCAAGCCAGTACCCGACCCGGATCTGGCTCGGCAGGAGGTTGATCGCTGTGACAGGGGTGAGCGCGCCAAGGTCGTGCCCGTCGACATAGCCGGTCGCCTTGTCGGTCGCGGCGCTGTAGGTGATGGCGAGATAGTGCCATCTGCCGTCCCAGAGGTTCACGCCGACAGTTCTGGTGTCCCAGATGGGGAGGGTGCTCGCGTTGTCGACGCCAACGTAGAGGTCAAGAACCAATTGGCTGGGAGTACCGTTTCCGGTGTCGCTCGTCCAAGTCGATAGCCCAGCGACGTTTCCCTCGCCTGCCTCGCCCATACTGACCAGCGACTGGTCCCGGACGGTTCCGGTGTCGCGGAACCACGCTTCCAGTGTGAAGCTGTGATCGCCGGTCAAGCCCGAGCCGGGACCTCCGGTCCCAATGCCTGAGCTCTGTGAGACAGCAGCTATCGCTGAGTCACCGGCGACAGCTCCCGGCAAGCCGAAGTGCGCCCCCGAGATGTAGGTGCCGTTGTTCGCCGACCGCGACGAGTCGCACATCGTCGGTCCAGATGGCTCGTCGAGCCGGAAGTACGCGATCGGCGAGTCAGACAGCACAGCGCGTGAATAGGAGTCGGCCTTGTGAGCTCTACAGCCCGTGGATCCAGTTGTTGTGCTGGTCGAGGTTGGTGAAGTCGTCGATGCCGACGTGGCCGAGGGAGGCGAGGTGCTGGAGCTGCATCCAGCTAGTGCCACAACGCAGGCCACGAGGGCGGCTGCAGACCCGAAACACCAAGAACTACTGCGCAATCTCTGTGTCATGTCGCCTCCCGACGTACGACGACACTCTCGGCTCGCACAAGCGGGCCACAACGGTGACCAGCATTCGGGCACTCGCACACCCTGGCCAGCCGAAATCTAGTCTGCGAGACTGCCACTCACCAGGGGCTTCACAACGACCTGAGACAACTCCACGGTCTCCGGCGGCAGCACTGTCGATTCCGCGCGGTCAGACGAGGGTCGGCGTCACCGTCAGACGGCGACTGGCCACGTGCGGGCTGGTTGGGAAGAGTATTTCACCGCCGTTGTGACCACCTGAGCCCCACGGACGCTCCTGGAGTTGAACGGCAGCTCGAAGCGGCCCGGCCACGAGTGGGTGCCCGCGACCCTCGGCCAGCTCGTGTGGGCACTCGGGAACGTCAACGGCGGTAGGGCACGCGCAGGGAACTGGACCGACCGAATCCAAGTCAACCAAGCACTCGACAGGCAGCGTGAGCGACAGGGTGAGCGCCGTGTACTTCGGCGACTACCTTGACGTTCTGATCCAAAACGTCCGGGACGAGTCCGCAAACTTATCTCCCTCGACCCGCCCTTCGGTTCGAACGCGACCTGGAACATGCCCGTTGTCGAACAGTACGGGATGCGGCACCGATCTGGACAGCGCGCAGAACGATAGGCGGGTGATTGGGTCGGGCCGCGCCCGATTGGGCGCGATCTCGTGGATACGCCGAGGTTGGGGGCGCTACCCTGCACCGGTGAGCCGAGGGATCGTGCTGTGGCCGGACAGCACTACCAGCTGGGCAATTCGGGACCTGTGGGAGGCGTTAGCGACACAGGGCTTGCCGTCGATGGCGACCCACACGCATGGGCGGCATGAGCCTCACGTTTCTCTCATCGTTGCCGATCACCTTCCGGTCAACGCGTCGCTCGGAGCTGTCGCGCCCGTGCCGCGACAGCCGATCAGACTTCTGATTGAGGCTGCGGGCGTCTTTCCTGGCGACTTTCTGTTCTTGGCCTGCGTAGCCAACAAGGAGCTGCTGGACGAGCAACGACGTGTGCACCAGGCCATCCGACCGCTTGTCGTCGATCCGTGGCCCTACTTCGAGCCAGGAACCTGGACCCCGCACGTCACGACGGGGTGGGAGTTGACCAGGCAGCAGCTCGCCGAATCCTTGCCGCTGGTGCTCGATCACCTTCCCATCGCGGGTTGGCTTGATCGCGGTGGTGTTGAGGATGGAACCACCGGCGAGAACTGGACTTCTCCTGATGAGTCGGCCCTTCAAGTCAAACGACAGGACCCCGACTCGTAGGAGGCGGGCTCAACGGGCCCGGCTGCAGCCATCGCTCCCGCGACGAGTGGCTGTGACGCCGGGCCAGGCCGGTGTGGTTACTACTGTGCCGGTCACGAGGCCGACTGGATTCAGGGCCTGAAGTCCGGGAGGGACTTGCAGTATCCCGCCATCCCTGGGCACCTCGTCAGTGTCTCTGACGACGGGGTGCTGGTCGTGGAGGGCGATGGCGAGACCATCGCGCCGTGGAACCACGAGCCGCAGCGTCTCCGACTGCTGGTTGGGCGCAACGACGGGGCGGTCAGCTTGCAGATGTGATGGTCGATCCTCTGGACCCCTCAGCCATGAGTCGCTACGGGTTCTCGGTTTGCGACGCCAGCTTGGAATGGCGCCCGTGCCCGGGCGAGGCGCCTACTGGGACACTCGTCGAGCTGGCTCTGGATGCCGAAGGGTTCTCGGTGCCGGTGGGGAATGGCGATGATCAAGAACCTCAGACCAGGCAGGTGCTGCGGGAGGAGTCTCCGCCGCCTGGCCAGTGGCACTCCGGGAGGCGCTCAGCGGCGGGTCAGGCCGATTGGACGCCCGACGGGAGGCTGATCTCTATCAAGGGAGCCCTGAACCGCCTGGCCAGAGTCGAATGGCGTTGGATCGATGGTGGCATGTTCGGCGAGGAAGTGACGAGGGCGGAGGCCGAGTTCAGGCCCGGCCCGGAGCCGAGCATCGGAGCCGTGCTGACCGCTTACTGCAAACGGAAAGAGGCGACCGACCCTGCAGTCCGGGTGATGTCACTCACGGAGCGTTGCCGCGGATGGGGAGGCCGAGGCAAGGATCTGAGTTGGAGGGACCTTCTTTTCTCGCGCGCAAGTGCACGCCTTCGCAAACGCCACGCGTAACCTTCCTTTCGTGACAAGTCCGGAGGTTTTCACCGTCACGGGTTCGATCGCAATCGCCGGTACGGCGTCATGTCTGCTGACACTCGTCGTTCTCCACGTGCTCCCGACTGGACTCTCGCCCCTCACGAATCCAGTGAGCCAGTACGGGACCACGTCCTATCGGCTCGGTTATCGGGTTCAGACAATCGCGATGGGAATCGCCGCCATCGCGGCCGCGATCGGAATCTCGGAGCTAGACATCGGTGGTGGTCCGCTCGTTGTCCTATTCCTCGTGATCTTCGGTGCAGCGCGTCTCGCCATCAGTTGGTTCCCAATGGATGTCCCCGGCGCCGCACGCACCGAATCCGGTCGTCGGCACGGATTGCTCGCGCTCGTGGCGTTCGGAGGCGCCACGCTCGCTGCGCTGCGGCTCGGGACCGATCTCAGTGGATCGAACCTATGGGTGCACGCGCGCGGACCGATCGCCGGACTGGGGATTGCCATGCTCGTATGCCTGATCTCGATGGGTGCAGCCCGGCGAAGCGAGTTGATGCGCCACTATTTCGGCCTCGCGGAGAGAGCCTTCTACGCAGGAACGGTTGGCTTCTTGTTCGTCGTGGCAATCGAGCTGATCAGGACTCGCTGAGTATGCGTCGCCGAAAGGTCCCAATCTGAGTCTGCCGACATCGAGGTTCTGAGCCTCGATCGGTACGCGGTTCGGGGTCCAGGGCGGTCCCGCACCGGCCGTACCGATGCGTGTCACGGCGTCTCCGGTTGGAGTGGCTCGGCGATATTGGTTTGGGCCGACAGCCGAGCGAGGACTTCCTCGGCAGTGGGCCATGCCGCCATTTCGCGGGCGAGGCGACCGGCGTGTCGCTGGTGTGAGGGGTTCGACAGCACCTCCTCCACAGCGACCCGGATCCGGCGCGAGTCGTAATCCTCGTCGAGGTGGGGCCAGCTCTTTGTCGTAGGTGCGGCCAGCACGTCGGCTTGGTCCACCCATGGCTCGACGTGGATGTTCGGGGGCAGGGAACCGAGCCGTGAGGGATCAAACCCCCGACCGACGGTAAGCAGTACCCGGACGACGAGTCCCGCGACCGCGGCCAGGGCTCATCGATTTCGTCGCGAGCGAAGTTCTCGACTAGGGGAAGGGTCAGGGTTGTCCCTGATTGCCACACGTCACGAATGTCGTGACAATGGGATGCAATGAGCTCCGCCCCGCGACCTCTCATCGGTACGGTGTCGGGACAAACGCGGGCGACCCGGCTAGGGTGCGGCCCGTCAGCGCGGCAATAGCGGAAAGGACAACAGATGAGCACCGCTACTGTCCCCGACACCCTCGAGCATCAAACCGAGAGCCGCTGGGCTGTAGAGACCCATGGGCTGACCAAGCGGTTCGGCGAGAACGTAGCCGTGAACAACGTCGAGCTTCTCGTTCCCAGAGGATGCGCGTTCGGCTACCTCGGTCCCAACGGCGCCGGCAAGACCACCTTGATCCGAGTGCTGTTGGGACTGACGCACGCCGATGCCGGCACGATGTCTTTGCTGGGATACCCGGTCCCCAGACATCGCGATCTGGCTCTCGCGCGAGTCGGCGCCATTGTCGATGAACCTAGGTTCCACGGCCATCTGACCGGAAGGCAGAACCTCCAGATCCTCGCCGCGGCTCGCGAACCGGCCGCCCGCGACCGCGTCGGACCGGCTCTCGAGCGGGTCGGCATACTTCACCGCGCCGATGACAAGGTGTCGAAGTACTCGATGGGCATGCGCCAACGTCTCGGCGTCGCCGCCTGCCTGATCGGGGACCCCCAACTGCTCATCTTGGATGAGCCCATGAACGGTCTCGACCCGGCGGGCATGGCCGACATGCGAGAGATGATCATCTCGCTGGTGGCCGAGGGCCGCACGGTTGTGCTGTCCTCCCATCTCCTCGACGAGGTCGAGCGGACGTGTGATGCCGTTGCGATCGTGGACCGGGGCAAGGTGGTCCGGCAGGGACCGATCTCGGAATTGTTGGCGGGAGCAAGCCTTGCGCTCCAGGTCGAATGCTCCGAGCCTGATCGGGCCCGCAGCCTCATCGACGCCACCCGCATCGGGGCCCACATCGAAGTCGGGTCTCTGGGCCTCGGCATCAGCTTGCCGGCCGGGACGACGCGCGATGTCGTCGCCGAGATCAACCGCGTTCTGGTGGAGGGTGGTATCTCGGTGTTCCGGCTGCAGGAGATACAGGCGTCGCTCGAATCGTGGTTCTTGCAGGTCACGAGTCGACTGGGGGCCCCGGAATGAGGACACCTGCTCAGGAAGCCGCGAGCGGGGCAACTGTGCCGGCGAACGCCGCGCCTGACCATCGGGGTTCGCCGATACCTACCGGCGCCATGATCGCCACGAGGTTTATGGAGCTGCGCAAGCGGCGCGGCCTCATGATCGCCCTCATCGTGGTGAATATCGGCCTTCCCACGGTCTTCCTCGTCATCCGGCTACTCGCACACGCCATCGCGCCGAAGTCCTACGGGCCGGCCGGTGGCTACGACATCTTCACCAACCTCGTGGCCGGCGTGATGTACGTCTTCGGCTTCATCGTCGCAGCCACGCTCGGCTGCGCGGCGGGGTCCGTGGACCTCACCGAAGGGATGTTTCGGCACCTTGTGGTCACGGGTCGCTCGCGGCTAGCACTGTATCTTGCCCGGATCCCCGCCGGGCTCGCCATCGTGGTGCCGCTCGTGGCGATCGGTTTCACGATCGTCTGCACGGTGTGCGTCACCGCGGCGCCGACGAAGCTCAACTTCGACGGGGTGAATGTGCCTGCTGGCCTCTCGCGGGCCGGGCTCGCGAACTGGGCAGAAGGACATCCGGACGAGGTCATTTGCAATTTCGACACCCGGCTCGGGCCGTCCACGCCGAACGCCTCCGAGATCAACTCTGTGTTTAGCAGCGTGCGTTGTGGCAACGGGGTGCAGTTTGGTCCACCGCCGGTTAGTGGTGGCGCTAAGCCGACTGAAGCCGAGATCAGGGCGGTCGCCGCCCAGATAGCTCGGATGGACTACGCGGACTACGCCTCTCAGTTCCTGTCCCCATCCGACTCGCTCATGATCTACAGCGGGCTTTGGATCGAGCTCGAAGCGATCATCGGGTTCACCGTTGGTCTCGGGCTGGCGTCGCTGATGGGCCAGCGGACCGTGCCGGTGGTCCTTTTGATCGTGCTCGAGCTCATCCTCACGCCGATCTTGTCGACGAACGTCATTCCCCACGTGATCAATCTCCAGCGGGGGGTGGTGGGCCTGGCTATGGCCCATCTGGAACCGGGCGGCTTGCCGCTGGCATTCGGAGGCAACAGTCGAGGGGGCATCTCGCAACTGGTGCCGGAGTCCACCGCCGTCGCCGCCTGCGTCATCGCCGCCTGGCTTGTCGGCTGGACGGTCCTCGGAGCGTGGCGGATGATGACCAGGGACGCATAGGACACACTGAGTCCCGGGCAGACTGGCCTGTGGCCGCCGTTTCGCGGAACCCTCGAGCTGCTCTCATTCCGCAGCTGCGCCATACCAACTTGCCGACCGCAGATCAGGCGTTTCGGCACTGGGATGCCCGGCCCTGCTCGGCGAACCACTGCTGCCATCCCAGAATCCGATGTCTGGTAGGTGGCCTCGGTGATCGGGCTGGTTGTGCGGTCGGGATTCGCCCACCGCGCCTACCCCTAAAGCTATGCCAGGGTACGTCGGAGGACGCCGACGAAGTCCTTGGCGTCGCTGGTGAAACCGGTATGGCCTCCGGGGAAGTCGATCAACTGCGAGCCGAGGCGTTCCGCCAACGCGACGGCGGTGCGCTGGGCGAACTGGCCCTTTGAGGTGGTCCCTCCCCCAACCACGATCCGACCCGGTACGCCCTGCAGCCCGGAGAAGTCCGGTTGGTAGAGCGTGATGGGCAACAGGCCGTGACCGAAGAAGCGCTCGCTCATCGCCACCGCCTCGGCCGACGGCGGCCGTCGCGCGGCGTGCTCACCCTGCGGGCGCATGTTGATGCCAGTAAAGCCGGAGAACCGCTGCCACGCGGCGCTGAAACCGCTGTCGCGGTAGGTGTCGTAAATATCATGCATCCCGGCGCGTGCGTTCGCTGCTTCCGGCAGGAGCAGGGCGAGCGGGGGCTCGTGGGCGACGAGGGTCTCCACGTGGTCGGGGTAGCAGGCGACCAGGGCGAGCCCCGTGACCGCTCCACCACTGCTGCCGAATACGTTCGCTGGCCCGCCGCCAACCGCCTCCAGCAGCCGGCGTACGTCGTCGGCCAGCAGGTCCGGCTCGGCGTCCTGGTCGGGGTCGTCGATCGTGCTGCGGGCGAAGCCACGGGGGTCGTGGGTCACCACCCTGTAGTCCTCGGCGAGCAGCGGGGCGATCGCGGCAAAGCCCGAAACGCCCATGGGATGCCCGACCAGCATGATCACGGGGCCTGCGCCTTGTACTTCGTAATACAGGCGCGCTCCCGGAACCTCTAGCGAGTGACTCGTAGGCAACGACAATCGACGGCACCTCTGGTTAGCGGTTGGGGATGGGCGGCAACACCACTGAGGCTAACGCAATGATCGCCAGGGGCTCGGCGGCCGCCGACCCGGTACGCCGCCTCCTGTCGCGGGACCTACCGCACATCGCCGCCGCCCGCGCCCGTTGGGACCTGGCGACTGAGTCGAAGCAGCAGCACCGCACAGATAATCGGCTTCCGGTCGAACTGCCACACCCCAGAGAGCGCCTCCCAGCCCTGCGGAGGCGGATACACCTGTCGCGCGAGTGCCAGAACAATGAGCCAGACCACCGCGCACCCGAAGCTGTACCGCCTGTAACTTTCGCGTCCCGCGTGCGCGGCCACATGTTGACACCGATATAGAGCGCAGAGGTTCCGAGTGACGCCTACCGGTACTTCTGGGAGGGCGACTGCCGCACCCCTTCAGGTCCGCGATGAGCCGGCCGAGGGGGCTGAGGAGTCTCGTAACGTGGCCAACGTCTTTTGGATCCGCCGTGCGCGAGTATCAGGCTTCTTCGCGTTCGCGATCAGGCGCAGGTGCTGACTCTTTTGGCTGTCGGTCAAACGATCGAACGCGCTTCGAGCGAGCGGCTCGGCATCAAGGGCTCCGGCGAAGTCAGCTGGCTCGACCACGACACGCGGTTCGAGATCCAACTCGAGCTCGACCTCGACCCGGTCGCCCGTCGCAACACCGGCGGCCTTGCGATTGGCGTTGCTCAACCCGATCAGGTGCCGGCCGCGCATGATCGCCACCCTGCTTGTCCAAGAGTGTCCGTTGATCGTGATGGTCACCCTCGGGCGTTTGCCACCCCCCAGTGCTTCCACCAGCTCCGCGGGGACCTCGAGCCCCCTCATGGGCTCCGGAGGCTCCACTTCGGCTCGAAATCTCATCAATGTCACTCGGAGCAGTTCAGCGATCACAAGGTCACGAGGACCAATCCCGCCTCGCCGGACGCCTCCGGTACCGAGCTGCCCTGAGGGAAGCATCTGCGGGAACGGCCTTGCCTTGCTGCTCAGATCTGGGACTTTATGAGGCGCGCCATTGCCTGGGCCCCCACCCCGCCGATCGGCATGTGGACGCCGTCTGAGTAGAACCACTGCGGGTTCTCGTCAGCCAGCTTGTTGAAGTCGGCGAGCCGGTCTCGCGGGTAGTTCGTCACGCCCTGGGCGAGGGTGGCGTTCACCGATCTTGACCACGTGTAGTCCGGGGGAAGATGCACGGTCACGAACACGACCCGGGAGGCTCCGGAGAGAACGCTCATCATCTCGGTGAACTGCTGCGCGCTCACCGGGCCGTTGGTGCCCAGGTCGATCACGGCGATCGCCCCGAGGCGGTCCTCTGACTTGAGCTGTTGCGCCAGCGCAATGCCGGTGTCCCATTGGCGACTGACGGCCGCCTCGACGTCTATGCCCGGGATGTCCGCCTCGAGGGCGGGCTGCGCGTCGAGCATCACGGAGTCCCCGATCGCCGTGACGTGGCCGGCAAGAAAGCCCGCACCCGGCGCCGGCAGGCCCACGGGTGGCGGAGGGACCGACGGCAGCAGCCAGTAGCCCTTGCCGTCGGGGGTGGCCACCACCGCGACGATCGGGTTCTTGCCCAGCGCGGAGGCTGCCGAGCCGTAGAAGTGCGCGTCGCCGTAGCGGAAGACGCGCCCGCCCGACGAGACGAGCCAGTAACCCTTGCCGTCGGGAGGGGCCGCCATGGCCACGATGTGGTGACTGCCGAGCTCACCGGTCGCAGAGCCGTAGAAGTGCGCGTCACCGTAGTGGAAGACGCGCCCGCCCGACGCGACCAGCCAGTAACCCTTGCCGTCGGGAGGGGCCGCCATGGCCACGATGTGGTCACCGTGGAGCTCAGAGGTCGGCGAACCGTAGATGTCGGCGTCGCCGTAAGCGAAGACGCGTCCACCGGACGCGGCGAGCCAGTAGCCCTTGCCGTCGGGAGTGGCCGCCATTGCGACGATCGGAGAGCTGAGCCGGTCGCTGGCCGAGCCGTGGAACCTGGCGTCACCGAAGCTGAAGACGCGGCCGGTATCGCACGTCAGCCAGTAGCCGCCACCGTTGGGGCTTTCCGCGATCGCGACGACATGAGCTTTGCGGCGGACCGCGACCGAGCCATGGAACCTGGCATCGCCGAAACCGAACACACCGCCGTTTCCGGTCACGAGCAAGTAGCCGCGCCCACTCTGGCTGGCGGCCATGGCGGTCACTCCGGAGCTCAAGTCCTCGTGGGCGGGCGCGCCGAAATAGCGCGCCGTGCCGAAGGGGATCGGCGCACCTGCGACATCTCGCAGGCTCTGGCGCGCGTGAGCGGACTGAAGCGAGACCGATCCGCCGCCCGGGGGGTTGCTGAGCCGGGCGCCCGGCTGTCCGGCGCCCGCCGGTCCGTTTGCCGCGGAGGCGGCGAGAACAGCGACGATGATGCCGAGGACGGCGACGGGCCCGGACCGGGTGCGGCCGTGCTTTTGTGGCGTTTCTTGGTCCGGCATCGCCCGAGACGATAGTCACCCAGCTGGCGACCAGGTGCTCACCCGCCGGCGTAGAGCTCGGCGATCACTCCGGCGTGGTGCTCGTACACGATGCTTCGTTTGACCTTCATCGTTGGGGTCAGCTCCCCGTCCTCGGCAGTTAGCACGTGGGCCAGCACGCGGAACTTACGGATGCTCTCGGCGTGTGAACGCTTCGCGTTGACCTGATCGATGGCCGCCTGGATCTCGGCGAGCAGATCGGGGTCGACGGCGAGAGCTTCGAGATCGCCGAGCTTGGTGTGCTGCCGCGCCCAACGGGTGAGCGCATCCGGGTCGAGCGTGAGAAGGGCGGCGAGGTATCTTCGCCCCTCACCGACGATGACCGCCTCGGAGATGAGCGGGTGGTTCGTCAGGTCGACCTCTATCGCCTCGGGGGAGATGTTCTCTCCGGCCGCCGTGATGATGATGTCCTTCTTTCGGCCGAGAATGCGCAGAGACCCGTCAGCGTCGAAAGCTCCGGTGTCGCCGGTATGCATCCAGCCGTCGGCGTCAATGAGGGCGGCGGTGGCCTCAGGGTCGTTGAGGTAGCCGACGCACACGTTGCCGCCCTTGAGGAGGATCTCGCCGTCATCGGCGATCGTGATGCTCATGCCCGGCAGCGCGGTACCGACGGTGCCGATGCGGACATGAGCGGCCCGATTGGCGGCCGTCGGCCCGCAACCCTCCGTCTGGCCGTACAACTGGAGGAGAGGGAGCCCGATGGCGTGGAACCAGCTGATGAGCTCCGGATGCGCAGGCGCAGCGGTCGTGATCAGAACGCGGGCACGGTCGAGGCCGAGCCGTTGACGCAGAGCTGACCCGAGTGTCAGGTCGAGGGCGCGGTAGAGGGCGGTCGTCGGCTTGTTGACCGTTGAGCCTTGCTGTTCGGAGGCGACTTTGTGCAGGCCGAGGTCGAGATAGCGCTGCACGGCCGCGCGGAGCGGCTGTGCCTGGGCCCGCACGTGGCTCTCCAGGGTCTCGCGGAGCTTCTCCCAGATCCGGGGCACGGCCAAGAACACCGTTGGGCGGCACGCAGGGAGGTCTTCGGCGACGGTGGCAAGGTTGCGGGCGAACCAGGTCTCGCCGGCCACGGCTATGGGCAGGAAGTCGCTCATCATCCGTTCGGCTATGTGGCTGAGGGGCAGGAACGACAGGAGGCGCTCGCCCTCGCCGATGTCGTAGACGGGCGTGACGTTGCGCAGCGCCCACATGATGTTCGAGTGACTGAGCATGGTTCCCTTGGGAGGGCCACTGGTTCCGCTCGTGTACACAATCGTCGCGAGATCCTCGGGCCGGACCTGACGACACCGCTCGTCGACAGCGTCGGGATCGCGCCGCAACCGGTCGGCGCCGGCGCCCCGGAGCGCGTCAAAGCCGACGACGAATGAGTCGCCTGCCCGCCGGGCGCCGTCGGCGATGATGACCCGCGTGAGTGTGGGCAGCTGGTCCCGAATGTCGATGAGCTTGGCCAGCTGGGCGCGGGTGTCCACCAGGCATACCTCGACCTCGGCGTGGCCGAGGATGTATGCGATCTGGGACGGTGCACTGGTCGGGTAGACCGGGACAGTCACACCGCCGTTCAAGAGCGTTCCAAGGTCTGCGAGATGCCATTCCACCCGGTTGGTCGACAAGATCGCGACCCGGCCACCGCGCGCGACGCCGAGCTCGGCGAGCCCCCCGGCGATCTGGCGGGCCGCCAGCAGGTACTCCCCCCAGGTGAGGGCTTTCCATTCCCCCTGGGTCGGACGCTCGACGGGGCAATGGCGCATCGCAGGGCGGTCGGCGAGCCGCCGCCCGTTGGCGATCAAGGCATCAACGATCGTCTCACCCTGCTCAGCCGGTACCCCGATCGACCGCCTTGCGGTTGTCGCTGGGAGGGCCTGCCTCAGCCGAAGGGGTATCGCGCGCGTCCAGGTGTCACGGCTATCCCGCTGGTCGGCGTCGGATCGAGACGGGTTTCCCAACCGCCGAAGGGAATCCTGCCACCCTGGTGGTGTTCTCATGTCGCTCCGATGGCTTCGCGTCGGCGCCCACTGGTCGTGGGATCGTCGGATGGTCAGTCGTAGTTGGTGCAGTCCGTGGCTGAAGTGCAGTTGGAATAGTCCCCTGTCACCACCGCATTGACGCCGCTGACGATCGTCGCGTCGGTCGTGATGATGCCGAGCTCGCGGTTGTCGTCCATCGAGGCGCGCGAGAAGTTGATGCTCCCGACGTAGATCCTCTGATCCTTGAAGCCGGCATCGGCGATCGTGGTCTTCGCATGGATGTAGAGGTCCGACGAGCCGTCTTTGTAGAGATGCACGTGACCGCCGGCTCCGACGATCGCGGCCCAGTCGCTGTCGTACGAGCTGTCTTTGGTCATCGTGACTTCGACCTTCACTCCACGCCTGGCAGCGACCACGATTGCTCTGGTGATTGTCGAGTCGCCCATTTCTTCGTTCTCGATCGACAGGGTGTGGCTCGCACCGTTGATCACCGCCAGCATCTGGGGTTGCGACCCCGGGCTCCAGACGAGGTCGGCGCCGTCCGGCGCAGTGATGGGCTCGTGCGCGAAGTCCGCGTTGAAGACGGCCTCGATGGCCGCGACATCCTCCGGGTTGGTGTCGAAGACGCCGAAATCACGGGTCGTCGCGTAGTACTCGGCGGCAAGATTGGCCGACAGGATCAGTGAGTCGGTGTCGTCGACCGTGATGGCCTTCTGGTGCGTCGCCTCGTAACTGGTGTCGGCCCACACGACCTTCACGCCACCCGCCCTGAGGTCTTGGAAAGCGGGCCCGTTGCGGCTCGCCTCGCGATTGGTGTCGAGGATGACACGAACTTTCACGTGGCGCTTTTGGTCTGCGACGAGATCGTTCACCATGGTCGGGTCGACGATCTCGTACATGGTGATGTCGACCGACTTCTTCGCCGACAGCACGAAGTCGTATACCGGTGTCATCCCGGTGCTGGAGCCGAGCCTGGACGGTTCCACCATCACCCCGACGAGGCCCGATGTGGCATGCGCCTGGTCTGCCGGTGCCGGTGCCGGTGCCGTTGCCGGTGCCGGTGCCGGCACGACCGCTCCGGCTGCGGTCACCAATGTCGTGGCGGCCCAAGCAGCGAGCACAAGGAAACCGGTGCGGCGCCAAAGAGCTCCACGGGACATTCCTGACCAACCTTCGCTCCACCTTCTGTTGCCGGTCACCAGCATGATCGATCAGTCGCCCACCGCGCCGTCTATGCACTCGCGGATCAAGTCTGCGTGCCCGTTGTGCCGCGCGTACTCCTCGATCATGTGCAAGTGGATCCACCGGATGTTGCGCACCTGCTCGGGATCGGGGCCGCGGCTCGCCACCAGGTCTCCGAGCTCCTTGTCGCGAACCGCGGCGCGGGCCGCCTCGACTTCTCGCCGAAAGGTCTCGAGATCGGCCGACGCGTCGGCATCGCCGAGGTCGTCGAAGTCGGCGCTCTCGTTGTCGCCGGTGCAGTACTCGAAGCCGATCTCCTCGTTGTCGGCGTACATGCGGAACCACCATCGCTCCACTTCGACCATGTGGCGGACCAGGCCGAGCAAAGACAGTCCCGACGGTGGGACCGGGCGCGCCTTCAGCTGTTCTGCACTGAGGCCGGCACACTTCATCAGCAGGGTCTCGCGATGGAAGTCCAGCCATTGCTCGAGCGACTCACGCTCGCCACCCGTGCGGGTGGGCTCTGTTCGGTCGACTGCCGGAGCCCTCCATGTCGTCGTCATGATGTCGGACCTTAGCGGTCCGTTCCGAGCACAGTCGGTTTCGGGCCAGTGCAGGATCGGCCCCGTTGCGCACATCGACCCGGCACGGGCTGGCGTTCTGCGGCATCATGCATCGAGCGACACAGGAGGAGAGATGCCGAACGACCTAGATCACGTCCGGAGCCTTGTCAGGAAGGACTCCCTCGCCGTAGTCACCACGACCCGGTCCGACGGTTCGATCCACGCATCTGTCGTCAGAGCGGGCGTCGTCGACTCGCCGATCACCGGGGAAGCCTGCGTCGGCTTTGTCGTAGGTGGGTCCTCGCGCAAGCTCGAGCACCTACGTGGCAGCGGCAGGGCTGTGGCGGTCTTCCGCCACGGCGCGGACTGGGTCGCGGTCGAGGGCCCGGTGCAACTCGTGGGGCCCCAGGACCGCCTCGAGGACTTCGGCACCGCCCAGATCGCGAGGCTGCTCCGGCGCGTATTTGTCGCAGCGGGCGGCACTCACCAAGACTGGGACGAGTTCGACCGGGTGATGGAGGCCGAGGGGCGCACGGCGGTGTTCGTGACGCCTGAACGGATAAGCGGCAACAGCTGACGGAGTCTACGGAGCGGCTGTCTTGGACGATCGCCAGCGGCGGATGTGAGCCCTTTCGACCCACACGGCAAGGCCGCCGCCCATGAGGAGCACTACGGCTGCCGCCGCCTCGATGACGACCGACGTCTCGGCCCAGGGGGCGCTCATGTAGGAGTGGTAGCCGAAGAGGCCGCCGTGAACCGACACGAGCAACGCAGCGATCGTCCCCGTCGCGTACACAGCTCCCAGCACCGCCACAAAGACACGCCTGATCAGCCCTATCGCCAACGAGAGCAGGACGCCGAAGAAGCCTTGTACGAAGAAGAGCGGGCCGATCGTCGCTTTGTACCTGTAGCCGTTCGCCCAAAGGTGGAAATGGATGGCCGCGGAAGTGATGAGCAAGGCCGCGCCGACGATGATCACGAGGCTGACCACGGGTCCAGTTGGCCGGCGGGCCGCGCCCAACGCTCGCCCGGTTCGAACATCACGGTCGCTGCTCAAGCTGCCCCCAAGTGTCATCAGGGTCATTGCTTGCCCAGATCGTACCTCCCCGTCGCGCCGGGAATGCGCACGGATAGTGCCCGGACGGTTCCCGAGCGTGGTGAGCCGTGCAGCTGCGCGTCGGCCGGCCCGGCGCGATGTCGACCCGGTCACGCAGCCCTTCGCCGTCGCCGCGACCGGTAGTCTCGTTGGGTACTGGGCGACGGTGATCTGATCCTCGGGCTGCTCGAGTGTCGGGTTTGGAGGAGGCGACAACCATGTGTCTGGGGATCCCCGGTGAGGTGGTCGAGCTCCTCGGCTCGAACCGACACTTGGCGAAGGTCGATGTTGCCGGTGTGCGTCGCAACATCAACATCGACCTCTTGGAGGACGAGAGTGTTGTGCCGGGCGACTGGGTGCTCATCCATGTCGGCTTTGCCATGGCCAAGATCGACCAGGAGGAGGCACAACGAGCGCTCGAGGGCCTGCAACTGATGGGTCAGGCCTACACCGACGAGGTTCAGGCAGTCATCGGGTCGCAGATCGCGTAGCGGCAACGAGAAAGGGCAGTTGCGGCTTCGCCGGCGCAATCGTGGTGGCTTTCGCGCCGCCGGGCGTCGCGTGCGGGTGAGGGAGGAACATCATGCGGTTCGTCGATGAGTACCGGGACCCGGCGGCGGCCCGCGCCCTGGTGGCCCGTATCACCGAGCTGGCATCCGGTGGTCACTACAAGTTCATGGAGGTCTGCGGAGGCCACACCCACACGATCTACCGCCACGGTATCGAGCACCTTCTCCCGACATCGGTCGAGCTGGTGCACGGCCCTGGGTGCCCGGTGTGCGTCATCCCGATGGGTCGCATCGACGACGCCATCGCGGTAGCCCGGTCGCCCGGGGTCATCTTCACCTCCTTCGGCGACATGATGCGCGTCCCCGGCTCGAACGGCAGTCTGCTCGGTGCCAAGGCACAGGGCGCCGACGTCCGGATCGTCTACTCGCCGCTCGACGCGCTGCGTGTCGCCGTCGACAACCCGGACCGGCCCGTCGTGTTCTTCGCTGTTGGCTTTGAGACCACGGCGCCCTCGACGGCGGCAACCGTGCTGAAGGCCAGGCAGGACGGGGTCACGAACTTCTGCGTCTTCTCGAACCACGTGACGATCGTGCCCCCGATCAGGGCCATCCTCGAGTCCGCTGACCTCCGCCTAGACGGGTTCATCGGGCCGGGTCACGTGTCGACGGTCGTCGGCCAGCGTCCTTACCGTTTCGTCCCGGAGGAGTACGGCAAGCCGCTCGTGACCGCCGGCTTCGAGCCGCTCGACATTCTTCAGGCGATAGAGATGCTGCTGACCCAGATCAGCGAGGGCCGATGCTGTGTCGAGAACCAGTACACGCGCTGTGTGAGCGAGGCCGGCAATCCGCGGGCGCTTGCCATATTGGACGAGGTATTCGAGGTTCGGCCGCAATTCGAATGGCGCGGCCTGGGCTTCATTCCCAACAGCGCCCTCAAGCTCAGGCCGAAGTTCGCCAAGTGGGATGCGGAGCTTCGTTTCGAGGTGCCGGGCGTGCGCGTCGCGGACCCAAAGGCCTGCCAGTGCGGCGAAGTGCTGAAGGGTGCCATCAAGCCGTGGGAATGCAAGGTGTTCGGCACCGCATGCACACCGGAGACCCCCATCGGCACCTGCATGGTCTCTTCCGAAGGTGCGTGTGCCGCCTACTACAACTTCGGGCGCCTGCACAGGGAGGTCGCCGTCACGATGGGCGGCCCCCGCTAGCCCTGCGAGCAGGACCCGTCAGCCCGGACCGGTGCCGAGCGCGGCGATAGCCGCTTGCCCGACACTGATCCCGCCGTCGTTGGGCGGCACTGACTCGTGCACGAGAACGGTGAGCCCCTCGGCGGCGAGACCGTCCTCGACGATGTCGCTGAAGCGCACGTTCTGGAACACGCCTCCACTCAGCGCGACGGTGTCGAGGCCATGCCGGCGGCATAGGCGCGCACCGAGGCCAGCGGTGGCGCGCCCGAGGCTCTCGTGGAACCCTGCGGCGATGACCGCGCGGTCGGTTCCCATCTCAACCTCCCTCAGCACCGTGGCGATCAGGGGCGACGGATCGAGCACGTCGAGCTCGTCAGGGCCCGCAGCCTCCACGAGCTCGGTCGGGTATATCGGCGCCGATGCCCGAGGCACCGGGCGCGCGAGCGCCTCGAGCTCGATTGCCGCCTGGCCCTCGTAGCTGACCTGTGATCGCAGCCCGACCAGGGCGGCGACCGCGTCGAAGAGCCGGCCGACACTGGTGGTGAGGATCGAGTGGTGTCTCTCGCCGTCCGCCACAGCCAGGGGAAGGACCTGGTTCCACCGTGGATCGAGCCCCGCGCCGAGCCTGGCGGCGGTGTCCGCATCTGCGGCGCGCGCGGCCCAGGCGAGAGCCATTCGCCATGGCTCACGGACCGCAGCTGCCCCGCCCGGCAACGGGACGGGCCGTAGGTGCGCGGCTCGTTCGAAACCGTTGAAGTCGGCGACGAGGAACTCACCGCCCCACATCGTCCCGTCGGTGCCGTAGCCGAGCCCGTCGAAGGCGATCCCGAGAACAGTGCCGGTGTGCCCGTGCTCGGCCAGGCACGAGGCGATGTGCGCGTGGTGATGCTGCACGGGCCACGGCTCGAGATCGAGATCGATGGCGTGCTTGGTCGACAGGTACTCCGGGTGGAGATCGTGTGCGACGACCTCCGGTTCGACCCCGAACAACCGGCACAAGTGAACCGTCGCCTGCAGGAATGACTGATAGGTCGCGAGGTGCTCGAGGTCACCGATGTGGTGGCTGCACACGACGATGGACTCCTTGGCCACCGAGACTGTGCTCTTGAGCTCGGCACCCACAGCGAGCACCTGGCGGGCTGCCCGGCGAGGGAGCGGCAAGGCCTCTGGCACGTAGCCGCGGGACCGCCGGACCATCTGCAGGCGACGTCCTGACGCGCGGACGACCGAATCGTCGCAACGGATGTGAATCCGGCGGTCGTGTGCCAGCACACCGTCGACCATGGGCCCGAGGCGGGCGAACGCGTCCTGGTCGGTGTGGGCGATCGGGTCGTCGGACTGGTTGCCGCTGCTCAGCACGAGTGGTCGCGCAACCTTGGCCATGAGCAGGTGGTGCAAGGGCGTGTAGGGAAGCATCAGCCCCAGGTCGGGCATCCCCGGGGCCACCGCATCGGCGACCACGGCGTCCTGCTTGCGGCGGGCGAGCACGATGGGGCGCGCGACACTGCCAAGCGCGGACACGGCGGTCGGATCGAGCACGCACAAGGACTTCGCAGTCTCGAGGTCGGCCACCATGAGGGCGAAGGGCTTTTCGTCCCTTGACTTACGGCGCCGAAGCTCGGTCACCGCCTCGCGGTTGGTCGCGTCGCAGGCCAAGTGATAGCCGCCTATGCCTTTCACGGCGACGATCAGGCCTGCGCAGAGCGCTTCGGCCACCGCGTCCAGAGCGGCACCGGCTCTGGCCAAGAGCAGGCCCGCCGGGTCATAGAAGGCAACCTGCGGGCCACAAGATGCACAAGCGTTCGGCTGTGCGTGGAAGCGACGATCCGCCGGGTCGTCGTACTCTGCCTGGCACTCGGCGCACATCTGGAAACCGGCCATGGTCGTGGCAGGCCGGTCGTAGGGGACCGAGAGCACGATCGTGTAGCGCGGCCCACAGTTCGTGCAGTTGGTGAAGGGATAGCCGTGCCGGCGGTCGTCCGGGTCGTCCACCTCCGAGAGGCAGTCGTCGCAGGTCGCGCTGTCGACACTGACGGCCACGTTCGGGACTCGACCTGCGGTGCTGTCGACGATCCGGAAGCCGTCGAAGGTCCCGTCACTGGGCAGCGTGGTCCAGTCGACCGAGGTGACCCGAGCGAGCGGCGGGGGAGCCTCCTTGAGCAGCCTGCAGAGCTCGGTCACCTCTGCCTGCTCACCTTCGACCTCGATGAGCACACCGGAGGAGTCGTTCAGCACGAACCCGGCGAGCCCAAGGGCAACGGCGTGGCGGAACACGAAAGGACGAAAGCCCACCCCCTGCACCGTGCCGGTGACTCTCACGCGCCGGCGCTCGGTGAGCTGAGGCAGCTCGCTCACCTCGGGCTAGCAGATCCGGGGCAGCGGGTCGCCGACCAGCATGTCGACGATCCGTGTTCCCCCGAATGATGTGCGCAGCACGACGATGCCCTGAGGCTCGGCGCGAATGTCCCCGATGATCGCCGCATCGGCCCCGAGCCGATGGCTGCGCAGTGCCTTCACGGCTGCATCGGCCTGCTTGGCGGCAACGACGGCCACGAGCTTGCCTTCGTTGGCGACATAGAGAGGATCGATCCCGAGCAGGTCACAAGCCCCCGCAACCGCGGCATCGATAGGCAGGGCGGACTCGTCCAGCACGACGGCGAGGCCGGTGTCGTGGGCCAGTTCGTTGCAGACGGTCCCGACGCCACCGCGCGTCGGATCCCGTAGCCAGCGAGTCGACGGGGCGGCCGAGAACAGGGCCTCGACGAGCTCGGTCACCGGGGCGGTGTCGGACTTGAGCTCCGCCTCGAGGGCCAGGTCGCCTCTTGCCAACATCACCGCCATCCCGTGATCGGCAATGGTGCCGGAGATGAGGACGCGATCGCCGCGCTCGACGAGATCGGCTCCCAGCCTGCGGCCGGAAGGGATGACGCCGATGCCGGACGTTGTCACGTAAAGACCGTCGGCTGCACCTCGGCCGACGACCTTGGTGTCACCGGTGACGATTGTCACACCGGCCGCCGCTGCAGCCTCTGCCATGTCGGCGACAACCCTCCGGAGCTCGCTGATCGCGAAGCCCTCCTCGATGACGAACGCGGCCGAGAGCCACTCAGGGTGGGCACCCATGACCGCGAGGTCATTGACCGTCCCGTGGACCGCGAGGTGACCGATCGATCCACCAGGGAAACGAAGCGGTTTCACCACGAACGAATCGGTGGTGAACGCCAGCGTCTCACCGTGCGCAAGCGCGATGAGCGCGGCGTCGGTCAGCGGCGGCCGCTCGAGGCCCTGGAAAGGATCCAAGAACACGGCGTCGATCAACGCAGCCGTCGCCTTGCCTCCGGCGCCGTGCGCCAGGGTGATGAAGTCGTCCCGGAACCGAGGCCGGCGGCGCCGGAAGATCTCGATGCGCTCGAGCACAGCAGCCTCCCGCTCGCTCAAGTTCTCGACTGGCGCCATAGGTGCCGCTGCGGCGGGCTCCGACTTGCCTCGGTCCGGCTCCTCCTCGGTCAACGCGCCCTCCTCGGGATCTGGTGTTTCCTGATTCGCGGCCGGCTGTTGCCGACCGGCGACGCTCATCGCGGTGATCTCCCGACGATGGTGATCGCGGCACCGGCGTGGATCAGCACGAGGTCACCCGGACGCGCACTTTCGACCAGGGTCGTGTCCACCGCTTCGAGACCGACGGGTGTCCGGACCTGTGCGCGGCCGTCAGCCCGGATGGCGACGATCTCGCCGAGGCGTCCCTCGTCCGAGCAGGTGATGCAGACTTCGTCTGCGCACACGGCCTGCTCGGGCTCGACAAGGTCAGGATGCCCGAGGCAGGCGCGGGTGAGCTCCGCGAGCCGGTGGTAGGCAAGGGCGAACCGTCCCCCGTAGGTGGACACCGTCTCGTCGCCGTCCACCCACAGGACGTAGTCGGCCGAACCCGGCTCCGGCCTCGGGCCAGCGCCGATCCACACCGTGAGCACCCCCCATGCGCCCGCCCGTTGCCTGAGCCCGGCAACCGACGGCTCGTCGGTTCTCGAGACGACGAGCAGCATGTCACCCGCACGCGCGATCGGCCGGAGGAGCTCCCACAAGTGGTCACCCGGGACCATCACGGCGGGAAGGGAGCGTTCTCCGGCGATCTGCGGGTGGGCGAACTCGGCGGCAGCGTGCTCGGCGTGCCAGGGCCACGAAGGCGCTGAGCACCAGAGCTTGGCATCGACGGCAAACCGGCGCGCCATCGCCAACGAAGCGGCGGCAAAGTCTGCTGCGTCGGCCCCCCCGATGTCCTGGTTCACTTCGACATTTGTCGCCAACGGCCGATCTGTCCTCACACGCTCCGGCTCTCGCGCCTCATGGGCGCCGGCACGTGCCACTGGGCGATCGGACTCGAGAAACGACCCGAAATCGTGTGATCCATTGCCGCTCCTCCAAGAAACCTGTCCGCCCCAGTCTACGCCCAGGCCCTTGAGATGGCTCCTGGCGCCGGCTGGTCCTCAGGCATGTCGTTCCGCTGTGGTCCGGGTGCCGGTAGGGTCCGGTCAATGTCCACCAGCATCGGACCGGGGAATCCGGCTCCTTCGGGTTCCGGGCTGCTCTGCTCGTCTTGGGCACGTGATCAGCATGTCGACCCGATCGGTACGGCAGGCTGCTATCGAGGCTATCTGCTCCTCGAATGGCCCCTTCCCTGGCGGCGTGACTTGAGTGACGATCCGGCGCTCGCACCTGTCGTGGCACTCGTCCGAAGTGCCGCGATGCGCCTTCAGGGGCTGGTGCCTGTCTCGGCGGACGGGCCGCGCCATGTCATCGCCTACCGGTGGCCGGCCGACGGGGGCGCCCGGTTCGAGCGGACCGAGCTTACCGTCGCGCCCGAGGAGGTCATTGCCGCTGCACTGGCGGTCTTCGGAGAGCCGCCGAGTGCCACCGAGATCACTGACGTTCTTGTCTGCACGCATGGAAGGCGCGACCGGTGTTGCGGGTCGCTCGGGACAGCGCTGGCCCAGGAGCTCTCCGCAGGTCCCCTCCAGCTCGGTGAAGATGTGAGGGTGTGGAGGACGAGCCACACGGGGGGGCATCGATTCGCACCGACGGCGGTCGTGCTGCCTCAAGGGACGTTGTGGGCCTTCTGCGACAGGGCCGCGCTGGCCAGGATCGTGCGAGGGAAGGGTCCCCTGGACGACCTGCTCCCGCGTTATAGGGGGTGCGCGGGGATGGTCTCGCCTGCCGTCCAGGCACTCGAGCGCGCGGTGCTCGAGAAGGTCGGATGGCCGCTGTTCACCATGACCAGGCGCGGCGCGCAGCTCGAGGACGACCGGGCCGAGCTTGTCGTCGAGGACCTCAGCGGCGAGCCGGTGGTCTGGGAGGCAGTCGTGCGCGTCGACCGGGAGGTGCCCGCGCCCAGTTGTGGCTCGGCGATCGAGCTTGCGACCAAGACCGAGCCGCAGTTCGTGGTTGAGTACCTGCGACGCCGCTAGCAGCCCCGGGGGAGCTTCGGTCCTCGCCGATCGTCGGAGTGGGGAACGGCGGATGGTGCCTTAGGCTGGTGCGTGTCCCACTGCCACTTCCCGCCAGGAGCTGAGCGATGAGGCTTGCCACCATCCGGACCGCAGAAGGCACCCGCGTCGCGCGGCTCGAAGGAGACAGCCTGCTTGTGCTGGAGGTTCCGGACGTCGGTACCCTGCTGGCTTCGACGAGCCCGGGATCGTGGACGGATGCCGTGGTGGACCTGGAGGTCACCGGGGAGCTGGCCTTCGCCGAGGCGTCGTTTGCTCCGCTCGTGCCTCATCCGGAGAAGATCTTCTGTGTCGGGCTCAACTACCGGTCCCACATCCTGGAGATGTCACATGAGTTGCCGGGCTACCCGACGCTGTTCGCCAAGTTCGCCTCCGGTCTCATCGGGGCGCATGACGACCTTGTGCTGCCGTCGGTGAGCCATGCCGTCGATTGGGAGGTCGAGCTCGGCATCGTCATCGGCCGTCGGGTCCGGCGCGCGACGCTCGAGCAGGCGCGCGACGCGATCGCCGGGTTCACCGTCGTCAACGACGTCTCGATGCGCGACTGGCAACGCAGGACGACCCAGTATCTGCAGGGCAAGGCCTTCGACGCATCGACACCGGTCGGCCCAGTGCTAGTCACGGGTGATGAGATCGGTGGTGCCACCGATCTCGAGGTGCGCTGCGAGATCGACGGCGTCGTGATGCAGCGCGGCCGGACGTCGGACCTCCTGTTCGGGCCGGCCAGTGTCGTGAGCTACATCAGCCAGTTCGCGGCTCTGTGCCCGGGCGACCTGATCTCGACCGGAACCCCTGGCGGGGTTGGGGCTGGACGCAGCCCGCAGGTGTTCCTCGAGCCCGGTCAGGTGCTCACCACCGCAATCGAGGGGATCGGCAGCTGCGTGAACCGCTGCGTACCGGAGGTGGCCTGAACCGCGACCCCGAGAAGGGCAGCTTGCCTGGAAACCGGGATCAAGCGGGCGAAAGGCTCTGACCAGCGGTTTTGACGCCTGCTGGTAGCGTCGCGGTATGCGTCCTCGTCCCCTTCTTGTCACACTGACTGCTGTGATAGCGGTCGCGGCGGGCTGCGGCAGCTCTGCGGCCGGGTCCAAGGGCCCCAACGGCGTCCAGTCGAAGTCAGGCGACCAGATCGTGGCGGCGGCTGTCACGGCGACCGAGCGACAGAGATCGTTCCATTTCGTGGAGAGCACAGGGGAGGCGGGCACCTCGGTGAGCCTCGTCGCCGACGTCGGCACCTCGAGCGGCGAGGAGCGCGTCACGATCCACGAGGGTACCAAGGATGGACATCTCACCCTCCGGCTTGTCGCCCGGACGGCCTATCTTCAGGGCGACGCGCTCGGTTTGGAGGACTTCACGGGGTTGAGCGCGAAGCTGGCGGGGGACTTTGCCGGGAAGTGGATCTCAGTTCCTTCCACGAATGCGGGCTTTTCCGACCTCGCCGGCTCCTTGGCAGTCAAGACGGCTTCGGCTCAGCTCGTGAAGCTGCCCGGCAAGCTCACGCGGGGAAAGACGTCGACCGAACTGGGGCATCGGGCTGTGGCTGTCGACGCCGTGCAAACGACGAGCTCCGGCAGCCTGAAGCTCACGATGTACGTGGCGACGACAGGAGCTGCGCTCCCGATCCTCGTCGAAGGGACGACGCAGGCGGCCGGCAGCACGGCCCACTCGGTGTCCGGCAAGTTCAGCGATTGGGGCGAGACCGTGCACCTGAGCGCCCCGAGCGTCTCGGTACCACTTGCCACCGTGCAGGCACTCGCGGGCTGAGCGACCTCACGAGTGCTCGGCCGGTTCGGGAGGGGCGTTGACCGCACAGACCGCCTCTGGACCGACGGGGATGGGCCCCTCTGACGGGCCTGTCACGAGCGGGGGCTACCCTGACGAGCTCGAATGTGACGTGTTGCTCTCCGACGGCCGCACGGCTCGACTGCGTGCCATTCGGCCCGACGACGGCCCGGCGCTCCGCTCGTTCGGGCAGAGGTTGTCGAGAGAGACGGTGTACTTCCGGTTCTTCGCGCCGCGCCGGGGAATCAGCGACGAGGAGATCACGCACTTCGTAACGGTCGACTATCGAGACCGGTTGGCGCTCGTCGCCCTCGTTGACGGGGAACTTGTCGCGGTGGCCCGCTACGACCGCTCCCCCGCGGCAGCGGTGGACGTGCTCGGCGGCGGCGCAACCGGCACGTCCGGGTGGTCCCTTCAGGGCGGAGCCGGCGAGGCCGAGGTCGCGTTCGTCGTGCGCGACGACCACCAGGGGCGGGGGCTTGGCACTGTGTTGCTCGAGCATCTCGCCTCGGCGGCGGTCGCACGCGGGATCCGGCGGTTCGTGGCCGACGTCCTCCCCGACAACCACCGGATGATGGGCGTCTTCCGTTCGGCGGGGTTTGACGAGCGTGCTCTTCTCGACTCGGGGGTCATCCGGGTGACGCTGGAGCTCGCGGCTCAACCGGAGTACATCGAGCGAGTCGAGGAGCGTGAACGGACCGCAACAGTGCGCTCGATCGACCACATTCTCCGGCCGGCGGCGATCGCCGTCATCGAGGCGAGCAGCGAGCCGGGCTCCGCGGGCCACGACATCGTCAGCAATCTCCTTGCCGGGGAGTTCACCGGTGTCGTCTATCCGGTCAATCGGCAGGGCGACTCCGTCGGAGGTCTCCGGTCTTATCGCGTCGTGACCGACGTGCCCGGCCCAATCGATCTGGCAGTGCTCGCGGTGCCGGCACAGCGCCTGGCCGAGGTTGTGCGCCAGTGTGGGGCGAAGGGGGTCCGCGGCCTGGTCGTGGTCACCTCGGGCGACGTGGGTCAAGAGGCACAGGTCGCAAGCACCGACCACGAGCTGGTCGAGCTCGCCCGTACCTTCGGCATGCGGCTCGTCGGGCCGGACTGCATGGGCGTCATCAACACGTGTCCTCAGGTCCGGATGAACGCCACCTTCGCCGAGCACGCACCACCGCGCGGCCGGGTTGCGTTCGCCTCCCAGTCCGGTGGCCTCGGGATCGCCCTGCTCGGCGAGCTCTCCGGTCGCGGGCTCGGGATATCGAGCTTCGTGTCCCTCGGCAACAAGGCCGACGTCAGCGGCAACGACCTGCTGCGGTTCTGGGAGGAAGACCCGGAGACCGACGTGATCCTGCTGTATCTGGAGTCTTTCGGGAACCCCCGGAAATTCAGCCGGATCGCGCGACGCGTCGCTCACAAGACGCCCATCGTCGCGGTCAAGAGTGCTCGCACGACATCGGGATTGCGGGGCGCCCACACCCACAGCGCCGGCGCAGTTCCCGACCAGGCCACAGATGCGCTCTTCCGCCAGGCCGGGGTGATCCGGGTCCAGACGTTGGAGGAGCTGCTCGATGTCGCCGACCTCTTGGTCAACCAGCCCCTTCCCGCCGGGCGGCGCGTCGCCATCGTTGGAAATGCAGGAGGTTGCGGGGTTCTTGCCGCCGACGCGTGTGAGAGCTATGGCCTCGAGGTTCCCGAGCTCGCGCTGGAGACCCAGAGTCGGCTGCTCGGTGTTGTCTCTCCGGGCGCGGCCGTGGGCAACCCGATCGATCTGGTCGCCTCTGCCACCGCCGAGGAGTACCGCTCCGTGCTCGAGATCGTCCTCGCCGACGACGGCATAGACGTGGTGGTCGTCACCTTCACTCCTCCTGTGCTCGTCGGAGCTGAAGACGTCGCCGAAGCCTTGGCTCGAGCCGCCTACACGACCACCAAGCCCGTGCTGGCGAACTTCATCGCGACCGAGCAGACACTGCTGGCGTTGCGGGCAGGCCCGCGTCACGTTCCTTGGTTCGCTTTTCCAGAGTCTGCGGCTCGTGCGGTGGCGCGAGTGGCGCAGTACGGCGAATGGGTGGCTCGGCCCGAGGGGACCGTACCCAGCTTCGACGATCTCGACGTCGGTGTCTGCGCGCCGGATCGTGGAGGCCGCCTTGGCAGCTGGGCCAACCGCCGCCGCCTGGTCCACCTCCACACCGGCAGCCACACCGGCGAACTCGGTATGGCTCGACACGGTTGCAGCTTTCGATCTGCTCAAGGCTTACGGGATACCGATCCTGTCGTGCCTGCGGGCGTCGAGCGCGGCCGAGGCCGTCGAAGCAGCGAAAGCGGTGGGGTACCCGGTGGCCCTGAAGCTCGAAGCCCCGGACCTTGTGCACAAGAGCGATGTCGGAGGGGTCCGGCTCAACCTCGGCTCTGACGACGACGTGGCCCTTGCCGCCGAGGCGCTGTCGACCACCTTCGGGCAAGGCGCATCGTTCATCGTTCAGCCGATGGGCCCCGATGGTGTCGAGTCGGTCGTCGGCGTTGTGGAGGACCCGTCGTTCGGACCGCTCGTGATGTTCGCTCTGGGCGGCAAGGAGGCCGAGCTGTTGAGCGACCGGATCTGGTCGTTGGTGCCCATGACGGCACAGGACGCCCGTGACCTGGTGGGCGGGCTCCGGTCGTCGCCGCTCCTGACCGGTTACCGGGGCTCGGCACCGGTCGACGTGGAGGCACTGGCTGAAGTGCTTTCGCGAGTGGCCTGCCTCGCCGAGGACCTGCCTGAGGTCGTCGAGTTGAACATGAACCCGGTCGTGGCCAGTCCTGGCGGCGCCATAGCGCTGGACGCGCGCGTGCCGCGTCGCCGCGCAGCTTGCACGACCCACCGCTCCTGCGCCGAGCGATGCGGACGGCTTGAGCCGGCGGACCGGATCTCGTTTCTTCAGGCCTGGCCGGCCACCTCGTTGATCCTCCGCATCACCTCGTCATCAAGCCGCTCGAGCACGTCGAGCGAGTGCAAGTTCTCGCGCAGCTGCTCGACGCGGCTCGCGCCCGTGATGACCGTTGACACATTCGGGTTGCAGGCGCACCAGGCGATGGAGAGCTGTGCGAGCGGACAACCGAGATCGTCTGCGATCACCTTGAGAGCCCGCACCTTCTCGCTGTTGTGGGAGTCCTCAAAGCTGGGGCGGAGCCATTCGAAGCCTGCGAGCGTGCCTCGCGACTGCTCAGGGATCCCTTCCAGGTACTTGCCCGAGAGCAGGCCCCCTGCAAGGGGACTGAATGTGGTGAGACCGATTCCGTAGTCCGCGATGACCCGGGCGTACTCGCGCTCGACACGCCTCCGCTCAAGGAGGTTGTACTGCGGTTGCTCGACGACGGGCTTGTGCAGGTGGTGACGCTCGGCGATCTCGATCGCAGCCACGATCTCGTCTGCGGCCCACTCCGAAGTGCCCCAGTAGAGCGCCTTGCCGGCGCTGATGATGTCCGACATCGCTCGGACGGTCTCTTCGATCGGCGTTTCCGGGTCGGCGCGGTGGCAGAAGATGAGATCGAGGAAGTCGAGGCCGAACCGCTCGAGCGAGGCGTCAACGGCTTGCATGAGGTACTTGCGGTTGAGCGTGTTGACCATGTTCGGGACGTCGTTGATCCCCCAGAAGAACTTGCTCGAGACGACGTACTCGTGGCGCTCCCAGCCCAGTGTCTTGAAGGCACGGCCCATGATCGCTTCCGAGCGGCCGCCTGCGTAGCTCTCGGCATTGTCGAAGAAGTTCACTCCTCCCTCACGTGCAGCCTCGAGGCAGCGCACCGCGAGGTCGTCGTCAAGCTGGTTGGCGAAGCTGACCCACGAGCCGAATGACAGCAGGCTCACTTTGAGACCGGATCGGCCAAGGCGACGGTAAGGCATCGACATATGTGGTCATCTCCAACTGATCGCATTCAGATCCGGGAGCGGATCGCGCCTCCGAAGATACCCGCGACCAGAAGCGTCCCGCTGAGCTCGCGGGCCGGGCTCAGCGCAGCGCCGGCCTAGTGGCGCTTGGCCTTCGGCACCGTTGCGAGCAGGTCGGTCAGCATTTCGGCGACGATCTTCCGCGTTCGGGCCACCGAGCAGCCTTGAACGGTGCGCAGGGTATCCCACGCCGACCAGCTGGAAGCCAGGTCGAGTGCGTCGAGCATGAGCGACCGACGTTTGGTGTCGAGACGCGACAGTTCCGGAGCGAAGACGTCGGCGACTTGGGAGCGAGCGATCGCGTACGCCTCCGCAAGTTGGTCCACCACGAGCGGATGTGTCTGGCTGAGATAGATCGCGACCCTTCTGATAGGCGCAATTCTCTCGTACAGCTTCGCCCGCAGGCTTACGAGTGCCTCGACGCGTTCGCCCAAGTCAGGAGAATCGGGCCGCGGCGCAAGGTAGGCCAGTTGGGTCGGCCGAACCCTCGAGGCGGCTGCGACGAACAGGGCATCTAGGTCAGAGAAGTGACGGAACACCGTCCGCTCCGAGACCCGGGCACGAGCCGCGACCTCGGCGGCGCTCGGCAGGTATATCACGTTGGGTGGGCATTCCCGCACGATGTCGAGAACGGCACCCACGACGGCCTCATAGTTGCGCGCAGCACGCAGCCGGCGCCCGTCGGATTCCTTGTCCGTTGCCGCCCGGGCAGGTTGGGGCGCGGGCTTTCGTGCGGCCGGCGGGGACGAACGCTGAGAACCGCGGCGTGCACCCAAGGGCGGGCGGGGGCTCTGCCCTTGCGCCGAGCGGGTCGTGGTGGCCCGAGCACGGGAGGTTGTGGCGCCTGTCTGACCGCTGGAGCGTGCTGTGGGCGTGGCTCTGGTCGCGCGGGTCGCCATCAGTGACATCCGGGTGACAAATTGATCACGATGAGCATCCTACTAAACACCGAAGCCATTAGATCGTCAGTGCGCCTGCCAGTTGCCGCCGGAGCTTCTCATCCGTCGGCGAGGAGGGCTCCACTGGCCGACTTCTCGATGGGAATGCCGGGAAGAGGGCTTGGCGCGGGACCTTGGAGGACCTCGCCGGTGACGGCAGAGTAGCTCGAGCCATGGCATGGGCAGCGGAACTGGAGTGCCGGCTGGAAGAATCCCACGGTGCAGCCCATGTGAGTGCACACGGCGCTGAAGCCGACATAAGAGTTCTCGGAGGGCCGGACCACGTAAGCAGGGATCCCCTGTGCGGGGTCGGTGAACTCTCGGGCGCCGCCGAGCGGCACGTCGCTGGCGAGCCCGATGACCGTACCCTTCGAGGAGCTGGCGCCTGGCGACGTGGTGTTCGGTCGTGACAGTCGCGGCGCGTTTGACGCCGGGACGGAGGTGCCCCCGAACCTTCTCCCGACTGCTGCCGCGATCGCGGCACTGACGACAGCGAAGCTTGCAAGTGTGAGAGCGGAAGCCACCTTGCGAAGGGCCGCCCTGCGGTCCGGATCCGGTGTTTGCCGGTCCGCAAGCACTCCGGCCGCGGCTCGTTCCCTGTCGTGACGTGCCGCGAGCGCGGCGTCGACAGACCAAGCTCCGCTCCCTCCGATCAAAAGTGGGGTCCAGGCGAAGAAGAAGACGATGTCCGAGCCGTAGAAGTAGGGGGTCGTGTTGAAGCTGACGGAGAGGAACAGGAGGAGTGAGACTGCCATGCCGCCCCCGGCAGCAACCCGTCCGAGCAGCCCGCACAACGTACCGAGACCGACAGCCAGCTCGCCGAAGGCGATCAGCAGGCCCACCAGCACCGGCTCGTGCGCTGACAGCCTGAGGAGCGGTCCGATCGGGCTCGAAGCGATCGACGCGTGCAGTTGCGCCTGGATGGACCCCGGGTTGGTGGCGTTGAAGAAGAAACGGTTCGCCAGCTTCTGCAGTCCTGCGTACGTGAAGGTCACTCCGAGGAACGCTCTGAGAATGACCTGCGGACCCCCGGGAGTGTTCCTCAGAGGCGCCAGCAGGCGTGCTGCCGACCGGGCCCGCGGCGCAGGACTCGGAGGTCCTGTCACTGGGTGAAGCTTGGAGACGGTTCACCCGAGAGGACGGTCGCCTGCACGGGCTCGGTCGAGCCGGACGAAGTGCCGTGTTCTGCCCCAACGGTGTGCACGGTCTTGCGGAGGCGGATCTCCGGCAGGGCGAGCGACAAGAAGAAGGCGATGGCGACCACCGGTGTGGCGATGAGGAAGACGGTGTCGATCGTGTGCACATAGGCGACAGCGGCCGCCTTGTGAATGGTCGCGGGCAGCAGCTTCAACTGGGCAGGGCTGCCCACGATCTCGCGGGCGATCTCAGGCACGTGGGCGCGTGCCGCGGCAGGCAGGGCCACGCGTAGGTTGCCGATGAGCCGGTCGTTCAGGACAGCGCCGAGCAGCGCGGTGCCGAAAGCTCCTCCCATCGACCGGAAGAAGGCAGCGAGGGACGTCGCGGTCCCGAGGTCCTTGTAGTCGACGCCGTTCTGGACGGCGAGGATCAACACCTGCATGACCAGACCCAGCCCGAACCCGGTGACCAGCATGAAGACGGAGGTCACGAGGAACGAGGTGTGAATCGTCAGCGTGGAGAACAGCCCCATGCCGATGGTCATGAACGCGGTGCCGAGGATCGGGAAGATCTTGTACCGTCCGACTCGCGCGATGATCTGGCCGCTCCCGATCGAGGCAGTGAACAGGCCGGCCATGATGGGCAACAGCATGAGACCAGAGGTGGTCGGGGACACTCCTCTCACGACCTGGAGGTACACGGGCAGGTAGATGATCGCGCCGAACATGGCGACGCCGACGATGAAGCCAGCGGCGTTCGCCACCGAGAAGACTCTCTTGCGGAAGAGCCGGAGCGGGACGATCGGCTCGGACGCATAGTGCTCACGGACGAGGAAGCCGCAGACGAAGGTGACTCCGATCAAGACCATGGCGATTATCTGCGGCGACAGCCAGGCGTAGCCCTGTGGAGAGCCTCCGAGGGTCGTGACCAGCAGCAGGGCGGACACGCCCACGAGCAGGAGCACCGAGCCGAGGTAGTCGATCTTGTGCCGAGTGCGCGCGGCCCGGTCGCGAAGCACGATGCTCGTTACGACCAGCGCGATCGCACCGATCGGAAGGTTCACGTAGAAGATCCAGCGCCAAGAGGCGTGATCGACGAGGAAGCCTCCGACAAGCGGTCCGGCGATGCTCGCGATTCCGAACACCGCGCCGAAATATCCCTGGTAGCGGCCACGTTCGGCAGGCGACACGACGTCGCCCACGATTGCCATCGCGAGCACGATCAGCCCTCCGGCCCCGAGGCCTTGCACTGCGCGGAAGGCGATCAGCTGGTCCATGTTCTGGCTCAGACCGGCCAGGACGGACCCGGAGAGGAAGATGACGATCGCGAATTGGAAGATGCGCTTGCGGCCGTACAGGTCGGAGATCTTTCCGTAGAGGGGGGCGCTCACCGTCGAGGTGAGGAGGTAGGCCGTCACCACCCATGTCAGGCGGTTGAGGGAGTGGAAGTCGCCGACGATGGTCGGCAGTGCTGTGCTGACGATGGACTGGTCCAGCGCGGCCAGAAGCATCCCGAGCATCAGCCCGGAGAACACCACGAGGATCTGGCGGTGGCTCATGACGCCGCCAGAGTGCTCCTGGTCCGCCGTCGGGCTGTGGGGTCCGGCCTTCTGGTCACCGGCCGGCTGGCGGGAGTTGCGTTGGCCGGCGCCGAGCACACTGTCGGTGGTCGTCATCTCGTCGGCTCCTCCTGGGCGTTGTCCCGCGCAGCTGTCTCACAGCCCGTGAGCACTTCATTCGCGATGGCGGCAGCCTCGAGCATCTCCATGGTCGTCACGAGCTGCGCGAGCTGCTCGTCGGAAAGCGACACGAGGAGATCTGCTGTCTCCCTGCAGGCGCTCGCGTGAAGCTTGACCACCAGCGACTCGCCCGTGTCGCTCAGCGCCAAACGCACGACGCGGCGGTCCGTCGGGTCGTCGCAGCGAACGACGAGCCCCTGGCGGACGAGGCGGTCGACGACAGCGGTGGCTGCACTCTCTCCGACGTCGAGCTCCTTCGCGAGCTCGCGCATGGTCACTGATTGTCCTCTTAGGTACGTCAAGACGCTGAGCTGATGGCCCGTGACCGCATGAAGCTCGTCGCGCAGCTCTCGGTGCAGCAGAGCGCTGAACCGCCTTTGCATCTGCGGCTGGAGCTCGCAGTACCGGTCGACCAGGACTTCGCGAGCCGACGGCTCTGGAGCACCAGAGGTCGGCGAGCTCGCCTGGCTCGGCGTTGTCCGGGGGATCGTCATCATGACGGGAGGCCTCCCGCTGAGTTACGTGATGTCACATGCAATAGAACATTTCCACTCATGGAATATTCCAACAGATGAAATGGTCGGTCTGCACTCGCGCCAAACTGAAGCTCAGCTCGTTTCCCTCGAGCGATGATGCCCAGTTGGTGGCGGTCTCGACCCCATCAGGCGTGCGTCACCGCCTCGCATGGCCCCTGGCTACGGGGTCAACCTGAGATGTCGAGGACGATCTTGCCGAGCTTGCCTCCAGCAGCGAACCGTGTGTACGCCGAGCTCACATCTTTGAGGCCGAACACCTCCTCGACGAGAACGCGGATTCGCCGCGCCGCGATCAATGGGAGGACCTGCCGCTCGACCAGTCGTGCGGCCAGGGCCTTGTCCTCGAGCGGACGAGCCCGCAAGGTGGAGCCCTGGATGCGGGCACGACGGCTCATGAGCTGCAGCAGATCGATCTCGCCGCGTGCACCTGAGCCGACGCCGATGATCTGAAGACGACCTCCGATGGCAAGTGAGCCGACGTCGGCCTTGAGATTCGGCGCTCCGACGGTTTCCAGGATCACGTCGTAAGGGCCGTGTTCTGCCACATCGGCCGGGTCGACCGCCCTCGCGCCGAAAGCTTCCAGAGCGTCGCGCAGGTGAGCATGACGCACGCTCGCGACGACGGTGGCGCCGGCCACGACCCCAAGCTGGACTCCGGCGATGCCGACCCCGCCTGCAGCACCGTTCACCAGGACCCGCTCACCCGGCCTGAGACCGCACTGGGTGAACAGGGCATCGTGCGCGACCGTGAACGCCTCTGGGAATCCGCCGGCCTCCAGGCAAGCAAGCGTGTCGGGCACCGGTAGGGCGGTGCGTTCCTGCACGATCGCCAGCTCGGCTTGCGCGCCGCCGCCGACCACGGCCATGACCCGATCGCCGACGGCGAAGCGCTCGACACCAGGCCCAATCGCTGTCACAACCCCCGCGAGCTCGAGGCCGGGGATGTCTGCAGGACAACCCGGGGGAGCCGGGTAGCGACCGGCCCGCTGCATCAAGTCGGCGCCGTTCAGCCCGGCGGCCTGGACACCGACAAGGAGCTCGCCAGTCCCCGGGACCGGGTCGGGCCGTTCTCCCACGACGACGGATCCCGCCTCGACGATGACAGCTTGCACTGCACGAAGCGTACGCACGACAGCGGCAGGCCCGCGCCGGCTCAGCTGAGAGCGGGCCTCCGAAGTGTCAAGGAGTCAGGGCCTGCCGGCCCCGAAAGCGCCGGGCGGTATCGGCGTGTCCATCACGTTGGTGCCCGTCTCCTCTGCTTGCACGACCATGCCACCGCCGATGTACATGACCACGTGGTACAGAAGGTACGAGTCACCGTAGAAGATGAGGTCGCCCGGCTGAAGATCGGACATCGAGACGTGCTCGATCTCGTAGTACTGCTCTGTCGCCCCGTGAGCGAGCGAGACACCGGCCTGGCTCCACGCCCACATGGCCAGCCCCGAGCAGTCGAACCCCTCTCCCGCTGTGGCACCACCCCAGACGTAGGGGACCCCGCGCTGGCTCTGGGCGGCGTTCACGGCGATCTGACCTGCGCTGTTGCCGGAGACCGGCGGCGGCGCAGGCGATGGCGCGGGGATCGGCGCCGAGAGCGCAGACGACTGTTGCTGTTGCTGTTGCTGTTGCTGTTGCTGTTGTTGTTGGGCAACCGCGGCGGCCTGTGCGGCCTTGGCCAAGGCTGCGGCGTAGGCAGCGGCCTTGGCCCGTTCAACCGCCGCCACAGCGGCTGCGAGCTGGCCCTTTACGCTGGCTTCCTCGTTGGTCAGCTTGGCGGTGATGGCCTGGGCTTGCGCCAGATCCGCCGAGATCGCGTTCTCGTTGCCCTGCGCGACCTCCTCGGCGTGGTTGAGAGCGGCCCGATCGATCGACAGGGCGCGCTGGCCGATCAACACCGTGGTCTCGGACTCGTCCAGGTTGCCGGACGCGGCCTGGATGTAGGCCTGTTGCATGCCGGCGGTCTGCTGGGTGCTGTTGAACAGCACGGAGAAGCTCTGTGACGCGCCCGCGGTCACATAGGCCTCGATCGCGACCTCACGAAGGTGCGCCTGGTCCTGAGCCAGCACCTTCTCGGTTCGGCCGATTGCTCGTGTGGCGCTGACGACCTGTTGCCCGAGCGACGAGACCCGAGCCTTGGCCTGCAGGTAGCTCTCGTCGAGGATGGTCAATCTGACGTTGGCGGCCTGAACTTCGGCGGCGATGTACTGGGCACGCTGTTGCAGGGTGGCGACCTGGTCGGCACCAGCGGGCACGCCCGCAAGAGCGAGCGGTGTGCCGACGCCGGCAAGCAGCATTGCCGAAACGACCAGCGAAACCGCCGCACGTCGGCGGCGCCTTGCAGGCGCGTCCGACGCGTCGACCAAGCTTTGCGCAGCCTCAGCGATGAGGCTCCCGGCAGCAGGTCTCACAGTGCCCGCAACCTAACCCGGTGAGCAAAGACTTTGCAAGCACGCAGGGTCCCACCTGCGGTGCAGGTTTTCCCGCCAAGAATATGGACATTACAGCGTCGTTACGGTAACCGCGACTGAATTGTTACGGTGGTCATTCTGACAGCTACGTTGCAGCTATGACTCTTACAGGAGATTCACAGGGTGCCGACGACCCTGCTGTCGGGTATCGGATCGAGCACGATTCCATGGGTGAGATCCGGGTACCGCAGAGCGCTCGATGGGCAGCACAGACACAGCGGGCCGTCGAGAACTTCCCGATCTCGGGCCAGACCGTGGAGCCCGCGCTTCTCGTCGCTCTGGCGATGATCAAGGGCGCAGCCGCAACAGTGAACGCCGAGATGGGAACGATCGGCTCAGACGTGGCGGCGGCGATTGCCGAAGCAGCCGAAGAAGTGGCAGAAGGGCGCCACTTTGACCAGTTCCCGATCGACGTCTTCCAGACGGGTTCAGGGACCTCCACCAACATGAACATGAATGAAGTGTTGGTGAGTCTTGCGCGAGAACGGCTTGGGCGGGAGGTGCGCCCGAACGACGAGCCCAACGCCTCACAGTCAACCAATGACGTGTTCCCTACGGCGATCCACTTGGCCGCGGCCGGGGGGATCGTCGACGACCTGATTCCGGCCCTGAGTCATCTGGCCTCGAGCCTGCGCGCGAAACAGGAGGAGTTCGCCGGGATTGTGAAGTCCGGGCGCACCCACCTGATGGATGCGACGCCCGTGACACTCGGCCAGGAGTTCGGCGGATATGCGGCCGCGATCGAGTACGGCGTGGAACGCCTGGAATCCGTGCTGGGCCGCGTGGCCGAGCTGCCGCTTGGCGGGACGGCCGTCGGTACCGGGCTGAACGCCAAGGCGGGCTTCGCCGCCAAGGTGATCGCGCGGCTCGCGGACGCGACAGGGCTGCCGCTCACGGAGGCCCGCGACCATTTCGAGGCCCAGGGCTCCCGGGACGCCCTCGTCGAAGCATCTGGTGCGCTCCGGACGATCGCGGTGTCGCTCTACAAGGTCTCGAACGACCTTCGGTGGATGTCCTCCGGCCCGCGGTGCGGTCTGGGCGAGATTCACCTGCCGGATCTCCAGCCGGGCTCGTCGATCATGCCAGGGAAGGTGAACCCGGTGGTTCCAGAGGCCGTTTGCCAGGTTGTCGCGCAGGTCGTCGGCAATGACGCCGCAGTTGCGTTCGGTGGTGCCGCAGGCAACTTCGAGCTCAACGTGATGATGCCTGTGATCGGGAGCAATCTGCTCGAGTCCATCCGCCTGCTTTCCTCGGTGAGCGTTGCTCTGGCGGACAAGTGCGTGGCCGGGATCGTCGCCGACGAGGAGCGGTGCCGCTCCTACGCGCTCTCCTCCCCGTCGCTCGCCACGGCGCTCAATCCCTACATCGGCTACGAGCAGGCGGCCAAGGTGGTGAAGACGGCCGTGGCCGGCGGAAGGGACCTGCGGACCGTCGTGCTGGAGATGGGGCTGCTCACCGAGGAGGAAGTCGACCGGGCTCTGGACGTGCTGGCGATGACCAGGGGGGGGATCGTCGGCTGAGCACAGTCGGCCGGGGATCAGAACCGCCGCCGCAGCTCCTTGGCGGCGTGCCGTCGCCGTGCCGCCGCCGCGCCGGTAGCGTCCGTTCGGATGCACCCCATCGAACGCCTGCGGTGGATTGCGCGGGATCGTGACGAGTCGCCCGCTGCTCTCGCCGTCGAGGCGGCATGGGCAATCTCCGAGCTCGCAGTCGACGAACCACTCGCGGTCGTGACTGCCTGCCGGCGACTCGTCGAGTCCCACGTCAGCTTTGGGCCGCTCTGGTGGGTGGCCGCGACAGTGCTCGTCGCCCCTGATCCCCATCAGGCCGCCCGGCGCGCCGCCGGTGAGCTTGCCTCGGATCCCACGGCCGAGCTGCTCGCGGCTGGGCTGAGTGAACGTCTTCTCGGCGACGTGCCCATTGTCGTTGCGTGTCCCGCTCAGACCGTGCTGGAGGCGTGTTCGCGTCGCGCATCGGCAGTTGTCCGCGTCGTTGGGTCCTCGCCTGGGCTCCGCGCCGAGGTTCGCAGGTTTGCGGCGGTCTCGGCAGCCAGCGGCTGGGAGTTCGACGAAGCAGGGGAGGTCGTCCAGGGAGCGGCAGTGGTGCTCGTGGAGGCTCTTGCGGCCGGCTCCCGTGGCGTGCTGGTCGCCGCGCCGGCCTCTCCTCTCGTTCGGGCCGCTCATGACGCAGCGGTTCCCCTGTGGGGAGTTGTGGGCGCCGGCCGCGTGCTGCACGACCAGCTGTTCGGAGAGCTCATGAGGCGGGCCGGCGACGACGTCGAACTGATGGAACCGGGCGCCTGGGACCTCGTGGCTGGTCCGTCGGGTCTCGAGGGCCCTGTCCAGGCCCTCCGTCAAGGTGCGTGCCCGCCGGCGCCCGAGCTCGTCGTTCGTGCGAGGTGACCGGCTCGTGACTACCTCGGGCCGTCCTCAGACCTGTGACCGGCTCTCGGGCGCGTTGTCCTGTGCCGGCGTGAGCGCGCGACCCAACCACTGGGCACCGAGCGCCGCAGCGCCGCAGCAGGCGACGAAGAAGCCGAGCAGGAAGATGCCGAGGCCGGCGCCGATCGCCGCTCCTGAGATCGCCGGGCTCACGACGTTGGCCACCGTGACGCACATTGCGGACGCCGCGAAGTAACGCCCGCGCAGCGCCAACGGCGCAAGCTCGTTTACGAGAGGCCCGCTGACGGGGCTCAGGAGCACTTCGCCCACAGCGAACACGACCATGGTGGCGATCACAAGTGCCCTGGCGGCGCTGGACCCTGGCATGAGACCGGCGGCTGCGAGCACGACCCAGCAGGCTGCGAACGCCGCTGCCACCAGCTCGAGAGCTGTCGTGCGCTTCGTCCGACTGACGATTCGCAGGGCCAGCGGTTGCGCCAGCACGATGAACCCGGTGTTGGCCGCGAACGCGGCCGCGATCGTGCCGGGACCGGCCTTGGCCACCGAGGTGGCGAAGGCTACGAAGCCGGTGTTCAAAGCGGCGTAGCCGGCCATCATGAGGATGGTCGTCGTCACCAGGTAACGGCGGAACAGGCCGTCGCCCAGCACGGCGCGGTATCCACGCTGGGGGGCCTGGTCTCGAGAGCCGGCTTTCGAGGCCGCCTCAGTCGTCAAGACCGGCCCGTGGTCTTGGCGCGTCGGGCGGAAAGCGCTCCGCGGCAAGAGCGCGAGCGCTGCAACGACGACCAAAGCGGAAGCTCCGTTGACGAGGTACACCGCCACAAAGGTCCCCGGCTCCCGGACGTGGACGACGAGACCGCCGACGATCGCACCGATGCCGAGACCCAGGTTCAACAGCTGGAAGTTGCGTGCGAAGGCCAAGATGCTGACCTTGTCTTCCTTGACCATCACTCCCAACAGGGCGTTCCAGGTCGGCCAAGCGGCCGCTTGGCCGAGCCCGTATACGAACATGGCGGGCAGGGCGGTCAACACGCTGTGCACCGTCGCGAGACCGGCGATGCCAAGACCCTGTACGACGTTGGCCACGAGCACCACTTCCCGGGCACCGACGCGGTCGACGAGGGCACCGGCCAATGGGCTCACTGGCAGTGCAAGAACGGCGACGCCCCCGATCAACAGGCCCGAGATCCCGAGCGGGATGTGCCGGACCTGGTGCATGTAGATGACGAGAAACGGCATTGTCAGCCCGCTGCCGATCGACGACACGAAGCTCGCCGCGAGCAGGACGCGGAAGGTCCCTGGCAGACGACTCGCGGGCATCGGGTCAATACTCGCGCGCTCGACCCGATTCCTGAGCCGGGCGTGCGGCGGGGGAGTAGCTTCGCCGCTATGGGATCGGTTATCGAGTTTCCGAGCAATGGTTCGACCGACGTCGGGTACCTGGCCTTGCCGGCCGGCGGGAGCGGGCCGGGAGTCGTCGTGATCCAGGAGTGGTGGGGCCTGGTTGATCACATCAAGGATGTATGCGATCGCTTCGCAGCCGAAGGCTTCGTTGCGCTGGCGCCCGACCTGTACCACGGCAGCAAGGTGGCCGAGCCCGACCAGGCCGCGAAGCTGATGATGGCGCTCGAGCTGGACCGCGCGGGGAGGGACATGAGCGGTGCCGTGGACGAGGTCGCGACCCGGTCGAGTGGTGCCGGGGTCGGCGTCGTCGGGTTCTGCATGGGCGGCGGGCTGGCTCTGATGCTCGCAGCGCAGCGTCCCGACAAGGTGCGGGCCGTGGTGCCCTTTTACGGCGTCGTGCCGTGGGAGGGTGCGCAGCCCGACTACTCGGCGCTGACCGGCGCGGTCCTCGGCCACTTCGCTGGGAAGGACGAATCGGCGGGCCCCGAGGCGGCTCGGGCACTCGTGCGCACTCTGAGGGCAGCGGGCAATGACGATGTGGACATCCACATCTATCCCGAAGCCGACCACGCCTTTTTCAACGACACGCGCCCTGAGGTCTATGACGCCGAGGCATCAGCGCTCGCCTGGCGACGCACCACTGAGTTCCTCCGCTCCCGCATCGGTTGAACGCCATGACGCCGCAGGTCGTGGAGCGTTACCTCGCTCTCGGCTTGGCAATGGACCGCCACGTGCGCGGGCTCGTGGACTCCTATTACGGGCCTGAGCCAATCGCGGCCCGCGTCGCCGCCACGCCGATCACACCGCCGGAGCACCTCGTCACCGAGGCACGAGCGCTTCTTGCGGCCATTGATGCAGGCGAACCGTTCGGCGATCCCGACGAGCGAGCAGTTCCGGACCACCGCCAGCTCGAGGCCGTGCCCGATGCCGGAAGGGACGCGGCGAGGCGCCATTACCTGCGTGCCCAGGCGATCGGCCTGCTTACCACGGCGCGCAAGCTCGCCGGCGAGCCAATTGCTTACGCGGACGAGGTGGAGACCTGCTACGGCGTGCGCCCACGCAGATTCGAGCAAGACGAGTTCGAGGCGGCACGCCGCCGCCTTGACGAAGTCGTGCCGGGCAAAGGGCCGCTCCTGGAGCGCTGCGTGGCATGGCGCGAGTCGCGGACGGTGCCCGCCGACCGGCTGGAGGCGGCGATCGCTTCGCTTGCCGAGGACCTCCGGGACCGGACCCGGCTCATGGTCGGCCTGCCCGAGGGCGAACGCGTCGACTTCGCGTTGGTCAACGGCAAGCCGTGGAGCGGCTTCAACTACTACCTGGGAGGGCTGCGGTCGAGAGTCGAGATCGACACTGGTCTCCCGGTGCTCTCGACTTCTCTCGGTTCTCTGGTGGCACACGAGGCTTATCCCGGTCACCACACGGAGCACGTCCTCAAAGAGGTGGGGCTCCTCCGGCGCTACCGCTGCTGGGAAGAGTCGATCGTCGTCATCGGAACGCCGCGCAACCTGATCTCGGAGGGACTCGCCGATCTTGGTTTCGAGGTGGCGATGGGTCCCTCTCCGGAGGCCGTCGTGGCCGAGCACCTGACGCCGCTCGGGATCTCCTACGACCCGGACGTGGTCACGATCATGAGAGAGGCCGGGGAGACGCTTGCCCGGGTGCGAGCGAATGCGGCCTTTCGCCTGTGGGAAGACGGGGCCGATCCCGACACGGTGATCGACGAGGTGGTCCAATTCGGGCTGGTCTCGAGAACGAGGGCGGAGAAAGCGGTTCAATTTCTGCTGCACCCGACCTGGAGGTCTTACATCTCCTGCTATGTCGAGGGCCTGCCGTTGTGCCGGGCGTTCGTGAAAGGCGATCCGGCCCGGTTCGCCCGCCTCGTCACCGAGCAGCTCACGCCTCGAGATCTGATCGACCAGCTCGAGATCTGATCGACCAGAAGGCATCCTCGACATGTCGCCCGGGACCGCCCGTCATGCCTGAGCTTCCCCAGATGCAGGCACTTGCCGAGCGTCTCGACGCAGCGGTCGGGGGAGCGGTCATCGCACAGGTCGAGCTGCTGGGCTTCTCCGGGTTGAAGACCGTTGTGCCGCCGGGCCAGGGCCTCGAGGGCGAGAGGCTGGCGGGGGTGGGGCACAGGGGCAAGTACCTCGTGATGAGCTTCTCCTCGGGTCGCCGCGTCCTGGTTCACCTGTCGCAGGCGGGTCGTGTGGACATCGAGGCGCCGGCGAAGCACACCAGGGCGCGGGGCGCCGTTGTTCGCTTCGTGCTGGGAAACGGCACGGGCGTGCTCGTCCGCGAGCACGGCCACGAGCGCAAAGCCGGTTGGTGGGTGCTCGATGCCGGCGACGAGGGACCTCTGGGTGGCCTCGGCCCGGAGCCGTCGGACAGGGCGTTCGAGGATCTGGTGCTCGCGAGCCGGGACACGCGGCATCTCCACACCGTCCTGCGGGATCAGAGGTTCGTCGCCGGCATCGGCCGAGGCTACGCGGACGACGCGCTGAACCGCGCCGGCTTGTCGCCCTTCTCGTCCCTCAACTCGCTGAGCCAGGCGGACCGCCGGAGTCTGGTGGCTGAGGTCCGGTCGGTCCTAGCCGACGCGACCGCGTCGGAACGCCGGCGGACAGGGGGCCTGTCGGAGCCCAGGCTGGGCACCGCCTTTGCTGTTCACAATCGGGTCGGCCAGCCCTGCCCCGTCTGCGGGGAGCCTCTGCTCAGGGTCTCCTACGAGTCGCACGAGGTCGTGTACTGCAAGCGCTGTCAGACCAAAGGCCGCGTTCTTGCGGATCGCCGCCTGTCGCGCCTGTTGAAGTGATCGCTGCTGGGACGCCGGCGCTGGGCATCTCAAGGAGCCAAGCGGCGGCCCATGACCGTGACGAGGGGCGGCAGCACCACGGAGGCATCGCCCGGTTCCACCTCGGTGAGCTCCTCGAGGTAGGTCGCCACCGGTCCGGGCCCGGCGCCCGCGGGAGCCTCGGCCCAGGCGTCGACGAGCTCGAGGCCGACCTCACGGACCATTCTGGGGAGGAGTGCTCCCACATCGGGGTGCCTGGCCCCGGGCATCGACATCGCCGCGCCGTCGATCCGCCCCGCCGAGGTGATCGGCTCCTGCGCGAGGAGATAGCCCCCGATCTCGAGTGACGCGACCATCCGCTCGAGGACGGCACGGGGCTCGAGGACGTGCATCAGCAAGAAACGGCAGTATGCGAGGTCGACGCTCTCCGGCAATGTCAGGTCCTCGCCGGCCTGGGTGATGGCGATGACCTGGGCTCCTCCGGTAGCCGCCGCGGCCGCCGCGACCTCGTCCCGGGCGCGGGGATCGCTGTCAACTGCATAGACGCGTCCCTCCCGCCCCACGAGCTGTGCGAAGGCCACAGAGACGTCACCGGCACCGGCGCCGACGTCTACGCACCGCCACCCGGCCTCGAGGCCCAGGCGTTCGAGCGCAGTTGCAAGTGGTCTCCGATAGATGTCGTTGCGAAGCCCGAGCTCGCTCATCGCGACGACGGTACTCAAACTTCGCTGATCCGCCGGCATCTTGCCGGGCTACCGTTACTTCGTGCGAGTGACGATGATGCTGTGCGACGCGGCGCAGGTGGCAGACGGGAAGCTCTTCATCCTCGGAGGAGGTTGGAGCCTCATCGGGCCCGAGCCCATGCCCTCCGCGATCGCGATCAAGGTGGACGTGGGGTGGCACGAGGCGACGCGGCCGCACCACTGGGAGCTCTTCTTGATGGACGAGGACGGGCGCCCGGTCATCGTCGAGGGCGCCGAAGGTCCTCAGCCGATCGAGGTGCGAGGCGACTTCGAGGTGGGGCGGCCCGAAGGCGTGCCGGAGGGGAGCCCTGTCGACGTGGCCGTCGCGGTCAACTTCAGCCCGCTCCCCCTCCCGGACAACACACGTTTCACCTGGCGTCTCACCATCGACGGCGAGAGCGAGGGCGACTGGGAGCTCGCCTTTTCCACGAGGCCCCCGCGGGAACTGCCCGGGCAGTGACGATCCAGGAGAGGCGCTTTGCGAGGGCGAGGGCTGAGACCCGGGTGCGCCCCGGCTTGCCCGAGCTTTCGTTTCTTGGTCTTGTTGCCGCGCCGCACTAGCCTGCCGGAGGCCGATTCGCCAAGTCTCATGATCGATGGAAGGAGGGCGACCGTTGCCGAGAGTCGAAGCGTCCACGGTGATCGCGGACGTCATGACCGTGATTCCCGACGTCTACGGCGACAGCCGGGGACGGTTCATCGAGACGTACCGAAGGAACTGGTTCCCCCTCGGCCGCGAGATGGTCCAGGGCAACCGCTCGGACCGTCAGCAGGGCGCCGTCGTCGGCCTTCACTACCACTTCCACCAGGCTGACTACTGGTATGTGACCCGGGGTCGGGCTCGTGTCGTCCTGTACGACCTCCGGCTCGGCTCGCCGACCGAAGGGGCGACCGAGATCCTCGAGATCGGCGAGCACGACGACCGCGGGTTGTTCATCCCTCCCGGCGTCGGCCACGGGTTCGCGGCGGTCACGGATCTGACGCTCACGTACCTCGTCGACTCCTACTACAACCCTGGCGACGAGCTCGGTGTCGCCTGGGACGACCCCGAGCTGAAGGCCGATTGGCGCGTCACGGACCCGATGGTGTCGGCACGTGACAGGGCGAACCCGCGCCTGTGCGAGATCCCGGACCACCTCCGCCCGCGTTATGGCCTGAGGACCTGATCGCCGATCGACTGCCGGACGCGCGCGACGCCATGGTGGCGGCATTCGGCTTGAATGGGAGCGTGCGCAGTCAGGTGTGGAGTTGAGGAGCGTGATAACTCTCGTCATCGCCGTCCTTGCGGTGCTCGTCGTAGCCGCGATCGTCTGGACTCGCGTCGCTTCGGCCAGGTCCGCTGCCAAGTCCGTCGAGACCTACGAGCGAGCGCTCGGCGCGCTCGGAGAGGTCTCGAAGCGTACCGAGTCCACCGGGTTCCGCATCCTTCCCCACGAGGAGACCGGTCGGCCTCATGTCGGCAGACCCATCGACGAGGCGGGTGGCGAGGCCCCCACGGCCCACCGGGACGTACCCACGCCCGGCCAGGGCCAGTTGTCCTCCTCGCGGCTGGCCCCGGCCGGCGAGCCCAAGCTCCGCTTCTCCGGTCCGAACTGGGTGCCGGGCCGCGTGCCGGCGGCACACCAACAAACGGGCGACCAGGAACGCGACGGCCAGGAAGCCGGATTGCCGGCCGACGCCGGGACAGTCGCCGGCGCCCGTGTGCGTTCCCCACTCGCCGGCGCAAGGGTGCCCGGCACGGCCGAGGCTCGTGCTCGCGGGCAGGCATATAAGTCACCAGCCGAGCGGCATCGCCAGGTGATGGTACGGCGGGCCGCGGCCGGTGCCGCAACAGCAGTGGCGGTCGTGGCGGTCGTTGCCGCCGCGATCTCGCTGAGCAGCGGTGGTGGGCGTCGCGCGACGTTGCCGACGACGACGACGGTTCACAGCGGGGGTGGCGGGCGTACCACCACCTCCACGACCACAACGCTCCCGACGAGCCTCAAGCCCACGTCGGTTACGCGGTCCAACATCGCGTTCACCGTACCGTCGGGGAGCTACACATTGGCGTTCCAGGCCGCCGGCGGGGCCTGCTGGGTAGGCGTCGAGCACACGACCGCGGGGCCATCGGGGCCATGGCTGTTTGCCGAGACGCTGACGGCCGGCCAGTCAGCGACCTACAAAGGATCGGGCGCGCTCGTCATGACGCTCGGCGCCCCGGCTCACATCGGTTTTACCGTGAACGGACTGGCGGCAGAGATCCCCAGCGGGATCACTCAGCCCTACAACGTCGAGCTCACCCCGGCCTCGGGCTGAGGCGGCACCGGGCGCACCCGCAAGAAGACAGCCAGTGGCTGCCGGCGGCCTTACGGCGGTAGGCGGACCGGTCGGGAGTTGTTACTATGTGCGTAGGAGAAACTCCCCGGGGAGGAATGTCTGATGGCCATCACCGAGCTCGACCTCGGCAAGTACCAGCTCGGCTGGAGTGACGTCGAGGACTACGTCTTCAAGCCGCGTAAGGGGCTGTCCGAAGAGATCGTCCGCGAGATGTCCGCCATGAAGAGCGAGCCCGGCTGGATGCTCGACTTCCGGCTGTCCTCGTTGCGCCGCTTCGAGCGGAAGCCGATGGTGCGCTGGTTCGCCGAAAAGATGCCTGACCTGGACTTCGATGACATTTACTACTACATCAAGCCTACCGAAGGGCAGGTCAACGACTGGGACAAGCTGCCCGAGTCGGTAAAGAACACCTGGGACAAGCTCGGCATCCCGCAAGCCGAGCGCAAGTACCTGGCCGGAGTGACCGCCCAGTACGAGTCCGAGGTCGTGTACCACCGCAATCGCGAGGATCTCGCGCGCCTCGGTGTGCTGTTCACCGACATGGACACCGCTGTGCGCGAGCACCCGGAGATCGTCCGCAAGTGGTTCGGCAAGATCATCCCGCCGGGAGACAACAAGTTCGCGGCCCTCAACTCGGCCGTCTGGTCGGGGGGGTCTTTCATCTACGTGCCGCCCGGTGTGACCGTGGACATGCCCCTTCAGGCGTACTTCCGGATCAACGCCGAGAACATGGGCCAGTTCGAGCGGACCCTGATAATCGCCGACGAGGGTGCCCAGGTGCACTACGTCGAAGGTTGCTCGGCCCCGGTCTATTCGTCGGACTCGCTCCACTCGGCCGTCGTCGAGCTCGTGGCGCTGCCGGGCAGCCGGATCACCTACACGACGATCCAGAACTGGTCCACCAACGTCTACAACCTCGTCACCAAGAGAGCGCGCGCCGAGGCCGAGGCGCACGTCGAGTGGATCGACGGGAACATCGGCTCGCGGCTCACGATGAAGTACCCGTCGGTGTACCTGATGGGGCCGAAGGCGTCGGGTGAGGTCCTGTCGGTGGCCTACGCGGGGGCGGGCCAGATCCTCGACACCGGGGCGAAGATGTTCCACTGCGCGCCCGAGACCAGTTCGACCATCATCTCGAAGTCGATCTCGAAGGGCGGCGGCCACGCCACCTACCGGGGCAAAGTGCACGTCGACGAAGGCGCCAGGAGGGCAAAGTCCTTCGTCCGCTGCGACGCGCTCATCCTGGACGAGGACTCGGTCTCGGAGACCAAGCCGTACATGGAGGTCTGTGAGCGTGACGCCGAGATCGGCCACGAGGCAACCGTGTCCAAGATCGGTGATGCCCAGCTCTTCTACCTGATGAGCCGCGGCCTGAGCGAGACGCAGGCGATGGGCATGATCGTGAACGGGTTCATCGAGCCGATCACCCGTACGCTGCCGATGGAGTACGCGGTCGAATGGAGCCGTCTGATCGAGCTCCAGATGGACGGATCCGTTGGCTGAGGTCCTGTGAGCGCCGCGCCGCGCGGGCCTGCCCGTGTCTGCGTTGGCGTCGCGAGGTAACGTCCATCCCCATGCCGATGCGGGAGGACTGTCGCCACTATCAGAGCCGCACCTACGCGAGCGGAGAGGTCGCGAGGTTCTGCGTGCTCGACATGGCGCCGGACGCACCGTGGCGGTGCCCGGACAACTGCCCGGTCTACGAACGGCGCCTTGCTGACGCAGGCTGGACCCACGGCAAGCTCACCGCACCGGCCATCGAACAAGAGCCGCCTGACGTGCCCGCCGCGGACGCTGCCGACCTGCTCGAGAACGCCGAGGAGATCATCGCCGCGGTGGCGCCCGACGCAGTTGCCGAAGCACGCAAGCGAGAGCGCAAGCAGGAGCGGAGCTCGGGAGCAGGTGGCGGCCCCGGTCCCCGTGGCTGGTTCAAACGCAAAGGCCCGCCGCCTGCCCGGTGACGGGTGTCCGGTAGCCTCCTGCCCTGATCACGATGCAGCTGCCTGCTTGTTTCAGCGCTCAAGCCACGCGGAGCCTCGGTGGCCCGGAGTGGCTCGTCGAACGGCGCCTCGACGCACTGGGCAAACTCGCCGCGAGCCGGCCGCCGGTCGTCGACGAGGATCTCTGGCGCTACAGCCGGATCTCCGAGCTCGACCTCGACCAGTACGTGCCGAGCGGGACCGGTGCCGCGGCGGGGCTGCGGCCGGCGCTCGCAGCTGATGCCTGGCCAGAGTCGGCGGCCCTTCTCGCGCACGTCGGCGAGCGCTCCGGTCTGGCCGTTGTCGTCGACGGCCTTCCCGTCTCGTTCGAACTGTCCGCGTCGGCCCGCGCGACCGGGACCGTTCTCGGCAGTGTCCTCGACGATCCCCGGGGCCCGGAGGTCCTCGACCATGTCACGAGGCTGAACACGGTGACCGGAAAGGAGGAGCACGAGCCCGACGTGTTCGATCGTCTTGCCGACGCTTTTCTGCGAGATGCGGTCGTCCTCTCGGTCGCCGCCCGGGCGCGCATCGATCACCCGATAGTCATCGTGCACCTGCTCGGTTCGCGTTCGGCCGCCGAAGAGGCCCCTGCTGTGTTCACGCGCACGGTGATCGAGCTCGGCGAGGCGGCCGAAGCGACCGTGATAGAGCTGTTCGTGTCCGGAGACGGCTCGCTCCTGGTAGTGCCGATCGTCGACATCTCCGTCGGGGACGCGGCCGTCCTGTCCTACAACGCTGTCCAGCAGCTCGGTGCCGGAGCTTGGCAGCTCGGGCACCAGCGGATCCGCGCGGGTCGCGACGCCACGATCCGCACGTTCACCGCATCGCTCGGGGGCCAGTACGCACGTTTTCGCACCGAGTCGGTGCTGGCGGGCAAGGGCGGCAGCGCCGAGCTCTTGGCCGCGTACCTCGGCGACGGGACCCAGATGCACGACTTCCGAACGCTCCAGGAGCACGCAGCGCCGCGCACCAAGAGCGACCTTGTCTTCAAAGGAGCAGTCGGAGGCACGGCGCGTTCGGTGTACTCGGGGCTGATCAGGATGCGGCATGGCGCAAAGGGCGCTGACGCCTTCCAGACGAACCGGAATCTCGTGCTCAGCGACGGCGCACACGCCGACTCGGTCCCCAATCTCGACATAGAGGAGAACGACGTCCGGTGCTCGCACGCCTCGGCCGTCGGCCAGATCGACCGTGAGCAGCGCTTCTACCTCGAGTCCCGGGGCGTCCCGCCCGCTGTTGCCGAGCGCTTGATCCTGCTGGGCTTCTTCGAGGACCTCTGGGTGCGCGTCGCAGCGCCGGGCGTTCGGGCCCACCTCGCTGCGGCGGTCGCGGCGCGGCTGGACGCTGTCACCAGTGGGAGGTGATCGAGTGAGGGTTCGGCTTTGCGCGACAGGCGATCTCGAGGTGGGACAGGTTCGCCGTTTCGAGATCGACGCAGGTGCGATCGCGCTGGTTCATTGCGACTCCGGGTTCAGGGCGCTCGTCGATGTCTGCAGCCATGAGGACTACCCGCTCTCGGAGGGCGAGGTCTTCGCCGACGTGTGCGAGATCGAGTGCCTGCGGCACGGCAGCACCTTTTCCCTGTTGGACGGCTCGCCTCAGAGCCTGCCCGCCACCCAGTCGGTCGATGTCGTGACGATAGAGGTCGAGTCCGGCTACGTCTACGCGGTGATCAGTTGACCGCCAGCGTGCTCAAGATCTCCGGTCTTCACGCCGGCGTCGACTCCCGGCAGATCCTGCGGGGCATCGACCTCGAGGTCCGCAGCGGGGAGATCCATGCGGTTATGGGCCCGAACGGCTCGGGCAAGAGCACCCTCGCGCACGTCCTCATGGGTCGTCCCGGTTACGAGGTCACGAGCGGGAGCGTGACGCTCGACGGCGTCGAGCTGCTCGGCCTGGCGCCCTTTGAAAGGGCGCAGGCGGGCCTCTTCCTGACGTTCCAGTACCCGATCGAGGTGCCCGGGGTACCGCTTGCGTCGGCGCTCACCGAGGCGCTCCTCGCCGCGGGCCGCACCGCAGAGGCCGAGGCCGGGCCACTTGGCGCCCGACTCTCCGAGGAGGCCGCCGAGCTGGGGATCTCGACGGGGATACTTGCGCGCCCGATGAACGTCGACCTCTCCGGTGGCGAGGCCAAGCGCAACGAGACCCTCCAGCTCGCGATCCTCCGCCCGCGGATCGCCATTCTGGACGAGCTCGACTCCGGCCTCGACGTGGACGCGCTCGGCCAGGTGGCCAGGCGCATCGAGCGGGCAACGCGGGAAGGCGATCCCCCCCTTGGTGTGATCGCGATCACCCATTACCGCCGCTTGCTCGTTGAGCTGCCTGCTCAACGCGTCCACGTGCTGTCGGAGGGCCGGATCGTCGCGAGCGGGGGACCTGAGCTGGCCGAAGAGCTCGAGCGGACCGGCTATGTCGCCTACCGGGAGGATGCCGGAACGCCCGCAGGGACGGGACTCGGCGACACCGGCCTCAGTGGGCTGGGACTTGGCGAGATGTTTCCCGGCGGTTTGTGAGGGCGCGGACCAAGATCCTTTCACCGATGAGGCAGCGCGCGCCGACGAGCGCCGGCGACCGGTGTGGCTACGGTTTGGTCAGAGGTTGACTACGGGGCAGGTCAACGTGCGTGTGATGCCATCGATGAGCTGCACCCGGCTCACGACTATCTTGCCCAGGTCGTCGACCGTCTCGGCTTCGGCCTGAATTATGACGTCGTAGGGGCCGGTCACATCCTCTGCCTGCACCACCCCGGGGATTTCAGCCACCTTCGTCGCGACTGTGGCTGCTTTGCCAACTTCTGTCTGGATCAGCACGTAGGCACGAACTCCCACTGATGACCTCCTCGTTCGGTGTGGGCGCATCGTAGCGGCGTCTCGAAGCGATGGGCCTCCACGTACCATGGCGGCGTGGTCAGCTCGGCGCGTTGGGCTCGTTTCACCCGACTGGTCCGCAGTGCCGTCCACGATCTTTTCGACCAGTCCCAGCCCTTCGGGAGGCTGGCGCTCATCCACACGGTCTTCTCGATGGGCACGACGCTGGTGACCATCTCGCTCGCGGGGACCCTGTTCTTCACGATCTCGCCCGAGGCCGCCAAGGGCAAGGTCGTGCTCTACCTGCTGCTAACGATCACGCCGTTCGCCGTCGTCGCGCCCGCCCTCAGCCCGCTGCTCGACCGGGGCAGCTACGCAAGACGCACGTCCATGGCTGTCGCATCGCTCGGAAGCGCGGTCCTGGTCCTCATGATGGCCGCTGACTTGAGGGGGCTGCTCCTGTTCCCCGAGGCGTTCGGCGTCCTCGTGCTCTCGAAGCTCTACCTGGTTGCCAAGGCCGCTCTGGTGCCCTCCATGACCGAGACGCAGGACGATCTCGCCAGTGCGAACGCAAAGCTTGCCGTGCTCGCCACGCTCGCCGGCTTCGCGTCCTCTCCTGTGGCCGTGGGCCTCCTGCAGCTCGGGGCACCCTGGGTGCTGCGGCTGGCGTTCGTCGTGTTCCTCCTCGGCGCCGTGGCCGCGATGCGGCTCCCGAAGGCGGCCGACGCGGGCCTCACCAAGCCCGCGGCGACGGCGCCCGACAGCCGGCCCACCTTGGGACCGCCGCTTGCCGAGACGCGGCGCCAGCCGCAAGGTGCGGGGCGCCCGCTCTACGAGCGCCCGCCTACCTCCAACCGGGAACGCCAGGTACGGATCAACGTCGCCCGCGAACGGCAACGGCTGGGACTTCCGCTGTATGTCCCCGAGGTGGTGCTCTCGCTGGCGGCGATGTCGGTTATCAGGGGATCGGTCGGGTTCCTCACGTTCTTCCTGGCCTTTGCGCTGCGCCATCTCCACGCCGCGACGTGGTGGTTCGGTTTCGTGCTCCTGACCAGCGCAACTGGTTCGTTGCTCGGGTCGCTTCTTGTGCCCGTTCTGCGCAGGTACCTGTCCGAGCAGCAGCTGATCCTCTACTCGCTCGTGCTGTCCGGGTTCGTGGGCATCATCGCCGCGGTCCTGGGCTCGCTGTGGGCTCAGCCGTTGCTGACCTTCGCCATCGGCTTTGCAACCACTGCGGCCAAACCGTCGTTCGACTCGATCGCACAACGACACGTGCCGCCGGCACTGCTCGGACGCGCCTTCGCCAGGTTCGAGACACAGCTGCAGCTGGTCTGGGTGCTGTGCGCGCTCTTGGCCGTTGCTGTCGGCTTCTCCCTTCAAGCCGGGGACGTCCTGATCGGCGTGACTTGTGCCGTCGCTGCCGGGTTCCACGTGTCGATGCGCCGCGCCGTGATCCAGAGCAGTCGCGCTCAGCGTCAGGCAGGCCGGACCGGCCTTCCGGGCTCGTTGCCCGACTGAGCTGCGCTGGCCCTCCGCGGCCCTCAACCATGCGGCGAGGGCCGGCCGGGGCAGGTAGGGCCGATGGTGGCGACGCGCTCTCAGCCGAGGCGCCGGCGGAGCGCCTCGATCTGTTCGGAGATGGCCGGTGGCAGTCGATCCCCGAATTGGGCGAAATACTCGACGATCGAGGGCAGCTCCGCTCGCCACTCGTCGCGGTCGACCCGCAGCAGCTCGATCATGTCCTGCTCAGGGATGTCGAGCCCCTCTGTGTCGATCGTGCCTGGTGCCGGAAGGTAGCCGATAGGCGTCTCGACAGGTTCGCCGCGGCCGGCGCAGCGTTCGAAGATCCACTCGAGCACGCGGGAGTTCTCGCCGAAGCCGGGCCACAGCCAACTTCCGTCGGCGGTCTTCCGGAACCAGTTGACATAGAAGACCCGGGGCAGTTTCGCCTCGTCCATCCGGTCCCGGAACGAAAGCCAGTGTGCCCAGTAGTCGGCCATGTTGTAGCCGCAGAACGGCAACATCGCGAATGGATCGCGTCGCAACTGACCCACGGCCCCTGTGGCGGCGGCAGTCGTCTCCGAGGCCATGATCGTGCCCAAGAAGACGCCGTGCGCCCAGTCGAAAGCCTCGTGGACCAGTGGGACCACCGACGCGCGCCTTCCGCCGAACAAGATGGCCGAGATGGGCACACCCTCGGGGTCCTCCCACTCGTCGGCGATCGCCGGGTCCTGGTCGGCCGGAGCGGTGAAGCGCGAATTCGGGTGTGCGGCCGGCGCCGGGGAACCCGGGGTCCATTCGTTGCCCCGCCAGTCGGTGCAGTGAGCCGGCGGCTCGGTAGTGAGGCCCTCCCACCAGACGTCGCCATCGTCGGTGAGTGCCGTGTTCGTGAAGACGGAATTGGACGCGAGCGTGAAGAGCGCATTCGGGTTGGTGGCGGTGTTGGTGCCGGTGGCAACCCCGAAGAAGCCGGCCTCCGGATTTATCGCCCGCAGCATCCCATCGGGCCCGATCTTCATCCAGCAGATGTCGTCGCCTACCGTCTCGACCTTCCAGCCCGGCACTGTCGGGACGAGCATGGCGAGATTGGTCTTGCCGCAGGCAGAGGGGAAGGCCCCGGTCACGTACCTGACCTCACCGGCAGGTGAAGTGAGCTTCACGATCAGCATGTGCTCGGCGAGCCATCCCTCGTCGCGTGCGATCACCGACGCGATCCGCAGAGCAAAGCACTTCTTGCCCAACAGGGCGTTGCCCCCGTAGCCGGAACCGAAGGACCAGATCTCGCGCGTCTCTGGGAAGTGACTGATGTAGATGTGCTCGGGGTTGCAGGGCCACGCGACGTCGTGCTGTTCGGCAGCGAGAGGGACCCCGACCGAGTGAAGGCAAGGCACGAAGTCACCGTCGTCACCGATCACCTCGAGCGCTCCAGCGCCCATCCTCGTCATGATGCGCATGTTCACGACCACATACGGCGAGTCGGTGATCTCGACGCCGAGGTGTGCGATGGGGGATCCCAACGGGCCCATGCTGAAAGGCACGACGTACATCGTCCGGCCTCGCATCGCCCCCCGGAACAGGTCCGTCAACGTCGCGCGCATCTCGGCAGGATCCACCCAGTTGTTGGTGGGGCCCGCGTCGTCCGGATCGCGCGAGCAGACGAAGGTACGGCTCTCGAATCGGGCGACGTCTGCCGGGTCCGAGTGGGCCCAGTAGCTGTTCGGGCGCTTTGCATCGCACAGCTTGGCGAACGTTCCCCGGCCCACGAGCAGCCGGCAGAGCCGCTCGTACTCGTCGGCCGAGCCGTCGCACCACTCGACCCGGTCGGGTTGGGTGAGCGCAGCGACGCCGTCGACCCAGTCAAGGAGTTTGCGGTTGCGTGTCTCTGCCATTGAGGGATCGTAGACGACCGTACTTTGTGCACCCAATTCGCCCGGGTCGGCTCTCGGCGTCGGGCCAGGAGCCTGCTGAGAGAGGTAGCGTCCGCACTTGTGCCCGGCGCTGACGGCGAAATCGCCGCGATCGAGACCATCCGGCGCGGCCTGCCGGAGCCACCCGAGGGAGAGACCTGGATCGGCGACGACGCCGCGGTGGTCGCCGGGCCTGCGGGCACGTGCCTGCTTCTCGCAGCAGACACCGTGGTCGAAGGCGTGCACTTCGACCTGAACCTTGTCGACGCGGCGGACGTGGGCTGGAAGGCGCTGGCCGTGAACGTGAGCGACATCGCCGCAATGGGAGGAAGGCCCTTGCACGCGCTTGTGACGGTCGTGGGTGCAACTGCCTCCATGATCGAGGGGCTGGTCCGCGGGCTGGCTGAGGCCGCAGCGGCTTACGACTGTGCCATCGTCGGCGGCGACCTCTCCTCGGGCCCGTGCCTTGTCGTGTCGGTTGCCATCACTGGCACGACAGGGGATCGGGAAGCGGTCCTCCGTTCCAACGCTCACCCGGGTGACCTGCTGTTTGTCACGGGCGCCCTCGGCCGCTCCGCGGCAGGGCTCAGGACCTTGCGCGCGCAGGCAGGCCGTGGGGCGACGGTACCGGCAGATCTCACCGAGGTGGCGCCGCCCACCGGCGCTGCGGCGTTGTCCCTGGAGCTCGCCGCCGCTCATCGCCGGCCCGCCGCCCGAGTGCCCGAGGGCTTGGCGGCCTCGGCAGGCGGGGCGACGGCGATGATCGACATCTCCGACGGGCTCGGGATCGATCTCGACCGCCTTGCAACCGCTTCGGGAGTCGGAGTCGTGCTGGACACGGTCCCGACGGCGGAGGGTGCGACCGGTGACGAGGCGCTCGCCGGTGGCGAGGACTACGAGCTCGTGTTCGCCGCGAGCGACCCTGGTGCTGTCGCAAGGGCTTTCGAGGCGGCGAGGCTGCGACCACCCATCCCCATCGGCAGGTGCGTCTCGGACCCGGGTCTCCGCCTCATCGGGGCCGAGCTCCTACCGGCCGCGGGGTGGGAACACAGCGTGAGATGAGCGCGAGGCGCATCTGGCGCCGCGGCCAGGTGGACGCGACTCAGGCCGTGCGCTCGGGGAGGATCCGCCGCGGCGGCTTCACGACCCTGCCCGCACGGATGCACGAGGTGCAGACGTTCAGGTGGGTCGGGGTCCTGTTCACAAGCGCGCGGACGCGCTGGATGTTCGGGTCCCAGCGGCGCTTGGTACGCCGATGGGAGTGGGACACGTTCATCCCGAAGCCCGGGTGCTTCCCACACAACTCACATACGGCTGCCACGTTGACGCGTTCCTCGAGAGAGAGTTCCTACAAATGGACGAAGTGTGACGTTAGCATCCATTGGAATGGCGCCGTGCGAAACTGATCCGCGACCACCGGCAGTGCCAGGTCGCGTCGTGAACCGGTGACCGCTCATCGCGCTGAAGCCGATCTCACCGCCGGTCTGACTCCCGAGCACCTCGTGAAGGTGATGCGTGCCTTTTCCGAGGGGCTGGAGCTCCACCGCAGCGTCGTGAACCGGCTCAACGTCTACCCGGTCCCCGACGGCGACACCGGCACGAACATGGCCCTCACGGTAGAGAGCGTTGTCAAGGCACTGGACGGACTGGACCTCGAGACCGCCGACGGTGGTGCGATGGGTGCGGCGTGCCGGGCGATCGCCAGCGGGTCGCTCATGGGGGCGCGAGGCAACTCGGGAGTCATCCTCTGCCAGATCCTCCGCGGCATCTCGGGCACGTTTGCTCCCTGCCGGGTGGTCGGGGCCCACGAGGCAGCGGTTGCCCTTGCAGAAGGCAGTGCCGCGGCACGAGCGGGGGTCATGCGTCCCGTCGAGGGCACGATGCTGACCGTCGCGGCCGACGCCGCCGCAGCCGCCCAACAAGCCGACGCGCAGGGCGGCGGCACCCTGCTGGAGGTGTTCGAGGCTGCGCGGGAAGCCGCCGTCTCATCACTGTGGCGCACCCCCGAGCTATTGCCCGTGCTCGCCCAGGCCGGTGTGGTCGACGCCGGCGGAGCAGGCCTGCTCTTGTTGTACGACGCCTTCCTGCACGTGATCGACGGGCGGCCCCTCGTCGATCGACTGCCCCTGCCTCCCGAGGTCGCCGACAAGATCGCAGGCGGCTTTGCAGGTGACCAATCCAGACGGAACGCCGGCGGCCCAGCCGGGGCGGGTCGAGCCGCGGCCGGGCAGGGCTCATCGGATCACTCCGGCCCGGGGTCCCGGCCCGCGCGCCCGACCGGTGGTGACCCTGCCGGTAGTGCGGGCCCGCGTTACGAGGTGATGTTCTTCCTCGAGGCTCCCGACGAGACGCTCGCGGCGTTCAAGAGCGTCTGGGCAGGCATCGGCGACTCGATCGTGGTCGTGGGTGGTGACGGCTTGTGGAACTGCCACATCCACTCCGACGACATAGGGGCGGCAGTCGAAGCGGCAATGGACGTGGGCCGTCCCCGCGACATCCGTGTAACCGACCTGCTCGACCAGGTCGAGGAGGAGTCGTGGGTACGACGCGCGGTCGAGTTCGACGCAGACTCGACGCCGAGTGCCGAGGAGGAGCCGGTGCCGGTCACCTCGGTCGTCGCCGTGGCGACGGGCGACGGGATCCGCCGCATCTTCTATTCGCTCGGCGTCCACCACATCGTGGCCGGGGGGCAGTCGATGAACCCTTCCACTGCCCAGATCCTCGAGGTCGTCGAGTCCGTGCCCGGCGCCGAGGTGGTGATCCTCCCCAACAACAAGAACATCGTGCCTGTGGCCGAACAGGCCTGCGAGCTCTCGGGCAAGCCGGCGTTCGTCGTCAGTACCGCCGGCATCCAGGAGGGCTTTGCCGCGCTCTTGGACTACGACCCTGAGGCCACCGGCGAGGAGAACGCAAGCGCAATGCGGGCGGCTGCCGGCCGGGTACGCGCCGGGGAGGTGACCCAGGCCGTCCGTGCGAGCGACTCCGCTGCGGGCCGTATCGCGGCGGGGGACTGGATCGGGCTCTCGCGCAGCGGGATCGAGTCGGTCGCCGGGACGCTCCCGGAGGCCACGTGCGACCTGCTTGCCAAGTTGCTCGGTGACGGCGACGAGATCGTGACCCTGATCGAGGGCGCAGGTGCGACCGCGGCCGACACCCGACGGGTCACCGAGTGGCTGCACGAGAATTGGCCCGGCATCTCGCTCGAACTGCACCGCGGGGGCCAGCCGCTCTACCCGTACTTCGTCTCGGTCGAGTGAGCGAGGCGGCGGGAGGCCGCACGCTGCGGTTTCTCCAGGACAAGAGCGTGACCGAGCTGCGCAAGCTGAAGGCGCGAAAGGCCGCCGGCCTTCAGTCGATGGGCATCGAGACCGTGCTCGACCTGCTGATGCACTACCCACGGCGCTACATCGACCGCCGGCACCAGTCCGAGATCGGGGCCCTCACCGAGGACGAGGAGGCGATGGTCACCGCGACCGTGCGACGCGTCGCCACTCGCCGTACCAAAGGCGGCAAGTCGATGGTGCAGATCGTCGTCGCGGACGCGACGGGGAGCCTCACGATCGTGTTCTTCAACCAGCCCTGGCGCGCGCGTCTGGCGGTGGGCTCGGAGGTCGTCGTCTTCGGGCGCACCGAGATCTACCGGGGAGGCCGTCAGATGACCAATCCGGTCGTGGACCTCGTCGGCGACCAGACGGGCCGGATCGTGCCCGTGTACCCGCAGTCGGGCAAGGCCAAGATCGGCTCGCCCGAGATCGCGACATATGTCGCCGAGGCCTTGGAGCGCACCAAGCGACTGGCGGAAGTCCTGCCGTCGCAGTTCATCGACGAACTGGGCCTGGCCGGGCGCACGGAGGCGTTCCGGTGGATACACGCCCCCGAGAGCTTCGAGGAGAAAGAGACTGCTCGCCGTCGCCTCGCCTTCGACGAGCTGCTGAGGCTCCAGCTCATCCTCGTCATGAAGAAACGTGCCGTCGCGACCCAAGCCCCCGGGATCCCTCACGTCCTAACCCCTCCTTCGGGCGAGGCGAGCCTCGTCGCGCAGTTCCTCGGGCGCCTGCCGTTCCGGCTGACAGCCGCCCAGGAGCGGGCGATCCGGGAGGTGGCCGCTGACCTTGCCGACTCACACCCGATGCACCGCCTCTTGCAGGGCGACGTCGGCGCCGGCAAGACGGTTGTGGCGCTGGCGACCCTTCTCTACGGCGTGCAGGGCGGCCATCAGGGTGCCCTGATGGTCCCCACAGAGGTGCTCGCCGAGCAGCATTACCTTGCCGCGCGGGGCTTCCTCGCCGGGCTCGAAGTCACAGACAGCGCCCGCATAGCAGGAGCGCGCCCGCTCGAAGTCGCACTGCTCACGAACCGGACCACGGGCGTCGAGCGGGCGAGAATCCAAGCCGAGCTGATGGCCGGGAGCCTCGATCTTGTCGTGGGGACGCACGCCTTGTTGACCGACAACATCCGTTTCCGTTCCCTCGGGGTCGTGGTGATCGACGAGCAGCACCGCTTTGGTGTCGAGCAGCGGGCGGCACTGAGGGAGAAGGGCCCCGCGACCGTCGCCGGTGGCGGCGGCGAGGACGGTAAAGGCCCGGGTGGGGCCTCAGAGGCCGAGCAGAGCCCCCGGCACCCCGACGTGCTCGTGATGACTGCCACCCCTATTCCTCGCACCGCGGCGATGACGGTTTACGGTGATCTCGATCAGACCGTTCTCGACGAGCTGCCGCTTGGGCGGACGCCGGTGACAACCGTCTGGCTGAACCGGCCCGGGGAGTACGCGGTTGCGTGGCAGCGGGTGCGCACGCAGGTCGCGGCCGGTCACCAGGCCTATGTCATCTGCCCGCTGGTGGGTGGGGGACAGCCCGAGGACGAGGAGCCGGAGCCCCTGTCCGGCGACGACGGGCCCGGGGACGACGGGCCCGAGGACGACTGGTCCGGGCACGAGGAGGGCAATGGGCGTGTCCTGGTCCCGACGCTGCCCATCGTCGGCCTCGGCCTCGACCTGCCGAGCGACGGGACTGCGAAACAACCGCCCAAGTCGGTGGTGGAGGAGTACGTGCGGCTTTCCTCCGGCGAGCTCGCCGGGTTCGCCGTCGGCCTGCTCCACGGGCAGCTTGCCTCGAAGGAGAAGGAAGCCACGATGGCGGCGTTCCGGCGCGGCGAGCTCCAGGTGCTCGTCGCCACGACGGTCATAGAGGTCGGCGTCGACGTGGCGAACGCGACCGTGATGGTGATCGAGGACGCGGACCGCTTCGGCATCGCCCAGCTTCATCAGCTCCGCGGCCGAGTCGGCCGCGGGACGGACAAGTCCTGGTGCTACCTGCTCGCCGAGGTCGTGACCCCCGGTGCCACAAGGCGGCTGCGCGCGCTCGAGGCGACCAGCGACGGCTTCGAGCTCGCAGAGGTCGACCTTGAGCTCCGGGGCGAGGGCACCGTCTACGGGACCCGGCAGAAGGGCCGGAGCGATCTCCGCCTGGCGTCGCTGCGCCGGGACAAGGAGCTCGTCCGTGCGGCCCGGCGGGTGGCCGAGGCGATCGTCGACGAGGACCCTGCCCTCGAGGCGCACCCGCTGCTTGCCGAAGAGGTCCGCCTGTTCGTGACCGAGGAGTCGGAGGAGTTCGTCCTGAAGGGCTGAGCCGGGCAGGCGACACGCGTCGTGACCCTCGAGCACTCGGCGGTCTCCGCGGTTCTACCGTAGGGCCATGCGTGTGATCGCTGGTACGGCCAGGCAGCGCCGGCTTCGTGCTCCCGACGTGCCGGGCCTGAGGCCGACGAGCGATCGCGTGCGTGAGGCGATCTTCGACGTCCTGGCCAGCCTCGGGGCGGTCGAGGGCGCTTCGGTTCTCGACGCTTACGCGGGCTCGGGAGCCCTCGGCATCGAGGCGCTGTCCCGGGGAGCGGGCTCGGTCTGTCTCGTCGAAGCCGATCGCCGGGCCGTCGCCGCCATTCGCGCCAATCTCGACTCGACCGGGTTCGGCACTTCGCCCGCCGTCCGAGTCGTACGGGCGGAGGTCTTCGAGTTCCTCTCCCGGGAAGCCTCCACGCACTATGACCTCGCTCTGGTCGACCCTCCGTACTCCTTCGACGCCTGGCCGTCGCTGCTCCAATTGTTGCAGGCGGATCTCGCCGTCCTGGAGACGTCCGCACCTGTCGTGCCCGGAGGTAGGTTCCTGGTCCGCCGCGAGTACCGCTACGGCGGTACGCTCGTGACGCTGGTCGAAGCCCGAGGGCTTGGCCCTCATGACCCCAGGACCACCGAGAAGGGCACCGTGTGACCGTCGCTTTGTTCCCCGGCTCGTTCGACCCGTTCCACAACGGGCACCTCGAGGTCGCCGAGCGCGCCTCGAGGCTGTTCGACGAGCTCGTGGTGGCCGTGGTCACCAACCCGCAAAAGGGCGAGCCCCTTTTCGACCTCTCAGAGCGCGAGGCGATGATCGCCGAGTCCCTCGTGCACTTGGAATCGGTCCGGATCGTGGCGATGTCGGTCCTGGCCGTCGAGGTCGCCCTCGAGGTCGGGGCCAACGTCATAGTCAAGGGCCTGCGAGCGGTGTCCGACTTTGAGAACGAGCTGCAGATGGCGCAGATGAACCAGCACCTCTCGGGCATCGAGACGCTGTTCCTGCCGACGAGCTCGTCCCACTCGTTCGTCGCCTCGCGCCTGATCCGTGAAGTTGTCCGCTTGGGAGGCGACGTGAGCGAGTTCGTACCGCCCCCCGTTGCCCGCCGGTTGAAGGAGCTGCGATCGTGACCGACATCCACGACACCGAAGGCACCGAGCCCGGAGCCGGCATCCAACCGGTTGCCGAACCGGGTGGAACTGAGGACCTGATCGAGGAGCTCATCGAGATCGTCACCACCGCCAAGTCGATGCCGCTCTCGTCGTCCGCGATCGTCACGCGGGACGAGGTGCTCGACCTGCTCGAGGCGATCCGCGACGAGCTGCCCGAGGAGCTCCGCCGGGCCCGCCGGCTGCTCAAGGACCACGAGGAGCTGCTGGTCGCTGCCAAGCGGGAGGCAGCCGACATCGTCAGCGACGGCAGGATCCAGGCCGAGCGAATGGTCCAGCGGACAGAGATCGTTCGCCAGGCCGAGCACCGAGCCGTACGGATCGTCGAGGATGCCGAGGCCGAAGCGCGCCAGATGCGCCACGAGGCCGAGGACTACGTGGACCAGAAGCTCGCCGGCTTCGAGATCGTGCTCGACCGGACGCTGAAGACGGTGCGGGCGGGCCGCGAACGGCTTGCCTCGGTGCCGCCACCCCAGCCCCTGTCCGGCGACGAGGCGAAGGGCGAGCTCGGCGATGACACCTGGCTCTCGGGCGAGGGGTTCTTCGACCAGGACCTGGAGTGACCAGGACCGGCCGAGGCGGCCCTTTTGTCGTCGCCGTGGCCGTGCTGCGCAAGCATCCAGGCACGTTGCGCCGGCTGAAAGTCAGGGGCCCGATCATCGACCTCGACGTGCGCAACTCCCGGGTGGAGCCGGGTTCCGCGGTCGACTTGGACGTGGTGCTCGAGTCGGTGCTCGGTGGCGTGGTCGTCACGGGCACCGTGTCGGCTTGTTGGCAGGGCGAGTGCAGCCGGTGTCTCGAGGCTGCGACCGGCCGCCTCGTCGCCCCGGTTCGTGAGGTCTACACCGACCAGGCAGACCCCGAGATCGAGTACTCGATGACCGATGTCTGGCTCGACCTTGAGCCCCTTGCTCACGATGCCTGTATTCTCGAGTTGCCGCTCGCGCCGCTCTGTGGGCCCGATTGCCTCGGGCTCTGCCCCGAGTGCGGCGCGAACCTCAACCACGAGACCTGCACCTGCACGGAGAAGACCGACCCACGGTGGGCCGGCCTTGCCGGGCTTGGTGCGCTCGAAGCGATACCCGAGTGGAGAAAGTGACAATGGCAGTCCCCAAGAAGAAGACCTCGAAGTCGAAGAGCCGAAGCCGGCGAGCGGCGGCCTGGACGCTGGAGGCGCCTTCGCGCAGCCTCTGTCCCCAGTGCAACCGGGCGAAGCTGCCGCACGTCGTCTGCCCGCATTGCGGGTGGTACAAGGGTCGCCAGGCGGTCGAGGTCAGCTGACCGTCGTGGCGCCGACCACCAAAGCTGGTGCCGGGTCGCCGTCTGTTGCTTCGCTTCCCGTCGCCGTTGACGCCATGGGTGGGGACCGTGCCCCGGCCGAGATCGTCGCCGGAGCCAGGCGCGCCGCCGAGGAGCTGGGGATCCCCGTGGTCCTGGTCGGGCCGACCGACGGCTCGCTCGGCGACACCGGTGGTCTGGAAGTGCTGCCCGCCTTCGAGGTCATAGCGATGAACGACGATCCCGCCCAGAGCGTGCGGACCAAGAAGGACTCGACTCTCGTACGAGCTGCGGAGGCCGTGCGTGACGGCCGGGCGTCCGCGATGGTGAGCGCGGGCAACACCGGAGCCACCATGGCCAGTGCCCTGTTGCGCATGGGCCGTCTGCCCGGTGTCGCCCGCCCGGCGATCGCCGCGCTCATCCCGGCGATGAGCGGAAAGCCGGCGGCTCTCGTCGATGCCGGCGCCAATGCCGACTGCCATCCCGAGTGGCTGGTCCAGTTCGCGCAGATGGGGTCCGCCTTCATGACACGGCGGTTCGGCATCGCCGTCCCGAAGGTCGCGTTGTTGTCCATCGGGGAGGAGCCCACGAAAGGCAACCAGCTCGCCAAGGAGGCGCACGCGCTGTTGGCGGCCGGCGTGGGAGTCGACTTTGTGGGAAACGTGGAGGGCCGGGACCTCCTGGACGGCAATGTCGATGTGATCGTGACCGACGGTTTCACCGGCAACGTGGCGCTGAAATCGCTCGAGGGAGCCCTGCGGGCCCTGTTCGACGTTCTCGGCCGTGTCATCCGTGCGTCCCCCGAGACACGTGCCGCGGGAAACGTGCTCGGTCCCGACCTCCTTGTCTACGCGCAACGGCTCGACCCGGAGGAGACCGGCGGAGCGATGTTGCTCGGCGTGGACGGTGTGTGTGTGATCAGCCACGGGAGCTCGTCGTCGAGGGCAATCCTGAACGCGGTGCGCGTCGCCCACGAAGCGGCAACCGGCGACCTGGTGGGATCGTTGCGCCTGGCGGTCGCGACGACCTGAGCGCCCGCCGCAGCGGGAGTGCCGCGTCTGCCGGAGCGGTGGCGTCCCGAGCCGCGGTGGCAGACGACGAGCGAGCTTGTTCGCCACGCTTTAGCATTGTGCGAGAGCCAGACGAAGGAGCCCAGGTGGCCGAGAGGACCGGTGCGATCATGAGCCGCGGAGAGGTGCTCGACCTTGTCCGATCCCAGCTCGCGGAGATCCTCGAGATCGACATGTCGGAGATCGGTGAGTCCTCGTCGTTCGCCGACGACCTCAACGCCGACTCGCTCGCGCTGATCGAGCTGGTCGAGGCGCTCGAAGAGGAGCTCAGCGACCGGTTGCCGGGTTTCCATATCGACGACGAGGATCTCGAGGACCTTCGTACCGTGCGTGACGCCGTGGATTACGTGAGCGCGAAGGTCGAAGCGGCCTGAGCAATCCCACAGACGCTCCCCAGCCGAAGAGCAGGAGGCTGAGCTGGGCGCTTCGCGAGTATCCCGTCGACGCTGACCTGATGCGTCGGGCGTTGTCCCACCGTTCCTACTGCTCCGAGTGGGGCGGGCGGCCTTCCAACGAACGCCTCGAGCTGCTCGGTGATGCAGTCCTGGGCCTTGTCGTCACTGACTACCTTTACCGGGCCTTCCCGGAGCTGCCCGAAGGAGATCTCACCCGACTGCGCGCCTCGGTCGTGAGCTCCGAGGCGCTGGCGCCGGTCGCCGCCGAGATCGGTGTGGGCGATGCGGTCCTGCTCGGCAAGGGAGAGGAGGCCACGGGCGGCCGCACCAAGGAGTCGATTCTTGCTGACTGCCTCGAGGCGATCATCGCTGTCGTCTACCTCTCGGTCGGGCTCACAGCTGCGACCAGCTTCGTCGTCGGGCTCCTCGAAGACCTGATCGCGGGTGTCGCAGCCGAGGGCCGGCTCGGAGACCCGAAGAACCGGTTGCAGGAGCTGACGGCGCAGCTCAACCTCGACTTCCCGTCGTACCAGGTGACCGACAAGGGCCCGGACCACGCCAAGGTGTTCTCCGCGGAGGTGACTGTGGGCGGAGAGATCCTGGGCCGTGGCACCGGTGCCTCCAAGAAGATCGCCGAGCGCGTCGCGGCAGCTGCCGCGCTCGAGAGCATCGAGGCCCGACAGGGCGACTGTCCTGCCACATAGGTGCCCGAGCTTCCCGAAGTCGAGACGGTCCGCCGGGGACTCGAGGCCACGGTCGTCGGGCGCCGGATCGTCGAGGTTCAAGTGCTCGGGCGCCGGACCGTGAGGCGCCAGCCGCCGGCCGAGCTGACGACCCGTCTCGTGGGGCGGACGGTGACCGCAGCGCTTCGCCGCGGCAAGTTCTTGATGCTGCCGCTCGACGATGACGCCGTCCTGATCGTCCACCTGCGCATGACCGGCCGGCTGCTTCACCTGAGCGGCGAGCTACGCCCGCCGGTCGCCGCTCACACCCATGTGCTGGTGGGGCTCGACGACGGGACGGAGCTGCGCTTCGTCGATCCCAGGACTTTCGGGGAGTGGTTCGTCACCTCGAAGGTCGACAGTCGCGGCATCCCGTCCGAGCTCGCGCGCCTCGGGCGCGACCCGTTGCTGGAGGGACTGCCGGCCACCTACCTCACGGCCCACTTCGCCGGCCGCCGAGTCCGGCTCAAGGGCCTGCTCACCGATCAGGGGATCGTCGCCGGCATCGGGAGCATCTACGCGGACGAGATCTGCTTTCGGGCAAGGCTCAGGCCTGACCGCTTCGGCGGTTCGTTGAACGCTGCCGAGGTGGCGTCTCTCGCCAAGGCGGCCCGGGCCGTGCTACGCGAGGCCGTGGCGTCCAAAGGCTCGTCGTTGCGTGACATGGGTTACCGCGACATCTCGGGCGATCCGGGGTCCTATCAAGAGCGACACGCTGTCTACGACAGGGCGGGAGAGCCGTGCCCGCGCTGTGGGAACCGGGTCGTGCGGATCAAGATCGGGGCGCGGGCCGCGTACTTGTGCGAAGGGTGCCAGCTTTGAGGGCTGTGTGGTCGTGGCGGGCCGGGGCCGCCGGCCAATCCCCGGGGTTCCACCCCGGCACGGATAACGTGATCCCAACGTGTTCCTGAAGACGCTGACTCTCAAGGGCTTCAAGTCCTTTGCCGACCCGACGACGATCGAGCTGGAGCCCGGCATCACCGTGGTCGTGGGCCCGAACGGCTCCGGCAAGTCGAACGTCGTGGACGCCGTGGCCTGGGTGCTGGGTGCCCAGGGACCCAAGGTCGTCCGTTCAACGAAGATGGACGATGTCATCTTCGCGGGCACTTCGAGACGGCCGGCCCTCGGGCGTGCCGAAGTCTCCCTGACGATCGACAACGCTTCGAGACGCCTCCCGGTGGACGTGGCGGAGGTCACGATCACAAGGACGCTGTTTCGGACGGGCGAGAGCGAGTATGCGCTCAACGGTGCACCCTGCCGGCTGCTCGACATACAGGAGCTCCTTTCCGACGCGGGGGTCGGCCGCCAGCAGCACGTGATCGTGAGCCAGGGCCAGCTCGACTCGGTGCTCCAGGCGCGCCCGGAGGATCGGCGCATGGTGATCGAGGAAGCTGCAGGGATCCTCAAGTTCCGCCGCCGCCGAGAGAGGGCCGAGCGCCGCCTCGAATCGAGCGAGCAGAACCTGTTGCGGCTGCAGGACCTGCAGCGCGAGGTGCGCCGCCAGCTGCGGCCGCTCGAGCGTCAGGCCGAGGCGGCCCGGCGCCACGATGGGCTCGTCGCCGAGCTGCGGGCACTGCGGCTTTACCTTGCGGGCCGCGAGCTCGGCTCGCTCGGACGGCGCCTCGAGAGCGCCGAGCGTTCGCACGCCGAGCTCACCGAGCAGGAGGTCACCCAGCGCAACGAGCTGGCGCGCCTGGACGACCTGGTTGCCTCGACGGAGTCGGCGCTCACCGAATTGCAGGCCTGGGACGGAGCGGACCGGCTCGGGCGTGCCGAGCGCCTCCTCGAGCGCCAACGCGGTGTGGCGAACGTGGTTGCCGAGAGGCGCCGCACCGTCGCCGGGTCCCTCGCGGCGGCGACGGAGGCGGACGTCGTCGCATCGCTCGAGGCCGAGTCGGCGCGCCTTGCGGTCGACCTGTCCGCTGCCGAGGCGGCTGTCGGCTCGCTCGCGCCTGAACGCGAGGCGATCGAGAGGCTCGAAGCCGAGCTGCGGCGCGGCGAGGCGGAATTCGAGGCCGCTGCAGCTCAGGGCGACGTCGCGGATGCCGCCGCCCTGGCGCGATCGGCGGACTTGCCCGGCACGGCCGGGCTCATGGACGCTCGCGTCGCCCGTCAACAGCACGACGCGGCGCTCACCCGGCTGTCAACCGCCCGGGAGACGGTGGCGCGGCTGGCCGAGCGGCTTGCCAGCTCTGATCGCGTGCGCGAGGAGCACGAGCGTCGCTTGGCCGAGCTGGGGGCCGAGCTGGAGGCGTCCAAGGTCGCCACCGAGCGACTCCGGATCGAGCTCGAACAACTCGTGGCGGCGGAACAGGCCGCCGAGGCACGTGAACGCGAGAGCGAGTCCCGCGCACGCACCGCCGTGGACCGCTCGCACGCGCTCGAGGCCCGAGCCGAGGCGCTGCAGGCAGCACTCGACGAGACCCGGGCACGTGCCGGCGTGGAGCGCCTGGCCGGTCAGCCCGGCGTCCTGGGAACGCTCGCTGACGTCGTCGACGTCGACGGTGGTTGCGAACGCGGCTTCGAGGCCGCCGTCGAGGACGCTCTCGGCACGGTCGTGGTGGACGGGGCGGGCGCGGCGCGAGATGCCTTGCGCCACTTACACGACGCCGGCCTCCACGGCGGCGTGTTGCCGACCGGCGGGCCGCACGTGGGCGTGCCAGGGCCCCTGCCCGCACGGCTCGTGGGCAGGGCGGAACTGCTGCGTGATCGGGTCAGGTCACAGGCCCCAGGCCTCAACGCGGTGCTTGACCAGCTTCTCGCCGGTGTCCTGCTGTGCCGGGGCGGGCTCGGCGAGGCACTTCGCCTCGCCGAGGAGCTGCCGGGCAGCACGATCGTGACGACCGAGGGCGATCGTTTCTCGGCGCGGGGATGGCGGATCGGAGCAGCGCGCTCGGGAGCGACGCGTGCCGCGTTGGACACCGTCCGGCGAGACGCCGAGTCCGCCGCGAGCCTCGCAAGTGCGGCGGTGGCCGAAGCGCAGACCGACCGTGAGATCCTTGTCGGCGCCCGCGCGGCGGCCTCGGAGCTTGCTCGGCGCTTCGACAACGCTCTTGCCGCGCGCGCTTCTGCGCAGGTCGCCCAGGCGCAGCTGACCCAGCGCCTCGTTCAGCTCGATGCCGAGCGGAGCGACGCGTCGTGGGCTCACGAGGCTGCGCTGGGGCTGCTCGAGGCAGCCCAGGCGGAGGTCGCCCTGCGAGAGACCGAGCTCGCCAGGGCCGAAGGGGCCGAGGTCGAGGCCCTCGCCGTGGCAGAGGAGGTGACCCGGGCTCGCAAGGCACTCGACGAGCGTGCCCGTGCTGTTGCCAGCTCGAGGGCTGAGCTCGAGGTGCGTGCCGCGGGGCTGGACGAGCGCCGGACGCTGCTCGCCACTCGCCGCGACGAGGTCGAGCGGCGTCTGGCCGGCCTCGACGCGGCACGTTCGGATGCGGCCGCCCGGAGGGAATCGCTCGAGACCGCCGAGCGGGCGCTCGCGCGAATCGCGGGCGGGCTCGTCCATCTGGAGGTCGAGCTGTCAGCGGCGCGGGACCGCCTGCGAGCTGAGCGGTCCGAGCAGGAGCTGGCCGTGACCAGCACCGTTGACCGGCTCCGCCGCCTGCGCGAAGGACGCGCCGTCGCCGAACGCGAGCTCACAGGCGCGCGCGAGCTCCTGCAACGCGTCGAGCTGGAGCGCGCCGAGGCAAGGCTCCGGCTGGAGACGGCAGTGGAGACCTTGCGCCGGGAGCTCGACTGCGAGCCGGACGAGGCCACCGCGGCGTTGTGCCCCGAGCTGCCGCCCGGCATCCCTGCACACGCCAGAGTGCGCGAGCTCGAGCGCGAGCTCCGGCTGATGGGCCCGGTGAACCCCCTGGCGCTCGAGGAGCTTGCCGCTCTCGAGGAACGGGACCGGTTCCTGGCCGAGCAGCTCGAGGACGTCCGGGGCGCTCGCCGCGAGCTCGGACGGGTCATCCGTGCTGTCGACGAGGAGATCGTGGGCGTCTTCACCCAGGCGTTCGCGGATGTCGCCCAGCACTTCGAGACCCTGTTCACGATGCTGTTCCCCGGGGGCACGGGCCGCCTGAGCCTCGTCGAGCCCGAGGACCTGCTCTCCACCGGGATCGAGATCGAGGCCCGGCCGGCCGGCCGCAACGTCCGGCGGCTCTCCTTGCTGTCGGGAGGCGAGCGGTCGCTCGTGGCCCTCGCGTTCCTTTTCGCGGTGTTCCGCAGCCGCCCGTCGCCGTTCTATGTCATGGACGAGGTCGAGGCAGCGCTGGACGACGTGAACCTTCATCGTTTCCTGGATCTGGTCGAGGAGTTCCGTTCCGACGCTCAGCTGATCGTTGTCAGCCACCAGAAACGGACCATGGAGGCAGCGGATGTCCTCTACGGCGTGACCATGCAGCCGGGCGGGGCCTCGAAGGTCGTGAGCGAGCGGATGGGGGCCCCGTCAGTCGGCAGCACCGCCCGCGAATAGCGCGACGCCGGTTGTGCTCGGCCAGTGCTGACAGGGCGCCTCTCGGCACGCCGTTCGCAGCCCGGTAGTCTGCGCACGTCATGACCCTCGTGATCGTCCTCGTCGTTGCCGCCGTGGTGCTGGCTGTCCTCGGTGGGGTCATTGTCGGCACACGCTCACGTCGAGGCACGGTGCTCCAGCAGCCCGGTGCCCCGCAGCCGCCCACGGTGGCGCCGGTCGCGCCCGCACCCGAGCCGGAGACCTCTCCGACCCTCGAGGTCCGGACGCTCCGCCCGGTGCTGAGGGAACGGCTGGGACGCGCCCGAGGCCTGCTGGCGGGCTACTTCGAACAGGTCCGCAGCCGCAACGGCATCGACGAAGCGACGTTCGAGGAGCTAGAGGAGGCGCTCATCCTCGCTGACGTCGGTGTTACGACCACGACCCTTGTGCTGGGTGATCTTAGGGACAAGCTCCACGGCGGTGCTCTTTCCGCCACCGACCCGCCGGCTCTCCTCCAGGCCCTTCAAGACGATCTCGTCTCAATGTTCGAGGGCGATGACGGGTCGCTCGCCTACGCCGACGGTGACGGGCCGACCGTGTGGCTCTTCGTCGGCGTGAACGGGGTTGGCAAGACCACGACGATCGGCAAGCTCGCCTTGCGGGAGACCCAGGCCGGGCGCGGTGTGGTCCTGGCAGCTGGGGACACGTTCCGGGCCGCCGCGGGAGAGCAGCTCGAGTCCTGGGCCGAGCGCGCCGGCGCGCGGATCGTCAGGGGCTCGGACGGTGCGGACCCTTCCTCGGTCATCTTCGACGCCGTCGCGCACGCAGCCTCCCGAGGGACGGAGCTCGTCCTGGCCGACACCGCCGGCCGCCTGCACACCAAGGTGAACCTCATGGACGAGCTGCGCAAGGTGCGCCGTGTGGCAGCACGACCCCCGGGCCGGCTGACCGAGGTGCTCCTCGTGCTCGATGCCACGACGGGTCAGAACGGGGTCGCCCAGGCACGTCAGTTCACTGAGGCGGTCGGCGTCACGGGCATCGTTCTCACCAAGCTCGACGGCACGGCCAAAGGTGGCGTGGTGCTCTCGATCCGATCCGAGCTGGGGCTGCCGATCAAGCTGGTCGGGGTCGGTGAGGGCCCGGCAGACCTCGTGCCGTTCGATCCGGTGGAGTTCGTCTCGGCGCTGTTCGCGTGACCGCCCCGAGCTCGGTGCCTCCATCGGTGCCCGGGCCGCGGCCCGACTAACCTGAGCTGACCCATGTTCGACACCTTGACCGATCGTTTCGATGCCATCTTCACGCGCCTTCGTGGCCGTGGCCGGCTCGGCGACGCCGAGGTTGCCGAGGTTCTCCGCGAGATCCGGGTCGCGCTCTTGGAAGCCGACGTCAACCTGGCCGTCGTGCGGGACCTCATCGAGGCCATCCGCGCCCGCTGCACGGGGGCCGAGCTCGCCAAGTATCTGACCCCTGCCCAACAGGTCATCAAGGTGGTCAACGAGGAGCTCACTGCCACCCTGGGCGGTGAGGCGCTGAGGATCAGCTACGCGCCGAAGCCCCCGACCGTCGTGCTGCTCGCCGGCCTCCAAGGGTCCGGCAAGACGACAGCCGCCGCGAAGCTGGCCCGCTGGTTCCGCCAACAGGGGCGTCATCCCTATCTGATCGGCGCCGACCTGCAGCGCCCAGCGGCTGTCGAACAGCTGCGGGTGCTCGGGGCCGAGGTCGGCGTCGGCGTCTTCTCCGAGCCGACCAATCCCGTCTCGGTCGCCCGCGGCGGCCTGGCCGAGGCCCAACGCCTCGGGCGCGATGTCGTCATCGTCGACACTGCCGGCCGTCTCGCCATCGACCGGGAGCTGATGGACGAGGTGCGGCGGGTGTCTGAAGCGGTCCGCCCGAACTACACCTTCTTCGTCGTCGACGCCATGACGGGTCAAGACGCCGTGCAGACCGCTGAGGCCTTCCACCAGGCATTGCAGCTCGACGGCATCATCTTGACCAAGGTTGACGGTGACGCGCGCGGCGGCGCTGCCCTCTCGGTCAAGCAGGTCGTCGGGCGGCCGATCGCGTTCTTGTCCACCGGGGAACGGGTTGCCGACTTCGAGACGTTCCACCCCGATCGTCTGGCCAGCCGGATCCTCGGCATGGGAGACGTCCTCAGCCTCATCGAGAAGGCCGAGCGCGAGTACGACGAGGAGGTCACCGGACAGGCCCTCGAGCGGCTCCAGACGGGGACCTTCACGTTCGATGATTTCCTTGATCAGCTCCGCCAGCTCAAGAAGATGGGCCCGTTGACGGGACTGTTGTCGCTGATGCCCGGCGTTCCGAAGGAGATGCGCGACGCTAAGGTCGATGATCGCGATGTCGGCAGGATCGAGGCGATCATCTGCTCGATGACACTCCTCGAGCGCACCGACCCGACGGTGCTGGACGGTTCGCGCCGGCTCAGGATCGCGCGCGGAAGTGGCACCTCCACCACCGAGGTCAATAATCTCCTGCGGCAGTTCAAGGAGATGCAGAAGATGATGCGGGGCATCGGGCCCATGGCCAAGCTCATGGGAGGTGGCCGGCCCGGTAACCCGTCCAAGTCGAGCAGGGGCGCCCGCAAGAAAGTCAAGGGCGGTCGCGTCACCCCGTCGCCGAGGGGCCTCGGCCCGACGCGATAATGGTCTCCACACGAAAGAAGGAAGAAACCCCGTGACCGTCAAGCTCCGCCTCATGCGCATGGGCAAGAAGAAGCAGCCCACCTACCGCGTCGTCGTGGCCGACAGCCGTTCGCCCCGAGACGGGCGGTTCATAGAGGCCGTCGGCACCTACGCGCCCCGAATGGAACCGTCCACCATCGAGATCGACAATGACCGGGTCCTGGGCTGGCTGGCCAAAGGCGCCCAACCCACCGAGACCGTGCGCAAGCTGCTCGTGATCTCGGGAGCCTGGGAGCGTTTCGAGTCGAACCGTCCCCCCAAGCAGGTCTCCCAGCGCTACGCACGCCCGGGCCGCGCCACGACACCTGCCAAGAAGGCACCCGCGAAGAAGGCACCTGCCAAGAAAGTGGCTGCTGGCAAGGCTTCCGCCAAGCAGGTCACCGCAAGTGGTTCGCAAGCCGAAGCCGAAAGCTGAGCAACGCGATGACAGACATCGGAAGCAACCCCTTCGCCGAGCCGGACTTCAGTGCCTTTCGCTCTTCGAGCACCGAGGATGCAACAGGCGAGGCCTACAGCGATGGCGACGTGGAGGACCTCGAGGACGACTTCGATGAAGGCGAAGAGCTCGACGACCTCGACGAGGTTCCCGTGAGCGCCGTGGCCGACAGCGAGCCCGACGCGGCCGCCTCGGACGACGCGGGCAACCGCGTCGAGGGCGGCACGGCACGCTCGGTGCTCGAGCACGTCGCGCGCTCCATCGTTGACGACCCCGAGGGCGTGGCGGTCGACGTAGGCGAGACCCGCAGTGGCATCCGCCTTTCCCTTCGCGTCGCCCAAGGCGACATGGGGCGGATCATCGGCCGGCGTGGACGCACCGCTCAGGCGCTGCGTACCCTCGTGCGCGCCGCAGCAGCCCGCGACGGCCAGGAGGCGTCGGTCGACATCGTCGACTGAGCACGAGATGGTCCCGAGCTCGGGTGGTGACGCGGGCCGGCGGCCGCTGCTCGAGGTGGGCCGCATTGCCCGGCCGCACGGGCTGGCCGGGGCAGTTGTGGTCGCGCTCGTCACCAATCGCACCGAACGGCTCGCTCCCGGAGCCGAGCTCGTCTGTTACGCAGCGGGCGTGCCGGCCGGGCCCGGGGCGGCCGACTCGTCAGGACCGGCGTCGCGGTCTTGTGCCCGCAAGCTCGAAGTGCTGAGCTCCCGGCCCTTTCAGGGGCGCTATCTCGTCGAGTTCGAGGGGGTACGCACCCGGGAGGCGGCCGACGAGCTTCGCGGTGCACTGCTCGCGGCGGTCGCGATCGAGGACCCTGAGGCGCTTTTCGTGCACGACCTGGTCGGCAGTAGCGTCGTCGAGGTTGACGGGACCGAGCACGGGACGGTGGTCGCGGTCCAGGCCAACCCGGCGAGCGATCTGCTCGTGATGGAGGACGGGGGCCTTGTGCCGTTGAGATTCGTGGTCGCCCGTGAGGATGACCGCATCGTGGTCGACGTGCCGGCCGGGTTGTTCGAGTGACCCGGAGCGAGGTTCCACGATCATCGGCGCCGCCGGCCACCACTCCCGAGGCCGCCCCGGAGCAGAGGGCGGCGGCGTTGCGCATCGACGTCTTCACGATCTTCCCCGAAGTGGTCGACGCGTACTGCACGACAAGCGTCGTCGGGCGCGCAAGGCGAGACGGGCTCGTCGATCTCCGGATCCACGACCTGCGTGCTGCTGCGACCGACCCGCACCGCACCGTGGACGACGCGCCCTTCGGCGGCGGAGCGGGGATGGTGCTCGCTCCCGAACCCGTCTTCGGTGCTGTCGAGCTCGCTGACCCGCCGCGACCCCTCTACCTGCTCGCACCCGGTGGTCGACGTTTCGATCAATCTGTTGCGGCCGAGCTCGCCGGCCTCGGCTGCGCCGCGCCAGGGGCCGGACCGGCGGCCTTCTCACTTCTGTGCGGGCGTTACGAGGGCGTGGACCAGCGCATCGCCGACCATCTCGCCGACGGTGAGCTGTCCGTCGGCGACTTCGTGCTCGCAGGGGGGGAGCTGGCGGCCCTGGTCGTCGTCGAGGCCACGGCTCGGCTCGTTCCGGGGGTGCTCGGCAACGCAGCCTCGACCGGCGACGAGAGCTTCACTACCGGGCTGCTGGAGTACCCGCAGTACACGCGCCCGGCGGTGTTCCGGGGCTGGGAGGTTCCTGAGGTCCTGCGTGGGGGTGATCACGGACGGATCGGACGATGGCGCCGTGCCGCGGCACTCTGGCGCACGCTCGAGCGTCGGCCGGACCTGCTGGACGCCCGAGGGGGGCTTTCAGCCGGCGAGGTGCGCCTCCTCCTCGAGCACGGCTATCCTCTAGGTGCCTACGGAACGGGACGAGCCGAATGGTCGGACTCTGAATCCGGTAAGCGGCAAACTGTCGGCGACCCGTCCGATCGCCTCGAGGAGCGTGACCTGTCATGAACCCCACCGACCTCATCGACCGCGAGAGCCTTCGCGACGACATCCCTGACTTTCGCCCCGGGGACACCTTGAGGGTGCATGTCCGGGTCGTCGAAGGCAACCGCGAGCGCGTCCAGGTCTTTCAGGGTGCTGCCATCCGCCGTCAGGGCTCGGGCGTCCGCGAGACCTTCACAGTGCGCAAAGTGAGCTTCGGCGTCGGTGTCGAGCGCACCTTCCCGGTCCACTCACCGATCATCGCCAAGATCGAACTGGTCACCGAAGGTGACGTCCGTCGCGCCAAGCTGTACTACTTGCGCGATCGCGCCGGCAAGGCGGCGAAGATCAAGGAGAAGCGCGACGTACGCTGAGACGCTGTGCGACCTCGTCGTCCCGGCTCGGGAGGTGCCCGGGACCATCGGCCCGCGCGTCGGCGAAGCCGGGGACGTGCTAGGCAGGCGACCATGAGCGCCGAGGAGGACCTCGACCAGTTCGAGGCCGAGGTGGAGCTCGAGCTCTACCGTGAGTACCGGGCCGTGTTCTCGATGTTCCGTTATGTCGTCGAGACCGAGCGCCGTTTCTACCTCGCGAACAACGTCAAGGTCACACCCAAGTCAGGGCCCGGTGCCACTTACTTCGAGGTCGAGCTCGGTGACGCGTGGGTCTGGGACATGTACCGCCAGGCGCGGTTCGTATCGTCGGTGCACGTGGTCACCTACAAAGACGTCAACGTGGAGGCACTGCCCAAAGACGAGGTCTGAGGATGGCGCCCCATGCCGGAGGGTCGGCGCTGGGGCGCCTGGGCGAGGAAGCCGCGCTCGCCTGGTACGTCCAGCACGGCTACGAGATCGTCCAGAAGAACTGGAGCTGTCGTGCCGGCGAGATCGACTTGATCTGCCGCCGTGGGCGGCTCCTTGTCATCTGCGAGGTGAAGACGAGGACCACCGGACAGTTCGGGTCCCCATTCGAGGCAGTCACTTCCGCAAAGCGTCGTCGTCTTCGCCGCCTCGCCACGCTCTACCTCCTGGAGACGACCCCGACCACCACGGACGTGCGTTTCGACGTGGCGGCGGTCCAACCGGGAAGCGTCGAGGTCCTGGAGAACGCGTTCTGAGCGACCGAGTGCTGGCGCGGGCCGTCAGCGCCCGGTCGGGCGTCTCCTGGCGCGGTGCTCCCAGCAGGGCGAGTGCCAGTGGCGCCTGGCGGTGGGGTCCGACACCGGGACTATGACGAGGTGGCCGGTTCCGGGTCGGATCTCCTGGTTGCAGCCCGGGCAGATGTAGGTCTTGTCAGCCTGGTAGGGCTGGATCCGGTGGATCTGCGCAGCGCCGGTGCCCATCGGGTCCTCGACGAACGACTCCTCGGCAGCGGTCGTCCAATCTGTGGCGCGACTGTTCGTGCCTCCGATGCGGCGGCGATTGCGGGCACCCGGACGCCCCGGTGCGGCCTCCCCGCGCGCGTGCCGATCTGGGGGCCGTCGGGGCATGGCATTGATTGTTGCAGGCGGGCGAGGGCCGGAACAGGCGGAGGCCGAGGAGACGCCGGCGACCCTTGCGGGGGGCCTTGACCGGTGCCGGTGTCGTCCCCGGTCACACTGCAGAGAGGCTTGCCGCCTCGGCCAGCCAGCTGTCGAGCTCCTCAGCGGGCAACGGCCGGCGCACGTAGTAGCCCTGGACCAGGTGGCAGCCGAGCTCTCGAAGGCGTCGCAGGACCTCAACTGTCTCGACGCCTTCGGCTACCACCTGTTTGCCGAGGTTGCGCGCCAGGTCGATCGTCGACCGCACGACGACCTCCCTGTCGGCGGAGGCGTTCATGTGCGTGACAAACGACCGGTCGATCTTGATCTCGTCGATGGGGAGGCGTGTCAGGTACGTCAGCGACGAGTAGCCGGTTCCGAAGTCGTCGACCGAGAGCCGGACACCCATCTTGGCGAGGCGTGCGAGGACGGCCTCAGTCCTCATCGGGTCGGAGATGACGGCGCTCTCGGTGATCTCGAGCACGAGGAGGTCCTCGGGAACGCCGTTGAGCGCCAGCAGGTCGGCAACGTCGGATGGCAGGTCGGCATCGATGAGGTTGCGCATCGCCAGATTGACGGCCACCCGCATCGGGCGACCGCGGTCCATCCAGGACCGGCACTGCCGGAGCGCTTTGTCGAGCACGTAGTGCGTGAATGGTTTGATCAGGCCAGTCTCCTGGACAAGTGGGATGAACTCGTCGGGCATGATGAGGCCCCGCTGAGGGTGCTGCCAACGGCTCAGGGCTTCGACAGCCACGATGGTGCCAGTCGAGAGGCTCAGTTGCGGTTGGTAGTACAGGACGATCTCTTCTCGCTCGAGCGCGCCACGCAGTTCTCCGATGAGGGCGAGCCGATCCGGTGAATGCGGATCGGCTGAGTTCTCGTAGGAGGCGAACCCTCCGTTCGCAGCTTTGGCGACATACATGGCGACGTCGGCGTGGCGAATCAAGAGCTCGGCATCGCTGCCGTCCTTCGGAAAGGCTGCAAGCCCGATGCTGGCGTCGACTCTGATCGGCAGGTCTTGGACGACGATCGGCTCTTCGAGGCAGCTCGTCACCCGCGAGACGACCATGGCGGAATCCGTCTTCGATGCGTTCGGGAGCAGGATGGCGAATTCGTCGCCACCAAGTCTCGCGACCGAGTCGCCCTTTCTCGTCACCTTCGACAACCGCCGGGCCACCTCACTGAGCACGTCGTCCCCGGCTGCGTGACCAAGGGTGTCGTTGATCTCCTTGAACCGGTCGAGGTCCAGCATGAGAAGGGCGAGCTCCCCGGTCTCGCGCCGCGCCGCCATGAGTGCGTGCTTGACCCGGTCAAGGAAGAGCATGCGGTTCGGCAGGCCGGTGAGCCCGTCGTACAGGGCCTGGTGCCGGAGCTGCTCCTCTGCCTCGTCCCGGGCGTGTTCGGCAACCTTCTGCTCGGTGATGTCGCGGACCAACAGGCAGAGCCTCCGCAAGGAGCCCTCCGGTCCCGCGATCGGCGCGACCCTGCCCTGGAACCACCGCATGCCTGCCGGGACCTCGAGCTGGTACTCCCAGAACTTCGGATGACCCGTCACGAGGACCTGGCTGATGACATTGGCCAGGCTGAGGCCGATCTCCTCACCGAGCGCCTCACGGTGCGTCTTGCCGAGCAGGTCGCCCCGAGGAACGGCGAGCAGGGCGTCGTTGGCGGTCCAGATCTCGAGGTAGGTGCCGTTCTCGTCGATCTCGAACACAAGGTCGTCGAGAGAGGAGAGGAGCGCCTGCAGGCGGGCCTCGCTCTGCCGCAGGGCCTCGGTTACCGCCATCTGCTCGACGATTGCTGTCATGGCACGCCGCGAAAGCTGACAGGCGCTGTCGCGCCCGCGTTGGCGGCATTGAGCCTGGTCCGTGGCGCCGAGGTCACTTCATGAGTATCGGCCGGGAAGCCAGCACGATTGACCCGAAAGGTCGGTCAGCCTGTTCGAGCACCCAGATCTCGCTCGGCTATGGGGCATCCTTGTCGGTGAACTCGACAGGCACAAGACATGGTGTTATAACCGCGGACAATCTTGCGCCGGGTTTTCCATACTAATGAAGGACGACGCAATCGAGGCGGGAGGCAGTGCAGATGAGAATCGCTCACAAGTCACTACACGATCACCGCAGCTCCCGGGTCGCAGTCGTTGCCGTCGCGCTCCTGGGTGCTGCGTTCTTGGTCCCCGGCGTCGGGACGGCGCTCGCCGCGCCGGCTCGCGCCCACGCGGCGGCTGTCGCGATCCCGACCCCGCCGAAGGACCCCGCTGTGGCGGCCCTTGTGCCGGCAAGCATCAGGGCCAAGGGCTCGGTCTCCTCGGTGATGGACGCCAGCTATCCACCGGACGAGTTCGTCGCCGCCAACGGCACGACGATCGTCGGCATGGATGCAGACTTCAGCGCCGCGCTCGGAGCCGTCATGGGAGTCAAGTGGAAGGATGTCGACGCGACTTTCGACACGATCATCGTCGGCCTAAAGGCTGGCAAGTACGACGTCGGCAACTCCTCGTTCACCGTCACGGCGGCACGTGAGAAGCAGGTCAATTTCGTCACGTACTTCCAGGCCGGCGAGGGCTACTACGTGCCCAAGTCGAGCTCGCTGAAGCTCAACGGACTGATGAGCCTGTGCGGGCACACCGTCGCCGTCGAGACCGGCACGACCGAGCAGACCGATGCCAACAGCGCAGCCGGCCTGTGCAAGAAGGCCGACAAGAAGGCCGACACCGTGCTTGCCTTCCCGACCCAGAACGAGGCCAACAGCGCCATCGCGAGCGGCCGTGCCCAGATCGGCTTTGCCGACTCCCAGGTGGCGGGCTACATCGTCGAGGTGGCGAACGGTCGGTTCAAGCTGGATGGGCCGGCCTTCGGGGTCGCTCCCTACGGCTTCGCGTTCGCGAAGTCCTCGAAGCTCGACATTGCGGCTCTTGCCGCCGTCAAGGTGCTCATCAAAGACGGCATCTACGCCAAGATCCTCCACAAATGGGGGGTCCAGGCCGGCGCCATCACGAACCCGGCGATCGTTTGAACGAACCGACGGCTCCCGAGCGGAGGTGAGCCGGTGACAGTCGACAGCGTCGAGGGGCACCGCTCGGAGGAGATCCGGGCGGTGCCCCTGCGCCATCCGGGCCGGTGGGTCGCAACTGCGGTCATGCTCGTGCTGGCCGCGATGTTCGTCCACGACGTCACCACGAACCCAAGTTTCGGCTGGGGGGTTGTCGGGTCCACCTTCTTCTCGAGCCCGGTCGTGAGCGGGGTCGAGAAGACCCTCGAGCTCACATTCATAGCCATGGTCGTCGGCGTCGTGCTCGGTGTGGTCTTCGCCGTGATGCGGCTGTCGCCCAACCCGATTCTCTCGGGGGGCGCGTGGCTCTACATCTGGTTCTTCCGGGGTACCCCGGTCTACGTGCAGCTCCTCTTCTGGTACGCGATCTCCGCCCTCCAGCCGACCATCAGCCTCGGCATACCGTTCGGGCCCGAGTTCGTGCACATGAGCGCCAACACCATCGTCACCCCCTTCGTGGCCGCACTCCTCGGGCTCGGGCTCAATGAAGGCGCCTACTACGCCGAGATCGTGAGAGCCGGGATCCTCTCGGTCGACCACGGGCAGTTCGAGGCGGCGCAGTCGCTCGGCATGCGCCGGGCGCCGCTCATGCGACGGATCGTGCTCCCCCAGGCAATGCGCGTCATCGTCCCGCCGACAGGCAATGAGACCATCTCCATGCTCAAGACCACGTCGCTGGCTGTAGTCGTCACCTACCCCGAGCTCCTCTACCAGACGGAGAACATCGCGGCCAGGACCTACCAGACCATTCCCCTCCTCATCATGGCGAGCTTCTGGTACCTGCTCATGACCACGGTGCTCACGATGGGCCAGTACTACGTCGAGCGCTATTTCGCGCGCGGCACGTCGTACGCGCTCCCGCTCACGCCGATCCAACGGATCCGGCGCAATCTGACGACGCTTCACCGGATCCCCTTCTCGTCGACTGCGATGGGCGGACGGTAGATGGACGCGCCGATGGTCCGTGCCGAGTCCGTGCACAAGCGCTACGGACTGCTCGAGGTGCTCAAGGGGATCACCCTCGAGGTCGCGCCTCGCGAGGTGATGTGCCTGCTGGGGCCTTCCGGTTCGGGCAAGTCGACGTTCTTGCGCTGTGTCAACCACCTCGAGAAGATCAACTCCGGCCGGCTGTACGTGGATGGGTCGCTTGTCGGCTACGAGGAACGCGGCGGGCGCCTGCACGAGCTTCGCGAGCGCGAGGTATGTCGCCGGCGCACCGAGATCGGCATGGTCTTCCAGCGTTTCAACCTCTTCCCCCACATGACCGCGCTCGAGAACGTTGTCGTGGCGCCTGTGCTTGTGAAGAAGGAGCCAAAAGCCGTCGTCACGACGCGGGCCCGCGCCTTGCTGGACCGGGTCGGTCTCTCGGACAAGGTCGAGGCCTATCCCAACCAGCTGTCCGGAGGTCAGCAGCAGAGGGTTGCGATTGCCCGGGCGCTCGCCATGCAGCCCAAGCTCATGCTCTTCGACGAGCCAACCAGCGCACTGGACCCTGAGCTCGTCGGTGAGGTCCTCGACGTGATGCGCGCCCTGGCCGAGGAGGGGATGACGATGATTGTCGTCACCCACGAGATCGGGTTCGCCCGCGAGGTTGGCGACTCGCTCGTGTTCATGGACGAGGGCGTCGTCGTCGAGTCAGGCGTGCCGCGCGAGGTCATAGCCAACCCACGCCACGAGCGCACGAGAGCCTTCCTCTCCAAGGTGTTCTGAGGCTTCCCGGCCGATCCCCGCCCTCCGGCTGGTGGGCTTGCGATGCCGGGTGCAGCGCGATCGCCGGCTGAAGCGTTGTAATTGGGAGGGAGGTCCTACGGTGGTCGAGGCTGCTGACCAGGGCGAGTTCGAGCGGTGGTACCTCGCGACCCGAAACGCCCTCATGGGCGCGGCATTCCTTTACGTCGGCAACGCGGACGAGGCTCTGGACCTGACTCAAGAGACCTACGCCCGTGCGTGGCAGCACTGGGAGGTTGTCTCCAGGCACGCCAACCGTGACGCGTGGAACCGCCGCGTGCTCCACAACCTGGTGGTCAGCCGTTGGAGGCGCCTCGCCCTCGAAACCGCACGCGCCCCGTCGAGGACCGAGGAGCACCACCTGCTCGACGCACACGATCTCGACCTCGCCCGGCTCGTGGCACGGCTGAGCGAGAATCAGCGACGCGCCTTCGTCCTGCACGTCGTGTTCGATCTCACCGTCGACGACGTCGCCCAAGAGATGAAGGCGCCGCCTGGCACCGTCCGCTCCTGGATCCACCGGGCCCGGACAACGCTCGCATCCCAGATCGAATCAGAAGCCCTTCTAGTGACCAGGAGGTGACAACAATGGACGAGAGCCCGAACGACCTCGATCAGCTCTTCAGGCAGGCGGCACAGAACGCCGCCGGGCTCGCGCACGTGCTCGATCCGGCCAAGGCGGTCGAGCGGGGCACCAAGCGCCGTAGGTTCGCCCGACGTCGCAGGGGTGCACTGTCCGGACTGGTCGTTCTCGTCGCGGTCGTGGTCTTCCTGGTGCCGCTGCCGCAACTGCACCTCTTCGGCTCCGGCGGCACAGGAAACACGCACCGGCAAGCAGCCGAGCACTTCCGCGCTCGGCTCGACGGCCCCGACGACGGTCGTGTCCGGGGTCGGCCCGCGCGGAGGCGTGATGCCGGCACACTTCCAGCCGACCTCGTTCACGGCGGTCAGCCTCGAGGAGTGGTGGATGCTCGGGACCGCTCGCTGTCTCGCAGGTTCCGGGACCTGCGACGCCATCGTCCGCACAACTGATGCCGGCTCCCGCTTCGCGGGCATCCCGAGCCCGCCGGTGAGCGCGAACGACGTCACGCAGTTGCGCTTCGCCAACGCTCTCGACGGGTACGCATTCGACCCGGAGCTTTGGGAGACGACGAACGGCGGAACCTCCTGGGCGAGAGCTGCCACCCCGGGCCCGGTCGCCGAGCTCGAGATCGCCGATGGGGAGGCGTACGCGCTCACCTGCCCCGCGGGCTTCGCCAAGTGCCAGTCGATGGATCTGCTCCGCTCGCCAGTCGGGCGGCGGGGATGGCAGAAGGTGTCGACGCCGGTGAAGCTCGGCTACGGGGCACAGTTCGCCGCCAACGGCCCGAACCTGTACCTCCTGAGCGGGAACGAGCCGCCTCTCGTCCTGCTGTACTCCGCCGACAAAGCCGTGAGGTTCAGCCGGCGGATCGACCCCTGTAATCCGGGCCTCGGTGGCCGCGTGACCGCTGCTGCCAACGGGAGCCCGGCGCTCTGGGCCGCCTGCCCGACCGGGACGATGGCGGAGGTGAAGCTGTCGGCGAACGGCGCTCGGAGCTGGCATATCGGCACACCGGGCGGAGCGTTCCCCAACAGCGTGGGACTCGCAGCCGCTTCGTCTTCGGACGCGCTCGTCTGGCCCGGGCCGGAGACAAACGGGCCCATAGGCACACTCGACCGCACGACCAACGGAGGCAAGAGCTATTCGGCTGTCATTTCGACCTCGAGCTTTTCGACGGTCGTCTGGGCCGGGTTCAGCGACCCCGCCCGCGCCTACGCCCTGGTCCAGGAAGGCAACTCGCCCGACGCCGCCACCCACCTGTACGAGTCGAAAGACGGGGGCGTGGCCTGGCACCGGGTGGCGATAGAGAGCTGACCCGCACACAGCCGAACAGCCCCGGCTCCGACCGCGACGCCGGCGTGCCTGTCACCCGGGGTGACCGCGCTCGCTAGGGTGAGCCGGCCATGGCAACCTGCCCACGACCTGAGACGCCGGCGCTTTCGGCTGAGGCGAACCGGCGTGCTTGAGCCCTCGGCCATGGGTACGCGCAGGCGCCGTTTCTTGCTGGCTGCGGGCCTGCTGCTCGTCTCGTTGAACCTGCGCCCCTCGATGAGCGCGCTCTCACCGGTCCTCGGCGCGATCCGGCGTTCCACCGGGCTGTCTGCTGCAGGAGCCGGGCTGCTGACGACACTGCCGCTGATCTGCTTCGGGCTCCTGGCGCCTGTTGCTCCCCGTCTCGCACGTCGTCGAGGGACCGGCGAGGTTCTCCTCGGCTGCCTCGTCGTGCTGCTCGCCGGCATCCTCGTACGCTCGACGAACTACGCCGGCCTCTTCGTCGGCACGCTGCTGATCGGCATCGCGGTGGCGATAGCGAACGTCCTCATGCCGGGCATCGTCAAGCGCGACTTTCCTCGACGCGTCAGCCTCATGACCGGGCTCTACACGGCCGTGCTGAGCGCCGGAGCAGCGCTCGCGGCCGGGACGACGGCGCCCCTCGCCCGGGCGCTCGGCGGTGACTGGCGCCTGGCGACAGGAGCTTGGGCGTTGCCCGTCGTCGTGGCGATCGCGGTGATCGTCCCACTGCGGTCGCACGCACGCCCGGCGAGGGAGGTCACCGTCGCCGACGAGCCGACGAGGAGGCTGTGGAAGAGCGCTGTTGCGTGGTCGGTGACGCTGTTCATGGGCATGCAGTCGCTGGAGTTCTACTCGACGCTCGCCTGGCTCCCGACCGTGTTCCACGACCGGGGCGTCTCGGTCGTGAGCGCCGGCGTGCTGCTGGCGGTCACCAACACCTTCGCGATCGCCTCCGCGCTCGTCACGCCCTGGATCGCCCACCGGCTCGGCGATGCCCGCGTCGCCGTGCTCGGGGCTGTCGTGCTCGCCGGGATCGCGCTGACGGGCCTTCTCATCGACCCGCACCACCTCGACGCGCTCTGGGCTGTCCTGCTCGGCTGCGGACAGGGAGCCTCGATCAGCCTGGCGCTCATGGTGATGGTGCTCAGGTCCTCCAACCAGCACGAGGCCATGGCCCTGTCGGGAATGGCCCAAGGTTACGGGTACCTCATAGCCGCAGTCGGCCCTACCTTGGTCGGTGCGCTCTACGACGCGGCGCACAACTGGAGCCTTCCTTTGGCTGTGCTCCTCGGGTTCCTCGTCTTGCAGGCGGGCGCCGGCTACCTCGCAGCCCAGGACCGGCCCGTCACCGCTGCGGAGCAGCCGCGTCCCGGCGCCTGAGCCACTGCCGTCAAGCCGGAGACGGCCCGGTGCGATACCGCCCGTCCACCCACCGCGCAAGATGAAGGGGGTTTGCATCCCGCAGGGGCGCCGGGAGCAGGTGGTCGGGAACGCCTTGGTAGGCGACGGGCCGGAGGAAGCGCCCGATGGCCGCGGCCCCCACGGAGGTGTGCAGGGGTGACGTCGTGGCCGGGTAAGGGCCGCCGTGGTGGATGGCCCAGGTCACCGCCAGAGTGGTCGGCCAGCTGTTCCAGACGATCCGGCCTGCTTTCTCGGCGAGGGTGTCGAGCAGCCCGGGAACGATCGCGTCGTCGACCTCGGCGTGAACGGTCGCGGTGAGCTGGCCGTCGAGCAGCTCGGCAAGCTCGGTCAGCTGGGCTTCCTCGCCGTATTCGGCGATGAGGGAGACGGGCCCGAAACACTCGGCCAGGAGGTGCTCGGCGTCCGAGACAAGGTCCCGAGCTGCCGTGCGGAGAAGGGTGGGCGTGTCGCGCGCCGTCCGGCTGCCTGCTTCCCTCGGCGATGACCTCAACGCCCGGGCGCCGCCGCAGAGCATCGAGGGCTTCGGAATAGGCCACGTCGATCCGGTCGTTGAGAAGCCGGGCGGAAGGTTGCGCGCCGACCATGGCGCGTAAGCGCGCAGCGTCGAGGACCCCTGCGGGCAGCAACAGCACACCTGGCTGGGTGCAGTACTGCCCGGCCCCCAAGGTGAAAGAGGCGATGTAACCGGAGAGGATCTCGTCCAGGCGGGCTGCGGCGGCCCGCATGGTCACGAACACGGGGTTGACGCTTCCAAGCTCGCCGTAGAAGGGGATCGGCTTGAGCCGCCCGACGGCGATGTCGAACAGCATTCGCCCAACCTTCGCCGACCCGGTGAAGGCCACCGCGCTGATATCGGGATGGGTGACAAGCGCGCGCCCGGCCTTGTCGCCCTCGACCAGAGCGAACGTGCCGTCCGGCGCCCCGGCGTCGCGCAGCGCCCGACGGACGATCTCCCCGCAGCGGGCGGAAAGTTCCCGGTGACCGGGGTGTGCCTTCAGGACCACCGGGCACCCTGCGGCGAGAGCGGAAGCCGAATCGCCACCGGCGACACTGAACGCGAACGGGAAGTTGCCGGCGGCGAAGACGGCCACCGGGCCGAGCGGGCGGAGCAACCGGCGCAGGTCTGGTCGCGCTCCGGGCGGCCAGCTGTCGTCCGGCGTGTCGATGCAAGGCTGGAGGTAGCCCCCTTCCTCGATCACCCCCGCGAGGAACCGCAACTGGAAGGTCGTCCGGAACAGCTCCCCACGCAAACGGGTCTCGGTCAAGTGGCTCTCGTCGATAGCCAAGGCGACCAGCTCATCGTCCGCGCCGTCCAAGGCGTCGGCGACCGCACGAAGCATTCCGGCCCTCGTCCCCGGATCGAGGGCCCGCCACAGGGGGGCGGCGGCAACGGCTCTCTCGACGACATCGGACACCTCGAGAAACGAAGTCTGCGGGGGATCGGTGTCACTGTCAGTCACGAGGACTCCTTGGGAGGATTGTCTTGGATATGCGGCTGCGGGGTGCCGTGTCAGGCGCTTGCCGGGCAGGTCGCGGGCTGCGTGCCTAGAC
>CAVSHA010000021.1:0-13879 GCA_963727645.1 uncultured Acidimicrobiaceae bacterium
GCATAGAGAACCGCCGGCAGCTGTCACGACGGCGTTCCCGGGGGGCATGAAGGGCTTCTAGAAGGCTGGACGAGGCGATCGCGAACGCCATTGGCAGCCGTGCCCAGCGCCCTTTTGCGGGTAAATCGAAACTCCCTCTTGCATCGGATCGCGCGAGGGTCCATGATAATCACCATCTTGTAACTACACGGTTGCGAGTTGTCAGGGGAGGGGGCGCCAAAGATGGCACTCCAAGCGTTGTTCGAAGGTGGCCTCGACAGGACCTGGCAGGGCCGTGCTAACTGCATGGGCGTCGATCCGGAACTGTTCTTCCCAGAGCGAGGTGCATCGACCCGTGAGGCCAAAGAGGTTTGCCGCGGCTGCGTGGTCCGAGGTGACTGTCTCGAATTCGCGATAGCCAATAGCGAGAAGTTCGGCATTTGGGGCGGCATGAGCGAACGGGAGCGCCGCAGGGTCCGCAGGGCTCGCGTCATGGCCCAGACGGCCAATACAGCCTCCTGAGCTACCGCCGTCGAGGCGTGAAAAGGACCGCTCGGCAGCTCAGCTCGAGCGAACTCCAATGAGCCGACGATGACGGGCGATCCGCCTGCGCTCTCGCTCTGAAGTCCCGCCCCAGACACCGTGGTCGATGTGGTTGACCATGGCATATTCCAGGCAGGGCTCTTTCACCGGGCAATCGGCGCAGACCCGTCGCGCCACTTCTACCCCCACACCGTCACTCGGGAAGAACGTGTCAGGAGGCATCTCCCGGCACTTCCCCCGCCCCATCCACGAAGTGTCCACGACACCATTGTGACCTGTTCCGTGACTCAACGCCATGGGAGCGAGGATATTCGCAGGAAATCCTAAGACTCTGTTTGAAGTCCTGTTCATCCGGCTCCGAGCAGACTGGCGGAGATGCCCGTGCCGGGCGACCTGTAGATTGTCGAAGTGCCAGGAAGCTCGGGTGGCGACGACATTGTCGGCGCCGACCCGCTGAGCCAGCTGCTGAGATGGGGCGAGCCAGAAAACACGAGTGGCGGCGTGCCGAGCGACGACGCTTCCAGCGAGCTCATCGAGGCCGCCGAGCCTGCCGCGGACGATGACGCCGTCGCTCCTGAGAGTGAGTGGGACGCTCTCGGCCAGACCGGGTACGGCGAGACGACCCAGGGCGAGCTGGGCTCGGAGGCGACGGGAGCCGGTTGGTCTGGATACCCGCGGAGTCCCTATCTCCAGGAGGGTTACGGGCCAGATCGCTACGGCCAATCTCCTTGGCCCAGACCGGGCTACTCGCAATCACAGTGGCCAAGTCAGTGGGCTCACCGCGAGCAGCCGAAGCCCAAGGAGCCTAAGCGTCCTCCGCGTACCATCCCCGGATGGTTCGGCGTGGCCCTTGCAGCGGCCGTGGTCGGAGCTGTGGTCGGCAGTGGCCTGGTCGCGGCGTTCACGAGCCGCTCTCCCCAGACGATCGTCAGGGAGTACTTCCCGACGAAGAGCGGCAAGGTGCAAGTCGGCGACGTCCAGTCGATTCTTGCGTCGGTTCTCCCAGCCGTCGTCTCAATCGACACCAGCAGTTTCCGGGGAGTCGGAAACCTCGGGGCTTACGCGCAAGGCGCGGGCACCGGCATGATCATCGAGCCGAGCGGAGTCATCCTCACGAACAACCACGTGATCGAAGGCGCCCAGACCGTCACCGTCACGCTGTACGGGCAAGTCAGGCAGTTCCGGGCCAAGATCATCGGAACCGATGCCCTGAAGGACATTGCGCTGGTGCAGGTGGAAGGGGCGGGTCACTCGCTGCCAACTGTCCGGTTCGGAAACTCCAACTCAGCCCAACAAGGTGACGGCGTGCTGGCCATAGGCAATGCGCTCGCGCTCGCCGGCGGTCCAACTGTGACCGAGGGCATCGTGTCGGCCTTGAACCGGTCGCTCACTGCCACGACCGACAACGGCGCGACCGAGAGCCTGACCGGCTTGATCCAGACCGACGCACCCATCAACCCGGGCAACTCGGGCGGCCCACTGGTCAATTCGTCCGGACAGGTGGTCGCGATGAACACGGCTGTCGCAACCAGCTCGCAGGGCAATGCACCGGCGCAGAACGTCGGCTTCGCGATCGCGGTTGACGAGATCCGTGGCATTGTGGCCCAGATACTGCATCATGCCGGCCTGTCTTGACCGGGCGACCAAGCGTTCGCTGGAAGCCCCATAGTCGTGTGGACCGGTACACTTCGGCCGGTTCTGCCGCCAAGGAGAGACAATGAGCTTGATCAACCCGGAGGAACATCAGCCGCCCGAGCCCCCACGCGGGCACATACGGATGGTCTACCTCGGTCCAGTCGCGCCCCACTGGGAAGTGGAGTCGGAGTTCGGTGACCGTGCTGTCATAGAGGAGTTCCGCCAGCGTGCCCTCGCGCGCCTTGTGCTGCTGCCGCCGCACGATCCGCAGTTTCGCAGGAACCGTGAGCGTATCGTCCGGGATGCCGAGAGGGAGAACCTCATTTTGGAGTGGGACTTCGGCGTGCCCGAAGAAGAGGTTGGGCTCGCCTGATCGACGCTAGAGGTCCTTCTCCTCGAGGTTGATGCGGGCGAGCCACAGTCCTGGGGCCTCGACTTCGGCCGGCGTCGGCAGGTGCTCCTCGTCGACCCATAGTCGTGCCAGGTCGAGTTCTCCGGAACGCTCGAGCACGCCTTGGACGAAAGCCGCGCCGCGGTCGACGTCCTCTTGATCCAAGTGCAGGCCGAACAGGGACTCTGCGACGCGCTCACCTTCACCGCGACCGACGCGGCGTCGGCGCATCGCCTCGCCGATAGGTGCATGGCCTCCGATCAAACGGGAGGCGACCACGGAGGTGACGTATTCCGCGTAACCGGCGATCGCGGCCGTCAGCGATGCGAGCTGAGCGCGTACCCTCTCGAGCTCGGGTGACGGGCCGTAATCAGCTTCGCCGAGGAGCGAGGGGTCACCGATGATCTGGGAGAGGCCGGGAATGGAGCCGGGGTCGATACCTTGAAGCAGCCCCTCGAAGTCGCGCGGATCGGGGCGAACGAGCTTGACGTGAGCGACAACGAGATCCTCGAGCCGTCTCGCAACGTGCGGCCGGCTGAGCACCGCGTGAAACGCCATCTCGTGCGCGCACAGCCATAGTCGCAGGTCGTCGGGCGGGAGGCACCACTCCTCGGCGACACGGTCCAGGTTGCCGAGAACGACGAGGATCTCGGTCGAAGAAGTACGAGGCAACGGCAGGTCGTACTGTCCCAGAGATCGCCGTGCGAGGTGACCGACCACGGAGCCGACCTGCATCGCCGCCATCGCCGGGGCCATGGCCGAGGTCCATCGGCCGATCATCTCGGCGAGATCCGCGTCTCCGGCATCCGCGCTGTCGGCAGGTTCCGCACCCCTGAACAGGTACGGATCTCCGAGAAAGGGATCTACCGGCATCCCGTCCTCGTCACCCGCGCCAGCACCGGTTGCATCCGATGCCCGGCTGCCGGGCTCAGAGCCTGTTGCGGAGGCACCTGTGGCAGGTCTGAAGCCGAGTGGCCGGGGCGCGTCCGAGCCGGAGCCCGGGCTAGCGGCCTCAGCCGTAGTCGTCAAGGCTGAAGCGAGGCGGTCGAGCAATGGGCGCCAGGCCTCCAGGCTCCTCCGGGCCCACTCGACGCGCGTGGTCGGAACGAGCTTGAGGCTCGAGCCACCGTATCCGAGGGCCATGCCGCTGACGTCGCTCACGTGCAGCTCGGCGATCGCGCTCAGCTCCTCGAGACGAATGCGCGCAATCGGATCGGGGTTGGGGTCAGGCTCGTCCCCCGCGGCCACGCTGGTCGCCAGTTGAAAGGCGAGCTCCCACTGGAGTGGTCCTTCGGTTCGAATCAACCGCAGGAGGTCGCCCAGCATGTTGCGAAGGAAGTCGCCACCGCCGGGTGCGAGAGGATCGCTCACTTGTCCGATGCTAGAGGGGAGGCGGCTCGGGCAGGGTCCGGACCACTCAGGCGGATTGCGAAGGTCTCAGGCTGCCGCCGTGAGCCGAGCGCGGGCGTCCCAGGTGTGGCCGCGCCGCACGACGTTGAGCACGACAGCCTGGTCCGGTGGCAACGAATACAGCGCCGCCACAATGCCTGAGATTGTCCTGATGGGCTTGCCGTTCACGGCTTCGAGGAGGTCGCCTGGCTCCACTCCGGCCTTGGCAGCCGCACCTCCCGGTTCGACCGACAGAACCTCGACGGCGGTGCTCGCGGAGGACACCGAGGTGGTCTTGCCGGTGATCCCGAGCCAGCCGTGGACAACACGTCCGTTCGAGATCAGGTCCTCCGAGACGATGGCGGCCAGCCACCCAGGCGTCGCTACCAACCTGTTCCCAGCGACACTCGTGACCATCCCGATCAGGCGTCCGGCACCATCGAGGACGACGCCACCGGCCTGCACACCGGCGGGCGGATCGAGCGTTTCCAAAGAGTCCAGAAGTGGCGGGCTGTTGCTCGTTGAGGTCAGCTGGACACCGAGCTGGCTGACGGTACCCCAGCAAGTGTGGGCCCCGTGGTCGTCAACCCAGGCGAGGGCGACGAATGAGCCGTATCCCATCGCCGCACTCGATACGAAACGTGCTGCCGTGAGGGCATCCGGGTCGTGTACGCGCACGACTGCGAGCCCGGTGCCGGGGTCGACTCCGACCAGCTTTGCGACGAGCTGCTGGCCGTCGATGACGACCGAAACATCGTCCGCGTCAGTGACGAGCGAGGCGGGCACGAGGACGTAGCCCTTCGAGCTGACGACGACGCCGACGCCGCTCGCGCTGCCGTCGAGGACGACCGGCATTGCTGTCACGGCCCGGGCCGCCAGCTCGTAAAGGCCGGGCTCGACTCCCACCAGGGCCGTTGTTGTCGTCGAAACAGGTACCTCGATGGCTGGCGAGGACGGCGAGGTCAGCGGCGCGTCAATGTGACGGTGCGTCACTGCCGAAGCCGACGAGCCTGGCGAAGAGGACGAGAGCAGGTGAGTGAGGTGACCGCCGACGAGCACCACACCAGTCGCCAGCAGCGCGCCAACTATGCCGGCCGACCAAGCCCCGGCCCGCGATGGCGTCGCGGCCATCCAGCTGCGACGCGCTGAAAGCGCGTCCGCGGTGATCGGAACGTTGTGCTCACCGAGCTCGGAGGGGTGTCGCCAGAGACGGTCGTCAGGTGGCAGAAGGGGACCACATGGGCCTTCATCGTGAACGTCGTCGAAGTCGTCTCCCAGTTCGACCACGGTCACCGAGGATACTGAAGGTGGGTCCGGTTGGGGCATCGGGTTCCTCCCGGGAGCCCGCCTGGCGCCGACAGGTCGCATACCATGACCCACGTGCTCGCGTCGGCGAAAGGTGACAACTGGCTCGGGCTGACCGCCGAGCCTCTTCCGAGCGAGCGCGCTCTCGCGTGGGTCGAGAAGCCGTCGTGCGGTGCGGTGGCGTGTTTTGTTGGCACGGTTCGTGATCACGCCGAAGGGCGGACGGGGGTGCGAGCGATCGACTACGAGGCCTACGCCCCGCAAGTGCTGCCCAGGTTCGAGGCGATCGTGGCTGTAGCGCGCGAGCGCTGGCCTGACCTCGGACGGGCCCTTGTCTGGCACAGGGTCGGTCGTGTCGGGCTCGGAGAGGCGTCGGTCGTAGTGGTTGTCTCGACGCCGCACCGGGGCGAGGCGTTCGACGCATGCCGGTACCTGATCGACACCTTGAAGGCGACCGCTCCAATCTGGAAGCAGGAGACCTGGGAAGGTGGGATCGACTGGAGCCTGGCAGCCCGGCCCATCGAGCCGCCACCCAAGGTCGGCCAGTAGTGGGCGCCGACCTTGCAGTCGACTTCGGGACAGCGCGCACGCTCGTGGCAGTCCCCGGCCGCGGCATCATCGTCGACGAGCCGACGATCGCCGCCGTGGACCTCGGGCGGAATCGTCTTGTGGCCTTCGGCGCCAACGCCGTTGGTCTGCGCGGCCGTTGTGCCGGTGAGGTGGCGATCGTCCGGCCGGTCTGCCACGGCCAGCTGGCTGATCTCGATCTCACCTGGGCAGTGGCCAGGGAGTTGCTGCGTCTCGGGAGGACGTGGTCGGTCAGTCAGCCGACGGTGCTGTGCTGTGCCTCCGGTGCGGCAACAGGTGTCCAGCGGCGAGCGCTCGACAGGGCGTTCAAAGAGGCGGGCGCGGGGAGCGTTCGCTTCGTGGAGCAGCAAGTCGCAGTCGCGCTTGGCTCCGGGCTGCGTATCGAAGAGCCGGTCGCCTCGATGGTCGTGGACGTCGGCGCCGGCACGACCGAGATCGGGGTGCTCGCCCTCGGCGGTCTTGTGACCCAAGCGTCGGTATCTGTAGGTGGAGGAGACTTTGACGAAGCAATTCAACGGCTTTGTGCACGCGAGTTCGAGCTCGCGATCGACCTGACGACCGCCGAGGCCATCAAGCACGCCATCGGGAGTGCATGGGTGGAAGAGGACGACAAAGTTGAGGTTCGCGGCCGTGATGTCTCGAGCGGCATCGCGCGCTCGGTGGTCATCACCCGGACGGAAGTGGCCGACGCCATAGCGCCGCGCGTGGACCGGATCCTTGCCGCGGCCGTGTCATGCATCACTTCGGCACCTCCCGATCTGGCGAACGACTTACTGAACCGGGGTCTCTACCTCGCAGGGGGCGGCGCGCTCCTCAGCGGCTTCGGAAAGCGGCTTGCATCCGCGACGGGTATCCCGGTCCACCTCGTGGAAGATCCCGAGCGTTGCGCCGTCGCCGGGGCCGTCCTGTGTATGGCCACGATGGGCCACACCGTCGAATCGGTCAGTCGTCGCCGGTGGTGACGCCGAGCAAGTCCTCGGCCGCTTGACGGACCTGCCAGTCCCGGTCCTCGAGGCACCTCCGGAGGGCGGCATCGGACTGCGGACTTTCGATCGCCGCGAGCGCGATCACAGCCCGGCGCCGGATCTGCGGTTTGTCCTCCAAGCCGGCCAGTATCGCGGGGAGGCCTTCCAGCGCGCCGATTGCCCCCAGGGCGGCGACGGCCGACTCCCGGCAGAGTGCATCGGTGTGTGTCGACGCGATCTGCACGAGAGCGGGGACGGCCAGCACGTCGCCTACCTCACCGACGGCGAAGCAAGCCGCCTCGACCACCGCCGGGTCTGGGTCATCCAGCAGCTTTGCGAAGTTCGCACCCGCCAAGGTCGTGCCGAGCTCGCACGCTCGCCGGCGGGTCCTGGGATCGGGGTCTCTGAGGGCGGTCGCGGAGTCTGCTGGTGTCGCACGTCCCATTCGTACGAGCGCCCCGAGTGCGGTCGCGCGTACCTCGGGGTCCGCATCGGTGAGCAACGAACGGGCCGTTGGCTCGTCACCGACATGCCCCGCGAGAGCGGCTGCTCCTCGCCTGCGAGCCGCATCGATCGATGCCTGGCGACCAGGTTCGGTCATTGGCGGTGCCCGCGTGCTGCAGTGTCATGGCAGGCTACGGCTTGGTGGATCCGTTGCACGATGGGACGAGCGTAGAGGGAGAGAGGCTGAGCGACGCGCCCGACGTCACGATCGAGATCTACGGCGACGGGGCCAGCGCTGTACCCAGGCGTCGCGCAGGCCGGGATCGGTTTGCATGGACCGCAGCTCACACGTTGGCATCGATCCTCATCTTCATCCTCGTCGGGGCGGTCATCGCGTGGTTCATCCAGTTGCCGTACTACGCACTGACTCCGGGCTCGGCTCCCGAGGTGAGCAGTCTCATAAAGGTCCCGTCTGCCGACCGGCACTCACACCGCGGCTCGGTGCTCCTCGTCTACGTGGAGCTCACTCCCATGCGCGCGCTCTACTATCCGTTCTTTTGGCTGGACTCGAACGCCACCATCTATCCGAGCTCCTCGATACTCGGAAGCGAGTCCACAGCTCAGTACGCGACCGAGGGCGAGATCGACATGTCGACGGCCCAACAGGCCGCCACGGTCGTCGCCCTCAGGCAACTCGGCTACAAGGTCCCGGTCGTGGCGCTCGGGGCACTGGTCTACGGCATCCTTCCCGGGTCTCCGGCGGCCTCGTCGCTCCAGGTGGGTGATGTCATCAGCAAGGTCAACGGTCACAAGGTGTCGACTTACCTGGATCTCCAGAACCAGCTCGAGACGATCACCCCGGACGCGGCCGTTCAGTTCGTGGTGGGCGCCTACCCGGCAGGCAAGCCGCGAGCGGTGACCTTCAGGCTCGGAGTGTTCCGTATCGAAGGGACTGGGGCCAACGCCACACTTGCCTGCTTTCCCGAGGGCAAGGGGACCAAGTTCAAGATCGCCTTGTTCGCGACCGCCAGGGGCGGCAGGTCTCATGCCGTCGCCTGCCTCGGCATCTACCCGCAGGGAAGTGGCGGCACGGCGGTCGACGGAACGGCCTTCAAGGTAGGTCCTTTGCCGGTGAAGGTCGACTTGTCCTCCGAGGGGATCGTCGGTCCGTCGGCCGGCCTTGCCTTCACGCTCGGGCTCATGCAGGAGATCGACCGGGCCAATCTGACCGGTGGCCTGAAGATCGCCGCAACCGGGACGATGTCGATAGACGGGACCGTCGGAGACGTCGGTGGGGTAGCCCAGAAGACGATCGCTGTGCGCGGGGCAGGTGCGAGCGTGTTTCTCGTGCCCCCGCAGGAGTACGCGGTCGCCAAGGCCCACGCAGGCCCGCGTCTCAAGGTGTTCGCCGTGAGCACCATCGAGCAGGCGATTCACGTTCTCGAGTCGCTCGGGGGCCGTATCGCACCCATCCCCGCCGGATGAGACCAGCGTCGTAGGCTATTGGCAATGTCGGAGGATCCTCAGGTTGTCACGATCTCCTCAAGTACGCCGCTCAGTCCTGACGAGGTCGCACGCAAGTCCTTTCCCTCAGCACGCCGGGGCATTGATGGCGAGGCTGTCCGGATATTTCTTGGCAAGGTGGCCGCCGAGCTACGTGGCGCGCTCGAGCGTGAGGCGGTTCTGCGCGAGCGCGTCGTCGAGGCGGAGCGCCGAGCGGAGGACCCCGTCTTGGACGAGGCGACGCTCACACGGGCGATTGGCATCGAGACGGCCAAGATCCTCTGGACCGCGCACGATGCAGCCGGCAACCTCGTCTCGAAGGCCGAGGAGCGAGCGGCCGAGCTGATCGCAGAGGCCCGACAGGTTCTCGCGGAGCAGACAGCGGCCTCCGAGGCCGAGGCGCTCGAGATCCGTGCGGCAGCCGAAAAGGAAGCCGCCGAATACACGAGTCGGGCCAAGGCGGAGGCCGATTCCGTTACCAACATGGCACACGCCGACGCCGTCGAGCTCTTCGACGCCACGAAGGAAGAGTGCCGGAGAATGGTGGCAGAAGCACGCGGGCTGCGAAACCGCGCACTCGCTGATCTCGTTGCCCGCCGACGCGCGCTGCGTGTGCAACTCGAGGAGCTCCGCACCGGGAAGGACTCGCTGCTGCGCGTCGTCGACGTTGTCAGCGCGTCAGTCGAGGAGCTGCGTGAGCGCCTCGCCTACGCAGAGGACGAGGCGCGTGTCGCGGCGGAACAAGCGGGCCAACGCGTTGCGCAGGAACTGGGCCATGGCGACCTCGTTGAGCTCGAGGAAGAGCTCGCCGCAGTCGGCGGCGGGTCCGGAGGCGACGGATTCGGCGGGGACAAAGAGACCTCGAGTGGAGTCGCGGCGGCGGTCGAGCACGAAGCGGAGGGCGATGCCATTACTGGCGCGGCGCCCAGGGGGGAAGGCGGTGCGGAAGCCGAGCGAGATCAGGACGGGTCGAGTGCGAGCCGTCAGAGTGTCGACGAGCTCTTTGCCCGCATTCGTGCCAGCCGTGCCGCGGAAGAGGCCACCTCCGTGGCGGCGGCCTCCATGCCCGTCGGAGTCGAGCCCGAGCAAGCCGTGGGGATCACCGAGGAAGTGCTCGTGGTCACCGAACAAGGCGAGCCCGCAGGGGAGGTCTCCCCGGAGGTGGTCGAAGCCAAGCAGGCAGCGCAAGCGGTAGTGGGTCAGCGGGAAGAGGCCCCGGAGAGCCAGGACGTCGCCGTTGAGGCCGAGATCACCGAGGTTGTCGGAGCGACGCCCGACGCCGACGCGATCACCGAGCCGGACGTCGAGTCATTAGCCCGACGTGACCACCTTCTCGGGTCCATCACGGCCAAGCTTGGTCGGGCGCTGAAGCGAGCGCTTCAGGACGACCAGAATGACCTCCTGAACGCGTTGCGCCAGAGTTCCCGTAAGCCAGTGCTGGACGAGCTCGTCCCCCCGAATGTCCAGCGCGAGAGGTTCGTCGCTGCGGCCAGTGACCACCTGGCCAAAGCCTATGAGGCAGGCGCCGCCTTCCTCGTTACCGGTGACGCCGTGGCAGGGCCTTGTGTGACAGCACCGGCTCCGAGCGCGGCGGTTGCCTTTGAGGCTGGGGCCCTGCTCGCCGCCGAGCTCGCGGATGACCTCTCCGGAATGTTGCGCCAGAGGATCGAGGACTCGCTTGCCGAGCTGGAGGGGAGCTTTGAGGGCTCGGCTGACGCGGCCGGTGTTGCGTACCGCGAATGGAAGGGAACCCGGGTCGAAGGACTGGCCGGTGACTTCACGACCCGAGCTTTCGCTGTCGGTGAGCTCGCGGTTCTGAGCCTGCTCGGCAATGGTGAGGCGCCGTTACTGCGCTGGGCGGTCGAAGACGACGACGGCGGTGGCTCGTGCCCCGACTGCGACGACAATTCACTTGCGGGCCCACAGCCGCCCGGCACCGAGTTCCCGACCGGGCACGCTCATCCGCCGGTGCACCCGGGTTGCCGCTGTCTTCTCGTGCCTGTTCGGTCGTAGGCTCCAACGGATGCGAGTTCCGACGGATCTACCGTCCCGGATGAACCCGGGTCGGCGGTCCCAAGCCTGGATCGTCGGGGCTGTGATCTTTGTGATCGTGGCCCTGATCGTGATCCAGGGATTGGCCAACTTCTACACGAATTACCTCTGGTACCGCTCGGTCAACTTCACGGCAGTGTGGCGCCTGTTGATCGAGACCAAGCTCGAGCTTGCCGGCGTGTTCATATGCGTGTTCTTCGTTGCCTGCTGGATCAGCCTCTGGGTGGTCGACCGCGTTGCCCCGCGAGCATTGCTGGTCTCGCCGGAGCTCGAGATCGTGCGGCGCTACCAGCAGATCGTCGGCAGGCACACAGTCGCCTTGCGTACGGTGGTGTCTCTCATCCTGGCTCTTATCGTCGGGACCTCGACGAGCGACCAGTGGCAACACTGGCTGCTGTTCCGCAGCGGCAAGGCCTTCGGTTTGACAGATCCGCAGTTCCACAAGTCGGTCAGCTTCTACGTGTTCAAACTGCCGTTCCTGTCTTTCCTCGTCGACTGGACCCTTGTGGCACTCCTGGTGATCTTGATCATTACGGGCGTCGGCCACTACCTGAACGGTGGGCTCAGGTTCCAGGGCCCGTCTCCGCGGGTCGACCCGCGCGTGACGGCTCACGTGTCGGTGATCCTCGGTGCCATGGCATTGGTCCGGGCAGCGGGGTACTTCTACGTCGATCGCTTCAACCTCGTGCTCGCCAAGGACGCTTACGTGAACGGCGCCGGCTACACCGACGTGCACGTGCGCCTGCCGGCGATCGAGCTTCTCGCTGTCGTGGCGCTGGCGGTGTTCGTGCTGATGGTGTTCAACGTCTACCAGCGCAGCCTGGCGCTTCCCGCGATCGGAGCCGGGCTATGGATACTCGTCGCCCTGACTGCCGGCGTTATCGTCCCCGCAGCCGTGCAGGCCCTCAAGGTGACGCCCGCGCAGAGCAAGCTCGAACTTCCCTATATCAGCCGGAACATCCAAGCGACACGCGCCACGCTGGGGCTCTCGAGCATTCAGGAGCGCGCGTTCGCGGGAGTGTCGAACCTGACGGGCGGAGTGGTCGCGGGGGCCGCAGCGACATTGGACAACCTTCCGCTTTGGGAGCCCTCGATCACGGCTCAGACCTACCAGAAGCTCCAGCAGAACGGGACTGGCTTCACCATCGCCGGGCTTTCCCTCGACCGTTACAGGATCAACGGCACCCTGACCCCGTTCGTGGTCGGTGTTCGAGAGGTCAACGCCGCAGACCTGCCGACCCCCTCATGGGTCAACGTTCACCTGCAGTACACCCACGGTTACGGGGCGGTGCTTTCGCCGGCGAACCAGCAGAGCGGCGGTAACCCGCTCTTCGACATCGCGGGCGTACCGCCCAGTTCGAGCCATGGCGCCCCAAAGATCATCCAGCCGGCGGTCTACTTCGGCCTAGGCCAATCTGGTTACGTGGTCGCGGACACCGCCCAGAGCGAAGTTGACTACTCGGACACGAACGGCAACACGGTCTCCAGCCACTACGGGGGCAAAGGAGGCGTGCCCATCGGCTCGTTCTGGGTGAAGGCGGCATTCGCGCTGAAATTCCACGACCTCAACCTGCTCATATCGAACCTGGTTACGAAGAACTCGAGGCTGATGTTCAACCAGGACGTCCGCGTTCGTGTTGCCAAGGTGGCGCCTTTCCTTGCTGTAGACGGCAACCCGTATCCGGTGATCGACAACGGCCAGATCGACTGGGTCGTCGACGCCTACACGACCACGACCTACTACCCATATGCCCAGCAGGCCACTACCTCCGAGCTTCCCGGCGGGACCGGCCTGGCGGGCGGTTTCAACTACGCCCGCAACTCGGTCAAGGTGGTCGTCAACGCGTTCACGGGCGACATGACCTTCTATGCGGTGACCAACAGCGACCCGATCTTGAACACCTGGGAGTCCATCTTCCCGAACATGTTCAAGCCCCTCAGCGACATGGACCAGGTGCTCAGGGTGCACCTGCGCTACCCGGCGGCCCTGCTCATGGTTCAGGCCACCGTATACGGCCGTTACCACCTGACCAACCCTTCCTCCTTCTATATCGCCAACAACGCCTGGGAGCTCGCGCCGACGTCTGGCACCGGGTCGCCGGAGCAGGCGTTGCCCGTCAATGCGTCAGGGAACACGCTGCGCTTCGTGCCCGAGTACGAGCTTCTTCAGCTCCCCGGCGCAACCGCGCCCGGGTTCACCGTCATCGAGCCGCTCGATCCGCTGTCACAGGGCGACCGGATCCAGACGCTGGCTTCGCTCATGACCGCCGACTGTGACTACCAGGACTACGGCCAGCTCACCGCATACGTGACGCCGACGAGGAACTCGACGGCGGGCCCCGCCGTGGTCAACTCGAAGATCCAGTCGAACACGAAGGTCTCCCAGTACGTAACCCTCGTCGGCCGAGCCGGTTCGACAGTCTCGCTTGGAACCACACTCATCATCCCGGTCGACGATTCCGTCATATATGTGCGACCGCTGTATGTGAGCTCGTCACAGAACCCGTACCCGCAGTTGACTCGTTACATCGTCGTTTACGGCAACGATGTTGCGATGGAGAACACCCTTGGCGCCGCCCTCGCCGACGTCTTCGGCGCAGCGACGAGCAACATCGGAGGCCCCGCCGGCCAGATCCCGACCCAGGTCCGAGCCCTCATAGCGAGTGCGCAGAGCTACTACGCCCAGGGGATCGCGGCACTCAGAAGCGAAGACCTGACGACATATTCCGCGGATATGAAGATTGTCGGCGACCTGGTAGCCGAGGCGGAGTCCGACCTGATGAAGAGCAAGACGCCGACTTCCGTCAACGCGATCAAGGCGACGCGTTCGCCCGCTTAGGGGTCAGACGGCATGGTCCTTGACGGTTCCTCGGCCTCAGCCCTGATGACCATGCGGCATGCAGCACGTCGGTACCGAGCCGTCCACGATCTGCGCGGAGACGGGCAGATCTTTTGAGTAGTGGTATTTCGCAGGAGGCTCGGATTTCCTGAGCGCAGCGGGCGGAGTTTGGGCGCGGCCGAGGTGGCGACAAAAGGCCGGATGGCGAAGGTGACGGGGTCGACGAGACTGATAAACTCTTCTATT
>CAVSHA010000022.1:0-20088 GCA_963727645.1 uncultured Acidimicrobiaceae bacterium
CGCTACTTCCCGTCGGCGGGAGCCGATCACTGTTCGGCACCGCCTTGTCTGGTCATCGTAGCCGGTGGCGCCTGCACTACGACCTTGGCGACCCTCCTGCGCTCCATCCTCGTGACCCGGAAGGTCCAGCCGGCAAATTCGAGCTGATCCCCCTCGTCGGGGATCCGCCCAGAACATTCCAACAGAAAGCCGCCGAAGGTCACGTAATCGCCCTCGGGAATCGGGATCCCGAGCTCAGAGCGCACCTCGTCCACGCCGCAGGATCCATCGACCAGAAAACGCGACTTGTCGACTCGCTCGATCGCCGGCAGTGATGCCCGGTCGAACTCGTCCCTCAGGTCACCGACGAGCTCGCTCACGAGGTCATTGATCGTGAGCACGCCGGCGACACCTCCGTATTCGTCCACCACGACGGCAAAGGCCCGTCGTGCTCGGCGCATCTCGGCCAGGATCTCCAGAGAAAGCCGGGACTCAGGGACGATGTAGGGTTGGCGGACCCGCTTTGCGACATCGAGGACCGGCGAGCCTCGCTCGTCGCTCCCACCTACGGCCCGAATGCCCTCGATCCCGAGTGGTCCGGGGTGGAACAGGTCCTTGACGAACAAGACCCCGAGCAAGTGATCGAGGTCGTCCTGGTAGACCGGGAAGTGGCTGTGACCGGAACGCCGCACGGCGCGGGCCACATCGTCCAGGGTGACCGGTACGTCGAGGGCGACAACGTCAACCCGAGGCGTCATCACCTCCCGGGCGGTCGCGTCCCGCATCGACTCGAGCCCCTTGCGAATCTGCATCTCCTGCTCGGAGACCTGGGGCGACGGCTGGCGACCGTGCCTACGAGCCTGCGGGCGGAGCTTCATCGTCCGTGGCCGTCCGGCTCCCGACGGCTAGCGGTCAGCGGCGAGAGGAAGCGGTTTGTAAGACTCGTCATGAAACGTGCCCCCATCCAGGACCGCTCGGGCGGCGCGCTGGATCCTGATCGCGTCCAGAGGTTTGACCAGCCAGCCCTCGGACGCCGACCGTCGGGCGAGGAACACGTCGGCTCGCCGGTCCAGCAGGATCACAACTGGGACATGGGGGATCCGGCCCCCTGACTCTTCGAGATGAAGGTCGAGGCAGATCGCGATGCCGCCCATGTTGCCGACCTGCAAGTCGGTGATCACGAGATCAGGCGGATCTTGTTCGACGACAGGCCTGACGTCCTCGCCGGCATGGAGCTCACGAACTTCGGTCTCGTTGTCTTCGAGGGCCGATCTCAGTTCCGCGAGGACTGACTCGGAGTCACTGACGATCAGTACGACTTCCACGATCGGAGACTAGTTGGCCTCCGAGCAGGTGGCGAGCGACAGCCCGGAGACCTTCGATGTCGTGCACGTCCTCGCTGAGAAACGGAACCCTCACCACCGGAGCGGGTGCCACCTCTCCGGTCAGCTCGGCGACGTATCGCTCCTCACGATTGGCGACAATGAGGAATTCGTCGAGGTTCCGGCGGAGCTCTTCATAGGCACGGGGATCCGGAGGTGGCGAGTCCCGTGCGTCGGCGGGAAGTTGCACAGGTGACTTCCCGTGTCTGCGCTGCAGAGATGAAGACCCGCCGGTGGCCGGCTGATCGGGCCCGAAGTTCGAGAAGAGCCGGTTCACGACCAGCGCGCTCACGGCTATCGAGCTCTCCGCGAGGCGTCGGGCGAAGAAGCGCGCCTCGTCGATCGAGTCCTCTCGCGGCGCCACGACAAGCACGAAAGTCGTGCCCGGATTCGCCAACAGGTCCTCGACCAGCCGCGCGCGTTCCCGGAAGCCCTCCTCCATGCCTTCGAAGGCGCGGAAGAAAGCCATCGCGTCCTCGACGATCTCCGAGCCGGCGACCCGGGAGATCGTTCGCAACAGGGCATTCGCCGCGAATGTCATCGCCTTCATGTACGCGCGAGTCGGCATGAGCAGGAGACGGAACACCCGGTTCTCGAGGAAGTTGTAGAGACGGCGCGGCGCGTCCACGAAGTCAAGCGCGTGCCTGGTCGGCGGCGTGTCCACGACGACGAGGTCAAAGCCGCCTTCGGAGTGGAGCTCGTACAGCTTCTCCATCGCCATGTACTCCTGCGTGCCTGACAGTGCCGAAGTGAGGTTGCGGTACAGGCGGTTGCGGAGGATCCGGTCCGCCTGCTCGCTCGACTTCGAATACCGGGCGACGAGCTCGTCGAAAGTGCTCTTGGCGTCGAGCATGACCGCGGACAACTCGCCGCTCCAGTCCCCCGCGATCCGTCGCGGCGTGTTGCCGAGGTTCTCCAGACCGAGCGCATCTGCAAGCCGCCGCGCGGGATCGATGGTCACGACACATGTCTTGCGACCCTGGTCGGCGCCGGCAAGGCCTATTGCGGCCGAGACGGTCGTCTTGCCTGTCCCACCCGACCCACAGCACACGATGACGGACTTGCCGGTAACCAGGGCTGAGAGGTCAGCAGCTGTTCCGTCCGCCACGCCTGTCATGCTCACCTCCGCAGTCCAATTGACCAGGTCATGGCGCGTCCCCGGTGCTCAGTGCTTCGATCGCGGTCCCGAGAGCCTCGGAGAGCGTCCCTAGCTGTTCGGGACCGAGGTCAGCGGTGAACTCGTAGGGCAGCAGCAACAGCGGTAGCGGCAAGCCCGCGCCGAGACGGGCCAGCTGGACCGCTTGGATCTCTTGGCGGGCAACCCGAAACCTTGCTGCTGCCGCCAGCCGGGCCGCTTCGCCAGGCCCTGGCGGATCGGCGTTCGCCACCCTGGCTGCAGCCACCGGATCAGCAAGGAGGTGCGTGAGCACCGGGTAGCACGCGTTGACGACCACGGGCGCGAGTGCGACGCCGACAAGGTCCTCGAAGCGATAGGCCGTCTCGATGACCTCATTGACGGGAGTCTCCTCAGGCAAGCTGACGAGCATGACCTGGCAGCGGGCCGGATCCCGGAGCAGCTCGACAACCTCTTGGGCCTGGCTGCGAAGTGGACCTCCTCTGGCGGCGTCCATCAGCCCGAGAGCACTCGTGAGGAAGGTCACGGCATGGCCCGCGGCAGGTGCGTCGACCACTATCAGATCCGATGTCCCGGAGCGCTCGAGCTGTTTGACCTTCCCGAGCACGAGGACTTCCCGGATGCCCGGGATGGCCGTCGCCACGACCTCCAGCACGCCCGTGGACACGAGGCGTTTCGCGACACGCCGCAGGCCGTGGTCTTCCAGATACTCCACGAGCGCGTCATCCGGCGTGATCACGCGCCCTCTGACGTGACCGCCGCTGCCGGGCGCCTCGTAGAGCACCGCCTCGTCGTAATCGCAGGCGGCCTCCCGCCCAAACAGCACCGGCAGGCCGCCGGCGTCATCAAGCCCGATCACGAGAACATCGAGACCGATGTCCGCGGCCATCCGCGCGAGCGCGGCAGTGACAGTCGTCTTCCCCACACCACCCTTGCCGGCGACGACCACGACCTTGCTCTGCCGGCAGAACGTCTCGCGATCCATTCGCGGCGACACTACCGCCCGCTCCTTGCACCTTCTCTTCCGGCGAGCATCCATAAGAGCCCCTTGTGAGGACGGTCGGCGCAGCGGTAGCGTCGCGACGAGCCAGGCCCGGACGTTTGTGCAGGTCTGCGCTGGTGGCGCCTTGAAGGTGCACCGAACAGCGACGGCCATGGGAGACGTGAGCAACGGTGTGCCGAAAGAAGCTAGGCACCGCAGAGTGGCCGGCGCTGAGCGTGCCGTGGGGCCAGACGAGGAGAGGCCGTGATCGCGAGTCGCGGTGAAGAGATGTGGCAAGCCAAAGCAGCATGTCGAGGCCCGCACGCGGTCGTGTTCTTCCCTCCGTCGCGCCCGGAACGCAAGGACGAGCGGACGGCGCGGGAGCGAATCGCGAAGGAGATCTGTCGCACGTGCCCGGTCGTGAAGAGCTGCCTCGACTACGCGATCAGGATTCGCGAAGCGAACGGGATCTGGGGTGGCCTGAACGAGGCCGAGCGTAAGCAGATCATCGATCGGGGGGTCGCCGGCTCACGCGCTGCAGCGTCTGCCTGAGACCTGGCCGTGCCGGTCCTCAGGACCGGATCACGATATCTACCGGCTGGTCACGACGGATCGGTCAGGCACCGACCGGCCCGAGGGCCTCTTCGACCCGTTCCAACAAACGGGCACTGCAGCCAGCCATCTCGACGAGCGGCAAGACCTCAGTCGCAACACGCTGCGCCATGGCTGCGAAGATCTCAGCGAGCGGACCGACGTCGTCCAACGCTGTCGGCGTGCCCGCGTCGCCGCCGGCGGCCACATCCGCGTTGAGCGGCACCGACCCGATGAGCGGTACGCCGATGTCGTCGGCAAGGCGCCGGCCACCACCGGATCCGAAGATCTCGTATGTCTCGCCATGCTCGCAGGTGAAGGCCGACATGTTCTCGACGACGCCGGCGACACGAATGTGTCCCCTTCGCGCCATGTCGGCGGCTCGGCCGGCGACCTTCTGTGCGGCTTGGTTCGGTGTCGTCACGATGAGCAGTTCGGTACGCGGGAGCATCCTGGCCAGGCCCATCTGGACATCGCCGGTGCCGGGTGGGAGGTCAATGACCAGATAGTCGAGCGCCCCCCACCGCACGTCCTCCAAGAAGTGCTGGACCGCCCGGTTGAGCATAAGGCCGCGCCACATGATCGCCTCGTCCTCACCCGAGAGGAAGCCCATCGAGATCACTCGCAGCACACCGGAGCCGACCGCACGTTCGAAGGGGATCATCTTGCCCGCCTGTGCCTGGAGGGCGCCGTCCATCGCGAGCAGTCTCGGCACGGAGTGGCCCCACACGTCCGCGTCGAGCAGGCCCACGACCAGACCGCGACGAGCAAGCGAGACGGCAAGGTTTACGCTGACCGTCGACTTGCCGACACCGCCTTTCCCCGAAGCGACAGCCAGCACCCTCGTCGTCGCCGGGATGTCGGTCGCCACGGCTCTGTCCTGGGCTTTTAGCCGCGCTCTTGCCATGAGCGCCGACCGCTCCCCCGAGTCCATGACCCCGGTTCGGACCTTCACCCGCCCGACACCGGGAACCGCTTTCACGTGGCGCTCGACGTCCGCACGGAGCTGATCGCGCAGTGGGCAGGCGGCGACGGTAAGGGCGACCTCGACGCTCACAACTCCGCCTTGTATCTCGATTTCACGCACCATTCCCAGCTCGACGATGTCGGCGCCCAGCTCGGGGTCGACGACGCCCGCGAGCGCCATCCGGACGGCGTCGGCAGAGGGAGCACCCGCTTCGGGGGACCCGGCGGATGACAGCGGCGGTTGGCGCGACTTGCTCACGGTATGATCGAGCCTAACGGTGCGGTGCGGGGGGCCTTCTCGGCTGCTGCGCCCAAAATCCTCAGCAAAGGAGATCCACGGTGAGTCTTTCGTCCTCAACGGTGAAGCTCGGTCAGCGTCCCAGTCCGGTGACCCTTACTGATGCCGCTGTGGCCAAAGTGACCGCTCTGCTCGCGCAGGAAGGCGACGACAGCCTCGCGCTACGCGTAGCCGTGCGGCCTGGCGGCTGCTCGGGATACAGCTACGAGATGTTCTTCGACTCCGAACTGGCCGACGACGACATCGTGCGCTCGTTCGGGCCTGTGCGTGTCGTGGTGGACCCGGAGAGCGCGGAGCTCATCAAGGGTGCAACGCTCGAGTACCGCGACGGCCTGCAGGAAGCCGGCTTCCATATCGTCAACCCGAACGCGACACGCACCTGCGGTTGCGGCTCGTCGTTCAGCTGAGCCGGATCTGGCTTCCAAGTGGCAAGCACCGTCGGTCCCTACTCTCCGGTCGTCCGTGCCGGGCAATGGCTGATCTGCTCGGGTCAGCTCGGGCTCGATAACGGTGCGCTCGTCGAGGGCGGCCTCGCGGCGCAGGTCATCCAAGCGATCGAGAATGCCGCCTCACTGCTTGAACAGGAGGGAAGTGGGCTGGAAGACGTCGTGAAGACGACAGTGTTCCTCACCGACATGAGCGACTTTGCCGCCATGAACGACGCCTATGTCGCTGCATTCGGGGACAATCGGCCGGCGCGAAGCGCCTTCGCAGTGGTCGGCCTGCCGCTCGGCGCGCTCGTCGAGATCGAGGCATGGGCTTACGTGTCTCGGTCACCCGCCAGTTCTCAGGGTTAACCGTGCGCTTGCCGCGCCACGTGCTCGGCGCTGTGGCAGTGGCACTGCTGGCGATCGTTGCCGCCGGCTGTGGCTCGGCAACGACGACAACGACGACAACGACGACGACCCTCCCACCGCTTCCCCCGGATGTTTACGCGTATGTGACCATGATCGGGACGGGCGCGAGCCTTTACCTTGGCCATACCATCGTTCCGGTCGAAGTCTCTCCGGGTGGTAACGGCCCGGGAGCTCCGTTCGGTGTCGGCACCTGGCCCGACGCGATAGCCATCACACCCGACGGTGAGCGCGCCTACGTCACCAACTACACCTCCAGCTCGGTGACCCCGATCGACCTGTTGAGCGGGAAAGTCCTGCCGACGATCCCGCTGGGCTCGACCGCGGGACCCGCAGGCATCGCGATCAGTCCTGGTGGCACGACGGCCTACGTCACCGATGCCGGAGCTGCCGGAACGCTCGGAAACACCATCACCCCGATCGATCTCGCCACGGACAAGACCCTGCCGCCCGTCACCGTGGGGCCGGGGCCGGAGGGCATCGCGATCACTCCCGACGGGCGGCGCGCCTACGTCACTGACGCCGGAGCGTTCGTGCCCGGGCAGATCGGGAGCATCGCATCCACGGTCACGCCTGTCGACCTGGCCACCGGAAAGGCCCTACCGGCGATCCGCGTTGGGAACGCACCGACCGCCGTCGCCATCACGCCCGACGGCTCGACGGCTCTCGTCGCGAACACCAACTCGGGCAGTGTGTCGCCGATAGATCTCGCCGACGACAAGGCGGGGTCGCCCATTGCAGTGCAGGGCAATCCGATGTCGGTCGCAATCTCCCCCGCCCAGCCCACGACCGCCTATGTCGCCGACGCCATCTCCGGTCCGTCGACGACCGGCAACGTGACGCTGATCGACCTCACGAGCGACACCGCCGGGGCACCGATCGCCGTCGGCAAGAACCCGCAGGCCATCGCGATGAGCCCCGATGGCACGACCGCTTGGGTCGTCTGCTATGGCAGCCGGACGCTCGTGCCGCTCAGCACCAGGACGCATCTTCCCGGCGCGGCAATCCGACTGCCTGGTGGCCCGTACGCGATCGCTGTGACTCAGCGCTCCTCGTCGAGCCAGACGGCGACAACGACGACCAGCGCAAAGAGCGGCTCGGGCGCGAAGAAGACGAAGACCAAGGCGACGGGCTAGCGATCGGCCGGCCTCGCGCCCTGAACCGGGGATCGGAGCCCGGTAACAGCGGGCGATTACAGGCGGGCTGTGCTGTGTTCAGACGGCAGCCAGCGGACACTGCCGAAGCGGTAGCCGACGCTGCGGACGGTGTCGATGAGATGCGCGTGCTCCTCGCCCAGCTTGGCCCGCAGACGCCGCACGTGGACGTCGACGGTCCGAGCTCCTCCGAAGTACTCATAGCCCCAGACCCGGGACAACAGCGTCTCGCGGCTGAACACCCGGCCCGGATGGGCGGCGAGAAACCGAAGGAGCTCATACTCCATGTAAGTCAGGTCCAAGGGACGGCCCTGGATCGCCGCTTGATAGGTCTCCAAGTTCAACGCCAAGGGCCCGTAGACGATCAGGTCCGAATTCTTGCCGCGACCGGTGCGCCAGAACAGGTGCGTGAGACGCGCTTCGACCTCCTCGGCGGTCGCGTCCGCAAGCACGAAGTCGTCGAACAGGTCCTCTCGAAGCTCGAGATCGGCGAGGCACGCCTGCGACACGATGAGGAGCAGCGGCTGTAACGGACTATCGCCCTTGCGGAGGGTGCGACACGCGGAAAAAGCGGCAACGGGGTCCTCGAGCGCCGATATCACGGCGCCTGCGTATCCGTCCTCGGGCTCGTCCCGCTCGGCGAGAGCGGGATCGCTGACGGCTCGCCACGGGAAGCCCGCGCGCTCGAGCGCGCCCGACACCCACTGCGAGGGTGGGTCCGGGTAAACGAGCAGAGGTTCCATCGAAGACGCCCGACGTCGGATCGTGGACGGCTAGAGGGCTGGAAGGTAACGCGCCAACTCGTAAGGCGTCACCTCCCGGGTGTAGGCATCCCACTCGGCACGCTTGTTGCGCAGGAACCACTCGAACACGTGCTCGCCCAGTGTCTCGGCGACGAGCTCCGAGCCCTCCATCGCCACGAGCGCCTCTTGCAGGCTGGACGGCAGAGATCGAATGCCTTCCGAAGCCAGCTCCTCCGGTGTCATCGTGAACAGGTTCGCCGCCGCCTCGGGTCCGAGCTCGTAGCCCTTCTCGATGCCCTCGAGCCCCGCTGCCAGCACCACGGAGAACGCGAGGTACGGGTTGCAAGCTGGGTCCGGAGCACGGTACTCGAACCTGGTCGACTCGATCTTGCCGCGCCTTGCTATCGGCACACGGACCAGAGCCGACCGGTTGTTATAGGCCCACGACACGTTCACTGGTGCCTCGTAGCCGACAACGAGACGCTTGTAGGAGTTGACCCACTGGTTGGTCACAGCCGTGATCTCGCGCGCGTGCTGCAGGACACCGGCGATGAACTGGCGTCCCACCTCCGATAGGCCATGATCACCGACCCGGTCCGCAAAGGCGTTCCGGTCACCCTCGAACAACGAGAAGTGCGTGTGCATGCCCGAGCCCTGGACGCCCGAGAGCGGTTTGGGCATGAAGCTGGCGTGAACACCGCTCTCGTGGGCGATCTCCTTCACTATGAGGCGGACCGTCATCACAGTGTCGGCCATGGTCAGCGCATCGGTGTAGCGGAGGTCGATCTCGTGCTGGCTCGGCGCGTCTTCGTGCTGGGCGTACTCGACGGGGATGCCCATGTCCTCCAGAGTGAGCACGGTGCGCTTGCGTAAGTCGGTGGTCAGGTCCGCCACCGTCAGCTCGAAATACGAGCCCGTGTCGAGCGGCTTGGGCGGCTCACCCGGTTCGCCCGGCGCGAAGTAGAAGTACTCGATCTCCGGGGCCGCGTAGAACGAGAACCCGCGGGCGCGGGCGCGTTCCAGTGTCCGCCTGAGCACGTGCCGCGGGCAACCTTCAAAGGGCGTGCCGTCGAGATTGGTGATGTCGCAGAACACGCGGGCAACCGGTGAGGCGTCACCTTCCCGGCCGATGCGAAACGGCAGGATCTGGAACGTCTTCGGGTCGGGCTTGGCCAGCACGTCGCTCTCTTGCACACGGCTGAAGCCGTCAATCGAGGACCCATCGAAGGTCATCCCTCCGTCGAGGGCATTCTCGAGCTCTGCGGGCGTGATGCTGAACGACTTCGGGATGCCCAGCACATCGGTGAACCACAGCTGGATGAACCGCACCGCGCGTTCCTCGACCGTCCTCAACACATACTCCCGCTGGCTTTGCATCGAGTGCCTCCGATCGTGGCGCCGAACTGCGACTACAGGACTCGCGAACCGCGGCGTGCGATCAGTGTCGCAGGTGAGAAGGCAGACGGCCAGCCTCAGAGGATCAGGAAAGCCTTCGTGAAACTGTTCACACTGCGTTCACGGTTGAGCAACGATGCCGAAACGTGCAAGCGCCAAACTTCATCGACCAACTTCTCAACTGTCGCGCCCTAGGGCGGACCAAGGAGGAACCGTGCAGGATCGCACCGCTGCCGAAGTCGTCCAACTGGCGAGGGACGAAGGCGTCGAGATCATCGACATCCGCTTTTGCGACCTGCCTGGTCTCATGCAGCATTTCTCGGTGCCGGCTCATGAGCTGACCGAGGCGTCCTTCGTGGAGGGGTTCGGTTTCGACGGATCCTCCATCCGCGGCTTCCAGGAGATCCAGGAATCCGACATGCTCCTTCTCCCGGACCCCTCGACTGCGATCCTCGATCCCTTCCGCCAGCACAAGACACTCAACCTCAACTGTTTCGTGCACGATCCGGTCACTCTCGAGAGCTACTCGCGCGATCCCCGCTATGTGGCGCTCAAAGCTGAACGGTATCTCCAGACCACCGGGATCGCCGACACCGTCTACTTCGGGCCCGAGGCGGAGTTCTTCATCTTCGACGACGTCCGTTTTTCTCAGGACCAGCGGTCCGCGTTCTACCAGGTCGACTCGATCGAAGGTATCTGGAATTCGGCGCGCGACGAGAAGCCGAACCTCGGCTTCAAGCCGCGCTACAAGGAGGGGTACTTCCCCGTACCGCCCATGGACCACTTCCAGGACCTGCGATCGGAGATGATCCTCGTGATGGAGCGCCTCGGGATCGAGATCGAGGTGCAACACCACGAAGTGGCTTCAGGCGGACAGGCGGAGATCGACATGCGTTACGACACGCTGTTGCGCATGGCCGACAAGCTGATGCTCTACAAGTACGTCGTCAAGAACGTGGCCCGCAACGCCGGGTACTCGGCCACTTTCATGCCCAAGCCCTTGTTCCAGGACAATGGGTCGGGAATGCACTGCCACCAGTCGCTGTGGCGCGACGGTGTTCCGCTCTTCTATGCCGAGACCGGCTACGCGGGTCTGTCCGACATGGCGCGGTGGTACATCGGCGGGTTGCTCAAGCATGCGGCAGCAGTGCTCGCATTTGCCGCTCCGACGACGAACTCCTACAAGAGGCTGGTGCCAGGGTACGAGGCGCCGGTGAACCTCGTGTACTCCCAGCGGAACCGCTCGGCGGCGTGCCGGATCCCGCTCTACTCCAAGAGCCCGAAGGCAAAGCGGATCGAGTTCCGCTGCCCCGACCCGGCGTGCAACCCTTACCTTGCCTTTGCGGCGATGCTGATGGCGGGCCTCGATGGCGTGCAGAACCGGATCGAGCCACCGGACCCGATGGACAAGGATCTCTACGACCTCCCGCCCGAGGAGATGGCGAACGTGCCGCAGGTGCCTGCCTCCCTGGACGAGGCTCTGTTCGCTCTCGAGGCTGACAACGACTTCCTGAAGACTGGCGGGGTCTTCACCGACGACCTCATCGAGACCTGGATCAGCTTCAAGCGGCTTGCCGAGATCGACCAGGTTCGTCTGCGCCCACACCCCTGGGAGTTCATGCTCTACTACGACATCTAGCCTGACCAGGGATTTTGTTGCCCAACTGTGGCGTCATCCCTACTTCTTGGTGCCGCTGCCTATGTGCGTCGTGTCCGTAGACAAGTCTGAAACGAAAGGCGTGCCAACAGGACGTGACCGACAGGCCGGGTCGGTCGAGTGTCGGTCACCGGCCCGAACTCCGGGCCGTCTCCTGCGACGGACTGATACATAAACAATCGTCTGCCGCATCAGCTCAAGGTATAACGTCGACTGGGCGTTGGTTGTAGTTGAGGCCTGTGGAACCAACGAGGTTTATGGCGCCGGAAGTGCTCGGCGTGATCGAGGAAGTTGGCCCACCGTCACGCTGACGCACAAGCGGGCCTGCACACTGGCCATGGCGGCCCTCCCTACCTTCATCCCTACAAGTCAGGCTGAAAGCGCCTATTACAGCTGACGCAGCCGACACGGGCGACATCCTGAGCAGGTCGACCGCGACCACAGACCTTGCATGTGCAGCGCTCGATCAAGCGGGAGGAGTTCGGCCGTACCTTGCGGGCCGGACCGACCAAGACGCACCAAGACAGGAAGGTCACCCTGGATCCCGTGATGCTCGCGGTGATCGACACCCATCGCCAGAGAGCCGAAGCCTGGGCGGCGGATGCTGGAGTGACAATCGGCGCCGACAGCTACGACTTGGCCATCGTCGCAGGCCCACTAGGCCGTCGTGACCCTACGGTCACGCTGCGTGTGTATTCCCACGCCCTACAGCAACGAGATCGCAAGCGGCGATCCATGGGCTTGTACACCAGTTTGGCGGACTCAGCTCCTCCAGTACTTGTTATGATGAATGGTTCGCGGGGGGGACCTGCGAAACATCCGAATTGGATTGAGAGTGCGAGGGGACAATGACTCGATCTTCCACCCGGAAGTGTCGCGGGGCACGCCTATGCGGCAACTCCTGTTCACGATTTCAGCGCAAGGCAGGCCTGTCCTGCGTCGTGCTCGGTGTCGGCGAAAAGATCCGTAGCGACGCTACGGCCGAGCGTCCGTAGCGGCTCGGAGTTGTCGATGGCCAGAACACCACAGGTAACCGACGTGCAGTACCTCGTCTTGCCCGACGTCACGAACCCGTATCTGCTTGCCATGGTGCGCTGGCCCGACGTCGCACAGGCGATCAGTGTAGGACGGCCCGAGTGGCAGGGCGACCAGGGTCTGTTCGATCTTCCCTATGACCCGAGCAGCGTCCGGGTAACGCCCGTCCAGGCGGCTTCGATCGCGGCCCGCTGGGGGGCGCACCTGCCATCTGAAAGACAGGATCCCCCGTCGTCGCTGATCCGACGCATGCCGGCCAACTGGTCCAACCTTGTACCCGCAGAAAGATACGCCTGGTCTCTCGAAGCCGTCGGCGGATGGCGATCTGCGACGTCTGGCGCAGGTCATCAGCGATCGTTCTTCCGGACTCGTGGGCGTGCATCGAGCCGGGGCACATTCGGGGAGACCGCAGAGGCATTCAAGCTCCCCGATACGATCGCCGACGGCACGGCGCCGGGCGACGGCTTTTACTTCGCAACGGGAGGCAGGCGCCGCGAAACGACTGTGACCGGCGAACACCGGCACCATGCACGGGTGCGCGTCCACGGGCGAGTGCAAATGAACGCTGGGCGCCAGACCATCTTCGCAAACCTGGTCAATGTCAGTCAGGGTGGAGTCCATTGCATCGTCCCCGACGCGCAGCCCGTCCTCAAGCTCAGTGGCAGGCTCGACCCGCCCCTTCTGCTCGAGGATCACGTCTCCAAGTCCCAGGTCAGTCTTGACGTCGTCGCCAGTGTCAGCTGGAGAAGCGATACAGAGACAGGCACCCAGGTCGGACTCGTGTTCGGGGAGCTGAACAACGAGCAGGCCGAGCAGGTTCAGCGGTTCCTGGTGACGGTCGGCTCCGCGGCGAGGTTCCTGATCATGCGCGTGAGCCCTCCCAACACGGAACAACAGCCGTCGCCGTCCCTCGGCGGGCCTGTGGACCCATCTGAGCACGGCTCGGTTTCGAGCTTTGTCGGGGTCGACGACGGCCCGAGCGTCATGCCCACGAGGGCATTCCGCTCTCGCAGAGGCACTGACTATCGCCTGCGGGGGCTGGACATGACTCGGCCGGGCACGGCCGCGGAGCCGGAATCGCCGGCAAACAGGGCCCGGCCAAGTCGCCGGAAGCACCGCAGGTTCCTGGCCAAGTGGGTCGTCGTCCTGATCGTGGCGACCGTCGCAGCCGTGTTCCTGCGGGAGTCTGTGTTCCAACCATTCTCCGTCCCTTCGGTTTCGATGCTGCCCACACTCCAGGTGGGCGATCGGATCTTGGTCGTGAAGTCGAGCGCTCTGGAAGGACCCGTCCGGGTAGGGGATATCGTCGTCTTCCGCCATCCGCGGCTTCTTGCCTGTAGCACTGGCCCGGGCCAGGCCGGGGACCTGGTGCAGCGGGTGATCGGTCTGCCGGGCGACACGATCTGGTCCCACGGGAACAGGATCTACGTCGACGGTCGCCTGCTGCGCGAGCGAGGCTGGTACGACACGTCGTACGGGCAAGTCGGATCGGCACCGATACTCCGCACGAAGATACGGCCGGGCGAGTATTTCGTGATGGGAGACAACCGCTCTGATGCGTGCGACTCCCGCGCTTTCGGCACGATCGCGAGATCGGCGATTGTTGGCAAGGTCTTCGCCATCGTCGTGCGGGACGGTCACGCGTTCATTCACCTGTTCTGAGTCGCGCACCCCGTCTTCAGGTATCCAGGTCTCAATCAGGAGCCATCGAGTGGTCCCCGTCGGCAGGCATGTTGCGAGTCCCCTCCAACCTGGTGATCAGCGGCGTTGGGCCGGGCTGGTGGTCGCGCTGTGCATCCTCGCCCCGCTTCTCGCCGCCTGTGGCCACGCCGACGCCAGGCCCGTAGGAGTCTCGCTTCTGCCAGATCCTGCTGCGAGGGGCACGACTTGGAATTGGACCGCACAGTGCCTCTACGGCCCTTACGCGCACAGGAGCTGTGAAGCGTCGGGGCCCAGCCTCGGGGCCGCCCAGCTGAACGGGGACATGTGGAACCTCGGTGGCGGGGCGGCGACGGCCGGATCACTGACCATGTCGACGAGCCCTTCTGGTGAGCTGGAAATGAGGGGCGCCTTTCCCAGCACGCCGCCCTGCACACAGGCCACCTGCCTCGCGCCGAGCGCCAATACCTGGGTGCGCGGCTATCCGAACGTGCTTTATGGCTTCAATCAATGCCATACGGCTAACTCCCCGCCCGAGTCGCGAGTCTTGCCTCTCCCAATGAGAGTGAGCGCGATCCCTTCCGATCTCATCGGCACTACGACCTACGACGCGAAGGCGCTCCTGGTGTCATACGACATCGCCTACGACCTCTGGCTCAATCGCTCGGACACGAAGCGGCCCTGCAGAACACAAGGCACGGTTGAAGTCATGGTCTGGACCGACTATGACCCGCAGGCGTTGCTGCCAGCGAGCATGCAGGTCGAGGACGTCACCATCCCGTTCGCGACAGACGGGGTTGTGCACTCCGGCAAGTTTGCCTGGACCATTTACGTAAGCAACGTCTTCGCCAAGGGCCAGACGGCACCTTGGGGCGGGACGGTTTGGTTCGTCTTGAACAAGGCCGACGTTGTTGGCAAGGGGACCGTGGGCGTCGATCTCAGCTACGTCATCTCGGTCGTGGGCGCGCTGTTGCAGAACAACTACGGCTGGAGCGAGTTTCGCAAGAGCTACTGGCTCGACTCGATACCCTTCGGGATGGAGTTCGGCCCCCCGGACGGAGCCCTGTACGGCACGGGGTCCTCCTACTTCTCCCTGCGACTCTCCTCTTACTGCCTCGATGTGGGGGCGAGGCTTTCGGGCGCAGCCTGTGCCTAGTGAGTTCCACGCCGCCGGTTGAGGTGATCAGCGGGCGCGGGCGCGCTGGCTAGCTGGCTGAAAGCGTCACCGTGCCCGTCGCAACACCGGACAGGTTCTCGTCGAAGGAGGTGACCTTGGCCTTGTAGAAGGTCTCTCTTGCCTCGGTCCGGTTCGCGCCGGCACTCGTCCCCGCCTCGCGGACAACGAGGGTGACGACGGAGATCCCCCTTCCGGGAACGCCGCCACGGAGGATCTCATCGAGCAGGGCCAGGGAGGACGTCTGGAAGCTCAGGTTGAACTGGCTCCGCGACCTTGGCGAGGAGGTCGCCGGCTGAGCGAGTTCGACCGAGGTGACCGGGTACGAAATGGCCCCGTCCGTGTCAACTTCCGCGTAGACCCTTGTCGCGCTGGCCGTGGAGGTCGCCGCCATATGTGCAAAGGCGGCCGCGGCCTGCACATCTTCGGGCGAGGTGAGCAGGTGGCCCAGGGCGGGCAGCGAGAGTGACACCTGTCCTGTCGGCGAGCCGGACAGGTTCTCGTGGAACGAGGTGACGGTGGCCCCGAAGAAGGTGTCGGCCGCCTTGGCGGTGATCATCTGGCCGCTCGCGCCCTGATTGCGGGCCAGAAGTGTGAGGGTGGGAACCGCCCTTTCCGCGACGTCGTCACGGAAGACCTCGTCGAGCAGGGCGAGCGATGAAGTCTCGAAGCTCAGGTTGAGTCGTTCGGGCGCTCCCGATGCTGAGGTCGCCGGCTGGGACAGTTCGACCGAGGTGACGGGGTAGTAGGGCGCCTGCGCCGACAGCGCCGAGCCCAGTTTCACGTAGACCTGGGTGTCGGCAGACGAATGGAAGACGGCTTTCTGATCGAACGCGTTGGCACTGAGAAGCGCCAACGGAGAAGAGAAGGCACCGGCTATCCCACCGACGCCAACCGCGAACAGGACAGCGACAGCCGAACCCAGCAGAGGCACCCGCCGCGGCCGGCCGCGGCGTGCCTGGCGAAGACGCCGCTGCTCGAAGCGTTGTCGGTAGGTGAGAGCCGGCAAACGTTGAGCGAGTTGATTCCAAAACGACGCTATCGGGGCGCACAGATACACCGTGGCCTGAATAGCAATGATGACTATCAGCAGCCAAGGCGGATGTCCTGATGAGGCCAGGAGTCCTGCTGAGAGGTACAAGGCGGCCGACATCAACGTCTCGAAGCGGCTCAATCGCAGCGCCGTGCGCAGGCGTTGGTGACTGCTGCCGGTCTTCGAGGTCCTCAAGAACACCCCGTCGCGTCGGGTCAGGCCCTCGATGCAGGCGAGAGCCGTGATCCATGTTGCGGAGAGACTGATCATGAGGCCCAGCAGGGCCCGCCAATGCGACATTGTCGTCCAATGGCGCAGCGTCCACATCATGCAGATGGTGGCAATCACTATTAGCGACATCGGCAGAAGTGACCGGTCGCCGCCGAAAGGTATGAGGGCGAACCAGGAGTCGGACAGCAACAGGCCTGTGATTACGAGCAACAGCACGGCGAAGCCGGACATGAGGAGGTCTCTGCCCCATCCGAGGCAGCCCATCAGATAGTCCCTGCGTTGCCTGTCCGTGAGGTGGTTGTCGGGCGAGCGGTCCCAGGGCATGAGGCTGCGCCAGTGAAGCCGGAAGATCTGCATCGCCCCGAAACACCAGCGATGCCGCTGTGTATTTAGCCCGGCATAGGTGGGCGGCACGATGCCCCGCCCGAAACAGCGAGGTATGTACAGGCCACCCCAGCCCGCTTTGGACATCCGGAGCGAAGCCTCTGTGTCCTCGCTGATGCACCACTCGTTCCAACCACCTATGCCGACGAGGGCACTGCGACGGAACAGACCCATCGTGCCGACGAAAGGGACCGAGTCTCGCTCGTTGCGCGAAGACATGATTGCAAGATAGAAGCCCTGGTAGGAGTCGACGCAGGCCGTGTAGTAGGCACTGCCCTCGTAATCCCGGTTGCCCTCGAAGGTCTGCAGGAAGCCGAGATGGGGGTCGGAGAAGTACGGGACTGTCTCGCGCAGGTAATGCGGTTGGACGATATCGTCGGCGTCGATCAAGCCGATGATCTCGGCTCGCGGGTCGGTGTAACGGCGCAAGGCGAGATTGCACGCGCCTGCCTTGTAACCCGGCCAGGGTGCGACGTGGACGAAACGAACGTGTTCGCGATCTCGGCAGTACTCCTCCACCGGGCCGTAAACCGCGGAGTCGGCGGTGTTGTTGTCGATGACGATCACCTCGAAATTCGGGTAGTCGATCGCCTCGGCCGCCTTGATCGTCTTGATGAGTAGATCGGGTGGCTCGTTGTACGCAGGGATGTGCAGAGAGACGAACGGCCTGTAGAGGGGATCGGCCTTGGGTAGGGGACGCGAACGGCGCCTGCGGCACAGGACGTCGCTGACGTAGTTGACGTTCGAGCCCCACACCATGAAGGCCGCGAGGTCAAGCAATAGCAAGAACGAAGACGTGAAGGCTTCGGCGACCGAGTGCGTTGCCGCGGCTGCCACGTAGCCGGCGAACGCGAGGAAGGTGAAACCCGAGGTGAGATAGGAGGCGTGGAAGACAGAACCGACGACACGGGTGTCGGGGCGAAGAGTGATTGCGAGCACGCCGAAGATCGCGAGCACGGCGGCGGCCACCTCGAGCCCACCGGCAGGCTTTCCCCACACCTCGAAGGTGACAAAGCAGGAAAAGGCCGAGATCGCGACGGCGCCCAGAGCGCCCAGGACGACCTCGGTGAACTTGGAGCGACTCCACCGGAGGCGCGTGTCGAGTTCCCGGGCAGGACTCAGCACCAGCACTGTAGTCAGGAGCAGCTGGACGAACGAAACGATGAAGAGGTCGTAAAGATTGAACTGACGTAGCACTTGGGCTTCCCCCCTCGCAATTGCACATCTCACCGTGCTCGACTGAGAATATCGGGCGCGTTACCCCGACGGAGCCCTCACCTGCGCGATGGGCTCCATCGAGGCTTCTATCGCCTCAGCGCAGGACCATTCGCACGTCTGTTGCAGCATTCAACGCCGTCTTCACACCGTACCCGGACAGCAGGCCGGTTTGGTTTCCCGCGTAGACCATGTTGTCACCGATGCCAGGAGGGGTGAACGCGACGTTGTTGCCAACGAACCATGATCCGAGGAGCGCCAACTTCCCGTGCTTCGGGACAGGGTCGTAGGCCTGGAGGTGGGCCGCCCCGTTGATGGTCCACACCACCGCGGAGCCCGGGGCCGTGCCGTCGGAGGTGACCAGGGGACCGGAAACCCCGAAGTAGGTCGGCTGGGAGCCCGTGGCGACAAGGCGCAGCGTCGGTAGCCCTTTCGACGTGACCGTGAACTTGAAGACATAGACCTCCCCGGCACCGCCGGTCGCGCTTTGGGTCGTCGAGACGTAGACGTACCCCCCGTCACCGGGCCAAGCACCGGCGGTCGATATCGTGTCCCCGATTGGCCCGTACTCCCCGAGGACGAGGTCCCTCCCGTGCGGACCTTCACCGACGCCACCGAGGTTGTCCCGATCGAGCAGGTAGACGACACCCTGCTTGCCTGTGGCAACTAGGAGGTGCGGGTATCTGGGTGCGGAGAGCTCCGGTGGTAGCGCGACCGGTGCGCCTGCCAGGTCCCAGTCGTGCTCGTCGACGACACGATCGTCGTACATCGAGAAGAAGTTCTTGGCTTTCAAGGAACCGTCCGGTTGGACAATCAGACGTACCACTGAATCACCCAGATTCGCAGGCGGTTTCGAACCCGGGGTTGGCACCGGCGGATCCTCGCTCTCGCCGAAGCCGTTGCCCGACTCGAAGAAGATCTGGCCGGGACCCGGTGAAACGAGACCCCCACCACCCTGCCAGATCCCACCGCCGCTGCCCGTTCCCGTACCCTCGTCACTCCACATCGTCGTCTGTTTGCCGCTCGTCGAGACTCCGACGATGATCCCGGAATATGGCGGGTAGTCGCAATGCGACCCGAATGCGGCGTACACGACGCCGTCCAGGAACAAGAGGCCGGAGCGCTGCAGTTCTTTGGTGGCGACGAAGGGTTGGAGCGGATTGTTCGAAGGTGGGCCCTTGATCTCGACTGGGAAGCGGGGCATCTCGGCACCGGTGGCCGGGTTTATCGCGTTCATGAACCACGCCACACCGGCGTTGCCCGGAAGGTGGGCCTGATCGACCAGGTAGGCGATCCCGGTGGCCGGGTCGACCGTGGGAGTCGATGTAATTCCTAGGTCTGGAACCAGGTCGCCACATTTCAGGGAAGCGTCTGCGAATGGCTTGCCGATCTGGCGAGACCATTCGATGGCTCCCGTCACGGGATTGAGGCCGTAGACCCAGTTGGTCTCTGTAGCGACGAGGAGGATGTGCCCGACCAGAAGGGGTTGCGCATAGATCTGACCGTTGAGCTGGGTCGCGAAGAGCTGTCCGAAGTCAGACGACCCGACGACTTCAGGGCTCAGGCCCGGCTCGTTCGGATACCAGCCGTCGCGCGAGTTGTTGCCACGACTCGTCGCAATCTGATAGCCCACGAGTCTCCTTGTCCGAGGCGCCGCGGCCGCGTTGACGCCCTCTTCGAAGAGGCGGTGGGCGGACGGGGTCTTTGCTGCATCCCTACCGGTAACGGCGCCCGCTGCCGCACCCGCCCAGACAAGGGCCGACAATGTCATGGCCACTGCTAGCAAGACCGGGGGCCTCACCCGACGCACCCCCGACGGCGCGAACGGACCCGGCCTCGCCCCAGCCCGCCGCCCTCCTGCGGTCCCAAGTGAAGACAGCGCCGACCGTAAATCGACGTTTTCTCCTTGCAACGACACGGCACGCTCCTATCGAATAGTCCAAGAAACGGCCACCCGGTGTTGTCCCAGTCCGAAATTCGAGTGACCACTTCCGGGAAGTCGACATCGTAACAAGCCGATCAGGGTCTTCTGCCGGATCCCGCCCTTCCTGGCCGCCGCACTGCTCTAGTAGTTCGGGGTCCCTCAGTACCGTCTGACTCGCTGTGAGCGGTCGGGAGCGGCTCACGGGCGCAAACGGACATCGGCTCGGTGCGGTTCCACGACCTCCGCCACCCGGTGGCGACCACGCTCCTTGGCGTCGGCTACGACTTGGCCGTCCTC
>CAVSHA010000023.1:0-6726 GCA_963727645.1 uncultured Acidimicrobiaceae bacterium
AGGCGGGCATGGGGTCGACCAGGTCGGAGTGGGACATGAGCGCGCCGAGGACTCCAAGCCCTACGAGATCGGGGACTCGTTCAACTTGAACATCGAGCGGACCTTGCGAAACGCCTTGAGTCGCCAGGTCGCCGAAGGCAAGCTCGACGGTGGCGACAGGCCGGGTGCGCGGTTCCCAGTCCGGCTGCGCCCCGAGGACTTCGAGGTCGAGCGGACTGAGCACCAGAGCCAGTGTGCGACCGTGCTCCTGATCGACCTCTCCCTGTCCATGCCGCTGCGCGACAACTTCCTTGCCGCGAAGAAGGTCGCACTCGCCATGCAGACCCTCATCTCGGGCCAGTTCCCGAGGGACTACCTAGGGATCATCGGCTTCTCCGAACGAGCACGCGAGATCCGACCTGAGGAGCTGCCGGCCGTTTCCTGGGACTATGTGTACGGCACGAACATGCAGCACGCGCTTGTCCTGGCCCGGCAGCTGCTCGCCCGCCACCATGGCACGAGACAGATCGTGATGATCACCGACGGTGAGCCGACCGCGCATATTCAGGCGGATGGCGGGGTCTTCTTCAACTATCCACCTGCGCCGGCAACTGTCGAAGCGACCCTGCTGGAGGTCGTGCGCTGCTCCAGAGAGGGTATCCGGATCAACACCTTTGCCCTGGACGCGACGGGACACCTTCGCGACTTCATCGAGAAGATCACGCAACTGAACCGGGGCCGGGCCTTCTTCACGACCCCCGACACACTCGGCGATTACGTCCTTGTCAACTTCATAGAGAACCGCCGGCAGCTGTCACGACGGCGTTCCCGGGGGGCATGAAGGGCTTCTAGAAGGCTGGACGAGGCGATCGCGAACGCTATTGGCAGCCGTGCCCAGCGCCCTTTTGCGGGTAAATCGAAACTCCCTCTTGCATCGGATCGCGCGAGGGTCCATGATAATCACCATCTTGTAACTACACGGTTGCGAGTTGTCAGGGGAGGGGGCGCCAAAGATGGCACTCCAAGCGTTGTTCGAAGGTGGCCTCGACAGGACCTGGCAGGGCCGTGCTAACTGCATGGGCGTCGATCCGGAACTGTTCTTCCCAGAGCGAGGTGCATCGACCCGTGAGGCCAAAGAGGTTTGCCGCGGCTGCGTGGTCCGAGGTGACTGTCTCGAATTCGCGATAGCCAATAGCGAGAAGTTCGGCATTTGGGGCGGCATGAGCGAACGGGAGCGCCGCAGGGTCCGCAGGGCTCGCGTCCTGGCCCAGACGGCCAATACAGCCTCCTGAGCCACCGCCGTCGAGGCGTGAAAAGGACCGCTCGGCAGCTCAGCTCGAGCGAACTCCAATGAGCCGACGATGACGGGCGATCCGCCTGCGCTCTCGCTCTGAAGTCCCGCCCCAGACACCGTGGTCGATGTGGTTGACCATGGCATATTCCAAGCAGGGCTCTTTCACCGGGCAATCGGCGCAGACCCGTCGCGCCACTTCTACCCCCACACCGTCACTCGGGAAGAACGTGTCAGGAGGCATCTCCCGGCACTTCCCCCGCCCCATCCACGAAGTGTCCACGACACCATTGTGACCTGTTCCGTGACTCAACGCCATGGGAGCGAGGATATTCGCAGGAAATCCTAAGACTCTGTTTGAAGTCCTGTTCATCCGGCTCCGAGCAGACTGCCGGAGATGCCCGTGCCGGGGAGACCTGTAGATTGTCGAGGTGCCAGGAAGCTCGGGTGGCGACGACATCGTCGGCGCCGACCCGCTGAGCCAGCTGCTGAGTTGGGGCGAGCCTGAAAACACGAGTGGCGGCGTGCCGAGCGACGACGCTTCCAGCGAGCTCATCGAGGCCGCCGAGCCTGCCGCCGACGATGACGCCGTCGCTCCTGAGAGTGAGTGGGACGCTCTCGGCCAGACCGGGTACGGCGAGACGACCCATGGCGAGCTGGGCTCGGAGGCGACGGGAGCCGGTTGGTCTGGATACCCGCGGAGTCCCTATCTCCAGGAGGGTTACGGGCCAGATCGCTACGGCCAATCTCCTTGGCCCGGACCGGGCTACCCGCAACCACAGTGGCCAAGTCAGTGGGCTCACCGGGAGCAGCCGAAGCCCAAGGAGCCTAAGCGTCCTCCGCGTACCATCCCCGGATGGTTCGGCGTGGCCCTTGCAGCGGCCGTGGTCGGAGCTGTGGTCGGCAGTGGCCTGGTCGCGGCGTTCACGAGCCGCTCTCCCCAGACGATCGTCAGGGAGTACTTCCCGACGAAGAGCGGCAAGGTGCAAGTCGGCGACGTCCAGTCGATTCTTGCGTCGGTTCTCCCAGCCGTCGTCTCAATCGACACCAGCAGTTTCCGGGGCGTCGGAGACCTCGGGGCTTATGTGCAAGGCGCGGGCACCGGCATGATCATCGAGCCGAGCGGAGTCATCCTCACGAACAACCACGTGATCGAAGGCGCCCAGACCGTCACCGTCACGCTGTACGGGCAAGTCAGGCAGTTCCGGGCCAAGATCATCGGAACCGATGCCCTGAAGGACATTGCGCTGGTGCAGGTGGAAGGGGCGGGTCACTCGCTGCCAACTGTCCGGTTCGGAAACTCCAACTCAGCCCAACAAGGTGACGGCGTGCTGGCCATAGGCAATGCGCTCGCGCTCGCCGGCGGTCCAACTGTGACCGAGGGCATCGTGTCGGCCTTGAACCGGTCGCTCACTGCCACGACCGACAACGGCGCGACCGAGAGCCTGACCGGCTTGATCCAGACCGACGCACCCATCAACCCGGGCAACTCGGGCGGCCCACTGGTCAATTCGTCCGGACAGGTGGTCGCGATGAACACGGCTGTCGCAACCAGCTCGCAGGGCAATGCACCGGCGCAGAACGTCGGCTTCGCGATCGCGGTTGACGAGATCCGTGGCATTGTGGCCCAGATACTGCACCATGCCGGCCTGTCTTGACCGGGCGACCAAGCGTTCGCTGGAAACCCCATAGTCGTGTGGACCGGTACACTTCGGCCGGTTCTGCCGCCAAGGAGAGACAATGAGCTTGATCAACCCGGAGGAACATCAGCCGCCCGAGCCGCCACGCGGGCACATACGGATGGTCTACCTCGGTCCAGTCGCGCCCCACTGGGAAGTGGAGTCGGAGTTCGGTGACCGTGCTGTCATCGAGGAGTTCCGCCAGCGTGCCCTCGCGCGCCTTGTGCTGCTGCCGCCGCACGATCCGCAGTTTCGCAGGAACCGTGAGCGTATCGTCCGGGATGCCGAGAGGGAGAACCTCATTTTGGAGTGGGACTTCGGCGTGCCCGAAGAAGAGGTTGGGCTCGCCTGATCGACGCTAGAGGTCCTTCTCCTCGAGGTTGATGCGGGCGAGCCACAGTCCTGGGGCTTCGACTTCGGCCGGCGTCGGCAGGTGCTCCTCGTCGACCCATAGTCGTGCCAGGTCGAGTTCTCCGGAACGCTCGAGCACGCCTTGGACGAAAGCCGCGCCGCGGTCGACGTCCTCTTGATCCAAGTGCAGGCCGAACAGGGACTCTGCGACGCGCTCACCTTCACCGCGACCGACGCGGCGTCGGCGCATCGCCTCGCCGATAGGTGCATGGCCTCCGATCAAACGGGAGGCGACCACGGAGGTGACGTATTCCGCGTAACCAGCGATCGCGGCCGTCAGCGATGCGAGCTGAGCGCGTACCCTCTCGAGCTCGGGTGACGGGCCGTAATCAGCTTCGCCGAGGAGCGAGGGGTCACCGATGATCTGGGAGAGGCCGGGAATGGAGCCGGGGTCGATACCTTGAAGCAGCCCCTCGAAGTCGCGCGGATCGGGGCGAACGAGCTTGACGTGAGCGACAACGAGATCCTCGAGCCGTCTCGCAACGTGCGGCCGGCTGAGCACCGCGTGAAACGCCATCTCGTGCGCACACAGCCATAGTCGCAGGTCGTCGGGCGGGAGGCACCACTCCTCGGCGACACGGTCCAGGTTGCCGAGAACGACGAGGATCTCGGTCGAAGAAGTACGAGGCAACGGCAGGTCGTACTGTCCCAGAGATCGCCGTGCGAGGTGACCGACCACGGAGCCGACCTGCATCGCCGCCATCGCAGGGGCCATGGCCGAGGTCCATCGGCCGATCATCTCGGCGAGATCCGCGTCTCCGGCATCCGCGCTGTCGGCAGGTTCCGCACCCCTGAACAGGTACGGATCTCCGAGAAAGGGATCTACCGGCATCCCGTCCTCGTCACCCGCGCCAGCACCGGTTGCATCCGATGCCCGGCTGCCGGGCTCAGAGCCTGTTGCGGAGGCACCTGTGGCAGGTCTGAAGCCGAGTGGCCGGGGCGCGTCCGAGCCGGAGCCCGGGCTAGCGGCCCCAGCCGTAGTCGTCAAGGCTGAAGCGAGGCGGTCGAGCAATGGGCGCCAGGCCTCCAGGCTCCTCCGGGCCCACTCGACGCGCGTGGTCGGAACGAGCTTGAGGCTCGAGCCACCGTATCCGAGGGCCATGCCGCTGACGTCGCTCACGTGCAGCTCGGCGATCGCGCTCAGCTCCTCGAGACGAATCCGCGCAATCGGATCGGGGTTGGGGTCAGGCTCGTCCCCCGCGGCCACGCTGGTCGCCAGTTGAAAGGCGAGCTCCCACTGGAGTGGTCCTTCGGTTCGAATCAACCGCAGGAGGTCGCCCAGCATGTTGCGAAGGAAGTCGCCACCGCCGGGTGCGAGAGGATCGCTCACTTGTCCGATGCTAGAGGGGAGGCGGCTCGGGCAGGGTCCGGACCACTCAGGCGGATTGCGAAGGTCTCAGGCTGCCGCCATGAGCCGAGCGCGGGCGTCCCAGGTGTGGCCGCGCCGCACGACGTTGAGCACGACAGCCTGGTCCGGTGGCAACGAATACAGCGCCGCCACGATGCCTGAGATTGTCCTGATGGGCTTGCCGTTCACGGCTTCGAGGAGGTCGCCTGGCTCCACTCCGGCCTTGGCAGCCGCACCTCCCGGTTCGACCGACAGAACCTCGACGGCGGTGCTCGAGGAGGACACCGAGGTGGTCTTGCCGGTGATCCCGAGCCAGCCGTGGACAACTCGTCCGTTCGAGATCAGGTCCTCCGAGACGATGGCGGCCAGCCACCCAGGCGTCGCTACCAACCTGTTCCCAGCGACACTCGTGACCATCCCGATCAGGCGTCCGGCACCATCGAGGACGACGCCACCGGCCTGCACACCGGCGGGCGGATCGAGCGTTTCCAAAGAGTCCAGAAGTGGCGGGCTGTTGCTCGTTGAGGTCAGCTGGACACCGAGCTGGCTGACGGTACCCCAGCAAGTGTGGGCCCCGTGGTCGTCAACCCAGGCGAGGGCGACGAATGAGCCGTATCCCATCGCCGCACTCGATACGAAACGTGCTGCCGTGAGGGCATCCGGGTCGTGTACGCGCACGACTGCGAGCCCGGTGCCGGGGTCGACTCCGACCAGCTTTGCGACGAGCTGCTGGCCGTCGATGACGACCGAAACATCGTCCGCGTCAGTGACGAGCGAGGCGGGCACGAGGACGTAGCCCTTCGAGCTGACGACGACGCCGACGCCGCTCGCGCTGCCGTCGAGGACGACCGGCATTGCTGTCACGGCCCGGGCCGCCAGCTCGTAAAGGCCGGGCTCGACTCCCACCAGGGCCGTTGTTGTCGTCGAAACAGGTACCTCGATGGCTGGCGAGGACGGCGAGGTCATCGGCGCGTCAATGTGACGGTGCGTCACTGCCGAAGCCGACGAGCCTGGCGAAGAGGACGAGAGCAGGTGAGTGAGGTGACCGCCGACGAGCACCACACCGGTCGCCAGCAGCGCGCCAACTATGCCGGCCGACCAAGCCCCGGCCCGCGATGGCGTCGCGGCCATCCAGCTGCGACGCGCTGAAAGCGCGTCCGCTGTGATCGGAACGTTGTGCTCACCGAGCTCGGAGGGGTGTCGCCAGAGACGGTCGTCAGGTGGCAGAAGGGGACCACATGGGCCTTCATCGTGAACGTCGTCGAAGTCGTCTCCCAGTTCGACCACGGTCACCGAGGATACTGAAGGTGGGTCCGGTTGGGGCATCGGGTTCCTCCCGGGAGCCCGCCTGGCGCCGACAGGTCGCATACCATGACCCACGTGCTCGCGTCGGCGAAAGGTGACAACTGGCTCGGGCTGACCGCCGAGCCTCTTCCGAGCGAGCGCGCTCTCGCCTGGGTTGAGAAGCCGTCGTGCGGTGCGGTGGCGTGTTTTGTTGGCACGGTTCGTGATCACGCCGAAGGGCGGACGGGGGTGCGAGCGATCGACTACGAGGCCTACGCCCCGCAAGTGCTGCCCAGGTTCGAGGCGATCGTGGCTGCAGCGCGCGAGCGCTGGCCTGACCTCGGACGGGCCGTTGTCTGGCACAGGGTCGGTCGTGTCGGGCTCGGAGAGGCGTCGGTCGTGGTGGTTGTCTCGACGCCGCACCGGGGCGAGGCGTTCGACGCATGCCGGTACCTGATCGACACCTTGAAGGCGACCGCTCCAATCTGGAAGCAGGAGACCTGGGAAGGTGGGATCGACTGGAGCCTGGCAGCCCGGCCCATCGAGCCGCCACCCAAGGTCGGCCAGTAGTGGGCGCCGACCTCGCAGTCGACTTCGGGACAGCGCGCACGCTCGTGGCAGCTCCCCGGCCGCGGCATCATCGTCGACGAGCCGACGATCGCCGCCGTGGACCTTGGGCGGAATCGTCTTGTGGCCTTCGGCGCCAACGCCGTTGGTCTGCGCGGCCGTTGTGC
>CAVSHA010000024.1:0-107708 GCA_963727645.1 uncultured Acidimicrobiaceae bacterium
ATCACCGGATGTCAGGACGTGTGTCGACCATCGGTCGAGGTCCGTATCGAGGAATCTATCCCGCGCTTATCCCGCGTGACCCCACTGAACGTCGTGCCCAAAACTTCCGTTCGGCACCCGAACGGGGCCACTGCAAGACGATGGGACGGCGTTGGTTGGTTTCAAACGGAGAGCACCTACACTTGAGGGCGATGAGCATCAACGTAAGGCTGCCTGACGAACTAGCGCGCCGCGTCGAAGCAGTGGCGGTCGAGCGCGGAACGAGCGTCGAGGCTGCTGCCGTCGATCTTCTTGACGCCGCACTCAGCGAGTCTGAACACGAGCCAGTGCCCAGCGGAGCGAGCCGCCATCTTGCGTTTGCTGCTATTGGCGCCTCGGGTCAGTCGAGGGGCGCGGCAAACGTCGACGAACTACTCGCAGACGGCTTCGGGCGCGACTGAGTGCTTCTGGTCGACACCGGCCCGCTCCTCGCCACGGCTGATCGGAACGACGCCGACCATCAAGCTTGCCGGGCACTGCTGGAAAAGGACGCGGGGCCACTTGTCACGAGTGCCTTGGTCATCGCTGAGGCGAGCTACCTCCTTGACCGCGAACTAGGACCGATTGCCGACGCAGCGCTCTTTCGTTCGATCGTTGATGGCGACTTACGTGTTGAGCCGCTGCGACTTGCCGATTGGACCCGCATTGCTGAACTGGTTGAGGAATACTCCGACTTACGCCTCGGTGGTACAGACGCTTCGCTCATCGCTCTCGGTGAACGCCTCGGGGTTGCACGGATCGCCACGTTGAACCACCGCGACTTCGCGGTCGTTCGCTCGCGTCACGTCAGGGCCTTCACGCTCTTGCCGTAACCGGCACGAGGGCGCGCAGCTTCCCCGCGGTCATGCTCCCACGAAGCTCAGACGTCATGTGTTCCGCGTACCGTCGAACGTCCCAAACCTAAACGCAGGCGTTCCAAAAGTTGTCAGTGACCGCACGACCAGCCCGCACCGTCACACCCTTGGAACCCCACCAGCCTGTCACGCGGTACGTCCCAGGACTGACTGAGAACCGGTACTTGGTACCCCAGACCACCGTCTCCGAAGCTACGCGCTTTGACCCTGAGTAGAGGCTTACCTTCACCTTCATACGGAGAATCTCGCCAGCCGGCACCGCAACTCCCTCGCAGGCTTGCACAACCCCGGTCACGACGCCGGTGGGCTTGACGGTGCTCGACGTGGTCGGAACTCGCGGTGCGTTTACCGTCTGCCATGAGCGCCCCGCGTTGGTTGTGCGCCACATCAAGTAGGGAATGTTCGGTCTATAACCTGAGAATCCCAACACCAGCCACGTTTTCGCGCTGGTGAAAGCCACTTCGCAGTTGTATTCGGAGCTGTGAGGAATCCGCAACGGGGATGTGAAGTGTCTGCCGCCGTCTCGTGTCAGCCACATGTCCCCGGAGTCTGGGTAGAAAATGGCTTCGCTATCTGACGTGGGGTATATCAGGACGTAGTTCGACAAGCCCCCCGGAGTCCTCACGCTCACGAAGCTCCTGCCCCCGTCGGTCGAACGAATCGCGTAGCCGCCGTTACCCGTCGCACAGAAGCCCCACAACGTGCTGGATGACGTAGCGGTGAGATTGCACCCAAGAGCCCCGAGATAGCCACCTGGTGTCAGCTTGGAGAAAGTCCGGCCGCCATCGTGGGAAACGAGCAGGTGAGCGTTGCTGACCGAGGTCAGAAGCAGCCACACGTTCGAGCCAAAAGCTGTCCAGCCAAACTGCAACTCGGCTTCGCTCACCGTTAGCGGCACCCTTCTTGTTGTCCACGTATCGCTTGTCACCAGGGACGACGCGAGTTGGACAGACTTGCACGCACCTTTGGCTGAGCAGTTCGTGGACAAGAGCACGTAGGCGCGCCCGTCTGTAATGACGACTACCTGTGGAGGGGAGTATCGAAATCCGGCAAGTGCAAACCGCCAGGTCTTCCCCCCGTCGCCAGTCCAATAGAGGCGGGACTCGTTCAGCGGGCCTCCCGAACCGAAGGCGTAGCCGTCCTCCCGGTTCGCGAATTCAATGCGGTAGTCGGCTGCGGGGAGCGTGCCTGTCCTGACGAAGGACTTGCCGCTGTCGGAGCTTCGCATGATCACCGAACAGGTCCCGGTTGAACAGGGATACGTCCCGAGCATCCAGAGGTAACCTCCGGCACCTGTGACCTCGATCGGGGTGACCCACGCTGAGGCGACAATCGGTGTGTTCGTCGGGGTCACCTTCGCCGGGGCGACGAGACTGTGGAACAAGCTGACGTGTGGCAGGGGGACGAAGAACACGACCACGATGGCCGCTGCGACAGCGATGACGACGGCGCGATGGGTCCAGGACACCTGTTGCCATCTCCCACGCGGCTCGACGCGTCCCTGCTGCTCAGACTCGATAAGGGTTTGGAGCCTCGCCGTGAGCCGCTCGCGTACCTCAGGAGTCGGCCCAGGGATCACGTCAGTGAGCGCGGAAAGGTCCAACGGGGAATCGGTCATGACACTGGGTCTCCTGTGACGCTGTGCTCGCCGCTGTCAGCCAGGCTGGTGATGAGTTGAGTCCGCGCCCGCGAATAGCGCGACCTCACCGTGCCGATGGGAATGTGTAGGGCAGCGGCGGTTTCCTCGTAGTTCAGTCCACCGACTCCGATGACAAGGACGACGCTCCGCCATTCCGGCTTGAGGGACGCCAAAGCGCCGGCGAGGCGTAGGCGTTCGGCAACCTGCGTGGCACTGTCGATGGCGGGCGCGTCCCCGTCGCTCAGGGCGAGTGCCCTAACTCGCTGTCGCTCGTACCGGCGGTTCTCCCGAACCAGGTTCGTGGCGATGCCGTAGAGCCACGCCTTCACCGAGCCACGCTCCGCCTGATACCGTCGCCTTCCGGCAAAGGCGCGGGCGAACGTCTCGGCCGTCAGGTCCTCGGCCATGTCCTGTCCAACGCGAAACGACAGGTATCTGTAAACCCCATCAACGTGGCGCTCGAACAGCGCTGCAAAGCCTGGCGGCTCGGCTAGCGACGCTGCCAAGACAGCCTCATCCGAGTCGTCAACCTGTGCCATCAGATACTTATTGTCTCGCGGACCCAATTAGTTCCCGGTCAGGGCAATCCGCGCGGACGTAGTGACGGTCGTTCTCGCTCTGGCGAGCGCGGCGGCCCTGGCGAGGGGGAGGTCCTGCTCGACCGCCTGAGGATCGCCTCGGTCGCTGACGGGACACACGAGAACGTGCATGTCGCCCCTCCGAGCCTTGGGCAGGCCGACCTCACTCGAACACCCGCAGTTTGCCAGCGACGAACACCGACCGTCCCCCTTCGACATTCGATGCCGGGATGCCTCCGCCGACGCAAAGCACCTCGTCGCCGTCGTCAGCGAACGGCTTGCCACAGGAGTCGAGGACGACCGGACCGCCGGGAGGGCCGACGAGGTGCTCCGGGACTAAGCGGACCCGAATGAAGTGCCCATGCGATCCTTCAACCAGAAAGTCGCAGTCGTCCTGCTCGGACGCACGCCGGAGCGTTCCGTGCAAACGAGCAAGTTTCATGTGCACGTCGCCTTGCACGCTGAGCTCGCGATAGGCCCGCTGGTCCTTCGCGACAAGGCCAGATGCAGACTCGGCTTCGGCGGGCGGACCTCGGTCTTTCATGATCAAATCGTAGGCGACCCATGGTTCCACATCGCCGCCGCCGTTCCCATATGTCTCAAGCCGCTGACGACACGACTGAGGACACCGTCGAGCGGTCACTGACGACGTCGAAGGCCTCTCTAGCACGGACGCGCTACGTGGACGTTTGGTGAGACCATGGGCCCAGTCGCAGATCCGCGCCGTCGGCCCTCCGACGTGAACCCCCACTCCCGCCAAGATCGTCATGCTCGAGAGCCGCCGTGTCGTCGGCTTTGCCATGGCCGATCACATGCGGGCCGAGCTAGTCACAGATGTCCTGCAGATGGCCATCCACCTGCGCCGGCCATCACCCGGGCTCATCTAGGCAGAAATGACGGATGCCGATTACAGTTCGGTGGACCCCCGCGTTCTACCGACCCAGTGACGGACGCTCTTGCTCTCGCTCTGGCGAGCGCGGCGGCAGTGACGAGGGGGAGGTCCTGCTCGACCGCCTGAGGATGGCCACGGTCGCTGGATCGAGGCCATGAGTGGTCGTCTCGGCTTGCTCCTGTGGTTTCGCTGATCGGGAATCGCTCCGTCCCGCTCGGGCAACGCGAGACGCGTTTCGGTCACCGCGCTCGATACCGCGGCCATCGCGACCGAGCCCTGCCGCGTCCGCTTTCCGCTCCTCGATCCGCTCCCTGAGGTCGCGAGCCCATTGCACCTCGTCCGGGTGCTCTCGCAGCCACGACTCGCGCTGGTCTTGCTCCCCGCGGAGCACCGCCATCTCGCTTGCCGCGGTCTCCGCATCCACGAGGCGATGGCGGGCCACTTCATAAGCGCGAAGTGATTCCTGCTCGGCTCGTCGAGCGGTGAAGAGAGCGCCCTCAGCCATTCGCCGCTCATGGTCCGCGCGATACCGGGAGCCTTCGCCGAGCCTGCCGGGAAGGTGGGTCCGGATCGGCTCGCGCGCGGTCTCGTCGAGCCGCGACTCGGCTTTGCTCCGCTGTTCCTCGGCGCGACGTATCGCGTCCCCCGCGGCGCGGAAGTGTTGGGTGGCGTCCACCACGTTCGCTCGTGGCTCCAGCGCCGCGATCGCCTTGCGTCGGTCCGGACCAACCGATCGCTCGATGCGCTCCCTCGCGTCGTCGTAGAGATCGGTGAGGAGCGTGAGGTCTTCCGAGCGCGCGAGGTTGCGGCGAACCACGTCGTGCGCGGAGCGGTCGCTTCCCTCGCGCCGCATGATTCGCGTGAGCAGTTCGATCGCGTCGAGCGAGGGTCTGCGCGCGTGGTCCTCGGGCGAGTCGTCAGAGAGGGTCACGAACGCGCAGTTCTCCTCGCGCCCGCGGCTCATCGCGACGTAGAGCTGTGCCGCAGTCATCTTCTCGTCGACGAGGACGACAGCGCGATCGACCGTCTTGCCCTGGCACTTGTGGACCGTGAGCGCGTAGCCAAGCGCGACGTGCTCGCGCACGTACTCTGGCGGAAGCGTCACCATGCCGCCGCTCTCTACGGAAGTGACCCGCATCGAGCCGTCGTCGGAGGTGCCGACGACCTGCCAGCGCGCGCCGTTGCGGACGAACTCGCCTCGCGGGGCGCGGAGCTTGCGGTCATTCTCCAGGGTCACGATCTCGTCGCCGCGACTGGCAGTACCGGTCGCGATCCGCACGCCGCCGCGCGCGACCCAGCCTCGTGCGACGAGCTCCGCACGACAGCGCCGCGAGAGCTCATCGGCGGTCGCGTTGTCGCCCGCCATGAGGAGGAGCGATGTGTCGTTCTCGCGAGCGTCCGTCCAGGCCCGGAACGCGCGGTCGATCATCTGTTCGCGGCTCCCGCTCGCGATCCGGTCGTGGCGGACGTAGGCGGCGAGGATCGACGGTTCCCCCTCGCGCAAGCGGAGCGAAGCCGCGGCCTCCCACGCGTGGTGGAAACGCCGCACGGTTTCCAGCTCGTGCGCGCCGTGATCGGCGACAAGCGTGCGGAAGATCCCACCGGGTCCGACCGCGCCGAGCTGGTGTGGGTCCCCGACCAACACGAGCTTCGCATCCGCCTGCTCGACCGCGGCAAGGAGCTTCGCGAGGTCGTCGGTGCGAGCCATCCCGGTCTCGTCGAGGATCACGACGCTGTGGCGGTCGAGGATCATCGGCGAGGTGCCGCGCTCTCGCTCGTAGAGGAACTTCGCGAGTGTCTCGGATCGGACACCCGCCTCCCGGTTGAGCACCTGCGCCGCCATGGCGGAGGGCGCGAGCCCGATCGGGTCATAGCCCGCGGCCTGCCATGCGCGACGCGCGGCGTCGAGTGCGCGCGACTTCCCCGTGCCCGCCGGACCGACGAGAAGAGCGACGCGCTCGCCACCGGTGAGCAGCCCGCGCACTGCCTCGCGCTGGTCCCCGCCGAGCGGAGGGTCCGCTAGCACCCGCTCGACGGTCAACTCGTCGACGACGGCCGCATGCGCGTCACGACCAGCGTCGACATCTTCGAGGATCGCTGCTTCACGCCGAAGCGTTGCCCGCGTCGAAAAGCGCAGCGCGCCGTGCCGCTCGACCGCCGCCATGCCGTCTCGCCTCCGCAGCGACACCGGCGCCTCCGCAGGGAGCGGACCGGCGAGCGAGACCACCTCCGCACAGGCGAGCACCCGCTGTGCGAGAACCTCCGCGCACTCGCGGACCTCCTCTGCGGTCGTCGCGCTGACGAACCGTGACACCTCCTCGACGACTTCCGCGCGTCCCCACGTCGCGCTCTGCTCCTCGAGACGGACGATGACCTCCGCCACGACCTCCTCCGCGGGGAGGTCCGCCGGGCGCGCAGGTCGGTTGGTGATGTTCCCGAGCCATCGTTCGGGACCGAGACTCCACGCGTCTGCCTCGGTTCGCCAGTGCGCGCGCAGCTCCGCGGTCGGGGTGTCAGCGTCGAGCTTCGGCGTGCGGGTGCGGTAGGCGGCGATCTGGAAGCACTCGGTTCGCTCGTTCGGAGTAAGCGTCCGTCCAAGCTCCACCTCGCGGTTCGCGATCAGCTCGTCGCCAACCGCCTTTAGCTCGTGGCGGCGCGCCGACCACTGCTCGATGAGCGCTTGCGGAACGCCCACGACCTCCGCGACACCGTTCTCGTCGACTGGCGTCCATGCGACGCCGAGGCGCGTCGACAGCTCGGAGCGGAGTGCCGCCTTGTACAGCATCCCAGCGGCCTTCTGCGTCTCGAACAGCTCACGCCCGTCGAGCGAGAGCCACTTGGCGTCTGCCGCGCGGACCTTGTTCGCGACGAGGAGATGAGTGTGGAGCTGTGGGTCGGCGGCTCGCGAGGTGCGATGGACGAAGCTCGCGGCGATGAGCCCATCGGTGTCGACCTGCACGACACCGTTGTGTCCACGACGGGTGAACGACGCGTGCTCGTCGACGAAGGCGAGCGCTGTGGAGACCGCTGCCTCGTGCGCGGCCAGAACTTGATCGGCAGTCTGTTGCTCCGCGAGCGCCCACAGCGCCGAGACACTCTTTGGTGGTGAGAACGTGAGGGCGAAGCCCGCGACGGCGCGCGAGTCCTCCGGCGAGAAGCTGCGCCCGAGCGGAGTGCCGTCGCGGGGATCGGTGCCGTGGCCGAAGAGACGCTCCAGCGCGACGGCGTCAGCCTCTCTGCCCGAGACCCCGAGGGACTCTGCGCCGCGACCGACGAAGCGGCCAGGACGCTCGGCGCTCCGTGCGTAATAGTCCTCGCGTCCCTGCGCGATCTCCTCGGCGTAGTAGCGCCAGGCCGAGGGCGCCATCGGCGTGAGGCTCATCATCGGAGCGACGCCCCGGTGACTCCCCGCATCGGCGATGCAGTGGTGTCGAGCTTGGGAGTCACGAGAACCAGTTATGACAGGCGACAAAAGCCTTGTAAATGGCGGAATCCGAAACGGTGAACAGTGGTCAATGGGGGTCAATGAGCGAATGAGGATCGGCGTCGATTTGGGAGCAAGGCGCGTCGGGACTGATACGACCGCGCCGTACCATGAGAGGCGATGGCTCATCGAGGGGACTTCGGAACGACCGACATCGCTCGCCAGTACGCGGAGGTGTTGACCACGGTCGCCTCCTTCCTGGCGCGGCTGATGCTTTTGACCGCCGTCGTGTGCTTCTCGGTCGTAACTGTGGTGGGACTGCACGCCCATGTCGTCGTCGCGCCCAACCTCTGGGTCCACCATCTCGGGGTGGGAGGTGCGGCCGGTTCGCTCCGGCACCTCATCGTCATGGTGACGGTCGGCTTCATCGCCGTGACGCTCGAAGCATTCGTGCTCTGTCGCGATGCGTCCGCACGCCGGGAGCCAGGAGCCGTCGCCACTGTGCTCGCTACCGTCAGACGGCTCCTCCTCGGAACCCGGCGCGCGGAACTGCTCATCGTCGGATCGGCTGCGCTGCGACGTGCAACCTCTGTCGAGCGCGATCGGGACGGCGGCGTCCTCCGTCAGCTCCGCACTGCCCTCTCGATCGCGCCCGTGGGTCCTCCCGCGTTCCTGGCTCTCGGCTCGGACCCTCGGGGTCTCTTCGGACAGTCAGGTCATCGAGCGGAGGTCTGCGCAGCCCCATAGCGGCTGGCCACCTCCGCTCTCAAAGGGAGGTGGATCATGGAGCAACTGCAATTTCCCGAGCTGGTCGACATCGAGACGGTGGCGAGGCTCCTCGGCGTTGGTGAGCGATATGTGCGAAGGATGGTTTCAGAGCGACGAGTCCCGATTGTGAAGGTCGGGCACTACGTCCGGTTCGACCTCGCCGACATCCGCAATTGGGTCGAGCAGCAACGTCGCCCGGACGCGTCGTAACCCGAAGTAGTGAGAGATCGTGGTGGCACTATCGACAGGTGCTGTGTCCACCACGGGGATGGGAGGCCTAGTGAGTTCAATCACGCGAGACAAGAGCGGGGCTTGGCGAGCTCGGTACCGAGACCCTGAGGGGAAGCAACGCAGTCGGAACTTCTCCCGACGTCGCGACGCTGAGCTGTTCCTGACGAGCACCGAACATGCGAAGGCCTCTGGCTCTTACGTCGACCCGGTACTCGGCAAGATCACGTTTGATACGTGGGCGAAGGAGTGGCGTGCCGGCATCGTTGATCTCCGTCCATCGACGCTCGCTCGGGACGATGGTTATCTCAAGCGGTACCTGCAGCCGACCTTCGGAGAGAAGCGCCTCGCCGAGATCGACCACGCCATGGTGCGCGCTTGGGTCGCGGGTCTTACCGCTCGCGGCCTCGCACCGTCAACCGTCGTTCTTGCCGGATTGCTAATGCGGAAGATCATGGCCACGGCGGTCGTCGCCGGGCGGATTCCTGCTTCGCCGTGCAACGGGATACGCCTCCCGAAAATCGAACGTGAGGAGGCTCGATTCCTCGCTCCCGCTGAGATCGGTGCGCTCACCGATACCATCAACGAGCGCTATCGCGGCCTCGTCATGCTCGGCGCGTTCGGCGGACTGCGGATCGGCGAGATGCTCGGGCTGCGCGCAAAGCACCTCGACCTTCTGCATGGTCGCGTTAATGTCACGGAAATCCTGGTGGAAGTTTCCGGCCAGCTCTACTTCGGCCCTCCGAAGACGCGAGCCGGACGCCGAGCCGTTCCTCTTCCCCGTGTCGCCATCGATGCTCTCGATGATCACTTGCGCCGATATCCGGCAGCGCAAGACGATCTCGTATTCAGCGCTCCCGAGGGCGGACCGGTTCGGCTCGCGAGTTGGCGGCGGCGGTTTTGGAAGCCTGCGGTTGAGGCGTCCGGGCTGTCACCGCTGCGACCGCATGACCTCCGTCATACGGCAGTCGCGCTTTGGATCGCGGCAGGTGCGACGCCGCGGGAGATCGCGACGCGAGCTGGTCACACCTCAGTTGTGACCGTCCTCGATCGATACGGCCACCTCTTCCCAGACTCCGAACAAAAAGTCAACGCCGCTCTCGACGTGCTTGCCAAGGATGCCGGCATCTCACCGAGCGCGCAGGTCGTACCCATCCGCGAGGCGTACTCGTAGCTCTTGGATTGTTTCAATCAGCGTGTCGGCTTCCAGAGGCGATCGATTGGCACAACGAAGAGACGGTCACCGACCGCATAAGACCGCTCGCCGGTGTAGAGGGCGACACCTCCGATAAATCCAGCGCCAGCAAGGTCTCGAAGCCGTTCGAGTCCCCGAAGGTCCTCTCCTGGCACGCGCGTTCCACTCTTCACCTCGATCGCGACGACACAGCCGTCGTCGCGTTCGATGAGGAGATCGACCTCCTCCCCGTCATAGGTCCGCCAGTGGTGGAGGCCAGCGATTCCGTCCAGCCAACTCGCCTGCTTTATGAGTTCGCCGACAACGAACGTCTCCATGAGGTGACCGAACTCGGAGAGCGCCGTTGCATCGCGGCGCGCCAGGTGCTCCGGTGTGAGCCGAAGAAGCCGGGCGGCAAGGCCGGAGTCGACTAGATGAACCTTTGGCGTGCCCGTCGTCCTGGCTCCGAGCGTCCGTCCCCACGCCGGGAGCTGGCGCACGAGGAAGACCGATTCGAGCAGTTCGAGATAGTCGGCCGCCGTGTGGCGATCGAGGACTGCGGCCTCCGCCGTGGCAGTGATGTTCAAGAGCTGGCCGGTCTGCGACGCGAGGTGCCGGAGGAGTGCCGGAAGCTGTCGGCGTTGGCGGAGCTTGCTCACCTCCATCACGCCGCGCTCAAGGACCAGCTCCACGTACTCGTCGAACCACCGTCTTCGCGCCGGCTCGTTCCTCGCGAGCGCGATCGGCATGCCACCTGTGGTGATCCGCCGCGCGTACTCGACTCGTGAAGTCTCAGACCGCTTGTTGATCACTAGCGAACGCGGTTCGCCCAGCATCAGTGTCTCGACGAAGTTCTCTCGTGCACCCTCGATCTCACCCTGGGACAGCGGAAGGACCGCGAGGAAGCTGACCCGTCCTGCCAGATACTCCGCGACTTCGGGCACGGCCGTTGAGCGGGTCGATCCGGCCAACACGAACCGGCCGGGTCGAAGATCATTGTTCAGCTCCGCCTTGACGGCAGCGAGAACTGCGGGCTCATGTTGGTACTCGTCGATGAAGATCGGCCCGCTTCCGCTCACGAGCGTCGCTGCGTCAGTCCGTACTGCATCGCGCGTCGGAGGATCATCGAGGTCGATCACCTCGCCACCGCGAGCCTCGGCCAGCTGGTGGAGGAGGAAAGTCTTCCCAACCGTTCGGGGGCCTTGCAACAAGAGCAGCGGCTCCTCTTCGAGACGAGCGAGCGCGAGGTCATGAACTCTCCGCTCGTACCCCGGCATCTGAGCCATCTCGTCAGGCTACTGCTCAGTTCACCAATTTCGCGGCCGATTATTCACCGATCTCGCGAGTAACGACCGACCAACTTCGCAGCCCTCAAACCACCAAAGTCGCGCTTCCAGAATGCGCCCAGAACAGACCCGAACAACCCCGGAGAGACCGTCCTCGCACCCCCGTGCCCGTTACTCCTGTGTCAGATTTGTGTCAGATCGGACGGAGGCTGCTCTTTATCCACAGCATAACTATGCGCTGACCTGCGGTTTTAGTGTGGGGCTACTCAGACTCGAACTGAGGACCTCAGCATTATCAGTGCTGCGCTCTAACCAACTGAGCTATAGCCCCCGACGAAACGGTCACGCTACACCACTGCACCACACCGTAGGGCCCCCGTCGGCTCATCCGAAAGGTCCGCGTGGCCCTTCCCGGACAACTTGACACGAGTCATTAGGGTGCGGACAGCATCCTGGATCACACGATCGGCAACCGGGCCTGAGTGCCGGTCGTCTCTGTCTCCTGCGGAACCTTCGTCACCGCCGCGACTGTCTGGCCGTCATCGAGGTTCATGACCCGAACCCCCGTTGCATCGCGTCCTTGAGCTGCGATCTGTCGCACCGAGGTGCGTATCATCACGCCGGCCGAGGAGACCACGATGATCTCGTCCTCGAGCGACGCCATGAGCGCAGAGACAACCGTCCCTCGGCGCTGGGTGAGCTTGATGCCCCGAACACCTTGGCCCCCTCGGGTCTGGGCGTTGAAGTGGTCGAGCTTCGAACGCTTGCCATACCCGGCGTCGGTGACGATGAGCAGATCCACTCCCTGACGCGCCACGTCGCACGACACGACCTCGTCGCCCACACGCAGCCGCATTCCCCGGACTCCAGCCGCGCCGCGACCCATCGGCCGAACCTCGGACTCTGCAAAACGAATGGCGATGCCACGTTTGCTCACCATCAACAAGTCGTCGTCTCCACCGGTCCTGACGACACGTACAAGCTCGTCCCCCTCGTTCAGGTTGATGGCGATGAAGCCCTCGCGGCGAGACTTGTCGTACTCCGAGAAAGCGGTCTTCTTCACCTGACCGGTCTTGGTCGCAAAGACGAGGTACTGATCCGGATCGAATGTCCGTGTCTCGACGATGGCCTGAATGCTCTCGGTCGGCTCGAGGGGAAGGAGGTTGACGATCGGAGTTCCCCGAGCGTTGCGCTCCTTCACGGGAACCTCATGAGCCCTCAGCCGGTAAACCTTTCCGCGATTGGAGAACAGCAGAAGGTGGGAGTGCGCCGTGGTGTGGAGGACCTGGTCGATAAGATCCTCTTCCTTCAGCCTCGTCCCCTGTACCCCTCGCCCGCCGCGTGCCTGAGCTCGGAAGGCATCGGCCTGAACGGCCTTGATGTAACCAGCTCGGGTGAGTGTCACGACGAGCTCCTCGTCCTCGATGAGGTCCTCGACAAAGAGTTCACCGGGGTCGTGGATGACGCGGGTCCTCCGTGGCTCTGCGTGTTGCCGCTTGATCGATTCGAGCTCGGTCGAGATCACGGCGCGAAGCCGAGCGGGGTCACCCAATATTGCCTCGAGCTCCTCGATCATCGCCCTGAGCTGAGCCATCTCGGTCTCGAGCTCGCTGCGCCCAAGGCGCGTAAGCCGGCTGAGGGTCATGTCCAGGATATGGTTCGCCTGCTCTTCGCTGAAGGAGAACGGCTCACTCATGAGGTTCATCCTCGCGTCGGCACGATCCTCGGAGGCACGGATCCGCGCGATCACCGCGTCAAGCATGTCGATGGCGCGGAGCAGGCCCTCGACTATGTGCGCCCGTGCGAGTGCCTTACGGAGGCGGAACTGCGACCGCCTCGTCACGACCTCGACCTGGTGTACAACGTAGGCCTTGAGCGCCTGAGCAAGATTGAGAAGACGCGGTACGCCGTCGACGAGGGCCAGCACATGAACACCGAAGGTCGTCTGCAGTGGCGTGTGCTTGTAGAGATTGTTCAACACGACGTTGGCGTTCGCATCACGCTTCAAGGTGATGACGAGGCGTGAGACCCTTCCGGCCGAGTCGTTTTGCACGTTGCTGATACCGGTCAGGTCACCGGACTCGATGGCGTCTGCAATCTTCAGCTCGATGCCGGCCACCGAAGTCTGGTATGGGATCTCACTGACGATGATCTGGTCGGCCCCCGAGCGCGACTCGGTGATCTCCGCTACCGCACGCATCTTGACTGAGCCGCGCCCAGTTCGGTACGCGTCAATCAGTCCGGCCCGGCCAAGGATGAGCGCGCCGGTTGGGAAGTCTGGACCCTTGACAAAGCGCATCAGCTCGTCAGGCGTCGCCTCTGGATGCTCGAGTATGTGCAGCGTTGCATCGATGACCTCGGCGAGGTTGTGAGGTGGGATGTTGGTCGCCATGCCGACGGCAATCCCTTGCGAACCATTGACCAGAAGGTTTGGAAAGCGAGCTGGCAGGACGACCGGCTGGACCTCGTTCCCGTCATAATTCGGGATGAAATCGACGGTCCCTTCATCGATACCGTCGAGCAGCGCGAGCGCCAGCGGGGCCAGGCGACACTCGGTGTACCTCATCGCCGCGGGGCCGGCTTCCGGTCCAGGAGCGCCAAAGTTCCCGTGGCCGTCGATGAGCGGATGCCGCAAGCTGAAATCCTGGGCCATGCGTGCGAGGGCGTCATAGATCGCCATGTCGCCATGCGGATGGAAGCGACCCATGACGTCGCCAACCACCTTGGCGCACTTGGCATGCGGGCGATCCGGTCGTAACCCGGTGTCCGCCATCCCGTAGAGGATCCGACGATGAACCGGCTTCAGGCCGTCACGGACATCGGGAAGCGCCCGCGAGACAATGACCGACATGGAGTACTCGAGAAAGGAACGCTCCATCTCCTCTTGGATCTCGATCGGCTCGATCGCGCCAACAACGGTGCCGTCGTTGTCGTCCCCCGCCGCGCGTGCTCCCGATCTGCCCGAATTGTTCCCATTGCTTCGTGCCATGAACCGGACTGCCTCCGCTACTCGTCTTGGAATTGGGACGCCTCCCGGCCCCGCCCGGCCAGATCGCGTCGGGAATCAGATGTCCAGGAAACGAACGTCTTTCGCGTGGGTCTGGATGTAAAGGCGCCGTACGTCGACGTCATCGCCCATGAGGATCGAACAAATGTCGTCCGCAATCGAAGCCTGCTCCATGGTCACCTGCAGGAGGGACCGGAGGCTGGGGTCGATCGTCGTGTCCCGGAGCTCGGTGAAGTCCATCTCGCCGAGACCCTTCAGGCGTTGGAACTCCTTTGTGTGATTCGGATGGTCCGCGAGGAATCGGGCCCGTTCGATATCGTCCTTCAAGTAGACCTTCGAGTTGCCCACCAGAGTGGAGTAAAGGGGCGGCTGAGCCACGTACACGTTACCTGCCTCGATGAGGGCCTTCATCTGGCGCATAAAGAAGGTCAGGAGCAAGGTTCGTATGTGCGAACCGTCGACGTCCGCATCAGCCAGGAGGATCACCTTGTGGTAGCGGATCCTGGCGAGATCGAAGTCCTCTGCCACCCCGGCGCCGATTGCCAGGATCAACGCCTGGATCTCCGCGTTCTTCAGCATCTTGTCGACCCGGGCTTTCTCGACGTTCAGTATCTTGCCTCGTATGGGCAAGATCGCCTGGGTACGCGGGTTTCGCGCGTCTTGTGCGGTCCCAAGCGCCGATAAGCCCTCGACTATGAACAGCTCCGATTCGCGCGGGTCGCGCGACGAACAGTCGACGAGCTTACCTGGAAGGCCAGCCCCGTCCAGGGCGTTCTTACGCCGAGTTAGGTCACGCGCCTGGCGTGCGGCGACGCGGGCGCGTTGCGCCGTCAAGGCTTTCTGAACAATCTGACCCGCTTCTTTCGGGTTCTCCTCCATCCATTCGGCGAGCTTCTCGTTCGTGGCCTTCTCTACGAGGGACCGGATGGACACATTGCCCAATTTCGCTTTCGTCTGGCCTTCAAACTGAGGATTTGTCATCCGCACAGACACAATCGCCGTGAGTCCCTCGCGGATGTCCTCACCTGTGAGATTGTCACCGGATTCCTTCACCAAGTTGCGCTGGCGCGCGTACTTGTTGATGACGTTAGTAAGACCTTTCTTGAAACCTTCTTCGTGCATGCCACCCTCACCGGTCGCGATGCCGTTCGCGTACGAGTAGATGCTCTCGTAGTAGCCGGTGTTCCACTGCAAGGCGACCTCGACCTCCTGATCGGTCTCCGACTGAAGAAAGGCAGCCACCTTTCGGAAGAGGGACTCCTTGGACGTGTTGAGGTGCTTCACGTAGTCGACGATCCCACCCGTGTAGCGGTAGGTCTCTTCGGTCTGGTGCTCGGGACGCTCGTCTTTGAAGCGGATCTCGAGGCCTCTGTTCAGGAACGCCATGACTTGCAAGCGCTCAAGTACAGTCTGGGCCCTGAACTCCGTCTCTTCGAAGACCGTGGGATCCGGCCAGAACGTGACCAGTGTCCCCGTCCGAGCCCTCGGTGAAGGTCCGATCACTTCAAGTGGGCCTTCCGGTTTGCCACCGTCGGCAAACTCCATCCGGTGCCGATTGCCACCCCGGTCGATCTCGAGCACGAGACGCGTTGACAGGGCATTCACGACCGAGACGCCCACGCCGTGAAGGCCGCCGGAGACTTTGTAGCTCGAACCCCCGAACTTGCCACCAGCGTGCAGGACCGTGAGCACGACTTCCGCTGCAGTCTTGTCCGGGTAGTTAGGGATGGGTTCTACAGGGATACCCCGCCCGTTGTCGTTCACTCGGCAGCCGCCGTTGGCCAACAATGTCACCTCGATGCGAGTGCAGTACCCAGCCATCGCCTCGTCGACAGCGTTGTCCACGACTTCCCAGATCAAATGGTGGAGGCCCGTGGGGCCTGTGGAGCCGATGAACATGCCTGGCCGCAATCGGACAGGCTCCAAACCCTCGAGCACAGTGATGTCCTCCGCTTCGTAGGAAGCGGGCGCCACCGGCTTTGGAACCACGTCGTTGTGCTCCTTCTCGTAATCCACGTCGTTGCGTCGTTCGGTACCGGCTTCCTTACCGCTGTCCAAGCCCATGGGCGCGACCTTCCAACGATGGCGGGCGAACCTGGCCGGAGATGGACCTTTGACGGATGCGGGTACGACTCCCGACGATGCCTCCAGTCTACCTGCGTGAGCCCGGCACCACACGCACGCTGAGGCGTTTCGGGGCCATTTCCCCGAGCTTGTCGGAGAGGCGACTGAGCACCGCAGAACCCGCGAGCTCAAGCTCGGTCGCCCACGCAGGATGGTCGACCGAGACGACGAGCTCGCCGTCACGAACGACCTGCGGGCGCACTTGACGCGCGACCTCGGGGCCGACGATTTCCTCCCAGCAACTGGCAATACGCCCGAGGATGAGGGCGTCTTCCATGCCACGCTGGCGCATCAACCGGTCAAGTGCCGTGCCGATAGGCACTGTTGGGCCCACCCCTTGGTCTTCCTCACCGGGGTGGGCCGTGTTCGAGCGCCGACCCAGCCGACGAGGTCCGGCCCCATACTGGTTCACCAGTCGAGCCTACCGTCCACCAGCCGGGCAACAAGCTTCGGCTTGGCCCCGGGTGGCAGGTCACCGGCTGTGGTCAGGAACGCCTGACCGTTGGGGAGCTCACCCATGAGTGCCCGGGCTGTTGCTTCATCCAGCTCGGAGAAGGCATCATCCAAGAGCAGTACCGGCGCGGCCCCCGTGATCGCCGTCATCAGGCGGTGGCTCGAGAGACGCAGCGAAAGAGCGACGCATCGCTGGCGGCCCTGGGAGAGCCGGGTGCGCGCGTCGAGCCCACCGGCCTCGATCTCGATGTCGTCGCGCTGTGGGCCGACCGTCGTCGTTGCCCGCCGGAGGTCCTCCCGACGCGCTGCACCAAGAGCGTCACTGAGCACCCCGTCCCAGGAACGCCGGTAACGCATCTGGAAACTTCCGGCTTGGGTGGCGAGGACCGAGAAGGCCTCTGCGGCATAAGGCGACAGCGCCTCGACCAACTCGGCACGGGAACGAGCCAGGCGCTCACCGATCTGGGCCAGCCGATCGTCCCAGATGTCTAGCGTCGTCGCCGCTTCGGAGTCGAGCCGTCCGCCAAGTTGACGCAGGAGTGCGTTGCGGTGCCGCAGCACACGGTCCAGCCCCGATCGATCCGCACCAAGTCGTGGATGTGACCTGACCAGCACATCGTCGACAAAGTCCCGGCGGCCGCTGGGCGCACCTTTTACCAGGGCGAGGTCGTCTGGAGTGAACAACGTCGTCCGCAGGACTTCGAGAAGGCCGCGTGTACCGGGCACCTTCTGACCATTGTGCCAAGCGCGGTCACGCCGGCCGGGCAAGATCTCCACCTCGATCTCAACTCTTCGCGTGCCTGCTAGGACGTCACAACGCACATTGGCCTCGGCTGCGCCCTGGCGCACGACAGCCTCCCGGGGTGCTCCCCGGAAGGACTGGAGCGTCGAACTGTAGACGATGGCTTCGAGAAGACTGGACTTTCCGGCGCCGTTCTCCCCTTGTACGACTGTCAAGCCATCCTGTGCTGGGTGAAGTTCGACGGCATTGAAGTTGCGGAAGTCGCGCAACTCGAGCCGAATGATCACCGTCTCGTTCATGCGGACTTCCTGCGCGGCTCAGGACACCTTTACTGGCATGAGCAGATAGCGGTATTCGTCTTCACCCTCGCCTCGCACCAGAGCCGGTTTGCCGGGATCGTTAACTTCCAGGATCAGGGTGTCGGCCCGGACCGCCTCGACACCGTCCAATAGGTAGCTGGGATTGAAAGCCACCGTCAGATCGTCGCCCTCAACGTCTCCTTCGACGCTTTCTTCGGCCCGGCCGCTCTCGGGCGTGAGTACAGTGAGGTCGACACCGCCGGAGTGGAGAGCCAGACGTACGGGCGTTGTCGCGTCCTTTGTGTCTCTCACCACGAGGCGGACCCTGCGCAGGGCTGCTTCAAAATCATCGCGTGGAACATGCAGGTGGTAGACGTAAGACGCCGGGATCAGCCGTTCAACTTCTGGGAATTGACCACGGAGAAGTCGTGTGGTGATGCGGACATCAGCGAGATCGAAGACCGCGTCAAGATCACTGTGTCGGAAGACGATCGTCCCGTCACCGCCTGCCCTACCACTTGCAGCCAGTCGTTGAACCTCCACGAGCGCCTTTGCGGGGACAAGAACTTGGCCGCCCGCTTCTACGACGGCCATTCCCGCGAAGTCACGAAATGCAAGCCGGTACGAGTCTGTCGCAATCAGCCTGAGGCCCCCTTGAGTCGCGACCATGAGCACTCCGGTGAGCTGTGGTGCCCGTGAGTCGTCGACAAGTGCCGCTCGCACCACTTGCCGCAGGCCGTCGCCAAAGACCGCCGCCGGAATTTCAACTCCCTCTTGCTCCGGAACGCCAAGACGTGTGATCTCAGCACCGGTGGCTACCCTGACAAGAAACTCGGCTCGTCCGGAAGAAAAGCGGACGTCTTCATCACCGGCGACCACAGTTACGGCACCTGGTTCGAACGAACGCACGATATCTACCACCAGGCGCGATGGCACTAGTGCCGAACCGTCGGTATCACCGGCGACCTCACAACGAGCCTCGATCACGAGATCCGGATCCGAGCCGCACACATCCAACTGTTGCCCGCGCAAGTGGAGCTTCAGTCCAACCACACCAAAACTGACTCCAGAGCGACTACTGGTGGCTCTGGACGCGGTGACGAGAGTTTCAAGAAGGATGTCACGATCGGCACGAAACTTCACGGAATGCTCTACTCCTTTCGAATTAAAGAAAAAAGAGAACAGAAGTAGTAGGGCCTGGGGATTGTGGATAAACCAGACTTTGTCCTGTTCGGGAGGGTCTTACTTTGAGCAGGGTTATCCTCCGATTCCACAGCCTGTCGCTCACGAGAATCAGCACCGGAGGATCGACAGGCAAATCATCCCCTGTTACAAGACTGTTGTCCACAGATCATAAACCGTTCTTGATCTGAACGCTGAGTTCGGTGACCTGGTCATAAACTTGTCGGCGTTCCTTCATGAGGGCTGAAATCTTCTCAACCGCGTGAATCACAGTTGTGTGATCCCTGTCACTGAATTCTCGCCCGATGGCCGGATAGCTGAAATCGGTGAGCTCGCGAAACAAGTACATGGCGATTTGGCGAGCGATGACGAGGGGACGCCGCCGGCTTGGGCCGATCAGCTCCTCCACGCTGAAACCAAAATGTAGAGCGCTGGTCTGAATGATCTGACTAGCCGTGATCTGCCGTGGCTGTTTTGATCCGACGAAGTCGGCCAGGACCGATTCGGCAAGCTCGCGCGTGAGCATCTGTCGGTTCAAACTCGCGTAAGCCGTCACGCGGATAAGAGCGCCTTCGAGTTCGCGAATGTTGTCCTTGACTTTGGTGGCAATGAGGTCAAGCACGTCATCACCAACTACAGCATGTTCATGCTCGGCTTTGGTGCGCAAGATTGCGATACGAGTTTCCAGTTCAGGAGGCTGGATGTCAGTGGTGAGGCCCGACAACAATCTGCTACGAAGACGGTCTTCGAGAGTGGCGATTGCTCGTGGAGCGCGATCGGACGTGAGGACTATTTGCTTGGAAGAGCCGTACAGTGAGTTGAACGTATGGAAAAGTTCCTCTTGTAGCGATTCCTTCTTATCCATGAACTGGACATCGTCAATCAGCAGCAAGTCGCATTCACGGTATCGCCGCCGGAAGGCTCCCATGTCGTCTTTGGCACGGAGAGTTTCTACAAACTCGTTCATGAAGGTCTCGGTTGACACGTAGCGGACCCTCATTCTCGTAAAATTCTCGCGCACATAGTTCCCCACCGCTTGGAGCAGATGGGTCTTGCCAAGACCAGCCGAGCCATATACGAACAAGGGGTTGTAGGAGCGAGCGGGCGCCTCGGCCACCGAAAGTGCGGCGGCATGCGCGAACCGGTTCGAGGGCCCGGTGACGAAGGTGTCGAAGGTGTACTTGGGGTTGAGGGGGACGTCATCGACATTCGACGCGTCCCGGGCACGTGCCGGAAGGGTCCTCCCGTTGCGTTGCACTTCACGCGAAGGTGGCGTCTGGTCGGTGTTCTGCCGCGCCACGTCTCTGTTTGCCACGAGTTCTTCCGGGCCCGGATCGTCGATCTGCACGTCGAAGCGGAACTGGACCTCTTTGCCTGAACTGTCGAGAAGGGCGTCGTGGACCAGACCGTGGAACCGCCCCTCTAGACGGTCACGAACAACGCCACTCGGCACGGCGAGCACCAAGATCCCGTTGGTGACGGCCACAGGACGGATCGCGGAAAACCATGCTCGCCAGGTTGCCTCGGACACCTGCGAGCGCAGGGAATCCGAACAGTCATTCCACAGTTGCTGTGCTTCTGTCACCAGCTCGAGGCCCTCCGGTCAAGAAGTTCTCCACACCAGCATCCACAGGTGTGGACGGCGGGGCGAGCTCGCAGGGTGTGCCCGGAATCGTACAGCCCCCGTGCGGTACTTGCCTCCTGGCTGCCGCTTGGTCCCGAGCTGGATCGTGCGCTAAATTAGCTGAGCCGGTCCCTGCCGTCTGGTGGACCTGTGTTCTCGCGCGCCAGATGCAGTGATGACCCTGGCGGGCTGATTACACCTGCTCCACCGGACTCTCGCCGCGTCGGGAGACACCACAGACGCGCGGCACCGGAACGACGAAACGAGGCTGAGATGAAGCGGACGTTCCAACCCAACACCCGCAAGAGGTCGAGAAGGCACGGTTTTCGCCACCGGATGGCGACGCGCGCCGGGCGCGCGGTCATCAAAGCGCGCCGCCGCCGCGGTCGAGTGCGGCTGTCGGCTTAAGTCAACGCGCGACACCGTCTCGAGTCCGGACGACAATGGGCAGTGAGTTGCCAGTTCCGAGTGAAGCAGTTCATGTGCCGCGTCCACGACCGGTTCACGGTCGCCTCGTTTTCACCGAACTGCGCCGGTCGAAGCGACGGGTCTTCGCGAAGCCGCTACGGGTACAGTTCCTACCGACACCCAAGGCCGAAGAAGTCCGGAGAGTTGCGTTCGCGGTACCCCGTAAGGTGGGGACCGCAGTCGAGCGCAATCGCTGCCGGCGTCGATTGCGGGCGGTCGTGGCCGAGACCACGGCGTCGCTCCCCGCGGGGACCTACCTCGTGGCCGTTGAGCAGGGAGTTCGCGACCTTCCGTTCCAAGAGCTGAGGGCAAGAGTGATCGAAGCGATGCAACGGGCAAGCCAGGTGGGCGCCCCATGAGCACTGCCACGGCAAAGCCGACGCCAGCCGCCAGGACATTGCTGCTGATTCTGCGCGCTTACCAGGCATTGCGCGCCGGCAGGCCATCCCCGTGCCGCCTTGTCCCCTCGTGTTCGGCTTATGCAGTGGAGGCCATAGGATTGCACGGCTCGTTGCGGGGAACATGGTTGGCTGTCAAGCGTGTCGCCCGGTGCCGTCCATTCGGCAGCCGGGGATTCGACCCGGTCCCGAACTGAGGCCGGACATGCTGTTTGCTGCCGCGACCCACACTGCAAAAGCCGGGACTTCCGTCATCGGCACGGTCCTGCACCCGATCTTCGTCCTGGTCGGCTACGTTCTCGCCTTCTTCTACGGCCTGGTCCCGAACTACGCCGTCGCGATCGCCCTGCTCACCATCGCGGTGATGATCGTCGTCTTCCCCCTCACCCGCGCCAGCGCCCGCTCCATGATGCGGATGCAGCTTCTGGCGCCGGAGATGAAGAAGATCCAGACGCGCTACAAGGCCAAACCCGGGATGCCGACCGTGGAGAGGCAAGAGCTCCGCCAGAAGATGAACGAGGAGGTGATGGCGCTCTACCGCGAGAACGGGGTGAATCCGACCGGCGGCTGCCTGCCGATGTTCCTCCAGTTCCCGATCCTCATCGTCCTCTACGACGTTGTCAGGGGCCTCGCCAAGACCGCCGACATCCTCAATGCCAAGGGTCAGAAGACGTACTTACACGGCAAACTGCGAGTTAGCGCAACGCCGCAGAACATCCCGAAGACGAGCAGGATGTATCGAGACCTCGTCGCGGCTCATGGTCAGATGCACGTCTTGGGCATCAATCTCGCGGATTCAGTGCGCACCCATCAGCCGCATGTGGTTGATGTCCTCCCCTACGCGGCGCTCGTTCTGATAGCTGTCGGCCTCCAGTACGTGTCAATCTGGCAGGTCACGAACCGTAACCCCGCTGCTTCGGCGTCGAACCAGCAGATGCAGCAGATGCAGAAGTACATGCCTCTCATCTTCCTGGTTCTCTACATCGCGCTCCCAGCAGGTGTCGGTGTCTATTTCATCGTTTCGAGTCTTTTCCGTGTTGGACAGCAGGAGTGGATGTACAAGCATGACCCGACCATTGTCAAGGCGATTCAGGAGCTCACGAAGCGCAAACACGCGGACGCACTCAACCCCGGTGCTGTCGATGCCGCGGATGGCCGCAAAGTGAGCCCTGGGTCTCGGGATGCCGCGAGCGGCAAAGGTTTCCTCGCGCGGATGCGTGAAGCGAACGGCGTTCCGAGCTCGACGCGGCCTGCAACCGGAGGGGCGCAGAGATCCACAGGCGCGAGCACGGCCAGGCAAGGCGCGACCAACGGTGCAAAGCCGTTGGCTCGCCAGAACGGCTCCAAAGGTGTCGCTTCCGCGAAGAGGCCGAGCCAGCAGTCGGCGTCCAGGTCTGCCGGTTCAGGCGGCGGGTCAAAGTCGCAGCCTCGCTCGAGGGACAAGCGACCGCGAAAGGGCCGATAGCCCGTGGAATGGGTCGAAATGACGGGAAGAACGGTCGAGGAAGCCGTCGAAGCGGCTCTTGACCAGCTTGGTGTAGCCGAGACAGACGCCGAGATTGTCATAGTGGAGGAGCCGAAGTCGGGGATGTTCGGTCTCCGCCGAAGTGGTGCGCGGATCAGGGCACGAGTGCGCCCGATTCAACCCAGGGCGAAGAGACCGTCGCGCCGGCCGAGGACCTTGTCGAATGGCGGCGAGCGGGGCCACCAGCGACAGGGCGCTCGTTCGGAGAATTCACCACGCAAGTCGGACGAGAGAACGGAACGTGAGGAAGGCCGCGGCAAAGTGGCCGCAAGCTCTGTTTCGGGAACAGGCCGTGGTCAGTCCCGGCAAGATCAGGGGCCAGGTCAGAACGGTTCGCGAAAGCGCGTCCCCGCGTTGTGCATGAAACCGCGGATGCGACGGATGTGAGTGCTGACGTCGGGGGCACTCCGACAGCAGGTGGTCGACAGCGTTCGCGCTCACGAGGGCGTGGGGGCCGCGCACGAGTAGCAAGCAGCTCGGATGGAATCGCCGACGAATCTTCGAGTGGAGCCGGTCGTGGTACTGGATCGCCCAAGGAGGCGCAAATGAGCATCGAGACCCAGCAGGAGCTCGCAACTGACTTCGTCCGGGAGGTTGTCGCCCGGTTTGGGATTGACGCCACAACCAGTGCGCGGCGGACCGAGGACGATGGCATTTACATCAGCGTGGACGGAGACAATCTCGGGCTGTTGGTGGGCCCGAAGGGTGCGACGGTTGAGGCTTTGCAAGAGCTCACCAGGACAGTCGTCCAACGGCACACCGAGGAGCACACGAGCAGAATTGTCGTGGACGTCGGCGGTTATCGTGAACGCCGGGCGGAAGCGCTGCGCCAGTTCGTACTCGAGGCCGCTGCTGACGTGCTACGGACCGGCGTCTCCGAGGCACTCGAGCCGATGTCGCCGTCTGACCGCAAGGTGGTTCACGACACGGTCAATGACCTTGAGGGTTTGGAGACAACCTCAGAGGGAATGGAACCGCGCCGCTATGTCATCATTCGCCCAGCCTTGGCGCCCTCGTCCGAGAACTCCTCCGTCAGCTCGGTGGGGGAAAGTGACGATCGATCCGAGGAGCCTGCAGATCCGATCTGAACAGCCCGAAGCATCATGGTCAGGCCCGCCTGTTCTGGGGCAGAGACCTGACATATGACCGGGCCCGAAGTTTGCGATCGCCTTGAAGCAGTGCTCATGGAAGCACGACGACGGTCACTGATCGGTAGCCCGCCACTCGCGCGGCAGAAGGCGCATTCGGAGGGATTCCTGCGGGTCCTGTTACTCGAAGCTGTCGACGGCCCCGTTCTCGAGCTCGGATCCGGTGGCGGACTGCCAGGCTTGGTGCTTGCGGTCGAAGATGAGGGCCTTCGTCTCGTCCTGCTTGACTCGGCGCGCCGTTCCGCTGATTTCCTGTGGTGGGCCATCGAGGAGCTCCAGTTGTCATCGCGTGTGGAGGTGGTCAATGCTCGAGCCGAAGAGCTGGGACGAGAGGAGATCTACCGGGGAAGCTTTGCGGCGGTTGTCGCGAGAAGCTTCGGCCCTCCCGCGGTGACAGCCGAGTGTGCGGCACCGCTCCTCAGGGTCGGGGGCCGGCTGATAGTGTCCGAACCTCCGCGTAGGGATTCGCACGCGACTCGCGCCACGAAGGCGACACCCCGGGCAACGGACCGGTGGCCAGTTGAGGGGTGCGACAAGCTCGGCCTGGCACTGGAGCTCAGCCTGAGGGAGCCCTTCGGATTTACCGTGCTCCGACAAGTATCGCCTTGCCCCGATCGCTATCCCCGTCGTCCGGGAATACCTGCGAAACGGCCGCTCTTCTCTCAAGTGCCGTCACCACTGCCTACGCCTCAGTAGTGTTAGGTCGATGGTGACGGCAGGTTTTGAGCTCGTTTGTGAGGTCGAGCCCGCTACTCGGCCGGACCTCAAGCATGTCAGGCACCAGATCGGTGTCCTGAGCTCGATTGCTGGGACGTTTCTCATCCCGGACAACCACATCGGCCGGGCCACGGTCTCGAGTGTCGCCGTCGCACACGAGGTAGAGGCAATGGGTGGCCGCTCGATCGCCTGCCTGAATGCAAGAGACCGCAACCTGCTGGGATTCCAGCGGGACTTGCTCACCGCTGAGGCATACGGAGTGGATCAGTTCCTCTTGGTCCGTGGTGACGAACCAAGAGTGGGCGGTCGCACGAGCGAGCTCACGGTTCGCACGATGCTGACCGAAGCCCGGGCGTTCGAGAGCACGTTGGGATTTTCCGGGTCGAGAAGGCTTCGTCTTGGTGCGGCCACGGGCCTAGGCGGGCTGTCTGATTGGAAACGGGAAGCCGACTTTCTGTTCGTGCAGGTCAGCTTCTCTCTTGAAGCGCTATTGCGCTGGCGCGAACGAGTGAAGCCAGAGGTGGCGGTGTATGCGGGCGTCATAGTCCTTGCCAGCTCCACAATGGCTCACAGCTTGACCAAGACGATTCCTGACATTGTCATTCCAAGCGAAGTCGTCGAGCGAGTGGATCGGGACCCGAAGGCGGGCATCGATGTCGCTTGTGAGCTGCTGCTGGCGATCCGGGACTCGGGAGCGTTCCAGGGCGTGCACCTGATCCCCGTCTCTTGTTATCGTCCGATCGCCGCCCGCCTCGAGCACCTGCTGGATCGGCCGTGATCTGGTCATGGTGCCAGACGGTGCCTCGGCCAACAGTCACCAGGTCCGGTGAGGACCGCGCGTTATGCTCCCGATGAGCCCGTCCCACCCCCAGAGCGGCTGCTTTCCAGCCGTCCGGCTAGCAGATGTTTCACGTGGAACATTTCCCCTCGAACCGAAGGTGTGATGAACGACCAAGAGGACGACGAAGACCGAAGAGATCACGTCCAGCTCGAGAATCCGATGCCAGGCATGAGTGCCGGGCTTGAGGCTTCGGGAGTGGTCAGACGGGCACAGGCCGATGACGAGCAGCCCACCGTGCCCCTGAGGCGGTCTCTCCCGAGAGTGATCGCAGTGGCGAACCAAAAGGGGGGCGTCGGCAAGACAACCACCACCATCAACCTTGGCGCCGCCCTTGCCGATCTTGGTTACCGGGTACTGATCGTCGATCTCGATCCGCAGGGCAACGCAACGACCGGGCTGGGGATCGAGGGCCGGAACTTCGATTTCTCGATGTACGACGTTCTTCTTCGCGACGTTGCTCTCGAAGATTGCGTCGAACCGACCAGCATCAAGAACCTGTTCTTGGCACCGGCAACAATCGACCTGGCCGGAGCGGAGATCGAGCTCGTTTCGGTCTTCAGCAGAGAGCTTCGACTGAAGCGGGTTCTCGCTCCGATCCGGGAGGACTTCGGCTACGTGCTAATTGACTGCCCACCTTCTCTTGGGCTCATCACGGTCAATGCACTTGCTGCGGCGAGTGAGGTGCTCGTGCCGATTCAGTGCGAGTACTACGCCTTGGAAGGTCTCGGCCAACTGCTCAGGAATGTCGAGCTCGTACGAGGCAACCTGAACCCCGAGCTCGAGGTCTCGGCCATGGTCTTGACAATGTATGACTCACGGACGAGGTTGGCAGATCATGTAGTCGCGGAGGTCCGCACGCACTTCGGTGATGCCGTCTGCAGGAATGTGATTCCTCGCACAGTCCGGATTTCGGAATCGCCCTCGTTTGGTGAGCCGATCACTGTACATTCGCCGTCGTCGAGAGGAGCCATTGCGTACCGAGAACTCGCGAAGGAGGTAAGCGGTGGTCCGGCGTAGCGGTCTGGGCAAGGGACTGGGTGCGCTCATCCCACCAACGCCGGGTGTTGTCACCGGCTCCATGCTCCGTGAGGTGCCGCTCGCCCGTATCCGCCCTAACCCGTTCCAACCCCGCAACCAGTTTGGGGAGCAGGGCCTGTCCGCGCTCGTCGACTCGATCAAGGCGGTTGGTATTCTTCAGCCAGTTCTTGTGCGAGAAGTCGGGCCGGATGAATACGAGCTGATCGCAGGCGAACGTCGCTTCCGCGCCGCGCGGCGCGCAGGACTTCAGTCGATACCGGCGCTCGTTCATCAGGCCGACGACGCGATGAGTCTCGAGGAAGCTCTCGTGGAGAATCTGCACCGTGAGGACCTCAACCCCCTTGACGAGGCCGGCGCGTATCAACAGTTGATCGAGGAGTTCAACCTCACACACGAGGAAGTGGCCCGTAAGGTGGGCCGATCGAGGGCCGGAGTCACCAATGCGCTTCGACTCTTCCAGCTTCCCCCGTCGGTGCAGCGATTCGTGCGCGATGGTCAGTTGAGTGCAGGCCATGCACGGACGTTGCTCGGCACGCCGGATCGGATTCTGCAGGAGAAGCTTGCCAACGAAGCGGTCCACCGAGCCCTCTCCGTCCGTTCGCTCGAGGAGCTTGTCCGAAAGGAGATCCGGGAGGCGCAGGCTGAAGAAGACGGGCTTGAAGGAGTTCCTGACGATGCCGGCAACCCGATCAGCCCACCCGCCGAGGATCAGGCCGCGTCACCCGGAACCCCAGGGCCGAAGCTCGGACATTCGCTTCGGCCGCCCGGGGTAGATGACCTCGAGGAGCTCTTGGAAGACCGCTTGAACACGCGGGTCAAAGTGGACATGGGCGGGAAACGGGGCAAACTCGTTATCGAATTCGCCACCTTGGACGATCTGGAGCGGATCTACCGGATAATTGTCGGGGAGACCTTTACTTGAGGTCGACGTTTGTTCCCGGGCGTCGCCGAGGAGCACCGTCATCCCCAGGCTGTGAACTAGATCACAAGTGGTGCCGAGAATATCAAAACCCGCTATATTCCCTGTTCAGGATCCCTTTTCTTTCCGTGACCTCATCGAAAGTTTACTTTCCTGTTACCTTCTTGACCTCTACTGTTGGTCCAAGTTGATCCACAACCTGTGCATGAGGTTGTGGATCACTTCACTCGCCGCTCATGGTCAGCCACCGTTCGAGGGACTCCTGAACTGCTTTTCCAAGTCCTGAGGTCTTCATAGCCACCTGATGTGGTGCTCCCAGTTCGAGCACGACTGCCGGCATGGCCGTTCGCCTGAGGATCACCTCGGCCATCCCATGTGCGCCGGCTTCTTGCAGGTCCAACCGGCTCGCCGCTGCCTTCACGAGCAGTTCAGCGAGGTGTCGGCTCGCCGCCGACTCGTAGCGAAAGCCTCGGTAGAAATAGGTCTTGACTGACGCGTGGGTTGGTTCCAGCCGAAGACCGATGTAGCAGTCGACCTGCGCCGTGTTCGCTGCCAGAGCTTGCGCGAACGGGTCCGGGTCGTGCAGTTCGAGCGACTGTGCCCCGATGAGAAGCAGCGCGCGGTGAACTGCCGCAACACCAGTCGCGAAACCCCCCTCCTCCCCGACGGCGATCCTCTTGCAGCTCAGCGTCGCTGGTCCCGCGGCAACCTTTAGCTGTTCTCGCAACGGCGTCACAAGGTCACTGCCGCCCCGGACAGGCGCGACACGCCTCAGCTCGGCGAGAGTCACGGGACCGCATATGCCGTCTGTCACGAGGCCCATGTTCCGCTGGAACTCGGCGATCGCGGCGTGGGTACCGTCACCAAAGATCCCGTCGACGCCGCCCGGGTCGAAACCTAGTTCGCTGAGTCTCCGTTGGGCGTCGGCGATGTCGTCTCCCTGCAACATCGGGCTACGGCGGTAAAGGAGGCGATCGCCCAGCCGGAAGCCCGCCTCAACAAGACTCGACCATGTCTCTTGGCCGCAGATGCCGTCAACGCGCAGGCCACGTTGGGACTGGAACACTTGGACAGCTGCTGCCGTCCCAGGGCCATAGACACCGAGCCCGTCGTGTCCATGTTCGAGTCCGAGCCGCTCGAGCCGCTCCTGCAGGTCGGCGACGGCCTCAGCGGAGTCGCCCTCGTGAAGTGGCAAGAGGTCTTCGCGTGACGATACCGTCCGCGGACGGCTCATAAGCTTGAGCTCTGTGGCACTTCTATCATCTCCTACATCGTAGGAGATGTCGGGCAACGTCCGGTAGGGCGAAGGGCTATCGAGCCGGGGCAGGCTCGGTCAGAGAAGGGGCTCGAACTGCGACATGATCTGTGATTTGCTTCTCGCTCCCACTATCCGGGCTTGCGTTTCGCCGTTCTTGAAGAGCAGCAACGTCGGGATGCTCATCACCTGGAACCGCTGAGCGGTTCGAGGGTTGTCGTCGACGTTCAGCTTCGCCACCTTCAGCTTGCCACTGTGGGCGCTGGCAATTTCGTCGAGAATCGGGGCCACCATCTTGCAGGGGCCGCACCATTCGGCCCAGAAGTCAACCACTACTGGGATCTCCGAAAGGCCAACCATCTCGTCGAAAGTGTCGTCACTGATCGTGATGACGTCGTTCATTCCAATCTCCTTGTGTCAGGTCTGTGCGAACGACGAGAGGTATCGTTCGGCTTCGATTGCGGCCATGCAACCGGAACCGGCTGCCGTGACAGCCTGCCGGTAAACATGATCCTGGACGTCGCCGCAGGCGAACACGCCCGGGACGTTGGTCTTTGAGCCTTCACGGCTGACGAGATAGCCCGCTTCATCGGTCTCGAGCTGTCCGGCGAACAACTCCGTGCTCGGAGTGTGCCCGATGGCGACGAAGACGCCATCGGCGGGGAGATCCGACTCCTCACCCGTGTTGACGTCCTTTACCCGCAATCCGGTCACGTGTTCGTCGCCGAGCACGTCAACGACGACCGAGTCCCAGCGGAAGGCGATCTTCTCGTTGCGATGCGCCCGATCCTGCATGATCTTGGACGCTCTCAGTTCCTTGCGACGGTGGACGACGGTTACTGAATCACCGAACTTCGTAAGGAACAAGGCTTCTTCGAGTGCAGAGTCTCCGCCGCCCACGACGATGATCCGCTTGTCCCGGAAGAAGAAACCATCACAGGTCGCACAGGTCGAAACCCCATGACCGAGCAGGCGGGACTCGTTCTCGAGGCCGAGCATGAGAGATCGTGCTCCGGTCGCCACGATGAGCGTGCTGGCTCTCAATGTCGGCCCGGGCGCATCTCGATCACCGATCCAGATGCCGAACGGCGTCGAAGCCAGGTCGACCTTCGACGCCCTTTCCGTCACGATCTCCGCGCCAAAGCGTTCGGCCTGGGCTCGCATCGAAACCATGAGCTCGGGACCTAGCACTCCGTTCGCGAAGCCAGGGAAGTTCTCCACTTCTGTCGTCAGCATGAGCTGGCCGCCCGGTTGATCGCTCGTGGAGGACGGCTCGCCTTCCAGGACGAGTGGCCGCAGGTCGGCACGTGCCGAGTAGATCGCCGCAGTCAAGCCCGCAGGCCCCGAGCCTAGGATTACCAAGTCGCGCGTCGCGCCGGACTCCATCTGTGTCGCTTCCCTTCGTGCTGGCCGGCTAGCTCCGGCTGTGGCGCATCCTGGAGATCAACGTCCCTGTCACGACGAAGATTCCACCGACCAACAAGTAGCTCGCCCACACACGCTGGGCGAAGACCTCGTTGTTGAGAAGCCGAATGACACCGATCACGAATGCGACGACGACAAAGATCACGACGGAGAAGGCCAAAGCGCCGAAGATCGCTGCGCGGACCAACTTTTGCACCGGCCGGACGGTATGGTCCCGGACGAGCTCGACGAGCTGTCCGACCTTCTCGGTCAGTTGCGCGGCCCAGTCGTCTTTGGGGGGCGGCTCAGAGGACATGACCAGTACGTTAGCCGTCCGCGGTTTCCGCAAGCCGATAGCACAGGCCCATGCACCGGGGTCCTGCGTGGGTCCCGATGACAGGGCCGATGTAGTTGACGAGGATGTCGTCTCTGGGGAATATGCCGGCCAGCATGTCGAGGAACACACCGAGATCCGGCGCCGCGGCGTGCGCTATCGCGAGCGCTTCAAGCTCGCCGGCCTTTCTCAGCAGCTTGACGAGGTACTCGAGCGAACCAGCACGTGTTCGCTGCCGTGACTCGGCCGTTACTATGCCCTCTCGGATCTCGACTATCGGCTTGATCGACAGGAGCGAGCCCATCAGGGCTCTGATGGTCCCGATCCGACCGCCCTTGCGGGCATAGTCCATCGTGTCGAGGGCGCCGAAGACACGAATTCTCGGGACGACCGCCAGGGCAGCAGCCTCGGTGGCGTCGAGGTCGTTCGTCGCCGCTGCGACCTCCGCTGCTTCCAGCACGACCATCGCCTGCCCCAAGGTCACGCTACGGGTGTCCACGACCCGCACCTTCATTCGATCGCGCACTTCGTCCGCACCGGCACACGCGGCTTGGTAGGTCGCAGACAGGCGCGATGCGAGTGTGAGGCACACCACTCCGGTGCACCCATCGTCGGCCGCCTGCTTGAAGCACTCCGCGAACGCGCCAGGCGATGGCGCCGAAGTCTCGGGCAAGACACTTGTCATGGCACACCGATGCCAGAACTCTGCAGGCTCGATCAGCCTCATCTCGTCGGGTCCCCAGTCACCCAGTCGAACGTCGAGTGGGACGACCCGGATGTCGTGTTCCGCAACGAGTCCCGTCGGGAGATCACACGCGCTATCGGTAACGATTCTTATCCCGGCCATGACTCCCCTTCCCGGCGATCACGTGCCTGCGCTTCGAATTCTGCCAGCCTGCAAAGGTCCCGGCGAGTCCTGCTGAAAGCGCGTAGGCGATGATGCCTGCGAGGACGCTGGCGAACACGCGTACCAGGAGACCGAGGCCATGTCCCGATCCGACACCCGCGAGGACCAGGGCGACCACGAAGGCCATGATGAGCGAGCAGAGCACCGTACGTGATACGTAGCGGCCCACGCTGAAGCCGCCGAGGCCCCCTATCCGGTTCCGCAGGACGATCAGGGCTGCTACCGCGGAGAGCGTGTAGGCGACGGTGAGTGAGAGAGCCAGTCCTTTCGCCCCGAGCGCGCTGCGGAATCCGAACGCGAGAAGGATGTTCAGCCCGTTCTCCAACAGGTAGAGAAAGAAGGGAGTGCGCGTGTCGCGCATCGCCTGGAAGGCGAGGATCGCCAGCAGATATGTACAGAATCCTGGCAGGCCCAACGCAAGGATCTCCAGCATCGTCGCGGTGAGGTGTGCCCCGCTGAGGTGGTGCGCGCTCCCGGCCCCGAAGGAGATGAGCGAGATGGCAGGTTGCGCCAGAAGTAGGTAGCCGACGACGGCGGGAATCACACCTGCCATCGTGCGACGAAGCCCGAGTCCGAACTGCTCGGCAAAGCCAGCGGTGTCACCTCTGGTGAAGCGCGACGCCAGCACGGGGGCCATCGTGGTCATGACCGAGACGGCGACGATCCCGAACGGCAACTGGAAGAAGATCGAAGCGTAGGTGTAGGCGGTGAGCGACGCCGTACCGATGTTCACTGCGATTGCCGACACGACAAAGACCGCCAATTGATTAGCGATGACGAAGCCGAAGGTCCAGCCCGCGAGCTTGACGATCTCTCGCACAGCCGAGTCACTCGGTCGCCATCGCGGACGTATCCGCAGGCCGCAGCTCAGCAAGCTTGGCACGAGCGCCGCAGCCTGGATGACAACACCCAGCGTCGTGCCGATCCCGAGCAGCAGGAGCAGCCGATGGTCGTGCTGGACTGCAGCAAGGCTGTGGGTGTGGCCGGCAGCGACAAACGCCAGGAGGATGACGATTGCGACGATGTTGTTGAGGATCGGGGTGAAAGCCGGCGCGGAGAAGCGACGAGCGGTGTTCAGCACAGCGGTCATCAGACTGATCGCGCCGTACGCGAGCAGCTGGGGCGAGAAGAGCCGCAGGAGATATGTGGCCACCTGACGTTCAGCGACGATCCCAGGACCGTGACTACCGGTGGTGTACAGGTCGATGATCAAAGGCGAGGCGAGAAAGAAGACGACGGTTGCGGTGAGGAGCAGACAAGCCGCCAGCGTCAACACCGCGGAGATCGACTCAACAGCTTCCTGTTCCGAGCGCGTCGCCAGGCGAGAGACGAACACTGGGACGAACGTGGCCGTGAGGACCCCGCCCAGCACGAGGTCGTGCACGATGTTCGGAGTGTTGTTGGCGAGGTTGAAGGAGTCCGAAAGAGTCGAGTACCCCAGGGCGTAAATGGCGACGAGGATGCGCAGCAGCCCCGTGATTCGCGAGACGAGCGTTCCAGCTGCGACATAGGCGGTCGCCGTGCCCAGGCCGCGACGCGGGTGACTGTCACGGGCGCCGCCCCCCGGTGTCGGCCGCAGGGGACCGACCGTGCCCGGCGCGACACCCCGGATCCCTTTGAGCCCGGAGGGCGCAGGTATTCCCGGCAAGGTGCGAGGCAAGCGTCCCCGGTAGATCGTCCTTTGACTGCCGCGGCCGTAAGAGCGTCGCCGCCTGTGTCTCACGATGCTGGTTCGGGAACGGTACCCGATGTCGGTTCCTGGGACTCTCTGCGACGACGTCTGGCCGCGTGCCTCCGCCGGCGACGCGACGCCGACCGGACCCACCAGAACAAGAGAAAGGCCGCGGCAGCAATGGTGAGGGCGATCGCGACGCCCGAGATCGCGGTGGACCGGATGGTGAACTCGGCGTTCGCAAGCTCGATGAGACCAGCTGGGGAGACGAGCCGTAATTGGAGGGTCGAATCGCCCGACGTGCGTGTCCCCACGCGGACGATGAAGCTGGTGGTGCCGCGTTTGAGCACGATCGGGACGTCGGACGATGTGGTCAGATTCGGGCCGGACACCAGCAGGATGACGTGGAGGGGCATCCTGGAAGTCGAAGTTATGGCTATCGGGAACCTGGCCGATGACGCGGTCACCGTCACTGTGTGGCCCCGAGGCAGGCTGAGATCCGAGCCGAGCTTGCCCATCATTGCGAGAGGCGCCGACAGGTATGCCCGACGGGCGCTGGGATCGAGAGCCGCGGTCTCGGCCAGCAAGAGCATGTCATCGAGGCTGCTGATCGTCGCGGTGTTGCTCGGAATGATCGAAGAAAGCTGCGCGAGCTGACTGCGTGCCGCTTGCACTTGGTCGGAGGTGATCGAAGCACCGGCACTGAGCTTCGGGCTCACGATCGAGCGAACCGCAGCCGAGCAACCGGTTACGAGGGTCGGTGGCTCTTGGCAGGTTCCCCGTGGGACTGCTTCGAAGAGCTGGCCGATCGGCACGGTCGTGACGATGGGGCTTGAGGCGAGTCCCTGTAGCGTCGCGTTGAGGAATCCGGTCGCCGGCACCCAGGACTCAGGAGCGACGAGGGCCACACCGCGCGGTTGCGGGAAGTCAGGCGAGTCGAAGTAGAGCTCGGCCAGGTCAGAGAGAAGCTGCTGGGCACGGAGCGCCGAACTGGGGGGCCCACTCAGATGTGCCGCCAGGCCGGCGTCGGCTTGCAAGCCCTCGACAGTGGAACCTGCGATCCGAAACGGGCCCGAAAGGGTATATGGCCACTGCGTCGTCGCCGGGGCAGCGTTCGGGAGCGACGCGAGGTTGTTCCCCGGGACCACTATCCGGCGGATGCCGTCGGCGGCCAGCGCCTGGAGGCCGTGCGTGCCGATCGGCGTCGTTGCGACGTAGATATGCGAGCTTCGAGACAGATGGAGCACCTTCGCGAACACTTGGCTGCTGCGGTTGAACTGGCTTGCGAGGTCATCTGCGAGACCTGCCCGGATCAGGCGGGTCGGATTGACGGCACTGAAGGGGCCGTCAATCATCGCGGCGGGATGGGAGGCAAGTGCCCTAACCAGCTTCGCGTGCTCCCGGCTTTGGGAAAGGCCCAGCAGTGTCTGTCCGAAGAGATCCACGGTCAGTGGTGCTTCAGGCCAGCCGCGCCTCTCCCCGAGCGATGGTCTCGATGTCGGAGACGATCCCGCGGGGCACCGCGGCCTTGCCGGTGGCGGTGAAGGCCGGTGACACCCCCACCGGCACGACGAAGGAGAAACGGAGGCGTTCCTTAGGTGCGACCCTCGAGGGTACGACGATCACGTACGTCGTGAACGCGTCGACGGTGACGGGTTGGCCGGTCAAGACATCGACGAGGGACACCTGGAGTGGGTAGACACCGCCGCAGCCCCCGTATCGCGGCGGGCAAGGCAGTTTGAACACCTGATCCGATGGCACACCTACAGGGGCGCGGCCGGAGAGCTCGGACCCCGCGAGATAGATGTCCACTGTCCCGTGGGACTTGCCGACCGAGCTCAATGGGAACGTTGTGAGAGCGAGCTGGTTCAGCCCCGCCAGCTGACCTGTGAGCGTTGCGTCGAACTCGTAACGGCTCGCAAGAGCCGACTGGTCAGGCTCGGTATACAGCGCCACGTCGACGGAGAGATCTCCTGTCGCGACCGGCGAGCGGACGCTGAGGCCGAGCCGAACAGGCACACTCGAGCTCTCTATCCAGGGGTCCTGCGATGTCAACGTGATGACGCCGCGAGGGACCGCCTGGGCTCCAGCAGGACGCGAGAGGCCGACCGGCATTGTGGCAACTGCCAGAGCCACAAGGGCGAAAAGGGCGAGCACGGCCCGCGCGCTGAGCCGCCCAAGCAGCGTCAACGCCGATCGAGCATCGCTGAGCCATGAGGCGGACGGCAACGGGGTTCTTGTCCTCCGATCGGACACGCGAGACGCAGCGAGCCTATCGGCGCGCGGCGTGCTCATACAGGTGGACGGGAGCACGGAGGAGGTACTGACGCCGGGATGACCATCGGATCGCTGCTGCGCTCGAGGCGCGGGGGCGGTACGGTCGTGGAATGGTAGTGCTGTTCGGACGTCACGAGGAGTTCGCGGCCCACGCCACAGGAGAATGGCACCCTGAGCGTGCGGAGCGCCTGGAGGCGGTCTTCGCTGGCGTAGAAGACTCGCCGGCGGCCGAAGTGATCACCTCGTTCGAACCCCGTAGGGCAACACGGGGAGAGCTCGAGATCGTCCACGACCCCTCGTACATCGAACGCATCGAGGATCACTGCATCAGCGGCGGCGGACACCTCGACCAGGACACCGTCGCGGTCCCTGCCTCGTTTGACGCCGCCCTGCGTGCCGCCGGGGCCGGCTTGGATGCGGTCGAACGCCTTCGCAACGGCGAGGGCGATGTCGCTTTTCTTGCCGTGCGGCCTCCCGGGCATCACACGCTCGGGGCGAGAGCCATGGGCTTCTGTTTGTTCAACAACGTCGCCGTCACCGCGGCTTCCATCGCAGCAAAGGGCGAGCGGGTCATGGTGCTCGACTGGGATGCCCACCATGGCAATGGGACCCAGGAGATCTTCTACCAACGGTCTGACGTTCTTTACGTGTCGCTGCATCAGTTCCCCTTCTATCCCGGGACAGGGGCGCTGAGCGAGGTCGGGACCGGTGTAGGGAGGGGCGCGACGGTGAATCTGCCATTCCCTGCTGGAACCGCAGGGGACGCTTACCGCTTGGCCTTTGACGAGGTGATCGCGCCGCTGGCTGAGGAGTTTGCCCCGGAGTGGCTGCTCATCTCCGCGGGATTCGACGCGCACCGCGCGGACCCATTGACTGATCTCGGGCTCACCGCGGGCGATTTTTCGGACCTGACTTCCCGGACGCTGCATTTCGTGCCGCGCGGGCGGCTCATCGCTTTTCTCGAAGGCGGCTACGACCTCGGCTCGCTCGGCCTTTGTGTAGGTGCGTGCGTGGCCGCGTTCGGGGGGGTCTACTACAGGCCTGAGACCGCTTCACGGGGCGAGACGACCAAGACCGTACGCGACGTTATTGCCACGGCCGGTCGATACCATCGGGCTGCGTTCACGAGATGAGCAGGGGATCAGCCTCGGCGGCGGTGGTTCCCGAGCGGCTCCGGCCGGTTCTCGAGGCGACACGGCCAATTGCAGAGCGTTTCCAGGCCGCCGGTAAGAGGGTCTTCCTCGTCGGCGGGCCCGTGCGTGACGGCATCGCCGGGCGACCAGGCGGTGCCGAGCCCGGTCCGGAGGTCGACATCGACTTGACGACGGACGCGACCCCCGATGAGATCGAGACGCTTGTCTCGGACTTGAGCGATGCCTTGTGGACCCAAGGCAAGAGATTCGGGACCATCGGGCTCATCCGCGCCGGACGTCGTTTCGAGATCACGACCCACAGGGCAGAAGCCTACGTGCCCGACTCCCGCAAGCCGAAAGTCCGATTCGGCAGCGATATCGAGACTGACCTGTCACGCCGGGACTTCACCGTGAACGCGATGGCGCTGAGCCTGCCGGACCTCGTGCTCGTCGATCCGTTCAACGGTATCGCCGATCTTGCGGCGCGACGTTTGCGCACCCCGCTCGAACCGGAGGTGGCGTTCTCGGACGATCCCCTTCGTATGCTCCGAGCCGCCCGGTTCATAGCCGGCTACGGGTTGAAGCCCGACGCTGAGCTGGTCACGGCAGCCGAGTCCATGTGCTCACGCCTCGGGATCGTCTCCAGGGAGCGGATCCGAGACGAGCTGGACAAGTTGCTCGTGCTGCCTCGCCCGGCGTCTGGGCTCTGGTTCCTCGTCAACACCCGGCTCGCCGAGCAGTTCCTGCCGGAGCTGCCGGCGCTCGCCCTCGAGCAGGACCCGGTCCAGCGGCACAAGGATGTCCTCGCCCATACGATCGCCGTCGTCGAGAAGACAAGTCCTGAGAGGACTCTTCGCCTGGCTGCGCTCTTCCACGACGTCGGCAAGCCCCTGACGCGCTCGATCAGTCCGGGTGGTGTGCACTTTCACCACCACGACATCGTCGGGGCGAGGATGACCCGCAAGCGAATGCAGGAGCTGCGTTATCCGACCGATGTCGTTGACGACGTCGAGCGGCTCGTGGGGCTGCACTTGCGGTTCCACACCTACAAGATGGGATGGACCGATTCGGCGGCGCGCCGCTACGCGCACGACGCCGGTCCGCTGCTCAGCCGTCTGAACGAGCTAACCCGATGTGACTGCACGACCCGCAACGAGGCCAAGGCCAGGGATCTCGGCTTGCGAATGGACGAACTCGAGCGACGCCTCGTCGAACTACGCGAGCGCGAGGAGTTGGAGGCCATGCGGCCGCAACTGGACGGCGTCGCGGTGATGGCCCATCTCGGCATCGCTCCCGGCCGCGAAGTCGGTGCCGCGCTCGATTTCCTGTTGCAGATTCGCCTGGACGAGGGATTGCTCGAGGAGGAGGAGATCCTGCGACGCCTCGACGCCTGGTGGGTCGAGCGGTCTCGTCCGGGTTGACCGGCGCTGCTGACCGCGTTCCGGTTCGGACCCACACACCTGGGAGGCTGTGCTGCCCCGCTCGCCGCGTGAGGCGCGGGCGGTGAGCGGTGCGAACCGCTCGCTATGTCCGCGCTGAGGTCCTGAGAGCTGAGCGCCGAGCACCGCCCGAAGGAACGCTCACGGGCCGGGGCGTGCTCGATGCCCGCACGACGAGCTCGGGCTCGAAACGCACGGCCCGATGCTCATGCGGCGCGCCGGTCACCTCCTCGAGGAGGAGCTCGGCAGCGGCGACGCCGAGCTCGTACTTGGGCTGGCGCACAGAGCTGAGAGAGGGCGACAACATGGAGGCGAACACAACGTCGTCGTAGCCGACGACGGCCATCTCCTCGGGAACGGGGACTCCGGCTGCGGCGAGTCCCCGAAGCACTCCAAATGCGAGAAGATCGTTGGCGCACATGACCGCGCTCGGGCGGGGCTCAGCAGCGAGCAGCGCTACAACCGCAGCCTCGCCTTGGTCGATCGTGAGAGCGCCTACCACGATCTCCTGGAGCGAGGCGCTGTGGCCGCAGCGAGCCCGTTGGACCGACCGGCGAGCGCCCTCCAAGCGGTCGATGCACTGGCGGATCGTCGCCGGGCCGTTGACCAGTGCGATCGCCTCGTGCCCCAGATCGAAGAGGTGGTCTGCGGCGAGCTCGGCGCCTCGGATGTCGTCCACCGCCGCGGAGCACAGCCCATGGCTGCTGCCGTCCCGGTCCAGCAGCACCGTCGGGATGCCGCGAGCCACCAGTGCGACGGCGCTCTCGAGGTCGCTGTCGACCGGGCAAACGAGAAGGCCGTCGACGCGATGCTCCTCGAGCACGCGGAAGTAGCGTTGCTCGCGTTTGGCGGACTCATCGGTAGAGCAGAGGATAAGAACGTAGTCCTGCTCACGCAGCACGTGCTCGGCGCCGCGGACTATCTCGGTGAAAAATGGGTTCGCAATGTCGAGCAGGACCACACCGATCGTGCGGCTCTTGCCCACTCGCAGCTGGTGTGCTGCCGTGTTGCGCACGAACCGCGTCGAGTCGATCGCATCGAGCACCCGCTTGCGAGTGGTGGGAGACACGACCGACGGGTTGTTGAGCACGTTCGACACCGTGCCGAGGGATACCTGCGCAAGGTTGGCGACCTCGCGGATCGTGACCCGACGCTTGGATGGGGCGCCAGCGGCGCCAGAAACACCCGAGCGGCGCCTCTCTGACGGGTCCCACCCGGTTCACCGGGGTCCATGGTGGAGGCTCATCGGGAGGTGGCCGTTGGTCATCGTTCGGTTCCTTGACAGGGCCTGGCCCCGTCGTTAACGTTCGCTCCCGTAAATCTTTGAGCAAGATGGTCTGGGTCCCATTCACGTGGGAGCAGGTCGGCGGTGGTCATTAGGGAACCGTTTTTGGGTTTTGTTAGTTGCCTGATTTGAAACGATTCATTCCTTTTCTGAAGAGAACAGGGACCGAGAGATGTCGCCAGACTGGCAGGGCGCACAGGCTTGGGAAACGGCGACCACATGGCGGTTGACACCGTACACGACGGAGTTTGGGGCAGGACAGGGACAACAGAAGGCACAGGGACGGGACCGGGGCCTGTGGGGCGCGTGGAACCCAGACGGTCCAGATGGGCGAGCCGTCGCACCGGCGGGTGACCTGTGCGAAAGAGCGTGGAGATGACAACCGGCGGCTCGGCTCCGGGTGATCCCACGGGCGCCTGCCAAGCGGCCGCGCACGAACGTGACGACGAACCATCTGGCGATCGTGCCCAGCCGGTGCAGGTTGACGGGGTGCCCGGGTCGGACCCGGGTCTGAGGGCGCCGGTGCTCGTACTCGAGCACGCGACCAAGTCGTTCGGTGCGGTACATGCGCTCGTCGACGGGGATATCGAGCTCCGCTCGGGCGAGACCCACGGCCTTGTCGGCGAGAACGGGGCCGGCAAGTCGACACTCGTCAAAGTCCTGGCCGGTGTCCACCAACCCGACAGCGGCCGGCTTGTCGTCGACGGCCGGGAGGTGACCTTGGACGGCCCTGCCGCCTCTCGGGCCGTTGGGATCGCCGTGATCCACCAGGAAGCATCTGTGTTCCCAGACCTAAGTGTCGCCGAGAACGTCTTCATCGGTCGCGAACCACTGCGCAGCGGGCGCCGCATCGACTTCAAGACGATGAACGAGCAGATCGCCGTCATCGTCGACCGGCTCGGTGTCCGTCTCGACCCCCGCCGGATCGCGAAGGGCCTTTCGGTTGCCGACCAACAGATCATGGAGATCGCCAAAGCGCTCTCGCTCAACGCGTCCATCATCGTGATGGACGAGCCGACAGCGTCACTTTCCGCCCGCGAGGTCGACCGGCTCTTCGAGATGATCGACCTGCTCCGCCGTGACGGAACAGCCGTGCTGTTCATCTCCCACCGGCTGCAGGAGGTCTTTGAGATCTGCCAGCGGGTGACTGTGATGCGCGATGGTCGCCACGTCTTCACTCGGCCGCTCGCCGGGCTGGTCGCAGACGACCTCGTCCAGGCCATGGTTGGACGCGAGGTGGTGGACCGTCGCACCGCGGGTGTCGGGGAGATGGGCGATGTGGTGCTCGCGGTCGAGCGCCTGACCCGAGAGGGTGTCTTCTCCGACGTGTCGTTCAACGTGCACGCAGGTGAGATCGTCGTGCTCGCCGGCCTGGTCGGGTCCGGCCGAAGCGAGGTGGCGCGGGCCATCTTCGGGATCGACCGTCGCGATGCCGGGAGCGTGTTCGTCAACGGACGACCACTGCGGTCGGGGTCGCCGACCGATGCGATCGCAGCCGGCGTCGGCTTCGTCCCCGAGGACAGACGCCAACAGGGGCTGGTCATGGCGATGGCGATCGACCGCAACATCGCTCTTGCTTCTCACGACCACCTGAAACGCAAAGGGCTCATCTGGGGCGCCCTCGAGCGGAGCTTCGCCACTGACTGGGCGAACCGGCTCCACCTCAAGTACGGACGGCTGAGCGGCAACGCCTCAACCCTGTCCGGTGGTAACCAGCAGAAGCTCGTTCTCGCGAAATGGCTCGGGCGGAACCCCTCGCTTCTCATAGTCGACGAGCCGACTCGGGGCATCGACGTGGCGACGAAGGCCGAGGTCCACCGCCTCCTGGAGCGGCTCGCGGCCGAGGAGAGGGTCGCCGTGCTGATGATCTCGTCGGAGCTCCCGGAGGTCCTGCGGATGGGTAACCGCACTCTTGTCATGCGGGAGGGACGGCTCGTTACCGAGCTCTCCCACAGTGAGGTTTCCGAAGAACGCATCGTGGCTGCAGCCACGGGGCAGTCCGAGGTGGCCGATGATCTGGTGACGACCGACGTGGTGGGACGAGGCGCACCATGAGGCCCCAGCCGCCCGCCGCAACCAGCTGGTGGCCGAGATGAGCAGCCCGGACACAGCCCTGGTGCAGGCCCCCGGCAGCCCGCAAAGGCTGGTCGACATGGTCTTCCGGCTCCGGGAGTACGGGATCATCGTCGTCCTCATCGTCTTCATTGCTGTGACGACGGGTATCCAGCCCCGGTTCCTCGGACAGCAGAACATCAAGTTCGTCCTGCTGAACGCCACTATCTATGCCCTACTGGCACTTGGCGAGACGATGGTGGTGGTCAGCCGGCAGATGGACCTCTCTGTCGGTTCGGTGCTGGGCTTGTCGGCTTATGTCTCTTCCAATCTCTTCGGACAGGTGCACGGAATTCCCATCCCGGTCGTCTTTCTCGCCGGTATCGGGATCGGGCTCGTATGCGGCCTCGTCAATGGCGCCATAACGGCTTTTGCCCGTGTGCCGGGGCTGGTCGTCACGCTGGCCACCCTCTACATCATCCGAGGTGTCGACATCTCGATCATCGGTGGCGGGGAGGTGGTCGCCAGCTCGTTGCCTGCGCACTTCTCCGCGATCGGCTCCGACTCGGTGGTCGGCATTCCGTACGTCACCATTGTCGTGGCGGTCGTCATCGCGATCGGGACGTATTGCCTCCGCTCGTTCCGGTCGGGACGCGAGCTCTATGCCATCGGGTCGAATCCGGACGCAGCCCGCCTCGTCGGGATCCCGATCGCTCGGCGCGTCTTCTCCGCCTATGTGACCAGCGGTGCCATCGCCGGCCTCGCGGGGGTCATCTGGGCGTCTTTTTACGGGACGGTCGACTCCACCGCTGGCACCGGTTACGAGCTGACGGTCGTCACGGCGGTCGTTGTGGGCGGCGTCGCAATATTCGGCGGGAGCGGGAGCGCGGCAGGCGCCGCTTTCGGCGCCTTGCTTCTCTCCACCATCGCAACCGCCCTTTACGCCCTCGGCGTGTCTCCGTTCTGGGACCCGGCCTTTGACGGTCTGCTTCTCGTTCTGGCCATAACGCTGGATCGTGGGATTGCCGTCCGGCTCGCCGAGGTTATGAGGAAACGGACCTTCCGCCATGAGCCCTGAGCGCGTGACCACGACAGCCTTCTCAGCAGCACCGGGGGCGCCTGGCGCCGGTGCGGGGACACCGGCTCCGCCACTCGCTTCCGGCTTTGGTGAGCCTCCGCCCAGTGGCGCCGGGACCGCCCACCTCTCGCGGCTTCGGGGACTGGCGCGCTGGGAAGTCGCCCTGTTTGCGACCTTTGTGGTCGTCTTCGTCGTCGGGCGCGTGCTGTCGCCGGAGTTCCTCACGAATTACAACTTTTTCAATATGGGGCTCTCCAACGGTGAGCTGGCGATCATGGCTCTCCCGATGACGCTGATCGTCGTGACCGGTGAGATCGACCTCTCGGTCTCGTCGACCCTTGGCCTGGGGAGCAGTCTCCTCGGGCTGCTCTGGATGCACGGCTGGCCGATGCCCGCGATCATCGTGGTGGTCCTGATCTGCGGCGCTCTCTTGGGAGCTTTCAACGGCTTTCTCGTGACGCGCGTCGGTTTGCCGTCGATCGCCGTGACCATCGGCACGATGTTGCTCTACGCGGGCATCGCCGAGATCCTCCTGGGCTCGAACATCGTCTCGAACTTCCCCGCCGCTTACACCAACCTCGGTGTGTACGGTGTGCCAGGCATCGGTCTGTCCTACTCGACAGTGATCTTCTTCGGGCTGGCGATCATCTTCGGCGTCATCCTCCACTTCACACCCTTCGGTCGGTCGCTCTTTGCCATGGGGGCCAACCAGGAGGCGGCCATATTCTCGGGGATTCGGGTCAAGCGCACCAAGACCATCCTTTACATCGTCTCAGGCATCATCTGCTCGGGTGCCGGGATCCTTTACACCTTCAGGCTTTCCACCGCTGAATACGACAACGGGACGGGACTGGTCCTTTCCGTCGTGGCCATCGTCCTGTTGGGAGGCGTTTCAATCTTCGGCGGCAAGGGCTCCATGGTCGGCGTCGTGTTTGCCGTGCTCATCTACTCCGGCCTGCTGGATGCGCTGCTGCTGACTGGCTTTCCCCAGCAGGCGAGCGGCATTGTCATAGGCGGGCTGCTTCTCCTCAGCGTGCTGGTGCCCAGTGTGCCCGAGTTCCGGTCACGGCTGCGCGCCGGGCGCCACCGCCTACGGGGTCAGCCATCCCAGGTGGCCATTGCTCATAGCGGATCTGTCGCCCAACCGCCTTTGACAGGCGACAGCGGTAGCGGAGCCGGTCAAGGAGGACAGCCTATTTGAGACGGTTCGGGGCGTCATGCCGTGTCAGGCAGACATACGCGCGTGCGACGACTTTCAAGTCGTCGGTGAACTGGAGTTGCAAGTGATGGAGTGTGCCGCGGAATGATTTCGCCTCAGGCTTAGCGAAAAAGAGAGGCGAAGCTGTTCAGGCCCATTGTGCGGTGGCCACTAGAACTGGTCATGGTCTGTCTCTATGATTTTACCCGCTGATTGGCCTATTGCGGATGGTCCTATGCAGCTGTACAGTTCCTTGTAGTTGCGCATTGTTAATGCAACTGTAACCCAACCGATCGTTGTCGGTCGGAACTGAAGTGGAGGAATCAGCTTATGAAAAGCCCCATTAAGAGCGGCCACCTGAGGGTTTCGCTGCTGAGTGCGGTAGCGGTCGGCCTGGCGGTAGCCAGCATGGTTGCCGTTTCCGGCGTCGCGACGGCGGCATCCTCGCCTCGGGTTGCTAACGCGACTCGGCCCCTGGAGAAGGGCCTCAAGGCGTTTGTGATCCCCAAGAACCTCGGCAACTCGTACTTCACCACGTCCGACAGCGTCAAGAGCGGCGGAGCCTTGTTCGCGCTGAAGCAGCTGGGCGAGAATGGCACCGAGACCAGCGGAACTGCTGCGACACCCAGCTCGCAGATCCCCGCCATTGAGGGTGCGATCACCAAGGGAGCCAACATACTGATCGTTTCGGCCACCGACCCGGACGCGCTCTGTCCGACCCTCAAGGGAGCGATGGCCAGGGGAGTCACGGTCGTCACCTATGACTCTGACGCTCCTGCGTGCCGTGACCTGTGGATCGAGCAGGCGACTTCGCAGGGCATCGGCGACATCGAGGTCGACATCATCGCCAAGGAGATGCACGACTCGGGTCAGCTCGCCATCGTCTCGGCAGCTCCCACGGCACCGAACCAGAACACCTGGATCGGCTACATGAAGACCGAGCTCAAGAAGTACCCGAAGATCAAGCTCGTCAAGATCGTCTACGGCATGGACGACACGGCCACGTCGACGACCGTAACTGAGGGCCTGCTCACGGCGTACCCGAGCCTGAAGGGAATCATCTCGCCGACCACCGTCGGTATAGCTGCAGCGGCAGCGGTGTTGGACACGGCTAAGTACCGGGGCGTCGTCAACTTGACTGGCCTGGGCACTCCTTTGGCCATGAAGAAGTACGTCCTGGACGGGACTGTCCCGCAGTTCGCCCTGTGGAACCCGGCCCAGCTCGGCTACCTCGCTGCATACGCTGCAGTGAACTTCGCCTCCGGTGTCATCACGAGTTCGGTGGGCGAGAGCTTCAAGGCTGGCAAGCTGGGGTCGTTCAAGGTCGGACCTAACCAGACGATCCTTCTCGGAATGCCGTTCATCTTCAACAAGTCGAATATCGCTCAGTTCCACTTCTAGAGGAGTCACCGAAGGGCGCAGGCTGGAGCCTGCGCCCTTCGCCTCCCCGAATTCCCTTTCCTCTTATGCAACGGATCTGCTTCCAACTCCGGGTGAACCCGGACCGCCTAGCCGAGTACCGAGAACGGCACCGCGCGGTGTGGCCCGAGATGCGCGACGCGCTTTCGACCGCCGGTTGGCACAACTACTCACTGTTCCTCGATGCGACCGGGCTCCTCACCGGCTATTTCGAGTGCGACGACCTGGACCAGGCCCAGCAGGCGATGGAGATGTCGCCGGTCAACGCACGTTGGCAAGCCGAGATGGCCGAGTACTTCGTAGGACTCGGAGGCGGGCCTCCCGACCGTGGCATTGTGCCGATCCCGGAGATTTTCCACCTTGACTGACAGTCAGCGACCTTGCCTTGGAGTACCGCAGCGTTGGGCCCGTCGCCCACCATCGGATGAAAGATGAGGAAATGACCAACCTATCTGTGGTTCGAGAAGTCCTGCGGCGACAGCGGATCGAGACGCCTTCTTGGGCCTACGGCAACTCGGGCACCCGGTTCAAGGTGTTCCCCCAGCCCGGGGTGGCGCGCAACCCCTATGAGAAGATCGACGATGCGGCCCAGGTCCATCGCTTCACCGGCGTGGCCCCGTCGGTGGCCATCCATATCCCTTGGGACCGGGTTGAGGATTACGGGCACCTGGCCAAGCATGCCCAGAGCGTCGGGCTCGAGCTCGGGGCCGTCAACCCGAACGTGTTCCAGGAGCACGAGTACAAGCTCGGCAGCGTCTGCAATCCGGACCCCGCAGTTCGTCGGCGCGCGCTCGATCACCTGCTCGAGTGCGTGGACGTGGCGCAGGCGACCGGTTCGACGATTCTCAGCCTGTGGTTTGCCGACGGCACGAACTACCCGGGCCAGGACAGCATCGCCAGGCGCCAGGACTGCATGAGCGAGGCTCTCGCGGCGGTGTACGAGGCGCTGCCCGTCGGGATGCGGCTCCTGCTCGAGTACAAGTTCTTCGAGCCGGCCTTCTACAGCACCGATGTGCCCGACTGGGGGACGTCTTTCTCCCACTGCATCCGGCTCGGCGACCGGGCGCAGGTGCTGGTCGACACCGGCCACCACGCTCCCGGCACCAATATCGAGTTCATCGTCGCGGTGCTGCTGCGCGCCGGGAAGCTGGGCGGTTTTCACTTCAACAGTCGCTTCTATGCCGACGACGATCTCATGGTCGGTGCTGCGGATCCGTTCCAGCTCTTCCGGATCATGAGCGAGATCGTCGCCGCTTCGGCGCTCGAGGCAGACAGCGGCGTTGCTTTCATGCTCGACCAGTGTCACAACCTCGAACCGAAGATCCCCGGCGAGATCCGCTCTGTCATGAATGTGCAGGAGGCGACTGCGAAAGCGCTGCTCGTCGATCGGGACGCTCTTCGGGAGCGTCAGGAGGCAGGTGACGTACTGGGCGCGCACGCCGTGTTGATGGACGCATACAACACCGATGTGCGCCCGCTGCTGGCCGAGGTGCGCGAGGCAATGGATCTCGACCCCGATCCTCTTGCTGCTTATGCGCGGTCCGGGTACGGCGAGCGGATCATCGAGCTCAGGGCCGAAGGCAGCCAGGCGGGATGGGGCTCCTGAGAGAGAAGGATGGTGGCCAGTCCTGAGGTCCAGAAGGTGCGGGGCCGTCCCTACCGGGCCGAGAACATCGCCGAAGCCGCTGTCCTGTTCGCGGGCGACCACGGTACGGCTTCGGTCGGCAACGTGCTCAAGATCGGTGGCGACGTGACCGCCGTCTGGACGCGCTAGATGTCACGGACAACCCACCATGTCGCGGTCGATCTCGGCGCTTCAAGCGGCCGGATGGTCCTCGGCGTGGTGCGGGACCGGGAGCTCCATGTCGAGGAGCTGGCGCGGTTCTGGAACGGGCCGGTGAGCGTCGGCGGCATGCTTCACTGGGACGCCCTGGCGCTGTACCGTTCCATCCTTGACGGTCTGCGAAGGGCCGGGAGGCACGCCGGCAAGCTCGAGTCGGTCGGCATCGACAGCTGGGGCGTCGACTTCGGGCTCCTTGATCGCGACGGGCAACTCCTCGGCAACCCGGTCCATTACCGGGACCACCGCACCGACGGCCTCATCGAGCTGGTCCTGAAGCAGATTCCCGCGGCCGACCTCTACCGGCGCACCGGCATCCAACTGCTGCCGTTCAACACCTTGTACCAGCTCGTCGCGGCGACAGGTACGGTTCAACTCGACGCAGCCTCCACACTGCTGCTCATGCCCGACCTTTTCGGGTACTGGCTCACCGGCCGGGTCGGCGCCGAAGTGACGAACGCCTCGACGACTCAGCTCCTGTCCCTCGCGACTGGTGACTGGGACTCCGCGCTCATGGCCGCGCTCGGCATACGCCGTGAGCTCTTTCCCGCCATTCGCCATCCCGGCGACCCGGCCGGCGACCTCCTTCCCGGGGTGCTGCGCGAGACCGAGCTCGACGGCCCGGTCCGAGTCACGACCGTGGGCTCGCACGACACGGCGTCCGCAGTAGTTGCCGTCCCCGCTGCTTCAGAGCGTTTTGCTTTCATCGCCTCGGGAACGTGGTCGCTGGTCGGCCTCGAACTGGAACAGCCCGTGCTCAGTGAAGCGAGCCGCCGCGCCAACTTCACCAATGAGCGCGGGGTCGACGGCACGGTCCGCTACCTGCGAAACGTCATGGGCCTGTGGATCCTCCAGGAGTGCATCGGGGCTTTCGGGCGTGCCGGCGAGCCGGCCGACCTCGAAGGCCTGATCGCCGAGGCGGCCCGGCTGCCCGGGTTGCGGTCGGTCATCGACGTCGACGATCCCGTGTTCCTGCCACCAGGCGACATGCCCCGCCGGATTGCCGACGCCTGCGCCCAGGTTGGCGAGCCGCTGCCGGAGACGCCCGCCGCACTCGTCCGTTGCATTCTCGACAGCCTGGCCCTTGCGCACCGACGCACGATCGGCGAGGCACGCGCCCTGGCCGGGCGGGACATTGACGTGGTGCATTTGGTCGGTGGCGGAGTTCACAACCACTTGCTATGCCAGCTCACCGCTGACGCCCTGGGCCTGCCTGTCATCGCCGGCCCGCCGGAAGCAGCCATCCTGGGGAGCTTGCTCGTGCAGGCTCGGGCTCATGGAGCCCTGTCGGGCGGTCTCTCCGAGCTGCGCGCGGTCGTTCGCGCCAGTACCGACTGCGCCATCTACGAGCCGTCGGGCCGGCAGGACGACTGGCGCCGTGCGGAGGCCCGGATTGCCCCACGACCGGTTGCTGAGTAGCGCCAATGCGGGAGCGACCTCGAGCGACGACCCGTGCGGTTGGCGGCGCAGAGTTTCCCGACCCTCTCGAGTCGCTGCGCGGACTCCCGGAGCTCACATTCGAGAGTCTCATTGAGATCCCTGTATTCCCGAGCGCCGTGACCCAGAACCCGCCCGTGCAGGAAGACGCCGAGCAGGGTGGTCCCACGCACAACACGCATCCGAAGGTCAACACTCACGTCCACCTGCCGCCGAACTTCTCGGCATTCAGCACCGTCGAGCAGGCGGTCGACCTGGCTGTCGGCGCAGGGCTGACGGTTCTGGGCGGGAGCAATTACTACGACTTCGGGGTCTACGCACGGCTTGCACGCTCGGCGCAGGCTCGGGGCATCTTCCCTCTCTTCGGCCTGGAGATCATCAGCCTGGTGGCAGAGCTGGAGACTGCCGGTGTCAAGATCAACGATCCCGACAATCCAGGACGCATGTACCTGTGCGGCAAAGGCATCACCCGCTTTGCCCCCATGCCCGCCGAGGCGCAGCTGTTGATGCAGCAGATCCGCGACGCCGACCGCGCCCGCATAGAGGTGATGATCGGGCGGGTGAACGCGCTGATGCAGAGCAACGGTGTCGGCACGGCTGTCACGGCCGCCTCGGTCCAGGCGGCACTGGCACTGCGTTACGCGGTCCCGGCCAGCACGGTGTACCTGCAGGAACGCCATGTCGCGCAAGCGTTCCAGGAGGCGCTGTTCGTCCATGCAGGCGTCGGACCGCGCGCAGGCCTGCTGGCGCGAATGCTGGGTGTGGAGTGCCCGGCACCCGACGACCCGGTGACGGTGCAGAACCAGATCCGCTCTCAGCTGATGAAGGCAGGCAAGCCCGCCTACGTCGAGGAGTCCGTCCTCGAGTCCGAGATGGCCTATGCGCTGGTGTTAGCGCTCGGTGGCATACCGTGCTACCCCATCCTGGCTGACGGGGCCTCGCCGATATGCCAGTTCGAGGACCCGGTCGACGATCTCGTGGGCGCGCTGGTGGCACGGGGGATCTGGTGTGCCGAGCTCATTCCCAGCCGCAACGCCGCCACCACCGTCGACCGCTACGCGTCGGCGCTGCGTCACGCAGGGATGATCGTGCTGGGCGGCACCGAGCACAACACGCTCGAGCTGGGGCCGATGACGCCGGAAAGCAAGGGCCGCGTGCCGGTTTCCGAGTGCGTGGCCGAGCTGTTCTGGGAGGGTGCATGCGTCGTGGCGGCGCACCAGTACCTGTCGGCACGCGGGCGAACAGGCTACGTGGACGCGCGGGGTAACTTGAGCCCGGGCTTCGCAAACCAGGATCAGCGCATCGGTGCCCTGGCCCATCTGGGCTCGATGGTCATCGAGGCGTTTCGCCGACCGGACGAGGACAGGAGCGCCACCGTGGCACCGACGGACAACACAACAACAGGGACGACGACGTCGTGACGGCCTCCACACGGCCATGGCCGACGTTCGACGTCACGGCGAGCCCGCTCGAGCAGCTCCTCGGCCTCTCCCACTACTACGGCTCCAACCCCGAGTTCGTGCTGGCCGGCGGGGGCAACACCTCGGTGAAGCTGGGCGACCGTCTCCTCGTCAAGGCCAGTGGCTACGCGCTCGCGACAGTCGGCCCGGAGGGGATCGTCGAGCTGGATCGAGGAGCGCTGCAGGCGCTGTTGCAGAGCACGCTCAGCACCGATCCCGCACAGCGGGAGGAGCAGTTCAAAGCGGCGGTGCTCGGGGCCCGCGTCGAGCCACAAGAGGGGCGCCGTCCTTCGGTCGAAGCGGTGCTGCACCACCTGATTCCGAGCCGCTTCGTGGTGCACACGCACCCGACGCTGGTCAACACCTTCAGCTGCTCGCGCGACGGCGGCGCGATCCTCGAGCGTGAACTGGGAGACCAGGTGGTGTGGATCGGCCCAGTCGATCCGGGCTTTCTGCTTGCCAAGAAGCTGGAGCGGGCCCTCGGCGACTACCAGGCCAGAACGGGCCGGGAGGGCCCGCGCGCCATAGTCATGGGCAACCATGGCCTGGTTGTCAGCGGCGAAACCCCTGACGAGATCCGGGCCCACACCGACTGGCTGTTCCAGGAGCTGGAGCGCTTGCTGGGACCGACCCGGTCCGCGACGCCTTTCGGCGTGGTGAGCACCATGGAGAGGACTCGATCCCGCGACCTGGTCAACGTGATCGCTCCGGCGTTGCGCGCCTTGCTGAGCCCAGGCGACGCTTTGAAGGTCGTCACGCTGGACGACTCACCCCCGACGATGCGCCTGGCCGGTGCAAGCGACGGAGAAGCGCTGACGGCTCTAGGCCCCCTCTGCCCGGACCAGATCGTCTACTGCAAGTCCTTCCCGTTGTGGTTCGAGGACGAGGCCGGCAGTGACCCGGTGGAGAGCCTGGCGCACGCCGTCGGGGAATATCAGCGCCGGCACCAGACGCTGCCCAACGTGGTGCTGGTCAAAGGACTGGGCCTGTTTGCTGCTGGAGATACATGGTCGGCGGCCGACTCCACGCGCCAGGTCTACAAGGACGCGATCGACGTCATGGCGGGCGCCGCAGCTCTGGGCGGGGTCGAGTGCCTCGATGACAGGCTGCGACGGTTCATCGAGGACTGGGAGGTCGAGTCCTACCGACGGGAGGTGGCGTCATCGGGCCGACGTACCGGGCGCGTCGCGGGCAAGGTGGCCCTTGTGACCGGTGCGGCACAGGGCTTCGGGCTGCAGATAGCGCAGGACCTCGTTGCGGAGGGTGCCCACGTCGTCATGGCCGACGTCAACGACCTAGGCGCACGGGCACAGGCCGAGGTCCTGTCGGCGCATTGGGGCGAGGGGCGCGCGATCGGCCTGAGTGTCGATGTTGCCGACGCGGCGTCAGTCGATGAGCTCGTTCACCAGGTCGTGCGAGCCTATGGCGGCCTGGACCTGCTCGTCTCCAACGCCGGGGTGCTCAGGGCCGCCAGTGTCAAGACTCAGACCGAGGGTGACTTCGATCTGTCGACCGCTGTGAACTACAAGGGCTACTTCTTGTGCGTGCAGAAGGCAGTGCCGGTGATGGCCATTCCACGTCGCGTGCGTCCGAACCACTGGAGCGACATCGTCCAGATCAACTCCAAGTCCGGACTCGCCGGATCGGAAAAGAACTTCGCCTACGCCGGCAGCAAGTTCGGCGGAGTCGGTCTGACACAATCCTTCGCCCTCGAGCTCGTCGCCGACGGGATCAAAGTGAACTCGGTCTGCCCCGGCAACTTCTTGGATGGTCCCTTGTGGTCTGACCCGAAGACCGGGCTGTTTGTCCAGTACTTGAACGCCGGGAAGATCCCCGGCGCTCAGACGGTGGACGACGTGAGGGACTACTACACGAACAAGGTGCCGATGCAACGTGGGTGCACGACGGCCGACGTCATGAAGGCCATCTATTACCTAGTCGAACAGGAGTACGAGACCGGCCAGGCGCTCCCTGTGACCGGTGGTCAGGTGATGCTCCATTAGCTTCAATTGTCGGGTGATCGCAGAGGTCGTCTACGATCGCATTTGGACACGGAGGCATCCGTCGCAAAGCGGTGCTCCGATTACATACGACCACGCCAGACGGGCACGATGACTCCAGACGAACGCGACGACGCTCTCCCGACCACCCAGAACGCCGTTCAGCTGGTCGGGCCCGGGCATCTCGTCCTCAACCGCAGCAAGAACGTGCCGCAACCCGGCGCGCACCAGATCGTGGTCAAGGTCGATGCCGTCGGCCTCTGTTTCTCCGACCTCAAGCTGCTGAACCAGTTCTCGGCCCATCCCCGCAAGGGGGAGATCCTGTCGGGCATTGCCCCTGAAGTACTCGGGCAGATCCCCAGCTACGTACCCGGCGAGCTGCCGACCGTGCCGGGTCATGAGGTGGCGTGCCGGATTGTGGCGGTGGGAAGCGACGTCACGCGGCACAAGGTAGGCGAACGCTGCCTCGTGCAGACCGACTACCGCACCCTGTCCACCATGGGCTCCAACGCCGCCTTCGGGTACAACTTCGAAGGTGGCCTCCAGGAGTACGTGCTGATGGACGAGCGCATTGTCGTGGACTCCGTCACCGGCGTCCGGTCGCTGATCCTCGTGCCGGAGGAGCCCAGCGCCTCCGCGGTGGCGTTGGTGGAGCCCTGGGCGTGCGTCGAGAACTCCTACTCCACGACGAACCGGCGCACTCTGGCCCCAGGCGGGCGGCTCGCCGTGGTCGTCGATGAGGGTCATGCCGTGGCGGGCCTGGCCGAGGCGTCCGATCCTGGTCAGGCACCAGCCTCGGTGACCATCGTCGCAGCGGTTGAGGTCGATTGCGACTGGGCCGGTCCGACAGTCGCGGTGAGACGCGTGGCCGACGTGCGTGACCTGCCGGATGTGGGCTTTGACGACATTGTTTACTTTGGAGCGTCCAAGCCGACGGTCGATGTGCTGAACGACAAGCTCGCCGTGGGCGGGATCATCAATGTCGTCTTGGGGGGCGCCACCATCGGGGCACCGGTGTCGGTGGGGGTCGGCCGGGTTCACTACGAGGCGACACGCTGGATCGGCACCGCCGGGATTTCGGCCGCAGAGTCCTACGCCACGATCCCGCCCTCTGGCGAGCTACGGCCCGGCGACACCCTGCTGGCCGTCGGCGCAGCCGGACCGATGGGCCAGATGCACGTCATTCGCAGCCTGTCCTCGGGAGTGGAAGGACTCACCGTGGTGGGCACCGACCTCGACGACACGCGGCTGCGGTCGTTGCAGACCAAGGCCCAGCCACTCGCTGAGGCCAACGGCGTGAGCCTGCGGTTGTTGAACACGAGCGACGAGCCTTTGGCCGGCACCTTCAGCTACCACCTGATCCTTGTCCCGGCGCCGTCGTTGATCGCGGACGCGATCGCCGCCAGCGAGGACCGGGGCCTGATCAACGTCTTTGCCGGGATCCCCGTGGCGACCCGGGGGGACATCGACCTGGACACTTATGTCGCGCGACGGTGTTACATGTTCGGGTCCAGTGGCTCGGTGGTAAGCGACATGGAGGCGTTGCTGCGGAGGATTGCCGCCGGCCGGTTGGACACCAACCTGTCGGTTGACGCCATCTCCGGGATGGCAGGGGCGCCGGCTGGGTTCGCGGCCCTGCAGGACAGGACGATGGCCGGCAAGATCGTGGTGTATCCGTCCCTGCATGAGGTCGGCCTGCTGTCGCTCGCCGAGCTTGGCGACGACTTCCCGACAGTTGCGTCCAAGCTCGATGACGGGCACTGGTGTGCGGAGGCGGAGAGGGAGCTGTTGAAGGTAGCCGGTTCACAGCCGCTTTCGCTCGGGGACGGCCAGCGTGACTGACAACGCCAGCAGCGGCCTGGCCGGAAGGATCTGAGGACTTGGCGACACCAGTCGAGATGCCCAAGCTGGGCAACACCGTGGAGCAGTGTCTGCTCGTGGCCTGGCACAAGCACAAGGGTGACGCCGTTTGCGCAGGCGAGGTCCTGGCCGAGATGGAGACCGACAAGGCCACCTTCGATCTCACCGCGCCGAGGGACGGGACCTTGCTCGAACTGTTCTTCGACGACGGCGCGATGGTCCCGGTCTTCACGAACGTGTGTGTCATCGGGGAGCCCGGGGAAGCGATCGAGGGCTATCGGCCCCGGCCGCCGGTTCCTTCCGTGACGGCTGGGACGCCAGCGACCGCGGGCAGCGGTGATGCCCCGGCAGCCGCGGCCCGGATGGGCGCAGCTGCGGCGGGACCAGCACCCGGCGGAAGAGCCGACAGGACGAGCACCATGGCGCGGTCGAACGGAGGACCGCCTGCGACCCAGCCCGCAACGCCGGTGCCGAGCATCCCCGCGCCCGTCGGACAGATGAGCCCGCGGGCACGGCGGTTTGCGGCCGAGCGCGGCTTCCAGCCGCCGACACATCCCGGCAGCGGGCCTGGTGGACGGATCCTGGAGAGGGACGTGCGCGCTCGGCTGCTTTCGGCGCCGCCGACCACCCGCGCCGCTCGCAGCCTGATCAACAGCGGCTACGAGCTCAGGGGGGCGGGCTCGGGAGTGGGCGGCATGATCCGCGCGGATGATCTCGTACCTCCACCGGTCCGTTTCACCGGCATGCGCGAAAGGATCGCCCAACGGATGGGCGAGTCGTTGGCGAGCACCGCGCAATACACGCTGCACGCCTCTGCTGACGCCACCGAACTACTGGCGCTCCGCCGCGAGATCAAGGCTTTGCCGGGTGCTCCGGACATCACCGTCAACCACCTCGTGGCGTTCTGCGCGATCCAGGCCGTTGTCGAGGTTCCGGCGGTCAACGCGGAGCTGATCGAGGGCCGGCTGTACCAGCGTGCGCACGTCAACCTGGGCTTCGCGTGCGACACCCCGCGCGGGCTGGTCGTCCCTGTGATCCGGCGCAGCGAAGAGCTCGGGGTGGCCGAGCTGTCGGGCCGGATGACCGCACTGGCCACGCGGGCGGTCGAAGGAACGCTAAGTGCCGATGACATGGTGGATGCCACCTTTACGGTAAGCAACCTCGGCGGGCTCGGTGTGGAGTCCTTCACACCGGTGATCAACCCACCCCAGGTCGCCATTCTCGGCGTGGACGCGATCACACTGAGGCCCGTGCGCAAGAGCGATGGAAGCGTCGAGTTCATAGACGTCATAGGCCTCTCGGCCACCTTCGACCACCAGGTGATCGACGGAGCACCCGGGGCGAGGTTCCTCAACGTCGTCAAGCAGAAGATTGCGAGCGTGAAGTCACTGTGTTCGATCTGATCGTCATTGGTGCCGGTCCGGGCGGGTACGAGGCCGCCGCCCATGCGGGCAGTCTCGGCAAGACCGTGGCCGTCGTCGAGAGGGGCGAGTTGGGCGGCACCTGCCTGAACGTCGGGTGCATCCCAGCCAAGACCTTCCTGCGCTCCTCGCGCCTGTTCCGTGAGTATCGCGAGGCGGCCACCTTCGGCATAATCGTCAACACGCCCAGCTTCGACATGCCGGCGCTGGTGCGGCGCAAGGACAACGTCGTCGGCACGCTGAAGCGCGGCGTGGCGGCGTTGCTGCGTGACACCGGTGTGGAAGTGCTCCACGGAACCGGTCGCGTGGTCGGCCGCAATGCGGTCGAGGTCGCCGGGGAGCGACACGAAGCCACGAACATCCTCATCGCCTCGGGCTCACGACCCGCAGTCCCCCCGATCCCGGGCATCGACGGCGAGCGTGTTCTCGACTCGACCTCGGCATTCGAGCTCAACCAAGTGCCGGAGCGGATCGCGATCATCGGTGGTGGGTACATCGGTCTGGAGTTCGCCTCCTTCTTCCACGAGATCGGCACGGATGTCACGGTGTACGAGGCGTTGGGCAGGATCGCCTCCGGCTGCGACGGTGACATCGCCGATGAGCTGGCGAAGATCCTGCGCCGCGGCGGAATCAAGATCCACCTGTCTTGCCTGGTCCAGGACATCGACGGGGACACGCTGCGCTACCAGGACGACACCGGCGCTCAGCACAGCGACGCCGCGACATACATCCTCAATGCCACGGGACGCGCTCCTGTCATCGGCGGCCTCGGGTTGGAGGAGGCCGGGGTCGACGTGTCTGCCCGGGGCATCCGTGTGGACGACCAGGGCCGCACCAATGTGCCCAACATTTGGGCCTGCGGCGACGTGACCGGGCGGCACATGCTGGCGCACGTGGCTGTCCGCGAAGGGATTGTCGCGGTCAACTCGATGTTCGGCCGGCCCGATCGCATGCGGTACGACGCAATACCGGCGGTGATCTACTCCCACCCGGAGGTGGCGATGGTGGGCAGGACCGAGGAGGAGCTGAAGGCGGCTGCCATCGACTACCGCAAGGCAGTCGTGCCTATGGCCCTCGCCGGTCGCTTCCTGGTCGAGCACGTGAGAGAGACCGGGCTCGTCAAGGTTCTCGCCGGTGCGACACACGGCGAGATCCTCGGCGTGCACGCCATTGGTGACCTCTCGAGCGAGTTCATCGTCGCCGCCGGAGCGATGATCGAGGCCGACATGACGTTGGCGCAGGCCGGCGAGATCATCTTCCCGCACCCGACCGTGGCCGAGGCGCTGCACGCGGCGATCCTCAAGGCGCAGTGACAGTGGCCTAGGAGAGAATCGATGCCCAAGTCCATCCCGGTTGTCCCGGACAAGGTGTTCCGTCCGGGCGCAATCCACTTCCACGACATTCCGGTCAACGCCTACAAACGGTCGCGTGCCGAGGAAGGCGCTCGCTTCTCGCCCGATGACCTGGTGCACATCTGGCGCGATATGTGCGCGATCCGCGAGTTCGAGACGATCCTCAACGAGATAAAGATCAAGGGCGCCTACAAAGGGGTCACCTACAACCACGCCGGGCCCGCACACCTGTCGATCGGTCAGGAGGCCGCGGCAGTGGGCATGGCCTACTCGCTGACCCCGCAGGACCACATCTTCGGCTCGCATCGCAGCCACGGCGAAATCCTCGCCAAGGGGCTGTCGGCTATCCGCCTGCTTGGCGACGACGACCTGGACCAGGTGATGCGGTCTTATCGCGACGGAGCGGTCCTCGCCCCGGTGGAGAAGGTGTACAGCGTCCCGGTCAGTGAGCTAGCGGAGCGTTTCTTCGTGTACGGCGCCTACAGCGAGATGTTCGCGCGCGAGGCCGGGTTCAACCGCGGTCTGGGCGGTTCCATGCACGCCTTCTTCACTGCCTTTGGGATCTACCCCAACAACGCCATCGTCGGCGGCTCGGGCTCGATCGCCCCCGGCGCGGCCCTTTTCAAGCGGATCAATCGCCAGCCCGGAATTGTGGTGGCCAACATCGGCGATGGCTCGTTCAGCTGTGGCCCGGTGTGGGAGGGTGTCACCTTTGCCTCGATGGACCAGTACCGCAGCCTGTGGGACGCGTCCATCGGCGGCGGGCTGCCGATCGTCTTCAACTGCATGAACAACTTCTATGGCATGGGCGGCCAGCCCGAGGGCGAGACGACCGGAATGGGGGCCATCGCCCGTTTCGGTGCAGGAGTCAATCCCGAGCAGATGCACGCCGAGGAAGTCAACGGTTACAACCCGCTCGCAGTGATCGATGCCTTCGAGCGCGCGCGCGTCGCGCTGATGGAGGGGCGCGGCCCGGTGCTGTTGGACACCCTCACCTACCGCTACAGCGGGCACTCGCCGTCGGATGCGTCGAGCTATCGCAGCCGCGAGGAGGTCGAGGCGTGGCACGCAGCGGATTGCATAGCTAGCTTTCGCGCGCACGTCCTGGGGGGCGGTGCGGTCACCGAGGCGGTGTTGGACGAGGCGAGGACCGCCATCGAGGACCTGGTCTTCGACATGTTCCGCCTGGCGGTCGACGAACAGGCGAGCCCGCGCATCGACGTCAGCTCCGAGATGGTGGGCAACGTCATGTTCTCTTGCGGACGCGTCGAGCGTTTCGACGAGCGCGAACCCGAGCTCCTCGGAGACCTGGCCGAGAACCCGCGGGTCAAGCAGATCGAGGGCAAGGTGCGCACCGCCGCCGTCGACGGCGAGCCGGTGCCCAAGCTGAAGCTGTACAACATCCGTGACGCCATCTTCGAGGCGCTGATACACCGCTTCGCCATCGACCCCACAATGGTCGCCTTCGGCGAGGAGAACCGCGACTGGGGCGGCGCGTTCGGTGTCTATCGCGGCCTCACCGAGGCGCTGCCGTATCACCGCCTGTTCAACTCGCCCATCTCGGAGGCTGCCATCGTCGGGGCAGCAGTCGGGTACGCGATGGAGGGCGGCCGCGCGGTCGCCGAACTGATGTACGCGGACTTCATCGGCCGCGCAGGCGATGAGATCTTCAACCAGCTGTCGAAGTGGCAGGCCATGTCGGCCGGGGTCCTGTCGATGCCCGTCGTGCTTCGCATCTCGGTGGGCGACAAGTACGGTGCGCAGCATTCGCAGGACTGGACCGGGCTGCTGCACCACATACCGGGACTGAAGGTCGTGTACCCGGTCACGCCCTATGACGCCAAGGGAATGATGAACTCTGCGCTCATCGGCACCGATCCGGTTGTCTTCCTCGAGAGCCAGAAGCTGTACGACCTGGGTGAGCTGTTCGAACCCGGGGGAGTGCCGGAGGGCTACTACGAGATCGAGCTGGGCGCGCCCTCGTTGAAGCGGCGTGGCAGCGACCTCACGATCGTGACGCTCGGGCCGGCGCTGTACACCGCACTCGAGGCGGCGGACCAGCTGTCGGCGAGCTTCGGGGTGTCGACGGAGGTGGTCGACCTCCGGTCTGCCGTCCCGATCGACTACGAGCCGCTGGTCGAGTCCGTGCGGAAGACCGCCAAGGTCGTGCTCGTGTCCGAGGAAGTCGAGCGCGGGAGCGTCATGCAGACAGTCGCCGCGAACCTCACCCAGCTGTGCTTCGACGAGCTCGACGCACCACCGGCCATCGTCGGGGCGCGGAACTGGATCACGCCCCCTGCGGAGCTGGACTCGATGTTCTTTCCTCAGCCCTCCTGGCTGCTCGACGCTGTCCACGAGCACGTCTTGCCACTGCCTGGCTACCAGCCGGTCACCAACCGCACCAAGGGCGAACTGATGAGGCGCGCTCGCTTGGGGATCTAGCCCGAGACCCTCTTGTCATGGCGACACAGGACCGGCACGGGGGATCAGGTTCGGGACAACCGACCCCACGGCACCGGCCAGCGTGTCAGGTCCCCCTATCGCCAGTCCTTCAGTGCAAGCTCGCTGCTCACCACGTGAAGTGCGAACACACTGTCTTCGCGGCTGGTCTTGACGGCAAAAGAGACGTTCTGGGGTATGACCACAGTCTGGCCAGGGGCGACAGTCCAGCTCGCTCCCGCGGCGTCGACCGCCACCGTCTCGTTCAATGGCACCAGGACCGCGAGCCGATCGCTGAGCGCGGCGAACTGAAGAACCTCGCCTGATCGCGGTACCACGACTCGTCTCGCGGTCAGCTCGCCTTGGACGTCGATCAGCGTCGAGTCAGGATCGAAGGGAGAGTCCGCCCAACCACCGTCGGCTCGACTCACTTTGCGCTTGGGCGACCATGCCGTTGCCTGCAAAGTCTCCGCGATGTCCAGGTGGGCTGGCGGCAAGGGTGTGGGGCGACCGGCATTCTGGTCGAAGAGCCGAACGACGGTATCGGTCGAACATGTCGCAAACTCCTCGAGGACGCAGCCAACCACAGTATGGACGAGCTTGGTCTGACCAACCTCGATCACGTCACCAGCAGACGGCCGGTAGGCGCAAACAGAGTCAGGTTGTGGCGTGCCCGTCACAGCCCACTCCTGAGCCGCCTGTGCACCGGACTCGTACCATTCGGCCTCTGAAGACAGGTACACAAAGCTCGAGGTCGCGGTCTGCAGAATGTGAAAGGCCTCGAGCTTGCGGGAGGCGTGAAGCTGAAAGCTGAACCCCTTGCCGTCGGCGAGGACGAATAGGGAGTACCCAAAGGGAGACGCGACCTTCACTCCGTACGACTTGTACTTGTGCAGGAAGCCGATCCCGTGAAAGAACGTGATAGCCGGCTGAACCAGGTCCGGGTCGGAACCGGGCCCGCGCAGCACGTCATCCCACAACTGCTTGGACAAGAGCTCTACAGCTTCAACCTGGTCGATGGGCAGCGGAACTGCGAGCACGTCCGAGAAGAGCTGGGCAAGCGCCGGGTCCCTCCGCCGCCCGAACAGGGACGGCGGAGGTGAGGACCCAACGGTCGAGGCGTAATCGAGAATCTCTGAAGGGCGCATCGCCGCGCCGTCGTGAGACACGTCAGGAGTTGTTGGCGAAGTCCTCTACCATCCGGTAGGCCTCGTCGTCGTGGTACTGCACCGGTGGCGACTTCATGAAGTAGGACGACGGGCCGATGAGGGGGCCGCCGAGGCCGCGGTCCAGGCCAATCCTGGCGCACCGCAGGGCGTCGATGATGACGCCGGCTGAATTCGGTGAGTCGTGGACCTCGAGCTTGACCTCCAAGTTGAGCGGGGCATCACCGAAGTTGCGGCCCTCCATGCGGATGTAGGCCCACTTGCGGTCCTCGAGCCAGGGCACATGGTCCGAAGGCCCGATGTGCACGTTCTCCGGTGCGATCGCGCGGTCGATCTGGCTGGTGACGGCGCGGGTCTTCGAGATCTTCTTCGACACGAGCCGCTCGCGCTCAAGCATGTTCATGAAGTCCATGTTCCCGGCCACGTTCAGCTGGTAGGTGCGATCGAGGATCATCCCCCGGTCCTCGAACAAGCGGGTGAGGACCCGGTGGACGATCGTGGAGCCGACCTGGCTCTTGATGTCGTCACCGATGACCGGGATGCCCGCGGCGGTGAAACGGTCCGCCCATTCGGGGTCGCTCGCGATGAAGACCGGAATGGCGTTGACGAACGCGACACCGGCCTCGATGGCAGCCATGGCGTAGTGCTTCTGGGCCTCGTCAGAGCCTACCGGTAGGTAGGCGATGAGCACCTCGGCTCCGCTCTTGCGCAACACCTCGGCGACATCGACCGGTGGGGCGGGCGACTCCTCGACAGCCTTGCGGTAATAAAGGCCGAGACCGTCGAATGTCGGCCCGCGCTCGACTGTGACCCCGAGAGCAGGGATGTCGGCGAACCGGAGCGTGCAGTTGTTGGAGGCGAAGACAGCCTTCGAGAGGTCAAGGCCCACCTTTGCCGCGTCCACATCGAAAGCGGCCACGAACTGGGTGTCAGCGACGTGATAGCCACCGAGCGTGACGTGCATGAGACCAGGAACGTGGTCGTCCGGATCGGCGTCGCGGTAGTACTCGATCCCCTGGACGAGGGAGCTGGCGCAGTTGCCGACTCCCGCGATGGCGACCTTGATCTTGCGGTCCGTCCGATTCATGAGCTGCTCCTTTCAGGGGCTGTCTTCTTGAACGCCGGACGCACATGGGCGACTGGCACGTTCAAGAGGACAGACGGGTTTTCAACTGCGTGGGTTGGTCCGAGCGCCGCGCTGGGCGCCGATGAGGATGTCTGCGCTGCCTGTTCGGCGGCGATGAGACAGTCGATCCAGTTCAGATCGTGTTCGGCTGCTTCCTTGTCGTGGTCGACGAGGGAGCGTTGGTAGCGGTCGAGCGGCCGCCACGGTGACTCCGCTGCCCGGCGCGAGCCTTCCCGAGTGGCCAGCAGTTGGGCACGCCGGCGCTGCAGGAGCGAGATCCGCTCCTCAGCGCTCAAGTAGGCCGCGAAGGCCCAGCGGAGCGCGAAACCGCGCCCGCCTTCAGACTTGGGCTCCTCGGTCTCGAGCAAGTGGCGGAACAGCTCCTCACCTCGAACGGTGATCTCGTACACGCGCCGGCCACGGGTTCCGCCTCCTGAGCGGGTGGCAGTCGCGCGCCGAGAAGCCAGGCGCGCTCTGAACGCCGCCTTCTCACCTGCGATGGAGCCGACAGAGGCGAACGTCGTTGCGGGTGGCACCCCTGGAGAGCTGTGCTCGGAAGGGACCTCATGCACCGCGCCTGCGGCCTCGAGACGTGCCAGGGCCGGGTAGAGCGACCCGAAGGAAAGGCTCGAGAGAAGGCCGAAATCCTCGCGCATCCTCTTTCGCAGGTCGTAGCCGTGCATCGGGTGCTCTTTCAACAGCCCCAGGATCGCCAACTCGAGCACGGGTGCAAATGTAGCACGCCGACATATCAACTCGATATGTCGCACCGACACTCTCGGCGGCGGTCCGGGAGAGACATGACCCCGGCACACCGGTGGCCCCGGTCTGGGAGCTCCGGGGGCAGGTGGTCCACAGATGCCGGTGCAGTCAGCAGCGGCCCGTGGAGGTCGGATCCGGGCGTGTCGGCCGTCGGGCCGGCAGCTCCGGCCGCGCGTTCTGGGACACCGCTTTGATGCCCCGGCCCTTCTTCGGCGCAGCGCCGTAGGTCGCCAGGGTGGTGCTGCTTGCCCCACCTCTTGCGTGTCCCGGCTGATGTCGCGTGACCGGCTGGCCCGCCTTCCCAACATCGGTCGGTCAGGTCCCCGGCGGCGAGCACGGTAGCCTGGCCGGGATGTCGAGCGTCCGGAGCGGTTCGCAGTCGAGTTGGGGAGTCGGAGGGCTTCCGCGTCCGGGACGCATCGAGTACCGATTGATGCGTGAGTCGATAGTCAGGGAGTACAGGCGAGGCCGCCTCGGTCGGCCCGACGTGTGCGACGCGCAACCCGAGCTCCTCCGGGTCGCCAAGAATCTGGGGCGCGAGACGGAGACCGAGTGCCCCATCTGCGAGCACGAGCAGCTCGTGCACGTCACTTTCGCGTTCGGGCCCGGCCTTCCTTCCGGCGGACTGCCGCTGGCGGATCTTCGCGAGGTCAGGCGTAAGGCAGGCAGGGGTGGTGCCGACGTAGCGTGCTACGTGGTCGAAGTATGCACCGGATGTGCTTGGAACCACCTCTTGAGCGTTTTCACGCCGGAAACCAACGACCACTGATTGACCGCCGGCAGCCAAGGTGCGCCGGACGGGAGGAGGTCCGAAAATGACAGGACAAGTGACGGTGCCCGACATCCGCGCTCGCAAGCGCAGCCAGGGGGCGGAACCCATCGTCATGATCACCGCCTACGACGCGCCCTTTGCCCGCGTCGTGGACCAAGCCGGTGTCGACGTCATCCTCGTCGGGGATTCGCTCGCCGAGGTGGTACTCGGTTGGGAGGACACTCTCCATGTCGGTATCGAGGACCTGGCCCATCACGTCGGGGCCGTGGCCCGGGCGAGACCACGGGCGCTGCTCGTGGGCGACATGCCCTGGCTCACCTACCATCTCGAGGCGAGCGACACGGTTCGCAACGTGGCGGTCCTGGTGCGAGCCGGTGCCCACGCGGTCAAGCTCGAGGGCGGGAGTCGCCGAGTCCCCGCGCTGCGGGCGATCATCGATGCCGAGATACCCGTGATGGGCCACCTTGGGCTCACTCCTCAATCGGTTCATGCCATGGGTGGTTACAAGGTTCAAGGGCGCGAGGCAAGCGCTGCCGGCGAGCTCCGTCGAGATGCCGAGGTCCTGGCTGCGGCAGGATGTTTCGCCATCGTGCTCGAGGGCGTGCCCGAGGCCCTGGCCGAGCGCATCACCGCAGAGGTCGACATCCCGACGATCGGCATCGGGGCGGGGCCGGCCTGCGACGGGCAGGTCATCGTCCTGCACGACCTGCTCGGACTCGCAGGGAGCAAGGTTCCCAAGTTCGTTCGCCGGTATGCAGAACTGGGCAGAGACGCCACCGAGGCGGTGAAGGACTGGGCGGCGGACGTCCGGGCGGGACGGTATCCGTCCGACGCCGAGTCATACCATGCATCGGCGGAGCTACGCGAGACGCTCGGCTTGCCTTCCTGAACACACTTCGCCCTGTCACACCCGCCTGCGATGCTCTGGGCATGGATGACCGCCTGCTCCGGGTGCTGCCGGGCTCGGCTACCATGATGAGGTTCCCTATGCCCCTGCCCCGTCAGAACCGGGGCCCCGAGCGCCCAGCGCGCCGGGTCCGGAGGAGGTGAGGCCGCCGTGCGGCCCTACGAAGTCATGGTTATTTTCGATGTCGGCCTTGAGGATGGCGACATCAACGCCAGTCTTGATCGCATCACGTCGCTGCTGCGCGATCGCGGGGGCAGCCCCGGTCGCGCCGAGCGTTGGGGTCGCCGGACTTTCGCGTACGAGCTCAAGCACCGCAGCGAGGGCTACTACGTCCTTATCGAGTTCACGGCCGACCCAGCCCTTGTGGCTGAGTTGGACCGAATGTTGACTCTTGACGACATCGTGCTTCGCCACAAGGTGCTCCGGCAACCGGACAAGCAGAGTGGGCGCGCCCTTCGAGCTGAAGCGAAGCGGCGGGACACCGCCATTCGCAAGGCTGCTCGGGCCAAAGCGGCGAGCTGAGCGAACTGGAGCGAATGAAATGTCCAATGGGAACTCCGTCACGCTGGTTGGCAACGTCACTCGTGACCCTGAACTGCGATTCACCCCGAACGGGCAAGCCACAGCCAGCTTCGGCCTGGCAGTGAACCGTCGCTGGCAGAATCGCCAGACTCAGGAGTGGGAGGAAGCGACTTCCTTCTTCGACGTGGTGTGCTGGCGTGAGATGGCAGAGAACGTGAGCGAGACCCTGACTCGCGGCGCCCGGGTGATTGTCACCGGCCGGCTCGAGCAGCGCAGCTGGGAGACGGCCGAAGGCGACAAGCGGTCGAAGATCGAGGTGGTGGCCGATGAGCTTGGGCCGAGCCTCCGCTGGGCGACTGCGCAAGTGGTCAAGAACGAGAGACGTGGACCTTCAGACGGTGGTCCTGGTGGTACTGGCGGTCGGGGCGCTGCCGGTCGTCCGGCCGCCCAGCCCGCCAGCCAGGCCGCGGGCGAGACGTTCGCGGCCTACGACGAGGAGCCGTTCTAGATGGCGCGCAACAATGACCGAGACCGTGGTACCCGCCGCGTTCCGAAGGAGACGGGTCGACGGACGAAGAAGAAGATCTGCATCTTCTGCAAGGAGCACGCCACCTGGGTCGACTACAAGGACGTGAACCTGCTGCGCAAGTTCATGTCCGATCGGGGCAAGATTCGTGCCCGGCGGGTGTCGGGCAACTGTGCCCAGCACCAGCGTGAGGTTGCCCTGGCAATCAAGACGGCCCGGGAGCTGGCACTTCTTCCATTTACCCAGCGCACGACGAGCGAGCGGCCCAGCGGCCGCGGTGCGGGCCGCACCGCCCCAGGCGGCCGTGGCCCTTCGCGCCCCGAATCTCTTGACGAAGCGGACCTGGAGGTGCTCACCGACATCGTGCTCGAGGACGAGCTCGAGGACTCCGAGCCTGAACCACTGGTAGTGGCCGCCATCGAGGACGAGGCAGGTGAGCAGTGAAGGTCGTGCTGCGTACTGACGTGCCGGGCGTGGGAAAGCGCGGGGACATCACAGACGTTTCTGACGGCTTCGCGAGGAACTACCTGGTACCGCAGGGCCGCGCCATCGTCGCCAGCACGGGGATCGAGGACCAGGCCGCCGCGATGCGTCGTTCACGTGACCTGAAGGACGCGCGCAACCGTGAAGGTGCCGAGGCGATCGCGCGCAAACTCGTCCCGATCGTGTTCCGCATCGAGGCACGATCCGGCAGCGAAGGCAGGTTGTTCGGTTCCGTCACCGCCTCTGACATCGTCGAGGCAGTGGGCCGTCAGTCCGGAGTCGAGCTCGACCGGCGCCGGCTCGTCATTGACGAGGCCATCAAGACCCTCGGCTCCCATGAGGTGGGGGTCCGCCTCCATCCGGAGGTCGAGTTCCGTCTCACGTTGGAGGTCGTGACCTCGGCCTGACCGTGGTCTGCCCTGACGGCGGTGATACAGCCTGATGTCAGGATGTGGCCGTGCTTGCGCACCGGGGCGATCTCTTCGAGCATGACCCGGCCGCGGTTGTCCGCGCTGCCGGTCACAAGAGCACGGGGACAGTTGTCCACGTTCCGTGCACAGGATTTTCCAGTCATTCAGGGGGTAATCCACAAGATCCGGCCCTAGCGTCCCCCAGGCCTACGCGCTCATTCTTAGCGTGATGAGTGTTCTCCAACCCGTCCCCGACATCTCCCGGAGCCGGCGCGGCTCGGGGCCGTCGGCGACGGTGGTGAGCACAGGCGGCTCGCGGATACCACCACACAACTTCGATGCCGAGGAATCCGTGCTAGGGGCCATGTTGCTTTCACGCGACGCGATCGCAGTCGTGGTCGAACAGGTCAGCGCCGATGACTTCTACAAACCGTCGCACGCACACATCTATGAGGCCATCACGTCGCTGTACGCCAGGGGTGAGCCGGCAGACTATGTGACGGTCCCCGAGGAGCTGCGACGAGTCGGTGTGCTCGACGCATCCGGTGGAGCCGCGGCGCTCATCGCACTGCAGGCCAACACGCCCGCGATCTCGAGTGCGGGACGGTACGCGCGCATCGTCCAGGAACATGCGCTGCTTCGTCGTCTGATCGGGGTCGCGCACGAGATCGCCGAGATCGGCTACGAGGTCCCAGTTGACATAGCCGGAGCGCTCGACCAGGCCGAGGCGCTCGTGTTCGACGTCGCCCAGCGGCGCACCTCGGACACTGTGCGCTCACTGAAGGACCTTCTGACCGAGAGCCTCGAGCGTCTCGATCACCTCTACGACAGGGGCGAGACGATCACCGGTGTGCCCACCGGCTACGGCGAGCTCGACTACCTTCTCTCAGGCCTGCAGCCGTCCAATCTGATCGTCGTCGGTGCCCGGCCGTCGATGGGAAAGACGGCGTTTGCGCTCGGGCTGGCGGCGCACGCAGCCTCGAACCACGGCGTGCCGGTGCTGTTCTTCTCGCTCGAGATGAGCCACTTGGAGATAGCGCAGCGCGTGCTGGCGGCCGAGGCCCGTCTCGACGTCACAAAGCTTCGAAATGGTCGGCTGCTCGACAGTGACTGGCCCCGCATCTCGAGCGCGATCGGCCGCATAGACACTGCACCCCTGTTCATCGATGACAACCCGAACGTGACCATCATGGACATCCGGGCCAAAGCGCGTCGGATGCGATCGTCAGACGGCATCGGCCTCGTCGTCATCGACTACCTCCAGTTGATGACGGGCCGCACGTCAGCCGAGAACCGCCAGGTCGAGATATCTGAGATCTCTCGCGGGCTCAAGATCCTTGCCGCGTGAGCTGCAGCTGCCGGTCGTGGCACTCAGCCAGTTGTCCCGAGGTCTCGAGGCGCGGGCGGACAAGCGGCCGATGCTGGCGGACCTCCGGGAGAGCGGCGCCATCGAGCAGGACGCCGACGTCGTGATGTTCATCTACCGCGACGAGGTCTACAACCCGGACTCGGCCGACCGCGGGACCGCCGAGGTGCTCGTTGCCAAGCACCGGAACGGCCCCACGGGCTCTGCACACTTGGCTTTCATCGCGAACTACGCAAAGTTCGGGGACCTGGCCAGGGTTTGACAGAGGTCCGCTTGTTCGTCGACCGGGACGGGCGAGTTAAATCTCGGTGGAGAAGGCTGTAACCTCCAGTGCCGTGCCCGACGCACCCTTCGACGGTGAACTGCCCGATCCCGGCCCTTATCTGTCTTGGCGTGAGCAGTCCGAGCCCACGGCCGGCGAACCCGTCGACGAGGGCCCGCCCAACCACGGCGGCAGCGCTGCCGGTGCTGAAGCCGGCAGCACGGGGTCGGTCTCGAGGCGGCCTCCGGCAGCTCACGGGAACCGTCGCCGGGCCCGCCCATCCCTGCGCAGGCGGTGGACCAAGCGCGCCATGATCGCCGTCGGAGTGATCGTGCTGCTCATCATCATCGTCGGTCTCGGTGGCTTCTTCTACCTCAACTACGAGTTCCACCAGATCAACAAGGTCGTGGTACCCAATCTCGCCCACATCACCAAGCCCGGGGCGCCCTTCACCGTCCTGGTGGCCGGTTCCGACTCGCGCTCCTTTGTCAATACCGCCGGCCAGTGCAAGGCCTTCGGGTGCGGGGCGGACACGGGAGGCCAGCGCAGCGACGTCATCATCCTTGTCCGCGTCGTGCCGGCCACCCGCCAGATCGAGATGCTGTCGATACCACGCGATACGTGGGTCACGATTCCCGGCAACGTCCAGTACATATCCGGCCAGAATCGGATCAACGCCGCTTTCAACTCCGGGCCGTCACTGTTGGTGCAGACGATCCTGCAGGACTTCCACATCCCGATCAACTATTTCGTCGAGGTGAACTTCCCTGGCCTGGAGTCAATGGTGAACGCGATCGGCGGCATCCACCTGGATTTCAAGGATCCGTTGCGGGACAGGGAGAACGGCCAGAACATGACCGGTCTGCGCATCCTCACAACCGGTTGCCAGGTAGTCAACGGCACTCAGGCCCTCGCCCTGGTGCGCAGCCGGAATCTCCAGTACGAAGTCAAGGGAGTCTGGAACAACGACTACGGCAGCGACTTCACCAGGATCCGTGACCAACAGGCATTCTTCCGGGCGGTGATCCACCAGCTGAACGCCGAGGTCACCAACCCCATTGCGTTGGCCGGCTTCATCAGCGCCGCGGTCCACAACCTGACGATCGACCAGACCCTGTCGGAAGGAACGATGTTGAACCTGGCCCGGGAGTTCCACAACTTCCCGCCGGGGTCACTCAAGGCCGTGACACTTCCAACCGTGGGTCCCTACATCACCTCGGGAGGAGCCGATGTGCTGCTGCCGGCGGCTTCCGCTGACGATGCCGTGATCAACAAGTTCCTCGCGTTCGGCAAGTCTGCGAAGACGCTCTCGACGACTACCAGCACGACGGCCACCTCGGGTGTGAGCTCGACGGCGACCTCGGCGAGGCCGGCTTCGACGGCGACTGCGGCGAGCATGACCTGGACGATGGCTGCGGCGACCGCGACCGCAGCGGCGACCCTGCTAAGCAGCACCTCGACGACGACCACGACATCCAACCAGACAACCGTCACGACCATCGCGCCGATTCCAGCCGGCGAGGCGCCGATCTACAACGACACAACAGCGCCCTACGACCCCACGCCCTGCTGAAGCGCGGCCTGAGGCGAGGCCTTGGGAGCCGGCGGGCCGATCCTGACAGCCTCGCCGGCGAGTCTGGTCGGCCTTGTTCAGTGTCTGGGTGCGTCCTTCAAGTCGAGGATCTCGCGTAGCGGCCAACAGAACTCCCCAGGAGCAAGGCCAGGCATTCCGTTCTCCCGACGCCACGAGTCGTACTCGAGCGCCCAGCTGCGGTGCCAGTCGGCTTGAAGCCTTGTCAGCTCGCCGATCTCGTGCTTGGCGATCTCCGGATACCGGCGAGCGATCGTCCGCGCGAGAGCGAGCGTCGCATCAGCGTCGCTCTCCGCGTCGTGGGGACTGCCAAGTGTGACACCGTAGATTTCGCAGAGCGCGTCCAGCCGGCGTCTTCCGGGGCGGAAGTTGTCGACTTTGCGGTCGATCACGAGGGGGTCGACGAGTGCCCGCCACTCAACCGGCGCCAGAGCGAAGCTCCGGAACAGCGTCGCGGCGATCGTGATGTCGAAACTCGCGTTCATGACCACCACCGGCTCGTGATCTGCTTGGGCCTTCCCGAGTGCCGCGTGCAGGACTGCGGCGGCCTCGTCGAGCGGGCAACCTTCTTGCCGAGCCCTCTGTGTCGAGATCCCGTGGATGGCCTCCGCGCCGGGCGGGACCTCACATCCCGGATCGACGATGAACACGTTGCGGTGCCCGCTTCTGTGCGGTTCCCAACGGATCAGGGCCACCTGGACCGGTAGGTCCGAAGATGGATTGACGCCGGTCGTCTCCAGATCGAACCCAAGTAGCGGACCTTCGTTCCAGGTCATGTCGCGGAGCGTACGTGGGGGTTGTGTCGTTCCAGGTGTGACCGATCGTTGAAACCACGAAGCAGCCAGCGCGGGCCGGCCACCACGATGCTCGAGATGGCACCGTTGTCAGAGCCGATGAAGGCAAACGGCCTGGAGCCGGTCGCGATCGCCAGGACGGCCCCGATCGTGCCGCCGTGGGCGAAACAGACGACGCGTTCGCCGGCATGGCGTTCTGCGATACGCCCGATCGCCGGACCTACACGCGATGCGATGGCGGCATTGGACTCGGCCCCGGGGATCAGATCCCACCTCTCCTCCTCGAGCACGCGAAGCGCGAGAGGGTCGCGGTTGGCGACGCGCTGGCGGTAGACGCCCCTGTCCCACTCACCGAGCTGAACTTCTGCCAGGGCCGGCTCGACCTCGGGTACGAGACCGAGCCGTGCCGTGAGTGGAGCCGCAGTCTCGGCGGTGCGGCGCAGGCTCGTGACGTAGATGGCGTCGACGCGGGTGGTGGCCAGGCGGTCGGCGACGAGCACAGCCTGCTCCCGGCCGAGCTGCGACAGCTCCGGATCGCCCCTGCCGTCGACGAGCGCGAAGGGCCGATCGGGATCAGCGGGCACTGACTCACCGTGTCTCACCAACAGCAGCTCGGTTGCCCTATCCGGCATCTCGAAGCGACCTTGCCTGTAGCGCCCGCCTGCCGGGCTCACGTCGCTTGCCGTTTCGCTAGGGGGTTCCTGCTCGGGGCCATGGTGGTCAAGCCTACGAGGAACGTCCTCGCGCGCGAAAACGGGCGGGTGTCCGAGCCGCTCGCCACTGGGGCGTAAACGAGACCTGAGGTGCTTGGCGATCTCGGGCTCGATGTTCATTTGGCGAGCCGTGCAGCTCGCGCGCGAATACTGTCCGCGAGCTAACCCGGGGTCGGGCCGACACAATCGGGAGACTTCCGTGCGCGACGAGAGAAGAACCTGGAAGATGGAGTCGCTCGCCACGGGGATGCTGCTCGTGAGCGCGCTGGCGTCGCCGTTCGGGGCCATGTCCATCCGTGCCTCAGGTGGTGCGCAGTCGGCTCGCACGGTTGTCGACGGGGTCGACCTGCTTGTGCGCTCTCCGGCCCTTCCGCGGGCAGCCTTCGTCGCTTCGAAGCCCGGCGACGTGCTCCAAGGAGCCGCCGCCGTGACCCAGGTGCCCTATCGCGGATTCACGATATATGCGTACCCCTTCGGCTCGGCTGCCCCGGCGCCGTTCAGTGGGATCGTCGAACCTCAGGACCTCAGCGAGTACCGTGCCATGGGCACCGGGCGCCTGATCAGATCCGTGCGGCCTTCGGCGTTGATCTTCGGCCGCCGCGTCGAAGGCGCAGCGCGGATCGTCGAGGTTGCGCTCGGCTCACGCCGTCAGCCGACCGAGGTCGTGTCGTGGCTGACCGATGCAGGCAGCCGGCTCTGGATCATCCAGGCGGCGGAGCCGCTTCGGCCCGGTCGCAGCGTCGAGGTGGCGTTCGTGGCCGGCACGTCGGTCGTGGCCGGCGATGTCTCTGTGCCGACCACCCTGCCGAGCAGCGACCTGATAAGGCCGGGGCCGGCATCGCCGATGACCCAGCACGTGATCGTGATCTCGGCCAGCACCGCCGATCCTCCGCCGGTCCGGTTCCCACCTTGGTGGAGTGGCAACTGCGATGCCGACAACAATCCCAGGTCGTTTCCTCTCTCGAGCTGGGATGGGCTCACAGCTTGCGGACCAGGCGTGAACCGGGGCGGCTGGGACAGGACGGTCGCGTTCTTCCCACATGCCTGGGGGCAGTACGAGTGGGAATGCGTTGAGCTGTCGATGCGGTGGTTGTACCTCGAGTATGGGGTGAGGCCTTACCCGGCCGACGGTTCCCAGGTCGTTGCCGACTACTCGCGTGCGGACGGTGGCGATCTTCAACAGATCGCCAACGGCGGCTCGAGCGTGCCAGTGCCAGGTGACGTCCTCAGCATGGCGCCGACGTGGGCGGAGGGGCACACCGCTGTTGTCACAGCTGCGAACGTCACCAACGGCAATGGGACGATCCGCATCCTCGAGCAGAACATGGACGGCGGCAACGGCACCAACACGCTCGGCGTCATCGACGACGTCGTCCAGCCGGACTACGGCATGCCTGTGACCGGGTGGCTTCAAGCGCCGCCTTCGGCCGATTCCGACGACGCCGGCATGTTTGGCGCTGATCTAGTCGACAACGGCGGTCTCGATCGCCGCGACGGCCGTGGTTGGCAGACGAGCCACTCACGGCTCGCGATCGCGCCAGCCGGCAAGCTGGTCGTCGGGCCGTATCATGACAGCGGTCCCGGGCTCGACCGCAACTCGGTTCCCGGTGGAGCCATCTACCAGGACATCTCGTTTCCCGTCAAAGACGGTGAAAGCTTCTGTGCCGACGCCGAAGTGGTCACGGCGAGCGCTCACTCAGGTGCGCGAGGCACAATGACACTGCGACTGCTGGGCGGGTCCAGGAGCCAGAAGTCATCTGTGGCCTTCGGGCCGCTCCCGAGCGAGAACCGTTGGACGCCTGTTTCGACCTGCGTGACGGCGTCGAGACCGCACTCGGACGTCCGGATCCAGTTCACCGACGCCCCGGGATCGCCGAGGCTCGGGATCGATGCCGTAGACGTGCACCAGTCGATGGTTCAAGACGGCGGGTTCAACCAGCACGGCAGCGCCGGATGGCGAACAGCCGGCCGAGCACGGCTCGGGATAGAGCCGGCCGGAAAGCTGGTCACCGACCCGTACGAGGGCGACGGCTTTGCAGCCATCAGTACTTCCGTGGTTGGCGGGGGCATCTACCAGGACATCTCTCTGCCGACCGCCGCCGGCGACAGCCTGTGTGCCGACGCCGAAGTCGTCACGGCGGCTGCCTACCCCGGGGCACGGGGCCAGATGAGCATCTGGCTGTACGGCCAGTCCCCGAGCCAGTCGTCATCGGTGAGCTTCGGGCCGCTGCCGGACAGGAACCACTGGGCCCATGTCTCGACATGTGTGACCGCGACCCGGTCCCACTCGGAGATCAGGATCCAGCTCCACGACGTCCGTGAGACGCCCCGGCTCGGCATCGACGCCGTTGACGTCCACCAGTCCTTCGTGGACAACGGCGGCTTCAACCGCCGCGGTGGTGGTTGGCGGGCAACGCGTGGCACGCGGTTCGGGGTCGAGGCGGCCGGAAAGCTGGTCACCGACCCGTACGAGGGCAACGGCTTTGCGGCCATCAGTACTTCCGTGCCGTCGGCGGGGGCATCTACCAGGACATCTCCCTGCCGACCAGCGCCGGCGAAAGCTTGTGCGCCGATGCCGAGGTTGTCACGGCGGCCGCTTACCCCGGAGCACGGGGCCAGATGACCATCTGGCTGTACGGCCAGTCCCCGAGCCAGTCGTCATCGGTGAGCTTCGGGCCGCTGGCGGACGGGAACCAGTGGACGCATGTCTCGACCTGCTTGACAGCCGCACGACCCCATTCCGACGTCCGGGTCCAGTTCTACGACACCCCCAGGACGCCTCGGCTCGGCATCGACGCCGTCGACGTGCGATAGGAAAGCTGCAACCGGACCGACACTTCCGTTGTCTCCCGAGTCATGGTGCGGACGGCACCCGGATGCCGGCACAAACGATCCCCACCATGCGGCGACAGGCATCGTCGTCCAGGCCGGCGCGTGCAGCCGCCTGACAGGTTCCCATGACAAGGCCGATGAGCTCGTCGACCGACGTGTCGTGTCGGACGGCACCCGCGACCTGGGCCCGCGTGAGGAGCAGCTCGATGCGCGCCTTCATTTCGCCGAGCTTCTCGGCGCAACGTGTCTTGAAGTCGATCCCGGCCGCACCCATGGCGTCGAACAGGTCGTGTTTGGCTGAGGCCTCGTGCGCGAACTGCTGCAGGTACGAGAACAGCGCTGTGCCGGGCGACTGCGAAGACGCCTCGGCATGAGCCAGCGCCAGCAGGCCCTCCAGACGGGTGACGACGATGGCCTCGAAGAGGTCCTCCTTGGTGGGGAAGTGACGGTAGACAGTCCCCACCCCCACGCCCGCCAGTGCGGCCACCTTGTCGATCGGCGCGGACACGCCCTCGGCGGAGAAGATTGTCTCGGCGGCCTCGAGGATGCGTTGGCGGTTCCGCACAGCATCCGCACGCATGGGCCGAATCTCCACGGGCTCCATCCTCATCGCCCCGAGCCCACGGCTCCGTTGACAAGCGGAACGTAAGTTCCGTATAGTTGGAGGCGAAACGGAGCCATCACTCCGAATATATCGGAGCGAGGCCGGCGTGAGCCACCGGACGAGGGGGATCCCGATGACCAACGACCCGACCACAGTCGACGCCGTACCAGCCAGCAGCCTAACGAGCCCCGTGCCCGATCCGAGACGGTGGTGGTCGCTGGCCGTGATCGCTGTGGCCCAGCTGATGATCGTGCTCGACGCCTCCGTCGTGATCGTCGCCCTGCCCTCGGCCCAGCGAGCCCTGCACATCTCGACCGCCGACCGCCAATGGGTGCTGAGCGCTTACACCCTCGCCTTCGGCAGCCTTCTTCTTCTCGGCGGACGGATCGCCGACTACCTCGGTCGGCGCCGCATGTTCGTCGTCGGCCTCATCGGGTTCGGCGCCGCGTCCGCCCTGGGCGGGCTGGCCCAGGACTCGGCCATGCTCTTCGGGGCCCGGGCCCTGCAGGGTGCCTTTGCCGCGGTCATGGCGCCTGCCTCGTTGTCGCTCCTCACGACCACATTCACCGAGGTCCAGGAGCGAGCCCGTGCCTTCGGCATCTACGGCGCCATCGCGGGCGGCGGTGCGGCCATCGGCCTTGTCCTGGGTGGCACCTTGACCCAGTGGGCATCGTGGCGTTGGACCCTGCTCATCAACGCACCCATCGCCATTCTGGCTGCCCTCGGCGCCGTGCGCTTCATCAAGGAGAGCCGGGTGCACGTTCGCGCCGGCTACGACATCCCGGGAGCGGTGACGGTGACGGCCGGGTTCTTCCTCCTCGTCTACGGCTTCACCATGGCCGGCACTGACGGGTGGGGTGCGCCTCTCACCCTCGGGCTGCTGGCCGGGTCTGCCGCCGCCCTGTTTAGCTTCATCGCCATCGAACTGCGCTCGGCACACCCGCTCCTGCCCATGCGCGTCGTCCTGGATCGGAACCGGGGCGGGTCGTACCTGGCCTCGTTGCTGGTGGGCAGTGCCTTGCTCGGGACCTTCCTGTTCCTCACCTATTTCCTCCAGGAGACCCTGGGGTACTCGGTTCTCAAGACGGGGTTCGCCTTCCTTCCCTTCTCCGGAGGGATCATCGTCGGCGCGGGTCTGGCCACCCGCCTGCTCCCCCGCATCGGGCCACGGGCCTTGATGGTGATCGGACTGGTGCTGGCAGCCGGCGGGCTGCTGTGGTTCACCGGCCTGAGCGTGGACAGCACCTACCTGGCTCACGTCCTGCCACCCCAGATGCTGGTCAGCCTGGGTATGGGCATGACCTTCGTCCCGATGTCCTCCACGGCCCTGGTAGGGGTCGATCCCGCCGACGCGGGTGTGGCCAGCGCCCTGGTCAACACGACTCAACAGGTCGGAGGGTCCCTCGGCACAGCACTGTTGAACACGGTGGCCGCTGCCGCGGCGGCCAGCTATCTCACCGCCCACGGCAGCACTGACAGGGCATTACGGGTCGCCGCGGTCCACGGGTACACAACGGCCTTCATGGTCAGTGCCGCCCTGCTTGCTGCGGCAGCTCTGGCGGCCGGCGTGCTGGTCCGTGCATCCCGCCACCACGTGTCGCGCGAGATCGTGATAGGCGAACCGGCTACGTCGTCAGGGTCAGAGTTGATCGCGGCCGCAGAGTCGGCCGTCTCCGCCTGATCTGCAGGCCCCGGGCACCCGATCAGTGACGGTGAGGATCCGGGACCCGCAAGCTGACGGGGGCCCCTAGCGGCCTGGAGCCGACGACACTCACATCATCGGGCACCTTCCGGCAAGCCTTTGGAGGCGAGTCCGGGATGGTACCGGCACCTCGTGCGGGCCGGCGTCCCAGGGGTCCCCTGTCTTTTCGCGAGGGCCGGCGTTCGGCAGCGGGTGTGGTCTGTTCGTCCTACCCGAGGCGGCTGAGAAAGGTACTCAGAAGTCGAATTTATTTCGTATAGTAAAGGAATGCCGCGTAGACGAGGCACGCCGGAGCTGATGCGGGGACTGAATCGCAGCATCGTCATCAGTGCGATCAGCGAACACGGGGCGCTTTCGCGCGCTGATGTGGCCCGGTTCACGTCGATCAGCCCAGCCTCTGTCTCGGCGATCGTCGCAGATCTGATCACAGAGGGACTGGTCTGCGAGGAGGGCACGGCCTCCTCGGATCTCGGTCGACCCGGGCGCTTGGTGCGATTCGCCGACGACGTGCTGTTTCTCGGCTGTGACCTCGCCTCGGCGGAAGGCTTTCGAGTCGGTCTCATGCGGCTTTCCGGCGAGCTGGTCGAGTCCAGGGTGCTCGCGGTTCCTGCCCAAGCCCCGAGTGCCGAGCGAGTCGCGCGTCTTCTCGCCGACTACCTCAGCGAGGCGACTTCGCGTTCGGTGCCGATCCGCGTCGTCGGGGTCGGAGTTGGCGTGCCGGGCGTCGTCAACCCGGCAACGGGGCACGTGCAGATCGCCCCGCTTTTCGGCTGGGAAGACACCGAGTTCGGTGAGCTGCTCAAGGAGCGCGTGCGCGTTCCGGTCTTCGTCGACAATGACGTGGCGTTTGCCCTTGCCGCTGAAGTCGATCGTGGCGCGGCAAGCAAAGCTCGCGACGCCATCCTCGTGACTTTTGCCGAGGGTGTCGGCGGTGCGGTGCTCCTGGACGGGAAGATCTACCGCGGACGCGGAGCAGCCGGAGAGCTCGGCTACATGGTGACCGACGTCTCCGGGGCACGGGGTTCTCTTCGTGGCGTCGGCACGCTCGAAGGCAAGCTCTTCGAGCTGGTTGCCGAGGATGCCCGTCGCGACGGGATTGACCCGTCGCTCTGCGAAGAACAGACAGCTCGGCTGATACACCAGCTCGTGCGTTCGCGTGGCGCCTTCCAGCTTTCCGAGGACATCGCGGACCAGCTGGTGCGAACGATTGCCGGTGCGCTCGCCTGTTCGATTGCGCTCCTCGATCCCGAGGTCGTGCTGCTTTCCGGTTGGATCGAGCTCGGCGGTCAGGCGACGCTCGACCGGGTCGTCGAGGCTGTCCGTCGCTTTGTCCCGAGCATGCCGGAGATGCAGTTCTCGTCTCTGGGCGACGACCGTGTCGTGATCGGAGCGGCGCTCGCCGCCTTGAAGGGGACGCTCGCCGACGTCCAGGTTGTGGAAGCGGCGATCTAGGTGTCGGCATCGGTCTCGCCAAGATCTCATCGAGGAAGTGGTCGCGTACCGTGTGCTTGCAGAGCTGAAATGAGAACCTCCTGATGGCTACGGTCGTGGCCCTTGACATCGGCGGAAGCGGGATTCGCGCTGCGCGCGTTCAGGACGGCGAGATCGTGCGTCGGGCGCGCCTCGAACTGATCCCCGGGACCGCGCCCACCCAAGCCGCGGACGCTCTCCGGGCCGCTCTTGCTTCGCTCGAACCCTCTCCCGCCGACGGCGCACTCGGCGTCGCCTTTCCGGGCTTTCTCGACGGCGCAGGTCGTGTGCTGCCGGGTATCTACTTGCCGGGCTTGGTGGGAATGGACTTTGTCGACACGCTGGGACCGCTGATGGCCGGGCGCCCGATTACCGTCGTGCCTGACGTCGCCGCCGCCGCCTTGGCTGAAGCGGTCGGGAGAGGTTGCGCGGGTCGGCTCTTGAGCGTCTGTCTCGGGACAGGCGCGAACGCTGCCCTGGTGGCCGATGGCGCCGTGGTCGACCTGGCTGCAGGGTGCCTGGGAGATGCCGGCCACGTCGTGGTCGACCCCGACGGCGCAACGTGTACCTGCGGCGGACGAGGATGTCTCGAGGCGGTGTGCTCGGGCCGGGCGCTGGCCCGTGACGGTGCGCCGTTCGGCTTCGCCGACGCCGCGGCTGTCTGCGAAGCGGCACGCGCCATCGACCCCAGAGCCGCCGGTCTGGTCGAGCGTGCGGGCCGGGCATTGGGACGTGCGCTTGCGTCATGGGCGGTCATGACCTTTCCCGACGTGGTCCTCGTGACTGGTGGCCTGTCACTTGCAGGCGAGCTGCTGCTGACACCGGCACGTCGGGAGATGCGACGCGTGGGACCGCCCGAGATCGTCGCTGGACTCGACGTTCGGATCGGGCGCTACGGGGCGGATGCCGCATTGCACGGTGCAGCGGTCGAGGCCCAGCGAGCCCAAAGAGCGAAATCAACGGCAGGACAGGAGGCAGTCGCTTGACAACTCTCGACCTCACAGGCACCGCACTGTGGCAAGACCTCTGCGAAACGCCTGAAACGGTGGCAGCGACCCTTGACGACGCCACCGGCCATGCAGAGCTCGCCCACCTGCTCGCCTCGCACCGGCCCGGGCGCATCGTCGCCACGGGCAACGGAGCCTCCTTCTACGTCGCTACCGCCTTGTGGGTGGCATCGCTGTCGACACAGCTGGTCGCTCCGGTGGTCGCCATCCCCGCCGGGCTGCTCGCCACGGACACCTTCACCCTGCGCTCGGACGACCTGCTTCTCGCGTTCTCCACTTCCGGGGAGCTTCGTGACCTCGTTGAGCTCGCGAACGGTCCCCAACGTGCCGGCGCATTCGCTTTGGTGACGTCAACGCCCTCGTCGACGCTGGCGGCCCAGGCGGATGTCGTGGCCCTTGTGGAGGTGCGCAACCAACGTGCCGTCACCCACACGCAGGCCTACCTCGGCGCCGCGGCAGTAGCGCTCGACGTGCTCGGCCGCGCGTCGGGCGACTCGTCGCTCCGGGCCGCTGCAGACGCGATGTCCACAGCGTTGAGCGCCCAAATGGTTGGTGCGCCCCAATGGGCGAACGAGGTCTGGGAAGGTCCGTCAACCCCGCGCGCCGCAGTCGTGTTCGGCACGGGCCAGGGCCTTCGTCGCCGCATCGGAGGCCGCTCTACTGCTGAAGGAGGTGGCAGGCGTGCCGGCCGAGGGGATGGAGACCCGTGAGGGAGCCACCTCTGGCATGTACGCACTCGGGCGCGACCAACTTGTACTGGCGTTGCCGGTCGGGTCCGATCCTTTGGCTGAGGAGGCGGTCGGGATCTGCTCCGGCACAGGTGCGACCGTCTTGAAGGCGCCATGGCCCCACGGGCTCGACCGGAGGTGTGCGATGGCCGCTCACCTCGCGCACCCCCTTGCCCTTGCTATCCGGGTGGCGCTGGCACAGGGCCGCGATCCTGACGACCCGGATTGGTACGCAACTTACAAGTCGACCGCCCGCGTAGCTGTCGAGCAAGCTCAACAACCGCCCCTGATCGGGCCTGGAAGACAAGGAGCAGTCGGATGACCGAACGCGAATTCGAACTGAGCAGGAGGGATCTGCTTCGCTACGCCGCCCAGGGCGCGGCCCTCCTGGGCACTGGAGGAATGCTGGCCACGGGCAACCGGAGGATCACGAGATCAGGCTCCACAACCTTGGCGCCACGCATCAAGCGGGGCGGGACTCTGCAGGCGGGCTTGAGCGGCGGCAGTAGTTCAGACACGCTCGACCCGCAGAACTGGGTGAACCTCGTCGACGGGGCCCGGGTGTACTCCCTGTTCAACCCGTTGGTGGACTTCGACCTCGCCGCTCATCCCGTGCTGAGCCTGGCCGAGGAGCTCGAAGCGAGCCGCGACGCCATGAAGTGGACCATCCGAGTCAAGCGCGACATCGAGTTCCACAATGGCAAGACGCTCAGCGCCGACGACGTGCTGTTCACATTCCAACGGATCGTGAACCCGAAGACCCCGGCTCTCGGTGCCATATCGCTGAAGGCCCTCGACATCGCCCACGCGAAGAAGCTCGACAAGTACACCATCGAGATCCCGTGCCTGACGCCGTTCTCGCCGCTGGCGGACATCCTGGCCTCGTACGACTTCTTCGTCGTGCCGGTGGGCTTCGACCTGAAGAACCCGGTCGGGACGGGCCCGTTCAAGTACAAGTCCTTCACCGCGGGCCAGCAGAGCACCTTCGTGAGGAACGAGAACTACTGGGAGAGTGGGCTGCCGTACATCGACAAGCTCGTCATCAGCGACTTTCCCGACGAGGTCAGCCAGGTCAACGGGCTGAACGGCGGCACCCTGGACGTCATCGACCTGCTTTCCGCGGATTCGATCGCCCCGGTCCGCTCGGGCGGCAACAACGTGATCATCACCAAGGGTGGTGGCTACACGCCCTTCACGATGCGCGTTGACCAGCCGCCGTTCAACGACGTCCGGGTCCGCCAGGCCTTTCGCCTGATCTGCGACCGCGACGCCATGCTGAGGACCGTCTTCAGCGGTTACGGGACTATCGGCAACGACGTGTTCGGCCTGTGGGACGCCGTGTACGACACGAAGTTGGCCCAGCGCGTCCAGGACATCGACCAGGCCAAGAGCCTGCTCAAGAAGGCGGGGCACTCCAACCTGACCGTCACACTCGTGACGAGTGCCATCGGGTCGGGAACCGTGCAGGTCGCCCAGGTCCTCAAGCAGCAGGCTGCGGCGGCCGGTGTGACGGTGAACCTGAAAGAGGTGACTTCTTCGGAGTTCTTCGGGCCGAACTACCTGAGCTGGACTTTCGCCCAGGACTACTGGAACTACTACCCGTACTTCTCGAACGTCCTGCAGGGAACCTTGGCCGGAGCCCCGTTCAACGAGTGCCACACGAACAACGCCAAGTACACGAGCTTGTACAAGGAGGCCGTGGCGACACTCGATGACACCAAGCGGGCGAGCATCGCCCACGAGATGCAGCAGATGGAGTACTCGGGCGTGGCCGGCGGCTACATCATCCCGTACTTCAACCCCGTCATCGACGGCTACTCATCGCGTGTGCACGGGGTCGTCTCGAGCAAGACGGGTCTTCCTCTTGGGGCCTACGGCTTCAAGAAGATGTGGCTCTCGTAACCTTCAAGACGAGCTCCCATGGGTGATCACCCTCACGCCGGCGCACGGCGAGTGGCCGAGAAGCGCCCACGCGCATCTCGGGCCGGTGATCCCACCGAACGCGAGCACAAGGGCAAGCACAATGGCGACAAACGGACGGTCGCTCGCGCCGGTGCTTGGCGCCGGGACTATGCGAGGGCTCACCCCATCGTGTCCCTTGTCGCGGGACGAACCGGCCAGGGGGCTATCACGCTGTTGCTGGTCTCCCTGGTCGTGTTCGCCGCGACGCAGCTGCTGCCCGGCAACGCGGCACGCGCAATACTCGGGTTCTCTGCCACCCCACAGCGGATCCATGCGCTCGAGCTGGAGCTAGGGCTCTATCGCGGCTGGTGGTCCCAGTACTGGGGCTGGCTTTCGGGGCTGCCAGTCGGTCGGCTCGGTACGAGCCTTGCCAACAGCGAGCCGGTGTGGCGGCTCGTTGAGCCGCGGCTGTTGAACTCGGCGGTGCTCGTGGCGGCGAGCGGGTTCGGCGGCTGTGTGCTCGGGATCGCGCTCGGCGCGGTCGCGGCCCTGCGCCAAGGAAGCCTCCTGGACAACTCGATGACCGTAGGGGCCCTTGCAGTGCTTGCCGTGCCCGAGTTCGTCGTCGCCATCGCCGTTGTCATCCTGTTCTCGACTGTCGTCTTCCACCTGTTCCCAGGGGTGTCCCTGCTCACCCCCGGCGAGAACATCCTTCAGGCGCCACGCCTGCTCGTGTTGCCGGTACTCAGCCTGGTGATCGTGACGATCCCCTACGTCTACCGCATGACCCGGGCCGCCACGCTGGAGGCGCTGGAGTCGCCCTATGTCGAAATGGCGCGTTTGAAAGGAGTGCCGCGGTGGCGTGTGCTCGTGCAGCATGCCCTCCCCAATGCATTGCCGCCCACGATCCAGGTGGTCGGCCTGACGTTCCTGCGGCTGGCCGGTGGCATAGTGCTCGTCGAAGAGGTGTTCGACTTCCCCGGGATCGGCCAGGGCCTCGTCAACGCGGTGACGGACCGTGACATCCCCGTCATCCAATTCATCGTGGTTGCACTCGCTGCGTTCTACGTCGTCGTGAACATCGCCACCGACGTGCTTGCCCTGCTGTGCTCGCCTCGGCGGAGGATCCCGGCGTGAACGCGGCAACGACGTCGGAGAAGCTCCGGCGGCACGAGTGGCTGACACTGCTGCACCGGGCAGCAGTCAGCCGTCGTGGAACGGTCGGGCTGTCACTTGCCGGCTTTGTCGTGCTCGTGGCGGTCGTGGGAGCTGTTTGGACGCCGAACCCGCCCACGGCGTTCCTGTACGAACCTCTTCAGAAGCCTTCCGTCCAAGCCCTCTTAGGTGGGGACTACCTCGGTCGCGACGTCTTGTCGCGGGTGCTCGCCGGCGGCTGGGTTCTGCTCGTGATGGCCGTGGCGGCAACGGTGATCGGCGTCAGCCTCGGCGCCTTCCAGGGAATCGAGGCCGCCTACCTCGGCGGGCGGACCGACACGATGATCATGCGCGGAATGGACGTGTTCCTTGCCTTCCCGGCGATTGTCCTGGCCCTGCTCATCGTCGGGACGGTCGGACCCAAGCTCTGGCTCATCGTGCTAGCCGTGGGTCTCGGGCACGTACCTCAAGTGGCCCGCGTGATGCGTGCAGCGGCACTTGACATCGCCGAACGAGACTACGTGAAGGCCGTGGAACTGCAAGGAGTCAAGCCGACGCGGATCATCACCGGTGAGATCCTGCCCAATCTCGTCAGCCCGCTCATGGTCGAGCTCGGACTGCGGCTCACCTACTCGATCGTCATCATCGCAGGCCTCTCGTTTCTCGGATTCGGGCAGCAGCCCCCGGCTCCGAGCTGGGGAAACATGATCAGTGAGAACCGGATCGGCTTGCAGACGAACCCATGGGCGGTCATAGTGCCGGCCGCTCTCATCGCCCTGCTCGCGATCGGCACGAACCTGTTCGCCGACGCCGTCGCCCGGGCGGCCATCGGTGCAGATCGCCAGGTCGAGCAGGCCTTCGTCCGCACCGAAGCTGCCAGGGTGTCCCGGTGAGCTTCTCATGACTGCTCCGAACAGACTTCAGGTCAGAGACCTTGAGGTATGCCTCGCGGGGACGAGGACAGACGTCGTCTCGGAGGTCGACTTCGAGGTGGCGCCTGGCGAAGTGCTCGGCCTTGTGGGCGAGTCCGGCTCAGGGAAGACGACGGTCGCCCTCGCTCTTCTCGGCTACGCGAGGCGCGGCTTGCACATCACCGGAGGCCGGGTTCTCCTCGATGGCCAGGAGATCTTGGGCACCGCCGAGCGTGATCTACTGGCGCTGCGCGGAGGGCAGGTCTCATATGTCCCGCAGGAACCTGCCGCCGCGCTCAACCCGGTCCGGCGCGTGGGCATGCAGATCGCCGAGGTCCTGCGTGTCCATGAGGGCCGCGGGTCCAACAACGGTGAAGTGGAGGGGCGAGTCCGCGACGTGCTCGCGGCCGTCGATCTCCCGACAGATCCGGCCTTCCTGCGCCGGTTCCCGCACCAGCTCTCCGGCGGCCAGCAGCAGCGGATTGTCATCGCCATGGCGTTTGCCTGCCGACCAGGGGTGATTGTGTTCGACGAGCCGACAACTGGCCTTGATGTCACCACCCAACGGCATTTCCTGGAATTGATCGCCGATCTGTGTGCCACGAGTGGGGTCGCCGCCGTGTACGTGTCACACGACCTCGCCGTCGTCGGACAAGTCGCGAAGGCAGTGGCAGTCATGTACGCGGGGCGCATCGTAGAGCTGGGACCCACTGCCACGGTGTTCGCCACGCCGAGACATCCCTACACGCGCCTGCTCATGCGGGCCGTTCCGTCGCTCGACAAGGCGGAGGTCATGGAGGGCATCGAGGGACTGCCTCCGAGACCGGCCGGCCGGCCGGCCGGTTGTTCCTTCGCGGCCAGGTGCCCCGATGTCGGACCGGAATGTCTCTCCAGTCCGCCGGCCGCAGTGGACATATCCGAATCTCACTGGGTGCGCTGCGCAAGGGTTCGCCAGGACAGGCAGGCCGGCAGCGGGCGACGGGCGGTTCAGCCCGTGAGCACTGCCCGGACCCGTCCGGCCGTGCTCGAGGTGGAAGGTCTGCGGGCGTCGTTCGGTCCCAACGAAGTGCTCCACGGTGTCGGCTTCACGCTGCCCGAGGACACCTGCGTCGCAGTGGTAGGCGAATCCGGGTCGGGCAAGACGACACTCGCCCGTTGCATCATCGGCATGCACACGAATTGGCTGGGCAGCATCCGATACGAAGGCAACGAGCTGCCCAACGGTGCGCGGCAGCGTGGGAAGGAAGTGCTCAAACGGATCCAGTACGTCTTCCAGGATCCCTATACCGCGCTGAACCCACGCAAGACCGTCGGCCAGCTCGTCGCGCAGCCCATCGCCCACTTCTACGGGCTGCCGCGTGCCGAAGCGGACGCCCGGGTCGTGAAGGTGCTCGAAGATGTGTCCCTCTCGGCAGATTTCCTGAACCGCTACCCCGACCAGCTCTCAGGCGGGGAGCGCCAGCGCGCGGCGATCGCTCGAGCGTTGGCCGCCGAGCCGGACCTGTTGGTGTGCGACGAGGTGTCGTCCGCCCTCGATGTCTCGGTGCAGGCGACCATCATCGAGCTGTTGCGTCGCTTGCAGGCCGAGCATCGGCTGGCGATGCTGTTCATCACCCACAACCTGGCGCTCGTGCGCGGGATCGCCCAGTCGGTCATCGTGCTTTCGCAGGGCCGAGTCGTGGAAGAGGGGTCCGTCGAGGAAGTGTTCGAGCGTCCGAGGGACCCTTACACGATCCGGCTGATGTCGGACGCGCCGAGGCTTTCTGCCGCGGCCACCGGGCGAGGTCAGCTTCCGACGGCACCAGTCGGGTGGTCCGAGCAGGAATGAGGAGGGCCTGATGGATCGAACGGGCCGGCTGTCGGTGAGCGAGGTGACGACTCTGCACGCGCCCTTCGACTCCGACGTGGCGACATACGCTGCCGCCGGGCTCGGCGGCATCGGGGTATGGGAGTCCAAGATTGCCGGGCGCGATCGGAAAGAGATCGCCGACGTGCTTTGCGCGGCGGGCTTGCGAGTGACCAACCTGGTGCCCAACGGGAACTCGGTGTTCGCGAACGCGCTCGATCCGGAACCGGCGGACCCCGGCGAGCGCACGGACGCCCTGCTTGCCAAGCTCCCCGCGTTGGCGGGACTGAACCCGGAAACGGTCGTGGTCGTAACCGGCAACGTGCCCGGGCGTGACCCAGCCGAGTTACGCCGACGCTGTGTGGCCGAGCTGCGCCGCGTCGCAGACAAAGCCGGTGAACTAGGCCTGACGGTGGCACTCGAGCCGATGCATCCATCTGCCGGCGACGACTTCAGCTTCGTGACCAGCCTTTCATCGGCCGCTGATCTGGTCGCCGACATCGGGCATCCGGCTGTCGGGATCCTCTTCGACATGTGGCACGCGGGCCAGGGTCCCGAAGCCGTCGACGAGCTCAGCGCCGTTGTGGAGCTCATCGCCGGGGTCCACGTAGCCGATGTGGTCGCGCCTGCACGTAGCTGGGCAGACAGGAGGTTCCCTGGGGAGGGCGCGCTCCCGATCGAGCAGTTCGTGAGTGTCCTGGATGCCGGCGGGTTCCACGGGAGCTACGACGTCGAGATCTTCTCCGACGACGGCACCTTCGGCCGCCGTTTCCCCGATTCGCTCTGGGAGCTGCCCGAGGAGGAGTGCGTGGCACGGGCCACCGCGCTCCTGCGGAGGTTGCTCAAGGGGGTCTAGCTGGTAGGTCACGGGGACGCCGTCGGAGGGCGGCCGTCAAACAGAACACCAACGTGAGGAAGGAAGGCACCATGTCCGAGAAGTTGGTCGGGATCGGCATCATCGGCTCGCAGTTCGAGGCGGACATCCATGCCGCTTCCATTGCCATGGGGCGCCTTGGAAAGGCGGTGGCCGTCGCCTCACCGACACCGGGGCACGCCGAGGCGCTGGCGCGGCGTTACGGCATCGAGCGCGGCTACACGGACTACAACGAGATGCTGAAAGACCCGGGCATCGAGATGGTCACCGTGGCCGCGCCCAACTATCTGCACTGCGAGATCGCGCTCAACGCGGTCGCGGCGGGCAAGCACGTGGTGATGGAGAAGCCGATGGCGATGACAGTCTCCGAGTGCGACCGCATGAACGAGGCGGCCGAAAGCAACGGGGTGCACCTGTTCTACGCCGAGGAGCTGTACTTCACGCCGAAGTACTGCAAAGCCAAGGAGATGGCCGACCAGGGTGCGTTCGGCGACGTGTACCTCGTGAAGCAGTCCGAGATGCACTTCGGACCGCACGCCGACTGGTTCTGGGACGTCGAGCGTTCCGGGGGCGGGGTGTTCATGGACATGGGGTGCCACGGAATCGCCTTTTGCTATTGGTTCCTCGGCAGGCCGGCTCCCGTCGCCATCACGGCCCAGATGGGGACCTACGTGCATGGTGACAAGACCACGGGCGAGGACCACTCGTTCGCCATCGTCGAGTTCGCCAACGGCGCGATCGGTCATGTCGAAGACAGCTGGGCGCGCCGGGGCGGGATGGACGACCGCATCGAGATCTACGGCGACCGAGGAGTCACCTACGGCAACCTCCACATGGGAAACGCCTTGCCGACCTACTCCGAACCCGGCTATGGCTATGCCGTTGAGAAGGCGCCGAGCACGCGGGGGTGGACATACCCGGTGTACGAAGAGCTGTGGAACTACGGCTTTCCTCAGGAGATGGAGCACTTCGCCCGTTGCGTGAGGGGCATGGAGGAGCCTCAGGCGACCGGACGCGACGGCCGTGTCGTGCAGGAACTGTTGTATGCCGGCTACCAATCGGCGGGATCGGGCCGACGCGTGGGGCTGCCGTTCGACGCAACGGGTGTGGCCAAGCCCATCGACTTGTGGAGGTCGCCTCGGGTCGTGTGAGCGTTGGCAGCGGACATGGAGGACGATGTGGAGCAGGGACCAATGAGCGCGGCGGACCAGGACGTAGGACGCGGGCTCATGACAGGTGGAACACGGGACGAGCGCTGGTGGCAGGGCGCGGTCGTGTACCAGCTCTACGTGCGGTCATGGCGGGACTTTGACGGGGACGGCTGTGGCGACCTTCGCGGGGTGATCGACAGGCTCGACTACCTCTCCTGGCTGGGCGTCGACGCCGTCTGGTTGTCGCCGACCATGCCCTCGCCGGACCACGACTGGGGCTACGACGTCTCCGATTACATGAGCGTCCATCCGCAGCTCGGGAGCCTGGAGGATCTGGACCGCCTGATTGCCGAAGCAGGTCGCCGGCAGATGAGCGTGCTGCTCGACTTGGTGCCCAACCACACGAGCGACGAGCACCCGTGGTTCGTCGAGGCCCGCAGCTCCCCTGACGCCCACCACCGCAACTGGTACGTGTGGGCCGAGCCTGCTCCGGGTGAAGGACCCCCGAACAACTGGCTCGATGCGAGCGGCGAGAGCGCGTGGGACCTCGACCCGGTGGCCGAGCAGTACTACCTGCACAACTTCCTCCCCTCCCAGCCCGACCTGAACTGGTGGGAGCCCGCCGTCCACGACGCCTTCGAGGAGATCCTCCGGTTCTGGTTCGACCGGGGTGTTGCCGGGTTCCGCATCGACGTTGCCCATGGTCTCTACAAGGACGCCGCTCCTACGCGACAACCCGCCCAGTTCCTCCGGGTCAGCTCATCGGTGGCAATGGCGGCCAGGAGCAGCGCTACAGCGCCAACCGCCCGAGACCCACGCCGTGTTCCGCAACTGGCGCAAGATCGCCGAACAGTACGAGCCGCCCAAACTGCTGCTCGGGGAGACGGCTGTCCCGGACGTGGAGAGGCTTGCCGGCTACTACGGGCAGGACGACGAGCTCCAGCTGGCCTTCAACTTCCCGTTCATGGTCGCCGGTTTCACAGCCCCCGAGCTGTCGAAGGTCGTGCGCGAGACCCTCTGTCAACTCCGCGCCGGGACGGTCCCGGTCTGGACCATGTCGAATCACGACATCTCGCGCTTCACGACTCGGTGGTGCTCCGAAGACGACACGAAGGCGGCTCTCGCACTCACCGTCCTTCTCACATTGCCCGGGACGATCGTCATCTACTACGGCGACGAGATCGGGATGACCGACGTCGACGTCCCCCTCGAGCGGCAGCGCGACGACATGTTCCTGGGCGGACGAGGGGGTCATCCGAGCCGGGACCGCGCCCGGACCCCCATGCAGTGGGACCCGCGTGCCACCGGTGGTTTCACAGCTGCGGGGGTCACGCCCTGGCTCCCACTCGGCGACCTCTCTTCCCACAACGTGGCCGACCAGCGGGAAGACCCACGATCACTCCTCTCGCTCTGCCGGCAGCTCATGACGATCCGCCGTCAGCACATCAAGGGCCATCACGGCACTTACGAGCAACTGGCCTCGTTCGAGCACCAGTGGGTTTACCGGACCGGCGAAGTAGTGGTTGCGGCGAACTTCTCCGACGAGGTCACAGAGGTACCGGGGCTGTCGGGGCCGCTGCTCATCTCGAGCCTCGGGGTGCGATCGCCCGGCGAGCCGGTCAGGCAAGCCGTACGTCTCGCCGGCTTCGAGGCGGTCGTCTTGCAAGGCCGACCCTGATGACACCGGATCAGCTTGTCGGCGCGGCGGGCTGATCGTCGGGATCGCCGGGATCGCCGGCCGGTCCGACGAACGCTGCCCCGGACCGCGCCGGGCACGGGCGCCTCTCCATGCCTGAGGCGGATTCCGAGCCGGCGGGGACACCTTGGACTTACCTCGCGCGACAGCACTACAATCCGGCTACTCGCGGAATAGGTGCACTGTGGGAGATGTGGCGATGGCTTGGTCTCCCTGGCCGAAAACGCGGGCTCAGCGCCCGAACCCGCAGCTGGACGTGGTAATCACGACGGCGTCGGGGCCGGCGAAACCGCTAGTAAAGGGGGCTCAATGCACCGAGACCGAGGTTTCAAGAGGTCCGCTATCGGATGGTTGATCGGAGTGACCGCCGCGGCGGTGCTCGTTGTGCCCGTGGCAGTTGCTGCGGGCTCGAGTGGCGCGGCCACGTCGCTGTCTCACAGCAAGGTCCCGAACGTGACGGTCATCTTGGGAACGACGGACCGGATCGTCTCTGCGGACCCGGCAGGCTCCTATGACCTGCCGTCGTGGACGATCATCTACAACGTCTACCAGACGCTGGTCAAGTACGTGCCCTACACGACGACGATCGTCCCCGACGCCGCGACATGCGCGTGGCACGGCACGACGACATACGTCTGCATTGTCAAGCCCGGGCAGTCTTTCTCGAACGGCGACCCCGTGACCGGCGCGGATGTCGCGTACTCCTTCAATCGCGTCCTCAAGATCAACAGCCCGCAGGACCCAGGGGCCCTGATCACCGCGATGAAGAGCGTGACGGCGTCAGGCAACACTGTCACGTTCAAGCTGAAGGCCCCCGACTCTGTGTGGCCGGCGGTGTTGACGACCGGCGTGGGAGCGATCGTCGACCAGAAGGTGTACCCGTTCAGCAAGCTCCAGCCCGACGCGAAGATCATCGGGTCCGGCCCGTACGAGCTCAAGTCGTACACGCCTAACCAGTTGGCCGTGTTCGTGCCGAACCCGCACTACGGCGGCAACGACGTCCTGCACAACAGTGAGTTCATCATCCGCTACGAGGAGAGCGCCACGACACTCGTCTCCGACGAGCAGCAGGGCGCCATCGACGTCGCCTACCGTGAGCTGACCCCGACCCAGCTCGAGGCGCTCGGGCACTCGAGCGGCGTCAAGATAGTTGTGGGCAAGGGCCTCGAGATCCGCTACATCGTCTTCAACGAGAAGATCCAGCCGGGCGCGAACCCAACGCAGAAGCTTGCGGTCCGTCAGGCAGTGGCCTACCTGGTCAATCGGGCCTCGATCGCGAAGTACATCTACAAGGGGACGGTCAAGCCCCTGTACTCGATCATCCCCGACGCGCTGGAGGGGCACGTCAACTCGTTCTCCGATGTGTACGGGGCATCCCCCAACCTCGCGAAGGCAAAGTCCGTGCTCAAGGCTGCCGGCGTGGCGACACCGGTCAAGTTCACCCTCTGGTACAACACGAACCACTACGCGGACACCGACCTCGCGACCGAGCTGCAGCGTGAGCTCAACGCGTCCGGCTTGTTCAACGTCTCGCTCCAGTCGGCCGAGTGGACCACCTACACCCAGGCAGCCGACACGGACCAGTACGGGGTCTTCTTGTTCGGTTGGTTCCCCGACTACCCCGACGCGGACGACTACACGGGCCCCTTCTATATCTGCAACCAGGAGTTCATGCACGACCACTACTGCAGTACGAAGGTGGACTCGCTCATCTTGCAGGAAGAGGCGTCGGCGGTCCCGTCGGTCCGTGACAAGGCGTTCGCGCAGATCCAGATGCTGACCGCGCAGAACCCCTCGCTCGTCCCGCTCTGGCAAGGCGGCCAGATTGCCGCAACCCGCGACAATGTGACCGGAGTCCAGTCGACGCTCGATGCGTCGTACACGTTCCGGTTCTGGCTCGTGGGCAAGTCCTAACCAGCTCATTCCCAGGGGTCAGGCGCTGGACGCCTGGCCCCTGGGCAGACCGGGTTTCGAGAAGGGCGCTCAGGTTTGTCGTCGTCGAAGGGATCGCTCCGCCGCTACATCGTCACACGGCTGATCCTCGTCATCCCGATGGTCTTCATCCTGCTGACCCTCGTCTTCCTCCTGATGCGCGTCGCTCCCGGCAATCCGATCCTGGCGGCACTCGGAGGTCACCTCTCTCCTGCCCAGCTCGCGGTCCGTGAACGGATCGGAGGCTATGACAAGTCGCTCATCGTCCAGTACGGCGAGTACTTGAAACAGGTCGCGACAGGGCACCTGGGCACAACCCTCACCGACCACCGTCCCCTCACGCAGGTGATCGCGCAGAACGGGGCGGCCACGCTCGAGCTCACGGTGGCGGCAATGTTCATCGCCCTCATTGTCGGCGTCCCGCTCGGAATGCTTGCCGGCCGGAGGCGCGACAGCTGGCTCGACACAGGGGCAAGGGTCTTCGGGATCGTCATTTACGCAGCGCCGGTCTTCTTCCTCGGTCTGCTCGCCCAGCTGTTGTTCGGTCACATCCTCAATTGGCTCCCGACATCGAGCGAGTCGGGCGTCCTCGTCCAGGCGAATCTCACGCCCCACACGAACATCCTCATCATCGACGCGATGATCGACGGGCAGTGGGGTGACATCCCTGACCTGCTCGCACACCTTGTGCTGCCGGCGGCGACGCTCGGTCTCGTCATCTCCGGGGTCATCCTGCGGCTCGTGCGGGTGAACGTGATCCAGACGATGAAAGGTGACTACATCGAGGCCGCACGAGCCCGGGGACTAAAAGAGCGGTCTGTCGTCGTCCGCCACGCCTTCCGCAACGCCCTCGTCCCGATCGTGACCGTCACCGGATTGCAGGCGGCGCTGCTTCTCTCGGGAGCGGTTCTCACCGAGGAGACGTTCAACTGGCCAGGGATCGGCAGCGAGCTCATCTTCTACCTCGAGGCCCGCGACTACATCGCGGTACAGGGGATCATCACCGTCTTCGCGCTAGCTGTGGTCGCGATCAGCCTCCTCATCGACCTCATAAACGCCTGGATAGACCCAAGGGTGCGCTACTAATGGCGACAACGCTCCCTCCCGGCGAGCTCGACGTCGATCGCCCGACGCGGTCCGGCGTCGGAGACGGAAGGGCGCGCGGCCTGAGGCGCGCGATCGCACCGCTCATAGCGGTCCGCGGCCTGCCCCGGTGGCTCTTCTGGACGGGGGCGACGATCACGCTGATCTTCATCGTTCTTGCCGTCTTCGCCCCGGAGATCGCGCCCTACGGTTTCAACCAGTACGTAGCGCACGGCCTCCGGTTCCCCCAACAGGCCCCGCCCTCGGGGGCCCACTGGTTGGGCACGACGGTCGTCTCCGAGGACGTCTACTCCCGTGTCATCTTCGGCGCGCGCACCTCGATCGAGGTAGTCGTGCTCGCCCTCTTGTTCTCCATCGTGATCGGTGTCCCGCTCGGGCTCATCTCGGGGTATTTCGGGGGATGGATTGACAGGGTGCTGGTGCTGATCAACGACTCGATCTTCGCTTTCCCATACCTGCTCTTGGCGATCGTGATCGCATTCCTGCTCTCAACCTCGGTCGGAGGCGGCGTGTTGACCGCCGCCATCGCCATAACAGTCGTCTACATCCCGCAGTACTTCCGCGTCGTTCGGAACACGGTGCTCTCGGTGCGCGAGGAGCCATACGTCGAAGCCGGTCGCGCGCTAGGCGCTAGGCCGAGAACGGTCATGCGCCGCTATGTGTTCGCCAACGTGGTCCACTCGGTCCCTGTCGTAGCGTCGCTGAACGCGGCGGATGCGATCCTCACCCTGGCCGGACTGTCCTTCCTCGGCATTGGGATGGACCCTTCGGTAGCCGCCGAGTGGGGCTACGACATCTCCCGCGGCATTTCCGACGCACAAGCCGGGTTCTGGTGGACGGGGCTCTTCCCGGGTCTCGCGGTCATCGTCCTTGTCACCGGACTCACGCTCGTCGGTGAGGGGATCAACGACACTTTCAACCCGCTCCTGCGACGGCCGAACCACCGTCGGTTCACGATGCCCAAGGGCGTCCGGGAGGCCACCACCGCGGCTGTCGAGGCGGAACGTGCGGTCGTGCGCGTTCGCGACCTCAGGGTGTGGTACGCGACCGACCGCGGCCCCGTGCGCGCGGTCGACGGGGTGAGCTTCGAGATCCAAGAACGCGAGACGCTCGGACTGGTCGGCGAGTCCGGCAGCGGCAAGTCGACCCTCGGTCGCGGGATCATGGGCCTGTTGCCCGTGGGCGCGATCCGGGACGGGACCGTCGACTTCGAAGGGCGCGACCTCGTCAAGGCCACCCCGCAGGAAATGCGAAAGCTGCGGGGACCCTCGATCGGCCTCGTGTTCCAAGAGCCGATGACCAGACTTGACCCGCTCATGCGGATCTCGGACCACTTTGCCGAGGCCCTGCGCACCCACGAGCCCGACATCTCCGACGCCGAGGTACGCAGGCGCTCGCTCGAGGCCCTCGGCGGTGTCCGCATCCCGCCGACCCGTTTTCGCAACTATCCCTACGAGTTCTCGGGCGGCATGCGCCAGCGGATCATGATCGCCCTCGCGCTGGTACTCAAGCCGCGCTTTGTGATCGCGGACGAGCCGACGACCGCTCTCGACGTGTTGGTCGAAGCCCAGATCCTCTCGATCATCGCCGACCTCAAGAACAACTTCGACACTGCGCTGCTGCTCATCACCCACAACCTGGGCATCGTCGCCGAGTCTTGTGACCGAGTCGCTGTCATGTACGCGGGCCGGATCGTCGAACAGGGCGCCGTCGCCGACATCTTCTCCCGTCCCGAGCACCCCTACACCCAGGAGTTGATGCGTTCGACCATCTCGCTGTCGACGCGGCAGCTCCACTACATCCCAGGCGCGCCTCCCGATCTGGTCGCGCCTCCCTCCGGTTGCCGCTTCCACCCGCGCTGCCCGCACGCGATGGAGGTTTGCCGCGCGAAGGTACCGGTAGGTGTCGAGCTGAGGCCGAGCCATCTCGCCGAGTGCTGGCTCCACGGTCCGCAAGAAGAGATCCCGCCCGACGGCCGCCGCCCACTCGAACGCGAGGAGATCGGCATTGCAGATGAAGCTTGACTCCAGGGCGACTCCTCTCCTCGACGTGCACGACCTCAAGGTTCACTTCTCGTTGCGGGGGAGCTTCCTGCAGCGGATGCTCGGTCGGGACACGGGCTCTGTGAAGGCGGTCGACGGCGTCACCTTCAAGCTGCAGCGAGGCGAGGTGCTGGGCCTCGTCGGCGAGTCCGGGAGCGGAAAGACGACGCTTTCGCGCGCGGTGCTCTCCCTGGTCAAGGTCACGGGTGGGTCGATCGCGTTCAACGGAGAGACGATCTCGGGGCTTTCCGAGCGGCACTTCCGGCCACTGCGCAAGCGGCTACAGCTCATCTTCCAGGACCCGCACGCTTCGCTCAACCCGGCGATGACGATCCTCGACGCCGTCGGTCACCCGCTCAAGATCCACCACATAGCCAAGGGTGACGACGAGGTCCGCCGTCTCGTCTCCGAGTCTTTGGAGCGGGTTGGCCTCGTGCCAGTCGAGCGGTTCCTGCGCAAGTACCCGAGCGACCTCTCCGGCGGCCAGAAGCAGCGCGCCGTTCTGGCCAGGGCGATCATCCTTGGGCCAGAGCTCGTAATTGCCGACGAGCCTGTCTCAATGCTCGACATGAGCGTGCGGGCCAAGATGCTCGAACTGATGGGTGACCTCAAGCGCGACCTCGGCCTCACCTATCTCTACGTCACCCACGACCTTGCGACCGCACGGTACTTCTGCGACCGCATCGCGATCATGTACCTCGGGCGGATAGTCGAGATCGGCTCGGCGGCCGAGATCTACAGCAGACCTCGCCATCCGTACACGAGGGCCCTGCTCGAGGCGATCCCGGAGCCGGACCCGACCCACAGGGTGCCGTCCGACCTCCCCAAGGGCGAAGTGCCCGACGCTGCGGTCCCGCCGCTCGGCTGCTCGTTCCACCCCCGCTGTCCGAGGGCCTTCGGGCCGTGCGGCTGGGAGAGCCGCGACCTGCGCCTGATGCTCGAGGAGAGGTGGGCGACGCTCAGTCCCGACGAGTACCTGCGCGAGCGCGCGACCGTCGGCAGTCTCGACGGACTCGACTCGCCGTCGACCGAGGCCCTCATCCCCGCGGGGAGGGGGCATGGCGCAACCGAGCTTGCGGCCCTGCTCGACGATCAGCGGAGGTTGACGCCAGAGGACCCGTTCTGGCGAGGGATCCTGTCGACCCAGCAGCAGACCCATGGCGTCACGGTTCGCTTCCACGACCACGTCACGCCGGAGCTGCAACCAGTTGTCGACGCGGTCGAGCCGGTCGAGGTCGCCTGCCACCTCTACCGCCCGGATCTCGCGCAAACTTGACGGTACCTGTCCGAGAAACGGTCGAGCGATTCCCCGAGATGTCCACCCGCGCGTGTCCCGGCGACCGTCCACTGCCTCATGACCGACGCCCGTCGAAACCGGAGAACCGTGAACACCGATCCATTGCCAGTCAGCACCCCGGCGGCTCAGGGGGTTGCCGCGAACTGCGTCCAGGCTTTTCTCGACGTGTTGGAGACAACTCCCGGCGCCGACCCGCACAGCTTGATGATCCTGCGGCATGGCCACGTCATCGTCTCGGGCTGGTGGTGGCCTTACACGCCCGAGCGGTTGCACCTCCTCTATTCTCTGAGCAAGAGCTTCACTTCCACGGCCGCCTCATTGGCAGTCGCCGATGGTCTCTTACGGCTCGACGAACCTGTCATCGCCTACTTTCCCGAGCTCGACGCCAAGGTCACCGATGCGCGAGCGCGGTCAATGCTGGTGCGCCACGTTGCCTCCATGGCGAGTGGGCACTTGGACGACACATGGCAGCAGGTGATGTCCGCGTGCCCGGACGAGCCGGTCCGGGGATTCCTCCTGGTACCACCCGATCGCGACCCGGGCAGCGTCTTCGCCTACAACCAATCGGCCACGTACACGCTGGCGGCGATCGTGCAGAGGCTGACGGGGCAGACACTGACCCAGTACCTCCGGCACCGCCTTCTGGACCCACTTGGTGCAGGTGAGGTGAGCTGGCAGCAGCACCCCGTGGGACGAGACATCGGCTTTTCGGGAATGTTTGCCACGACCGACACCATTGCCCGGCTGGGTCAGTTCTACCTGCAGCGCGGGGCGTGGAAAGGGCAGCAATACCTGGCCGCGGAGCGAATCGCCGAGGCGACGCACCCGCACATCTCGACACGTTCGGAGCCCACCACTCCTGAGGCCGCGACGAGGCCGGATTGGCAGCAGGGGTACGGGTTCCAGTTCTGGATGTCGCGCCACGGCTACCGCGGCGACGGAGCGTTCGGGCAGTTCTGCCTGATATTGCCCGAACAGGACGCGGTCGTGGCGATGACCGCGCAGACCGATGACATGCAAGCTGTGCTCGATGCCGTGTGGGACAAGCTCCTGCCCGCATTCGGCGAGACGACCGGTGCCGACGCCGAGTCCGACGCCCTCCTCGAGGACCGGCTCGACCGCCTGGCTGTACCGGCTTTCCAGGCGCAGCCGACTCCGCCTGCGGGTCACGGGACGTGGGCCGACGAGACCTTCGTGCCCTCGAGAGGCACCTGCGAGCAGCAGCCGTCCCTGCTGGGTGTCCGTGTCACGACCGACCGGGGCGATTGGCGGGTCACCTTGAGCGAAGCCGACTGGCACATGAATGCACGCTTTCACGGCGACGGGTGGGCCGTGACCGAGCCGGTGACACACGGCGCCGAGGTGGTCCCGACCGCCTGCCTGGGCGGCTGGATTGATCCGGGCACCCTGCGGTTCGATGTCATCTTCCTGGAGACCCCGCACCGGCTCGTCGTGACTTGCAAACTGCCCGAGCGGACCTTTGACGCGCAGTGGACAACCGCGCCGTTGTTCACCGGGCGCCTGCGCGACCTCCATTCACCGGACGCGCTAGTGCCGTCCGACCCGTTCGTTCATGAACATCCGGGGCAAGGCGTGATCTAGGTTCGTGCTCGTATCGACAGCCTGAGGTCCTTCTGGTCCCTGCATCCGACCAGACGCGCGCGCTCAACCGCAGGAATCATCTGGCGACCGCGTCCGACAGACAGCCGCCACAGGCATCTCATCGGTCGAGGGTCGCCGCCAGGTCGACCCTGGCGAGGTCGAACTGCTGGTCGGGGCATCGAGCACGGAGATCAAGGAGACAGTCGCCTTTGACCTCACCGGTCCGAGGCGAGAGGTCGGTTTCGACCGGGTGCTACAACCAGTGGTCGAGATCGTGTGACCCGGGAAGAAGAGTGTTACAGCAGGGAGAAACAGCCGTTACGCGTCGCTTGCCGTCTCGGATTGATGGCAAGCCCCCGTTCAGATGGAGGTCTTTGTGAACTACGACATGGCGCCCGATCCTCGCTTCGACGCCCGGATCAGAGGATTTGCGAGCAGCGGCTCCCGGTGAGCCTCTGGAGACCCCCGGCGATAGGCCGATAAGCGGAGCAGGCCGGCCTAGGCGGGACTCTCGTGGCCTCGGTGGAGAGTCTGGGACCTGGATGTCGCCGCGAGACGTCAGTGCCGGTAGGGTCTCTCGCCCTCGCCTGATGGCTGGGGCGGCAGTGGACTCCCCCCGGGACACCCGGCTGAAGGCCGCACCAGCCAAGGACGGTGGCCTGCCTCCATCCAGTCGCCGTCTTGATTGCTGCACGTCATGAGGCCCCTGCCCGGGGCGCCCTTGTCCGGCGCCCCGGGCAGGGGTGATCGGACCTAGGAGCCGACCTGGCGACGGGAGATCACCACTCGGTCGGCTCCAGCTCTCCGATTTCGGCGGCGTGGCGGTGCACTTTCTCGATGGCGTCGACGACACTCTGGGCGTCTTGCCTGCTTCCGGTCAGCACCTCGGTCTTGAACCAGATCGCCGTCTTGGACAGGTGCTCGGCGACCGGCATATGCAGTGACGCGTAGGCGCCGTAGGCGCTCGTATCTCTGATGTGCGGGGCGAGACCGCCCTCACGGCTGAACATTTCGAGTTGGTGCATCGGTGGGTAAGCCGTCGTGAGAGGCATTCCCTCGGCGAGTAGAGCGGTGCGAAGCCTGTCCCTGTCGGGGAACAGCTCCGGGTCGAAGTTGACCATGTAGTCGTAGTTGCCCTGGGAGGTGCAGCCCTTGTGGCGGCCCAGGGGGACGACGCCGGAGATATCCGCCAGAGCCGTGTTCAAGAAGTCGACGTTGGCCGAACGGACCTCTTGCTGGGCAGGAAACCGCTGGAGCTGGACTCGCAGCACGGCGCCCTGCCACTCGCTGAGACGCAGGTTGCCGGCCAGCTCGAAATGACGGTAGTACCAGCAACCGGGGTGCCGACCGCAGTTGACCAACGAGGTCACTCGTTCGACTATCTCGGGGCGTCGGCTGACGACCGCGCCGCCCTCGCCCGCGGTCATGTTCTTCGACGCCTGGAACGAGAACGTTCCCGCATCTCCGACCGTGCCGGCATGCTGGCCGTGCCAGGTCGATCCATGCGCCTGAGCCGCGTCCTCGAGGATGACCAGGTCGTGCTCGGTGGCCAGCTTGCGCAGGCCGTCGAGATCGGCCATGCCCCCTCCGAGATGGACCGGAATCACGGCCCTCGTCCTGCCCGTGATCGCCGCAGCCGCGGCGGCGACGTCGATCGTGCCCGTGTGCAGGTCGACGTCGACGATGACCGGGATGGCGTTGGCTGCAAGGACGGCGCCGATCGTGGCCATGAAGGACCAGGCAGGAACGATCACCTCGTCGCCTTGCCCGACGTCGAGCGCCGCCAGGGCGACTTCGAGGGCGGCGGTACCGTTGGTGAGCGCGGCCGTCCCGGAAGCTCCCGTGAAGGCGGACCATTCGGCCTCGAAGGCTCTCACCTCGGTTCCCTCCGTTGCCCACCAGTTGCGCGAGTCCAGAACACGCAGGACGGCGGCCCGCTCTGCTTCGTCGAACTGGGGCCAGGGCGGGAACGGAATGGAGCGAACGGGAGTGCCACCTCTTGCAGCAAGCTTGTCCATAACGCGTTTACTCCCTTTCATCGTTGTAGCTGGGACCTGAGTGCCGAAGTCGGGAGGCTGGGCCTTGCAGAGGTCACCTCACCGCGCGGTAGGGACGTCGGTCCAGGCCCTGGTAGCGGCCGACTCAAGGACGGCCTCGGTGATCTCGGCCGCACGTCGGCCGTCGGAGAAGCCGGGCAGCCCGTCGGGCGTCTCGCCGGCGATGGCCGCGTAGCAGTCGGCCACGAAGGCGTTGAAGCAGTCCTGGAACCCTTGGGGATGGCCGGCGGGTACCGTGACATACTTCGCGGCCGCGGGGCGCAGGCCGTCAGGTGAACGGAAGAGCAGCTGGTTCGTTGACCGTCCGCCTATCCAGAGGCAGTCGGGCTCCTCGTGGTCGAACACAAAGCTCGCCCCGGTGCCGTCGAGGGAGAGCCAGAGCCGGTTCTTGCGCCCGAGTGCCACCTGACTCAGCACAACCGAGCCGATAGCGCCGCCGTCGGTCTCGAAGTTCACGGTAACGGCGTCCTCGGTGTGGACGGCAGTCGGGCCGTTCGCACCGTGCCGAGTCGGGAACACCGTGAGGAGCTGGGCACAAAGGCGCGTGATGCGCTGGCCGGATGTGAACTCAGCGAGATCGGCCCAGTGCACGCCTATGTCCGCGAACACTCGTGACGCACCGCCGAGCTCGGGATCCACACGCCAGTCCGTGTCTGACTCCTCGGCCAACCAGTCCTGCAGGTACGAGCCGTGAAGCATGGTCAAGGTGCCGGCTTCGTGGCTGCGCACACGCTCGCGTATCTCGCGCACGATCGGGTAGTAGCGATAGACGAAGGGAATGGCTGCGATGACACCTGCATCGTTTGCGAGGCGTTCTAGCCTCTCGGCCTCGGCTACGCACGTCGCGAGGGGCTTTTCGCAGACGACGTGTTTGCCTGCGGCTATGACGGCTTCGACGAGAGGAGCGTGCAGATAGTTGGGCACGCACACGTGGACGACATCCAACTCGGGGTCGGCGATAAGGTCCTCTGCCCGTTGAAACACCGTGTCGAAGCTCAAATCCTTTGCCAAAAAAGCGGCGCGCGAAGGCAACAAGTCAGCAACGCCGGCCAGGCGGCTTCCAGTCAGTTGGACCGCCCTGGCGTGTACGCGGCCGATGAAGCCCGCTCCGATAATTCCAACCCTAAGCGGCTTTCCCATGTTGCCTCCCTATCGCATGAGATTCACCCAAGAGCAATGATAGGCGGTCGAATACGACGTACGCCAACTGCCGGGAAGTTGAGAGGCGCATCAGCTTGCAGTCACCGCAAAGGAGTCGGCAAATTAGGTTCTCACTGCTGTCAGTCTTGGCTGAGTGTGTCTCAGGAAAACATGCATTGCTGATAGCCTCCTGAAAGTTGTCCTTGCGTGAGCGGGTGAGCGCGTCCGTAAAGGAGGGAATATGACTGACAGCGTGCTGCTCGTCACAGGTGGAGGTTCCGGTATTGGACGCGCCGTAGCCCTTCTTGCTGCCAAGTCCGGCTTTCGCGTGGCCGCGGTCGCCCGCTCTGCCGACTCGGTACGCGGCGTGGCCGACGAGGCCAGCCGGCTCGGAGCGCCGAAGGCGGTTGGCATCGCGTGCGACATAACCTCAGAAGAGGCCGTTGTTGCAGCTTTTGATACTGCCGAAGAACAGCTTGGGCCGCTCTCTGCCTTGTTTGCCAACGCCGGTATCGAGCAGCCGAGGCTTGCTCACGAGCTCTCCCTGGAGATGTGGAACGCGGTCATCGCGACGAACCTGACCGGGACATTCCTGACGTGTCGGCAAGCGCTGCGCTGCATGTTGAAATCGGGGCGCCGGGGCTCGCTGGTTCTGTGCTCGTCACCTGCGAGTTTTGTGGCCTTCGCAGGAGGTGGTGCGAGCTCTTATAGCGCCTCAAAAGGGGGAATATCATCTTTGATGCGGACGCTGGCCGTAGACTACGCGAAGTATGGCATCCGAGTAAATGCAGTCGTGCCGGGGGCGACCGATACTCCCCTTACCTGGGCGGGGCTTTCGGGGGATCAAAGAGACGCGCTTCGACGTACTCTTTCTGACGAAATCCCGCTCGGAAGACTTGCGGATCCGGAGGAACCGGCAGAGGCGGTCCTGTGGCTCTTGTCGGAACAAGCTCGCTACGTGACGGGGTCACATTTGGTTTGTGACGGAGGTATCCTTGCGAAAGCATCGATCAGCGCGTGACCCGGCTGTCCGCAGTGGCAGACGCGAGCAGCTAAGTATCGCTCGGGAATGTAGGCAGGTCCTCCTTCGTGCCGTGCCGGTAGAGCCAGCACGCCGCCCACTGTCCGCCTTCCAGCTCGATCTGGCCAGGCTTCTGCTCTTTGCAGATGTCCATGACGTGAGGGCAGCGCGGGTGGAAGCGACATCCAGAGGGCGGATTGATCAGACTGGGGGGCTCGCCGGTGGAGGGCACGGTGCCCGTCGATTCCCTTTCCGGGTTGGGAGCGGAGTCGCGCAACAGCTGCGTGTAAGGGTGGGCGGGCCGCAGGGCCACTTGCTCGGATGGCCCGCCTTCGATCAGCTGGCCTCCGTACATCACGAGCGTCGTGTCGGCGAAGTAGCGGGCGGAGGCGATGTCATGGGTGATGTACAAGAGCGCGAGGTGCCTGTCGGTGGCGAGACCTCGGAGGAGATTCAGGACGCCGAGCCGCGTCGACACGTCGAGCATCGAGACGGGCTCGTCCGCCAGGATCACCGTAGGTTGTGCCGCCAAGGCTCTCGCCACCGCGATCCGCTGCCGTTGGCCACCGGAGAGCTCGTGGGGATACTTGGACACGAACTGGTCCGCCGGAGTCAGCTGCACATCGGCAAGGAGCTTCTCCACAGCCGCCCTGGCCCTTCTGCCTGAGCGGGCGAAACCGTGGATCACGAGCGGCCGTGCGAGGTGATAGCCGACTGTGTGCAGCGGGTTCAGAGAGCTGAACGGATCCTGCAGGACGATCTGAACGTCGCGTACGTACTCCCTGTGCCGCCGGCCACGTCGCGTCTTGATCGGACGCCCGTTCAGAGTGATCGTCCCCCCCGTTGCACTGTAGAGCTGGGACAAGACCCGCCCGATGGTCGACTTGCCGGAGCCGGACTCGCCGACAAGCGCGGTCACCTTGCCCGCGTACAGCTCGAGTGAGATGTCGTCGACGGCCCGTACGACTCGCCTCGCGGCCTGGCCCCGGCGAGGACCCTGATGGACCGGGAAGAACTTTTGGAGCCCTTTCACCGAGAGCACAGGGTCCTCGCCGGCGTGGTCGCTCATCGGGGCGCCGTCGCTACTGGCGAGAGGAACGGCCCTCGTCTTCAGCTCCGGGACCGACCGGTTGTCGTACAACGAGCAGGCGACCACGTGGTCCGGGGTGTCACCCGGCGCGGGTGAGACCCTCAAGGGGGGACGAACGCGGTCGCAGTCTTCGTGCACATACTCGCAGCGCGGATGGAACGGGCAACCGGGGGGCAAAGACCTCATGTCGGGAGGGAACCCCATGATGCCGGTAAGGGTCTGCCTTGGCCCGTGAAGCAGGGGGAATGAGTTCAACAGCCCGTAGCTGTAGGGGTGGCGGGGAGTCTTGTAGATCTCCTCGGACCGGCACTGCTCCACGACCCTGCCGGCGTACATGACGGCGATCTCGTCGGCGACCTCTATCAACAGCGACAGGTCGTGGGTTATGAAGATGACCGAGAAGCCGAGCCGACTGCGCAGGCCCATGATCTCCGACAGGATCTGACGCTGCATGACGACATCCAGCGCAGTCGTAGGTTCGTCGAGGATGATGATCTCAGGGTCGAGCGCGAGGGCGATGGCGATCATCGCCCGCTGCCGCATCCCACCCGAAAGTTCGTGGGGAAAGGCCTTGGCCCTGTCGCTGGAGATGCCGACGAGCTTGAGCAGTTCCTCCATCCGGTTAAGGCGGTCCTGGTGCCTCATCTCCGGCCGGTGGGCGGCAAGCACGTCGAGGATCTGGACGCGAAGGTTCAAGACGGGGTTCAAGGCGTTCATTGCCGACTGGAACACGATGGCCAACTCGGCCCAGCGGAAGGCCCGCAGCTGGTCGTCGGACATCGCGAGTACGTCGACTGCCGGTCCTGAGCGGGGGTGGTACCGCACGCGGCCGCCGGCGATGACGCCGGGAGGGCGCAGCAGTCTCGTCACCGCGTAAGCAAGGGTGGACTTGCCCGACCCTGACTCGCCTGCGATGCCCAGAACCTGGCCCCGTCGCAGGGAAAGGCTGACTTGCCGCACGGCCGGCAGCGGGCCGGTGTTCAGTTCGTAGTCGACGTCGAGATCCTCGATCTCCAAGACGACCGGGCTCGTCGTCGACCCCGCTCCCTCATCGGGAGGACGTGTCTCCACCTACCCCTCCTCCACGGAGCCGGCGCGCCTTACCGGCGTGAAGCGACTTCCGTCGGTGACAGCAGCTCGGAGCGGCTGCTCCGGGGCGGCAGGTGCGGGCGGTTGGCCTCGCTTTGGCCTCTTTACGGGCCTCACCGACCTCAGGCGGGGATTGGTCATCTCGTCAAAACCGAAATTCAACAGGGCAAGGCCTGTGCCCACCAGCGCGATACACAGACCGGGTGGGACGAACCACCACCATGCACCCGCTTGCAGCGCCGAGTCGTTCTGTGCCCAGTACAGCATCGTCCCCCAAGACCACTCCGAGACGTTCGCCAGACCGAGAAAGGCCAATCCGGCGGCGGTGAGTATTGCGAAGATGGCGGTGAACAAGAAGCTTGCCGTGACGATCGCCAGCTCGTTGGGCAAGATCTCCCACAATAGGATGCGCCAGGTTCCCTCTCCGGTGGCCCGAGCGGCTTCAATGTAGTCCCGCTTTCGGATCGACAGAGTTTGGGCCCGCATCACGCGCGCTCCCCAAGCCCAGCCCGTCAGAGCGATGACGAGCGTGACGGAGAGATCTCCCCTGTTCGGCAGGTAACCCGCTAGCACGATGACGAGCGGCAGCGTCGGGATGACAAGGAAGATGTTCGACAAGACCGACAGCAGCTCGTCGCTGACCCCGCCCAGATAACCGCCGGCCAGACCCACGATGATCGAGACGACCGTTGCGATCGTGGCCGCAAGGCCGGCAACGATGAGCGTGGAGCGGCTGCCGTCCACTAGTTGCGCGAGCACGTCCTGGCCCTCTTGGGTGGTGCCCAGCCAGTGAGCCGAGGAGGGAGGCAGAAGTATCGCCAAGGACATTGTCGACGGATTGGCCTTCACGAGGTAGGGACCGACAATTGCCATGAGGACGAAGAACCCGACGATGACGAGACCGGCGATGACTTTCCACGACCTCAGCGCGTTGAAGCGCCTGAGCTTGTGGCGACTCTGTGCCGAAGACGGTGGCGGCGTGTCCGCCCGTCGGCTCTCATGGCTCCCGGTGATCAGGGACATCTCAGCCGTCCTGCCTCGTTCTCGGGTCGAGGAGAACGTAGAAGACGTCGGCCGCGATGTTCGCGAAGAGCACTGCCAGGGTGATCACCAGGAAGACGCCCTGCATGAGCGGATAGTCGCTGTTGTTGACGGCCGCGAACAGGACATAACCGATGCCGGGATACGAAAAGACGATCTCTACCAGGATGGCGCCACTCACGACGAAGCCGAGGGACAGAGCGAAGCTCGCCAATGACGGCAGGATGGCGTTCCGGGCGGCGTAGACGAAGCTGATTCGAGCCTTCGAGAGCCCTTTTGCCTCCGCCAGGATTATGTAGTCCTCGTTGAGGGTCACGATCATCATGTTCCGCATTCCGAGCAGCCAGCCTGCTATCGAAGAGGCGATAATCGTGAAGGCGGGCAGAATGGCATGATCCACAGCCGAGAGCAGGAACTGCGTGTTCCATCCGATTGTGTCACCTGACGAGTAGCCCCCGGACAGGGGGAGCCACTGGACTACCACGGCGAACAGGTACAAGACAACGAGGGCGAACCAGAAGTACGGAATCGCCGAGAAGAAGGTGCTGATCGGCAGGCTGGCTTCGAGCCAGGAACCACGTCTCGATCCGACAAGGACGCCTGCCACGGTCCCGATGATGAAGCTCAGGACTGTTGATGTCCCGACGAGAACGGCCGTCCAGGGCAGCGCACTCATGATGACCTGGATGACGGGCGTCGGGAAATAGGTGAACGAGATACCCAGATTGCCGTGGAACAGGTTGTCCCAATAGCTCCAGTACTGAGACAGCATACTTTGGTGGTTGAGCCCGAAAAGGATGGTGAGCGACTTCAGTGCCGCGGGTGATATACGACCCTTGAAGTGACTTATCAGCAGCTCGACGGGGTTCCCCGGCATGAGGCGAGGAATGAGGAAGTTCAGAGTGATCGCGGCCCAGGCAGTGACCAGGTAAAAGCCGAGACGACGTATCAGATAACGCAAGTGTCCTCCGGACGTGCGTCACGAGTGGTCGCATGCGAGCTGTAGCAGAGTACGGCGGCCACGTACATAACCTATCCTACTTCCGTAAATGCGAGAGCCTAATGAGCCGAATGAGCTACGCAAGACATGTGGGCGAGAGCCAAGATATGGTGAGCGGAGCATAACCTACCGTTGATTGTTTCAACGCTGAAGGTCCACATTGCACACAAACTGCACAGCCGACTCCAGCAAGAGGACTGGATAGCTGGCTGACCAGCGGCGCCATGGGGTCGCTGGTCAGCCAGGTGGCTACGAGAACCGAAACAGCAGCAGAGTCACTTGCTTACTGGGTGCAGATGCAAGATGACGAACTCCTGGTTCGCTGGCTCGATCGGTCCAGCCGAGCTGTAGGGGTTCTGCGGTGTTGGCCAGCCGGTGACGACATTGGTCCTGTAGGCGCCCCAGTCGATCGAGTACACGAGAGGAATGACGGGCAGCTGGTTGACCATGATCCCTTCGATGCCGTACATGGCGGCGTTTCTCTGGGCGTTGGTGGTCGCGCTGAGGTAGGCGTTCAGGTACTTCTGCGTAGCCGGGTCCCTCCAGCGCCCCTGGTCACCTCCCGCTGCGGTTCCGATAGACGCCGTCAGGGAATCGTTGAGCCAGGCGTTGTAGATGTAGTAGGGCTGAGGCCCGGTGTTCGAGTAGTACATGGCGAGGTCGAACTCACCGGTCGCCAGGTCGGAGGTCCATGTCCCGACGGAGAGTCCCTGGACCGAGGACCCGATCCCGATGGTTTTCAGGGCTGCGGCGACGACTGAGCAGTCCGCCATGTAGTCCACCCACGAGGACGGGTCGATCAAGCTGAGCGAGATCGCCTTGCCGCCCTTGCCGATGAGGTTGCCGTTGGCCGCGAACTTGAATCCAGCGCCCTTGAGAAGTGACCTCGCCGCCGAGACGTTCGTCGTATAAGTGGTCTTGGCGTACTGCGGTGCCAGGAACGACTGGTAGTTGGGCAGGATGAGCCCGGTGGCGGTGCTGATGGGGGGCTCATAACCCCACTCTCCCAGCGTCGAGACGGTCTTGCGGTTGACGACGAGGCTGATGGCCCGACGCACAGCCTCGATGTTCAAGGGGTAGACCGCGTCGTTGGGGAGCAGGGCGGTAATTCCCACAGGTGGGTACCAGTACTTGTTGTACGGGCTCCTGGCCACGTAGAGGCGCTGCATGTCTGGCTCGGTCGCTGAGGCCCAGGTGTAGTCGCCGGCATTGAAAGCCGCGTTCTGGGCGCCTGCACTGCCGACGGCCGGATAGGTGATGGTGTTCACCTTCGGCAAGCCGGGCTGCCAGTAGTGGTTGTTGCGTGCGAGCACCATGTACTCCGGGGTGAAGGACTTGAGCACGAACGGACCGGTCCCGATCGGGTCCGTGTCGGCGTAGCTGGCCGGGTCCTTTATCGTCGACCAGATGTGAGCCGGCACGATCGGCGTCTGGTTCAAGATGTAGTAGAGCTCGGCGAAGCTCGGGCGGCTGAAGGTCATCTGCACCTTGAGCGGGCCCTGCGCCACCACCTTGGTGAAGGTGATGCCGTTCGTGTTCAGCGCCGGGAATTTCTGCAGCAGGCTGAAGGTCTCCACGACGTCGGCACTCGTAAAGGGCTTGCCATCGGACCACGCGACATCCTTACGGAGGGTGAGGGTCAACAGCCGGTCGTTGTCGGTGAGGGAGTACGCAGAAGCCAGCCAAGGGTAGGTGATGGTGGGCTTGACGACGTCGTACTGCCAGAGGGGCTCGTAGATCATGTCCGTGTTCGCATCCGAGGCGTTGTCAGTGCTCGTCGGGAGGAAGGGGTTGAGGTTGTCCGCCTGGGGTCCGAAGGCGTTCGTGCTGATAGTGAGGTTGATGTTGGCATAGGGGGTGCTGGTCTTGGTTGCAGCGCTTGCCGCGCCGAATGTCGGCACCGAGAGCATGCAGGCCCCGCACAACAGCGCGGCACCGACTACGTAGATGGATCTACAGCGTTTGAACATACTTGAGGCCTTTCTCTGATCTCATGTACCGCCGAAAAAGAGTTCTGCCCTCCTCCTTTCTGGGCGAGAGCTGTCACGAAGTGAATGGTCTATGTCTAATGGCGTTCTCTCATCGTTCAGTCCGCCTCAGTCTTTCAGGGCGGCGACATCCGCATAACGTCCGAGGGCGTCGACGTCGAGCTCCAAGCCGAGCCCCGGAGTCGCGGGGATGCTGAGCATCCCGTTCTCGTCCAGCTTCCACGGCTCGGCCACGATCTCGTCGACATACGCGGAGCCGGAAATGTACTCGACGAGGTCGGTGGCGGGAAGGGCGGAGGCGAGCTGGAGGTCGGCCGCCAAGCCGACTGCCGTGTTCCAACCGTGCGGTATCAACGAGATCCCGAAGCCGTCGGCGAGCCAACCTATGCGTCGGGACTCGCTCAGGCCGCCGACCTTGGTCGAATCGGGCTGCACGACGTCCACCGCGCCCCGCTCGAGCCAGGGCAGAAAACTCTGACGTCGGGTGAGCACTTCGCAACCGGCGATGGGGACATCCACCTGTCTCCGCAAGGTGACGTAGTCGTCAATGCAGTCCGGTGGCAGTGGCTCTTCGAGCCAGTGGACGTCGTAGCCGGAAAGCATCCTTGCTGTTTGGAGGGCCCACTTGTAGCCGTGCGACCAGGAGCTGTCGCTGGCGCCGGCATCCACCATCAAGAGTGCTTCGGTGCCTGCGGCCTCCCTCGCCGCCGCGACCACGGCCTCGTCCGAGCTCGCGTTCTGCCTCCCGAAGGGACCCCAGCCGATCTTGAACGCCCGGAAGCCGGTGCCAACGAGCTCGGCGATTGCGTCCTTCAAAGGAGCGGGCGAATCCGCGAGGAGCGAGGCATAGGGCCGCACTTTCTCGCGGTACCGGCCGCCGAGGAGTCGCCCGACCGGTTGGCCCGTCGCCTTGCCGAGGATATCCCAGAGGGCGATGTCGATGCCGCTGATGACGTGGGTAAGCGAGCCGCCGCGTCCGAGCCAGAACGTGGAGCGATGAAGCTTCTCGCTCACCCTTTCGGGCTCTAGAGCATTCTCCCCGGACCAGTAGGGCATGAGCGTCTTCACCGCGGCCCTGGCTAGCTCGTCGTTGGTCGACGCGCTGCCGTAGCCGGTCAGTCCTTCGTCGGTGTGCACGACGACGAGCGTGTGAACGACGTCATCTGGCCCGAGTTCTGCGGTCCAACCGCCCTTTGGAGTTGCACCCCGCAGTCCCGCCACGCGGATGGACTGAATCCTCAAGGCGCATTCCTCGAGGCCGACCCGGGCGCATCATGCCGTCGTACCGTCGACCATGCTGGGTGCCACAGCTGATGTATCGGCTCGGAAACGAACATGGAAATCAAGCCCGAACCTATCGCCAGCCCTGATTTGACGTCAAACTGCTGGCCGGCCTGC
>CAVSHA010000025.1:0-51720 GCA_963727645.1 uncultured Acidimicrobiaceae bacterium
GGCCAGCCTCGCGCCCGTCGTGTCCATCGGTTGCCAGCTTACTAGGGTGCCGCCGCGGGCCTCGGTCGTCCCGGGCGGTCAACTGGTCAGTCGATCGCTGCGCCCGCTTGGGCGGGGAGCCCTCAGCCTCCGGGCAGGTGTGCCGGGTTGACGATGTTCATGTAGAGGGCCCCGAGCCCGACGATCACGACGAAGAGCAGGAAGAGATAGGCAACCGGCATGAGCTTGGCGACGTCCGCGTGATAGCTGCGACCTTTTCGGGAACGGGCCCGCTCGTAGACCGCGATCGCCACATGACCCCCGTCGAGGGGCAGCATGGGGAACAGGTTCACGATGCCGACGAACAGGTTGATCGCGGCGAGCAAGTACAAGAGCGCGGCGATGTCTTGCCTGGCGGCTTGGGCACCGATCTGGACTGCACCGACGATCGACAGGATCGTCCCCCCACCTGACCCGTTCGCGGACGCTCCCGAAGAACCGGAGGACTGGCTGTTGCCGGCCGTTGCGACCTGATGGGCGAAGTTGCTGAGGCCGTGCAGGGAAAAGACCTGGGCCAGCCCGCTGAATGTCTGACCGAACATGGAACCGAGCTCCGAGCCGGCACGGCCCACCGCGATGAACGGTCCGACCGCCACGTTCCGTACATCGGTGAGCTCGACACCGATGACCCCCCTTGGCGGGCCGGAGGGGCTCGCGGCATGGACTCGTTGGCCGCCGATCTCCTCCACGACCTGGCGACCGTCCACCGGAGTGACCCGCAGGGTCAAGTCGTGGCCGTTGCGGTCCACGACAAAGCTGAGTGCGTCGCCGGGGTGCTTGTTCACGAAGGCGATGAGCGAGTCCAGACCGGTGACCTTGTGCCCGTCGACGGCCACGATCACGTCACCAGCCCTCAGCCCGGCGCGTTGTGCCGGGCTGAGGCCTTTGGTGAACTGGCCGAGGCTCGCGATCGTCGGCGACGTCGCAGTCGGCGCGCCCGCGACGGCGTAGATCGAGAACAACAGCACGAACGCGAGGATGACGTGCATGCCCGACCCTGCGAAAGCGACCAGGAGGCGCCGGGGGAAAGACGCCTGGCGATAGCTGCGCGCCTCGTCGGACGGGTCGACCTCCTCGAGCATCGTCATGCCGACGATGCGGACGTAGCCGCCGGCCGGGATCGCTTTTACGCCGTACTCGGTCTCTCCCCGGCGTATCGACCACAGCCTCGGCCCGAAGCCCAGGAAGTACTCCGTGACCTTCATGCCACTCCACTTCGCTGTGGCGAAGTGGCCGAGCTCATGGAGCATGATCATGGCCACGAGCGCGAGCACCACGACCAGGACGGCCAACGCGTCGAACACGATCGCGAGCACGATGCCGGCGGCCACGACGACGGCCAGCCTCAACAACGGCCCGAGCCCGGCCGCCTTCGACCGAGGCCCGAGCCCGGCCGCCCTCGACCGAGGCCCGAGCGGCGCGCCAGCGCCTGGAGCGTCGTCCATCACCACAAGTCTCTCGCTTCTTGGCCCTATTGGGTCGTCACGCCGTGTGCTCACGGAGGGCAACCGCACGCGTGGCCCGCACCCGCGCGAGCGCGTCGGCCTCCAGAACGTCCTCCACCTGCACAAGGTCCGTGGGCTCGTGGGCCTCGAGCGTCTCGGCTACGACCTCGGCGATCGCCGCCCAGCGGATGCGCCCCCCCAGGAAGGCCGCCACGGCAACTTCGTTGGCGGCATTCAGCCACGCCGGCGCACTGCCGCCCGCGCGGCCTGCCTCGTAGGCGAGCTGGAGGCACGGGAAGCTGACCAGGTCCGGTGGCTCGAACTCGAGGTGGACCGGTGCGGTGAAATCGAGTGAGCCATACGGTTGAGCGAGACGGTCCGGGTACCCGAGCGCGTAGCCGATCGGCAGGCGCATGTCGGGGATCGAGAGCTGGGCGATCGTCGTCCCGTCACAGAATTCCACCATGGAGTGCACGATCGACTGGGGGTGGACCACGACTTCGATGCGGTCATAGTCGATGCCGAACAATTCGCGCGCCTCGATGACCTCGAGCCCCTTGTTCATGAGCGTCGAAGAGTCGATCGTGATCTTCGGCCCCATCCGCCAAGTCGGATGGGCGAGGGCGTCGGCCACCGTCACAGATGCAAGATCGGCGGCGGTCCTGCCCCGAAACGGTCCCCCACTTGCTGTGATCACGACTCTGGCCACTGCCTCGAGACGGCCGCAGGCGAGGCACTGGTGGATGGCACCGTGCTCGGAGTCGACCGGTACGAGCTCGGCCCCGACGCTCGAGCGGGCGCGCTGGACCACTGGTGCGCCGGCCACGAGCGACTCCTTGTTGGCGAGAGCAAGCCGGCGTCCTGCCCGCAGCGCCGCGACGGTCACCCCGAGGCCGGCGAACCCGACGACGGCGTTCAGGACCACGTCGGCAGTCTCCACGAGCGAGGACAGGGCACCCGGACCAGCGCGCAGCTCGATCCCGGCAGGCAGCAACCCGGCGAGCCTTTGCTCGGACGCGCTGTCGGCGATCGCCACGACGCTCGGGCGGAATTCCTCGGCTTGTGCCGCGAGCAGGTCGACCGACCGGGCCGCTCCGAGCGCGCTGACGACGAACCGGTCCGGGGCTGACCGGAGCACCTCGAGGGTCTGGGTACCGATCGAACCGGTCGAACCGACGACGGCAACCCGCCGCCGCGAGTCGCCACGACACCCGGGAACGGCGGCCTGGACCGGCGTTGGCTGGTCCATGATCGCCGTCATCACACGTGAGCCAGGCGAACGAAGTAGTAGGCCGCCGGGAGGACGAACAGCAATGCGTCGATACGGTCCAGCATCCCTCCATGGCCGGGCAGGAGGGACCCCATGTCCTTCACACCGAGGTCGCGCTTGACCATGGACTCGACAAGGTCGCCGCAGGGCGCCACCACCGCGACGATGAGGCCCAGCAGGAAAGCCGTGCCGACGTGCCAGGGGTGGATCTGGCTCGTTATTCCTGTCGAGGCCCCGATCGCGACTGCGCAACCGCCCGCCAGGCCCTCCCATGTCTTGTTCGGACTGACCAACGGGGCGAGCCTGTGCCTTCCAAAGCGGCTGCCGACCACATAGCCACCGATGTCGTAACCAGCCGCGGCAATGATCGCTCCCAGCATGAACGCGATCCCGTGGCGATTCGGGAAGATCCGCGGGTCGACCAGCAGTCCGGCGAACGCGGCCAGCACTCCCGTCCAGCCGAAGGCGAAAACGGTGACCGAGAGGTTGGTGAGCGGCGAACGGCGCGTGATCCCGGCGAGGTACCAGATCATCGCCACCACGATGAACATCGCGAAGGCGAGCGGGATCGCGTCCGGCCCTTCGAAGTACGCCCCGATGATCACTCCCGGCACGGCCACCAAGCCCAGCAGGGTCGCCGGCCGGTACCCGCCGAGGCGCAAGGAGTTGAAGAGCTCAGCAGTCGCGAGCGTCACCGCCACCACTACCAGAGCCAGGACCGCAGGAGGCCCGGCAAGAAAGCAAAGCAGCAGCGCAGCGGCGAGCACGATGCCCGTGAGGGTGGCGACGACCGGGTTACGGGAAGCCGTGTCGCTGGCGGCGTTCGTGGCCAAATCAGATCGCTGTGCCCGCAGGCGGGCTCGGCGTGCAACGTGGCGCCGGCGCCGGATGGGCGCTGGCGTGGCAACGTCGGAGTCCTCCGCGAGATCTACCGCGGCACGGCCCGCCGCCGCTGCGCCGGACGAGTCGGCCTCATCGACGAGGGGCGCTGCCGGTTCGGCGACCGGTGCAAGCGCGTCCGTGGAACGTGGCAGCTGCGTCGCGGCGTCGGGGACCACGTTGCGCGCCGTCCCGAAAGCCCCGCCGGCGTCGTCGAGGAAGTCGTAGGCAAAGGGATCGTCGGACGACGACTCCTCTGAGGCCGTCACTCCGAGGCCGGCATTGGCGAGGTCGGCAAGAGCAGCGTCGCTGTCGTTCCAGTCCTCCTTACGCTCGCGCCACACGGGCCCCCCAGGCGGCGTTTGCAGCGGGCCTCCCCGCTCCGCCGCCGCCTCCTCGAGGTCCAACAGCACGCGGGGAACCTGCAAGGTAGGCGGGTCTGTCCAGTCAGGCAGCTCGTAGGAGGCAAGAATCTCGGCCACCGACGCTGCGCCGGCGGCTTGCAGGGCTTCGTCTGAGCTCGCGGACGCAGACGGGTCCTCGACCGGCTCGGACTGTGGGCGCGCCAGTGCTTCGGTCGACGGCACCAACCCGGCCGCGATCCCGGCCTCGACACCGGCAATCCGAGCCCGTTCGGTGACCGGCTCGCCGGTCCCTTGAGGCTCCTGTCCGTCCTCCAAAATTCCTCCCTCGCAGGTTCCTCCGGTGTCGCCGGCATCGTCTGGGTGCAACGCCATCAAAGGACCCCGGCGCGGCGACGGCTAGGTGCCGAACCGCCGATGCTCAGAGCTCGAGCAACTCCCGTTCCTTGTGGCTCAACAGCCTGTCGATCTCCGCGATCTGGTCGTGGGTCAGGCTCTCCAACTCCTTCTCGGCGCGGTCGAGGTCGTCCGAAGAGATGTCGCCCTCCCGCTCCAGCGCTTCCAGGTCGTGCCGAGTTGCACGACGGACGTTGCGCACGGCGATTCGTCCTTCCTCGGCCCGATGCTTGACGACCTTCACGAACTCCTTGCGCCGCTCCTCGTTGAGCTCCGGGAACACCAGCCTGAACACCTGCCCGTCGTTGGACGGGTTGATGCCGAGGTCGGAGCTGATCAGCGCCCTCTCGACGGCTTTCATCGCGCCCTTGTCGTACGGGTTGACCACCAGGACGCGGGGTTCGGGCACGCTGAATCCCGCGATCTGCTGCAAGGGGACCTCGCTGCCGTAGTAGTCCACCCTGAGCTTCTCGACCAGTGCCGGTGACGCCCGGCCGGTCCGAACCATGGCAAAGTCGGCCTTGGCGTGTTCGACCACCTTGTGCATGCGCTCCCCGCTGTCGGCGAGCGCGGCTTCGATGAGCGCGTCGTCAGTCACCGGATCAGCGTACCTATCCGCTCGCCCACCAGGGCAGCTCGAATGTTGCCTTCTTGCATGAGATCGAAGACGAGGATCGGGATCCCGTTGTCCCGGCAGAACGTGACGGCGGTGTGATCCATGACCCGCAGGTCTCTGGACACGACCTCCAGGAACCCGATCTCGTCGTAGCGGGTCGCTGTTGCATCGCTGCGGGGATCGGAGCTGTAGACCCCGTCCACCCCGGAGTGCGTTCCCTTCAAGATCGCGTCGGCCTCGATCTCGGCAGCCCGCAACGCGGCGGGAGTATCCGTCGTGAAGTAGGGGTTTCCCATCCCGGCTGCGAAGATCACGACGCGTCCCTTCTCCAGGTGCCGGATGGCGCGGCGCCGTATGTAGGGCTCGCAGACCTCGGCCATGTGAATGGCCGACAACACCCGGGTCGGGCAGCCGACGCGTTCGAGCGCGTCCTGCAACGCAAGGGCGTTGATGACCGTGCCGAGCATGCCCATGATGTCCGATGTAGCACGGTCCATTCCTTGGCCGGCCCCAGTGGTGCCTCGCCAGATGTTGCCGCCGCCGACAACGATCGCGATCTGAATGTCCAGTTCGCTGTGGGTGGCGCCGATCTCCTTGGCGAGGCGCCCCACGGTCGACGCGTCAATGGTCTCGTCGGACAGCGAGCTTGCCAGGGCTTCGCCGGAGAGCTTCAGCACGACCCGGTGCCACCGAGGTCGAGCTCCCTGAGCCTGGTCGAGCGCCACTTCGGTCACAAGTGCCGCGCCTCCCCGCTCATGAGCCGACGACGGCTTGAGCAAAACGAACCAGCTGCGCACCGCCGAGCAGCTGCCCGATCGTGCACTGCTCGTCGCGCACGAAGGGCTGTTCGAGCAGAACGCGCTCTTTGTACCAGCCTTGGAGCCGGCCCTCGACGATCTTGTCCAGAGCAGCGGGCGGCTTGCCCTCGTTGCGCGCAATCGCCGCCGCGGTCTGGCGCACATCGTCGATCTGCTCGGCAGGCACGTCCTCACGCCGTACGTATTCCGGACGGGCGAACGCGATATGGAGAGCGATGTCGTGAGCCAGCGCCTCGTCGGCTCCGATTACCTCCACGAGAACGGCGTTCACTCCCCGCCCGTTCTGCAGGTGCCGGTAGCTGCCGAGGATCGCGGACTCGGAGGCCTCGAAGCGGACGGTCTGGCCGAGCGCGATGTTCTCCTTCGAGACGAACTTCAGGTTCTCTATCCGGTCCGCACGCTGTGCGAGCCCCTCCTCACCGTTCAGGGCGAGATCGTTCGCGAGCTCCTCGACGAGCGAGACGAACTCGGGCGACTTCGCGACGAAGTCGGTCTCGCACTCGAGCATCACGATCGCCCCGGCCGGCTTGAGACCGCCCTGGACGACTACTGCGACAGCTCCCTCGGTGCGTTCACGGTGCTGACGCTTTGAAGCACTGATGATGCCCTTCTCGCGGAAGATGCGCTCGGCCTCGTCCATGTCGCCGTCGGCCTCTTCGAGCGCATGACGGCAGTCCAGGATCCCGGCCCCGGTCTTCTTCCGGAGCGCCTGCACGTCCTTTGCGGTGATCGCTGCCATCTCCTTCAATCCTCCGTGACGGGCTCGACAACCGGGGCGGCCAGTTCCTCTCCCGCCGTCTCGTGTGTGATTGCGCCGCCCGCGCCGCCCTCGCCTGCCACCGCCGGGTCTTCACCGGCGTCCGCCGCCGGGGCCTGCTCGGCCGCCCCCCCTGCGGTCTGCACGGGCTCGACCGGCGCGGCCGTCTCGGCCACGGGCTCGACGGGCTCGACGGGCGCGGCCGTCTCGGCCACGGGCTCGACGGGCTCGACGGGCGGGGCCGCCTCGGCTGCGGTCTGCACGGGCCCGACGGGCGGGGCCGCCTCGGCTGCGGTCTGCACGGGCTCGACGGGCCCGACTTCGGCCTCGGCAGCCCTCGAAGCGACGGCAGGCCCGGTCATCACCGGCGCGGCCGCTTGCGCAATTGGCTCCTGGCTCGCGCGGCGGGCCCTGCTGACTGCATCCGCGGCGCGGCGCGAAGCAATGAACCGTCCTTCGACGACCGCGTCGGCGATCACCCTGCACATGAGCCGACCGGCGCGAATGGCGTCGTCGTTCCCGGGAATCACGTAGTCGATCACGTCCGGGTCACAGTTGGTGTCGACAACCGCTACGACCGGCAGGTGCAGCTTGTTCGCCTCGGTGACGGCGATGTGCTCCTTCTTTGTGTCGATCACGAAGATCGCATCTGGCGGCCGGTCCAACCGCCGGAGGCCACCGAGGTTCCGGTCGAGCTTCTCGAGCTCGCGCTCGTGCGAGAGCGCCTCCTTCTTCGGCATCGCGGTGAAGTCACCCGCCGCACGCGCCGCCTCGAGCTCCACGAGCTTGCGAACGCGGCCCGCAACGGTCTGGAAGTTGGTCAGCATGCCTCCGAGCCAGCGCTGGTTGACATAGGGCATGCCGCATTCGACTGCGAACTCCGCCACGGGATCCTGGGTCTGCTTCTTCGTGCCGACGAAGAGGATCACCCCACCCCCGGCGACGAGATCCCTCACGTAGGCGTAAGCAGCGTCTACGCGCTCCAAGGTCTGATTGAGGTCGATGATGTAAATGCCGTTGCGCTCACCGAAGATGAAGCGCTTCATCTTCGGGTTCCAACGACGAGTCTGGTGGCCGAAATGCACCCCGGCCTCCAACAGCTGCTTCATCGTGACTACAGCCACGCGATTCTCCTCCCGACGGTTGAGTCAATCCCGGCACCGCGCCCCGAAGGACGACCGCGGGCATGCCCGGACGTACTTTGAAAGAGACCCGATCGGGCCTCACCGCCATGGTAGCTGGTCAGCAGGGCCGCTTCATCACCCGCCGCGACGCTGAGCGCGAGGCGTCAGGCGAGCTCGTCGCGCAGGCGCTGCCTCAGATGGAGCACGGCCTTGGTGTGGATCTGACAGGCGCGACTCTCGGTCACTCCGAGAATCTCGCCGATCTCGGCAAGGTTCAGACCCTCGTAGTAGTACAACGTCAGCACCTTGCGCTCACGATCATCCAACCTCTGGATCGCCTTCGCGAGCTGCCGCCGGGTCTCTTCGAGCTCGATGGTCGTGCCGGGGCCGTCCCCTTGGTCCGGCAAGGTGTCGCCAAGGGTCTGACCTCCGCTTCCCCCCTGCCGGAACAGGACGTCGTCGAGCTGCAGCAGCCCCGCCCGTGAAGTCTGGCGGAGGACGTCGTCGAGGTCGCTCGTCGTCATCTCCATCTCGTCGGCGAGCTCCCGGTCCGTCGGTGAACGACCGAGCTTCCCTTCCAGCTTGGAGAGCGCCGAGTCGACGGCCCGCGCCTTCGCGCGGACCGAACGCGGCACCCAGTCGATCGACCGGAGCTCGTCGAGGATGGCACCGCGAACGCGGGGCACGCCGTAGGTCTCGAACTTGATCGCCCTGGAAGGGTCGAACTTCTCGATGGCGTCGATCAGCCCGAGGATCCCGTAGCTCACCAGGTCGGAGTACTCGACGTGACTCGGCATCGCGGCCGCGACACGCCCGGCGACGTACTTCACGAGCGGCGAATAGTGAAGGATCAACCGGTCGCGCGCTGACTGGTCCGCGGTCGACTTGAAGTCCGCCCACAACTCCTCCACGGACTGGAGACGGTCCGTCCCAGTCGGGCTCATAACGCCCTCGGATGCGCTCTTCGGTACGCCCCGACCAGTCGATCGGTGGAAACGTGGGTGTAGATCTCCGTCGTCCTCAAGCTCGCGTGACCGAGCAGCTCCTGGACGACGCGCAGATCTGCCCCACCGTCGACGAGATGAGTCGCATATGTGTGGCGGAGCGCGTGCGGATGCGTCGGCACCGGTGAGCGCCGGTCCAGGACCCGGCGCACGTCGCGAGAGGTCATCTGCCGACCGCGACGGTTGACGAAGAGCGAACCTGGAGGGGTCGACCCGTTCACCAGTGCCCCGCGGCCGGACGCGACATAGCAGCCGATCGCCTCGGCGGCCGGGCGGCTCAAGGGCACACGTCGCTGTTTGCCACCCTTTCCCCAGACCGTGACCGACCGGGCTTTCAGGTCCACATCTCCCAATCCGAGCCCGCAGAGCTCGGCGACCCGCAGCCCGCTGCCGTAGAGAAGCTCGAGCAGCGCATCGTCTCTTGCGTCGACCGACGCAGGCACCTTGGCGCCTGCGCCTTCGCGCACCGGTTCGAGAAGGGCATTCAGCTCGGACGGTGTCAGCACGCGCGGCAGGCGCGCCTCTCCTGCGGGGGCGGACAGACGCCGCGAAGGGTCGACTGTGATGAGCTCATGGCGACGCAGCCAAGCGAAATAACGCCTGATGGCGGCTGCCTTTCGTGCGATGGTCCTACGGGAGTACCTGCGCGTGGCGAGGTACGCCAAATAGCGCCGCAACATGAGACGGTCGACCTTCTCCGGGTCCGAGACCTCGGCCCGTGCCGCCCACGCCACGAACGCCTCGACATCGCTGCGGTACGCCCGGCGAGTGGCCGCCGCGTCCGCCGCGAGCGAGCGCACGAAGTCTTCGAGCTCAAAGCCCACAGCTCCACCGTACCTGAGTGGCGCGCGAAAGGTGCTGTTCCGTCCTCAATTTGCTCCTGCACGCCGGCGCCCCAAAGTTGAGCGACAATGGAGGCATGGCCCACAGAGTGCTGTTAGTGGAGGACGACGAACGGATCCGCGCGTCCATGCGACTTTCGCTCGAGGACGAAGGCTACGAGGTCGAGGAGGCGGGCACCGGCGAAGAGGCGATCGAGCTCCAGACTCAAGCGCTTGTCTCGAATCCGTTCGACTTGCTCGTAGTCGACATCATGCTGCCTGGAATGGACGGATTCGAGTGCTGCCGTGAGCTGCGAAAGGCGAGCGCAGTACCGATAATCATGGTCACGGCTCGTACCGATACCCATGACGTCGTGGCCGGTCTGGAGGCCGGCGCGGACGACTACGTCACCAAACCGTTCGAGCCCAAGGAGCTCGCCGCGCGCATCAGGGCGTTGCTGCGAAGGGCTCGCTCGGGCGACCCGGGACTCGTGCAACTCGAGTTCGGTGATCTCGAGATCCTTCCGGAGGCCGGCGTCGTGCGCTGCCGCGGCGAGGAGGTCCACCTGACGCGTACCGAGTTCTTGCTGTTGTGCGAGCTCGCCTCCAACGCGGGCAAGGTCCTGTCGCGCGAACAGCTGCTCGAACGTGTCTGGAGCTACGACTACTTCGGCGATGGACGGCTCGTCGACGTCCACGTTCGGCGCCTGCGCACCAAGATCGAGAGTGACCCCAGTGAGCCGCGCCACGTGCTCACCGTACGCGGCCTCGGATACAAGCTCGCGCCATAGCCATGGAGGCAGACGGTGTGCCGACAGGCCCGGCTCCGCCGGAGTCCCCGGTGCTTCCGACCAATGCCCGCGAGACTGCCCCCCGAGCCCAGAAGCGACGGCTCGGGCTGCGTGCCAGGGTCACGACCGCCTTCACCCTCGGAGCCCTGGCCCTTTCCGGTGCCCTGGCATGTATCGGTTACATAGCCGTCCGGACCTCGATAGTCGACCAGCAGCTCGCCTCCATGCGGCACCAGGCCCTGGCCAACGCAGTGCTGCTGAGAGGAGAGCTCCAGGTTCCGACCGCGTACATCCCGGCGTTGATCACGACTCTCGACTCCGGCCCGAACACGTCCACGCTCATCTACAGCACCCGCCAGTGGTATCCGTCCGCCGCGACCCTGTCGCCCCGCCAATTGCCCCTGGCACTCAGAGCTCGCGTGCTCGCCGGCTCGCCGGCTTGGCAGGTCATCGGGTCTTCTCGGACCGCGCAGCTCATTGTCGGGGTGCCAATCCACGCCAAGTCCGCGTCTCACAGCGAGAATGCCGCCTACTTCGAGATATTCGACTTGTCGGACCTCACCAAGACTCTGCACGCACTTGTGGCCGCTCTCGGGATCGCAGCACTGATCACCACTGTCGCGGGGGCCGTGCTGGGCCGTTGGGCGGCCGGCCGCACGCTGCGTCCGTTGCAGAAGACCACACAAGCCGCGCTCGCGATCGCCGGAGGGCGCTTGGACACACGGCTCGAGAGCGCCCACTTCGCCGACCTGGCGCCATTCGCTTCAGCCTTCAACCAGATGGTGGACCAACTTCAAGAACGCATCCAGCGGGAGGCCCGCTTCAGCTCCGACGTCAACCACGAGCTCCGTTCCCCCCTCACGACCCTTGCCAACTCGCTGTCGGTCCTCGAGGCCAGACGCGACGAGCTGCAGCCCAGGGCGCTCCAGGCACTTGATCTCCTCGGGGCCGAGGTTCGAAGGTTCCGGCGACTGGTCGACGAGCTTCTCGAGATCTCGCGCTTTGACGCAACACCGGGAGACATCTCCCGCGACGAGGTGACCGTGGGATCGCTCGTCGAGCACACCGTTCAGGCGACCGGCACCGATGTGCCGATACGTTTCGCGCCGGGGGTCGCGTCACAGCACATGCTGGTGGACAAGCGTCGTTTCGAGCGGATCTTCGCCAACCTGTTCGAGAACGCGCAGCGCTACGCCGGCGGTGTGACACTGCTGGCCGTCGAAGATCACGGCGACTCCGTGCGTTTCCTGGTCGAGGATGCCGGGCCGGGAATCGCTCCCGAGGAGCGAGAGCGGATCTTCGAGCGGTTCTCGCGGGGCTCCACGGGCAGGCGCCGCGGACTCGGCGATGGCACCGGCCTCGGGCTGGCGATCGTCGCGCAGCATGTGAGCCTGCACGGCGGTCGGGTCTGGGTCGAGGACCGTGTGGGAGGAGGCTCACGGTTTGTCGTTGAGCTCCCGGCTTGGAGTGAGGTTGTGGCATGAGGCTCCGGCGGCTCGTCGCGCTCGGGTGCGTCGCTGCGGTCATGACCGCCGTTGCCGGTTGTGGGCTGCCAGTCGAGGGCTCGCCACAGGCGATCCCCGCCGACGAGATGCCGCTCGCCCTGAGCGAGCCGAGCGCGACCATCCCCAGCGTCTCGAGGCTGCTCGGTTCGATACCGGAGGAGATCTACCTTCTCGGACCCGACGCCCAGCTGGTGGGACGAGTCCGGTACCTCCGGCCGCCACCGACTCCGCAGGAAATGCTTGACGCCCTCGAGGCGGGACCGGCGCCGACGGAACTGAACCAGGGGATCCAAAGCGCCATACCCGTATCGGCCAACCTCGTCGCCGGTGGCCTCAGCGGGGGCGTGCTGACCGTGGTGCTCGACGCCAGCTTCGGATCACTCCGCCCCGGGCAGGCGACCTATGAGTTCGCGCAGATCGTCTACTCGGTGACCTCCCTGCCTCAGGTCCACGGCGTCCTGTTCGAATACGACAGAGAGATCATCGAGCCGGTGGTCGGCAACGGCTCGATCGCAGAGAGCTTCATCGTGCACCGGGCCGACTACGCGCAGCTGGCCCCGTGACACGGTCACGGCGCGTCGTACAAGTTCCCCGCGTGTTGCCAGGACCCTAGAGCTCGACCCCTACGCGGCGTGCCTTCGGGACGGGCTTGTCCACCCGGGGCGCATCGGCCCAAAGACGTTCCAGGTCGTAGTATCGCCGCGCCTCGGCGAGGAACACGTGGACGACGAAATCCCCGTAGTCCAGCAGCACCCAACGGGCGTCGTTGAGACCCTCGACGTAACGGGGCGAGCCGCCTCCCTGCTCCTTGACGCGCAGCTCGACCTCCTCGGCGATCGTGCGGACCTGGCGCACGTTGCTCCCGCTCGTGATCACGAAGTGGTCCGTGATCCCCAGCAGGTCCCCGACGTCGAGCACGACGGTCGCGTCGACGGTCTTTGACGAAGCGGCATCAGCCGCGGCAAACACGCAGTCGGGACTCAACGTGACCCGAGGGCCCTGTGCTCGAGCCGGTCGAAGCGAGCCGAGTCCCCGCACCGCACAAGACGGGACGCATCCTGCGGTGCGTTCCGGAGCTTCCCGTGGCGGCTCATCTGAACACAGGGTACAGGCCGCGTTCGCGGATGACGCGGACGGCGGGCATGGGAACCAGGAAGTCCAGGGGGCGCCCCGAGGCAACTCGATCGCGCAGGTCGGTGCTCGATATCTCCAGTGCCGGCACCTCGACCATGCGGACGTCCCAGCCCTCGAGCGGGCTGTCCGGGCCGCAAGCATCGATCGTGGTGCCAGGCCGGTTGACCACCACCAGGACGACCTTGGACCGGACCTCGGCCATCCGCTCCCAGCACCCGAGCCCTGCGGCGGCATCGGCGCCGACGATGAGGTCCAGTTCGACGCCGGGCCACCGGGCTTCGAGCTCGACCACCGTGTCGGCGGTGTAGGAGGGCCCGCCCCGCTCGATCTCGATACCACTCGACTCGAGCCCCTCGACCCCTTCGACAGCAGCCTCCACCAATGCCAAGCGGTCGGCGGCGGGAGTGACGGGGCGGTTCCCCACTTTCTGCCAGGGCTCGTTCGCCACGACGAGCAATACCTTGTCGAGGCCGAGCTCATGTCGCGCGTTCACGGCGGCCACGAGGTGACCGACGTGCACGGGGTCAAAGGTTCCCCCGAGAATGCCCAGTCGCCGAAGCCCGCTCACGAGCGAAGCGTAGCGACCACTCGGGCTCGTCCCGGGCCGCCCTGGCTGCTCGGGCCGCTCTCCGCGAGGTCAGGCCCTCACAGCTGCCTACGCTGGTGAAGTGAGGACTACACCGGATTCGGCGCAACAGGGGCTCTTGCGCGACTCAGCCACGGCGCCGGCGGCGCCAGTGCCGGCAGAAGGATGGCACCCGGCCTCGTGGCACAGGCGCCCCGCTGCCCAGCAGCCGCCATGGCCCGATCCCGTCGTGCACGCCGAGGTTCTCGCCCGGCTCGCAGCGCTCCCACCGCTCGTGTTTGCCGGAGAGGCGCGCCGCCTGACCCGCGCGCTCGGCGAGGTCGCCGCCGGCAGGGCATTCGTGCTCCAGGCCGGCGACTGCGCGGAATCCTTCGACGACTTCTCCGCCGACTCGATCCGCGACAAGCTGAAGGTCATCCTGCAGATGGCGGTCGTGCTCACCTACGGCTCGGGTGTCCCGGTCGTGAAGGTCGGCCGTATCGCCGGGCAGTTCGGCAAGCCCCGGTCCTCGGCGACAGAGCTCGTCGGCGATCTCGAGCTGCCGGTGTTCCGGGGCCACATCATCAACGACGATGCGCCGACTGCGTCCGCGCGGGTACCCGATCCCCGGCGCATGCTGGCTGCCTACCATCAGTCGGCCTCGACGCTGAACCTGCTTCGTGCCTTCACCAAAGGCGGCTTTGCCGACCTGTCGCAGGTCCATCTCTGGAATCTCGAGTTTCTCGCGACCAGCGCCGAGGGCCGGCGCTTCGAGGCGATAGCGGAGGAGATCGACCGCGCTCTCCGCTTCATGAACGCATGCGGGGTAGATCTCTCGGTTGACTCGCCCATACACCAGGTCGACCTGTTCACCAGCCACGAGGCCCTGCTGCTCGAGTACGAGGAGGCGCTCACTCGAAGGGACTCGCTCACCGGTGGTTGGTACGACTGCTCCGCTCACCTCGTCTGGATCGGAGAGCGCACCCGCGAGATCGACGGGGCGCATGTCGAGTTCGCCTCGGGGATCGGGAACCCGGTCGAAGTCAAGCTCGGGCCGAATGCGACCCCCGACGAGGCGGTCGCTCTCTGCGAGCGACTGAACGCCGACCGGGTGCCGGGCCGGCTCACCTTCGTGACCCGGATGGGCATCGACAAAGTCCGAACCGCCCTCCCGCCGCTCGTTCGCGCGGTGTCGGCTGCCGGCCACCCGGTGGCCTGGGTCTGTGATCCGATGCACGGCAACACCTTCGCGAGTGAGTCCGGCCACAAGACACGCCACTTCGACGACGTGCTCGGAGAGATCCAAGGCTTCTTCGCCGTTCACAGAGCGGAGGGAAGTTGGCCGGGAGGGGTGCATATCGAGCTGACCGGAGCCGACGTGACCGAGTGCCTCGGCGGGATCGAGGGCATCCTCGAGGCGCAACTGCCGTTGCGCTACACGACCGCCTGTGACCCCCGCCTCAACGCCCGCCAGTCCACCGACCTCGCGTTCCGCGTGGCCGAGCTCCTGCGCGAATGAACACCAGCACCCGGTGGTTCTGGGGTCAACGATGACAAAGTGGCCAAAGTTTTGTACTTGTGACGATGAGTGGCATAGAATCCACTCCTAGCGTTCGCAACGTCCAGTAGAGGACCACACCGCGCTCCGGACCGGTCGGCGAGCGGCCGACGCTTCACGGTCTGCCTGCAAGCAACGGGGGCGCCCCGAATCCTGAGGTGCCATGGCATCGACATCGATCACGAGTAGCCGGCGCCGAGCGGGCCGTCTTGCCTTGATCCCCGCTGTGGTGACCGCGCTCGGGCTCGGCCTCGGCACAAGTTCGTTATTCGGCGCAGGCGCTGCCGGTGCGACCTCACGGCCCGTTACAGACGCTGTGGGCGAGCTCTCGCGAAGTGCCCCGGGCACCTCGCTCGCTGCCCCGAGAGCGACCGCGAGCACCCGGGCCAGTGCGACGCCCGAGCTCGCCTACGCTCTCGCCGAGGCCGACGGCAGCGTGGAACCCCTGGGGGGGGCCACCTACTACGGCTCTGCGTTCGACACGGCCCTGGCCGCGCCCATCGTCGCCATGGTCGCCACCCCTGACCGCAAGGGCTACTGGCTGATCGGCGCCGACGGCAGCGTGTACCAGTTCGGCGACGCCCGCAACAAGGGCGGTGCCGGGGGCTCGGTGCTGCCGGGCCCGGTCGTGACCGCCGCGGCGACCCCCGACGGCGGCGGGTACTGGCTCGTGACCTCGTCCGGGCAAGTGATGGCCTTCGGCGACGCGGTGGACTACGGCTCCATCACGACACCGATCAGGGCCCATGTCGTCGCAATGGCGGCCACACCCGACGGCAAGGGGTACTGGATCGCTTGCAGCACCGGGGGCGTCTTCAACTTCGGTGACGCGCTCTTCCACGGATCTGCGAAAGCGGGCGCCGCAGGCTTGCCCATCGTCGCCATGGCGGCAACGCCCGGCGGCGGCGGGTACTGGCTCGCCGACGCGGACGGGACCCTGTTCAGCTTCGGCGACGCGCAGCACCTGGCGCCGCTGTCTCCGGCGACCGTCACGTCGCCGGTCGTGGGTCTCGTCGTCACCGGAGACGGCACAGGAGCCTGGATGGCCGAGCAGAACGGCACCGTCCTCGGCCTCGGCACGGCCACCGCCCACGGTTCGCTCACCAAAGCGCTGGCCACCTCGCCGGTCACCGCCATCACTGCGGTGGTAGTGCCGCCTCCCAGCAATCTCGCCTACGACCTCGTCGAGTCCGGCGGCACGGTGGAAGCGCTCGGGGGCGCCGCCTACTACGGCTCTGCACTCGGTATGGCTCTGGTCGCGCCCATCGTCGCCCTGGTCTCCACGCCCGACCGCAAGGGTTACTGGCTGATCGGAGCCGATGGGAGCGTGTACCCGTTCGGGGATGCCCGCTACGAGGGCGGTGCCGGGGGCAACGTGCGACCGGACCCTGTCGTGGCCGCCGCGGCGACTCCCGACGGGGCCGGCTACTGGCTCGTGACCTCGTCCGGCCAAGTGATGGCCTTCGGTGACGCCGAGAACCACGGCTCCCTGTCGGCGACGATCGGGGCACACGTGATCGCGATAGTCCCCACAGCCGACGGCAAGGGGTATTGGGTCGCTCTCAGCACCGGGGGCGTCTTCACCTTCGGCGATGCGCAGGTCTACTGGGGTCCCGACACCGTGGGCTTGCCCATCGTCGCGATGGCGGCGACGCCCGACGGCGGCGGTTACTGGCTCGCCGACGCGAACGGGACCGTCTTCAGTTTCGGCGACGCGTTGCACCTGGCGCCTGTGTCCCCGGTGAGCGTCACCTCGCCCGTCGTGGGCCTCGCCGTCAGCGGGGACGGCACGGGGGCCTGGATGGCCGAGCAGAACGGCACCGTCCTCGGCCTCGGCACCGCCCCCGCCCGCGGCTCGCTCGCCGGCGTGCCGACCACCTCCCCGGTCACCGCCATCGCCGCTGTGCTGATGCCGGCGCCCGACACTCTCGCCTACGACCTTGCCGAGGCCGACGGAAAGGTGGCGGCAGTAGGGCAGGCCGCCTACTACGGCTCTGCTTTCGGCAAGCACCTGGTGGCTCGCATAATCGCCCTTGTCTCCACGCCTGACCGCAAGGGCTACTGGCTGATCGGAGCCGACGGCAGCGTGTACCCGTTCGGGGATGCCCGCAACGAAGGCGGTGCCGGGGGCAAGCCCCGGCGGGACCCGGTCGTGGCCGCCGCCGCGACTCCCGACGGCCGCGGGTACTGGCTCGTGACCTCGTCCGGCCACGTGATGGCCTTCGGCGACGCGATCAACTACGGGTCGATCAGGTCGCCGATCTCTGGCCATGTCATCGCGATAGTGGACACCACCGACGGACAGGGATACTGGATCGCCTGCAGCACCGGAGGGGTCTTCAACTTCGGTGACGCCGTGTTCCACGGCTCGGCGAACACCGCGTCCGCCGGTCTGCCCATCGTCGCCATGGCGGCGACACCCGAAGGTGGCGGGTACTGGCTCGCCGACGCGAACGGGACCGTCCTGAGCTTCGGCGACGCGGTGCACTTGGCGACATTCGCGCCGGTGAGGGCCACGTCGCCCGTCGTGGGTCTCGCCGTCACCCCCGACGGCTCAGGAGACTGGATGGCCGAGCGGAACGGCACCGTCCTCAGCTTCGGCACTGCCACCGCCCACCGCGCTCTCACCGGCGCACTGGCCACCTCCCCCGTCACCGCCATCGCCGCCATGCCGGTCGCGGCCGTCTCACCCCTTCAGTACCCGAGCGGCAGCTTCGGCTACGACGTCAACTGGCCCCAATGCGCCCGACCTGGGTCCTCCCAGACAGTCGCCCTCCCGGGCCCGCCGTCCTACCCCTCTGGAACCATCGATTACGCGGTCGCCGTCGTCGGCGTGGACGGATGGGCGGTCGGCAAGGAAAATCCGTGCCTTCAGGCGGAGGTCAGATGGGCGGCTCAGGCCCAGAGGACCGGCGGCGCACCGTACGACCTCTACATGTTCCTCAACTCCCCGTCGTCAGCTGACACGATCGAACAGCAGGGACCGGCGGGGACGTGCTCCGGGCTCTCCGTCGCCAGCCAGCCCGCTTGCCTCGCCTACAACTATGGCTACAACGCAGCTCAGAACGCGGTGGAGTACGCGGGTTCGGAGGGTGCCTCCTCACAGGTGTGGTGGCTCGACGTCGAGAACGACCTGTGTGGGCAGTACTGGTCGTGCAACCAGATGCTCAACTCACTGACTGTCCAGGGTGCGCTCGACTTCCTGCACTCTCTCAAGCTCACGGCCGGGATCTACTCGACTGCGGTCCAGTGGAAGGGGATCACCGGCGGCTACGTGCCGACCGGCCCACCGCTCCCCATCTGGGTCGCAGGCGCCTATTGGACCTCACCGCCGTACCCCTCGAGCTACGGCTACTACTCCCCGTCGACGCTCGCACCTTTCTGCGGTGCCAAGTACGCGTTCGCCGGTGGGGTCACATGGCTCCTGCAGGAGACACCCGGTCCGAACGACTACCCGTTCGACCCCGACTACGCCTGCTGAGGTGAGCACGGCTCGCCTTGGTCGAGCGCGACCGCCTTCCGGGCGCGAGCCGCCGGCCGCGCCGCATGGTCACATCAGGTGCTCAACGAAGGCCTCGAGCTGACGGAGGTTGCGACACTCGTAGGCGGCGTCGCAGTACTGGGCATACTGCTCGAGGATCGAGTCGCCGCTCCCCCAGTAGGAGCGGGGCTCCGGGTTCAGCCAGAACACCCTGCGCGCGCGGTGCCGAAGCTCGCGGACAATCCATGCCTGTGAGGCGTGGTAGTTGTTCCGCGCGTCGCCGAGCAGCAGGATGCTCGCCTTCGGCCCGATCTCGTGGCCCCACCGTTCGTAGAAGACCGTGAGAGCGTGCCCGTAGTCGGAGTGCCCGTCCACCCAGACCACGTCTGCCTCGACGTTGACTCGGTGCACCGCCTCGGTCACGGTGTCGGACCGGTCGAAGATCCCCGTCACCTCGTCGATGCCGTCGATGAACACGAAGCTGCGCACCTTGGAGAACTGCGACGCGATCGCGTAGACGAGATGCAGGGTGAAGCGCGCGAACGCCGCCACCGAGCCCGAGATATCGGCGATCACCCAGATCTCGGGCTTTGCCTGTCTGGGATGTTTGAACCGCGGCTCGACGGGCACACCCCCGTAGGAGAGCGAGTGCCTCATCGTCGAACGGAAGTCCAATGGGCCCCGGCGCAGGTGACGACGCTTCCGGGCGAGGCGGGTGGCCAACTTGCGGGTGAGGGGCTGGATGGCCTTGCGCATCGCCTCGATCTCGTCGCGCGTGGCGTGCATGAACTCGACGTCCTCCGGCAGCGGCTTGCGTACGCTCAGCGCGAGTGCCTGGGCTCCTCGGTCAGCGACCAGCCGGCGGCGGATCTCGGCCTCGATCTCCTTCTTCAGCTCTTCGATGCGGGCGCGGTACTCATCCTCGAGCAGTCGCTCCTCCAGCGCGGTCAGCCGACCTGCCCGTCGACCTCGCAGCACCAGTCCGCCCGGGGTCTGGCCCTCTGTCGTGGCGTCGTACGAGCCGTCCCCGTCGCCTGCCAGCGCGCGCGCCTCGTCCACCAGCCGGGCGAGCACGCCGTCGAGGTCGAGGTTCCGAAGAGTCCTGTAGAGGTAGTACGTGCCACCGACCGGGCGCCCCATCTCGATCGCCGAATAACGCGCCACCGCGAGGCGTGCGACGGCACCGAGCAGCAGCTGGTCACCGTCCCGCAGCGCTCTGAACAGCATCGCCGCGATCTCCTCGGCCGTGACAGGCTCCAGGGCTCCGGCGCTCGAAGATGTTCGGCCTTCGCCTGGCGTGGGTGACAGCCCACTTTCGGCACCAGGCGATGCGGCATCCTCGCTCGCCGAGAACTGCGGTCCCCGCATAGAGAAGTAGATCTCGAAAGCGGTGTCGAAGGCCCGCCAGTGGTTCGCGGACTTCACGAGCGTCGCGCCAAGGGCGAACTTGATCGCCTGTCGGTCCTCGAGCGGTAGGTGGCCGAGGGCCTCCGCCGCGTCGGCCTCCTCTGCGACCGACACGGGAAGGCCGGCCTGGCGCAGCTCGGCTACGAACCCGGTGAGGACGTCGAGCACCGACGAGGGCTCCGCTCGGAATCCCGGCGGTCAGTACCCGGACGCCACGGCAAGCTCCTTGGCCGCGACTTCGATGTCAGACCGGTGCTTGAGCAGAACGTGCAGCGTGGAGCGCGCGGTGTCGGAGTCCACGGCTTCGATCCCGAGCAGCACCAGCGTCCGGGCCCAGTCGATCGTCTCGGAGATGGAGGGATGCTTCTTGAGATCGAGCGAGCGCAGCGACCTCACTATCCGGGCGACCTGGTCTGCCAGCTCGTCGGTCACGCCGGGGACCTTGGCGAGCACGATCGCCTTCTCGCGCTCGAGGGACGGATAGTCGAGGTGCAGGAACAGGCAACGCCGTTTCAGGGCTTCCGAGAGCTCGCGGGTGTTGTTGGACGTGAGGAAGACAAGAGGGATCTGGGTCGCACGGATCGTGCCGAGCTCGGGGATCGAGACCTGGTAGTCGGACAGCACTTCGAGCAGGAGTGCCTCGGTCTCGATCTCGAGACGGTCGATCTCGTCGACGAGCAGCACGACGGGGTCGACGGCACGGATCGCCTCCAGGAGGGGCCGGGTCAGCAGGAATTCCTCGGAGAACAGGTCCTCTTCGAGTGACTCCCAGCCGAGTGGCCGCACACCTCCACCTGCTTCGGCTCCACGCTCGACCTGGATGCGCAGCAGCTGCTTCTTGTAGTTCCACTCGTACAGCGCCTTGGCCTCGTCGAGACCCTCGTAGCACTGCAGGCGTATGAGCCGGGCGCCGAGGAAACACGCCGTCGACTTCGCGAGCTCGGTCTTGCCGGTGCCTGCCGGACCCTCGACGAGGATGGGCTTGGCAAGCCGGTCGGCGAGGTACACGACACCCGACAGGCCGTCGTCGGCAATGTAGCCCGCTGTGGCCAACCCTTCTCGAACCTCGTCGACCGACGCGAAGCGCGGCTCGCCTTTGTCAGGACCGGCCGTCACGTCCTGATCTGGCCTTGCCCGTAAACGACATACTTGACGCAGGTCAGCTCCCGCAGGCCCATCGGCCCCCGGGCATGCAGCTTCTGGGTCGAGATGCCGACCTCTGCACCCAGGCCGAGCTCCCCGCCGTCTATGAACCTCGTCGAAGCGTTGACGAGCACGGCGGCCGCGTCCACCTGTCGCACGAACCGCGCCGCCGCGTCGAGGTCCGAGGTGATGATCGCCTCGGAGTGCCCCGTACCGAACCGCGCGATGTGCGAGATAGCCGCCTCGAGGTCGTCCACGACACCGACTGCGAGCTCGAGAGCCAGGAACTCTGTGGCGAAGTCGGCCTCGGTCGCCGGCCGGGATCCCGGCAGGAGCGGCCTGGCGCGGGCGTCCGCGGCGAGCGTGACACCGGAGAGAGCGCGGCTCATCCGGGGAAGGAACACGTCGGCGACCTCGGCGTGCACGAGCAGAGTCTCCGCGGCGTTGCAGACGCTCGGTCGCTGGGTCTTCGCATTGACGACGATGCTCTCGGCCATGGCGAGGTCGGCCGCGGCGTCGACGTAGACATGGCAGTTCCCGTCCCCGTCGAGCACGTAGGGGACGGTGGCATGCTCGAGGATCATCGAGAGCAGCCCAGGGCCTCCGCGAGGGATCAGGCAGTCGATGACACCACGCAACCGGACGAACTCCACCGCCGTCTCGTCCGCGGTGTCCTCGACGAGCACGATGGCGTCGACCGGCAGCCCGGCCTTCTCGATTCCCTGGCGCAGCGACGAAGCGATGACACGGTTGGACTCGAGGGCTCCCGCCGACCCCCTGAGCAACGCCGCGTTGCCCGCCTTCAGGCACAGCGCGGCGGCGTCGGCCGTGACGTTCGGGCGGTTCTCGTAGATGATCCCCACGACGCCGAGCGGGACGCGGACACGCTCGACGCGCAGGCCGTTCGGCCGGACGTGGCCCTCGACGACCTCACCTACGGGATCGGGCAGCATCGCCACCGAGCGGAGGCCGCCGGCCATGGCCGCGACACGCGCCTCGGAAAGCCGGAGCCGGTCGACCACCGTCGGCGATGCGCCGGAGCCAAGCGAGCGGGCAACATCGCTCTGGTTCGCGCTCAGGATCTCGTCGGACCGATCGACGAGGCGATCAGCAGCCGAGACGAGAGCCTCGTCCTTCGCCGAGGAGGGGAGCACGGCGAGCAGCCGGGCAGCGGCCTTGGCGCGCTGTCCCAGATCGGGCAGTGACGTGGTCGACATGGCCTCAGGCTACCTGCGCGGCGCGCGGGCCTATTCGGCGCTGAGCCGCTCCACGAGGCGCTCCATCTGCCACGACCGTTCGGACTCCCCCTCCGCCGGGCCGCCCAGGTCGGCGGCAGCCTGGCGTGAGCGCTCAGCGGCGTCACGGGCCGCGACCCACGACGGTGCGTACTTCGGGCCCGCACCGCCTACGGCAAACCGGCCCCAGGGCGTGTCCACCTGGTCGACTTCGGCCGCCTTGCGCTCCTCGTGCGCCTCGTACCTGCGAGTCTCACGATCGGCAAGGAACGGGAAGGCGACGTGGCGAACCGCCTCGACCGCCGCCAGCACGGCGTCACGTGCCGCGGCCAGCGTCTCCCAGGCGGGGTCGCTCAAGATGTCGACGCCCTGGCCTTCGGCTTGCGTAGCAGCCGTGAATGCGGCGTCGCCGATCGCCGTGCTCTCGCGGCGGAGCCGCCGGGCTGCAGCAATCCTCGAGACGAGCCCAAGCCTGTGGGTGTCGGTGCCGGTGCCGGTCTCGAGATACTCGCGAGCCGAGGCGATGATCGCCCCGAGCGTCCCACCGTCCGGGAGCTCTGCGTCAGCGCTGCCGGGAACGATCTCCAAGATGTGCTCAACGCAGTCGAGCGCGAAGATCGCCGCCTCCTTCTCCGACCAGGACGTCCCGGCAACGAGTCGGGCTGCGCCGGATTGGCCGGTCGGCTCGGCTGCGAAGACGCACTCGCCGAGCTGGTCGAGGAGCTGGCCCGCGTCGAGGACCACCGGCATGCCGTGCTCGTCAGGCTCGACGACGTCTCCGGGCCGCCAGCCGTCCGCCTCGCGGACCGGCAAGGGCCACCGCCTGCGATAGCCCTCGTGGTGCTGCAAGCCATCGGCATCGGTCGCCACGAATCGATCGAACACGGCAACGACCTCCCGGTCAGTTCAACAAGGCTTCACACGCTAGAGCACGACGAGGTCGTCTCGGTGAACGACCTGATGAGGAAGGTCGTCTGCGAGCTCGCCTGTTTGCAGCCCCACCCATTCCGAGGCCCTCGCCGCATCCAGGCGGACGATGCCCTTGGCGAACATCACACCGTCGGTGCCGACGATCTCAACGGCGTCGTCGGCCTCGAACGCGCCCTCCACGGCCACGACCCCTGCCGGCAGCAGTGACTTGCCCCGCTCGACGACGGCACACCGAGCGCCCTCGTCGACGACGATCCGGCCGGCCGGACGCAGTGCAAAGGCGATCCAGAGCTTGCGCGCCCCGAGAGATCGGCGGTGCGGCAGGAAGGTGGTCCCGACACCCTGCCGTCCCGCGACGGCGTCGGTGAGGACCGCCGGCCGCCGGGCCGAGGCGATCACGACCCGGGAGCCGGACCACACGGCCATCTTCGCGGCGGCGAGCTTGGAGGACATGCCACCCCGGCTCATCAAGCTCGCGGCACCTCCTGCGACCTGCTCGAGCTCGTGGTCGATCTCGGCGACCTCCTCGATCAGGGTTGCCTGCGCGTTGTGTCGCGGGTCTTCGCTGAGCAGACCCGCCGTGTCGGTCAAGAGCACGAGGATGTCCGCGCCGAGCAGATGCGCGACGAGGGCCGCCAGTCGGTCGTTGTCGCCGAAACGGATCTCGTCGTCGGCAATGGCGTCGTTCTCGTTCACGATCGGTACGACGCCGAGCTCGAGCAGGCGCGAGAAGGTGTCGCGGGCGTGCAGGTAGCGCGGCCGGTTGGCGAAATCGAGCGGCGCGAGCAGTACCTGGCCGGCGAGCAGGCCCTCGGAGGCCAGAGCGTCCTCGTAGACGCGCATGAGACGCGGTTGGCCGATTGCCGACAGGGCCTGGAGGGTCATGGGGTCGGTCCGGTACCCTCCGCGCGGCGCAAAGGCCGCGAGCGCCGCGACGCCGGCGGTGACGGCGCCCGATGTGACGACCACGACCGTATGGCCGTCGCGACGCAAGCCGGCGACCTCCTTGCAGAGCTTGCCGACCGCGGCAGTGTCGACGGAGCCGTCGGTCGCGGTCACCGAGCTCGTGCCGATCTTCGCTATGACGATCACCGCGCTCAGCGCCCCGACTCGTAGGTGAAGCTGAGCTCGCCGATGTGAACCGTGTCGCCGTCGTGAGCCCCGGCTCGTTTGAGCGCACGATCGACGCCAATGCGCTTGAGGCGGCGATGGACGTGCTCGAGGGCATCCGGATTGGTGAGATCGGAGACCGCCACCGCTCGTGCTGCCTCCCTGCCTGCCACGACGAACACGGAGCCCTCCCGGCTCACGGTCACGCCCTCGGGTTCGGGACGATGAACGACAATTGCGCTGCGGGGCGCCGGCGCCTCAGCGCGGGCGCCCTCCACCAGGACGGCGAGCCGGCCGAGCAGAGCTGGTAACCCGGCACCGGTCACCGCAGAGATCTCGAGATCGATCCCGCACCCTGCCTGGTCGTCGCCGGTCCGCCCAGGCAGGACAGCAGGCGGGGCGCCGATCTCAGACGGGCGCCTGTCCGCTCTCGAGCCCACGATGACCCGCGGTCTGTCGAGCAGCTCCGGGCGATACCGGCGGAGCTCCTCGAGAAGGACCCGCACCTGTGCACAGGGTGCTCGGCCCTCATCTTCTCCGAGGTCGGCGAGAACGAGGAGCACACGGGCGCGTTCCACATGGCGCAGGAACTTGTGCCCGAGACCGCGTCCCTCCGAAGCTCCCTCTATCAGGCCGGGGATATCGGCGATGACGAACTCGACAGCGGAGGCACCCTGGCGGCTCGTGGCTCCGACACGCACGACGCCGAGATGGGGCTCGAGGGTCGTGAACGGATAGTCGGCGATCTTCGGCTTGGCGGCGGAGACCCGCGACACGAGTGTGGACTTGCCGGCGTTGGGGAACCCGACGAGAGCGACGTCGGCCATCAGCTCGAGCTCCAGGCTCAACCAGTGCTCCTCGCCGAGCTCGGCCTGCTCCGCGAAGGCGGGCGCACGCAGACGATTGCTGAGGAAACGGGCATTTCCCCGCCCACCCCTCCCGCCCGCTGCCGCCATGCAACGGTCGCCGCTGGCGGTGAGGTCGGCGAGAACATCGCCGTTCGGGTGGCGGACGATCGTGCCGACCGGGACCGGCACGAGGAGGTCCGTGCCGTTGCGGCCGTGCAGCTTCTTGCCGCCTCCGTGGCCGCCGTCGCCGGCGCGCCGGTGCGGATGGTCGACAAACGAAAGCAGCGAGGCGAGATTCGTGGTGGCTTCCAGGTAGACGTTGCCACCGCGACCGCCGTCGCCCCCGTCAGGCCCCCCTCTTGAGACGTGTGCCTCCCTGCGGAACGAGACTGCGCCGGCACCCCCGTTGCCACCTTTCACGTGGACCTGTGACTCGTCGACGAAGGCCGACGCCATGCTCAGTCCCTCACTTTCGCCGGGCCCGGCGAGGACCTTGCCCGTCGGCCGGGAGGGTGGGACGAGAGTGCCGAGAGCCGCACGGCAGGTTCAGTTCGACGCCAGGTCAGCCGGGTACAGCGAGAGCACCGCGAGCCATCCGCCCTGACGACGCAGGACGCGAGACCACAGTCTTTCGGGATCGCCCGAGAGGACATCCTGGTCGTAGCTCTCGAGCACGTGCCATGATCCCGACCCGATCTCGCCGGCAAGCTGTCCCGGCCCCCAGCCCGCGTAGCCCGTGAAGACGCGGATCTCGGCCAACCGCACCGGTACGTCGGCCGGGTCCTCATGCAGGTCGACCGTGCCCAGGCGACCGAAAAGCGGCGCGAAGCCGACGGCGTCGGCAGCATCGGGTAGCTCGGTGCGCCCGATGCAGATCGCCGCGCCCGGCTGGACAGGGCCTCCGAAGAAGAGCACTGAAGGTGCGGTCGCGAGACCCGCCCATTCCGGGACGACCTCTTCGACGGGGATCGGGCTCGGGCGGTTGAGCACGACGCCGAGGGTCCCTTCATCGTCGTCGTGGGCGAGAAGGAAGACGACGCTGCGAAAGAAGTTCGGGTCGGCAAGAGTCGGCGAGGCGACGAGCAGCGATCCCTTGCCGGGAGTGTCGACCATCTGCCGTCGGGCGTCAGTCCTCGACAGGCACGACGTCGACGAGCCGCCGCCCGTGACGCGAGCCGAACTTCACCTTGCCGTCGGCCGTGGCGAACAACGTGTCGTCGCGGCCTCTGCCGACATTGTGGCCAGGATGGAAGTGCGTGCCACGTTGACGCACGACGATCGTGCCGGCGCTGATCGCCGTGCCGTCGAAGACCTTCACGCCGAGGCGCTGGGCGTTCGAGTCACGGCCGTTGCGGGTGGAACCCCCGCCTTTGGTCTTTGACATGAAACTGCTCCTTCAGTCCCCGACGGCCGAGATGGTCTCGTCTTCCGAGCCTGCGGGCGCCGGTGGCGCCTCGCTCTCGGTTAGCTCCCCGGGCAAGTCGATCGCTGTGATCTCGACGGTCGTATACCACTGGCGGTGCCCGTAACGGCGCCGTCCTCGTGCCTTGGCCTTGTATGTGAACCCGACGATCTTGGGCCCCTTGGCCAGGCCGATCACGCGACCTTTGACGCTCGAGGCTTCCAGCGGGTCGTGCTCGGTGACGATACGGTCGCCGTCGACCACGAGCTTGGGCACAAAGCTCACCTCGTCACCCGGGCCCGCGCTCAACAACTCCACCTCGAGCTGTTCGCCCACCTGGACACGTGCTTGCTTGCCGCCTGCGTCAATGACCGCGTACATATGCCGGCAACGATAGCGCAGCGGATCACAGGTCCTGATCAGGGAAGACGATCCCCCGCCCGGCACAGGTGGGACACGCCTCCGACAAGGCCTCGACAAGACCTTCTCCGACGCGCTTTCGCGTCATCTCCACGAGCCCCAGCTCGGAGATCTCGTAGACCTGCGTTGGCGTCTTGTCGCGTGCCAACGCCGCTTTGAACGCCGCCAGGACCGCGGTGCGATTCGCCTTGATCTCCATGTCGACGAAGTCGATCACGATGATCCCGCCGATGTCCCGCAGGCGCAGCTGTCGGGCGATCTCCTCTGCAGCCTCCAAGTTGTTCTCGAAAACTGTCTCCTCGAGGCTCGAGGAGCCGACGTTCTTGCCGGTGTTGACATCGATGACAGTGAGCGCCTCGGTCCTCTCGATTATGAGCGACCCTCCCGAGGGCAGCCAGACCTTGCGGTCGAGCGCCTTGTGAAGCTGCTCGTGCACGTGGTGCCGTTCGAAGAGCGGGAGCGCTTCGTTCGAGAGGTCGTAGAGCTCGACCCGCTCGGCGAGCTCGGGATTGAAGTGGGAAACGTAGTCGCGCACGATCGCGAACAGCTCGGGATCGTCGATGAGGACTGACCGGTGCTCATCGGTGAGCTCTTCCCTGATGATCCGCACGGCCATGTGCGGCTCGGAGTACAACAGCGCCGGCGCAGGCAGTTTGCGGGTCCGCTCGTCGATCTCTCCCCAGCGGCCGACGAGCATCTCCACGTCACGGCGTAGATCCTCTGCGCTCGCTCCGGCCGCGGCTGTCCGCACGATGAGGCCGTGGCCCTCGGGGCGAACGTCGTCGAGGATTCTCCGCAGCCTGCGGCGCTCATTGTCGTCGAGGCGCCGTGAGATCCCATAGGTCGCCGACTCGGGCACGAGCACGACGAACCGGCCCGGGATCGACACCTCCTGGGTCAGGCGGGCCCCCTTCATCCCGATCGGGTTCTTCGTGACCTGGCAGACGATCGTCTGGCCCGGCCGGAGCAGGTGCTCGATACGGTCGGCGCCCGCCTGTCTCTCGACGTCGTCTCGGTCGTAGGAGACATCACCCCAGTACAGGACCGCATTCTTCGGCGTCCCGATGTCGACGAAGGCCGCTTCCATTCCCGGAAGCACGTTCTTCACTCGCCCGCGGTAGATGTTGCCGACGATCTGGTTCGCATCGTCCTGCGGCCGGGCCACGAAATGCTCGATCAGCGCCCGGCCTTCGAGCACGGCGATGTGGGTCGCCTCATGCTCGATGTGCACGCACATGAGGTAGCGACCGACCGGCCGGCCACGTCGGTCTCGACCCGGCCGTTGCACCCCGACGCCGTCCGAGGCGACCGGCCCTGCGGGAACCGCCGGCTGGGCGGACGTGGCGGCTGCCGCTACCGTGGACGCACGGCGAGGCTGTGCGGCCGCGGAACCCCTGTTCCGGGGCGCCCGAGGGGCGGTCGTACGCGCTGGGCTCGTGACGGCGTCCCTCCCGGAACCATCGGTGCCCGCCCCGTTCGCCTCGGTGGATGCCGTGGCCGAACCGGTGCCACCGCCTGCACCGCGTGATCGTCCCCGGCCACCGCGGCGCCTTCGTGAGGAGCCGCCGCCCTGTGTGCCGGCGCCGGAAACGGCTCCCGCGCCGTCGCCGTCCTCGGCGCGCGGCGGTTCGGCTCGTTGGCCCGAGGAGGGAGACTGCCCTCTGCGCCCGTTACCCGCCGGTGCGGGAACGGCCTCGTCTTTGGAGAGCGGCGGCGCCGGCCGGCTGTCGCCGATCTTCGGCCTTGGTGGCACCACTGTCGGGCTCACGCCGCTGGCAGCCGGGCCGAGCAGCTCGGGGTTGTGTTGACCGTTCGTCGCCTCGGGCGCATCGGCCGCGCGTTCGGGCGCGTCCGGTACAGACGCCGGGCGGCCGGTCGTCGGATCCAACATCGGGGAGATCCCTTCTAAAGGTCGCGCCGTCAAACGGCGCGGGTGGCATCCCTCGAGCAGCACCAGCGGGAATTGCCTCTCCGGTGCGCTCGGACAGGTTGCCGAGATTGAATGCGAGAACACGTTCTTTGCCGTCTCGTTCGCGGGGCCCCGCAAAAGATTGGGAGACGGTACGTTCGGTGACAGCGAAAAAGACGTAGCAAGTGACGGCCGCTGCGACAACCGAAACGGCCTTGGCGACCGAGTTCGACCGTATGTAGGCGCTTGACGTCATCATCCTGAGCAGCAGTTTAGTCATCCACTTGGTCCACTTGGTCCACTTGGTCATCCATTTCGTCCCCCCGAGGCCAGCTTGGCCAATTGCCCGGCCTCGGCCGGGACGCGCGAGGTGCCCCGCGAGGCCGTCATGCGGCCGGTTGTCCCCCCTCAGGGAGCGTTCGACGGAGGATGGAGATCCGCAGAACCGATCGGGTGGTTGGTCAGGTAGGTGAAGATCTGCCTGGCCACCGGAGCTGCCGCTGCGGCGCCGTAGCCCGCCTGGTCGATCACGACGGCGACGACGTAGCGTGGGGCGCTCGTCGGCCCGAAGGCAACAAACCATGCGGTCGGCTGCACATTCGTGTTCGAGCTCTCTGTCGCCGTCCCGGTCTTGCCCGCGAGCGGCATCCCTGTGTAGCCCTGGAACGCGCCGTAGGCCGTCCCGTTCGTGTCGTAGATGGCGCCCACGAGGCCGTCCATGATCTGCGTGTAAGTGCCCGGGGACAGGGAGACGTGGCCCATGACACGCGGCTTGAACTGCTTGACGATCTTGCCGGTCGGCGAGACGATCGCGTTGACCACCTGCGGGGCGTATCGGGTGCCACCCGTCGCGAAAGTGCCGTAGGCAACGGCCTCCTGCAGTGGGGTGACGAGCGTCTCGCCCTGGCCGAAGGCCATCTCGATGTTGTCAGCGATGCCGTAGTAGTTGCTTGGGAACGCCTGCGCGTCCTCAGAGTGCTGGGTCTGGCGTAGCCCCGGGCTGTCAACCTGGCCCGCGTACTCGTTGGGGAGGTCGATCCCCGTGAGCCGCCCGAAGCCGTACTGCTCGGCGACGTCTTGGATCGGCGTCTGGCCGTAAGCGGCCGAGTCGTACCAGTAGTCGGCTCCGAGGGTGTAGAAGAACACGTCGTCGGAGACCGTCAGCGCCGTCGCGAGGTTGATCGGACCCTGGCCCTTCTCGTTCTGGTTGTTGTAGTACAGGCATTGCCCGCTGCAGGGCGGCTGGATCTGGTAGAAGCCGCGGTCGTCGATGTAGCCCCCGAGGCTGGCCAACAGACCGTCGTTCAGGGCGGCCGTTGCGGTCGCGAGCTTGAAGGTGGAACCGGGCGCCCAGAGTCCCTGGATCGCGCGGTTGAGCAGAGGGTCGTGGTCGACTTGGCTCGTCAAGAGCTGGTAGTGCTGGTCGGAGATGCCGCCGACCCACCAGGACGGGTTGTAGGTCGGCACCGAAGCCATAGCGAGAACGGCACCGGTGGCCGGGTCGAGCACGACAGCAGCGCCCGAGTCAGCCGGCAGGCCGCTGGCCTGAAGACTTTGGATCTGGCTCGTCAGGGCTGACTCGACGGTCTTCTGCAGATCGAGGTCGACGTTGAGCACGACGTCGTCGCCGCTGACCGGCGGTGTCGTCTTCACGGTTCCAACGGGGTTGCCGGAGGCGTCGACCTTTATGACCTCCGAGCCGGGCCGACCCCGCAGCCACAGCTCGTCGGTCGCCTCGACACCGGACTGGCCGACCACGTCGTTGGAGGTGTAGCCGTGCTTTGCCAACGAGCGGAGCTCGGCGGCGTCGATGTCGCCCGTGTAACCGAGCACTTGCGACGCGATGTCGCCGCGGGGGTAGGTCCGCTCGGCAGTGAAGTTGACCGAGACCCCGGGGAACATGCTCTTGTGCTCGGACAGATAGACGATGGTCGACTGGGAGACCCCGATCGCTATCGGCACGGGCTGGTAGGGGCTCGCCTGCGGATTGGCGAGCGCCGTGTTGACATCCGTGATGCTCTCGCCGAGCAGCGCCGCCAAGCGTCCGACGACCACCTGAGTGGCCGTCGAGCGGCTGAGTGTGACCACCGGGAGCACCTGGTCACCCACGAGAACCTGCCCTCCGCGAGCGATGATCAGGCCGCGCGCCGGCGTGATCGGAACAGTCTGCTGCTGGAAGACGAGAGCGGCGTTGCGGTACTGCGAGCTGTGAAGGACCTGGAGCGACCAAAGACGGACCACCACGGCTGAGAAAGCCACCAACACGATCAGGCCCACGATCGTGAGCCGAAGGCCGAACCGGGCGCTCTCCTGCCGGTGCTGCTGCTCGCGCTCCTCCTCCTGGATGCGTTTCAGCGGGCTCGAGCTCACGATCCTCGTTCGGTGCCGATCACTCTCGTCGTCGGCGGGGAAGTACGGCGCCTGCACCGACTTGGACAGCCGGGTCGAAGTGGGATTTCGCTGGTCTTGGGGCCGGGCGGTGTCGCTGGGTCGGCGATGGTCCCGGGATCGCCTCGGCGGCTCAGGACCACCTTTGCCCGAAGCGCTCACCTGGCACTGCCGCCGGCGAACGCACCCGCGTCATGGTGGGCTCCCGGCGCGACGCCGACGGCCCACTCGATCAGCCGACAGGCGAGATTGGCGAGCAGCACACAGCTGACGCCGACGACCGCCGCGACGACCACCAGCTGATGGCGCGGCACGCTCGGCTGACCGATGAGGGTCCCGAGCCCGGCAAAGAGCAAGGTCCCGCCTGTGCCGCCGAGGAACGCTGCGACCGCCTGGAAGCCAAGCGTCGGCCGCGTCGTCACCGTCCCCGCCGCCAAGCCGACGGCAAAGGCCACCAGCACGTAGCAGAGAGAGGACAGCCCGTAGGGCGTCTGTACGAGAACATCGGCGACCAGCCCGAGCGTGAAGCCCATCGCGGCGCCGCGCTGGGGGCCGGCCACGAGGCCGGCCGAGATCGCCAGAAGCAGGAACATGTCCGGATGCGCGCCGCCGATCACGATCTGGTTCAGAACGCCGACCTGAAGGAGCACCGTCACCAGGGCAATGACCCCAAGGCGTCCCCATGCCCGCAGGGTCATGGTCAAGCCCGTTCCTCTGGCGCGACGGATCGGCCTGCCGATTCCGCCCGCCGCGCCCTCAAGCCGGTGGCAACCATTGGAGCACCGCGACGTACTGGAGAACCAGGAGGTTGACGAGCGGGGTCACGAGAACCTGGGACGTGAGCGAACCGCCTGTGTGCCGCACCGACGACACGGTACCCACAGGGATGCCCGAGGGGTATGCAGCAACGTCTAGCCCGCTCGTGACCACCGCTGCGCCACGAGCGGTCACGCTGGTCTCGGACACATCCTGAAGCTGCAGGGGATTGCCTTCGCCCTGGCCAACGGCCACAGCCACGTCCCCGGGCCCGAAACGAACACCGACTTCAGATCTCGGATCGGTCAGCACTTGGACGGTCGCCGTGCGCTGCCCGGCCGAGACCACCGAGCCCACCAGCCCGACACCGGACACGACTGGCATCCCCACACCGACCCCGTTCGCGCGGCCTCGGTCGATCTCGATCGTGAGGTCGAAATTGGATGACGGCGAGGAGATCACCTCTCCCAGCACCTCGGGGATCCCGTCCGCGAAGGGAAGGTTCTCGTCCGTTCGCAGCTGGTCGAGCTGCTGTTGAGCCTGCCCTGCCTCGATGAGCTGCCGACGGAGCTGGCCGACCTCGAGCTGGAGCCGTTGGTTCTCGCTGAGCGCTCCGCCGTAGCCCGCCATCCCGGCGAAGAGGTTGCCGATCGGGTGGAGCACCGCCGCGATGCCCCGCTGGACCGGTGCGACAACGTCTCCGGCACCGTTGCGGACCGAACCGATCACGTGCCGTGCTTCGCCCTTGTAGGCGACGGTGATCACGGTGATCGAGGCAAGCAGCAATATGACCAGCGTGAGACGCTGGCTGGTGTTGCGGCGAGAGGTGGCCACCGCGACCCCGAGGGTCAGCGGTTGGTCGAGGAGATGAGGACCTGCTTGAGGGCCTCGAACTCCTCGAGGCACATGCCACTACCGAGTGCGACGCAATTGAGGGGATCAGGAGCCACGACGATCGGCATGTGTGTCTCGGCCTGAAGCCTGCTGTCGAGCCCGTGAAGGAGCGCGCCACCGCCCGTCAGCACGATGCCCTGCTCCATGATGTCCGCGGCCAGCTCGGGCGGCGTGCGGTCGAGGGTGACCTTGACAGCGTCCACGATGGCCGACACCGGCTCCTCGATCGCTCTGCGGATCTCCTCGGTAGTCGTGACGACAGTCTTCGGAAGGCCGGTGACGAGGTCGCGGCCGCGGATCTCGGCGTGCAGCTCTTCCTCGAGCTCATAGGCCGACCCGAGCGCGATCTTGATCTCTTCAGCCGTCCGCTCACCCAGGGCGAGGCTGTACTCCTTCTTGACGAACGAGATGATCGCCTCGTCAAGCTCGTCTCCGCCGATCCGGATCGACTGGCTGACGACAATGCCGCCGAGCGATATCACCGCGACTTCTGTCGTGCCGCCGCCGATGTCGACGACCATGTTGCCAGTCGGTTCGTGGATGGGCAGGCCCGCACCGATCGCGGCCGCCATCGGCTCCTCGATGATGTAGGCCTTCCGAGCACCGGCGTACTCGGCGGCTTCCTGCACGGCACGCTTCTCGACCCCGGTGATGCCCGAAGGCACGCAGATCACCATGCGCGGCTTGGAGAACCGGTGCGGGTGCACACGGCGGATGAAGTAACGCAGCATCATCTCGCAGATCTCGAAGTCAGCTATCACCCCGTCCTTCAGGGGTCGGATCGCCTGGATGTTGCTCGGGGTCCTGCCGATCATCCGTTTGGCCTCGACGCCGACGGCGAGCGGATGGCCGTCCTTGACGTTGATGGCGACGACGGACGGCTCGTTGAGCACGATCCCACGGCCGCGGACGTACACGAGCGTGTTCGCAGTGCCGAGGTCGACGGCCATGTCACGACCGATGAAGGAGAACCTGCTCTCAGACATACAAGTGCTCCAGGGCTAGACGGGGTTGTCCCACCAGGCTACGGGATGAGCGCCCAGGTCACAAGAGCGGCGCGTGCCGTGCGGCGTGACAAACCGGCCGCCACGGCCCTCATGGTGCGCATGAAGACAGGGCCCGAGCCCGGCCAGGCGAAGCCATTGTCGCGATGGTGATTGCAAAGGGACCTTCGGCCCTAACGCCCACTTTGTCCGAAAGCTTTCATCATTGCAATGACGCTTGATCTTTCGCGCTGGCAGTTCGGGATCACGACCGTCTTCCATTTCATGTTCGTCCCGCTCACCATCGGCCTCGCCCTCTTGCTGGCGATCATGCAGACGGCGGCCTACAGGACCCGCGGCGACGCGGAGAGACATGACAAGTGGGACCGCATGACCCGCTTTTGGAGGCGGCTGTTCCTGATCAACTTCGCCATCGGCGTCGTCACGGGCATCGTGCAGGAGTTCCAGTTCGGCATGAACTGGTCGCTCTACTCACGCTATGTGGGCAGCGTCTTCGGTGCCCCGCTCGCCGTCGAAGCCCTGCTGGCCTTCTTCTTGGAGTCGACATTCCTCGGGATCTGGATCTTCGGAAGGGGCCGGGTGTCGGCGCGGGTCCACTTGGCGTCCATCTGGCTCGTCAGCATCGGCACCATGCTGTCTGCCCTGTTCATCCTGGCGGCGAACGCCTGGATGCAGCACCCGGTCGGTTACAAGGTCGTCGGCAACCGTGCCGTCATGACCAACTTCTGGGCGGTCATGACCAACAGCACCCTGATCGGCTCTTTCCTGCACGTCGTGTTCTCGGCGCTCGTGACCTCCACGATGCTCATCCTGGGCGTGAGCGGCTGGCACTTGTTGAAGGACCGGCGAGCCGGGCACGCACCTCGACCGGTCTTCGCCACCTCGGCCAAGCTGGCCCTCGTCGTAGGCGTGGTCGCCATTGTCGCCACGATGTTCTTCGGCGACAACCAGGCGAGGGTCATGGAGCGCCAGCAACCCATGAAGATGGCCGCGGCCGAGGCGATCTACAACACTCAGAACGGTGCGAGCTTCTCGCTGCTCACCATCGGGGACCTCTCGGGCAACCCGATCTTCCAGATCCGGCTCCCCCACATGCTCTCGGTGCTGGCCGACAACAACTGGGACGGCGCCGTCCAGGGCATCAACCAGATCCAGGCCAAGGAAGCCGCGAAGTACGGCCCGGGGAACTACAAGCCCATCTTGTGGGTCACCTACTGGACCTTCCGGATCATGGTGGGCTGCGGGATCCTCATGCTCGTCTTGCTGGCCGCGGGCCTGTGGCTCATGCGCAGGCGGCGGCTGGAACAGTCGGCTTGGTTCCTATGGGTCTCGATCTTCGCCATAGCGCTCCCCTTCATCGCCAACACGACGGGTTGGATCTTCACCGAGATGGGCCGCCAGCCATGGGTCGTCTACGGGTTGCTCAAGACCTCTCAAGCCGTGTCGCACATCGGCACCGGCTACGTCGTGACGACGCTGGTCGGTTTCACGGCCATCTACAGCCTCCTGGCAGCGATCGACTTCGGGCTCATGGCCCGCTTCGCCCGCGGTGAGGACGAGACCGAGAGCCATGACGGCGAGCCCGAGCCCGGTGACGACCGGGTGCCGGCGCTCGTCTACTGAGGAAAGGAGGCTCGGTGACCCTCATCCTCGCCGGCGTACATTCGGCCCACACCGGCTTCGAGGTGTTCTGGTTCATCATCATCGCCATCTTGTGGTCGGGCTACTTCGTGCTGGAGGGCTTCGACTTCGGCGTCGGCATCATGCTCGGGGTCGTGGCCCGGGACGACCTCGACCGCCGGGTGCTGATCAACACGATCGGCCCGGTCTGGGACGGCAACGAGGTCTGGCTGCTCGTGGCCGGTGGCGCCACCTTCGCCGCCTTCCCGAACTGGTATGCGACGCTCTTCAGCGGGTTCTACCTCCCGCTGTTCCTGATCCTGGCGGCGCTCATATTCCGTGGTGTGGCCTTCGAGTTCCGCGCGAAGCGCACCCTTCCCGCCTGGCGCGTCGCCTGGGACCACGCGATCTTCTGGGGCAGCTTCCTCCCGGCCCTCTTGTGGGGAGTGGCCTTCGCCAACATCCTCCGCGGCGTGCCCATAAGCGCGAACTTCACCTATCTCGGATCGTTCTTCAACCTTCTCAATCCCTACTCGCTGCTCGGCGGGGTCACGACACTGCTCCTGTTCACCCTCCACGGCGCGGTTTTCGCCTCCTTGAAGACCACCGACGATCTCCGGGCGCGGGCGTCCCGTGCGGCGAGAGTCCTCGCGCCGGCGGCCACGGCGGCGATCGTGGCCTTCCTGGCGTGGACCTACGTGAACGCCCACAACGCCAACAACACCGGGCTCGTCCCGCCGATCATCCCGATCCTCACCATCGCCTCCATCGCCGTCGTCGGGTGGCTCTTGCGGGAGCACCTGGACGGCTGGGCCTTCGTCGCCACGGCCGTCGGGCTGATCTGCCTCGTCGCCACGATCTTCTTGAACCTGTACCCGAGGGTCATGGTCTCGAGCATCTCTCCGGCGTACGACCTGACGATCGGCAACTCCGCCTCCGCGCCCTACACGTTGAAGGTCATGACGATCGTGGCGCTCATCTTCACTCCGATCGTGCTCGTCTACCAGGGATGGTCCTACTGGGTCTTCCGCGGCCGCCTGAGCCGGCCTGCGCAGCCCGGTCCCGTGGAACCCGCAGCAGGAGCGCCTGGTCCCACGCAAGGTGGAGCCGGCCCGGAGGTGCCCGTCACGGGAGCACGCCTCGACGAGTCCGGCCTCACCGAGAGCGGCACGAGCTGACCACGTCCCCGAGACGCCTGGGGGGGCTCGTCGATTCTCGCTTGGCCCGCAGAGCTGCTGTCACGCGCCGCTATCTCACTGTGGCCGTGGTCGTCGGAGTCGCGTCGACTCTCTGCGTTGTGGTCCAGGCTGTCCTGCTCGGAGTCGTCGTCCAACGTGCGTTTCTCGCCCACCGACCCCTCGTTCGGCTCGTCGGTCCGCTCGCCTGCCTGGCCGGTGCCTTCCTCGTACGGGCGGCGCTGGCATGGCTGGGCGAGCTGGCAGCGCACCGCACCTCCGCGAGCGTCACCTCGGCGCTGCGCCGGCAGCTGCTGACGCGGGCAGTTGCACTCGGGCCTTCGTGGTTGGCGGGTGAGCGCACGGGCGAGCTCACCTCGGTGGCAACACAGGGTGTCGAAGCCCTCGACGTCTATTTCGCTCGCTGCCTGCCCACCGCTGTGGTGGCCTCCATCGCGCCGCTGATCCTGCTGGCGTGGGTGCTGTGGTCCGACTGGCGCTCGTTCCTCATTCTCGGGGTGACCGTATCGGTCATCCCGTTGTTCATGGTCTTGCTGGGCCTCGAGGCAAAGCGCCACGCCGAGCGCCAATGGGACCGACTCTCGGGCTTGGCTGCGGCCTTCTACGACCTGCTCGAGGGCCTGCCCACCCTCCGGGCCTTCAACCGCGCTCGCGCCGGGCGCCGCACGCTCGAGAAGGCAGGCGAGGAGTTCCGGGTGACCACGATGAGCACGCTGCGGATCGCCTTCCTCTCGTCACTGGCCCTCGAGGTGCTTTCCGCGGTGGGCACGGCGCTGGTAGCGCTGTTCCTGGGCCTGAGACTGCTCGACGGCTCGCTGCACCTCGCGGTCGGTCTTGCAGTCCTCGTGCTGGCGCCAGAGGTGTACCTGCCACTGCGACGGGCCGCCTCCGAGTTCCACGCGAGCACCGCAGGCCAGGCCGCGGCCGACCGGGTACTGGACATCCTGGACGAGCCGCTGCCGGCCACGGGCGTTCAGGCGACGGTCCCGGGCGCGGCCGGCACGGGCTCGGCCGGCGCGGGCGCGGCCGTGACGCCGGACCTGGCCGCGCTCACGCGGAGCACACTCACGCTGTCAGATCTTCGGGTCTGCTATGCGACCCGGGCGGCTCCCGTTCTCGACGGCCTCAACCTGGACGTGGCCTTCGGAGAGCACGTGGCGGTGACCGGGGAGTCCGGGTCGGGCAAGTCCACGCTGCTCGCCGTGGTCCTCGGCTTCGTCGTCCCCTCCGGTGGCAGGCTGACCGTGGGCGGTGTCGAGCTCGGCGAGCTCCCTGTTCGCGACTGGCGTCGGCAGATCGCGTGGGTACCGCAACGCCCCTACCTCGTGCGCGGGAGCATCGCCGACAACGTGTGCCTCGCCGGCACCGGAGCCGGCGGAAAGGCGCTTGCCCGCGCCGTGGAACAGTCCGGATTGTCAGGGCTTCTCGAACGACTGCCTCACGGTCTCGAGACCCCGGTCGGTGAGGGAGGCCTGACGCTGAGTGCCGGAGAGCGACAGCGCATCGCCATCGCCCGCGCAGTGCTGCGAGACGCTCCCATCGTGCTCTTGGACGAGCCCACGGCCCATCTCGATGCCGACCGCGAGCTGTCACTGGCGCAAACCCTCGGGCCGTGGCTCGAGAGCCGGACCGTCCTCGTCGCCGCTCACCGCCTCGGCCTCGTCGGGCGTGTCGACCGCACCCTCGCCCTGGTCGGTGGCCGTCTCGTCCCGTTGGGTGAAGCCGACAAGCTTCGCCACGAGCCGATCGGAGCGCGGCTGTGAGCGCCCCCGGCTTCCCGCGACGCTCGGCCGTGACCAGCTTGCGGGCGCTGCTCGCCACAGCCGCCCCGCCCCGGGGACGCTTCTTGCTCTCCGTGGCTCTCGGGACCGGTGCCGCTATCTGCACTGTCGCCCTCATGGCTTGCTCGGGCGCGCTCATCGACAAGGCAGCGCTCCGGCCGCCTCTTTATACATTGACGGTGCTCATGGCCGGCGTGCAGATTCTCGCCCTCGGCCGCGGGCCGCTGCGCTACTGCGAACGGCTCATCGGCCACGACTCGGCACTGCGGGCGACAGAGCGCCTGCGACTGTGGCTCTTCGACGAGGTCGAGCCGCGGACTCCCGCGGCCCTCGGCCAGTGGCGCAGCGGTGACCTGCTCTCCCGGGCGACCGCTGACGTCGACTCCCTTCAGGACCTGGCTTTGCGAGGCATCTCCCCGGTGCTGGTCGGTGTCAGCAGCTCCACGTTCGCCGTGAGCCTGGTCGCGATCATCCTGCCGGCTGCCGGTCTCCTGCTCGCGTGCTGCTTGGCCGGAGCACTGTGTCTCACCTCGGCGGTCGCATGGGAGCGCCAGCGCGGGCTCGGGGCGAGAGAGGCGGCGCTCAGGGGTGAGCTCTCGGCCAACGTCGTCGAGCTCCTCCGGGGAGCTGCGGACCTGGTGGCCTTCGGGCGCGACGAGGAGTACCTCGAGCGGGCCCTCGCCGACGACGAAGCCCTCGTCCGCCTTGCACGCCGTCGTTCGTGGACAGCGGGCGCCGCGTCCGCTCTCGCCGTCGCGTTCTCAGGCATTGCCGTCATCGGCTTGTTGGCGGTCGCGATCCAGGCAACCGGCGAGCACCGTCTCCCGGGGTACATGCTGGCCGTCCTGCCACTGGTGGCACTCGGCGCCTTCGAGATCGTGCCACCGGTGGCAGACGCCGTGTCGAGGCTTCCTCACTACCTTGCCGCCGCACGCCGCGTGCTCGCCATAGCCGATCTCCCGACACCGGTCCACGACCCCGAAGACCCCGTGACCGAGCCCACCGGGTCGGAGATCGCCCTGAAAGAGGCCAGGCTCCGCTACGGGGCGGATCGCCCATGGGCCCTCGACGGCCTCACCATGTCGGTCCCGGCAGCAAGACGCGTGGCCCTCGTCGGACCGAGCGGCGCAGGAAAGAGCAGCGTGGTGAACACGCTGCTCCGCTTTTGGGCGCTGGAGGGCGGCGAGGCCACGCTGGGGGGAATCCCACTGGACCGTCTCTGCCAGGAGACGCCCCGTCGCATGATCTCCTGGGTCGCCCAGGACACCCACCTGTTCAACACGACGATACGGGGGAACATCGCGCTCGCCCGACCCGAGGCGAGCGAAGCCGAGATCGCCGAAGCGGTCCGGGCGGCACAACTCAGCGATTGGATCAGCTCACTGCCGGACGGCCTCGACACCAAGGTCGGCGAGCAAGGTGCTCAGCTCTCGGGCGGCCAGCGCCAACGCCTCGCTCTGGCCCGGGCTCTTCTGGCCCGCACTCCCGTCCTCATCCTCGACGAGCCGACCTCCGGCCTGGACGAGACGACGGCCGAACGGCTGTTGAGCGACGTCTTGGCCACCACGGCCGGCAAGAGCCTCCTTTATGTCACCCATCGGCTCGACGAACTGGCGGCATTCGACGAGGTCGACGTCATCGACAACGGTCGGGTGGTCGGCCAGTCCGTGCCGTAGGCGCCGGCCTCGTCAGGCGCCGGCCTCGTCAGGCACCGTCCTCGTCAGGCGCCGGCGTACCTGTCGCGACCTCAGGCGAGCCCGGGGAAGAAGATCTCGATCTCCCGGGCGGCCGACTCCGGGCCGTCGGAGCCGTGGATGAGGTTCTCGGTCATCTCGATCGCAAGGTCTCCCCGGATCGTGCCGGGCGGTGCTTCGGCGGGATTGGTGGGCCCCATAAGCGTTCGTACGATCTTCCACGTCCCGGCCGGACCGGCCACGACCATGACCAGTGCCGGGCCGCGACCGATGAACTCGACGAGGTCGCCGTAGAAAGGCTTGCCGACGTGTTCTGCATAGTGGCGGCCCGCTGTGGCCGCGTCGATGGTACGCAGGTCGGCCGCCACGATGCGGAGGCCCTTGTGTTCGAGCCGGCTGATGATCTCCCCTATTAGGCCGCGCTCAACGGCGTCAGGCTTGCAGATGACAAGAGTGCGCTCCACGGGCGGCGACCCTAATCGCCCAGAGGCCAGGCGGGCAATCTGCGACCGGGGGACAATGCCCGGACGGTCAGGACAGAGCCGCGCGTGCCGCCCCTACGACGTAGAGAGAGCCCGTCACCAGCACGAGATCGTCGCGGCCTGCCAGCGCGAGGGCTCGGTCCACTGCCTCGGCAGTCGTCCCGAGCTCCTCGGCTTCGAGCCCTAGGGCCTGCGCTGCTGCGACGACGCTCCCGGGCTCCTGCGCCCGGGGCGAAGGCGGCCGACAGGCTACGACCACTGCGATACCTCCAGGTCCCAGCGCAGACAACAGCTCTCCGGGATCGCGACCACGAAGGCAGCCCATCACCACGATCACCCGTCGCGCGGCAGCGAAGTCCTCCTTCAACGCCCAACCCGCCGAGGCCGCCCCTGCCGGGTTGTGAGCCCCGTCGAGCACGACGAGCGGGCGGCGGCGCACGACCTCGAGGCGCCCTGGCACCGTGACTGTGGAGAGCGCGTCACAAACTATGTCCTCTTCGATCGTCGTCCCGACGAAGGCCTGCGCAGCGGCGACAGCACAGGCGGCATTGTCGGCCTGGTGCGCACCGTGAAGAGGAAGGTGCACTTCGGAGAACCGCCCGAGGGGTGTCCACAGGTCGACAAGGCGCCCCCCTACCGCGAGCCGATTCGAGCTGCAACCGAATTCCGCCCCCCGTCGCCAAATCGCCCGAGCCCCGACCGCCTGAGCCTCGGCCTCGAAGATCGCGGCCACGACCGGGTCTTCTTCACCCAGGACGAGAAGCGAGCCACTCTTCACGATCCCTGCCTTCTCGGCCGCGATCGCCTCACGCGTCGTCCCGAGGATCTGTGTGTGGTCGAGCTCGACATTGGTGACCACCGCCACATCCGCGTCACCGACGTTCGTCGCGTCGAAGCGGCCCCCGAGGCCGACCTCCACCACGGCTGCCTCTGCGGCCAAGTCGGCGAACCAGGCGTAGGCGGCCGCTGTCACGAGCTCGAACCAGGTTGCTCGGATGCCAAGAAAGCGCTCGACCTCCGCCACGGTCCCGAGCACGCCCACGAAAGACTCGTCAGTGATCTCGGCGCCGGCGAACTGGAGCCTCTCGTTGATCCGCTCCAGGTGTGGGCTCATGTAGGTGCCCACCGACAGCCCACAGGCCTGAAGGATCGCCGCCGCCATCCGGCACGTGGAGCCCTTGCCGTTCGTCCCGGTCACGTGGACGATGGGGTACGTCGCCTGCGGATCGCCGAGCGCACCCACGAGCGCGCTGATGCGTTGGAGGCTGGGCAGGCCTAGGCGGCCGGCGCGGCCCGATTCGATCGCCTCGAGGTTGACGTGCCGGTCGAGCCAGGCCAGCGTCTCGCCGAGAGATGGATTTCCCGCGCCCGGTAGAGGGAGCAGGGGGCGTTCGGAGGGGAGCCCGAACTGGTGGTCAGACTGGGACACGCCTCGTCAAGGCTGGAGAGCGCGGAGCGGCTCAGGAGGCCGCGCGACGTGAGCGCTCGGACTTCTCCTGGCCCGTGGTGCGAGGAACCAGGCTCGGAGCGACCCGTTGGAGCACGACGGACTTGTCGACCACGCAACGCCCGATGTCCTCACGGCTCGGCAGGTCGTACATGACCTCGAGAAGGACCTCCTCGAGGATGGCACGCAGGCCTCTGGCGCCCGTGCCCCGCAACATTGCCTGTTGGGCGACGGCCTCGAGAGCGTCTTCAGTCAACTCGAGCTCGACGTTGTCCAGCTCGAACACGCGGTGGAACTGTTTTACCAGGGCATTCTTGGGTTCCACGAGGATGCGGACGAGCGCCTCCTCATCAAGACTGCGAACTGCCCCGATGACCGGGAGGCGACCCACGAACTCTGGGATGAGGCCGAACTTGAGCAGGTCCTCGGGGAGGACCTGCATCAGGACCTCGCCTTCTTCGCGGTGCTTGCCGTGGCGCACATCCGCCCGAAAGCCGATGCCGGCGCGGCCGATGCGGTTCTCGATGATCTTGTCCAAGCCGGCAAATGCGCCGCCACAAAGGAACAGGATGTTCGTCGTGTCGATCTGGATGAACTCCTGGTGGGGATGCTTGCGACCACCTTGGGGCGGGACCGAGGCCGTCGTGCCCTCGAGGATCTTGAGCAATGCCTGCTGAACGCCTTCGCCCGAAACGTCTCTCGTGATCGAAGGGTTCTCGCTCTTTCGAGCGATCTTGTCGATCTCGTCTATATAGATGATCCCGGTCTCTGCCTTCTTGACGTCGTAGTCGGCCGCCTGGATCAGCTTGAGCAGGATGTTCTCCACGTCCTCGCCGACATAGCCTGCTTCTGTGAGCGCCGTTGCGTCGGCGATCGCGAACGGGACGTTCAACATGCGGGCCAGTGTCTGGGCCAGGAGTGTCTTGCCGCAACCTGTCGGACCGAGAAGGAGGATGTTGGACTTCGCGATCTCGACGTCGCCGTCGCGATACACCCCGGCCTGCACACGCTTGTAATGGTTGTAGACCGCCACGGAGAGGATCTTCTTGGCCTGCTCCTGGCCGACCACATAGTCGTTGAGGAAGTCGAAGATCTCTCTGGGCTTGGGCAGGTCCTCGAAACGTACCTCTGTCGGCTCAGACAGCTCCTCTTCGATGATGTCGTTGCACAGCTCGATGCACTCGTCACAGATGTAGACGCCCGGCCCGGCGATCAGTTTCTTGACCTGCTTCTGGGACTTGCCACAGAAGCTGCACTTGACTAGTTCCCCACCGTCCCCGAACTTGGCCACTTCGTCTCCCGTAGCTCAGGCTGCGCCGATGGTCGCCGTGATGCCGACGACCTCCCGATTGGTGATGACCTCGTCGATAATGCCGTATTCCTTGGCTTCCTCGGCGTCCATTATGAAGTCCCTGTCTGTATCCTTTTGGAGCCTCTCAGCCGACTGACCTGTGTCGTTTGCCAGCATCTGGTTCAGGAGATCTCGCATCCTGAGGATCTCCTTGGCCTGCAGCTCAATATCGCTCGCCTGCCCGCCTCCCCCACCGTAAGGCTGATGGAGCAGGATCCGGGCGTGGGGAAGGGCGAATCTCTTGCCCTTGGTACCAGCGGCCAGGAGCACGGCCGCCGCCGACGCGGCCTGTCCGAAACAGAATGTCGACTTGTCGGGTCGCACGTACTTCAGCGTGTCATAGATCGCGAACAATGCGGTGATATCGCCACCGGGCGAGTTGATGTAGATGTTGATGTCCTTCTCAGGGTCCTCCGACTCGAGAAACAACATCTGGGCGCACACCAAGTTCGCGATCGTGTCGTCGATCGGCGTGCCTATGAAGATGATCCGTTCGCGAAGCAGCCGGGAGAAGAGGTCATAGGCACGTTCGCCTCTGGGCGACTGCTCGACCACCGTCGGGACAAGATAGTCATGCGCGGCCAAAGCTCAGCCCTCCTCGCCCGCTGCCGAGTCGGCCGCACTTTCGTCCACGGCTTCGACGTCCCCGCCGCCAACGTCCGCAGCCTGCTCTTGTGCGGCCTCGACATCCCCGCCCGTCACCTCGGCGTCCGCGCCAACCGCGGTCTCTTCCTCGGCGCCCACCGCCTCCAGCAGCAACGTTCGATCCATCGGGGCCCCTTGCTCATCGACGATGTCGACGGAGTTGACCAGCCATGCGACCGCCTTCTCGTTCCTGACATCCGAGCGTAGCTGCTCGAGACCATCGGACCTGGCGAGGCGGGAGGCGAGGCTTCGGGCGTCCTGGTGGGTCTGGGACGCGAGGCGTTCGATCTGAGCTGCAAGATCCTGGTCGTCGACCACGATCCCCTCGGCGTCCGCCAGCGCCCGCAAGGCAAGGTCGGCGCGGACCTGGGAAGCCGCCTGGCGCTCGAACTCAGCCTCGAGATCGTTGGGGTCCTGCCCGGAGACCTCGAGGTACTGATCGATCGTCAGGCCGCGTTCGGCCAGACGGTGCGCAAGGGCCTCGCGCGCCCGTTCTGCCTCGACGGCAACAAGGGTTGCCGGCATCTCTTCGGCGACGAGCTCCGCCAAAGCCTCAACCGCACGTTCGCGAAGAATCAGACGAGCCTCGAGCTTCTTCAAACTGGTGAGGCCTGCCGCGAGGTGGGTGCGCAACTCCTCGAAGGTGTCGAACTCGGAGGCATCTGAGGCCCACTCATCGTTCGCCTCGGGCAGCACTTTCTCGCGCACCTGCTTCACGAGAATCCGCAGCTTGCCTGCGCCTCCCTGCAAATGGGGGGCGTCGATCTCGACGATGTCGCCGGCTTTCTTGCCGCGCAGCTCGTCATCTGCACCGTCCGCAATGCCGCCTGTGCCAACCTCGTAGACGAAATCGTCGGCGCTCAGCCCATCGGCCACTTCACCGCCGCGGACTCCGTGCACATCGACGGTCACCAGGTCGCCATCTCGGGCCGGCCGTTCGACTTCGCTGAGCTCGGCGAATTGTTCCCGGAGCCGGTCGACACGTGCGGCAATCTCGAGTTCAGTCGGCTCGAGAGACGGGACAGTGACGACAAGACCCTCGTACCCGGCGACCGATACCTTCGGCCGCACCTCTACGACGGCATCGAAGGCCAGAGCTCCGGCGTCCTCGCCGGACGTGATGTCGATCTCAGGCGCTGCGATCGTGTCGATGTCAGCCTCTTCGACGGCCTGGGCGTAGTAGTCCGGTAGCGCGTGACGGATCACCTCGGCTCTGATGGCCTGAGCACCGAGCCGAACCTCGAGGAGGCGGCGAGGCACTTTTCCCGGGCGGAAGCCGGGAACAGCGACCTCCTTCTGGAGCCGGCGCATGGTCTCGTCGACTGCGCCTCGGAGTTCCTCCTCGTCGACCTCGACGGTGAGCTTGACACGGTTGCCCTCGAGGGCCTCAGAAGTAGAACGCATAGGTCGTGCGTACTCTACCGGGCGCAGGCAGTGACGCCCGCCACCCTTGTCCGAGAAACGCGCAAGCCCGTGGAGCCAGGAGCTGCCCGGTGCCCCGACGATCATGAAGCCTGAATCCACCGATTAGCCCCAGCGGCTGACCGGTAGAGCGCAGTCGCCGCTGACGGCCTTCTTGGATGTCGGTCGACCGTTGTCGGGGCGTGGTCAACCAAGCTGTCTTGCTCGGCTTGGTTGTCAGCGCATAGGTAAACGTCTGCGGCTGCGCCGATCCGCGAGGGCCGCTCAGCCAGGCGCGAGATCGAGGAGGCGAAGCTTTTCCAGCGCTTTGAGGAAGGTATTGGCCCAGGGCCATTTGTCCGGTCCACGAAGCCTCGGGATGCCCGAGCGATTGACGAGCCGCGCAGGCACCGAGAAGTAACGGGTGCGAAGCGTACGGGTCACTGTCAGCTCGTCCTTGTCGACGATGCCGCCCAGGAAGGCACACCAGCGCACGAGATCGTGGGCGAGCACCGCACAGCACAGCCAGGCGGAGTTGGCGAAGAAGTGCCCGGAGGGGACGTGATCCATCCCGGCACCTTCCTTCAGGTCCTTTATTGCGAGCTCTACACGGGCGTGGTCCCGGTGGAAGGCGTCGAGGTCGACGGCAGTGCCGTCCAAGTCGGTGAGGAAGCCAAAGTGCCGCCAGTCGGGCCAGAGCTTCTCTTGGATTCCGACAAGCCGGGTGCGGCGCACGATGAGGCGCTTTTGCTTGTAGGTGGTCTCGGCAACCTCGGCGATGCCCTCTTTCGTGTAGTCGATACCCACCCATGCTTCTTCGTCGATCTCGGTGATCGCCGTTGCGATTGCCCTGTTTCCCGTTCGCACCGCCATCGTGTAGGAAACACCCAGGCGTGTGAGGGTCTTGATCGTGTCGTTGGACCAGAACCCCGAGTCGACCCTCAGCACGATCTCGCCTGTCGCCCCGGCCCGCCGGCACCGTGCGACGAGCTCTTCGACAAAGCGCCTCGCCCCGCGGGCGGTGTTGGCCGAGCCTTTGCGCATGCGGGCATGGAGCACCTCGCCGGTATCGGCCCGGGTCGCAAGCAGCGGGTGGTAACCGAGGACCTTGGTGTAGCCATAGCTGGCGCCCTGCTTGTTGTTCCCTTCGACCTGACAGATCGTCGAGTCGACGTCGAGGACGAGACGGTCCTTTGGCCCGGCCCCGAGTGCCCAGGCTCGCCGCAAGGTCTCTGCGATCACCTGGTCGAGCTGACGGACATGGCCGAAAGTAAAGGAGCGAAGGAAGGTGCCGAGCGTGGAAGGCGCCATCACCCGGTGAGAGAGCACGGCTTTGGTCGCCCCGGCACGGAGCACCTCGACATGGTCGATGTGGCTTGCTCCCGCCACGATCGTGTGCACGAGGCTCAGAACCTTGCGACCGGGCAGTGCACCGCCCACCCGGCCGGTTAGCCGCAGGGTCGAGTTGATCAACGCCTCGAGGCCGAGACGCACGACGAGTGTCGAGACGAGCAGAAGTCCGGCGTTGGCGACGAGGTTTGGCTCGTCGAATGCCACCTCGATCCGGTCGAGACCGCGCGATACTTGTCTCACTGAAAGTGCCTCCCGGGCTGTGGCGATCTGACGACTAAAGCACCGTCATTCTCCCAGCTCAGGAGGCCTTTTAGGTGGATACGCGGGCTGCTTCAGCCCTGGTTAATCGGTGGATCCAGGCTAAGTCGCCCACGGAGGCGACGGGAGTAACACGGGCCGGCGGCGCGCGCACCCCGGGAGGAGGGTGCTTACAGCTGCTCACCTGCTCACTCGCTCAATAGACGCCCCATGCGCACACGACGGGAACCAACACAGGCACCCGCGTCAGCATCGGCTCTGCCACAAAGAAAGACACCTGCCGGTGTGACCTGGGGGGCCCATGCCCTGGGCACCCGATGAGGCCGTTCGCGGGTTCGATGACACCGTCGCTCCACTCAACCGAACACTTCTCGGTCCCCCGCTGCGTGGCCGGCCGCCCCGCTCCCTCATGGGCTCAGCCGCCTGCAAGCAGCAGATCGCCCAGCGGTGCCGGGCAGCAGCTTCAGCCGATGGCCGTTGCCCGCGCTGCGCGGCTCGCCCGGACCGTCGCAAGGCCGATCCAGCCAAGCAGCCATCCAGTGGCGATGCTCGACAAGACGGTCTGGGCCTCGCGACCCGGACTCCTTGCCGCGACGATGACAGCGATCGCAACCGGGCCGGCGCCGGCAGTCGTCAGCGCCGAAGCGGCCGCCCGATGCCCCGCGTGCCAGGCCTCATCGCTACGCATGGTCGAGGGGATGCGGATACCGGCGAAGATGTTTCTTGGCAAACGCCCCTTCGCGGCCATACGTCCCAGCACAACGACTATCACGCCACCGAACCCGAACCGGATCGCCTTGGACATGAGGCCAGGCTACAGCGATGCGCCTCGGTGCGGGCCGTCCTGACTTCTCCGAGCGCCGTCGCCAATTAGCATTGACTGTCACTGGCCAGCTGGGTTTGCGGCATCATTGACACGAACATGATGCCTTGTAACTGGCACTTTTCTATCCGCCCCGTCCTGGCCCGGGCTAGGCTCGGCGGTCCTGACGGGGAGTAGCGCAGCTTGGCAGCGCGCCTGCTTTGGGAGCAGGAGGTCGCGGGTTCAAATCCCGCCTCCCCGACGTCGTCGGGTCATCGCAGACGGTTCACGCCGGGCGGCCCGTGGCCGCGAGATAGCCTCGACGTGCGTCGCGGGCGTAGCTCAATGGTAGAGCTCCAGCCTTCCAAGCTGGTCATGCCGGTTCGATCCCGGTCGCCCGCTCCAGTTGTTCTCCCTGTTCAGTGGCACTTAATGGTGAGCTACTGGCCGAGTGCTTGGCTTCCATCCCGCGGATATCCCGCGAACCTTCCGAAATGGTGATCACCGGAGCCGCCTGGGCCATCTCCGAGAGCGCCGCCGCGAGCACCGCGTCCCGGTCGCTCGTCGCGTGCTGGTAGCGCATCGCCGCGGCCGCCGACTTGTGACCCGCCCGGCGCATGATCTCCGCGGTAGTCGCCCCCGTGGCCGCCGACCACGTGAGGCCGGAGTGTCGGCAATCGTGGAAGCGGAGCTCCGGGCGTCCGATGGTCTGGCGAGCCGCTTGAAACGCGTGGTTCAACGTGAGCTGACTCAGACGGCCACCCTCGGGACCGGTAAAAAACGGAGCGTCATTGGACGGGCCAACACGGCTAGCGAGGTGCTCCCCCACCTCGGATAGCCAGAACTCAGGGATCTTCAGTGTGCGCTCCCCTGCGCCAGTCTTTGGCGGGCCGATACTAAGACCGCCGCGCACTCTGTTAACGCTGCGGGCGATAGTGACCTCTCCGTGCAGTAAGTCGAAGTCGTGCCGCTCCAACCCGAGGACCTCGCCGCGCCGAAGCTGGCAGTACGCGGCAAGGACCACGGTGAGCCGAAGGTCTGGGGGCATCGCACTGGCGAGCGCAGATACCTCCGGCACGGTCGCTGTGGGTCGCTCTGGTGAGTGCTCCTGACCGGCACCCTTGACGGTGCAGGGATTCCGACCGATGACCCCATCGGCAACAGCGGTAGTGCAGAGCTGGTGAAACAGTCTGTACGCCTTCGCAGCCGTCGTTGGGTACTCGCGTGCAAGTTCCGCATTCCAGCTACGCACGAGGGCCGACGAAGACGCCACCTTCCCAAGCGGCAGACTCCCGAACCTTGGCTTGATGTGCAACTTGAGGAGCGACTCGTACAGCTCGACCGTTCGCGGCCGCAGGTCGTGGCGTTCCGCGAGCCACCGGTCCGCGTACTCGCCCAACTTCTCCGAGGCATCCCGAGGGTCGATCCACGCTCCTTTGTCGAGAGCGGTTCGCTGCTCCCGCTCGTACTTCTCCGCTTCTTTCTTGGCATGGAATGTCTTGCAGTGTTCTTTGCCATCGGGACCCCGGTAACGCACGTCGTAGCGCACCGTGGGCTTGCTCACCTTGCCAGTCTTGGGGTCTATCCGACCCTGGACCCTCCGCTCCTTGATCACCTCTCCGCCCTTCCGGCGCGCTCGACCGCGAACTACTCAGGATAATCGAAGGCTGTATTTGTCCTCTCTCGCCGCGGTGCTACAACTCCCAGAAACCAAGGCTTGTTGGCAATCACGAAGTGGGGAGGGCAATGGCGCGGCGCTCAGCACCCGGTCACGGAACGCTCCCAGGAGCCCCATTACTTGTTCACGCTCAACGCTCACGTTGCAGCCCACTCAGCCCGTGCAGAGCGTGCGGGTTGCAGCATCAGGAGGAGCGGAGCTTCACCGTCGGCGTGGCTCGACGACGGCGTCTCCGATCAACCTGTTGACGAACGACGACAGCGAGCTCACCGGCACACGCCTGCAGCGGCCGATGTTGACCGACTGGAGCTCACCACTGGCCATCAGCTCGTAGATGGTCGTTCGTCCGACCGACAGCCGGCGGGCGGCCTCTTCTGGCGTCACGAGCAGCTGGTCGTCGGTGATGAAGGACTCGTTCATGAGGGCCTCCGCGCGGACAGGCACAGCGCTGGCCCGTCAGCGGTCACGAGAAGGGCTGGGTGGGGTCATCTCGACATCCGCCGCGTAAGTCGCGAAGCACCTTCCCTCCGGGAGTCGGCTTGAAGAAGAGCCCCTGCGCGAGGGCGACGATTCGTGTGCAGCCCACGCGCGCGTGAGCTCACAGCCCGAGTCGAGGACCTGGATCGCCTGGTGCCGTCCCACGCCTTCGCTCTGGTACACCCACTCGACGACGTCACTCGTCTGGCCGCAGCCGAAGCAGTACCGGATGCCGTCGTCGAGATGCAGTTGCAAAGAGGGGGAGCGGTCGAAGTGGCCATGGGAGGCCAGCCGAGCCACGACGTCAAGGTAGTGGCGGGCGCGAGCGACCTCGATGGTGGCGAGGTGCCGGGTCGTTCGCGATGACAACGACGTCAGGTGATCGCTTTGAGTGGAGCGGAATCGAATCATGGCGCAATCGTGCGCCGACCGACTCACAGCACTTCTCACAGGACTACTCACAGCAGTGCTCACAGACGAGCTCGCGGCACCCAGTGGAAGGGTCTGCGCGCTCCGGAACTCACAGCAACACTCACAGGACTACTCACAGCAACACTCACAGCAACACTCACAGATCCTGGTCACAGCCCTGTGAATGGAGGGGCTCGACAGAATGGTCGCGGCTCATGATCGGGTTGTCAGCGGACGCCGGGCCCTCAGGAAACCGCGCAGTTTTTCTCCTCCTGTGAGTGTTGCTGTGAGTGTTGCTGTGAGTACCCTGGGCGCATCATCGTCGTCGTCCCGCAAGTGAGGAGCGACAAAATGCGCAACGAGGAACCAACCCGCACTGATCCGCTGCCGGGCTTCACCGGTGATCTCGCAGCTGGTTTCGGCGCGTCGCTCGGGTGGCTGAGGGCCCACCCCGAGCGGCGGCTCGAGGACCGCTCCTGGGCACGGCGCGAGCAGGAGCTTGCCGCGGCGACCGAAGGCGAGCTCACGACTGGCGCTCGGGCGCTGTCGAGCCAGGCCGCCCAAGGCCACGTCGAGCTCCGTCGCCTCTGCGGCCGGCCATGCTGAGCGCGCACAAGCTCGGCCCAAAGGGCGTCGAGTACTACGTCTCCTACGCCGGGCGCGGCACGGAGGGCTACTGGCTCGGAAAGGCCGCCGCGTCGCTGGGGCTTGTCGGTGCGGTCGACCCGGCGGCGTTCCGCGCCCTCGCGAAAGGCGAGCACCCCGACGGTGGTCGGCTGTTGGAACGGGTCGCGAGCGACCACACGCCGGGTTGGGACTTCACGCTTTCGGCGCCGAAATCAGTCTCGCTCGCCTGGGCGCTCGCCGACGAACCGCTGCGTGCCGCACTTGCCGAGGCGCACCGCGGGCGGTCAAGGCGGCATTCTCGTTCCTCGAGGACGAGGGCGGCCGGGCACGGCGCGGGTTCGGTGGCCGCGACGGGCACGTGCCTGCGGGGATTGCCGTCGCGTGCTTGTCCACCCCGCCTCGCGTGAGCTCGATCCGCAGCTCCATACGCATGGGATCGTCTGCAATGTTGTAGAAGGAAGCGACGGGCGATGGACTGCTCTCGAC
>CAVSHA010000026.1:0-36865 GCA_963727645.1 uncultured Acidimicrobiaceae bacterium
AGGCTGGTCCGCACAAGGCTCGGGCCGATCACCGACCGCTCACTGCGCCCGGGTGCCTGGAGACCACTCGGGGCCCGCGAAGTGCGCTCGCTCGCCGAGGCTGCCCTTCGCTCACCGTCCAAACGGTAGGTAGGCTCCCCGCCCATGGCAGCGGTCTTGCGGGCTCTCCGGGGCGCGACAACTCTCGACGAGGACACCGCCGGTCAGGTCAACGACCGGGTCCGGGACCTGGTGAGCACCATGCTGGAGCGAAACGGGATCGATCACGACGAACTCGTCAGCATCCTGTTCACGGCGACCAACGATGTCACCTCGATGTTCCCGGCCACCGCGGCGCGCTCGCTCGGGCTCGGCGACGTGCCGCTCATCTGTGCCAGCGAGCTCGACATAGTGGGCGCCGTGCCACGCTGCATCCGGGTCCTGATGCACTTCTACACCGAGCGCACGAGACAAGCGCTGCACCACGTCTATCTCGAGGGTGCACGCGGGCTTCGCGATGACCTCCCCAGCTGAGCTCGCGGACGTGGGCGCGACTGCCACCCCGCGACGCGCACAGGTGACGGGCCTGGGGCTCGTAGGCACGTCGATCGCCCTCGGCCTGCGCGCCCAGGGCTGGTGCGTGACAGGCCGAGATCTCGATGACGCCAGGGCGCGGCGCGCCCGCGAGCTCGGAGCCGTCGACGAGATCGGCGTGGACCGTCTTGCGGCCGTCGCGTTCGTGGCGACACCGGTTGCGGCCATCGTTGCGGAGGTGAATGCCCTACTGCTCGGGGATCAGTCGGGCGAGCTCGTCGTCACCGATGTCGGCGGCGTAAAGGGGCCGATCGTCTCTTCGATCTCGCACCCGCGCTTTGTGGGTGGACATCCGATGGCCGGATCGGAGCAGGAGGGCCCCGACGGCGCTGACCCGGAGCTGTTCGCGGGTTCGACCTGGGTACTGACGCCCACATCATCAACAGATCCAAGGGCTTTCTCGACGATCCAGTCCGTCATAGCCAGCCTCGGGGCCGACCTCGTCGCACTGGCGCCAGACCGCCACGACGACCTCGTGGCTGTCGTCTCCCATGTGCCCCACTTGACTGCCGCGACCCTGATGGGGCTTGCCACTGAAGCGACCGACGCCCACACTGCACTGCTCAGGCTCGCTGCGGGAGGCTTCAGGGACATGACGCGGATCGCAGCCGGGTCACCTGCGATCTGGCCGGACATCTGCCGGGACAACGCGCCGGCCATCCTCCCGGTTCTCGACGACCTCATCGCCAGACTCAACGAGGTCCGCCGCATCGTCGCCGAGGAGGATCGGCCGAACCTGGTCGCGCTCTTGGATCGCGCGCAGCTTGCGCGCCGGAATCTCCACCGCGGGCGAGCCGACCGAGCTCGGTCACCGAGCTGCACGTTGTCATCCCAGACCGCCCGGGTGTGCTAGCCCAGGTCACCACCATCGCGGGGGAGCTCGGGGTCAACATCGAGGACCTGGAGATCGTCCATTCCCAGTACAGGCCCCGTGGTGTGCTCATCCTGACGGTGGCTGCCGACGCGGCCGAGCGCGTGCGGCACTCGCTGGGCGCGCACGGCTTCGGACTGAGCCGGGTCGGCGGGCGCCGACCGGTCATCGCGATCGACGGCCCTGCAGGTGCGGGCAAGTCGTCGGTGGCGAAGGAGGTGGCCCGGCGCTTGGGCCTCGAACGCCTCGACACTGGCGCCATGTACCGTGCCGTGACGCTGGAGGCGCTCAGGCGGGGTGTCGACGTGGCCGACGCCGAGGGCTGCACGGCCATCGCGCGATCGATGGAGCTGAGCGTCGGCGAGCGCGTGCTGCTCAACGGCGAGGACGTGACCGGGCAGATCCGCGCGCCTTTGGTCACAGGGGCGGTGTCGATTGTCGCGGCCCATCCACAGGTGCGCGCGGAGCTCGTCAGTCGCCAGAGGGCATGGGTCGCAGCCAACGGTGGGGGAGTCGTCGAAGGGCGGGACATCGGCAGCGTCGTGCTTCCCGACGCGGACGTGAAGATCTTCCTGACCGCCGACTCGGCCGAGCGTGCCTGGCGACGAGCGACGGAGAACGAGACCGGCCCGGACACCGTCGCGATGACGGCCGAGTCGATCCGGCGACGCGATGAGATCGACTCGACCCGGGCGGCGTCCCCCCTCGTCACTCCAGAGGGGGCGATCGTGCTGGACTCGACGGGACGCAGCATCGAGTCTGTGGTGGAGGAGGTGATCTCCCAACTGTGAGCGGATCTGGTGCAATGGCGACGCCGCCGACGCGAGGGGACCTCATCGTGTACCGGGTCTGCCGGTCCATCGCCGTCGGCGCTTCGCAGCTGTACTTTCCCGGAACGGTGAAGGGCCGGGAGAACCTGCCGGTTGGGGGTGCCTACATCGTGGCGCCGGTGCACCGTTCCTACGTCGACTGGCTCATCGTTGCCCGGATCACGAGGCGGCAACGACTTCGCTACATCGTCAAAGAGGAGGTGTGGAAGTCGAAGTTGATCGGTCGCCTCCTCCTGGCGTGTGGTGCGTTCCCCGTGAACCGGTCAGGGGCGGACCGCGAAGCGCTTCAGCGCTGCCACGCCGTGCTCGCGGGTGGGGAGCCTCTCGTCATGTTCCCTGAAGGCACCCGGCGCTCAGGGCCGGAGGTACAAGTGCTCAAGGACGGAGTGGCGTACCTGTCCTTGCGCGCAAACGTCCCGGTCGTTCCCGTCGGCATCGGCGGCGCGGGAACGCGCCATGCCGCGCGGGTCGTCGTTTCCACGCCCGAGGCGGGTGAACATCGTGATCGGACCGCCGATCCCCGCCACGAGCCCGGCCCCACCGCACAGCCCGGACAAGACCGAGGACCCGGCGGCTTCGCCCAGGCGGGCTCGCATCGGACGTGAGGCGACCACTGAACAGTCACTGCGCGTGCGAGCCGGGATCCAGCACGCCTTCGACGCGGCCGAGGCCAGCCTCCGGCGCTAGCCGGCCTGTCGTCGGGCCCCGAGCGGGCCCCGGCAACGGTGCACACTCGATCGCAACGGTTCTGGCACCAGGGCGGGCGCCTGCTAGCTTCCCGGCGTGGTCGTGCATGCGTGAAACAAGAGGTGTTCTCGTCACCGGCGGCGCCGGGTTCGTGGGAGCGACGCTGGTCAGACGACTAGTCGAGGGTGGGCACGCGGTGCGCGTGCTCGACAATCTCACCACCGGTGACGCCTCGCACCTGGACGGAGTCGACGTCGAGCTGGTCGAGGGTGACATCCGTGATGCCAAGACCTTGGACGATGCGCTCGGCGGGATCGAATCGGTCGTGCATCTTGCGGCGGCGGGCTCGGTTGTCATGTCGGTCGAGGACCCGGCGGCGAATTTCAGCGTGAACGTCTTCGGCACCTTCCAGGTGCTCGACGCTGCGCGGCGGGCCGGCGTTGCGCGCACCGTGCTGGCCTCGACCGGTGGGGCACTCATCGGCAACGCGATACCGCCTGTCGACGAGCGCTCGCTTCCCAAGCCGATATCGCCCTACGGCGCCAGCAAGCTGGCCGGCGAGGGCTACGCGCACGCCTTCGCAAAGGCCTACGGACTTCGTACCATCGCCCTTCGCTTCGCCAACGCCTACGGGCCCTGGAGCGCTCGCAAGAGGGGCGCCATGACCGCCTTCTTCAGGGCTATCAACGCTGGCGAGCCGATTGTCATCTACGGTGACGGCTCCGCATCGCGTGACTACACCCACGTCGACGACATCTGTCGGGCACTCGAGCTCGCGCTGGGCAGCGACCTCGCCGGCGGCACTGTGCTGCACATCGCGTCCGGCGTGGAGACCACTGTGCAGGCGTTGGCCGACATGTGCCGCGCGGCTGCCGGCGTGCCGGAGCACCCGATCGAGTACCGGGCGAAGCGACCCGGCGAGGTCGAGCGCAATTTCGCCTCGTACGACCTCGCCGAACAGGTCCTCGGGTATGCGCCCAGCATCAGCCTGGAGGAGGGAATCCGTCGGACCTGGCAATGGTTCGCGGAGGCGGTCTTCGACGGGCGCTGAGCCCGATTGCGCCGGGCTTTCCGGTGGCAACTATACCGTCCGGACGGTATAGTGAGTGAATGACGCGAGCACAGGACACCCGCGAGCGGATCCTGTTCGGCGCGGAGGAGGTCGTTCTTCGCGACGGTGTCGCCCACCTGACCCTCGAAGCCGCGGCAGCCGAGGCCGGGGTCTCCAAAGGGGGGATCCTCTATCACTTCCCCACACGTGCCGCGCTCGTAGCGGCGATGGTGGAACGGCTCAACTCGCAGTTCACCCAGGATCTCGAGCGGCACGGTGCCGGGTCGGGTCTGCCCGGAGCCTTCACGAGGGCTTACCTCGAGGCGACCTTTGGACCTTCCGGGGACGCCGTGGTGAGCCGTGAACGGCGCCTCGGGGCCGCGGTGATAGCCGGCGTGGCGGCGGACACCGAGCTGCTGGAACCGCTCCGCGAGCACTTCGCAACCTGGCAGCAGGCCCTGGTGACCGACGGCCTGCCTCCGGCGAGCGCGAGCCTCGTCCGGCTCGCGGCCGACGGCCTTTGGTTCACCGAGCTGCTCGGTCTGGCTCCTTTGGACGAGGGTCTGCGCTCTTCGGTGCGTGGGGAGCTTCTCGCCCATCTCGGTGCGTCCTTGCAGCGGCAACCGGCCGCGGCGCCGCGCAAGGCGCGCGCTGGGCGCTCTCTCCCGGAAGAGGACCCAACGTGAGCGTCGCCCCAACCGGTTCTGGCGGGGCCGGCGGTCCTGGCGCTCCTCGACGCGTAGTGGTCGCCCTGTCGATCTCGACCTTCGTCGAGTGGGCAGGGGCCGGCTGCATGATGCCGCTCCTCCCGCTCTATCTTCGCAAGCAGGGCGCGTCGGTCGCCTTTGTCGGGTTTGTGCTGGCGGCCTTCTTCTTGGCGGCCATATTCGTGCAGTACCCGATCGGTCGCCTGTCGGACCGGGTCGGGCGCAGGCCGGTCCAGTTGAGCGGCCTGATCACCTTCGCAGTGGCGAGTGCCGCCTTTGCCGTCATCGGCACGCCCATTGCCGCGCTCTTCGTACGGGGCCTGCAAGGTGCGGGCGCCGGAGTCGTCGATGTCGCGAACAACGCCACGGTGGGTGAGGTCGTGACGCCGTCTCAGCAGGGTCGCGCCTACGGCACGTTGTTCGGGTCCCGGACGGTGGGGCTCGCGATCGGGCCGTTCATCGGCGGCGTGGTGGGCACCTCGGGAATGCGCTGGCTGTTCCTGGCCGCGGCGCTGGCGTCGTTGCTGGCGTGTGTGCCCGTGCTGCTCGCAGTGCCGAAGACCGGGTCGCACAGCCCGCACCTGCCCGCGCCACGAGTGGTGTTGTGGCGTGACCGCAGCGTGCTGGGCGTGGTCGTCGGCTATGTCGGCACGGGCCTCATCATCGGCGTATACGAGGTCTGCTGGAGCCTCCTGCTGCACCTACGAGGTGCCACCGGATGGCAGATCGGCCTTTCGTGGACGTTGTTCGCAGCGCCCTTTGCCGCGATGTCGGTCCCCGGTGGCTGGCTGGTCGACCATTTCGACCGTCGTTACCTGGCGGCGGTGTCAACGCTCATGTCGGCCGGCTTTGCGTCCGCCTATCCTTTCCTTCACTCCGTCTGGCTGCTTGTTGGTCTCGGCGCGGCCGAGGCTGTGACGGTCGCGGTAGCAGGGCCGGCATTCGCCTCGCAGCTGGCGCACAGCGTTCCGAGCCGCCAGCTCGGCCGTGCACAAGGAGCCGGCTCGACGGCTCAGACGGGAGCGACGGCCGTGGCGGCCCTTGGGGCGGGCGCACTGTTCGCACTGCATCCCTGGGTCCCTTTCGTGGCGGCGTCGGGCGCGGTCGTCGTGTCGGTGGCAGTGCTCTCGTGGTGCTGGCGGGGCGTGCCGGGGCGAGCGGAGCGCCCGGACGACCCGCGGACCGGTGCGGCCGCCGCTGCCGGGGCATTACTCGCACGGCCGAGGCCGGACCGGGCCGGTGAACCGGCGCTGACCGGGGAATCTCAGAAGGCAGCCGGCTGAGCGGGCGGGCGCTTGCGTTCTCTCAGCCATGTGCGCAGGACCCCGCGGCCGTAGCGCAGGCCGTAGAGGAGGTTGCCGCTCTTCTTGGACTCGCCGGTGAGTCGGGCTCTCATCGTCACCGGCCGCTCCTCGTAACGACACCCGTGCAGGATCGCCGCGATCAGCAGTTCCTGCGCCTGGTACTGCGGCTCCTCGAGGATGAGCTCGGCGGGCAGCTCCGCCCGGAAGGCCCGGACCGGGTTCGCGGTATCGGTCACCGGTGTCTTGGTGAGAAACGAGATCAGCGTCGCAAAGACGACGACTCCCGTGTTGCGCACAGCGTCGGTGCCGTGAGTTCGGCCGAGGCGTCGGGAGCCGTTGACGAAGTCGGCGCGGCCCGACACCACCGGTTCGAGAACGATCTCGAGGTCGTCCGGGTCCGTTTGCCCGTCCGCGTCCGAAGTCACTATGAAGCGGGCACCGAACTGTCGAGCGATCCGGTAGCCGAGCCGCAAAGCCGCGCCCTGGCCCCGGTTGACCGGAGCGATGCAGGCATAATGACCCGCGGCGCGGACCAGTGCCCCGGTGCCGTCGTCCTCGCCGTCGACGACTACGAGCAAGGAGGCCGGCTGCCCGCAGATCTCCTGCGGCATGCCCCCGACGACCTCAAGGATGTTGTCGCGCTCCTTGTACGCGGCGATCACTATCGCGACCGGGGAGATCTCGACCGGGCCTTGGGACGCGAGGAGCTCCTCGAGGGCGACACGATCGATCAACTCGTCGATCTGCCGTCTGCGGCGGAGAGCGCGGGCGTTCACATCATGCGTCCGGCAGAGGCCGCGGCGAGCATGTCGGTGGCACTGACCTGGCGATCCGTCGCGGTGAGAGAGGAACCCTCCCGACGAGCGCCGAGAGTGAGGCTCGCCGCGATCGCCAGGCAACCGAGGAGGTCACGCAACTCCGGCGGGGGAGGGAAGTACTCGTCCTCCTCGGTCGTGGACACGACCTCGACGCCTCGCCGGGGGGCCAAGCGGGCGAGGAGATCCTCGACCAGCCAGTCGGGAGCCGACGCTCCGGCAGTGACGCCGACAACTCCGGAGAGGTCTTCGGGCAGCTCGTCGGTGGCGTTGACCCGGAGCACCCGCGGGCAGCCGGCGGCGGAGGCCACCTTCGCGAGAGCGACCGTGTTGGAGGAATTGGCGGAGCCGAGCACGACCATCGCGTCGCAACGGGGCGCCACGGCCTTGACGGCGTCCTGTCGGTTGGTCGTCGCGTAACAGAGATCGGAACGTCCCGGCATCCACAGGTCCCCGTAGCGCTCGCGCACGCGCTCGACGACTCCCTCCCACTCGTCATGGGCGAGGGTTGTCTGGGCGAGCAACGCGACCTGAGCGTCCGCGCCAAGATCGAGCCGGTCGACGTCGTCCTCGTGCTCGACCAGATGCACGGCGCCGGGCGCGACCGCCATCGTGCCGACGGCTTCTTCGTGACCGGCGTGACCGACGTAGAGGATCGTGTAGCCCTTGTGGGCCCGCACTTTGAGCTCGTGGTGGACCTTTGTCACAAGAGGACAGCAGGCGTCGATCACGACCCGTCCTCTTGACGCCGCCGCCCGTTCGACTTGAGGGGCAGATCCGTGGGCCGAGAGCATGACCGGCGCCGAGGGCGGGACCTCGTCGACATCGTCGACGAACACGACGCCTTGGCGCCGGAACTCCTCGACGATCAAGCGGTTGTGGACAATCTCGTGGTAGCAGTAGACGGGAGGCTCGAAGACGCGAACCATCCATGCGAGCGCCTTGATGGCCATCTCAACGCCGGCACAGAAGCCTCGAGGCTCAGCGAGCAGGACGAGGTCCACGCGACCGGCCTCAGGCTGAGAACGCTGCTCTGGAGCCGACGTCACGGTAGACCAGGGTAGCCTTTGGAGATGCCACTACCGCAGGTGGTGGCCGTGGCCGAGCATTCGCCGGCTGAGCGTTGCGGGGTCTGGCCGGGCGACGAGCTCCGCTCGATGAACGGACAGGTGCCCCGCGATGTCATCGAATACCAGCTGCTCGCGGACGAGTCGATTGTCGAGCTCGAGGTTGTCCGCGGTGGCGTCGAGCTCGAGGTCACGGTCGTCAAGCAAGCAGGTGAGCCACTCGGGCTCGAGATCTCTGCCGCGATATTCGACCGCGTGCGCACTTGCGACAACCACTGCGAGTTCTGCTTCATCTACCAGCTGCCCAAGGGGTTGCGGCGCAACTTGTACGTGAAGGACGACGACTACAGGCTCTCGTTCCTCTACGGCAACTTCACGACGCTCACGCGTTTCACGGAAATGGACCTCGAGCGGGTGGTCGACCAAAAGTTGTCGCCCCTCTACGTCTCGATCCACGCCACGGACCCCGACGTCCGCTCTGCCATGCTGCGCAACCGACGCGGGGCGATCAGCCTCAGGTGGCTGCGCTGCCTCCTGGACCACGGTATCGAGGTTCACGGCCAGGTGGTCGTCTGTCCCGGCGTGAACGACGCCGCGGTGCTGCACGGGACTCTCGCCGGCGTCCTCGACCGGTTTCCCGAACTCGAGACGGTGGCCATCGTGCCTCTGGGCGTCAGCCGCCACTCCAAAGAGGACACGATGCGACCACACACGATCACAGAGGCGAGACTTACCGTGGAGACCGTGCACGAGTGGCAGCTGCGCTTCAGCCGCGCGCTCGGCCGCAAGGTTGTGTGGGCGTCGGACGAGTACTACCTGCTCGCGGGCTTGCCGTTTCCTGAACCCGGCGAGTACGAAGGCTTCCCGCAACACGAGAACGGGGTCGGGATGGTGCGCTGTTTCGAGCAGTCTTTCGAGTCCGGGGTCTCGCAGCGGGAAGACGCCGTGGGGGTTCCCGCCAGGACCGGCTTCTTCGCCTGGGTCGAGGGTGCGCCCGCGGAGGGCTATCGCGCGCCGCGGACAAGCACCGGGCGCACTGCTGCCCGCCCGACAACTTCGCCGCGCGACGTGCCGATCACGATCCTCACCGGCGGTTACGGTTCGGCCGTGCTGAGACCACTCCTGGACCGCCACGGGTTCGACAAGGTGCGGGTCCTGCCTGTCGCCAACGAGTTCTTCGGTGGCAACATCGCCGTCGCCGGTTTGATCACTGGTGCCGATCTCGCCCGGACCTTGGCCGAAGAGCCGCCGGGAGGCCGTTACCTGCTGCCGGACGTCTGCTTGTCGAAGGGCCGCTTCATCGACGGACCCTCACTCGACGACCTCCCGGTGGCCGTGGAAGTCGTCGGGACCGACGGTGCGTCCTTGCGGCAGTTGCTGGAGGGGGCCCAGTGACCCGGGGACGATCAGCGTTGCTGCCGACCGTGGCGGTGGTCGGTCGCCCGAACGTCGGGAAGTCGACGCTCGTGAACCGGATCGCGGGCAGGCAGCTCGCCATCGTCGAAGCCCGGCCTGGTGTAACGCGGGACCGCTTGGAGGTCGAGTGCGAGTGGAATGGGCGATCGTTTCTCGTCGTCGACACCGGCGGAGTGGTGGAAGGCGGGGACACGCTCGACACGAAGGTCACCGAGCAGGCCCTCCGAGCGCTCCGCGAGGCGGACCTCGTGCTGCTGGTGCTCGACACGACCACGGGGGTCACCGGAGACGACACCGTCGTGGCGCAGTTGGTCCGCCGCAGCGGGGGGGCGGTCATTGTGGTCGCGAACAAGGTCGACTCCGACCGCCGGGAGGTAGACGCCTGGGAGTTCGCAGGTCTCGGGCTCGGCGCGCCGGCGATGGTGAGCGCCCTGCACGGCAGGGGCGTCGGAGATCTGCTCGACGAGGTCGTCAAGCAGATCTCCGGTGCTTCGGCACCGGCCGACGCCGAGTCAGCACAGGCGGGCAACCGCGAGCCGGGGCCTCGGGGTGAGGGCGATCACGGTGTCCCGGCCGTTGCGATTGTCGGTCGGCCGAACGTGGGCAAGTCGACACTGTTCAACAGGCTCTCGGGAGAGGAGCGCTCCGTCGTCCACGACCTCCCGGGCACGACGCGCGACGCCATCGACACCGTGATCGAGACCGACGACGGAGCTGTCAAGCTCATCGACACCGCCGGAATGCGCCGCCGGGCACGAAGCGGTGAGGGGCCTGAGTACTACTCCCTGGTGCGGGCACTGCGAGCGCTCGACCGTGCCGACGTGGCTCTGCTCGTGCTCGATGTGACCGAAGGCGTCACTCACCAGGACCAGCGCCTCGCCGAGCGGATCGACGCCTCGGGCAGCCCTGTCGTGATCCTGCTCAACAAGTGGGACCTGCTCGACACCGAGGGCCGCCTCGAGGTCAGCGAGGCTGTCGCCGACCGGCTTGCGTTTCTCGGTTACGCGCCCGTATTGCGGGTGTCGGCCAAGACCGGGCTCGGCGTACACCGTCTCCTCCCGGCCGTGCAAGAGGCCATGAGCGCCTACCACCGCCGGATCCCGACCGGTCGCCTCAACGACGGGTTGCGAAGCGCCCAAGCGGCTCACCCGGCACCGGGTGGGGCCCGCATCCTCTACGGCGTGCAGGGTGCGGTTGACCCGCCGACGGTCACGCTGTTCGCCACCCGGCGTCTCCCGCCCACTTATCTTCGCTATCTGGAACGCTCCCTGCGGGACCGCTTCGAGCTCGGCCCGACGCCGATCGAGATTCGTGTCCGGGTCCGCCAGCAGAGGTGACCACTTCACTGCAGGTGCAGACGCCGTGTGACGCGCACCTGGCCCCGCCGGTGCCGATGAGCACGACCAGAGCGTGGTCCCGGCCTGGCAAGGCCTGACGGAGGCTCATCAACATGGCGCGGTGCCACCGGTGCGGCCGGCTTCTCGAGGACGGTGAGCCCGCGCGAGGATCGGCCGGTCCCGCGCCGCGACGGCGGGGTGCGGCGCCGGCGGAGGCCGAGGTGGGGGAGACCACGGCCCGAGACCGGTGCCCAGCCTGCGGAACAGCGCTGGAGGTTGAGGACGGCGCAGACGCGGAGAAAGCCGCCGTCAAGGCACCGTGGCACTTCAAGGTGCTTGTGGTGGGTACGGTGGCCTACCTCGGGTACCGTCTCTACCAGGGCATCGGCTGGCTCATCCACCACGCGTGAGCGTTGTGACGCCGCGACGGGCGCCACCGTGGCGCGTCGTGGCGACCCCAGGCGGGGGCACGGGTCGCCGGTCGCGTGGGAGGGTCCCCGATGCCGATAGCCTTGGCTTCGCGCAGCCACGGAAGGAGGCGCCATGTGGGTGATAGCGGGAGTTCTACTGGGGCTCGTCGTCCTCGCGTCGCTGATCGGATTCCATGTGGGTCCGCACGCGCACGTGGCGGCGGGTGTCTTGGGTGTGCTCGCCGCCGCCTGGCTCGTCGTGATGGCGGTCGACGGCCGGTCGGCCCCGGTGCTCTGGGCGTTGCTCAGCGCAGACCTGGTGGTGTCCGCGGGAATCGGCACTCTGGCCTGGAAGGGGCTCACGACTCGGGGCGCTTACGTGGCGGGTCGTCACCTGGTCTCGCCCGACGGAGCGGAAGGCATTGCTGTCGGCGATCTCGGCCCAGAGGGGATTGTCCGGGTCAACGGCGAGAACTGGTCGGCTGTGGCCCTGAACGGGCCGGTGCGGGCGGGGACGCCAGTCCAGGTGATGCGCGTCGCTGGAGTCCGTCTCGAGGTCTGGGGCGACCAGATGATCGCCTCCGGCGGGGAGGCCGAGCTCGAAGCCTCGATGCCGCCCGACGGGGCCCCAGTCGAGGGCGAGCCACCCGGCGCCGCACCATCGTCGGCAACAGAGGTGACCAACGAAGGAGGTAGCTCATGATCATCGGGATCGTGATCGGCGTGGTGGTGCTCTTCCTCCTCATCCTCGCAGGGATCTCGGTGAGGATCGTGCGTGAGTACCAGCGGATCGTGCTGTTCAGGCTGGGGCGGGCGCTCGGGACTCGGGGGCCTGGGCTCATATTCATCAACCCGGTCACCGACCGGACGTCCTGGGTGGACCTGCGCGAGCAGTATCTCGAGATCCCGCATCAGACGGCGATCACGAAAGACAACGCGTCGATCTCGATCGACTTCATCATCTTCTACAAGGTTGTCGACCCCTCGATGTCGGTGCTGCGCGTCGGCAACTTTGCGGGGGCCGCGCAGAACGTCGCGGCGACCACGCTTCGCAGTGTGGTCGGGGACATGCCACTCGACGACGTGCTATCCAAGCGTGAGGACATGAACGCGTCGCTTCGTGTCCGTCTTGACGAAGTGACCGAGCGCTGGGGTGTCAAGGTCACCACGGTCGAAGTCCGAGAGGTGAACCCGCCGCCGGGCGTCCTGGATGCCATGACGCGCCAGATGTCCGCCGAGCGCACCCGCCGCGCGGCCGTCACGGAGGCCGAGGGGCAGAAGCAGGCCGCCATCACTCTCGCTGAAGGCACCAAGCAGGCGGCAATCCTGGCGGCCGAAGGGGAGCGACAGGGCGCCATCCTGCGGGCCGAGGGCCTTTCAGCAGGGCTGGAGCGGATCCTCATGGTCGCGCGCGGCCTCGACAGCAACACTATGCAGCTCCAGTATCTCGAGACCCTGAAGCAGGTTGGTTCGTCACCTTCGACGAAGCTCGTCGTGCCGATGGAGCTCGGGGGACTTCTGAACGGCCTGCGGAACATGCTGCCGGTGGACCCAGGGCGCTTCTCGGGCCCTGCGTCGCTGGGCGGGACATCCCCGGGCGCCGAGAAGCCGGTCATCAGGAGCGGTGCCGAGCCAGGCGAGACCGCTTCCTGATCTGAGGTAGTCTCGGCAGGGGCCCGGCGGCTGGAGCACGTGACCATGGGACTGTCGGTGCTGCATCGACTGCCGTAGGCTGTCGGTCTTCACGGGCTGTGGCGCAGCTTGGTTAGCGCGCTTGACTGGGGGTCAAGAGGTCGCCGGTTCAAATCCGGCCAGCCCGACTAAGAAGTTGCAGGTCAGAGCCTACAAAGGCCGGTGCCGGCGAGGCTCAGTCCCGACCGCTGGTCACGGATTGGTCACGGGACACGAACAGGTCGGCAACGAGCTCGGCCGCTTGAGCGTCGAGGGCAGGCACGGACGCCGTGTACGTGTCCAACGTGATCCGGCTAGACGAGTGTCCGAGACGGTCCGAGACAACCTTGATCGGCACGCCGGCACGGAGCGCCGAGGTCGCCCATGAGTGCCGTAGCCCGTGCAAGCTCAAGTGGGGGAGTGCCGCTCTCTCGACCAGCCGGCCAAACGAACGCGTGATGACGTTGGGGTGAAGCGCCGACCCGTCGGCCCACACGAACACGCGGCCGTAGCCTTGCCAGTGCTCACCCATGGCGAGCTGCTCGGTGCTCTGCTGCCGGCGCCACCGCTTCAGCGTGTCGACCGTCTGAGCATCGAGGGCGATCCGCCGACGACCGCGGGTCGTCTTCGGCTCGGACTCGATGGCGTGACCATCGGCGACGACCGTCGCTCGGTTCACGCTCAGCATGCCGGCACCGAGCTCGAGATCCTCCCAACGCAACCCGGCGAGCTCGCCGCGCCGTAGCCCGGTCGTCGCAGCGAGCCGCCATAGAGGCGCCCAGCGGTCGCCCTCGGCCAGGGCGAGAAACGTGGCAACCTGATCGGGCGTCCATGCCTTCGGCTCCGCTCCCGGCTGTCGTGGTGAGTCCGCGTCATCGGCGACATTCCGGCTCACTAGGTGCCAGCGAACGGCATCCTTGAGCGCCCTGTGAGCCGTCACGTGCACGTAGCGGACGGTTCGAGCGGATAGTCCGGCCTCGAGCAGCTCCCCGTATACAGCGGTCAACTGCGGGCCTGTGAGTTCACCTAGCGGGACCTTGCCCAGGTGGCGCTCGAGGTGCTTCGCCATCTGCTCGTAAGCCGCTGCTGTCGTCTTGCGGACTGTCGGGCGCATGGCAGGCGCCCAGCGTTCACGGAGGTACGCGCCGAACGTCATTCGCGATGGCCGCACGTAGGACCCCTCTTGCGTATCGCCGAGGACGGACGTGAGCTCGGCTTGTGCGGCCTTCTTTGTCGCGAAGCCACGCCGGCGGAGCTGCTGTCGGCCTCCGTTGGGCGCCGGGACGTCGACGACGAAGGTCCACGTGCCGTTCGGCTGCTGCTTGATCGAACCTGCGGTGCTCACTTGGAGCCTCCCCTTTTCTCCTTCTCGCGGCGTCGGTACTGACGCTGCGTTTCCATTCGGGCACAGGCGGGAGAGCAGAACCGGAGGCCCGTCTTGTGATACTGGCCGTACCGGGAGCCGCCCAGCTGGTGGACGAAGACGACCGAGCATGTCTCGTTCTCGCAGAGGCGCGCCGTGCCGTCCTCCACGATGAGGTTAAAGATCTGGCGACAGGCCGCGGAGTAAAGGTCGACGATCGGGAAGCCGAGGGTGACACCAGGTAGCACCTTCACCTCATGTTCAACCCGAGCTTGGAATGGTTGCAGGCCAATGTTCAGCGCCGTGGTGAAGTGCCACCACGCTCCAGCCTCAGTATTCAGATCTAAGAATCCCTCTGCTGCCAGAGCCGGAGCTGCTGGACGATCGAACATCGTTTCGCTCCAGATCCGGGTGAGAACCCGCGCCATCTTCAGCCACCAACGAACATCCTCAATCGTGCCGCCGTGTTGCCGCCACCAGTTGGAGAGAAACGCCTCGCCCTCCGCTCCCACATATGGCGGGGCATGGGGATGCGCGAGCAGAGCGCGGCGGTCCTCTGGAACGAGCCCCGGTAGGTAAAAGGAGGAAGTGATAGTGCCGAAATCTTGGAGCATGGCGACGACCTCGCCGTCGTCATCCAGGTTCGCATTCCCGAGCTGACGCAACACCCATTCCTCGGGCAACTCTCGGGGCTCGATCCATTGGCCCCATTTCAGCACGCCGCCTTCACCGACCTCGAACTCTGTCCGTTCCACCGGCGTCGGCCACAGTGGCGTCCCCGGCCATACCGTTATAGGAAATCGTGACCGATCCTGTATCGCATCCGATGGCACTGCGTGACATCATAAGGGAAGTAAGCGTGTAACGCAAGCGCCGAAACCATGGGAGGTCACAACGTGCCACCACAAGCGGCCACCGCGGATGCAGTGGCAGACGCACTAGCAAACTGGCGCGACAAGCCCACCGTCACGGCCGACGAAACAGCCGAAATTCTTCGCCTCGGAAGGAATAGCACCTATGAAGGCATCGCCAACGGCGAGATTCCTTCGATCCGGGTTGGGCGTCGGGTCTTGGTGCCTACGGCCTCCTTGAGGCGGCTCTTAGGCGAGGTCTGACCGTGCCTGGAATTGAGAAACCCCGGGGAGGCGCACCCCGGGGATTTCTCGAGAACGGTCACCACGACGACGACCAAGGGCAAGTCTACCCGAAGGGTGCTCTCGAGCGGCGAAGGGCCGAGCGCGAGGCCGACCTACTTGTTGACGCCATCCGGACCGTGCTCACGCTGCTCGATCGTGGCGAGGTTCCGCTCGACCAGGCCGCGGCGACCTTGGACATCCTCAGCGGGCGTCTTGCGACGCTCGCGCTCACAGGGGCGCTGGTGGCGGCATGACCGCGCTCGAAACAGTGCTCGCGGTTCTCGAATGTCGTGGCTGCGACCCGCGTCGCAGTGGCGACGGATGGTCGGCCAAGTGCCCAGCACACGAAGACAGGTCCCCCAGTCTGTCGGTGACGGAGGCCAGGGACACCGTTCTCCTCCACTGTCATGCCGGTTGCAGAAACGAGGCGATCATGGCGGAGCTGGAGCTGCCGATGTCCGCCCTGTTCGAGCCCCAGTCCTCGAACGGCAAGAAGATGGACATCACTGCCACCTACGACTATGCGAACGAAGCCGGCGAGTTCGTCTTCCAGGTCGTGCGAATGGTCCCGAAGAGCTTCCGTCAGCGTCGGCCCGACGGCGCGGGCGGATGGATCTGGAACCTGACGGGCATCAAGCGGATCCCGTACCGGCTGCCCGAGGTGCTCGAGGCCGTCCAGGCAGGCCGACACGTGTTCGTCGTTGAGGGCGAGAAGGACGTCGAGACCCTTCGCAGTCACGGCCTGGTGGCCACCTGCAACCCGGGCGGCGCGGGTAAGTGGAGGAACGAGTACAACAGGTACCTCGGAGGCGCCCAAGTCGTCATCCTGCCCGACAACGACGACGTCGGCCACGAGCACGCCCGGTCGATCGTTCGCAACTTCGCGCTCGAGGCGCGAACGAAGTCGTTCACCATCTTGGAACTGCTCGGGTTGCCCGAGCACGGCGACGTGACCGATTGGTTTAACGCCGGCCACACGGCGGAGGAGCTGAAGCAACTCGTTTCCGAGGCCAGCTCGAACGGATCCGCTCCGCTCGTCGAAACTGAGCCGGCATGGGTGCCGCCCGAGGAGCGCGGCGCGGCGGATGCCGATCTCAAGGTGAGCGACGTCGATGTCATGCTCGAGCTGTCAGCCCACAGGGCAGCCCTGGGCAGTGTCATTCTCGACGCTCCCGAGACCGTGGAGTCCAGATGGGGGGACGGCCACCGTTGCCTCTGGGCCAAGAACGAGCCGTTCCTACTGTGCGGACCCGATGGGGTGGGAAAGACGACCGTTGCCCAACAGATCGTGCTGCACCTGATCGAAGCGCTTGTCGGTGAGTTTCTCGGGCTTCCGGTCCGAGTAGCAGAGCGGGTCCTCTACCTCGCCTGCGACCGACCGACCCAGGCCTTGCGCTCTTTTCGCCGCATGGTCACCGACCAGCAACGGGAGATCCTTTCCGAGCGACTCACCATCTGGCGAGGACCCCTGCCGTTTGACCTTGCTCGCGAACCTAAGGCCCTGGTCACTCTCTCCCAGCGTTTCGGCGCGGACGTCGTCGTGATCGACTCGATCAAGGACATCGCCGCCGATCTCTCGAAGGAAGAGACCGGGCTCGGGTTGAATGCGGCGTTCCAACACACGGTCGCCGAAGGCATCGACGTGCTGGCGCTCCACCACCAACGAAAGCAACAGCCAGGTGGTGGCAAGCCTCGACACCTTTCCGACGTCTACGGATCAAGGTGGCTCACCGCCGGTGCTGGATCCGTGGTGATGCTCTGGGGCGAAGCCGGCGACTCCTATGTCGACTTCGACCACCTGAAGCAGCCCGACGAGACGGTTGGACCGCTGAAGGTGATTCACGACCACACGAACGGGATATCGACAGTCGCTGAGACCGTCGATGCCTGGACGGTAGTGCACAACGCCCGCAATGGTGTCACGGCCATCACCGTCGCTGCGACGCTGTTCGGTTCACTCACACCAGGCCGCAACGAAATCGAGAAGGCGCGACGTCAGCTCGACCGCCTGACGAAGGAGGGCAAGCTCTACAAGCGCGACGGTACGAAGGGCGGTTCGCGCGGTGGAGACGCGAGCATGTACTACCCGCTCGCGGTCGTGCCAGGTGGTCAGGAATGACGCCGAAAAGCGATCACGGTACCGATCACGGGCGATCACGGGGCGATCACGGCACCGATCACGGGCGATCACGGCTGTGTCGAAATGGCTGGTCAGACGATCACGGCACCGATCACGCCGATACACGTTTCGATCACGATCACGGGGATACCTATAGGTATCCCGTGATCGCCCCGTGTTGCGGGCACGTTATGACCGATCACGAAGCGCGCCAACTCTGCCGCATCTTGCTCGACGCGGCGCAGGGCGAGGCCGACGCCGGCCGCGGCTTTCTGGTGCCCGTCGGCACACTGCCTGATCTGTTACCACGCGAACGACTGACACTCGACGTCACGCGGCGCGCACTCGGCATCGAACAGCGAGTGTGGGCCCAGGAGCATCACCGTCACGTCGTCGTCAGGGAGATCGTCGGTGCCACCCGCAAGCGACACAGGCAAGCGCCATGACTGCCGGCGTCCTTGCCTTTGTCACCGTAGCCCGCCGACCCGGTGCCCATCACGGTCGCCGTTTGTGCAACGTCAAAAGTTGTGAGCCCTTCCACGTGATGACTTTTGACAGATTGTGCGTTCGGGGCTGCCGCGGGTCTGCCCTGACCGGTCACAAGGCAAGGGTGCCGGCACTCCCTCAGAAAGTCGTGAACCTTCCCGTCAGAAATGGACGTCATACACTCCCCGTGGACGGTTGGGCACGGGTCGGCACCCGACCGATCAGGAAGGCGACTGCCCCCGGCCATCACCTTCTCCGTGTTGCGCCTGGACCCGCGCCGCAACCGAACGCGCAATCCCGCGAAACTCACGCATGGCTAAGGGTCCGCGAAACTGCAGGTCAGCGCTCATATAGACCCGCCGGGGTATCAGCTTCTGGCGACGGGGGACGGACCCGCGCCGCACCACGCAGCGAATCGGTACGGGTTCCAGCATTTTGCCACGAAACAAATCGCAGGCAGCGCCGTTGCGCCTGCCACGAAAGGCTCATTTGCCACGAAACGGGGCGTTCTCATGACTGACACGCCAGCACCCGCCGTGGATGGCCCTCCCGAGGTCACGTGCCGACAGTGCGGCGTTGTCTTCTGGGCTGGCTGCATCGGTCGACCTCCCCTCTACTGCAGCGACCGCTGTCGTGACCGTGCCCGTCGAGCTCGCGAACGAGCACGCCAATGACCAGCCCCGCGCCGTACCTAGTCCCCGGCCCCGTCGTCCTGGTCCCCGGGAACCTTGCGGCCGCGATCGCGGCGGCGCTACGCGTCGGGCTCCGCGAGATCGAACGCCGGGACGCACTCAAGTTTCCCATCGAAGCCTATGACCTCCTGGCTGCGCTCCAGGTGGTTGCAGCGCTCCACCTTGACAAAGTCCGTTGCGGCGCAACTGACAAATCGGGTCCCTCTGCCAGTGTTGAACTCATGGATAGGGATGAGGTCGGGCAGGCCGAAGCTGGCCGATTGCTTGGCATTTCGCGCCAAGCCGTGGCGGGCCGAATCTCGCGAGGCACGCTTCCCGCGCGCCGCACCGCTAGTGGCCGACTCCTGATCCGTCGCGACAACTTGGAGGTCGGATGACCATGGCACTTCGCAAACGGCTGCCCCGCACCACCATGACCGCCGAGCAGCGAAGCAAGGTCCGGGCGATCAGTGACCAGATGGGGGATCTCGTCGACGAGATGGCCGAGATCAACGCTCGCGCGGACGCGACCCGGGACCGGCGCCAGCGCCAAGCACTCTGGCTCGAGCTCTGTGCCAAGGGCGACGAAGTCGTGTCCCTCTTCTGGCAATACCGGGCGATCCGGCACCCCGAGAAGACCAACAGGATGGCGGAACTGCGCTGTCTCAGCGGCGAGCTCGACCTCGATAAGCGCTAAAGGAAAGGACTGACAATGTTGGACCTCGAGAGGGTGGCGAAGCTCCTCCCCGACAACAAATGGATTCCCGAGGACGAGGCGATCACTCGGCTCGCCCGTGGCATGAAATTGCCAGTTCACGAACGGAGCATCGCCCGGGGCATGCTCCAGTCCTCGCTTGGCGGGTTCGGCCTCGCCGAGCGTCGAGGAACGCCCGGGCGGTTCGAATGGCGGCGATGCAAGCCTCCGCAGATTCCAGCCAAGAAGCCACCGCGGGTCATGTTCCATCGTGACCCGGTCGTCGTAGGCGGCGTGCCGCAGATCAAAACTTTCGAGCCGGAGCCCTGGCCGCTGGCACCCCCGGTAGTCGCAACACCTTAGAGACGCTGGGGATTTGCCCCGGCAGAAAGTGAGCCACAAATGAGTATGACCGAGACCGACCTCGAACTGGAGGGCATTCACGCGACCCTCGCGGCCGCCCAAATCGACCTGGTGGCGGGGAAGGTCGAATCGAATCGCGACCGACTCCTGGCGAACGCCGCCAGTGTCATGACCGAGGCGAGCCGGAGCAGGGGCTCCACGTTCCTGAATGAGGATGAGTTCCGAGGCTTCAAACAAGCAGTCGAGACGGCGGCACGCTATGACGGTCTGCTTACCACGCTCGAGAAGCTCAAGACCGAGCAGCGGTCCCGCGCCGCCGTCATCGGCTATGAGCCCCGCGTGTATGGCCACGCAAACCCGGACAATTCGTTCTTTCTCGACCTCGCCTGGTCAACGCAGCCGGGCCACCAGCAATGGCATGACGCCACGGCACGCCTCGATCGGCACGCTCACGAGGTCGCCGTCGAAATGCGCCGCGGCTCGTCGCCCGAGGGCAGGCGTGCCAAGAAGACCATCCGCGAGCACTACCGCTCAGCAAACGTCCCCGAATCGCGGCGGCTTATCCGAGAGACCGAGACCCGCGCGATGTCCTCTGCCCCCGGCTCCGGGGGGCCCTTCGTAACCCCGCAGTACGTGGTCGATCAGTTCGCGCTCTATCGAACCCCAGCGCGGGCCTTCGCTGACCAGGCTCACGGCCTCAAGCTCCCGCCATACGGCCTCGAGGTGTATCTGCCGGCCATGACCGGCCCGGCCGCAGCCGGACCACAGACCGAAGGCTCAGGCGTCGATGAGACCGACCCCACGTCGACCTATCTCTCGTCAAGCCTGGAAACGATCGCCGGTCAAGTCACCATCTCGCAGCAGTTGTACGACCGCGGCGGGTGCGACGGCCTCAGCACTGACCAGATCATCGGATTGCAGGTCAAAGAACAGATCGACCAGCAGATTGACGCCTATGTGCTCACTCAGGCGCTCGCGAACGCCGGTTCGGTCACCGACTCGGGCACCGCCTCGATCGCCACGCTCTACGCGGACACCGCGGCGGCTCGACAGTTGCTTGCGGACACCGCAGGCACGCGCCTTCTCGCGACGCACCTGTTCACGACCAGCGACTTGTTCGGCTGGGCTACAAGCCTGCTCGACGATCAGCACCGCCCGATCCTCACGCCCGATTCAGGCGCGCTTGTCGCCGCGGCGGCGATGGGCGACCCGCAATGGCAGAGCTGGACTGGTGTCCACCTCGGCCAGCTCCGCTGGCACACCGACGATAACATCCCCGCCACCGGGTACTCGGGCCTCGATACGCAGCTCGTCGTCGCCCGGCCCGCTGAGGTCTTCGTCTGGGAGAGTGACGAGCCGATCGCCTTCGCATACCCGCAGACAGAGGCCGCGGCCCTCGAGGTCATCATCGGCCTGCGCTCGTATGTCGGTTGCATCGTGCGCTACCCGAAGGCGGTAGCCAGCATTAGTGGCGATGCGTACTCGACCTCGCTCGCCTAGAGCGGGCAGGCCCCACAAACCCAACCCAACTGCGCGCCCAGGCGGGAGTCAACGTCCGGCGCGGTCCCCGCCACCTGAGAGAGGATGTCGTTATGAGCGCAGGAGATGTACTACTCACACAAGCCAGATCACAGCTCAGCCGTCAAGAATCAGCCGTTGACACTATGCGGACGCGGACAACCGCCGTCTTCTCTGCGAGCGGCGTGGTGGCGGCACTGTTTGGCCCGAAGATCCTCACAGCAACGAACCCGACCCAGTGGGGATATCTGGCGGTCGCGTTTCTGTTTGTAGGAGCGATCGCGACGGGGTACGTACTGGCCCCCCGCAACATGACATTCACTGAGAAGCTTGACGACTGGTGGGACTGGCTCAAGAGAGCGGAAGACGCAGACGACCGGGACGAGGCCCTGTCGATAGGGTTGGCCGAGAATCTCGATGCACTCTGGAAGTTGAATCGGGACACGACCGAGGATCTCGGCTGGGGCTACCTCGTGCTGTGCATCGTCTTCGGCCTTCAAGTGGCCGCCTGGGCGATCGCAGCACTTGTCGTTTAGCCGCGTTTTTGGGGCCTAGGAGGCGCGCCACCCTTCTTTTCCCATCCGGGGTTTGGACGCGGGGTGGGAGGTGCCTTCTTCGGTGGCTGGGAGGGCGCCGGGGAACTCTGCGGCTGGTCTTCTGCCATGGCGATCATCCTCGCGCAATGACCGCCGACGCGAACCGGCCCCGCCACCCGATGGCGACGGGACGGTTCAACGAGCGTGAAGACCGAGTACCGTTCCAGTCTGATGAAGGACATGCTTCCCGAAGAAAAGGCAATCTTCTCCCGAATATGGGAGGCGCCGTTGTCCTACCAGGGGCGACCGGTATCGCTGACCGTTCGGAACAGCTTGGTGGGCTACGTAGCCGCTAGGTGCCTCGGGGTTCCTCATGGTTCTTGCTCTGTGCCAACCGAGCGTAAGTACAAACGCCTGTTGGCCCTGCTCCAACTGACCGAGGCGGTCAACGATCTGGAGAAGAAGTTGCGGTCGCGCAGAGGAGGAGTTCGTCTCGACTGGGAAACGGGCACTCTGGTGCCAGCCACGAAACACCATCCGTTGCCTGCCTAAACGCGTGGGCAGCCCCGGGCGGCCCGACCACCGCGACGTTGCCTATCTGGAAGCACGATGCTGTCGCGCAGTAGGGAAGCAGGGAAAGGTGAAAGTTATGGAGTTCGTTCAAGACAAAGACGTAGAGTCAGTCGAGGGCCCTACGTCGCACCGCGGGGCAACCGCTGTCACGGCTGTGTTCTTCACCGTTGCTGTCGTAGTGTTCTGGCTCGGGCTCATTGGTGCCGTTTGGATGGGCGTCTATGCCCACCAAGACATGGCCGAGTCGGTAGGTAGATCAATCGCCTACACGATAGCGGTTGCCTTGAGCGGCATATTCATGGCAAGCGTGCTCGCCTTTTTCGGATATGTGCTCGACCTCCTCACTGAAATCGAGGAGAACACTCGACCATGAGAGGCCGAGCGAGGCGTACCCTCGGCAAGAAGTAAACACCGATGCCACGTAGACGTAGTCTCACGCGCACCCTCTACCGGGCCGCACGCCTCAGCAACAACGCCCGCGCCGCCAGTCGCGGTCCGGGCGCGTATGCCAAGCGCGTCGTGAGGCGGAAGACGTACTCGAAGTCCATGGGGGCCACGGGGCGGTTCCTGAGGATGTTCGGGCTCAAGCTGAACCCACTACCCGAGGAGTTTCGCCTTTTGTACCTCGAACTCCTCAGGGCTAAGTGCGCCCTGGTCCCGCAGTTGTGTGAGCTTCAGTAGCTCGTCGGCAATCGACAGATCCGATCGTAGGGGCGTCTTGTACAGGGGCCTGTCCTTCATGTCCGCGAGGATCGCGGCGTGGCGCTGCTCCATTTCCCGCGTTGGTCGCCGCCCACAGGCGTTCCATTTCCGAGTCGCCGCGAACGCGCCCCTTCGCCTTCGCGTCGTACATACCCCACACTCCGAGAGCGATGATCAGCCAGATCAGTTCGCACGGAACGCCAACTACCCATGCGATCGCTCCACGCAGATTGACGCCGACTGCAATCGCGGGCCATGCGAGGAACCCAAACAGGACGATGAACTTCACGAACCCCATCCAGAGCGTCGCTACCGGTCCAGTCGAGACAACCGTCCGGCTGGCATCCCGGTTCTTCTGGGTGTAGTAACGCCGGTACCGCACATAACCAACGTAGTTCGATCTGGTCACCTTCTGACTAGATCACCCGTCGAGACTCCCGCGCCTGGCTAGCTCCCGCAGCGCCCGCTCGAGCTGACCGAGGATCGCGAGCGCGCGTTCCCGACTGAGTCTCGCATGACGCTTCAGGCCTCGAACACGTACGCCGCACCTTGACTGTACGCCGCACCTTGACTGGGAGCACCCACGACGGCCGTGGTGCCCGAGATGGCCACCGACCGGCCGAAGTCGAAGCCCTCACCGGCGACGGTGCCGGGGCCCTTCAGCTCGGCGGCTTGCTTCCATCCGGACGCCGTCTTGGTGAACAAGTAAGCCTCACCGGCGCCGTTGGCGATGGCCGTCGTGCCCGAGATGGCCACCGAGGTGCCGAAGCCATCGCCGGTGACCTCGTCGGAGTTCGCCAGCACGGCGGTCTGCTTCCAGCGGCCTGCCGTCCTGGTGAACACGTACGTCGCACCGGCATTGTAAAGCTGCGTATCACCCTCCACGGAAGAAGCCTTCGGCACGCCCACAACGGCCGTCGCGTCCGAGATGGCCACCGAGGTGCCGAAGCCATCGCCGGTGACCTCGTCGGAGTTCGCCAGCACGGCGGTCTGCTTCCAGCGGCCTGCTGTCTCGGTGAATACGTATGCCTCACCGGCTTCGTAAGCGTGCGGATCACCCACCACGGAAGCCTCCGGATCACTCACCACGGCGGTGGCGCCCGAGATGGCCACCGAGTCCCCGTAGCTATTGGAGCTATTGGGACCGACCTCCTTCAGCTCGGCGGCCTTCTTCCAGCGGCCTGCCGTCTCGGTGAACAAGTAAGCCTCACCGGTGCCGTTGGCGACGCCCGGTGCACCCACCGCTACGGTGGTCCCCGAGATGGCCACCGACCGGCCGAAGTCGAAGCCCTCACCGACTACGGTGCCGGAGCCATTCAGCTTGGCGGTTTGCTCCCACCCGGACGCCGTCTTGGCGAACACGTACGCCTCACCGGCGTCCTTAGCGACGCCCGGCGCGCCCACGACGACGGTGGTGCCCGAGATTGCCACCGAGGTGCCGAAGGCATCGCCGGTGACTTCGTCGGAGTTCGCCAGCTCGGCGGTCTGCTTCCAGACGCCCGCCGTCTCGGTGAATACGTAAGCCTCACCGGCTTCGTTGGGACCACCGAGGAATGCACCAACGACGGCCGTGGTGCCCGAGATGGCCACCGACCAGCCGAAGCCCAAGCCCTCACCGGCGGCGGAGTAGGAGCCCTGCAGCTCAGCCAGTTGCGTTCCGACCGCCAGCGTGCTCCGTTGGCTTGCGGCCACCGCTGAGGTGGTGGTCGCCAGGAGTGGCAGGGAGATCGCTCCTACCGCCACAAGCACTGACAAACCGGCTGTCCGTGACCCTCGCATGCTGGACCTTCCTAGGTCATTTCTGTACCGAGCGTACGACTTCCGCGGAGACTCCGCCCGGTGCTGACACCCGCGCCGACGATTTCAGCGCCTCTAAGGCGATCTGCCTCCGGGGCTTCCGCGTCTCCGTAACTCCCTCAGCGCCCGCACGAGCTGACCGAGGATCGCGAGCGCCCGTTCCCGACTGAGACCGCTTGGCGCCTTCGGAGGCAGCATCGCGATGGACCGTCGCAGCACTTCGGCTTCCTCCGGCGACAGCACCGGGCGATGTGCGGGCGTTGAGGGAGCTAGGGAAGTAATTCATGCCGAGAGCCTTGTCGCACGCAACCTAGGCTGGTTAGTGTGACGATCTGGGTCGCGGTCCTTCACGTGTCCCCGGCTACAGCACAGAAGATTTCTGGCCGACACCACATAAGTGAGCACGAGATCCGTGACGCGGTCCAGTGCGTGTCGGGCCTCATGTATACGTGGGACGAACACCCGGTAAGGGGGAAACGGGCGATTGTTGAGGTGTTCATTCGTGAACATCGAGTGCTCTTGGTTCTCTATCCGAGACCGGACCCGTTCGGTGACGCGTGGGACTTGGGAAGCGCGTATCCGATAGGCGGCTGACCTGGCTATTGTTGGGGAGGAGGAAATATGGAAGACGAGGGCTTCTTCGAAGAGGACGAAGCGACAGAAGACATCGTCGCGGCTTTCGAGCATGGAGAAAAGGGGGTCACGGCCCGTCCTGCTCTCCCGCTGTTCCATTTCGTTGGCGAAAGCCTCAACGAGGGCTGTTACTCGCTTGTCACCGCTCCGACGATTAACAACCAGCTCGCGAGGTGGATGGGCGGTGGTGCTGCGAACGTCGGCTCTCCATCCGGCGGACGGCTCGCAACCAACGTATGAAAGTTGAGGTCCTTCTAGCCGACAAGGGGACCGGTAATCAGCCTCAGGGAACGCTGAACTTGCTGAACGTCGGATGGAAGCAGACCGTGCTTCAACCCAGTCCTCTTGGGCCCGGGATGTTTATGACGGCGCCTCACGCGGTAGCTGTCTTCTTCGAGGTCGAACCTCGGCACTGCAACCACCCTATTGAGCTGGTGGTTTCGCTCCTGACGGAGGACGGGAATCCTGTGCAGGTACCCGGACCAGGGGGTCCACAAGAACTTCGGATCTCGCAACAGGTGACGGTCCCTACGCCAGGTGGGATGCCGACGGGCTCGCCCGGCAGCGGGAATGCCCTCGTTGAGATATTCCCTGGTCTACCGCTCGCGCCGGGCGGTTACCGGTGGCAGGTCATGTTGGACGGGGAACATGACGAAAACTGGTTTGCCAGTTTTCGGGTGAACCCACCTCTGCAAGCGCCAATGGTTGTCTTTGGAGCGCCACCTCCGGGTTTGCCTCCGCCGGAAAATCCCAGTACTTAGCCTGAATCCACCGATTAGCCCCAGCGGCTGACCGGTAGAGCGCAGTCGCCGCTGACGGCCTTCTTGGATGTCGGTCGACCGTTGTCGGGGCGTGGTCAACCAAGCTGTCTTGCTCGGCTTGGTTGTCAGCGCATAGGTAAACGTCTGCGGCTGCGCCGATCCGCGAGGGCCGCTCAGCCAGGCGCGAGATCGAGGAGGCGAAGCTTTTCCAGCGCTTTGAGGAAGGTATTGGCCCAGGGCCATTTGTCCGGTCCACGAAGCCTCGGGATGCCCGAGCGATTGACGAGCCGCGCAGGCACCGAGAAGTAACGGGTGCGAAGCGTACGGGTCACTGTCAGCTCGTCCTTGTCGACGATGCCGCCCAGGAAGGCACACCAGCGCACGAGATCGTGGGCGAGCACCGCACAGCACAGCCAGGCGGAGTTGGCGAAGAAGTGCCCGGAGGGGACGTGATCCATCCCGGCACCTTCCTTCAGGTCCTTTATTGCGAGCTCTACACGGGCGTGGTCCCGGTGGAAGGCGTCGAGGTCGACGGCAGTGCCGTCCAAGTCGGTGAGGAAGCCAAAGTGCCGCCAGTCGGGCCAGAGCTTCTCTTGGATTCCGACAAGCCGGGTGCGGCGCACGATGAGGCGCTTTTGCTTGTAGGTGGTCTCGGCAACCTCGGCGATGCCCTCTTTCGTGTAGTCGATACCCACCCATGCTTCTTCGTCGATCTCGGTGATCGCCGTTGCGATTGCCCTGTTTCCCGTTCGCACCGCCATCGTGTAGGAAACACCCAGGCGTGTGAGGGTCTTGATCGTGTCGTTGGACCAGAACCCCGAGTCGACCCTCAGCACGATCTCGCCTGTCGCCCCGGCCCGCCGGCACCGTGCGACGAGCTCTTCGACAAAGCGCCTCGCCCCACGGGCGGTGTTGGCCGACCCCTTGCGCATGCGGGCATGGAGCACCTCGCCGGTATCGGCCCGGGTCGCAAGCAGCGGGTGGTAACCGAGGACCTTGGTGTAGCCATAGCTGGCGCCCTGCTTGTTGTTCCCTTCGACCTGACAGATCGTCGAGTCGACGTCGAGGACGAGACGGTCCTTTGGCCCGGCCCCGAGTGCCCAGGCTCGCCGCAAGGTCTCTGCGATCACCTGGTCGAGCTGACGGACATGGCCGAAAGTAAAGGAGCGAAGGAAGGTGCCGAGCGTGGAAGGCGCCATCACCCGGTGAGAGAGCACGGCTTTGGTCGCCCCGGCACGGAGCACCTCGACATGGTCGATGTGGCTTGCTCCCGCCACGATCGCGTGCACGAGGCTCAGAACCTTGCGACCGGGCAGTGCACCGCCCACCCGGCCGGTTAGCCGCAGGGTCGAGTTGATCAACGCCTCGAGGCCGAGACGCACGACGAGTGTCGAGACGAGCAGAAGTCCGGCGTTGGCGACGAGGTTTGGCTCGTCGAATGCCACCTCGATCCGGTCGAGACCGCGCGATACTTGTCTCACTGAAAGTGCCTCCCGGGCTGTGGCGATCTGACGACTAAAGCACCGTCATTCTCCCAGCTCAGGAGGCCTTTTAGGTGGATACGCGGGCTGCTTCAGCCCTGGTTAATCGGTGGATCCAGGCTTAGTCACCTAGAAAGGTCCCGCGCCAGCCGCCGGCAGCCCGGCATCTTTCCCGGCGCCCGGGGAAGCCTCGGTCACGTTGGCCCTCGCCCTACGATCGTCTAGGAGCCTCGCAAACCGCCGGCTGGGGTGGGAAAGTACCCGTCGATCGCGCTATCGCAGCCACCGTTGGCACCCGCGGGAATCCGTGGCGATCGCGCGCGTGTTCGGTAACTTGATAGCTCGTGACCCTCGTCGAGGACCTCGACCGCGACAGAGCAGAGCACGCCTTCTTCTTCATGCTCGTCTCCGGCAGTGATCCGCCGACCACCCTCGAGGAGCTCGTCGGGCCCCGCCCGGCATGGATGGCAGAGGGAGCGTGCCGGGGGATGGGACCCGACCTGTTCTTTCCCGGCCAGGGTGGCGACGTAGAGGCGCCCAGGGCCATCTGTGAGCGGTGCCCGGTGCTACCGGAGTGCCTCAGCTACGCGATGAGCCTCGATGGCGCCCCGGGCGTGTGGGGCGGGACTAGCGCCCGGGAACGGGAGCGCATGAGGAGGGCGAGCGCGTGAGTTTTGCGCGACCTACTCTCACGCACATGGATGCAAGCCTTCGTGAAGAAGGACCCGATCAGCCCCACGATGCCCAGACACGCGGTGATACCGCTCTGATCCGGTTGCACGTCGACGGCGCAGACGGCCCGTGGCGGCGCACGTACAACCGACTTGCCGATTCCCCAACACGGCCGCTATCGGCGGTAGCACTAGGCGACGAAGCAAAGACGGTGATCGTCGTACAGATCCCCCTTGAACCATCAGAGGCACTCTCCGAATCTGAGAGCGCCGCAGCGGCCAAAGTTCTCGACGCGGCGGTGAAGCTGATCCCCGAGACCAACGAACAGAGAAAACACGAAACGGACATGCGCTACAAGGCCGGCCTGGTTGCCGGGAACTGGTGGAGGCTGCGAGCACAGAAACAAGGACGGCCAGCGAGGTAACAGCTCGCCGACCCCACGCTGGTCACGGATTGGTCACGGATTGGTCACGACAGCGGGGGAGTGGCTAACCCGAGCGCTCGCCAGAAAGGTGACGTGAGCAGGGAAAACGGGAGTCGGTAACCTGGTCCAACATGGGCGAAATCTGACTGGGGGTCAAGAGGTCGCCGGTTCAAATCCGGCCAGCCCGACCATAAGGTGTGTACGCCGACCGCCGGGGCCAGTGGTACTTCAAGGTCTCGCTCGGTAAGGATGGGCTCACCGGCAGGCGGGAGCAGATCACGCGTCGCGGATACGCGACGGCGAGCAAGGCTGCCAATGCTCGACGGGAGCTCATCGGCAAGCTCGACGCGGGACTCGTGAAGCCGTGCGCGGTCGCGCTCACCGTCAACGAGTTGCTCGATCTGTACCTGGACGGGCTCGATGCCGACCAGCGCCTGTCGCCGAAGACCCGACACGACTACCGCGTCTACGCGCAGACCTACGTGCGAAAGCCCCTGGGCAACCGGAAGGTTCGTGATGTCACCCCGGAGCTGATCCTCACCTGGCAGCGGACGCTTCTTGCCGAAGGGGGAGCCAAGGACGGCAGGCCTCTGGCACCGAACACGATCCGCCTGGCGCGCGCGCCGCTTGCAGGAGCCTTCAGGCTCGCCGTTTCGAGCGGGGTCGTGGCTGTCAATCCGCTCATGCACGCGCCAAGACCGAAGGCCAGGCGTTCGGTCCCGCGCCATTGGAGCCCCGAGCAGGCCCGAGAGTTCCTCGCCTTGATGGAAGGAGACCGCACGTATCCCGTCTGGGCGTTCTTGATGTGCGCAGGACTTCGGATCGGTGAGCTCGTCGCGCTCCGGTGGAACAACGTCGACCTGACCGAAGGCGTAGTGAGCGTCGTTGAGTTCTCCACCTACCTCGGGCACGACGTCGTCGCCTCATCCGGCAAGAGTCGCGACTCGATCCGGCGCGTCGACATCGACAGGGCTCTCGTCGGCGTGTTGCGAGCACAGCGCGCACAGCAGGCCAAGGAGCGGTTGGCAGCAGAGTCCTACGAGGAGACCGGCCGCGTCTTCACACGGCCCGCCGGCGGTCCCTACCATCCCCAGTACTTGTCACGCCTGCTCGGCCGCTACAGCGAGGAGCTCGGCCTACCCCGTCTGACGGCTCACGGGCTCAGGCACACTTGCGCAACGCTCATGCTCGCCAATGGCGTGGCACCGAAGGTCGCAGCTGAGCGGCTCGGGCATTCGGATCCGTCGCTGTTCATGAATCTCTACAGTCACGTGACCCCGTCGATGCAGCGAGAAGCGGCCGACAAGATCGGGGCCGCGCTGTTCGGTTGAGGTTCTCGGACGTAGGTGCGACAGTGACCTCGCTCGTACTGGCGCCGTGGCAGAAGCACTAATCGTTCGCTGCGAAACGCCAGAACTGGGGGATCTGTAACTAGGCGTCCACGGCGCAGCTGGACATGGCTCCGGGTAGGTCGGTCGCTGGGGCTCGTTATCTCGCTCATGGCGACCCCAGTGGGTCCCTGTCCCTCCGCGGGACCCAATAACTGGCGATCTACAACGCGTTTCCCCAAACTCCAACGCGTACCGCCCGGCCCAAACTGGGTGCTATCGGACGAGAGCCCCCCAAACGGACGTGGTCACATCCTTCGACGGGCCCCCCACAAAGCCGCTGATCACGTAGAACATGTTGCCCACCACCGCGCCGGTGGGGATCGTAGCCACCGGCAACGGTGTCAGCTGCTGCCAGGTGTTCGACCATGGTGTGTAAAGCTCCACATCGGCGGTCTCAGCGAACGGGGGGCCTCCACCGGCGACGATGATGCGGCCGTCGTTAAGCGTCCCCACTGCTGGATGCGAACCTACGCTCGGCATCGGAGCTCTCGCCTGCCATGTGTTGGTAGCCGGGTCGTAGGCTTCGACCGTGCTGAGGGGGTTGAAGTTGTTGTCGAAGCCCCCGATCGCATAGAGATGATTGCCCGACCAGGCGACCCCGGGCCCCCAGCGCGCCGTCGGCATCGACCGGCCCTGGGCCCAGCGGTTAGTCCGGGCGTCGTAGATCTCTAGAGTGGCGACTACGTTCCCGGTCTCGTCTTCCCCACCCACGACATAGATGCGGCCGGCGTTGGCGACCGCGGCATCGCCGTCGGTGGCGTCCAGCAGAGGTGCATCGGTTTGCCATCTGCCGGAGACCGGCGAGTAGGAAAGGACCGTTGCCACCGTATCGCCTGCCTCGTCTACTCCTCCGATCGTGTATATCTGGCCGTCCACGCTGGCGGCAGCGAGGCAGCTTTCAGCCGCTGGCATCGGGGTGACAGTCCTCCAGTGCTTGTTCCAGGGGTCGTACGCCTCAGCTGTGTTGAGCGTGCTCTCCTCGCCGGCTGTGTACCCGCCCACAACGTAGATGTTCCCGTCCAGGACGGCGCTGGCCGAACAGCCGCCGCGGTTGGGATCGGCGGTTGCGCGGCCCAGGTCAGCGCGCCGCTCCGGGCGGCAGCGGCAGGACCTGCGGTCGCGGCCGGCAGAGAAATTGCTGATAGAGCACCTATTAGAGCCGCAAGGGCAACAGTTCTTTTGGCAACAGTTCTCTTCATGTTGGTTCCCCCCTGGGTATGGGCCGCTCGAGATTGAGCTGGATGCGAGTAGCTGGACCGTACAGGGTGCTCGCGGCGCGGCATCGGGGACGCTATGTATCTTTTCCTGTCCTAACCCTGGTTTTTTGGTCGCCCTGATCTTCACGCGTGGCGAAGGGCGCCGGGGAGTTCGCGGCGGTTATGGATCCCGAGCTTCAGGTACGCGGCGGCGAGCTGACCCTCGACCGTCTTGACACTGACAAAAAGCGCTTGGGCGATCTCCCGGTTCCCCATCCCCTCAGCCGCCATCAGCGAGGTGCGCCGCTCCCCCGGGGTGAGCGCGTCGGGTCCTTGGCGGGCGTTTCGCCGCGGACGGGCGCCGGCGGCCACGAGCTCGGCCCGAGCCCGCCGACAGAGGGCGAGCCCCCCACAACGGTCGGCCAAGTCGAGCCCGGCCTGTAGCGCCTCGCGCGCCTCGACGCGTTCGCCCCTAGCGAGCAGCGCCGTCCCGAGCTCGACGAGTGCTCGGGCCTGTTCGAGTCGCGCTCCGGCGTCCGTGAGCGTCTGGACAGCCTCACGCAGGGGCTGGGTCCGTGCCGGGCCGGGGTCGAGCATGCCGCGGAGCATGAGCGCAATCCCCAGGGACCGTGGTGCCCCGAACTTGGTTGCGGCGGCGAGCTCGCGTTCGGCGATGCGCTCGGCCTCAGCCCGACGTCCGAGCGCGAGGAGCACCCGGCTCGCCGGGTACGCCCAGTCGAGGTGGAGACTGAGCCGCCGGCCGGCAGCAGCCATCCTGGCATCGGCGCTGAGCAAGTCGGTGAGGCCAGCCTGGAGGTCGCCGGTAGCGAGCCGGCTCAGGCCTCGAGCGGCTTGGGCGACGATGTCGATGACGTCGTTGTGCTCTCGCTGAGGTGGCGCGTACCCGTCCATCAGTTGGTGTGCCTCGGCTTCGCGACCCGACTCGATGAGCACGGGGACGTGCGTCCCGAGGACCCAACCGAGCGGCAGGTGCTCCTCGGAGAGCAGTTCAAGGGCCCGCTCGCCGTGGGCAGCAGCGGCGCTGAGCTCGCCCGAGCACAACGCCGCCCACGCCGCCGCCCACGACATGACTACGAAGATCGCGGGGGCGCCTCGGCGCCTTGCGTGCGCGATCCCGGCCTCGGCGCCGGCCGCCGCTTCCGCCAGATAGCCGGACATGCCCAGCGCGAACAGGGCGCCAACCCAGGCCGACCACAGCTCCTCGAGCAAGCTCTGCCTGCCGAGGCCACGCCTTGCCAGGTCAGCCACCGTTTCCGCGTCCAGGCCGGTCGCCGCGCCGGCGAGCGCCAGTGCGCAGAGCATTCGCGGCTCGTTCAGCTCGCCGGTGCGCACCCGGGCCACGCCCCGAGCGACGCGCTCGGGCAGTCCGCTGGCGGCCAGGTCGCCGAACCCAGCGCCGATCAACGACACCTCGGCGCGCACAAGGAGAGAGGGCTCGACCCCATCCGGCTCGGCCAGGACACCCTCGAGCAGGGCGTAGGCCGCGGGGAAGTTGGCAGCGGCGGCGAGCGCTTCACCCAGCTCGACGGTCAGCTCGGCCCGCTGCTGGGGGTCCTCGGCGAGCGCGATTGCCTCGTGCATCCAGCCTGACTCGGGCTCGACAGCGCTGGGCAGGAGAGTCTCGATGCGTCCGAGATCGATCATCACGGCGAGCCGGTCCTCTGGCGGCGGGGGCTCGGCCAGTGCCCGGCGCAGGTAGCTAGCTGCGGCCTCAGGCGCGCCTTGGGAAAGAGCTTGGTGGGCGGCCGTGCGGAGGGCGGCCACGACCCAGGGTTCACCGAAGGGCTCGGCGTGGATCAGGTGGGCCGCGACCTGGTCGGCGGCAGCGCCGTCTGCCAGCAGCAGTTGTGCTGCCGCGTTGTGCATAGCCGCCAGTCCCGATGGAGGGATCCCCGCGACAACCGCGTCGGCCACGATCGGGTGCACGAAGCTCAGCGGCTGATCGGAGGTAAGCAACCCGGTCCCCCGCAGCGCGTCCGCGGCGCGCCCCGCTGCTTCTCGCCCGAGGCCGGAGAGGGTGGCGGCCCTGCGAAGAGGGGTGCCGGGCCCGAGGACGGCTGCCGCCCAGGCGAGCGACGTACAGTCAGCTCCCAGCCGGGCCAGACGGCTCCCAACGTTCGCCTCGATCCCGCCCACGGCGGGCGCCCGACCCGAGCGCAGCGCGCCGCCAAGCTCGGGGTTGGCCACAAGAGCTGAGATCAGCTCCCGTAAGTAAAGGGGGTTGCCGCCGGTAACACGGTGGCACGCGGCACAGAGCTGAGAGTCGGCGCCAGACCCGAGGGCCTGGTCGAGCAGCACGGCCGCGGCTCCCGGGCCAAGGGGGGCCGGGCGCAGGACGGTCCCTTCGGCCCCGGTCGCCACGTGCACGAGGACCTCGGTGCAGCCCTCGCCTGAGCGCGCCCCGAGGACGACAAGAACCGGGAGAGAGCAGAGGCGCGGCGCGAGATAAGCGATAAAGCGCAGCGAGGCTTCGTCGAGCCAGTGGGCGTCGTCGACCAGGAGTACCAGCGGGCTGACCTCGGAGAGCCCAGCGACGAGCCAGTACAAGCCATGTAGGACGCTGGCCGCTCGGTCGCGGTCGAGCCGCTCGAGCTCGCTCGGTGCGAACACCGGCCTGGCGCGCTCCGCTGCTCCCTCCCAGACCGCCCTGGGAGCAGAACGCGTGGCCGGTTCGAGCAGCTCGCGCACCGCAGCAAAGCTGGCATCGGCAGACACCGGGTCAGCCTGGGCGCGCAACACCTGGCAGCCTGCTGGGGCCCGCTCAGCGCAGGCGTTGAGCAAGCTCGTCTTGCCGATGCCGGCCGGCCCGGCGACCACCAGCAACTGACCGCTACCGCTTCGACTTGCTTCGAGGCTGAGCGCGAGCGTCTCCAGTTCGGCCGAACGCTCGAGCAGCCCGGGAGCCTCGGGTGCACCGACAGGTGCGACCATGTCCGAAACAGTAAAGGCGTCGGCCAGTGGCTGCACGCGAAGAACCGACTGTTGCACGGTGAGCGTGCCATCGACCTTCTTGCCCGTGGCAAAGGCGATGAGGTACGCGTGGCTGCCAAGGCGTTTATCGACGGCGCCTACGTTTGACGACTGACGATCTCGCCACTGCGGTAACGAGCGCGCACGGCTTCGGAAAGTGCGTCCGTGAGAACCGCCGTGAGAACCATAGCTCCGCTAGCCGGGAGATGGCGGTTACGGGTGGTCGTCCGCGGTCGTGTCGGTTCGAGTGAAGTCCCTGGTTGAGGGCACTATTGGTAACGAATTGTCATTACCGGTGTCGGAGGGAAGATGCCCCGGGCAGAACTGGGGGTCAACAGGTCGCCAATTCAAATCCGGCCAGCCCGACCAAAGTCCCTGGTAGATGGGGATGAGGCTTCGGTCACAAGGGAGCGATGCGCCCCCGTGTCACTGCCGCACCCAGTAACCGATCCCGAAGGTTCGGTCGAGTGCGTCGCTGAAGGGTGCTACCAACGTTAGGCCCGCCTGCACAAGGAGGCGATCGGCACGCCGCGCACGATCGGAGGAGTGCCACTCCATCACGACAACTCGGGTACACGCGAGGACTTGAAAAGCACCTTCGAGCACCTTGACCTCGTAGCCTTCGACGTCAAGCTTGAGCACATCGACCCGTTCGATCGCCATGCTCTCGCAGTAATCATCGAGGCGAACGACCGAGACGATCTGTGTCGCCCCGGTTCTGAAGTCGTTCAGCATGTCCGTGCAGAGCGTGCCCTGCCGGCCCCCAAGTGTGAGCGAGAGGTGCTCGCTCGTGGCCTCGCTGCCTAGGGCCTGCCGGTTCAGGTGTACTCGATCGACCACGCCGTTGACTGTCGCGTTGGCCTGGGCCACCTGGAAGCAGGCAGCCAACGGCTCGAACGCGTGCACGATGGCGGTCGGTTGAGCGAGAGCGACTAGGACCGAGTACAGGCCGACGTTGGCACCGGCATCCACGACAATCCCGCCGGGCGCCACGAGGGCGGTTTCGGTCCGGAAGTAGTCCTGGGCCACCTGGCCCAGGATCATGACATCGTGCCGGACGTGGCGAGCCGTCGTTCGCAGAACCACAGAGGCCACCCGGTCACCCGTAACGCTTCGAGCAGGCGCCAGCACGTCCGTGCGGATGTCTTGGGCTACATGCAGGGTGAGATGCGGGTCACTGACCCGGGATTTGGCTGCTGCCCATCCCGCCAGGTACACGAGCCGTAGCCTCGCACCTCGGAAGTCGGCGACGCCTTCTCGGAACTGGTTGGCCGCTCTGATGTAGTGCCGTGGCCTTCTCAGCACGGCGTCAGTATGTCACCATTCGACCCGGCAGCCACCTGCTTCGAGCAGTCGGCCGCGCTAGGAGTCTGCTGAAGTACGGGCGTTCCTGAGCCGGCCACGGCGCTGTGGGCCAACCCTCGACCAAGCATCTCTCATTCCGGCCGGAGTTCCGGCCCATGAAGCCGTACAAGCGGCCACAAGGCGGTGATTTCGGGCGATAGCAGCTTGATCGGGGTCCTTTTCCGGCACTCTCAGGCGATCGCCCAGCCGTTGTCACCGTGATGCAGACCAAGGACCGCCAGTCGTGCCCAGTTGACGGCGCCGGCTCTGGTGTCGAGGTCGGTGGCGACGCGCTCGAGTCCTCTCGTGCGCGCCTTTCGCCCTCCCCATGGCCTGCGGGTGAAGTGGGCGATCTTGCGCTCGACAATGGGGCGGTCGGCCCGGTACCTGGCCTTCCAGGCGGGATCGGCCTGTTCTTTGCGGGCTCGCTGCAAGATGGCCTCGCAGGGGTGGATCGTGATCGTGCGCCCGCGGCGCGATGTCGTGCAGCTCTGGCGCATCGGGCAGTTTGCGCAGTAGGTCTTGAAGCTCGCCTTTCCTCCGCCGCGCACCGACACGGTGATGGCGACGACGTGGTCGGCCGGGCAGGTGACGGTCAGTTTCTCTGTGTCGACGATGAAGAGGTCCTTTGAGAACAAGCCCTTTGCGTTGCGGACCGGCGGGGACTTGGCGACGAGCTCGAAGCCATCGGCCTCGAGCTCGGTGCGGGTCGTGGCGTCCGCATAGGCGGAGTCACCGAGGACGACGGGCTTGTCCTCGTCGTCGTCGTGGCCGCCGAGGAGACCAGGTACCGCGTCACGGTCGGGGGTGTTGGCAGGTGTGGCCACGACCTCATCGATGAGCTCTGAGTCCGGGTCGATCGACAGGTGCGCCTTGTAACCGTCAAAGCGCCGGTTGCGCGACTTGTGCCCGTGGCGGGCTTCAGGGTCGACCGTCGAGATCATGCGGTCTCGGGCGACTCCTCGTGCGATACGGAAGACGCCGTCGTCTCCTTGTTCCACGTCCTGGCCCGAGACGATGGCGACGATCTCAGCCGCCTCTGCACAGCCGGCGGACAGCTCGTTGTCCTCGAGTGCCTCGAGGGCAGCCAGGCAGTCACGCACGAGGTCGTCGACGAGGGCCTCTTGTGCCGCCGGGTCGTCCCAGTCGCACGGCGGCTTGCCGGAGCTGGCGTAGTCGTCGTCACGCGAGAGGGCTGCCCGCACCTGTTGTGCGAGGGGACTTGCGGCTTGGTCGAGGGCTCGGAGCAGCTTTCGCACCGAGGCTCGCAGCTGG
>CAVSHA010000027.1:0-25925 GCA_963727645.1 uncultured Acidimicrobiaceae bacterium
CCTATCGTGGTTATGCCGATGTCGGCTTAAACATGATCTCCGGCATACTGCGGTTGCTCTCTGGATCGCCGCCGGCACCACACCGAAGGAGATCGCAACGAGAGCCGGTCACTCCTCGGTGGTCACGACCAATGGATCGCAAAACGTCATCACTTGACACCGGCGCCCGAGCGCGGCCTCGTGATCGAACTTTTGGGCGGCTGCCTGCCGGGTCGTCGATCGGCATGCGAAGCCGAATCTCCACCTGCCAGCCCTGCACGGCGACATCTTCCACGACCGTACGTAGGAGCTGCTGGCGCTGCTCGAAGTCGAGCTGCGGTAGTGCGGCGGCGACCCGGTCAGCAAAGCCGGCGATGCGGCGGCGCAGCTCATTGTGCTTGAGCAGCGCCTCGCGTTGTTCGAGAAGGGCGATGCGCTCGGTCTCCAGCCGGCGGCGACGAGCATCGAGCTCGGTGGCCCGGCGGGTGAGCTCCTCGAGCTCGAGCAGACCAGCCTGGTAGAGGTCGGCAAGCCGGCGGCGCTCGCCGTTGGCTGTCTCGCCGCGCCGCTCGAGACGGGCGAGCTGCGCGTCAAGTAGCTCGTCGTCGTGAGCGGGACTCCTCGACACCAGTGCAGCCTCGCCGGCGGCGAGCACGGAGGGCTCGAGCAGGGCAGCGTGAACCTGCTCGAATACGAAGGCATCGAGCTCGTCGGCGCGTACGCGATGTTCGGGGCAGTACCCGCCGGCGCCCGCGGCGCGAAGCGCGTCGTGGTTGGGGCAGGAGTAGTAGCGGATGAAGCCTCCGGCGCGGCGTCGGGCACGGTGGGCGACGAGGTGCACGTGGCAGGTGCCGCAGCTGACGAGACGACGCAGCAGCCAGGTGCCTGGCTCTGAACGACGCGGGCTCCAGTTGCTGTTGTCCCGCGAGACGCGTCCGGCGGCTTCAAAGAGGTCCTCGCTCACGATCGCCGGGCAGGCGATCGTCACCCATTCCTCTCTCGGTCGAGGTGCCTGATGGGTGACACCGGGTCGCGCCGCGTCGGGGACCTGCATGGTGCGGTTGACGAGGAATCGCCCGACGTAGGCCTCGTTGCGCAACATGCGCGACACGGTGGGCTGGTTCCAGTGCGACTGACCAGAGGGTGAGGGGTGGCCCGACTGACCGAGGGCCTTGGTGAGCTGACGGATCGAGTACCGCCCGCTCACGTAATCCTCGAAGGCCGACGCCACCACTGCCGCCTCTTGTTCGTGGATCACGAGATGCGGCCCACGTTCTGCTGTCCGTGGCACTCGCCGATAGCCGTAGGGGACCTTCCAGCCGAGCACCTCGCCGACCCGTGCTCGGTAGAGCTTGCCCCGCCGGTTGCGCTCGGCGATCTTGGCCCGTTCGTACTCGCTGACCACGCCCTGGATCTGGGTGAGCAGCCGGGCCTGGGGATCGTCGAGGTCGGGCGTGTCGACGAATCGGACGAGCACGCCGCGGCGCGCCAACTCGTCGAGGATCACGACCTGCAGGGCGTAGACACGGGCGAGGCGGTCAGGTGACAGGCACCACAGCCCCTCGATCGCCCCGGCTGCGGCCGCGTCGCGCAGCGCGTCGAGTGCCGGGCGGTCAAGGCGTGCACCGGAGTACCCGTCGTCGCAGAACTCCTCGATCACCTCGTCACCTTCGACCAGAGCCCGCTCCCGAAGCGCCGCCAGCTGGGAGGCGACGGTCCCCTTGGCTTCTTGAGCCTCAGTCGATACCCGAGCGTAGATTCCGATCCTCATGCTCGAATCTCCCTCTGTTCGCCTGACAATCCATCCTCGAGCGCGGAGAGCACCAGCCCGTAGCCCTCGGCGAGGGCGACCCGCACAGGATCGACGCGTCCGCTCCAGCTCCGGTCTCTGGCAGTCACAAGGCACGCCGAGAAGGCCGGCTCGGAGACCGGCCAGGCGACCAACCCTGCCAGTCCTCGACGTAAAAAGCGCGCCGCGGCGAGGTCAGCGGGCAGTCCCGAAGCGCCCACCACAGCGGCGCGAAGCGACTCGTAGTCGATCTGGGCGGGCTCACCTGCAGGCCAGAAGCTTCTCATTCGCTCAGGATCCGCTCGAGGGTCCGGCGGTGCAGGCTCACGCCGAAGCGCTCCTGGACGCGTGCCGCTGCCTTGGCCCCGGAGATCTCGCCGAGTCCCTCGACGAACCCACGGATCTCCTCAGTCACCTTGAGCGGTCCCTTGCGTCCCCGCTTCTTCTCGAGCAGCCCGACCATACCCGCCTCGGAAAAGGCGTCCGCCACGAGATAGAACTCGGCGCGGGAGTAACCGTGCAGGCGTGACGCATCAGTGACGCTTACCCCGTCGACGACATGGGCACGGAGCATCTCGTACTTCACTTGCACCTTGTCCTCGGCCAAAAAGAAGGGATCCGACCCGAACAGCGTTGCCACCACGGCATCAGGTCGGGGGTGCACAAGGCCAGCGGTCAACAGGGTCTCTCTTCGTCGGTCATTGCTCATCTCGCTCACCTCCACCGCCGACTGTATGAACCAGCCGAGCATATGTCAAGCATTTAAGAGCGCACAGACTCTCACGATGGACTTATGCATCGCCAATCCAGTTGAATTACAAGAACTACTCGTTTCGCTGCACTCAGCGAGGCACATATTGCGGCATACATGACTAACGCATGCGACGGCTCGGACTGGACACCCGAGCCAGGAGAGGACGTCATCGTTCGCTTGGACCCCGCAGCTCACGGCTGCGATAGAAGCCCGCCGCGTGACCGTCGAAGTGCAGAGTGCAACAAAAGGTCAGTTTTGCGTTGCGCCCGTCACGGTGCTCGACCGCTACGGTCACCTGCTCCCCGAATCGGAATAGCGAGTGAACGCCGCGCTTGACGCTGCTCGCTGAAGGCATCGAGCCAGCACGAGACGCGGAAATTCGTCGCCTCGATGGCGCTGGTTCCTCGTAGGGGCTCAATCCACCGTTCACGAAATTGGTAAATGGATAAACCAAGAGCGCCCGGAATTATCCGTCACGCTCCGCGAGTGCCTCTGATTCCTGTGTCAGATTTGTGTCAGATTCCCGGACTGTTTAATCGGGAATACAACTTACTAAGCCTCTGACCTGGGGCTCTACTGTGGGCGCTGCAGGACTTGAACCTGCGACCTCAGCCGTGTGAAGGCTGCGCTCTAACCACCTGAGCCAAGCGCCCTACACATTATCTCGCTACCTGCACTTTTCCGATAACTGGTCTCGAACCAAGAATCGCGTTCCGCTGCAACAGCGTATAACCTTGAAGCGTGACCGTCGCTGAAGTATCTCACCCGGCAGCAGGTTTCACAAGTGGTCCCCCACCCCGCACGGCACCGAGGTCGGGGCAGCTCGGCCAGCTCATGCGGTCGTTCGATCGCTCGCTTAGAGCGCTGAACCGTTCGCCGCTTACGAGGGACCAGTACCTCATGAGCGTGGGTCAGATGTGCGACTACTTCGCTGAGCGGGGCTTTCCCACCGACCCCGCCAAGATCACCCGTGAGCATGTCGAGATGTTCCTAGGCGAGTTCGCTGCGGGATGGCAAGGGCCGGACCCCCAAGGCAACCCGCGGCCGTCAGGTGAGCCCCACAAGCCCGCCACCGTCCAGACGCGCTACAAGTGCCTGCGCCTGTTCTTCTCCTTCCTTTTCGAAGAGGGCGAGATCACCGGGCATCCGATGGCGAACATGAAGCCGCCGAGCATCCCGGAGACGCCGGTCCCGATCTTCGACAAGCCACAACTGGGCGCTCTGCTCAAGACGACCGAGGGCAAGGACTTCGACCAGCGGCGCGACGCCGCGATACTCCGTCTCTTTGTTGATACCGGCATGCGTCGCGGCGAGATGGCCGGGTTGAGGGTGCAGGACATCGACTTCGAACAAGACGTCGCCTACGTCGTGGGCAACGGCTCACGACCGCGAGCGTGCCCGTTCGAGTCGAAGACGGGCTTGGCCCTGGACCGTTACCTGCGTGTGAGAGCCCAGCGACCCCAAGCTCCGACCGAGTGGCTCTGGCTCGGCAAGAAAGGGCGTCTCTCCGACAGCGGCATCTTGCAGATGGTCCGCCGGCGCGGCCTGGAAGCCGGACTCGGCCAGATTCATCCTCACCAACTACGGCACAGTTTCGCGCACGCATGGCTTGCCGATGGCGGACAGGAGGGCGATCTGATGCGTCTCGCCGGTTGGCGGTCACGTCAGATGCTCCAACGGTACGCCGCCTCCGCCGCCGACCAGCGCGCTCGTGACGCTCATCGCCGTTTCTCGCTTGGAGATCAGCTTTAAGACGTTTGCTTATGCCGGTCCCCGGCAAGGGACTATGCCGAGGCCACTCGGGTCACGTGTGCCCTTCGTTCTGCCAGCGGGTGGAGGACCGCAAAGCCTCGAGCTTGACACCCGCCTGCTTGTCGACCCCCGCCGGGGCAACTGGCAGTTGATGGCCGACATCAACCGCAACCTCGTCGTCAACGTGCTGCGCACCTGTCCGGTGATGTCGCGAGCTGACCTCTCGAGGGCAACAGGCCTGAGTGGACCGACCGTCTCCTCGATTGTCGCCGACCTCACCAGCCGAGGCCTGGTTGAGGATCTCGGCCAGGGCATCTCGCGCGGTGGGCGACCACCATTCCTGGTCCGCCTCAACGACAAGGCCAACTACGTCATCGGCCTCAAGCTCATGGGCCACGCCATATCCCTGGTGATAACGGACTTGAGCGCCACAGTTACCTACGCCCAGGTGACCGAGCTCGTCGGGCCCGCCGCGGCTGAGCCCGATCAAGCGGCGCGGCCTGCCCCGTACCGCGACCCAAGATCGATCGTCGATGCGATCTATGCGGCAGTCGAGACCGCCCTCTCCTCTTCCGGTGTTGACGTCTCTCGCATAATCGGCGTGGGCGTAGGCATCAACGGACCGGTCGACGCCGCCAATGGAGTGTGCCGTTCCTCGCCGACATTCAACTGGAAGAACGTGCCCTTGGCGCGGCCCATCTCCGAAAGATTGGGGTACCCCGTCGTCCTTGAGAACGACGCCAACACTCTAGCTGCCGCCGAACAGTGGTTCGGTCGAGGCGCCGGTATCGACACTTTCATTGCTGTTGCCGCTGGTGCGGGGATCGGCTCAGGCGTCGTACTGAACGCGCAGCTCTATCGCGGCGCAAACGGCGCGGCGGGCGAGTTCGGCCATGTCCAGCTCAGCAACACGGGACCGGTGTGCTCCTGCAGCAAAGTCGGCTGCGTCGAAGCTTGGGCTTCGGACGGGGCGATCCTGCGCGACATCCGTGCCGCGGTCGCGGAAGGAGCACCGACTTCTATTGCCAGTGCGGGAGATCTCTGCCAGCTCACGATCGCCAAGGTGACGGCAGCCAAGGCTGTCACCAACAAGGCGACCGGCGTGTACGGGCTCGAGGTTGCCGGCTACAACTCGGGTCGCAACGCCACCTGGCAGTTCCTGCCCTTCTTCTGGACCGCCGGAGGAGACCTCGAGCACGTCAACGACACCGGTGGTGTCGCGGCGCTCACGCTCTACTCCGAGCTCGCCAAGAACGGCAGCATGCCGGCTCCTGTGGTGGACTACCAGCAGAACGACATCGCCCAGCAATTCGAGGACCAGAAGGCCGCGATGATTGTGATAGGGCCATGTGAATTCGCGGACTTCAACGGGACCAAGGGACTCAGCTGGGGAGTTACCTCTATCCCGGTGCCGAAGGCGGGCATGTCGCCGGTCGGGCCGCTCGGGGGAGAGGTTTGGGTCATCCCGAAGACGACGCCCCAGCGGAGGCGCTCGGAGTTAAGCTCCTGCGTTTCCTCACCTCTCCGGCCAGCACCTACAGCTGGGCTTCGCAGAACGGTGAGATAGCCAGCCAGAAGTCTGTGTCGGCCAAGCTCATCGCCAATGATCCGTCGGACCGGATATTCGCCTACGAGATCGAGCACGCGCAGTCCCGCACCCCTGAGGTGGGCTCGCCTACCCGGCCATTGACGCAGACTTGGGCACTGCGATCCAGGCTGTGATTCTCGGCAAGCAGAAGCCGAAGGCCGCTGCCAATGCCGCAGAAGTTCAAGTGAAGTACGCGTTGGAGCAGTACGGCGAAGGCTAGTTCCTGACCGTTTGAGCTATTCGGGCCACGCTTTCGGAAACGGAGGCGTGGCCGAGTTATTGTCATCGCGCACGGCCGTCATTCGCGGCCGCGAGACGAAGTGCCGTCTACCGGAAAGGACTTCCGTGCCCTCTCTCTTCCCGCAACCTCAAGACGAGGTCAGCACTGCGCAGTTCACCGACGACTCCGGAGCACTCACGTGGCGCGTTGAGCACGAGGTGGTCCGCATCGAAGCGTGGGGTCCAGACGGCTTGCGGGTGCGAGCGGGCCTCGACGGACTGACCGAGGGCCACGGTGCCCTGAGCGCGCGACCGGACGCGGAGGTAACTGTCAAGATCGGTGGTGAGGCGGCGAGCATCACCGTAGGTGGGCTGGCCGCTCAGGTGGACGCCGTGGGCAGTATCTGCTTCGTGCGGTCCGACACCGGTGACGAGCTGCTCCGCGAGCAGCCGATTCACTTCTGGTGGCCGGGCCCCCGCAACTTCACAGCCACCGGCAACGGCTATCACCACATCGAGCAAAACTTCGCCGCCTATGAGGGTGAGCAGCTCTTCGGACTGGGCCAGCACACTCACGGCAGGCTCGACCAAAAGGGCATCGTGGTCGACCTGGTGCAGCGAAATGCAGAGGTGAGCATTCCCTTCGTAGTCTCGAGCCGCGGCTATGGCCTTTTGTGGAACAACCCCGCCATAGGACGTGTCGAGCTCGGAGCCACGGCCAGCCGCTGGGTCGCGAACAGCGCACGCCAGATCGACTACTGGATCACGACCGGCACGCCAGCACAGATCGCCTCACGCTACGCGGGGGTGACCGGTCACGCCCCGATGCTGCCGGAGTGGGCGGCCGGGTTCTGGCAGTCCAAGCTCCGCTATCGCACCCAGGAGGAGCTGTTGGAGGTGGCGAGGGAGTACCACCGGCGCGAGCTCCCGCTCTCCGTGATCGTCGTGGACTTCTTCCACTGGACCCAGCTCGGCGACTGGCGCTTCGAGCCGAGCGAGTGGCCCGACCCCAAGGCGATGGTCGAAGAGCTCGCAGCCATGGGTGTCCGGCTCATGGTGTCGGTATGGCCGTCTGTGAGCCTGCTCTCGTCCAACTACCAGCCGATGCTCAAGGCCGGCTACCTGATCGCCAGCGAGCGGGGGGTCCCCGTCCACGCGGACTGGCCTGACCGGCATGCTCCGGTGAGGCTCCCGGTCGCCTTTTACGACGCCACCAACCCCGAGGCCCGCCGGTATCTGTGGAACCAGCTGCGCGCCAACTACTACAAGACCGGGATCAAGGTCTTCTGGCTCGATGCCTGCGAACCTGAGATCAAGCCCGGCCATGTCGACAACCTCCGCCTTTCAGTAGGGCCTGGCGCAGAAGCGATCAACCGCTATCCGGCGGACCATGCCCGAAGCGTTTACGAGGGCATGCACGAGGAGGGCGAGACCGAGGTGGTCACTTTGATCCGCTCGGCGTGGGCGGGCAGCCAACGCTGGGGTGCGGCGTTGTGGTCAGGCGATATCGCCGCCACCTTCGAGTCCCTCGCCGCCCAGGTCCGAGCCGGGCTCAACGTGGCCCTATCGGGCATCCCCTGGTGGACGACTGACATCGGAGGGTTTCACGGCGGGAACCCCGGGGACCCCGCATATCGCGAGCTCATTGTGCGCTGGTTCCAGTACGGCTTGTGGTGCCCGTTGTTCCGGCTCCACGGCGACCGCGAGCCGCGCATCCCGACGTCCCAGGCCATGTCGGGCGGCCCGAACGAGATCTGGTCCTACGGCGAAGAGGTGTACGACATCTTGTCCGAGGTCCTGCGTCTGCGCGAACGGATCAAGCCGTACGTGCTCGAGCAGATGGCCGTGGCAGCCAACGAGGGAATCCCACCCATGCGACCGCTCTGGTTCGACTTCCCCGACGACGCGCAGGCCTGGGGGATCGACGACGAGTACTGCTTCGGCCCCTCAGTGCTCGTCGCGCCAGTCACCGAGCTCGGCGCCCGTTCTCGGCGGGTCTACCTGCCGGCCGGAGCCACCTGGACCGACCCTTGGAGCGGCGAGACCTTAAAGGGCGGCACGTTCCTCGAGGCGGCGGCGCCCTTGGAGCGGATCCCCCTTTACCTTCGCGACGGCGCGCAGCTACCTCTGCAATGTAGCTAGCTCCGAGCCAAGAGGTTGGAGGTGCCCGAAGCGCCTGAGCCGGCTGCGACACGTTCAGACGAGATCGCTTTGTCCGCCAAGCCCGGACGCGCCGACCGGACACGCGGGGCGAGAAGACTCTTTCCCGGTCGGGTCCTGTTCCTCTTGCCGGCTGGCCTCTATCTCCCGGCTCTCTTCGCTTATCCCATCGTCTACGACATCCTGCTCAGCGTCCGGCAGTCCAGCGTCATCACATTCGTGCACAACACGGGCGGATTCGTCGGCCTTACCAACTGTCGGCTGGCGGTGACCAACCCGTCCTGCCGGGCGTCGTGTGGAACACGGCGATCTTCCCGGTGTTGTCACGGGAATCATCTTGCGGATGATGTTCGACCCGAACCTCGGCATGGTCAACCAAGTGCTCTCGAATCTCGGGCTCATCCACTCATCGATCGCGTGGTTCGCCAACACTCACCTGGCGCTCTTGGTCATCGTGCTCGCCAACATCTGGATAGGGATTCCCTTCAACATGTTGCTCCTGCACGGAGGGTTGCAAGACATCCCCAATGAGCTTTACGAGGCGGCCCGTGTAGACGGTGCCGGGAAACTGCGCACCTTCCGGTCGATCACCTTGCCGGTGATGCGGCCGGTGATCGCCGTGGTGCTGGTTCTCGGCTTCATATGCACACTCGAGGCGTTCGACATTGTGATGATCATGACAGGTGGCGGACCCATGAACGCCACTCAGTTCCTGTCCACATGGGCTTATACACTGTCGTTCTCTAACCTTGACTTCGGCCAGGGCGCCGCGGTCGGCACCATCATGATGGTGATCTCCCTTCTTTGCGCATTCGCGTATGTGCGCACCTCGCTCAAGACCTTGCACCAGTCCTATGCGACGCCGACAGCCCTCTTCCCGCCTACGCCAACCTTCGCCGCTTACGCGCAGGTGGTTCACACCCAGGATGGCTCCTTGCTTACCAGTTTCATCATCGCGGTTGGCGCAACGGTGATCTCACTGTTGATCTCAGTACCTGCTGCCTACGCGCTGGCGAACTTCCGGTTCCGGGTCACGTGGCTCGTCACCTTGGCACTGCTGGTCGCCCAGACGATTCCCGGCATCGTGCCGGGCACGCGAGCTCCTGGAGGCGGCTCGTGTCGACGGTGCGACGCTTCTCGGCACGCTGCTTCGGATCGTGATCCCGCTCAGCAGGCCGGCGATCCTGACGGCCGCCCTTCTCATACTGGTCCAACAGGGAATAAAGGGCGGGATCACCACCGCCGGGCTCAAGGGGTGATCCCAAGCCTCTTACGACCACGTTCGCAGGGTGCTCGACGGTGAAGACGCGGCGGACCGTCGACTTGTCCCGGACTCGAGATCGAGCATCCAGACCGCCCGCCAAGCTCGTCCTGCTCTGCGTGTGCTCATTCCGGAAGGCTCAGGCACGCCGACGCCTCCCGCCCAAGCCCGCTGCGCTCCGCAGTCGTGGCTCAACCCTTCTGACATCCGGTCCGACACTCGACAGCAGGCCGACCCAGGATTTCCTCACGTCTTGCCGCATGTGCATAGCATGTGGCGTGGCGTCTCCGAGGAGGCGGTATTGCAACAACGTCGGGTCGGTTCGAAGTGGGTGAGCGAGATCGGCCTCGGCGCTGGCCTGCTCTCGAACGAGGGCCGACCGGACGAGGACCAGGCGATCGCCACAATCCATGCGGCACTCGACGCCGGTGTCAGCTTGATCGACACTGCGGACGCCTACGCCATTTCGGACGATGACTTCGGTCACAACGAGCTGCTCGTGCGCCGCGCGCTCACCACCCACAGCCCAGGTGCCGACGACATCCTCGTGGCGACCAAGGGGGGGCACACGCGCGAGGGAACAGCCTGGGGGATCAACGGTGACCCCGCCTACCTCAAAGCAGCCTGTCGCGACTCCCTCCGGCGTCTCGGTGTGGAGTCGATAGACCTCTACCAGCTCCACTGGCCCGATCCGTCGGTTCCCTACGCCGAGAGTGTCGGGGCCTTACGCGACCTCCTCGACGAGGGCCTCATCAAGATGGCGGGCATCTCCAATGCAGACCGCTCGTTGATCGCTATCGCCCTGGAGGTGCTCGGAGATCGCCTGGCCTCTGTCCAGAACGAGCTGTCGATCTCGGCGCGTTCCAACGATTCCGATGTCGCTTTCTGTGCCCGGCACGGCGTCGCCTTCCTCGCCTATCAGCCGCTCGGTGGCGTCGGCTTGGCAACCGTCCTCAGTGCGCGTGAGCCTGCCTTACGGCAGGTTGCCGATAACCACGGCGTGTCGCCGCAACGCATCGCTCTGGCCTGGCTGTTGGCGAAGTCACCCAACGTGATCCCGATCCCAGGCGCCAGCAGGCCTGCGACAATCGTGGACTCCGCGAACGCGGGGATGGACCACTTGAGCACCGACGAGATGGAACTGTTGGATAGGCGTTACCCGGCCTAGTACATGACCGCGCCTGCGGCGACGTTGATGTCTTGGCCCGTGAGGTTGTTGGCAGCCGAGGAACACAGGAACAGCACCATCTCGACGACGTCGGCCTCGCTGACCGTGCGTTTGAAAGCCGTACCCGCGGTGAGCGCTGCTCGCATCTCGTCAGGGGTCAGGCCTCGCTCCTTCGACATCGAAGAAAGGACCCCTTCGAGCCGCTCGCCCTCCACGAGCCAGGGCGAGATGAGGTTCACGCTTATGCCGATGGACCCCACTTCGTGCGCGAGCGTGCGCGTGAGGCCGACTACTCCGAGCTTGGCTGCCGCGTACGCCGACCGGTTCGGCAGAGGCTGTTTGCCCGTCACCGATCCGATGTTGACGATCTTGCCGTGACGGGACTTCGCCAGGTAAGGGACGGCGGCCTTGCAGGCCAGGAACACCCCCGTGAGGTTGACGGCAATCGTCCGGCTCCAGTCCTCAAGGCTCGTGTCGACAAGCGGCGCCGTAGGCCCGGCGATGCCGGCGTTGTTCACCAGCATGTCGAGTACCCGGTTCGGTCCGGCCGCGAGCGCCATGAGCTTCTCGAGATGGTCGGGGTCGGTGACGTCACCGACGCAGTAGTCCGCCGAGCCTCCGTCGGCTCTTATCCCGTCGCAAACGGACTTAAGCGTGGCGGCGCGACGACCACTAACCACGACGTGGGCGCCATTGTGGGCGAGTCCCCTCGCAATCGCGGCACCGATACCTTGGCCAGCCCCGGTGACGACGGCGGATGCGCCGGCGAAGGTATCCGGCTTGTCGTCACCCATTGCCCACCTCGACGCCGGCGGGCTGGAGCAACTCCAGACAGATCCCGTCGGGATCGTGGAGATAGACGGCCCAGCCTCCAGCGTTGATCCCCTCGGTGATACGGACCGGCTCGTTTATCAGCTGTGCACCGAGCGATCGGAGTCGTGCGGCGGTCTCGAAGATGTCGTCGACGACGAAGGCGAGATGGCCCGCGCCGATCGTGCTCCGCTCCAGGTCGACGGGGCCGCTGGGTGGTCGCTCATAGCAGATGAGCTCAAGAACGTGCCCGGAAGGCGGTGGCTCGGCATCGCTCAGGCGTAGCTGCGCTATCTCGAGTGCCGCGTCTGTGTAGCCGACGAGGCTGGCCGTGTACGCATTGTGCTGTTGCTGACGATGCCGAAGTACGAGTCCGAGACCGTCGCAGTAGAACCGCAGGCTGGCGTCAAGATCGCGGACGACAAAGCCGACATGGAAGATGGACCGGCCCGGCGCCGGTCTCGAAACAGCCATCGTCGTTGGGTCGCTCATTCGACGCCCGATCCGGCCAGGCCCCTGATGAAGGCCGGCTGTACGGCGAGGAATACGAGGATCATCGGCAGGGTCACGATCACGACAGACGCGAAGATGACGTTCTGCGGCGTCACCTCCCCCTGCGCGGTGCTCCCGACCGTCGCCAGGGTCTGGGTGAGCACCTGCAGCCCGCTTCCCTCCGCGGCCACGAGAGGCCACAGGTACATGTTCCACGCGGTCAGCACCGAGATCGCCAGATAGGCCGCCGTCGCCGGTCTTGCCAGCGGGATGACGAGTCGGCGCAACATCAGCCACCAGTTGGCGCCGTCCATGCGGGCGGCATCGAACAGCTCTTGGGGCAGCTCTTTGATGTACTGGCGGAACAGCAGCGACCCGAACCCGGTCTGCGCCGCGATCGGGAGTATCAGTCCGGGATAGGTGTTGATGATCCCGAGCTTGTAGGTGACGACGAAAGTCGGGATGAGCGTGGTCAGCAGCGGGATGAAGAGTGAGACGGCGAACAGGGCCGTTATGAGGCCGCGAGACCGGAAGCGCATCTTGGCGATCACGAGGCCGCCTGTGATGCACAGGAGCCACTGCAGGCCTACGGCACCGACGGTGAAGACGACCGAGTTCACAAAGCTGCGTACCTGGATCACCTGGGTCAAGCCGGAGAAGGCCGCCGGATAGTTGCCGAAATGAAGTGAGCTCGGGATCACCTGCGGCGGCTGGATCGAGAGCTGGGAGTTGGACATCAACGAGCCCGCGAGCATGTATAGAAGTGGTGCCGACATCACGAGCCCGATGGCAAGTGCAATCAGGATCCTGATCCGCCGAGTGGTGCGTTGAGTGATCACCATCGGTTCACCACACTGGACACAAGACGGAGAACGACCAGGATCCCGGCGATTATTACAACCTGGAGGACCGACAGCGCCGCGGCATAACCCCAGGCGCCGAATGCGAAGGACTCGAAGTAGATGTAGTAGATCAAGGTCTGAGTGGAGTTGATGGGGTCACCCTTGGTGAGGATGTTGACGAGGTCGAACGAGCCGTTGGTGAAGGAGAGAAGTGCCACGATGGCGACGAGCGGGGTCATGTAGCGCACACCGGGCCAGACAATGTACCGGATGCGGCGCAATGGGCCTGCCCCGTCCAGCTTGGAGGCCTCGATCACAGAATCGGGAATCCGCTGCAGGGCCGCCAAGTACAAGATGGTAGCGATGGGCAGGCTGAGCCAGATCGCGATGATGTCGAGGGCAGGAAGAGCCCAAGTCGTACTCGCGAGCCAGTCCGGCGGTGTGACGCCGAACTTGGAGATCACATAGTCGAGGACCCCGTAGCCGGGGCCGTCAAGGAAGATGTAGCGCCACACGACTGCGGAGGCGGCGAACGACATTGCAGCAGGTATGAGGTAGAGGGAACGCACCACGCTGACGCCACGGAACTTGAAGTTGATGAGCATGGCGAGCCAAAGCGAGAGGATCACCGTCGGCACCATGCCGAAAGCGATGAACTTGAGCGTCGTCTCGCACGCCTGCCAGACGAGGGGATCGTGGAACATCTGGCGGTAGTTCTGGAACCCCACCCACTTCGGGAACCCGTTGGTGATGTCCCAGGTGGTGAAGCTCAGATACAAGCCCCCGAGGACCGGGACGATGATGAACACGGTGAACATCGCAAGGTTGGGAAAGATCATCACCGCAGCCCAACGACCATCGCGGCGCTTCTTGCGCGAGTGCGCTATAGGCGCGGGCATGCTCAGGTTCGCGATCAATGGGTCCGACAGCTGCGTCACGGACACTGCGCCCAACCTTCCAGGACGGAGACGGTTCCTCGTGAACCAGGGAGACTATTCCGCTTGCCTGCGACAGGAAGTCGTGAACGGCCGGCTCAGCCTCGAGCCGGCCGTTCCCACTTCCTCTTCAACTGCCTAATGCGGCAACGGTGCTAGCCGTTCAGGCTGTAGGCGTAAACCATCTGTGCTTGCAGGTTGGTGAACGCCTTCGCGATGCTCTCGTGACCGGTGGTCGCGGCCGTGACGGCGGCCGGGATGTCGGTGTTCGACAACGTGAAGACCGTACCCGGAGTCTGCGGAGCGATCGTCGCCGTATCGGCGGCAATCACGTACGCCTGGCTGTTGGCCGGGGCTCCCGCCACAGATCGCCAGGGAGCGGTCGGGCCGTTGTTCGACGCCTCTGCCGGTACGACTCCGCCCGTCGCCTCCCCCACGGCCTGGCCGGCCGGGGAGAACAGGTACTTCAAGAACGCCAGCGCGAGCGCGTTGTGCGTCTGGCCCGGGGCGAGGCACCAACCGACGCTGCCTCCGCCGGTCGGGACGACCTGCTTTCGGTTGACGGCAGTGACGGACGGCATCGGGACGACGTTGTACTTGAACTTGCTACCGATTGCCTGCTCGATGCCCGGAAGGTTGCCACGCACCTCGATCGACATGGCCGCTTCGCCGGACTCAAAGAACGGTTCGCAACCGGAGGAGCCGTTCTTGGCCTGCTGCTGGGCCTCTGGCACTGCAGCGCCGTTGAGCATGGGGTCAATCATGAGCGCCCACGCCTTCAAAGCTGCCGGAGTGTCCAGGGTCGGTGTGGACTCGGTAAAGGCCGTGACACCGTAGGCCTTGAGCACCGGGTTGTACTCGGCCTGCCAGTCAGGACGCTCACAAATGCCGTACTGGGACTGTGAGGCGCCCGATCCGATCTTCAGCTTGGCGGCGTCAGCCAGCATCTGGGTCCAGGTCCAGCCGTTCTGCGGGAACGGAAGGCCAGCCTTTTGCAACTCGTTCTCGTTGTACATGATGACCGTGGCGTCAGCTTCGTTCGGAAGAGCGAACACCTGACCGACGCCGAAGGGAGCGCCCTTCGGCGGGATGTAGGACGCCAGGAAGGTCGGAAGCCAGTAGTTCTGCGGGTACGGCTTGCCGGCCGCGAGATCCGGCGAAAGGTCGGCGATGAGTCCGTCCACTTCGAGCGTTGGCGTCAAGACGTCATAGGTCTCGTCAATGTCGGGCTCGTTGCCGGCGAGGCGCTCGGTCTGCAACAGGGGTACGTAGGTGTCCGGCGTGTTGACGACGTTGGCGGCCTGGATCTTCACGCCTGGGTTGAGCTTCTCGAAGGCTGCGATCACCGGCTTCAGGACTGGCGTCGAAAACGTGAACACGTTCATGGTCAGTGTGCCGCTGAGCGCATGGCTCGTCCTTGTCGACGCGCCAGACGCGTTCACCGCGACGGTCGTGAGGCTGCCCACCAGAACTAGCGCACCTGCCGCGGCCGTGAGGTTCCTTGCGAATCTCGACGAGCGCGCGGTACGCCTCTTGTGCGCCCCGCTGCTGGAATCCCCGCCGCCTTCGCCGCGAGGGCCAAGTATTGTCATCGCATCTCCTTTGCTAACCAAGTCGTAGCTGAACGTGCTTGGTGAGTCGCCACCGCCTCAGTGGAGAGACCTCGGCCTGCCTGCCTGTCACCTCGACGAATCGCTCCTCTCACACATCGGCCACCGGTCCTCGAGGGCTGGCGGCGCGGCGCGGTCGGCGACGCAGACTCGGTCGGATTACAGGCGAGGACCCCCCGCCGTCGTCTCCACGGTCAGCAACTGGCCTTCCCCCCTATCCGCGTTGTAATGTTTCAACGGATCGAGTGACGGTAACGATCGCGGGGGGACTTGTCAAGGGTTACGCCGATATTTCTGTCATAATCTCGCCGTAACTGCGGGTGGCGCGTAGCTGCGCGGCGTGCTTGGGCGCGGGTATCCGTGAGCGACATCGCCAGTGGGAACGGGGGAAAGGAAACGCTCATGAACCGGGTCAGCTCCGATACTGATGTGACGCGCCCCGTGGACTCGGCCGTGGGCAGGCAGCTGGCGCCCGGTTGGCGGCAGCTGCTGCGATCCATGCTGTGCATCCGCTACTTCGAGGATCAGGTCAAAGCGCTCTTTGGATCGGGGCTCGTGCGGGGGAGCACTCACCTTTGCCAGGGCCAAGAAGCTGTGGCAGTGGGTGTCTGCTCATTGCTGACGCCCGGAGACGCGATGACGTGCACCTACCGCGGGCACGGGGCCGTCCTCGCGGCGGGGGCGGCGATGGATGCGTGCTTTGGCGAGATTCTCGGACGCGAAGGTGGCCTCTGCAAAGGCAAGGGCGGCTCGATGCACCTGGCCGACTTCACCAACGGCATTATCGGGTCGAACGCAGTCGTCGGCGCCCAGCTGCCCATCAGCCTCGGAGCCGGCCTCGCCGCGCAATACAGGAAGACAGGCAAGGTGAGCGTGGCCTTCACCGGCGACGGTTCCACCAATATCGGGGCCTTTCACGAGGCCATGAACATGGCGGCGGTCTGGCGCCTGCCGGTCGTAGTGGTCGTCGAGAACAACCACTACGGCGAGTACAGCCCCCTCGCTGCCACAACTTCTGTCACCCGCCTGTCCGGGAGAGCGGCGTCGTACGGCGTGCCGGGGCTCCTGGTCGACGGCAACGACCTGCTCGCGGTTCGCGAGGTCGCCGATGATGCGATCTCGCGTGCGCGCGCGGGCCAAGGCCCGACGCTGATCGAGGCGGACACCTACCGCCACGAGGGTCACTCCCGCTCCGATCCGGCGAAATACCGGCCCGCCGGCGAGCTCGAGCTCTGGCTCGCACGTGACCCCATCCCACGCTTCGAACAGGTCGCGCTGAACAGCGGGGGTGGCGACACCTGAAGAGCTGGAGTCGCTGCGGGATGACGCGAAGACCGAGGTGAAAGAGGCCCTCGAACGAGCCAAGACCTGGCCGGAGCCGCAGGCGAATCGCCTCTACGAGGATGTCTACCGATGACCGCCGAGCTCACCTGCCGCGAGGCAATCGCCCAAGCCATCGCCGACGAGCTGGCAGCCGACCCGGACGTGCTCTTCTTCGGAGAGGACGTCGGCGCCGCCGGGGGCGTGTTCAAGTCCACCGTAGGCCTCTTCGAGCGCTTCGGTCCCGAGCGCGTGCGGGACACTCCGATCTCCGAACAGGCAATCGTCGGCACGGCGATCGGGGCCGCCATGATGGGCTTGCGGCCGATCGCGGAGATCATGTTCGCCGATTTCGCCGGTGTCTGCTTTGACCAGCTGGCCAACCAGCTCGCGAAGTACCGCTACCTGACTGGCGGCCAAGCCTGCCTCCCGGTCACGGTGAGGATGGCGAACGGGGCCGGCGCCGGGTTCGCCGCCCAGCACTCACAAGCGACCGAGAACTGGTTCCTCAATGTCCCCGGCCTCAAGATCGCCGTCCCTGGCACGGTCGAAGACTGTTACGGCCTGCTGCGGGCCGCGGTGCGCGACGACAATCCCGTGCTGGTCTTCGAGCACAAGAACCTGTTGGGGCTGAAGGGCACCGTCAAAGAAGGCCCCTACCGGCTCGGCGAGGCGTCCGTAGTCCGGCACGGGAACGACGTGACCGTCGTGGCAACCCAGCAGATGCGTCATCGCGCGCTCGAGGCCGCTGACCTGCTCGCCGGTGACGGCATCGAGATCGAGGTCATAGATCCACGCACTCTCGTGCCCTTCGACGACGAGAAGGTGGCCGAAAGCCTCGCCAAAACCGCCCGGCTCCTCGTCGTCCAGGAGGGCCCGCCCTGCGGAGGATGGGGGGCGTCGCTGATTGCCCGCATGACCTCGAACCATTTCCATTGCTTCGACGTGGCCCCAAAGCTCCTGACCTCGGCGGAGACGCCGGTCCCGTTCGCCGCCCCCCTTGAGGAGGCATGGATGCCGGGCTGCGCGGACGTGGTGGATGCGGCGCGCGAGCTCGTAGCGTACTGAACACTGGCTGGGTGACCTGGCGCCCGCGCCAGCGCCCCGGACGCGAGTACCTTCTTGGACCAGGTGGTGAGACCTGGGGGTAATCCGTGAAGATCGCATCCGTCGAGGTGCTCGAGGTCGGCTGCGAGCTGACCGGGCAGCACACTTTCGTCCGCCTGACCACCGACAGCGGCCTCAGCGGGCTCGGCCAGTCCGGTGGATGGGGCTACCCGAGAGGCGTTGCCGGTGTACTCGGGGAGATGACCCCCCTCCTCATGGGCGCAGACCCCTTTCGGATAGAACATCTGTGGCACCTCGCCTACCGCGTTCGCCCCTTTCGGGGCAATCTGCTCTCGGCGGCGGTCTCGGCGATCGATCTCGCTCTTTGGGACATCAAGGGCAAGGCGCTCGAGCTGCCGGTCTGGGAGCTGCTCGGTGGCAGGACCCGCGACCGAGTCCGGCTGCACGTGCTGGTCGGAGGCGGCACTCCCGACGAGATCGTCTCCTCGGTGAACTGGGCCGTCGAGGAAGGCTTCACAGCAGTGAAGTTCGACCCGCTGGTGCATGGTTTCGAGGATCTCTCGATGAGCCAGCTCGTGAACTCGGCCTGCGCCATGGCCGCAGCCGCGCGCGAAGCCGGCGGCGACGAGATCGATCTCATCTTCGAGCTGCACCGCAAGCTCGACCCCGCCAAAGCGATCGTGGTCTGTAACGCCCTGTCACAGTTCCGTCCCCTGTTCATCGAGGACCCCATCCAGATCGACTCGATCGACACACAAGCCGAGATCTGCAAACGCATCGACTCACCGATCGCCACCGGCGAGCGCCTCAGCTCGATATGGGAGTTCACCGAACTGCTCTCACGCAACGTGGCCATCCTCGTCCGACCCGACGTCGGCCTGGCGGGAGGCCTCTCGGGATGTCGCAAGATCGCGGCGATCGCCGAGGCGCACCATTGCGGAGTCGTCCCCCACAATTTCCTGGGACCCGGACTCACCGCCCCGACCCTGCACTTCTGTGCGACCATCCCGAATCTCGTGACCATGGAGTACCTGCCCCTCGACGAGGACCAGACGTCGTACTCTGCCGCCATCACCACCACAGTGGTCCGCAATGGCGGTTATTGCGAGATCCCCGAGGAGCCGGGCCTCGGTATCAGCCTGGTCGAGGACTACGCCGATGTCGCGCCCGTGGAGGACCGTCCCCTGTCCGACGACGGGCTGCTCCGGGCCGACGGGTCGGTCGCGGCGGCCCACTGAGTTCCTTCAGCCGCTAGTCGGCGTCTGCGCTGCTGTCCCAGGCGCGAGGCCCTGGCAGTGCTCTGCCAGTGGGTGGCGGGCGAGAGCCAACACCTCTACTGTCATATAGGGCCACAACGGCAAGCTCACGAGTGCCTCATGCAGTGCCGTTGCGTCCGCCGCCGCCCAGATGCCCCGGTTGGCCAATTTGCCGGGTAACCTCCAGACCGCCCTCAAGATCCCGGCCCTCGCCAGAAAGGCGCCCCGTTCGTACTCAGCCTCGAGCAGCTCGTCGCGGCGGGCCGCTTGGAGATCGTCGGGAAGGCGGATGTCGATGGCGACAAGGAACTCCACGGAGCGGGATGCTACCGGCGACAGGGCCCCCGTCAACTGCGCCGCCCGACAGCTTCCCAGGCCATCGGCTTGACAGCCCAACGCCGATACCCCAAGATGTCGCCCTCCGATGAAAAGTTTCATCCGAGGTGGGCTGGGGGCACACAAGTGGATCGTCTCTCCATCGGTCTCGTCGGTTGTGGGGGCATGGGTCGCCGCCACGTGCGCGCCTACGGGGCGCTCAAGGCCAAGGGAGTCGGGAGCTTTCTGATCGCGGGCGTGTCCGACCCACGCCGCGAAGCCGCCGAGGAGACCGCCGAGGTCATCGACAATCTCCTCGGCGCCCGGCCGGCGGTGTTCTCCGACCACAACGAGCTCGTCGCGAGCGGGCTCGTCGAAGCACTGGATGTCGTGACCGACCCGTCGGTCCACCACCTCGTCGCGGTTCCCGCGCTTGCCGCAGGACTTCACGTGATCTGCGAGAAACCGCTCGGGACCACTGTGAGTGCCTGCCGGGCAATCCTCGACGCAGCTTCGCGCTCGGGCGCCGTGCTGGCGACGGCCGAAAACTACCGCAGAGACGGTCCGAACCGTCTCGCTCGCGCGGTGCTCGACCAGGGCTTGCTCGGCAAGGTGCACCTAATGATCGAAGCAAACGTCGGCGGCGACGACGCCGTGGTGCTGAGCCCCTGGCGCCACGTTCGCGAATCAGGGTCCATCGCGCTCGACATGGGCGTTCACTACACCGACATCTTCTCCTACTACCACGGTGAGCTCGAGCAAGTGTTCGGCTCCGCCTTCATCGCCGAACCATTCAGGTCGATGCCGGCGGGCACGCCGCCGGGGACGGGAATCGATGAGTTCTCCCCGGGGGTGATCCGCGCGACGGGCGAGGATTCGCTGGTCGCTCTTTACGAGACGGCGTCCGGCGTTCTCATTCAGCTGTGCTACGTGCCGTCCGGGCCTGGGCGCCGATGGGTCCAGCGCAGCGTGCACGGCCGCCGCGGGTCGATGACCGTCCCCCCGGACCGCTCGGGCGGAGCCGTCGTGGTCCAGCTCGGGGATCTCGAGCTGAGCGGGGCGGAGCTCCGCAAACGCCTTGGCGGTTTCGAGCTCCAAGGGGTGGCCGCGTCGTTCTTCGGCGCGCAAGGGACCGAGTACGACATGACCTTCGCCGAGGTCGACGCGGCAACGATCGCCATCGAGCTCGACGATTTCGCTGACGCCGTGTTCGCCCGTCGGCCGCCTGAAGTGGACGGGCTGGCCGGTCTTCGCGCTGTGGCCGGTGTATGGGCGGTCGCCGAATCGCGCGCGCTCGGCCGCGCTGTACTCATCTCCGAAGTCGCCGACGGTACGGTGCGGCTCGCACAGCAGCCGGTCGACGAGGCTCTCGGGCTCTTCGACGATGAGAAAGGGACACAGCCATGAGCGAGAACCCCTCGCCGTTTCTCACCCCACCCTTCAAACAGTGCGCCGTGGTAGTCGAGGACCTGGACGAGGCGGTGCGGCGGTGGGCCGAGCTCTTGGGGATCGGCCCCTGGACCGCCTACCGGCTCGAGCCGCCCCGACTGAAGGACATGCTCTACCACGCACAAGAAGTGCAATTCTCGCTCCGCCATGCGCTCGCCTGGCAAGGAGACATCCAATTCGAGCTGGTACAGCCGCTGGATGGGCCGAGCATCTTCGCCGACCACCTCGCGGACCACGGTGAGGGCCTGCACCACCTCGGAAAGTACGTGCCGGACCACCCGCAGGCGGTCACCAAGCCCATCGATGCCGGATTCGTGCCTCTGCAGAGCGCACGGGGCTTCGGTGCCGAGGGCGACGGAGCCTTCGCCTACTTCCAAGCACCCGGAGTACCGGTGATCATCGAGCTCATCTCGGCTCCGCGAGTGCGCATCGAGCCGGAGTTCATCTACTACCCTCCTGTTGACTGAGCGTCCCACAGGCCGCGGCCCGGGAGCGGGCAGCGACCTTCCAAGTCGCGAGGAGCCCTGAAGATCATGCGCATAGCGACTGTCGAAGCCATTCCTGCCGGCAGTTCCTGCTACGTCCGTGTCGTCGGCGACGACGGCACGACCGGGGTTGGAGAGTCGACCTTCTTCGGCTGGCCGACCGCTGTCGCCGAGATCGTCGGGTCCATCGGCGACGCCCTTAAGGGTGCGGAAGCCTTTGACGTGGAGCACCACTGGAACACGGCCTACCGCGGGCTCTGCTTTCGGGGCATGGCCGTGACCGGGGCCATCAGCGCCGTCGACCAGGCGCTGTGGGACCTCAAGGGCAAACACTTCGAGGTACCCGTCTGGCAGTTGCTGGGCGGACGTGCGCGGCGCGCCGTACGAGCCATGAAGGTGCTCGTCGAGGAGCACTCGATCGAGGAGCTGGTCGCCTCCGCTCGCCACGCGGTCGAGGTAGAGGGCTATGGCGCCTTGAAGATCCTGCTCTTCCAGAACGAACACCACACGATGAGCCAGGCGGCGCGCATCGACGACCTGGTAGCCCGTTTCGCGGCCGTCCGGGAAACCGTGGGGTGGGAGGTCGACCTCGGACTCGAACTCCATCGAAACATGACAGCAGGTGACGCATTGCTGTTGTGTGCCGAGCTCGCCCGTTTCCGGCCCCTGTTCGTCGAGGATCCGATACCCCCCGACAGCGTCGCGGCGCTTCGCACCTTCGCCGCCAAGGTGGCACTCCCGGTCGCTGCGGGCGAACGCAACACGACGATCTGGGAGTTCGCCGAGTACCTCGAGCGACCGGGCATCGCTTACGTCCGGCCCGACGTCGGCATTGCGGGAGGCATCACCCATGTGAAGAAGATCTGCGCGCTCGCGGAGTCCTTCCACGCCGGTGTCATCCCCCATGCCGTGCCCTCCGGTCCCGTGGCCATCGCCGCCCTCGTGCAACTGGGCATTTGCGTCCCGAACTGGGAGGTCCAAGAGCACGTGCCCCAGGACGGCCCTCAGTGGACCGACGTCGTGGATCATGTGATCGAGGTGCGCGACGGCCACCTGCTCGCTCCCGACCGCCCCGGGCTCGGGATCGAGCTCGACGAAGCGGGAATCGCCCTGCACCCGCCCGTGCGGGCGGACCTCTCCCGCACGGTCCTGCGCGAGGACGGTTCGGTGGCAATCAGATGAGCCGCCTCGAGCCCTCGGTGCGCAGGCGGGGCCGAGTCGGGCTGGCATGCAACGAGGCGGTACGACGCAACTACGTAGACGAGGCGGATATCGCCCGCCTCGAGGCGGTCGCCGATTTCTCGTACACCTGCTTCTCGGTGGCATCAGGGCTCGCGGAACCGGCTCCCCGGGACGCCGCAGCAGAAGCGGACCTGGCGCGCTTCGCCTCCGACCTCGACGCCCTTGTGGTCTGCCATGGCGCACCTTTCGTCAGCTCGGAGGTCCTTGAAGCTGCGCCGCAGTTGAGCCTCCTCGGCGAGCTGGAAGGTGACCGCTTCGCATACCGCCTCGACGTCGAGGCTGCTCGACAACGCGGTGTGCGAGTGGTCGACACGAGCCACGGTTCGTCCCGGCCCGCGGCCGAGTGGGCGCTCGGCCTCGCCCTCGTCGGGCTTCGCAACGCCGGGGCCAACTTCCGCCGCATGATCGCCCACGAGAACGCCTTCGTGCCGGTCCCCGAGCGCTCGGGCCCGGGCTTCGACGGTGCCGAGCTGAGCCACAAGCGGGTCGGCCTGATCGGATTCGGCTACCTGGGTCGCTACCTGGTAGAGCTCTTGAAACCGTTCCACGTGGAGGTAAGGGTCTACGACCCGTTCGTGCCGAGAGAGTTGGCCGAACCATGCGGAGTCGAGTTCGGTCCTCTGCCGGCTGTTCTCGGCTGTGACGTCGTCTTCGTCCTCGTGCCGCTCACCACGACCACCGAGGCCATGCTCGGAGCTCGCGAGCTCGACCAGCTCAAGTCCGGGTGCGTCTTCGTCAACGTCTCCCGAGGAAGAGTCGTGGACGGCGCTGCGCTCTTGGAGCGCGTGCGGCGCGGTGACATCGTCGCCTGCCTGGATGTCTTCGACACCGAGCCGCTTGCGCCCGACTCGCCCCTCGTAGAGCTTGCGAATGTCTTCGTGTCCCCCCACGTCGCTGGCGTAACCGCAGAGAGCAGACGCCGTTTCTTCACCCTCATGGTCGACGAGTGCCTGCGCCATTTCGAGGGTCTCGAACCGTGGAGTGAGCTGACTTCAGGGGTCGTGCGCCTTCGCGTCGACCCGGGCTGAGGCTCTCTCCGAACTTCATGCCCTTGCTGGGCGGGTCAGGACTGCTTGCAGGGTCCCACCGAGCACGAGTCTCAGATCCTCGGCGGTCAAGAACCCGCAGTGGGTACGCACGGCTTCGAGCGACTGGCGGAAGGTGCAGAACCGCTTCGAGGCGGGGAAGTCTGAACCCCAACAGAGCCTGCTCGGGCCGTAGGCGTCGAAGATTCGACGAAGCACAAAGAGCGCGTCGGGCCACGGATGGTCCCAACCGCGCCCGGAGACGTAGTGGAAGCCAGATGCCTTGACGTAGATATTCGGCACCACAGCAGAGGCGACCACCTCCTCGAGCCCAGCATCGTCGCCGGCGCGCAAGTCCCCGAGATGATGGCAGAGCACCGGCACATCCGCGTGTCTCCGGGCGATCAGCCTGAGGTCGGCCTGCCAGGCGGCCCCGACTGCGAGGCTCGCCAAGAGGCCTCGCTCCGACGCAGCGGCGAAGAGGGCGTCCGCCTCGTCGCTCAACAGCCAGCCGTCGTTGCGCTCTCTCAGGTAATGGGTGAAGCCGACCAGTTCGTAGCGATCGTCGAGCGCCCGCAACCGGTCAGCGCTGCCGGGTTGGTGATAGCTGGAGCTCCAGGTGCAGTCGAGGTCGGCCACCACGTGGAACCTGCCCGGGTGAGATTCGCGGGCGGAGGCGACGTAGTCGAGGTTGTCCCGGTTGGCGCCTATCGCGGCGCAGACCACCATGGCCTGGGCTACGCCGTTCGCGTCCATCTCGTACAGGAGTTGGTCGATCGTTCCCCGCTGAGCCTCGTCAGGAACCGGAGGTCGGTAGGGCCAGCGGAGCCAGGCATGACAGTGGCCGTCGAGGATCGCCGAACCGAGCAATGAGGGCGGCTCGGGGACCAAGGCGTCTTCAGTCCCGCTCAGGCGCCGCGGGGGCTGTAGCGGTTCAACTTCGAGCGCGGGGTCGTCGATTGGCGCTCGACAAGCTCCGGCTCGAAAAGGATGTCGCCGTGGCGGTGCAATGGGTCGACGGTCTCGGCGATGAGCAGCTCGGCAGCAGCTCTTCCCAGCGCGTACTTGGGCTGGCGAATCGAAGTGAGGGTCGGGGACAGCATCGACGCGAACTCGACGTCGTCGTAACCGACAACGCTCATGTCGCGCGGCACCCGTACCCTGCGCTCCGCCAATGTCCGCAGCACCCTGAAGGCGATCTGGTCATTCACACAGACCACGGCAGTCGGCCGTTCCGCGATAGCGAGGAACTTGTCTACTGTGAGTTCGGCCTGCCCGAAGGCGGTGATCGGGTCGATCGTGTACTCGATGATGCTGTCCTCGGGGCTGAGCCCTGCTTGGCGGGCAGCTCGGCGCATGCCGCGCCGCCGCTCGGCGCACTGTGAGAGGTGGAGCGGCCCGTTGATGAAGGCGATCCGCCGGTGCCCGAGGTCGAAGAGATAGCCGGCGGCGAGCTCCCCGCCTCGCGCGTGGTCAACCGAGACAGAGCACAGCTCGCCCTTGTTGCTCGGCCTGTCGAGGAGCACTACGAGGGTGCCCCGGTCCCGCAAGGTCTCGAGATGCCGGATGCTGCGCGTCGCCGGGGTTATCACGATGCCCTGGACACGCTGCTCCTCGAGCCAGCGCAGGTAGCGGGCCTCCCGGTCCGGTGAACCGTCGGTTGAACACAGGACCACAGCGGATCCTTGCTCGTGCACCGTGTCCTCCAAGCCCCGCACCGTCTCGGTGGAGAACGGGTTGGAGGCGTCGAGCACTACGGCGCCGAAGCACCGGCTGTTGCTGCGGCCCCGCATCTGGTGCGCGGCCGAGCTACGGACAAAGCCCAGCCGGTCGATCGCGTCCTGGACTCGCGCGAGAGTCTCGGGCGCGACACGATCCGGCCGGTTCAACACGTTGGACGCCGTGCCGAGCGAGACGCCGGCGGACTCGGCCACGTCCTTGATTGTCACCCGCCCTCGAACGGCCATGGGCTGGCGCGCGCCACGGGCACCGGACTCCGCAAGCCGGGACGAGGACCTCGATGGTACGTTGCGACGCAGGGTCAACGGTCTCCTATGTGGGGGACGTGTGCCGGCTCGTGCCGCAGGCAAACCAGCTCCTGGCGTGCCGGAAATGACGTCCGGATCGCCCCAGTGCCCACCACCGCGGCGTGATCACGCCCGAAGTGTAACGTTTCACTGCCCCGGCGGAGGATAACAGCTTGTGCCGACAGGTCTGGTCCCCGTCTCTTGGCAGGCTTGCACCCCAGGATCCACCGTCACCGGGGCAGACGCCGGGCTGCCGAGGGACTAGCGCCAATCGTACGCGGCGGCATGCTCCGCGTCGCGCACCTCTCGCGCCCGAAGGCCTCCAGCATCAGTTGCCTTCTCATGTTGTTCTCGACCTCGCCCGCGACGACGCCAAGGC
>CAVSHA010000028.1:0-121827 GCA_963727645.1 uncultured Acidimicrobiaceae bacterium
ACGTAGGTCGTGTAGGCCGTTGCGCTAACGGTCATGTTGTACTGCTGACCGTCACCCACAGCCAAGATGTTCGGGTTGGTGCCCGCTGGAGAAAGACCGACAGTGCTGATTGTCATGAGCCGCGTCATCTTGTAAAAGTTCGACAAGAACGCGAACACGTCCTTATGGGCTCCCGAAATCGAGAAGGAGACAGGTATATCTGAAAGGCCTGTCACGCCGCTGGCGCTCGGGGTGTCCGCGGGGGTGACAGACAAGAGATCGCAGCCCGTCTTGTTCGCGAGGGTGTTGAGCGAATCGACGATCCCGGGCGGGTCCTCGGTCGGTGGGATTGCTGCAGTTACCTTCTTGAGAAAGGGGAGCTCCTTCAGCACAAGCTTCTTTTCCGCTTTCAGCGATGCGAGCTCCAAGTTCAGCTGGGTCAACTGCGTACGGTTAGTAGTCACCTGCTGTTGGACGGCAGCAAGCTTGTTGGCCTCCGGGGTCATCCACGCGAACCACCAGACGATGAGCAGGACGATCACGCAGCCCGTGACGATGAGAACCACCTTCGACTTCAGTATGTCGAGGTTGAGACTTGGCATTCGATTCATCATGGCACCTTGAATTCGTTGGCCCGTATTGAAGTGACCTCTCCCGTGACTCCCACCGTCGAAGTGAAGGTGACCTGCTTGGCGGCGGCTTGCGTGATCCCGCTGAATCCGTTGACAGTCAGCTTGCCGGAGCCGCTGACGGAGTAATACCAGCTGCGGAAGTACGGGTACCCGGTCGGCGACTGGAGAGAGATGTTCACGGCTCGCGATCTGCGTCTCGGCCGGTGTGAGAGGCGGGGGTGCAGGAGCACCGGCTGTCGGTGCAACCGGAGCCGCCCGTGCAACGGAGCCGGCGGAGAAGCTGGTGACCGTGCCGCCCGCTGGCGTGGCATTGGCGAGGGCCGCGATCACGCCCGGCCAGTACACTTCGTCGGTCACGATGGGAGTGCTGATCGACTCGAGGCCGAGGATCTCGGCACGTTCCTGTTGGACCTTGTCGTACTTGGGGATCTGGGTCTGGACGTATGCGATCTGTCTCTGCAGGCCTGCTACCTGATTCTCAGCGTTGTGCACCTTGAGGAAGCGGAGCACGCCGAGACCGGCCATCACGACCACAAGGAGGACACCGACAAGGATGATCGCGTGCTCCAGCTGCTTGCGCTTGCGCCCGAGTACCACTTCAGGCGGGAGCAGGTCGAGCTCCTTGACGCCCTTGGCGCCCGGTAGCGCAAGGCCAACGACGACGGCGACTGCGGGGTCGAGTCGGGCGATCTCCTGCTCGCGGCAGGTTGAGCCGTGAGCAGTCGATTCGGCTCGAGCGCGCTTCCCTGCACCACGGGCAGCCGAAGCTGCTGTTGCAGCTGCTCGGCGAACCCGGAAAGGCAAGATCCGCCTCCCGTGACCACGACCCGGCGGACAGGGCTGCGACCGGTCAGAGTCGCGTAGTAGTCGATCGAGCTTCGCAGCTCGGCGATCAGCGACATGGAGGCATCGCGGGCAGCACCGATCGCGGCACGAGTATGGGGCGCGGATTCGTCCAGATTCCGCTTTACTGCTTCGGCATCGGCCACCGGCAGTCCGAGCACGCTCGCGATCGCTGCGGTGACGGCGTCGCCACCTTCTGCGATCGTGCGGACGAAGTGGGGAACCCCGTTCTCGTGCACGGCCACATTGGTGAGCGCACCACCGATCGCGACGATCGCTTCAGGACCGTCGAGCGCTGTCGTCGGGATCGAAAAGGGCCCGGATCATTGCGGAAGAAGTAGGTTCGACGCTGACCGGTGTCAGCCCGGCCGCAGTGACGATCTCGACAAGGGGATCGACGAGGTCGCGATGGGCCGCCGCGACAAGGACGCGCCGCTCGGGCAACCCGTTCGCGCCGACGGTCTCTTCCAGTGGACGTGCGGAGATGAGCGCCCTGTCGATTGCAAATGGGATGACATCAAGCGCCTGCAGCCGCACCGCGGAGTCAATCTCCGAGTCAGGCACGAGCGGCATCCCGAGCTCGCGCGTGATCGCGCGAAGCCCGACAATTCCCAAGTGCACGTCTCCAGGCGAGAAGCCGCCCTCCTTGATACAGCGCTCCAGCGCAACACGGACTGCCGCGACGTCGAGGATCACACCGTCAAGAACGGCCCGCGGAGGAAGGGCGACTTGACCGATGCGGACGAGCTCAGGCTGTCCACGCCCCACGACGACTTCGGCCATGCGGACTGCGCTGCTGCTGATCTCGACACTCAAGCGTCCCGTAGCCATCAACGTGCTCCTGACACTGAGAATGAACCCATAGCGTTGCGAACCCGCCCGAGTCATGCTAGCGGTTGGCCTTCCGAAGAACTGGCATTCGAAGGTTCTGGCACTTCGGTCGAAAGCCTGTCGACAGTCGAAGAGACAAGCATGCACAAGGTCCTTCTTATCGGCTTTCTCGGGGCGCTTCTTGAGCCGAGAGCAGTACAAGCGCCCGTTGAGGCCTTTCGTCCTCACACCGGGCAGCTCTCAATCCGGAGCTAGGCCCCAGGTTGCTGCAGCAGCTTGACGTAGTCGAACATCGGGAGGTACAGGCTCACGACGATGGCATCCGATGCATGCACCCATGAACACGATGATCAACGGCTCGAGGATCGAGGTCAGGCTGTCGACGGTCGCGCTCACCTCGTTGTCGTAGAACGTCGCGACCTTTGTCGAGCATGTCGTCGAGCGCACCTGACTCCTCGCCGGTCTCGATCATCTGGGTGACCATGATGGGCATGACCGGGTACCTGGAGAGGACGCTCGAGAGGGTCTTGCCTTCGCGGACGCCGTCCTGGGCTCCGACAAGTGCGTCGGCGACGATTCGGTTGCCCGCGTTTGCGGCGACGATGTCGAGGGCCTCGATGACCGGCACACCGGCCGACAGCAAGGAGGCGAAGGTCGTGCAGAACCGGGCGAGCGCGACCTTGTGAGTCAGGGGGCCGAACACGGGCGGGCGGAGCTTGAACGCGTCCCACTTCCTCCTGCCGCCCGGCGTCGCGATCCACCGTCGCATCAGGACCACGATCGTGACGATGACCGCTATGACAACGAGCAGCCAGACGCTGGCGACGACGTTGGAGATGGCGATGACGATCCGGGTCGGGAGGGGCAGTTGGTCCCGTTCAGGCTCGTGAACAAGCGCTTGAAGATCGGGACGATGAAGATCATCATCGCCGTGACTGATCACGATGACGGCGCACATCACGATGGCCGGGTACGCCATGGCCGAGCGGACCTTCTGGCGGAGCTCGACCTGCTTCTCGAGAGTGGTCGAGAGCTTGAGGAGCACGGAGTCCAACTGGCCCCCGACCTCTCCGGCCCGGACCATCGCGATGTAGAGCGGTGGGAACACCTTGGGGAGCTTCTCGAGCGAGGTCGACAAGGACGAGCCCTGTTCGACATCCGTGCGTACCTGGAGCATGGCCTCGCGAAGCGGCTTGGACTCGATCTGGTCTGGCAAGCACGCCGAGCGCCCGTACGAGGGTGAGCCCCGCGGAGACCATGGTCGCCAGCTGGCGGCTCATGAGCGCGACATCCTTGAGCGCGACGCGATCGGTGATGCCGGGGATGTTGATCTCGCGCCTCAAGTTGATCGAAACGGGCTTGATCTCGACGGGCGCGTACCCCATGTCCCTCAGGCGGGCTGCTACGAGCGGGATGCTGTCCGCCTCGAGCTGACCCTTGACCAGCCTGCCGTCGGCGTCGCGGACCTTGTAGTCGAAGGTCGTAGTTGGCATCTTTCAGTCCTCCAGACCGATGGTGACCGAAGTCATCGCGACCTCAGGTAGTCGCGAAGCTCGCTCGGGTCGTGGCAGCGGTCGAATGCCATCGCTTCGGTGATGGCGCCAGACTGGACCGCCTTCGCGAGTCCTTGGTCCATGGTCTGCATCCCCGCCGCCGCTCCTGTCTGGATGAGCGAGTAGATCTGGTGCGTCTTGGCGCTCCGGATGAGGTTGCGGATCGCCGGGTTGCAGAGCATGACCTCCGCGACCGGCGTGCGACCGAAGCCGCTCGCGCTCAGCACGAGCTGCTGAGTTACGACTGCCTCGAGCGATCCGGCGAGCTGGATCCGGATCTGGTCCTGCTGGCCGCTCGGGAAGACGTCGATGATCCGGTCGATCGTCTGGGGGGCGTCCTGGGTGTGCAAGGTCGCGAACACGAGGTGCCCGGTCTCGGCCGCGGTGAGCGCCGTGGCGATGGTCTCGGTGTCGCGCATCTCACCGATGAGGATCACGTCCGGGTCCTGGCGCAGCACGTGCCGAAGCGCCTCGGCGAACGACTTCGTGTCGGTGCCGACCTCGCGCTGGTTGACGATCGACCGGTTGTGGGTGTGGAGGAACTCGATCGGGTCCTCGACGGTCACGATGTGAAGAGGCTTCGACTGGTTGATGATGTTGATAAGGGACGCGAGCGTCGTCGACTTGCCCGATCCCGTCGGTCCGGTCACCAGCACGAGCCCGCGGCGCAGTTCCGCCAGTGTGGGGACGATCGCCGGCAGCCCGAGCGTGTCGAACGGCGGGATCTCGTGCGGGATCGCTCGCATGACCGTCCCGATCGAGCCTCTCTGCTGGAAGACGTTGACCCGGAACCGGCCTACGCCCATGATCGTGTGGGCTGTGTCGAGCTCTCGCTCGGCCTCGAAGCGCTCACGAAGGCCCTGGGTCAGGATCCGATAGACCATCTCACGGATTTGCTCGTTGTCCACGCGTGCCAGGCCTTCGATGGGCCGCAGTGAGCCGTCGATGCGGATCGCGGGTGGCAGCTGGTTCGCGAGGTGAAGGTCCGACGCACCGTTGCGCACCGCGTAGGTGAGCAGTTCGTCGATGTCCAGGGTGCCGTCGGGGTTGAGCGTCGGCGTGAACGGCTCGATGTCCGGCATGCCGCCCGAAGCCGCCGGCAGCGTCGAGCGTCTGACGTCGACTCCGTAGTCGGCCTGCCAGTCATTCGCGTCATAGTGCGGCTCGAGCGAACCATTCGAGGACACGTCGTTGGGAACCTGGGCACCGGCCATGACCGGCTCGTGGACTTGGGCCGGCGCGTTCACCATCGAGCTGGTCAGCTGCGACGCGCCCAGTTCGGCCGTTGCCGGCGCAGAAGCGGTCGCCGCCGCCTTCTCATCAGAGGACAACCGGGGGTAGACGGCGTTCATGAGATGCTCGATTGCGACAGGCTCGGCCAGGAGGCACCCGGCGACCTCGACACCGAGGAACGCCGAGATCTCGCGCTGTTGGGCAAGGTCGATCGGCTCGGCACACGCGAGCGTCAGACGCTCACCTTCGAGCTTGTACCCGACCGCGGTCAGCTCGCGGGCGAACAGCTCGGGAACCAAGCGGAACGCCTCACCCATGGGCCGTTGCGCGGAGATGTCGACTGACGGAATCCCGGAGATCCGGGTGAGCTCGGCGAGCGACACCGAGGGTTCCACGAGGCCCCGGTCGGCGAGCACTGCCGCTACGGGTCGCCCGCTGGAGGCTGCCTCGGAGAGCATGACGGCAGCGGTGTCAGCGGGTATACGGCCGGCGGCGACGAGCGTCTCGGAAAGCCGCCTGGACCACTCTGTCGGGGGCCGGCGGTCGGCACTCATACGACCACCCTGAGTATCTCTTCGAGGCTCGTGATGCCGAGCGCTGCTTTGCGCAATCCGTCGTGACGCAATGGGACCATCCCCTGTTCGAGGGCTAGGCGTTGGATGTCGTCGTTAGAGCTGTGGGCGATGATCGCACGTTCGATCTCTTCGTCGACGAGCAGGAGCTCCTGCAGAGCGATGCGACCGCGGTAGCCGGTGCGGCTGCAGGCTTGGCAGCCGACGGCCCTGCGGAACCGCACCTTCCCGTTCGGCGGTTCGTCCTCTTCTGTGAAGCCGATCAGTTCGAGGTCCTCGACTGTCGGAGAATAGTCCTCGAGGCAGTTCTCGCAGAGCTGGCGCGTAAGGCGCTGAGCCAGGACGCAGTCGAGGGCGGAGCCAACGAGGAACGGCTCCACGCCCATCTCGACCAGTCGCATCGGTGTCCCGGCGGCGTCGTTGGTGTGAAGGCTCGAGAGCACGAGGTGGCCGGTCAGCGCGGCCTCGATCGCGATGACGGCGGTCTCGCGGTCTCGGATCTCGCCTATGAGAACTATGTCCGGGTCGGAGCGCAGGATGGAGCGCAGGGCGTTGGCGAAGTGGAGACCGGCCTTGGGGTTCACCTGGATCTGATTGACGCCACGGAGCTGGTACTCAACCGGGTCCTCGACAGTGATGAGGTTGCGCTCGGGCGAGTTGAGCGCGTTCAAGGTCGCATAAAGCGTCGTGGACTTGCCCGATCCGGTGGGGCCCGTCACGAGTATGGTCCCGTACGGCTTTCGGTAAGCGACCTCGTAGCGCTTTTGGACGGTGGGCAGGAAGCCGAGCTCGGAGAGGTTCAAGGTTGCGCTCGACTTGTCGAGCACACGAAGAACGATCTTCTCACCGTGCACTGTCGGGAGAGTCGCCACCCGGAGGTCGATCTCGCGCCGGCCTGCGGTGAGGGTGATGCGTCCGTCCTGGGGAACGCGGTGCTCGGCAATGTCGAGGCTGGCCATCACCTTGAGGCGCGTCGTGACGCCACCTTGGATCGCCTTTGGCGAACGGGTGACCTCATGGAGCACGCCGTCGATCCGGAACCGGATTCGGAGGTCATCGGCGCTCGGCTCGATGTGAACGTCCGAAGCGCGCTCCTGGAGGGCCTGACGGAGGATCAGGTTGACGTACTTGACGATCGGGGCGTCCTCGACCACCGCGTGAAGGTCGGTGATCTCGGTGATCTTGGTCTCGTCACCGGCCGAGGTCTGCGACGCAGCGGACTGGGCGGCAAGAGTCGTCTCGCGGTCGTGCCGGTACACACGCGACAGGTACTCGGCGATCTGGCCGCTGCTGCACACCACGATGTGCAGGTCGTTGCCGAGCAGTGAGCGCAGGTCGTCGATGGCGAACACGTCCGAGGGGTTCGCCATGCCGATCACAGGTGTGTCACCCCGGTAGGCGAGCGCGAGCACACGGTGGCGACGAGCGAGCGCCTCGGGGATCAGCTTTGTTGCCTCGGGGTCGAGTGGTTGGTCGTTGAGATCGACGAACTCCATGCCGGCCTCGGCAGCCGAGGCACGGATCAGGTCCTCCTCGGACACGAGGCCGAGCTCGCTCAGGATCTCGCCGAGCGACCTCCCCGTCGCCGCCCTCTCGCGCAACGCGGCTTCCATCTCCTCGCGAGTGACCTGACCGGAGCTCACGAGCAGCTCGGCGAGATCGGGGGTCGCCGGCTTCGGGGTGCCTGCGCCACCTGCGTGCGAGCCGCCGCCGTGGGAGGCCTCGGTCAGCTCGGTCGCCGCCAGGAGCGCGTTCACGGCTTCGGCCTCCGCCTTGGCCGTCTCACTCGCCCCAGGCGGGCTCGCAGTGGGCTGCACCAGCTCGAGCAGGTCAAGCGCCGCCTCGGGTTCCGGCTCCGAGGCCGTGGACGATGGCGCTGCGGTGCTCGCTGGCGCAACGGGCTCCTGTTCTCCCGGCCCGGGGCGCTCCGGTGCCACGAGGGGTTCGGATGCGGCGGGGGGAGGCGAAGGCTCCGCGAGCGTTGGGGGCGACGCGGACGAAGGGTTCTTGAGGTCTTCGGCCGTGGCGCGAGCTGGCCGGACGTGACCGGTGGCTGATGCCTCCGCCCGGGCGTACATGCGCTCGATGTAGGCATCGATCTGGGACTCGCAGGCCACGACAGCGTGGATGTCCCTCCCGACGATCGTCCGCAGGTCGTCCATGGTCATGAGGTTGTCCGGACGCGCTACTGCTACGACTGGCGTGCCGTACTTCCAGCCGATCGCGAGCGCGTGCTGGCGGCGGGAGGCCTGCTCAGGCAGCAACGACGTCGCCGCGGCATTGAGGGGGTAGCGGTCAAGGTCCACATATTCGAGGCCGACCTCCTTGGAGAGGGCCCGCGCCTCAGCGACCTCCGCCTTGGAAGGTGACACTTGCCGCCGCGCGGCGATCGGAGTGGTCTGTTCGGTGGTACTCATCCCCTAATACCATCGGGCGCGCGCCGAAATTTCTTTATTGGTTCATATCGACGTCTGGTCGGCATGCGCGTCTTTTCCCTCCCGGCGAGCCCACGCGCGGGCGCGCTAAGCGGTTACAGCCGCGCGCTACGCGTTCATACTAGCTTCGATAGGGTACGCGCGATACGACCCCAGGACAAGGGCGAGCAGGAGGCAAACCGTGCATTCAGTTGGCTCGCTCGCGTCCGCGCGGACCAGCCTTGAGGGTCAGACCATCGAGCACCGATGCCAGTGACCTCGGAGGCGGTGGCCGGGGTCGTCGGCCTGGTCATCGGCTCGTTCATCGGCGTGGTCGTCGACCGGCTCCCCCGCCAGGAGTCGATCGTGTCGCCCCCTTCCCACTGCGTCGCCTGCTCGGCGCCCGTCCGGGCTTACGACAACATCCCGGTCGTCTCCTACGTCGTGCTCAGAGGTCGATGCCGGTCCTGTGGCTCGCATATTCCACCTCGTGACGCCTTGGCAGAGCTCGGGACGGGGATCCTGTTCGTGATGCTCGCCTGGCGGTTGTCCTCGGTGTGGGCCCTGCCCGCATATTGCGTGCTCGGGGCCTCACTTGTCGCGATCTCCGCGATCGATGTCGAGCACATGCGGATTCCCACCGCCATCGTGTACGTGACCGCCGCGCTCGGCGTCCCGCTTCTCGTGCTCGCCTCGGCCGGCACTCATCACTGGTCCGCGCTCGCGGGCGCGGCCGTCGGCGGCGCAGTCGCATTTGCCGCCTTCTTCACGCTCTTTTATGCCGTGCCGAGGGGGATCGGCTTCGGTGACGTTCGCCTTGCGGGCCTGTGCGGAGGGTTTCTCGGCTGGCTGGGCTATCGCGAGGCGATCGTCGGCTTCCTGCTCAGCTTCGTCGTGGCGGGAGTGCCTGCCGCCTTGCTGCTCGCGATGGGCAAGGTGCAGCGGAGCACGCGTGTCCCCTTCGGCCCGTTTCTCGCCGCCGGCACTGTGATCACCGTTCTGTTCGGGGCGCCGATCGTCCACGCGTGGTCCTCGATCTGACGCCTTTGGGAGCGGTCGGCTATCGGGCAGCCGAACCGATCAGACCGCGCTTTTGGAGCGCGACGCGCAGGTCGTGCGGGTTCGAGGCCGCTTGTGTCGCGGCACGCAGGTCGATCGTGCCCTGCTCGAGCAGGGAGACGAGCGCCTGGTCGAAGGTCTGCATCCCGTAGTACTCGCCCTCGCGGATGATGCCGGTGATGTCGCCGCCCTGCCCGGGCTCGATGATGCACTGCTGGATTCGCCCGTTGATGATCATGATCTCGAGCGCAGGCACCCTGCCCGAGCCGTCGGCGGTCGGGACGAGGCGTTGGCACAGCGTGCCCTTCAGCGACCCGGCGAGACTCAGGCGCGCCTGGCGCTGCTGAGCGGACGGGAAGAAGTCCACGATCCGGTTGATGGTCTCCACGCAGTCGATGGTGTGGAGCGTGGCGAACACGAGGTGGCCGGTCTCAGCCGCGCTGAGTGCGGTCTCAACGGTCTCGGTGTCGCGCATCTCGCCTACGAGGATCACGTCCGGGTCCTCCCGAAGCGCCGAGCGCAGCGCGACGAGGAAGCTCGCGGTGTCGAAGCCGACCTCGCGCTGGCTGACTGCGGACAGCTCGTCGTGGTGCAGAACCTCTATCGGGTCCTCGATGGTGACGATGTGGCACTCACGGGTCCGGTTGATGTGGTCGACCATGGCGGCGAGCGTCGTCGTCTTGCCGCAGCCCGTCGGCCCGGTCACGAGGATGAGCCCCCGCTGTTCGTCGGCGAGGCGCCGGACCGCCTCGGGGAGGTTCAGGTCGCCGAAAGACCGGGCATGGGAACGGACGAGCCGGAAGACCATCCCGATCGTGCTGCGCTGGCGGTAGGCGTTGACCCTGAAGCGCCCGAGGTTCGGGATCGAGTACGCGAAGTCGGCCTCGTTGGTCTGCTCGAAATGGTCCCACGTCCGCTGCTGCATGACCTCCTTGGTGATCCGCACCATGTCGTCTGCCTTGATGACCGGCACATCGGTGACGCGAGTGAGCTCGCCGTTGATCCGCATTCGTGGCGGAGACCCCACTTTCAAGTGGAGATCGGAACCTTCGGCGGCGGACAGGCGGTGCAGCAGTGAATCGAGATCAGACCGCTCCATACCTACAGCGTCGCGCAACCCACCCAAAGTGGCAATCCATGACGGGAAACTGTCGGGCAGGATCTCGCGTGGCGCAACCGGCGCGCTATCGTGCGCTAGGGCTAATGACAGGGTTGTAGTTCGTCCACAGGCTGTGGATCGAGCCTGTGGACAGGGAGTGGGTAGGCAGTGGTCGAGGCGTCCGGGGGCACGGCACACGGTGGCGCATCGTTCGTGCACCTGCACACCCACACCGAGTACTCGATGCTCGACGGGGCGGCGCGTATCGGCGATCTGGTCGCCGCCGCGGTCGCCGACGGCCAGCCCGCTCTGGCGATCACCGATCACGGCAACATGTACGGCGTCCTCGACTTCTACAAGGAGTGCCGGGAACGCGGCATCACGCCGATCATCGGCACCGAGGCCTACATGGCCGCGCAGTCCCGTCACGAGCGCCCGGTAAGGCGGGGCCGCATCGACGACACGGGCGGCGAGGGCGAGCGAGGCGAGAAGCTCTACTACCACCTCACCGTCCTCGCTGAGACCACGCAGGGCTACCGCAACCTCATCAAGCTCTCCTCGGCCGCCTACCTCGAGGGCTACTACTACAAGCCCCGTGTGGACTGGGAGCTCCTGGAGCGTCATCACGAAGGCCTCATCGCCACGACCGGGTGCCTGGGCGGCGTCGTGGCCCAGGCCCTCCTCGCCGACGACTTCGACACTGCGATGGTCCTGGCCGGGAGGCTTCAGGACATCTTCGGCAGTGAGAACCTGTTCGTCGAGCTGCAGGATCACGGCCTGGACGCACAGCGCAGGACCAATCCCGGGCTCATCCGCATCGCCGGCGCTCTCGGCGCCCCACTGGTCGCCACGAACGACAGCCATTACTGCAAGCGCGAGGACGCAGTCGCCCATGACGCTCTGCTGTGCGTGCAGACCGGCGCCACGATCCACGACCCGAAGCGCTTCAAGTTCGAGGGCCAGGAGCACTACCTGAAGAGCGCGGAGGAGATGCGGCGCCTCTTCGGCGAGGTGCCGGCTGCATGCGACAACACGCTGTGGATAGCCGAGAGGGCGAAGGTCGAGCTGGAGCTCGGCAAGCCGGCACTCCCGCAGTTCCCGATCCCGGAGGCATTCCGGAAAGACACCTACGAGCAGTCGGCGGCCGGCTATCTGGCCCACCTGACCTACGAGGGCGCCGCGGCCCGCTACGGACCGCGGATCCCGCCGGAAGTGGCCGAGCGGCTCGACTTCGAACTGCGCTTGATCTCCGAGATGGGGTTCTCGGCATACTTCCTCGTCGTCTGGGACATCATCCGCTACGCGCGCGAGGCGGGGATCCGGGTCGGTCCGGGCCGTGGCTCGGCGGCGGGATGCTGCGTCGCCTACTGCCTGCGCATCGTCGATCTCGACCCGATCCGCTATGACCTGCTCTTCGAGCGTTTCCTGAACCCGGGCCGCAAGCAGATGCCCGACATAGACATGGACTTCGACGAGCGCCGCCGGGGCGAGATGATCCGGTACGTCTCAGAGCGCTACGGCGCGGACCACGTGGCACAGATCGTCACGTTCTCGACGATCAAGGCCCGGGCGGCCGTGCGCGACGGAGCTCGCGTCCTCGGCCTTCCCTATGCCCTCGGGGACAAGATCGCGAAGGCGATGCCTCCGCTGGTGATGGGTCGCGACACGCCGTTGCGAGCCTGCCTCGAGCGCGTCGAGGGTCACGAGGACGGCTACACGGCCGCGGCCGACCTTCGCGAGATGTACGAGCAGGACCCGGATGCGAGGATGGTGATCGACGTCGCCAAGGGCCTCGAGGGGCTCCGGCGCCAAGACGGCATCCATGCCGCGGCTGTCGTCATCACCCACGAGCCGTTGACCGAGTACCTGCCCGTCCAGCGCAAGCCCGAGCCCGGCGCCGATCCGGGTGACGCCCCGATCGTCACGCAGTACGAGATGCACGGTGTCGAGGATCTCGGCCTGTTGAAGATGGACTTCCTCGGGCTGCGCAACCTGTCGGTCATCGAGATGGCCCTCGATCTCATCGAGCAGACGACGCGATCGCGTCCCGACATCGACTCGGTGGCCCTCGACGACGAGCCGACCTTCGAGATGCTTCGGAGAGGTGACTCCATCGGCGTGTTCCAGCTCGAAGGGGCCGCCATGCGCTCGACGCTGCGCTCGTTGGCTCCGACGAGCTTCGATGACGTCGCGGCGCTTGTCGCCTTGTACCGGCCGGGCCCGATGGCAGCCAACATGCACCGTGACTACCCGGATCTGAAGAACGGTCGCAAGGCCGTCGCCTACCTCCACCCGGACGCGGAGGCGATCCTCGGCGACACCTACGGACTGATGCTCTATCAGGAGTCGGTGATGCGGGTCGCGCAGCGCTTCTCCGGCTACTCGCTCGAGGAAGCCGACAACCTGCGGAAAGCGTGTGGAAAGAAGAACCGCGAGCTCATCGCAGCGGAGCGGAAGAAGTTCATCGCCGGTTGCGTCAAGGAGGGCTACGGCGAGGTGCTCGGCAAGCAGCTGTTCGACATCATCGAACCGTTCGCCGACTACGCCTTCAACAAGTCCCACGCGTACGGGTACGGCCTGGTCGCCTATCAGACGGCGTGGCTGAAGGCGAACTATCCCGTCGAGTACCTGGCCGCGCTCTTGTCATCGGTGAAGGGCGACAAGGACAGGACGGCCGTCTACCTCTCCGAGTGCCGCACGCTGGGGATCGAGGTGCGCGTGCCGGACGTCAATGCGTCGTCCTCGAATTTCACCACGATCCGCGGCACAGCCCAGGGCCAGGCTTCTCCCGGCCGTGACGCCATCGTCTTCGGCCTCTCCGCGGTGCGCAACGTCGGGGAGGCCATCGTCGAGCACATCGTTGCCGCCCGCGAGCGCGGTGGCCCCTTCGTCGACTTCTACGACTTCTGCCGGCGGGTCGATTCGAGCGCACTGAACAAGCGGGCTGTCGAGTCGCTCGCCAAGGCGGGTGCCTTCGACTCGCTCGGTCATCCGCGTAAGGGGCTCTGCCTGGCCTTCGAGGGGATCGTCGAGCGGGCGCTGGTCCGCCGGCGCGAGGAAGAGCAGGGGATCGCGACCCTGTTCTCGCTCTTCGACGAACAGGCCGGGGACGCCGAGTCTCGAGGTGCGTCGCCGGCGAGCCTCGACGGCACCTGGGTGGCAATCCCGGACCTCGAGTTCGACAAGGCCGAACGGCTGGCATTCGAGAAGGAGATGCTCGGCCTGTACGTCAGCGACCATCCCCTGATGGGGCTCGAGAAGGCCTTGGGCAACGTCACCGACGTCACGATCCGTGACCTGCTCGACTCAGCGGCTCCGGGGGGAGACGCCATGGGAGCGGTCGATGCGGGCACCGGTCCGGGCGGTTGGACCGAGAACGTCACGATCACGACGGGAGGTGTCGTCACTGCCCTGGTGCGGCGCTACACCCGGCGCGGCGAGCTCATGGCGACGTTCGTGCTCGAGGACCTCGAGGCGGCGATCGAGGTGATGGTGTTCCCGAAGACGATGCTCGAGTACGGCGGCCTGCTCGAGCAGGACGCGATCGTCGCGGTCCGGGGCCGCCTCGACCTGCGCGAGGACCAGCCGAAGCTCATCTGCAGGGACCTCCGCCGCCTCGAGCTCACCGCACCCGGGACCGATCCCCCTGTCGAGGTCGTGCTGCCGCTCAACCGGCTGACCGACTCGCTCGTGCGCCAGATCCGCGATCTCGTGAGCGAGCATCCGGGCAACAGCGCCGTCCACCTGCGCGTTGGGGACAAGGTGCTGAGGCTTCCGCCACAGTTCAACGTCGATCCGAGGGGCGGGCTCGTCGGCGCTCTCAAGGAGCTGCTGGGCACCTCTGCCGTCGCGCGGTGAGTGGTCGGCAGAGCACCACCTGGCAGGTCATCGGTTCGATCCCGTACACTGGTGATGGTCCGAGCCGGGACGTGTGCGCACAACCGGGCACGTTCGGGGTTCGGCGTCGCCACGAGCGGCCAATATCCCAGGCGCGGTCCGAGGCCGTGTCCCAGGGTGGGCCGGGCGGCAGGGTGAGAGCGACGCACGGGAGCATGAGACTGTCATGGCCATCGAGATCGAGGTCGCCACGAAGGACTGTACGGCGCTCACAGACGCGGAGCTCGCCGAAATGGCCGACCTCTCGGCGGACGAGCCGGGCGGCTGGGAAGTGGGCTTCCTGTCGAAGCAGCGCGAGGACTGGGTGCTTGTCACCCAGGTCCGCGAGCAGTCGAAGCTTCGGGGCTACGCGCTCGCGACCCTCGAGCGGATAGGCGGCACGCCGAGCCTGTTGGTCGGAGTGGCCGCCTTCACGCGGGGACCTGGCGCGGCGGCGGCTCTCGACGCTGCGATGCGCGACCTGTATCGCCGTGCTGTTCTCGCCTTTCCCGATGAAGACGTCCTGGTCGGGACCAGGCTTGCGCAAGCCGCCGGATTCCGCGCGTTCGTGGGGCTGGAGGACGTAGTCCCGCGGCCCGACCACCGGGCGACCGGTGAGGAGCGTGCCTGGGGTCGCCGGCTCGCCAAGCGTTTCGGAGCCGAAGGCCAGCTCGACGACCGGACCTTCGTGATCAAGGGCGACGGCGACGCGGCCGGGCTTCTCGACTACGACCCTGAGGAGCCGCCGGGTGAGCGTGGAGCTCTCGGCGCGCTGTTTGCCGCGGTGGACGGCCGGCGTCGCGACACCCTTGTGGCCTTCGGCTGGGCGATGGCCGAGGCACTCGCAGCGAACGCGCTCCCGGTCTAGTCCTGCATCGCCTGCTCCAGGCTGGGTCGCCCCCGGCAGTGGAGTGCGCCCGGTGCTCGCAGCCCTGTCAGGGCCGCGGCAACACGCCCAGCACGAGCTTTGGTGCTTGTCCGCGATGGGGCGCGCCCAGGGCGACTACCAGGTACCGGGGGGCTCCACCGATTGCCTCCACGACGGCGTCGCCCGTGAGGGCGCCGTCCCGAGCCCGATCCTTGGCCTCGATGAGGCGCTCGTCGACCACCGGCAGGCGGTGCTTGCGGCCTCCGAGGCTGAACTGGCACCAAGTGCCTGCCATGTCGCAGGCGAAGGCGGGCATCCGGTCCGGAGCGACGACAGCGACCGAAGGGCGCGAACCGTCGAGGTCCACATAGGAGATCGAGGGGCCCAGTGACCCGAGCAGGGGACGCTTGGGGTTGGCCGGGAGCAGCTCGTGCAGGACCCGGCGAGTGGCACGGCGCCGTGGGGTGCCGACAAGCTCAGGAGCGTGGTGGACCATGACGGCCTCCGGCCGCGCCGGGTCAGGCGGCTCGTCGTCATCGGCGAGCTCGATCTCGACGACGTCCAGCTCCGGGCCCTCATGGGGTCCCCGCCGACCTCTGTGGAGAGGCGCGCCGGCGAAAAGGCCCGAGTCGGTGGCCACGACCGGCCAGCCGGAGGCCCGGCTCCGCACCAGGGCGCCGCTGGAGATGTCGACGACGACCCACTCGGGCCCCCGGGCGAGCAGGAGGCACCGGAGCACGTCGCCGGGTCGGTTCGCCCGTACCGCGCCGGGCCGACGATGCCGGCGCGATGGCACCCGCACCGCGTGCCATCTCACGGCGACACGACCACGGCGTCGAGGGATGCCAGCAGGGCATCGGCGTTGTCGACCGGAGCCAGGCATGCGCCGCGGCGGCACACGTACGCGAAACCGTCTTCACGGCCTGCGAGAAGCGGGCTCTCGAAGGCCGTGACCGCTCCGTTGGCGCCGGGCACCCTGGTCGCGGGCGCGCGCCAGGCAAGCACGGCTCCTGGGACAAAGCGCCGCCCGGCCGCGTGAACAAGATCTTCCCTGTCGCCTGTGACGACGATCTCGACCGGTCCGTGCTCGACCAGTGCCGCGGCGAGGAGCAGTTCTGCAAAGGCGGAGGGCGTGGCCGCCAGGCCGGCTCCGAGGGAGCTGACGATCCGTTCGGCTGCCGCGGAGAGATCGCCGTCGCCGACGAGGGCCCCGAGGCGAGCCAGCGCTATGGCAGCGACCGAGCCCGCTGACGGCGTCACACCGTCTTGGACCTCGCGAGGCCGGACGACGAGCGGTGCCGCGTCGTTCCCGGTCGTGTACAGCCCGCCGCGCTCGTCGTCGGTGAACAGCTCGAGCATCTGCCGGGCGATGGTCACGGCCTCCACGGTCCAGCGAGGGTCGCCCGAGAGCTCGCCGAGGCGAGTGCAGCAGTCGGTCAGCCACGCGTAGTCCGCGGCGTAGCCGAGCACTCCGGCGCGCCCTTGGCACCATGAGCGCAGCACTCTGCCATCTGCTCGCCTCAGATGCTCGAGCAGGAACGTCGCGATCTCCGCCGCGGCCCGCGACCAGTCGTCGCGCCCGGTGACCGCGGCGGCCTCGGCGAGGGTCGAGCACATCATCGCGTTCCATTCCGTGATGATCTTGTCGTCGAGGCCCGGCCGGACGCGACCGGCCCGCGCCGCGAGGAGCCTGGACCGGGCGGTCTCGATCCGTGGGGGCCGCAGCAGATCACCGCGCCGCGCCCGGTGCAGGACTGTCCGGCCCTCGAAGTTGCCGTCCGCCGTGACGCCGTACCATTCGGCCGCCTCCGCGCCGAGATCGGGCCCGAGCGCCGAGGTGAGCTCCTCGGCCGACCAGACGTAATAGCGCCCCTCCTCACCCTCGGAGTCCGCATCTTCTGCCGCGTACAGCGCACCGCCGGGGTCACGGAGGTCGCGCAGCACATAAGAAACCGTCTCGGTGAGCACCTGCAGCCAGCGAGGGTCGCCGTCCAGTTGCCAGGAGTGCAGGTAGACCCGAGCGATGAGCGCCTGGTCGTACAGCATCTTCTCGAAGTGTGGCACGTCCCAGTGCGGGTCGACCGAGTAGCGCGCGAACCCGCCGCCGAGATGGTCGTAGATGCCGCCGGAGGCCATGGCCTCGAGGGTGCGCTCGACGATGTCGAGCGACGCGCCCGCTCGGTGACGGACGTGGTCTCGCAAGAGCAGGTCCAACAGGAGCGGTTGGGGGAACTTCGGGGCTGAGCCGAACCCGCCATTGCGCGGGTCGAACATCGACGCGAGCCGTTCGGCCGCTTCTGCGCACAGCTCGTCCGCCGACCTTCCGGCCTGCCCACGGGCGAGCGACAGCTCCACTGACTCGAGCCGGGTCGCAACCGCGTCCGAAAGCGCGCGTGCCTGGCCTACGACATCGTGACGCCGCGACTGCCAGGCCTCGATGACGGCGCCGAGCACCTGACGGAACGACGGCAGCCCGTGGCGGGCGCGGTCAGGGAAGTACGTGCCGGCAAGAAACGGGCGCCCGTCCGGGGTGGCGAAGACGCTCATCGGCCAGCCGCCGCGCCCCGTGGCGGCCTGCACCGCCTCCATGTAGACCGCGTCGAGGTCCGGCCGCTCTTCCCGGTCGACCTTCACGCTCACGAGGTGCCGGTTCATGACTTCAGCCGTCGCCGGGTCCGAGAAGGACTCGTGGCCCATGACGTGGCACCAATGGCACGAGGAATAGCCGATCGATATGAAAAGTGGCCGGTCCAGCTCCTTCGCGGCGGCAAGGGCCTCATCGCCCCACGGGTACCATTCGACGGGATCGCCGGCGTGTTGGCGCAGGTAAGGGCTTGTCTCGCTACCGAGCCGGTTCACCTGAGGCCTCCACAGAGAAGCATCGGAACGCGTTCACGCTCCGGAATCTATGGTCTGGGGCCATGAGGCTCGGTCCCGCGGGCAAAGCGGCGCTCGTCGAGGGTGCATGGCGTGGGATCAGCAAGGCAGTTGCGGCCCTGTTCGCCGAGGCGGGCCTCGGCGAACCACAGCCTTGACATCCCTGGCCGACCCGGTCGGGCTGGGTCACCGCCAAGCCCGGAATCGCCTCGTGTTCGGCCCGCACGAGACCAACCTCGCAAGACGCCGGGCCCTCTCGGACCGCCACGTCGCTTACTACCGGGCCCGAGCGTCGGGCGGGGCAGGGGTTGTCGTCGTCGAGGAGGCGTCGGTCGACGACTCGGACTGGCCCTACGAGCGGGCACCGCTCGCAGCACTCGCCCCCGAGGGCTGGGCGCGCATCTCACTGGCCTGCCACGAGGAAGGCGCGCTCGTGATCGCCGCGCTCGGCCATGCGGGCGGCCAAGGCTCGAGCGCCTACCACCAGCGTGCCCTGCTCGCGCCCTCCCAGGTACCCGACTTGGAGACTCGCGAGGTCCCCAAGGCCATGGAGCCCGAGGAGATCGAGTCCCTGATCGCCGCCTTCGGCGTCGCCGCGGCAGCGGCAGTCGAGGCCGGCTGCGACGGTGTGGAGCTGAACGCCGGTCAGTACAGCCTGCTGCGACAGTTCTGCTCCGGGCTCACCAACCTGCGCGACGACGAGCTCGGGCACAACCGCGTCGAGCTCGTGCGCAGAGTGATCGGCGTCACGCGAGACGCCGTCGATCGTGTCTCGGCCGACGGCCTCGTCGGTCTCCGGCTGTCCTGCGACGAGCTTGCGCCATGGGCAGGGATCGTGCCGGAGACCGCGGCGAGCCTCGCGGCGGTCCTGTCGCCCTTGGGGCTCGACTACCTCTGTGCCGTTCGTGGCTCCGGGTTCGGGACCGCTGCCACCAGGCCCGACTCTCATGTCGAGCCCGGCTTCAACCGCTGCTCAGCGGCGATCGTGCGAACCGCCCTGCCGACGGGCGTCGCTCTTGTGGCGCAGGGCTCGATCGTCGACGTCGCGCTGGCAGACGAGCTCCTCGACACGGGCGAGGCCGACCTCGTCGAGATGACCCGCGCCCAGATCGCGGATCCCATGCTTGGCAGGAAGGTGGCGGCGGGATCAGCCGACCGCGTCCGTCCCTGTGTCCTGTGCAACCAGGCATGCCGCGTGCGCGATGTGCGCAACCCCGTCGTCACCTGCATCGGTGAGCCACGTTCGGGCCACGAGACGACCGACCCGCTCGTCGACCCGCCTTTCGAGCCGGAAACGGCGGGCACGGGGGGCACAGTGGACGTCGCGGCCGGGCAGAAGTCAAGTGTTCTCGTCGTGGGTGGAGGCCCGGCGGGCCTCGAGTGCGCTCGCGTCGCCGTCGCGGCCGGCCACGAGGTCACGCTCGTGGAACGAGACCACAGCCTCGGTGGGATGGTTCGCGTCGCGGCGCGCGCGCGCCGGGAGGGAACGTCTCGCTGCGCTTGTGGACTGGATGGAGTCCGAGTGCCGCCGCTGCGGTGTCCGGATCGTCACCGGCCATGAGGTGACCCTCGAGGAGGTCGACGGGCACGAGGGGCCTGTCGTGCACTGCACCGGCTCACGTCCTGGCCGGCGGAGCTTCGAGGTGGCCCCGGGGGCGGCCGTCGCGACAGCCGCCGAGGTCCTCTCCGCCGAGCGGCAGGTCGCCGAGCCGCCTCCGAGCCCCGTCGTCGTCTGGGACCCGATCGGTGGCCCGATCGCCGTCGGGGTCGCCGAGCTGCTCGCGACCCACGGTGCCGTGGTCAGCCTCGTCACTCCCGACCATGTGGTCGGCGCGCAGCTGGCTCGCACGGGCGACATCGCTCCGGCGAACGCCCGCCTCCGCCAGCGCGGCGTCGAGCTCGTCCGTCGCAGCGCGATCGTGAGGGTCGATCCTCTGGGCGTGACTGTCGAGGATCGCTGCAGCGGCGAGCGCCGCGTGATCGAAGCGGCGCTGTGCGTCGACGCGGGGTTCCTGTTGCCCGAAGACACCCTCTGGCGCGCGGCGGGCGCATGTCGGCCTCGCGCCGGCGACGCGGTCGCGCCGCGGACGATCCACGAGGCGGTCCTCGAAGGGCGCCTGGTCGCCCTGGGTCTCGGGGCTGCAGCCGACCGCCGTGGCGAGGTCGCGTCCCGATGACGAGGAGCAGGCGGTACCCACTGCTGTTCTCCCCCCTCAGCATCGGGCCGGTCACGCTCGAGAACCGGATCGTCTTCGCGGCACATCCGACCAACTTCGCGGAGGACGGCCTGCCAACCGATCAGCACGCCGCCTACTACGAGGCCCGGGCCGCGGGCGGGGCAGGGCTCGTGATCACCGAGGAGCACTCGGTTCATCCCACGGACTGGCCCCACGAGAAGGTCATCTGTGGGTTCAACCCCGAGGTGGTCCCTGCCTACCGCAAGCTCACCGACACCGTGCACCGCCACGACACGGCGATATTCGCCCAGATCAACCACAACGGCGGCCAGGGGACCGCGATGTACTCGCGCCTGGCGCTCTGGGCGCCGTCCGCGGTTGCCGACCCGCTGTCGCGCGAGGTGCCCAAAGCGGTCGAAGATCACGAGATCGCCGAGATCGTCGCCGCTTACGCGACGGTGGCGGCGCATTGCGCCGAGGGAGGCTTCGACGGCGTCGAGCTGCAGTGCTCGGGCTCTTCGATCGTACGCGGCTTCCTCTCGCCCGCCACGAACCTGCGCACGGACGGTTACGGAGGCTCGCTCGAGCGGCGGGCCCGGCTCCTCCTGGAGATCTTGAGCGAGGTACGCGGCGCGGTCGGGCGCAAGGTCGTGATCGGAGTCAGGCTGTGCGGTGACGAGCGCGTCGACCGGGGGACGACGGTCCACGACGCCGTCGCCGTCGCGCGGATGGCGGAGGAACAGGGCTGCGCGGACTACCTGAACGCCTCGATCAGCGCCGTGACGGCGACGCCTCCTGTGCTCGAAGCGACGCGGCACGTTCCGGCGAGGTCTTCGAGCCGCGGTGCCACCGCGCTTCGCGACGCGATCTCGCTCCCGCTCGTCGGTGCCGGCCGTTACAGGGACCCGGCCCAGGCCGAGCACGCACTGCGGGCAGGTCACTGCGACCTCGTCGCGGTCGTGCAGGGTCAGATCACCGACCCGCAGTTCGGGTACAAGGCACGCTCGGGTCGTACCGGGTCGATCCAGCTCTGTTCGTCCTGCGTGCAGGAGTGCGTCGGGCGCATCCGCGACAACTGCGCGCTCAGGTGCACCGGGAACCCCCGCGCCGGGCGGGAGGCGGACATCGGGCCCCGATCGGTCGCCACCGCCGGTCCCCGCCGGAAGGTCGTGGTCGCGGGCGCCGGTCCTGGGGGCCTTCAAGCAGCGATCGCGGCTGCGCGGGGCGGTCACGAGGTGATCGTCTTCGAGAAGGCTCTCCTGCCCGGAGGACAGGTTCGCCTTGCCGCCACGGCTCCGGGCCGAGGCGAGCTCCGCGACCTGGTGCACAACCAGATGGCGCAATGCCGCGAGCTCGGTGTCGAGATCCGGCTATCGGCCGAGGCCACGCCGCTCACCGTCCTCGCGGAGCGGCCCGATGCCGTGATCGTCGCCACCGGCTCGCGACCCAGGCGACCACGGTGGGCGTGCGACCCGCCCGCTGCCGCACCGAGGCTCGCCGGTGTCGTCGAGGTGCTCGACGGCTCGGCTCGGCCATCAGGCAGCGTGCTCGTCGTCGACGAGCTCGCCTTCCACCAGGCGACCAGTGTCGGCGAGCTGTTGGCCGCTCAGGGGTGTGCGGTCGAGATCGCCACGCCGGCCCTGGTCGTGGGCGGTGATCTCGACATCACCTGGGATCTCGCGGGCCCCAAGATCCGGGCGGCGGCACGGCCCATGGTCCGATCGACAGAGCTGGTGGTCATGGCGCTCGAGCCCGGCGGGGTCCGGCTTCTGCACCACCCGACGGGGACCGTCGAGCAGCGAGCCGTCGACTGGGTGGTGCTGGCGGTCGCGCCCGTGTCCGAGGACCGTCTCTACCGGCAACTGCGTCAAGGCGCTCCCGGGCTCGACGTGAGACGGGTGGGCGACTGCGCGGCGCCCCGCCGTGCTTACGCCGCGGTCATCGAGGGCGAACGTGCCGGGTCGGACCTTTGATCCCGCTCACGGTTGCCGCAGCGGAGCGGCACCAGGCACCGGGGGACGTGAGAGTCTCAGCCGACGACTGCGCGAGGGCCGTCGAGCGCCGCCAGCTCGGCCCGGCTGACCTTGCCTATCGCGGATCGCGGCAACCGGGCCACGACGACGAGCTCCCGCGGAGCGGCGAACGGGGCCAAGTGCTCTTTCACGAGCTCGCGCACCTCGGCGAGCATCGACGCCGGCTCGACATCTTGCGGGGCCTGCGACGGCACGACGTAGGCGACGAGCCTGACGCCCCATTCGGCGTCCGGACGCCCGCCGACTGCGACGTCGGCCACGCGGGGGTGGCGCCGGAGCACTGCTTCCACCCGTGCAGGCCAGATGTTCTCTCCTCCCGAGATCACGAGCTCGTCCAGCCGGCCCTGGACCGAGAGCCGCCCTTCCCCGTCGAGCTCGCCGGCGTCACCGGTGGCGAACCAGCCGTCGGCGGTCTTCGGGTCGGTCCCGTCCCGGTAGCAGCGCAGCAGCATCGGGCAGCGGAGCCAGACCTCACCGGAGCGCAGGCTCACCTCCACGCCTTCCAAGCCGACGCCGTCGTAGACGACCCCGGAGCCCGTCTCGGTCATGCCGTAGGTGGCGACGACGTTCGCGGGAAGGCCGGCCGGCGGTTGTTGGCCGCCCACCACGACGACCCGGAACAAGGCCGTCCCCTCGGGCCCGAGACGTGCAAGGGTCGCAGGCACGAGGGAGACGAGCGTCGCGCCCCGGTCCTGCGCCGCTGCCGTGGCGTCCTCCACGGCGAAACGAGGCTGGATCTCCACGGGCGTCCCTGTCACCATCGCCCTGGTCACGACCGAGAGGCCTCCGACGTGCGCCAGCGGCAGGCACGCGAGCCAGCGGTCCCGGGACGGGTCCACACCGAGGCGGGCGCTGGTCGCCCGGGCCGACGCCTCGACGGCCCCGTGGGTCAGCACCACCCCCTTGGGCTCGCCGGTGGTACCGCTCGTGGCGACGACCAGGGCGTCGCCTTCCTCGGCCGGTTCGCCACCGGGGAGCGAGGCCGGACAGCCCGAGGCATCGACGATGACCGAAGGGCGCAGTGACTCGACGACTCGCGCGATGGCGGGCTGCGAAAGCCGCAGGTCGAGCGGCAGCACGGCATCGTCGTCGTCCCAGCAGCGCCGGAGCGCTTCGGCGAAGGGCGGGCCACCGGGCATAGCCAGGGCCACAAGGCGGCGCACGGCTCAAGCGTACGGGGCCGGCCGACCTGTCCGGCGTTAGCCTGGAGCAGATGGCCGTCACCGAATGGACCAGGCACGGCGACTTCGAGGACATCGCCTACGAGACCGCAGACGCGATCGCGAAGCTCACCATCTGCCGGCCCGAGGTTCGCAACGCCTTCCGTCCCCAGACGCTCTTCGAGCTGTCGCGAGCCTTCGAAGCGGCGCGGGACGATCCCCAGATCGGCGTGATCATCCTGACCGGACAAGGCCCGGACGCGTTCTGCTCCGGGGGCGACCAGCGGGTGAGAGGTGACGACGGATATCTCGGCGACGACGAGATGTCAAGACGCGGCATCGGCCGGCTGAACGTCCTCGACCTGCAGATACAGATCCGCCGCCTTCCCAAGCCTGTCGTGGCCATGGTCGCGGGCTACGCGATCGGCGGCGGCCACGTGCTCCATCTGGTCTGCGACCTCACGGTCGCCGCCGACAACGCGCGTTTCGGTCAGACAGGGCCCAAGGTCGGCAGCTTCGACGGGGGATACGGAGCCGGGCTGCTGGCAAGGACGATCGGCCTCAAACGGGCCAAGGAGATCTGGTTCCTCTGCCGCCAGTACGACGCCGCCCAGGCCCTCGACTGGGGGCTCGTCAACGCGGTCGTACCCCTCGACCGCCTCGAGGCCGAGACCGTGGATCTGTGCCGCGAGATACTCGCGCTCTCGCCGATGGCCCTTCGCATGTTGAAGGCCAGCTTCAACGCCGCCGACGACGGACTCGCCGGCATCCAGCAGCTCGCGGGAGACGCGACGATGTTGTTCTACATGTCCGAAGAGGGCCAGGAGGGCCGCAACGCCTATGTCGAGAAACGCCGTCCCGATTTCTCGCGGTTCCCACGGCGCCCCTGAGCGCGGCCGCATCTCCAAGGTGACCTCTGTTCGCGGCCGAATCCCCAGGGCGACCTCTGTTCGCGACTGGGCGGCCGGTGCCCGGCCGCGCACGCTCCCGGCCGCAGTCGTGCCTGTCGTCGTCGGGACGGCCGTGGCGGCTGCCGACGGCTCGGTGTTCTGGTGGCGGTCCCTCGGCGCGCTCATCGTCGCGCTCGGGATCCAGATCGGCACGAATTACGCGAACGACTACGCGGACGGAGTGCGGGGGACCGACGCCGAGCGAATCGGGCCGGTCCGTCTGGTGGCAGCCGGGATTGCCGCTCCACGGGCCGTGAAAGCGGCGTCGTTCTGCGCCTTTGGTGTCGCGGGTGTGGCCGGCCTGGTGCTCGCCCTTGCCACGACGCCGTGGCTCCTGGTCGTGGGTGCGGCGTGCTTTGCATCCGGTTGGTTCTATTCGGCCGGTCCCCGGCCTTACGGGTACGCGGGGTTCGGCGAGATCTTCGTCTTCGTGTTCTTCGGGCTCGTCGCGGTGATCGGCACCGCCTACTTGAGCCTCGGGCGCATCACCGACCTCGCCGTCATGACCGCGATCCCCGTTGGCCTGCTCGCCACTGCGTTGCTGGTCGTCAACAACCTGCGCGACATCGACACCGATCGCCGAGCCGGCAAGAAGACCCTGGCGGTACGCACCGGAGCTCCGGTGACCCGTTGGTTCTACGCGACATGCGTGGTCGGTGCGTTCGCCCTCGTGGTCGCCGTTGCTTTTTGGCGGCCCCTCGCTTTGATCGCACTGCTCGCGGTCGTTCCCGCCCTGCCGCCCGTGCGTCGCGTACTAGGCGGTGCCGAAGGTCGTGACCTCGTCACGGCACTGGCCGGGACCGGAACGCTTCAAATTGGCGTTCGGCGCCCTTCTTGCCTTGGGGATCGCGCTTTGAACCACGTCGGCGGGCCCCGGCTGCACGGTGGCGTTGAGGAACTCCCTCACGAGCTCGACGAAGGCGGTGGGGCGCTCGAAGCAAACGGCGTGACCGGCCCCGCCCACGACCGCCAGCCGGGCATTGCGACCGATGGCGTCGACCGTCCGCTCCGCGAGTGGCCTGAACTTGTCGTCGCGCGCCCCAGCGACGACCAGGACGGGCATCTCGAGCTCGCCGAGGCGATCCCAAAGGGGCGTCTGGGTGCCGGTTCCGACTGTTCGAAGCGATGCGGCCAAGCCTGCAGCCGAGTTGGCGAGGCGCGACGGCCGGTCAGCCTGCTCCTCGGTCAAGTGGGCGAAGAGTGGTCCGGCGAGCCATGCATCGATGAACCGCGCCACGCCCTCGTCGCCGCCCTGTTCGAGCTCAGCCGCGCGTCGCTCGTCCTCCACCCGGCGGAGCCGGCGGCCCGGCGCGTCGGAAATGCCGGGGTGCGTTCCGACAATGACGAGGCGCTCGACGAGGTGGGGCGCTTGGAGTGCCAGATGCAGGCAGCACCGCCCGCCGAGCGAGTAGCCCACGTAGCCAGCCTTGCCTGCCACCTGGCCGAGTGCCGAGGCGGTCTGGCCGAGTCCCGAGGCGGGGTCGGGCACCGGAGACAGGCCGTGCCCGGGAAGGTCCGGCATCACGACCTCGAAGTCGCTTGCGAGCTCGCGAGCGATGCGCGACCACGAGGCGCTCGTCTGAGTGAACCCGTGAACGAGCACGATCTTGGGTCCCTGGCCCTGGCTCGTCGTGTGCAGGCCGGGCGACCGACCACCGGGCGGCTCAGCGGATTCAAAGGACATCGCAGGTGACGGTAGCGGCCAGCTTTGCGGCCACGCTCGTCGACGAGTGGGTGCGTGCCGGGCTGACAGACGCCGTGGTGGCTCCCGGTTCGCGTTCGACCCCGCTCGTGGTGGCTCTCGCGCGTGAGAGCCGGATCGCGTTGCACGTGCGGCTGGACGAGCGGTCGGCGGCCTTCTTCGCTGTCGGGATCGGGCTTTCAACCGGCCGGCCGGCGGTCCTCGTCACGACGAGCGGAACCGCGGCCGTCGAGGTTCACGCGGCTGTGGTGGAGGCCCATCTGTCCCGGGTGCCTCTCATCGTGTGCACTGCGGACCGGCCCCCGGAGCTCCACCATGTCGGCGCGCCCCAGACCATCGAGCAGGCCGGGTTGTTCGCCGGATCGCTGCGGTGGGCAGTGGACCCCGGTGTGCCCGACGAGCAGGCCCGATCGAGCTGGCGCTCGCTCGGCAGCCGCCTCGTGGCTGAGGCGACGGCCGGTCCCATGGGGCCGGGACCGGTGCACGCGAACCTTGCGTTTCGAGATCCGCTGCTCGCAAGTCCCGGTGAGCTGCCCCCGGGCCGCCGCAACGGCCGGCCGTGGCACCGGGTCGAACCCGTCCGGAGAGTTCTCGAGTCCGGCTCGCTTGACGCCTTCACCGCCCTCGCTCGCCCCGGGGCAAAGGGCTTGATCGTCGCGGGAGCGGGAGCGGGCCACCCGGAGACCATCCGCCGCCTCGCCGTCACCTTGGGCTGGCCCGTCCTCGCCGACCCGCGTTCGGGTGCCAGGACTCCCGGTGAGCCGGGTTCGCCGACCATCGCCGCCGCCGATGCGCTGCTGCGGGTCGAGGGCTTCGCCGGCGAGCACGTGCCGGAGATCGTCCTGCGCCTCGGCCAGCCGTGGGCGTCGAAGGTCCTGGCCGACTGGCTGACGTCGTGCGGCGGCGCCGGTGCCGTCCAGGTGCTGATCGACCCGTACTGGACCTGGCAGGATCCCCGTCGCGAGGCCGATGTCGTCGTACCGGCTGATCCGGACCACGTGATGGAGGCCCTGATATTGCGCGTCCCCGAGTCGGTCCCGGGGCGTTCGGCCTGGGCGGCGCCTTTGACATGGTCGGATGGATGGGCGCAGGCCGAGGCGGCTGCCCAACGTGCGATAGAGATTGCACTGGGCCGACACGCCGAGGCCACCGAGCCGGGCCTGGCGAGGACGCTGTTTGCATGGTCGCCGCCTTCCTCGACGGTCGTCACGTCGTCTTCGATGCCGGTGCGTGACCTCGAGTGGTTCGCCGCCCCCCGCTCGGACCCGCCGCGCGTGCTCGCGAACCGGGGTGCCAACGGGATCGACGGCGTGACCTCCACGGTGCTGGGCGTCACAGCCGCGGCTGCGGGCACGGGTGGTCCCGTCCTGGGGCTGCTCGGCGACCTGGCCTTGCTGCACGACTCGTCGGCTCTGGTCCGCGGCCGGCGGGAGCCGCATCTTCCCGCGGTGCTGGTTGTCGTCGACAACGCAGGCGGTGGCATCTTCTCGCTCCTGCCGCAGGCCTCCGAGCTCGACGAGGCGTACTTCGAGAGGCTGTTCGGCACCCCGCAGAGGATCGACGTCGCCGACCTTGCCAGGGCAGCGGGGTGCGACACGATCGAGGTGACATCGGGGAACGAGATCCCGGGCCAGCTCGACGCGGCGCTGCACAACGCGGCGCGGTCGGGACCGGCCGTTGTCGTGGTGCGCAGCGACCGCAAGGCGAACGCGGCGTTCCACGCCGAGCTCGAGGCCGAGGTCGCCCTCGCCTTGGGGTGACCGGACCGGGGCGTCCGACCCTCGGCCAGGCTCGGCCCGACACCGGACGCGCCCGGCGTTCGCCCCGGGGCCAGGCTCGGCCCGACACCGGACGCGCCCGGCGTTCGCCCCGGTGCCGGCATCGTGGCACGCTTTGGGAATGTTGAAGATCTCGGACGACTTCGCCTTTCGCGGTCTGGTCCAGCAGGTGAGCGACGAGGGGCTCTGGACGCTGCTCGACGAGGGGAAGACGACGGCCTACGCCGGGTTCGACCCGACTTCCGACAGTCTTCATGTCGGCAATCTCCTCGGGATCATCACGCTGCGCCGGCTTCAGGAGGCCGGGCACCGCCCGATTCTTCTCGCGGGTGGCGGTACCGGCCTGATAGGCGACCCGGGTGGCAAGTCCGACGAGCGACCGCTGCTGTCGGCTGAGCAGCTCGTGGCCAATCTGGAGGGGATCCGGGCCCAGCTTGGAGGCCTGCTCGATCTGTCGCCGGCGGCCGGGGACGCCCGGGGCCTCTTGCTCGACAACTCCGAGTGGCTGTGCGCCTACGGCTTCATCGACTTCCTCCGGGACGTCGGCAAGCACTTCACCGTCAACCAGATGACGGCCAAGGAGTCCGTGAAGTCCCGTTTCGAGAGGCCTGACCAGGGCATCTCCTACACCGAGTTCAGCTACATGTTGCTCCAGGCCTACGACTACCTCTACTTGCACGACGCCTACGGCTGCCGTCTCCAGCTCGGAGGCAGCGACCAGTGGGGGAACATCACGATGGGGCTCGAGCTCATCCGCAAGGTGCGCGGTTCCGAGGCCTTTGCTCTGACCTGGCCACTGCTGCTGCGTGCCGACGGGACGAAGTACGGCAAGAGCGAGTCCGGGGCGGTGTGGCTCGACGCGGCCAAGTCGTCGCCCTACGAGCTGTACCAGTTCTTCGTGCGTACCCCCGACGACGAAGTGGGCCGCTTGCTGCGCTATTTCACGTTCTTGCCCCATGACGAGATCGAAGCGCTCGACATCGAGATCGCGGAGCGGCCCGGGCAGACAAGGGCGCAGCAGGCCCTGGCACGGGCGGTCTGCACCCTTGTCCACGGCGAGGCCGAGACCGAACGCGCCAGCGCGGCCTCCCGGGCCCTGTACTCCGAGGACGTCGCCAGGCTCGACGAGGTACTGCTGCTCGAGGTGTTCGCGGACGCGCCATCGTCGAGGTTCGCACGCTCGCGTCTCGATCCGGGCGGCCTCCCGCTCGTCGAAGCGCTGGTGTCGACGGGCCTTGTCGCCTCGAAGACCGCGGCGCGTGCCGCTGTGTCCCAAGGTGGCGTGTACGTGAACAACATTCGCCGTGCCGACCCCGAGGCGTGCCTCGGGCGCGACGACCTCCTGGCCGACCGGTACGTGGTGCTGCGCAAAGGGCGGCGGGACTACCACCTGCTGCAATTCGAGTGAGGGCGGGTTTGCGGCGTCGCCCCGGCGAGGCGGCACTTCTTGCTGCCGCGCTCGTGGCACTGGGCGCGCTCGCCGGATGCACGTCGTACACGGGCTCGAAAGCGAATCAGGTGCGCCAGTGGGCCTCGATCGCCCTGGTGAGCTCCAACGACTATCTCATCGAGCAGGACATCTCGGCGATCAAGGCTTCGTTGCGGGCGAGACAATTCAAGGACGTCACGAGCAATTGCTCGGGACTCGTGTTCGACACGGGCACCGCCTACGGGAACCTTCCGACGCCGGACAACACCTTGACCGACGAGCTGAACATCGCCTACCAGGATTTCGCCAGTGCCGGCAGCTCGTGCGCCGCGGCCACGGGCCTTCACTCCCGCCGGATCACCGCGGCGTTGGCGACCATCGCCGTGGGCGTCGTCTCCCTCGACAAGGCGACCCACCGCCTGGCCGCCGACGGGGTGCGTTGACTTGCACCGCTGGTGGCGGGCGCAGTGTGCCCGCCGCATGGGCACGTTGTGCCGCGCGAGAGCACGATCACGCCTCGGCACGGCTACGGTTCGATCATGAGCGCCCACTCCGTCCCGGTTGGTCCTCTTCCCGAGGGTCTCGACGCGGCGCAGTACGCCCGGTTGCGCCGCCGCGTGCTGTGGAAGCTGCCGACGGGCCTGTACCTGTTGGGGAGCCGTGCCGGGCAGCGCCGGAACCTGATGACCCTGAACTGGGCCATGCAGGTGTCGCTGGACCCGAAACATGTCGCCGTCTCAGTCGAGCACTCTGCGGTGACCCACGGCCTGATCGTCGAAGGAGGCTGTTTCTCGGTCGTGCTGGTCGCCCGCGAGGACAGGGAGGTCGTGCGCAGGTTCGTGAAGCCGGCGGAACACGACGTGGAGGCTCACACACTGGGCGGCATTGCGTACCGAGACGGGGTGAGCGGGGCGCCGATCCCCGAGCTCGCGGTCGGCTATCTGGACTGCGGGCTTCGCCACAGCCTCGAGCTGGGCTCTCACACGCTGTTCGTCGGGGAGGTCCTCGACGCAGGGTTCGCAAACCTCGGCGAGACTGTTCCGGTTCTTCGCATGGAGGACACCCGGATGAACTACGGCGGTTAGGGCAGTGGGACGCAGGGACGGCATGAGGGATCGGAACACGCCGGGCAGGACCTTCCGGCGCTCGGAGGGAAGCGACGGCTCGGGCGACGAGACTGTGGAGACCTGGGCCCGGCATCCGCTCAGCGGTACCGACACCGTTGTCACGCGCCCGGCGGGCGTGGGCGACTACCGCTGGATCGATGATGCCGCGGTGCTCGAGTCCCTCGTGGACGAGCTCGCTTCCTGCGAGGCTTACGCGCTCGACACCGAGTTCCACAGGGAGAGGACGTACTTTCCCCAGCTCGCCCTGATCCAGCTCGCCTGGCAGGGCGGGATCGCTCTCGTCGACCCTCTTGCGGTCGACGTCTCGCCTTTGGCCCGGCTGTTGGAGGGTCCGGGCCTCGCGGTTGTCCACGCTGCCGAACAGGACCTCGAAGTCCTCGAAAAGGCATGCGGGACTGTACCGACCAGGTTGTTCGACACCCAGATCGCGGCCGGGTTCCTGGGCCAGGTCTCCCCCTCGCTGGTCAATCTCGTCGAGCGAATTCTCGGTGTGCGACTGCTCAAGGGTGATCAGCTGACCGATTGGACCAGGCGGCCCTTGTCTGCCGGACAGCTCGCGTATGCCGCCGGCGATGTGGCCTACCTTCTCGAGCTGCGCCAGCTAGTCGGCGAGCGCCTCGAGGAGAAGGGCCGGATCGAGTGGGCGGACGAGGAGTTCGCCATCCTGCTTTCCAGGGACCGGTCGTCCACCGAGCCGGAGGAGGCCTGGTGGCGCCTTCCGCGCTCACGCCAGCTCCGAGGCGCCGCTCGCGGGGTCGCCCAGTGTGTCGCGGCTTGGCGTGAGCGGAGGGCTCGACGAATCGACCTCCCGGTGCGTTTCGTGCTGCCCGATCTCGCCGTGCTGTCGATCGCCCAGCACCCGGCGCACACGCGCGACGATCTTCGGCGCACCCGGAGTCTCGACGGGCGCCATCTTGGCGGTGGCGCTGCCGAAGAGCTGCTGGAGGCGGTCGCCCAGGGCCTCGAGCTCGCTCCCTCCGAGCTGCGCCTGCCGCCCGCCCACGAGCTGGACCAGCCCAATCGGGCCGTCACGACGCTCGCGACGGCCTATGTGGCCCAACGAGCGGGCGACCTGGAGCTTGACCCCGCGATCCTCGCCACACGAGCTGATCTGGTTGATTTCATGCAAGATCCCCCTCACGGCCGGCTTGCCAGTGGCTGGCGCAACGACCTGGTCGGAGACGGGCTGAGGCGCCTTGCCACGGGGAAAGCGTCACTTTCGTTCGACGGGCGCGGCGCTTTGGTGCTGGAGGAGCGGTCGTTCCGCCCTATGGATCATTAGCCGCTCGAGCTGTCCTCGCCGTCTGGCGTACCTCGCAAGTCGATCCTCAGCGTCAAGACCCCGTCTTCGAGCGAGCCCACGGCATCGCCGAGCATGGCGAAGTCCTGGAAGTCGAGCCGCATCTGGCGGAGGATCATCTGCCTCTCAGCTCCTTCAACCGGCGGCATGCCGCGTCGGCGCACGGCCGCGGCCCGCTCCCTGAACCGTGCGATCATCTCGTCGGCGTCGAATCCTTCTGTCATCGCGGTCACCATAACGGCGGCAGCTGCTGTGGCGCGACCTGCCCGAATAGTGCCCTGGATGGATATGCTGTAGTCAGGTGGCAGGCGACCTAGGGGCGCCAGACGGCCAGCGTGGCAGCGGCGCGGCCTGGTCACCTCATCGCTGCTGTCTGAGGCGGCATCCGCGAATCTTGGGAGCGGCTCGTGAAAAAGGGACGTCATCGGCGTTTCGAAGAGGCTCGCAGCCTCAAGCGCGCAATCGAAGTAACTGCAGAGCCGTGTCCCGAATGCGGGGCCGACCCTGAGGAGGAGCATGCCTCCTGGTGCCTTTACGAATCAGAGGAGCTGGACGAGCCCGATGAAGTCGACGGGCGCCTGGCGAGCTCGCACTTTGCAATCCCGGACATAGAGAGCAACGGAGCCCACGAACGGGTCGACGGCGACGCCTCCGGTTCCCGGCAAGGCTAGACGCCTCTGCTCCCGGCACCCGGCTCGGTCCGGTTCACGCGAACGGTGGGATGCGCAAGCAACGGCACTCCCTGTCCCCGCCGCGAGGTCCGGGCCTTCAGATACGTGGCGAGCAGGTCGTAGACATCCTGTCCGGCCATGGCGATGATCTCATCGTGGAGCGATAGGTACACGGGAGCGCGCCCGGAGAACGCCAGGGGTGCCTCGGTGCACCACCAGCTGAACTGAGCGCCTCCTTCGCCCCAGTGTCGCCGGCCCCATTCACCGAGCGAGCTCGTCACATGCCCGTTCGCAGCGACCGTGTCCTCGCGCCGGAGCGGCAATTGCCAGCAGACGTCGGGCTTGAGCTTCAGCGGTGCAACGCCACGGTCGATCGCCGCGCGGTGCAGGGCACAGCCGGCACCGCCGGGGTGACCCGGGCGGTTCAAGAAGATACAGGCGCCGTCGACGAGACGGGTGGTCGTGACCCCTTTCGAGTCGCGCTTGAGCACGCCGGCCTTCCGCCGGCCTTTCGAGCGGAACTGCCACTGCTCGCCGGAAAGAGTCGCGGCCGCCGTTGCGACGCGCTCGGCGTCAGCATCGTCGGTGAAGTGCGCTCCATACGAACAGCAGCCCTCCATCCGTTCCGGCGTCGGCTCGGTGAGGACACCCTGGCACCCGGCGCCGTAGATGCACTGCCAAGGGCTCGACATGAAAGTCACGTCGACCAGCCAGGTCCGTTCCTCAGCGGGGTCTTCGAAGCTCACCCACTCGTGGGCGTCGACGGGTGCATCGGGCACAACGGGCATGCGGTCACGGTAGCGTCCTCGCGGTGAACAAGGTGATCCGTGTGACACCTGCTGCGCTCGAGGTGGTGCGCAAGGTCCTCGCCGACGAGCCCAAGCCGGAGGGCCTGGCCCTCTGGCTCGAGGTGAACGGCAGCGCGAACGGTGCCTACACCTACGACCTCTGGTTCGGGTCGAAGTCCCGGATCGGACCGGACGATGCCCAGCAGCTCGAGGGCGGGATCCCGATTGTCGTACCTGAGCAGAGTGTCGAACGCATTCGCGGCGCCTTGCTGGACGTGAACCCGATAGCCGGTGAGGCGGGTCTGGTGGTCATCAACGCCAACACGCCTCCTCGGTCGTCGGCGCCGTTCCCGCCCGGGGGCGATCTCACCGGCGCCGTGGCTCAACGTGTGCTCGAGGTGCTCGAGAAGGACGTCAACCCGCAAATTGCAATGCACGGCGGGCACGCCGCGTTGGTCGCGGTCGAGGGCTCGACTGCCTACGTCGAGATGTCCGGCGGATGCCAGGGGTGCGGCATGGCCCGGGCGACGTTGAGCCAGGGCATCGCCGTCGCCATCACAGACGCCGTCGCGGAGATCAGCGAGGTCGTGGACGTGACCGACCACATGTCGGGCGCGAGCCCCTGGTTCGGTGGAAAAGGCGCTGGGGCGACCGCGTGATAGCCGTGCTCTGCAAGCCGGCGCGTGATCTCTTGGACGTGGCCGTTCTCCAAAGGCTTCCTGGATCACGATGATGCCGCGATGATCGCTCGCGGCGTCGGGAAGGGCTTCTTAGCACGGCATAGGGCCCTCAGGAGTCTCGAGCTCGGTGATTCGCGTGATGAGAGGTCCGGCCTGCGCGTTCATCGTGCCTCCTTTGTCGAATAATGCCGCTCGGCACTCGGTGGAGGCGTCATCGACGCTACTGGTGCCCTGGGCCAGGTGACAGGCCACAGCACGGACAGCGACAGCTACGGTGGTGGCGTGACGTGCCGGTGACCGACAATGGGTGAGCACGTGCTGCTCGTCGGGATGATGGGCTCGGGCAAGTCGACGGTCGGCCGCATCGTGGCGGAGCGGATGCGAAGGCCTTTCCGAGACAGCGACGCCGACGTCGAGATGCGTACGGGGAACAGCGTTCCGGCGATCTTCGCCGCCAGAGGCGAGTGTGCCTACCGTGCAGAGGAGAGCGCGGCGCTGCGCGCCGCTCTCACATGCTCTGTGCCGTCGGTCATCGCCGTCGCGGGCGGCGCGGTCCTCGATCCGGAGACGCGCCGCCGCCTGCGGAGCGCCGGCGTCGTCGTATGGCTCGACGTGCCGCCACACGTCCTGGCCGCCCGCGTCGGCGCCGGCAGCGGCCGGCCCCTGCTCGGGGTGGATCCGGTCGGCACTCTTCTGCGCCTCGACGCGCGTCGCCGGCCTGTGTACCGGGAGCTCTCGGACGTCGTCCTGCGCGTCGGCGCGCGCCGTCCCGCCGAGCTCGCCGAGGACCTGGTGCGTGCGGCCCGGGCGCAGCTCGATGCGCCGACCGACCGGAGGACGTCATGACGAGCGACCCCACGCCCGGTGTCGCCCGGCGGCAAGACGGTCCGGGCAGTTCCGGGCCGACACGCGTCAGGGTCGAGCTGGCAGAGCGTGGCTACGACGTGCTCGTGGGCCCCGGCGTGCGGAAGGCGGTCTCCAGCTGCGTGCCTCCCGGCGCCCGTCGCGCGACCGTCGTGACCCAGGCCGGCATCGGTGTCGAGGTCGACCCGGGCCTGCCGTTCCAGGTCGTGACGATCCCGGAGGGAGAGCGGGCCAAGTCGCTCGCGACAGTCGAGGAGATCTGCCGAGCCATGGCTCGTGGCGACATGCACCGTACCGACGTCGTCGTGGCCGTCGGTGGGGGGGTCGTGACCGACGTGGCCGGCTTCGCGGCGTCGAGCTATCACCGTGGCACTGCGGTCGTCAACGTCCCGACCACGCTGCTCGGTCAGGTCGACGCCGCGGTCGGAGGGAAGACCGGCGTCAATCTCCCGGAGGGCAAGAACCTCGTGGGCTCGTTCTGGCAGCCCCTCGCGGTCTTCTGCGACACCGAGACCCTCGAGAGCCTGCCCGCTCGCGAATGGCGGTCGGGCCGTGGCGAGATGGCGAAGTACGCCTTCTTGGGAGTCGATGATCTCGACAGCTTGAGCCTTTTGGACCAGGTGGCCCGGTGCGTGGCGTGCAAGGCCGAGGTCGTTGCCAGCGACGAACGCGACGGGGGCCGCCGAATGATCCTCAACTACGGCCACACTTTGGCTCATGCCCTCGAGGCCGCCGGCTTTGCGAGCGAGGACGCGAGCTGCGCGGGGGCCGAGCTTCGCCACGGCGAGGCGGTTGGAGTAGGCCTCGTGTTCGCGGCCGAGCTCGCACAGCTCATGGGCAGGATCGGGACTTCCCGGGTCGAGCGTCATCGTCGGGTCGTCGCCGGCTACGACTTGCCGATCAGCCTTCCTTCTGACGCGGATCCCGCGGTTCTGGTCCAGTTCATGATCCGAGACAAGAAGTCAGCTGGTGGCCTCACATTGATGCTCGATGGCCCGGACGGTGTCGAAGCGGTTCACGACGTCCGCGCCGAGCTCGTGTACGAGGCGCTCGACGCAATCCGAGGTGACCGATGAGTGTTCCCGGAAATGGCCGCACCGAGCGGCGTCCGATCATCCTGCTCCTTTCGGGCCCGAACCTCGGCCTGCTCGGTGAGCGCCAGCCGGAGATCTACGGCACGGCGACACTCCGGGACCATGTCGAGCGGGCCGATCGGGCGGCGACCCGCGCGGGATTCGAGTTGAAGCACGTGCAGAGCGAACACGAGGCGGACCTCGTCGCAGCCGTTCACGACGCGCGAGGTGCCGTCGACGCGATCGTGGTCAACGCCGGCGCCCTCTCGCACTCGAGCTGGGCATTACACGACGCCTTGGCAGCCTTCGACGGTGTCGTGGTCGAGCTGCACTTGTCCAACCCTGACGCCCGGGAGCCCTGGCGTCGCCAGTCGGTCGTGGCGCCGGTGGCCGACGGCACCGTGGCCGGCTTTGGCGGGCTCGGCTATGAGCTCGCCGTCGAGGCCGCAGCGCGACTTGTCAACGGGCGCGACGTCCGCCTTCCCGGCGCGTAGCATCTCCGCCGATGCCCAATGGCTCTGATCGTCCCGACCTCGCCGCGATGGATGTCGCCGGCCGCATCCCGCGGTTGGCGGCGAGCCTTGCCGAGCTCGGCTGTGAAGGTCTCCTCGTCACCAATCTCACCAACGTCCGGTACTTGACCGGCTTCACCGGGTCCGCAGGGCTGCTCCTGGTTTCGGCCGACGATGCACTGCTCGTGTCCGACTTCCGCTACCGGGACCAGGCGGTCGCGGAGGTCGCCGCAGTGGAGGCACCGGTCCGGGTGGAGATCGGCCAACCGGCTGGGCAGTCGGCGCTCATCGAGCAGGCGGCCAAGGGCTTGCGAAGGCTGGGGCTCGAGTCCAACGACGTCAGTTGGAGCGCCCAGCAGCGTCTCGACGCCACGTTGGAAGCGGGGACCGAACTCGTGGCGGTGCCCCGCGCCGTCGAGACGCTTCGCGCCATCAAGGACGAGGGAGAAGTTGCGCGGATCGAATGCGCGGCGGACATCGCCGACGTGGCTTTCGCCCAGGTGAAGGAGCTCCTGTGCGAGGCGCCGACCGAGGAGGAGTTCGCGATCGCCCTCGATTTCGAGATGCGTCAGCGCGGCGCCGAAGGCGTCGCCTTCGAGTCGATCGTGGCAAGCGGCCCGAACGGCGCGCTTCCTCACGCTCGACCGACCGGTCGCCGCATCGACAGCGGAGAGCTCGTCGTCGTCGATTTCGGGGCGATCGTGGACGGCTACCGGTCGGACATGACCCGTACGGTCAGCGTCGGAGCTCCTCGGCCCGACGAGCTCCGCGAGCTGCTCGAGGCGGTCATGGCTGCACACAGAGCCGGGGTGCGCGCCGTCCACGCCGGCGTGACCGGGGGAGAGGTCGACGCGGCGTGCCGCGAGTCACTCGCGTCCGCCGGTCTCGAGGACGCCTTCCTGCACGGCACCGGCCATGGCGTCGGCCTCGATATCCATGAGGCCCCATCGGTATCGCAGGACTCCACTGATATCCTCGAGGCAGGTGCTGTCGTGACCGTGGAGCCCGGCGCCTACCTCTACTCGAACGGCGGCGCACGCATCGAGGACACTTTGGTCGTCACGGCGACCGGCGTTCGTCTGCTCACCAAGTCGACCAAGGACTATGTGCTCTGATGGCCTTTTCCACCAATGACCTCCGCAACGGCATGACTCTCGACCTCCCTGAAGGACTGTTCACCGTCGTCGAGTTCCAGCACGTCAAGCCCGGAAAGGGCGGTGCCTTCGTCCGGACCAAGCTGCGCAACGCACGTACCAAGGCGGTGATCGAGCGCACCTTCAGGGCCGGCGAGCCGCTCGAGCAGGCGGTGATCGACAAGAGAGAGATGCAGTACCTGTACCGGGACGGGCAGGAGTACGTGTTCATGGACACCGTTTCCTACGACCAGATCCACGTGAGCGAATCGTCGCTCGCCGACGCCGCGCCGTACATGAAGGAAGGCGACTCCGCGGTGATGCAGATGCACGAGAGCGAGATCGTCGGCGTCGACCTGCCGGCCGCAGTCGAGCTCACGGTGACCGAGACCGAGCCCGGTTTCCAGGGTGATCGTGTCTCGGGTGGCCGAAAGCCCGCGACTCTAGAGACAGGCCTCGTGGTCCAGGTGCCGTTGTTTGTAAACCCCGGCGAACGGATCAAGGTCGACACCCGGACCGGTGAGTACCTCACCAGGGCCTAAGGGCTCGCCGCGCCACCTTCTGCCGGGTGCCAGGCGCCGGGCGCGCGAACGGGCCCTCGAGTTGCTCTACGAAGCCGAGACCAAGGACCTGAGGCCCGCCCAATTGCTTGCCGAGCTACCTGTCGCGCCAGAGGAGTACGCCTCGCAGCTCATCTTGGGCGTCGAAGGGCGGGCCGAGGAGGTGGACCGCCTCCTGGGACGCCACGCCACCGGCTGGGCCGTCGACAGGATGCCGATGGTCGACCGCTGTGTGCTCCGGATGGCCGCGTACGAGCTCTTGGGTGAGCTCGAAGTGCCCGTGGCCGTTGTGCTCGACGAAGCGGTCGAGCTGGCAAAGACCTACTCGACGGAGGACTCCGGCCGTTACGTCAACGGCGTGCTTTCCGCCGTGGCGACCGAGGTGCGACCCGATGAGCGGGACAATGCCGACGTGCCGCCCCGGTCTTCGCTAGATTGAGGCCTCGCGCGTAAAGCAGGTCCAGTGAGGCCGTACGTACGAGGAGGAGCCCGAGTGGCCGATAGGGAGAGAAGTTCGACGCGCCCGAGAGGGCGCGTTTTTGTTGCCCGTACCCAAGTCATGGACCGCGACGAGGTTCGCCGGGCCCTCGTGCGCATCGCGCACGAGATCGTCGAGCGCAATCGCGGGCTCGACGACGTTGTGGTCATCGGGATTCAGACCGGCGGCGTAGCGCTGGCCGAACAGCTCGTGGCGATCCTGCGGGAGATCGAGGGAACGGACGTGCCGTTCGGGACCATGGACGTCGCGTTCTACCGCGACGACATCGGGATGCGTCCGGTGCTGTCCGAGGAGGTCACCGACCTGCCCTTCGACTTGACGGGGCGCACGGTGGTCCTTTTCGACGACGTCTTGTTCACCGGCAGGACGGTCCGCGCCGCGCTCGAGTCTCTCGCAGAGCGGGGACGGGCCGGTGCTGTGCAACTGGCGGTGATGGTCGACCGCGGCCACCGTGAGCTGCCGATCCGGCCCGACTTCGTCGGCAAGAACCTGCCGACGCGGCGCGACGAGCTCGTCGAAGTGGCCGAAGACGGGGTCAGTATCGGTGACCTCCTCGTTCCCGGCAAGGACGGGGAGACCCGATGAGCGGGCCCGGCAGCTCGACAAGCACGGGAGCCCCGCCGAAGCGAGCCGACAGTCAGAGCGCGACGACACGCGGGACCGTGGACCCCGAGGTGACGGGAGCGGGCCCGTCGGTCGCCGGGGATGACTTGCTTGTGGGCCACCGAGGCCCCGCACCTCGACACCTCTTGTCGATAGCCGATCTGGACCGCGACGGCATCCTCGAGATCATGCGCCTTTCCGACGCGTTCGCCGAGGTGGCCGAGCGCCCGATCCCGAAGGTGCCTGCGCTCAGGGGTCGCACGGTGGCGACGGTCTTCATGGAGCCGTCGACCCGGACGCGCCTGTCGTTCGAGACGGCCGCGAAGCGCCTCTCCGCCGACGTCATGACCTTCACCGCGGCGACCTCGGCCTCGGTCAAGGGTGAGTCGCTGCGCGACACCGTCGAGACCCTCGACGCCATGGGCATTGACGCGATGGTCATCCGCCACCACGCGTCGGGGGCCCCGCTCATGGTCACCAGTTGGGTGGGAGCGAGCGTCGTCAATGCCGGGGACGGCACCCACGAGCATCCGACCCAGGCGCTGTTGGACTGCTACACCATCCGGGAGGCTCTCACGGCTCGACGCGACGGGGAGGTCCCCGCAGATCTGAGAGGACTGCGCATTGCGATCGTCGGCGACATCAAGCACTCGCGTGTCGCCCGCTCCAACGTGCTCGCCTTCACCGCACTGGGTGCCGAGGTCGTGCTCGTGGCGCCGCCGACCCTCATGCCCGCGTCGTTGGAAGGCTGGCCCGTGATCGCTACCGGCGATCTCGACTCGACACTCGGGGAGCTCGACGTCGTCTACCTCCTCCGCATCCAGTCCGAGCGCCTCGGCGAGGTCCTGCTGCCGTCCCTCGACGAGTATCACTGGCGCTACGGCCTCACCCGGGCGCGGGCCGACGCGCTCAAGAGGGACGCTCTGGTCATGCATCCGGGACCGATGATCCGAGGCGTCGAGATCTCGCCGGAGGTCGCCGACATGCCCGCCTCTCTCGTGACGCGGCAAGTGCGCAACGGCGTCGTCGTCCGCATGGCCGTCCTGTTCCACCTGCTCGGATCGGGGGTGATCTGATGGCGCGCCGCAGCGCAGTCACACGGACGGCCGAGATCGTCGTCCGTGGCGGGACGCTTGTAGACGAGACGGGCGAGCGGCGAGGCGACGTTCTCGTGCGGGAAGGCCGGATAGCCGCCGTCGAGGCGGTCATCGAGGCACCGGTCGGCGCGACGGTCCTGGACGCGGGAGGTTGTGTCGTATCGCCCGGTCTTGTCGACCTGCACGCCCACTTGCGCGAGCCCGGAGGGGAAATAGCCGAGACGGTCGAGTCCGGATCCCGGGCCGCCGCCCTCGGGGGCTACACCGCCGTGGTCGCCATGCCGAACACCGAACCTGCCATCGACTCGGCAGCCGTTGCCCGCGACGTGCTCGCGCTCGGCGAGGAGGCGCTGGCCGAGATCGCGGTCGCTGGTGCGATCACGATCGGCCGGCGTGGCGAGCGGCTCGTCCCGATGGCCGAGCTGGCCGCGCTTGGCGTGCGGCTGTTCACCGATGACGGGCGAGGAGTGCAGCACGCCGGGTTGATGCGCCGCGCCCTCGAGTACGCGTCGGGCCTCGGTGTCGTGCTCGCCCAGCACTGCGAGGACGAGCAGCTCGCAGCGGGCGGTCACATGAACGAGGGTGCCTGGTCGAGCCGCCTCGGGATCGCCGGCCAGAACGCGCTGGCCGAGGAGCTGATGCTGGCGCGGGACCTCGCGCTGGTGCGGCTCACAGGCGCGCCGATGCACTTCTTGCATCTGTCCACAGCGGGGGCGGTCGAGATGGTCCGGAGGGCCAAGGCCGACGGGCTTGCCGTCACAGTGGAGGTCACGCCGCATCATCTGGCGCTCTGCGACGCGTCGGTGGCGAGCTTCGACCCGGTCTACAAGGTCAACCCACCTCTGCGGACTGCCCTTGACGTGGCTGCGGTACGCGCGGGCGTCGTCGATGGCGTCGTCGACGCCATCGCGACCGACCACGCGCCCCACCCGCCCGAACGCAAGGAGGACCCGTTCGACGAGGCTCCCGCCGGGATGCTCGGTCTCGAGACCGCGCTCGCTGTCGCTTACAGCGCATTGTGCGCGAGCCCGGAAGAGGCCGATGACGCCAGGGCCGATCCCGGCTGGGTGCCACGGGGCGCCGGGCCGGCCTTGTCGATGCGGGACCTCCTCGGCTTGTTCTCCTGGCAGCCGGCTCGCATCGCCGGGCTCGACCGCGACCACCGGGGCACCCAGGGCAGACTTGGCGGTCAAGGTGGCCCGATCCGTCCCGGCGGGGCTGCGAACCTCATGGTGTTCGACCCGACTGCCGGATGGGTCGTCGATCCGAGCCGCATGGCCAGCCGGAGTCGTAACACGCCCTACGCCGGCCGCCGGCTCACCGGCAAGGTCCGCCACACGGTGTTCGCAGGCGAGGCCGTGGTCTTGGACGGCGCGTCACAGCGATGAACGAGACCCCGGGCCCGGCGCTGTGAGGCATCGCAACCAAGCCGCCGCGGTCGATCTCGCGACCTCGGTCGCGAGCGTCCGGCTCCCTGCCGCGGTGATGACAGCCTCAGGCACCGCCGGGCACGGGGCCGAGCTCGGTGCCTATTTCGACCTCTCGGCGATCGGCGCCGTCGTCGTGAAGTCGTTGTCGGCCGATCCGTGGCCGGGTAACAGGGCACCTCGCGTCTGCGCGGTGCCAGGGGGCATGCTGAACGGGGTCGGGCTCCAGGGGCCTGGCATCGCGGCATGGCTCACTGACGATCTGCCCGCTCTCGAGGCGTCCGGCGCCCGAGTGGTGGCGAGCATCTGGGGACGCCGGGTCGAGGACTACGCGCGGGCAGCAGCTGTGCTGGCCCAGGCTCCGGCGTGCGTAGTCGCAGTCGAGGTCAATGTCAGCTGCCCGAATCTCGAGGACCAAAGCCGCATGTTCGCCCATTGTCCGTCGGCGACCGGTGCGGCGGTGGAGGCGTCTGCCGCCTGCGGCCGGCCGCGTTGGGTCAAGCTCTCGCCGAACACGTCCGACCTCCTCGCTGTCGCCGAGGCCGCACTCGCAGCGGGTGCTGAGGCGCTCACGCTGACCAACACCCTGCTCGGGCTCGCGATCGACGTCGAGCGGCGGGCGCCCGTGCTCGGCGCGGGGGGAGGAGGACTCTCAGGAGACGCGCTCCACAGCGTGGCCCTGAGGGCTGTCTACGACTGCCGCGCGGCCTTTCCCGATGCCGGCATCGTCGGAGTCGGCGGCGTAAGCGACGGGCTGGGGGCCGTGCGGATGCTGCTCGCCGGGGCGGATGCGGTCCAAGTCGGGACGGCGACCCTGACCGATCCGAGGGCCGTCCTGCGAGTACAGGCCGAGCTCGCGGCGTGGTGCGCCCGGCACCGGGTGGGCGCGATCCGCGAGCTCGTCGGGGCGGCAAACGACAAGCTGGTGCGAGGCGCACCGTGATGGTGCCAGGCGAAGCTCCAGTGACCGTGCGGGACCGTCTTGCGCTTGCGCTCGACGTGGCGAGCCTCGACGAGGCAGTGGACCTCGCTGCTCGGCTGCACCGGTGGTTCTCGGTCGCCAAAGTCGGTCTGGAGCTCTTCTCGGCCGAGGGCCCGCTGGCGGTCGACGCGGTCTTGGACGAGGGCTTCAGGGTGTTCTTGGACCTGAAGCTCCACGACATCCCGACGACGGTCGGCCGCGCGGCTCGGAGAGTCGGATCTCTGGGCGTGTCGTATCTGACGGTGCACGCGGCCGGAGGAGAAGAGATGTTGAGGGCGGCGGTGGAGGGGTTCGAGGAGGGATGGGCGGGCGCAGTGGCCGCGGGCCATCCCGAACCGGCCGAGGGGTCCGCAGGGGTCGTCGCGGTGACAGTGCTGACCAGCGACCCGGATGCCGACGCCGCGCTTGTCGGCCTGCGGGCACGCCTTGCGGCACAGACCGGCTGTCTCGGAGTGGTCTGCGCCGCGGCGGATCTCCCCGTCGTCCGCCCGCGGGCGCCCGGGCTGTTGACCGTCGTCCCCGGGATCCGCTTCGCGGAGTCACCACGGGACGACCAGGCCCGCGCTGGGGAGGCCTTTTCTGCGATACGGGCAGGCGCCGACCTGCTCGTGGTCGGCAGGATCGTGACCGGCTCGGAGGCGCCGGAACTGGCGGCTCAGCGACTCTCGGCCGAGGTGACGGCCGCTCTCGTCGCCTGTCAGGGCTCTCCCGGGTCGTGAGCCGTCGCGACGGCTGCATGTCCACGGCCGGCCGGCGTCCCGCGGAGATGCGGGATCGTGCCGACATTACAGATGCGGTACGTTGAGCCCGAAGGACTCTTCCCCGGGTGCGATGGTTGGCGTTTGGCGACCATCGCAACCGGAAAGGGAGGGCGCTGTTGAGACCAGGAGGTCTGGCAGGACCATGTCACCGAACCGGAGACGGAGCAGGCTCGCGCTGGCGGGGACGGCGATTGCCATAGCGGCGATCGTGCTGGCAGCCTGCGGATCGAGCTCCACGCCTTCGGTAACGTCCACCTCGACGACGGGGCCCACCCATATGGTCAAGGTGCCCGGCGGCACGATGACGATCGCCGAGACTGCGGCGGACGGCCCGAACTACATCTTCCCGATGATGGCCAGCGCCTACTTCAGTGTGGCGAATTTCCAGCTCATCTACTTGATGTTCCGCCCGATGTACTGGTTCGGCGTCGGGTTCACGCCGCACCTCAATCCGGGCCTCTCGGTCGCCGACCCGCCTGTGTACTCAAAGGGCGGGAGGACGGTCACCGTCAAGATGAAGGGTTACAAGTGGAGCAACGGCGAGGCCGTGAACGCCCGGGACGTCGTGTTCTGGATGAACATGGTCAAGGCCGACGCCACTTCTTGGGCGGCATACGTGCCGGGTCCCAGCCAGTACCCCGGGGACGTCACCAACGTCGTCGCGAACAACACGACCGACACGGTCACCTTCACCCTCGACGCGGCCTACAGCTCGTACTGGTTCACCTACAACGAGCTGAGCCAGATCACGCCGCTGCCGCTCGCGTGGGACATCACCTCTGCCGGCCGCGCTCCGGGCTCGGGAGGCTGCTCGAGCGCCGCGTACGCATCGATCACGACCTCGATGTCGTCCACCGGCAGGTTCTCGCGGACCTCAGCTTCCGCGAAGGCTTGTGCCGCAGTGTATGCGTTCCTCACGGGCAAGAAGGAGGCGGGCGACCTCGGGACCTACGCCACGAACCCGCTCTGGCAGATCGTTGACGGACCGTTCCACCTGACCCAGTACGACGCGACCGACAACGGTGCGACCGTGGCTGCGAACAAGGCGTACTCGGGTCCGCTGAAGCCCTCCATCGACAAGCTCGTGCTGGCTCCGTTCACGACCGATTCGGCCGAGTTCAACGTGCTGGAGAACGGCAAGACCCTGAACATCGGGTACGTGCCACCGCAGGACCTGCCGGTCTACAGAGGCAAGGCCTTCGGTCCGAGCGGTCCCCTGTCGGGGGCGAACAACTCGCAGCTCGCGGCCATCTACAACCTCGAGCCTGCCTACCCCTGGGGCATCAACTACTTCTCCCTCAACTTCACCAACCCGACCACAGGCCCGATCTTCAGGCAGCTCTACGTCCGTCAAGCGATGCAGTCGCTGGTGAACCAGGCCCTGTGGATCCAGCTCTTCAGCGCGGGGTACGGAGCCCCGACCTATGGCCCGGTACCCGTGTTCCCGCCAACGGACCTGGCCACGCCGCAGGAGAGCTCCAACCCTTACCCCTACAGCCCCTCGCACGCGAAGTCACTTCTGACCCTGCACGGTTGGAAGGTCGTCCCGAACGGTGTCACCACCTGTTTGAAGCCGGGAACGGCCCCCGACGAGTGCGGGGCGGGCATCCGGAAGGGCGCGCCTCTTAGCTTCCAGTACCTGTACGAGAGCGGTGCGGTGTCGTTCAATGCCCAGATCCAAGAGCTCGCATCGAGCTGGGCCCAGGCCGGCATCAAGTTGCAGCTCGAGCCCAAGTCCTTCGGTCAAGTCATCAGCACCGCCGCGACGCCGTGCGTGGCCGGCAAAGCCTGTCCCTGGGACATCGCCAACTGGGGTGGTGGATGGGTCTATGCGCCGGACTACTACCCGACCGCTGAGGAGATCTTCGCCTCCGGTGCAGGCTCGAACTTCGGCGGCTATTCGGACCCGACGGCCGACGCCCTCATCAAGGTGACGGACTTGTCGTCGTCGTTGAGGGCCCTCTACAAGTACGAGGACTACCTCGCGGTGAACCTACCGGGCATCTGGCAGCCGGAGACTGCTCTGACCTTCAACGAGGTCGGGAAGAACGTCTGCGGCTTCAGCCCCCAAAACCCGCTGTTCACCTGGGTCGCCGAAGCTTGGTACTTCTGCAAGCCGGCCGAGTGACGGCCGCGCCCGGGTGGCCCCTGACGGGCGACGAGCGTGATCACAGACGCGCTCGAGGAGGTTCGCGATGCGTGTGTCGGCTGGGGACCCGATGCAAAGTCGGCCCCGAACCCGGCCTGTTAGCATCAGCGACCGGGGAAAGTTCGTTGCAACGGCGTGGCCCCGGCGGGGCAAGGAGTAGCGCATGATCGGCTACCTCATTCGGAGAGTGTTCCAGGCGATCATCGTCGTCATCGGCGTCTGCGCAATCACGTTCATCCTCTATCACCTGTTCCCCGGCGGGGCGGCCTCCGAGGCCCGGATCATCCTCGGCCCCCGGGCAACGACACCGCAGATCAACCTCTTCCTGAGCCAGAACGGGCTGACCAAGCCGATCTGGACGCAATTCGTGATCCTGGTCGGGCACGTCTTCACGTTCAATCTGGGCTACTCGTACAAGCTCAATGAACCGGTGGCGACCATAGTGCTGCAGAAGCTGCCGAAGACTGTGCTCCTGCTCGGGCTCGCGACGCTTCTCACGGTGATCGTCGCGATCCCGCTCGGCATCTTCCAGGTCCTGCGGCGGAACAAGCCATCCGACTACGCGCTGACGACACTGTCGTTCATCTTCTACGCGACGCCGACGTTCTTCCTCGGCATCGTGCTCATTCAGGTGTTCGCCATCCACTGGCACATCTTCCCGCCCGAGGCGCCGCAATCGGCCTCGGTCGGGCAGATACTCGCGGATTGGCAAGGCCTGGTCCTGCCGGTCTTCACCCTCGCTGCCGTCTACATTGCGGGCTTCAGCCGGTATATGCGTTCGTCGATGATGGAGGCGCTCACCGAGGACTACGTCCGCACGGCGCGTGCCAAGGGCCTTTCGACTCGGCGGGTCAACTACGTCCACGCCTTGCGCAATGCGCTGATCCCCATCATCACCCTCCTCGGGCTCACGCTGCCGGCGATCGTCAGCGGCGCGCTCATCACCGAGAGCGTCTTCAACTACCCGGGCATGGGGCTGGCCTTCTTCAACGCGGCCATCAACAACGACTTCCCGCTCCTCATCGGCACGGTCGTCGTTGCTGCCATAGCGACAGTCGTGGGGTCACTTCTCGCTGACATCCTGTACGCCGTCCTGGATCCGAGGATCCGCTATGTGTGACCGGACACCGAACGACCGGCATCGCGCCATTCAGGGGCTGCGATGAGCCCGCTCGATGGCGACTCGCCCGACGCAGCAGCGCTCTTGGCGGAGGGCGAACTCATAGACGAGGTGCCCGTGGTGCCGGGCGTCGAGGTCACCGAGGCGGGCGAGGCAGGTGGCATCGGTGGTCTCGGCATGGTCATCTGGCGGGTGTTCGCCGAGAACAAGCTCGCGCTGATCAGCGTTGGCATGATCGTGCTCATGCTGCTTTTCTGCTTCGTCGGGCCCCATATCTACGTGACCCCGCAGGCCAACTTCGTCGTCACGAGCGTGGGTCAAGTCCTCGCCCACCCGAGCGCGCAACATCTCCTGGGGACCGATCCCAACGGCTACGACACCGTAGGCCGGCTCATGGTGGGTGGTGCCACCGCGCTCGAGATCGCGTTGCTGGCGGCGGGCATCGCCACTATCTTCGGCGTGTTCTTTGGGGCCATTTCGGGTTATGCGGGTGGAGCGGTGGACGCGGTCATGATGCGAATCGTCGACACGGTTCTCTCGGTCCCGACTCTGTTCTTGCTGATCGTCATTGCCGCGATCTTGCACCCGTCCTTCTGGTTGATCGTTTTCATCGTGGCGCTGGCTGCTTGGCTGGTGCCGGCGCGTCTCATCCGAGGCGAGACTCTCACGTTGCGGACCCGAGAATATGTCCAAGCAGTCCGGGCGATGGGTGGCGGCGGGAGCCGGATTGTGGCGCGCCACATAATCCCCAACGCGGTCGGGACCATAATCGTGAACGCGACGTTCCAGATCGCCGACGCCATCGGACTGCTCGCAGCGCTCGGCTTTCTCGGCTTCGGCGTGCCCGCCCCGGGCACGAGCTGGGGCCAGATGCTCTCCGACGGCATCAGCTACGCCCAGGAGGGCGCCTGGTGGCTGATCTACCCGGCAGGTATCTGCATCATTCTCGTCACCGTCTCGTTCAACTACATCGGCGACGCGTTGCGCGACGCGTTCGAGGTGAGACTGCAGCGTCGTTGACCAAGTGCCGGCCGGCTGCTCGCGCTCTGGCGCCCTAGAGGCCGGAGGGAGCCGACGATGCGCCGGCGGCCACTGCAGCGCTGCCCACGGGCTGGCGGAGCGGGAAATGGCAAGCCGCCAAGTGGTCGTCGCCGAACGACTGGAGAGGAGGCTCCTCTGCCGCGCAGACCTCTTGTGCCTGCGGGCAGCGAGTACGGAACCGGCAGCCAGACGGTGGGGTGATGGCCGAGGGCAACTCTCCTGAGATGTGGTGCCCCCGCCGGGTCGCGGCGAGCACGGGGTCCGGCACCGGGATCGTGTCGATCAGGCCACGGGTATAGGGGTGTGCCGGCTGCTCGTAGATCTGCCTGGACGCGCCGATCTCGACGAGCTTGCCGAGATACATCACTCCGATGCGGTCGGAGAGGAACTTGAGCACGGCAAGGTCGTGCGAGATGACGATATAGGTGAGCCGGTGGATCTGCTGGAGAGCCTTCATCATGTTGAGGATCTGCGACTGGATCGACACGTCGAGAGCCGAGACGGGCTCGTCGGCGACGATCAGGCGTGGGTTCAACGTGAGCGCACGGGCGAACCCGATGCGTTGGCGCTGACCTCCGGAGAATTCATGCGGGTAGAGGTCAATCGCCTTCTGGCCGAGGCCGACCTCATGCAGGAGCGCGCCTACGCGCTCCCACTGCTCGGTCCTCGATCCGATCCCTTGGACTTTGAGCGGCTCCCGGAGGATGGTGCCCACACGCATCCGCGGGTCGAGCGAGGCGTACGGGTCCTGGAACATGATCTGGAAGTCGCGGCGGCTGCGTCGCAGGTCGCCGTGATTCAGCTTGGTGACGTCCTTGCCGTCGAATCGGATTGCTCCCGAGGTGGGTCTCTCCAGTGCCACCACCAGCCGCCCGATGGTCGTCTTGCCGCAACCCGACTCGCCTACGAGGCCGAAGGTCTCTCCCTCACGAACGGCGAAGGACACGTCGGAGACCGCCTTGACGCTTCCGACCTTACGTTGCAGGACCGCCCCGGCCGTGACGGGGAACTCCTTGACGAGCCGGTCGACCTCGACGATCACCTTTCGGGACGAGAGCTCGTTGACTCTTGCCAAGGCGATACGGCTCGCTTCGGCGGCGTCGACCGCACGCAGTGTTCGCCGTGGCGCTGCGGCACTGCCCACCGGGTTGAAGCAGGCGACCTGGTGGCTCGCTTCGCTGACAAGGGGTGGCTCTTCGACCCGGCATTGCTCCGTCGCGTTGCGGCAGCGCGGCTCGAACCTGCAGCCTACGAACTCCCCGCTCAAGTCGGGTGGTGCTCCGGGGATGCTGTAGAGAGGGACGCTCGCGTCCGCGTTCAACTTGGGGATGGAGTCGAGCAGCGCCTCGGAATAGGGGTGACGCATCTCCGAGAACAGATTCACTGTCGGCGCGCTCTCGACGATCTTGCCGGCGTACATCACCATGACCCGGTCCGTGCGGCCGGCGATCACGCCCATGTCATGGGTGATGAGGAGCACGGCCATCTTGAGGCGGTCGCGCAGCTCGTCAATGAGGTCGAGGATCTGCGCCTGGATCGTCACGTCCAGCGCGGTCGTCGGCTCGTCGGCGATGAGCAGCTTCGGCTCGCAGGCCAGGGCGATCGCGATCATGACACGCTGGCGGAGGCCGCCGGAGAGCTGGTGGGGGTACGACGCGAGGCGCTCGGCGGGCCGAGGCATCCCGACCAGCTGGAGCACCTCGATCGCCCGCTCGGTCGCTTCCTCCTTGGAGACGTGCTTGTGGATCCTCACAGGCTCGGCGATCTGGCGGCCGATGGTCATCGTCGGGTTCAGCGAGGTCATCGGGTCCTGGAAGATCATGGCGACGTCGTTGCCACGCACCTCGCGCATCTGCTTCTCCGGCATCTTGACGAGTTCCCTGCCCAGCAGCGTCACCGAGCCTCGGACTACGTGGCCGACATTAGGCAGGAGCTTCATTACCGACAGCCCGGCGGTGCTCTTGCCGCATCCGGACTCCCCGACAAGGCCAAGGCACTCGCCTTCGTTGACGGTGAACGAGACTCCGTCCACAGCACCGACGGTCGCGGTGCGAAGGTGGAATTCGGTACGCAGGTCCACTACCTCGAGAACGTTGGCCATGGCTGGCTACCCCTGTGCTCTGCCGACCGGAGCATCGTATGCCACCGTTCGTCATGCGCGTAAACCCGGAACCCTGGTCGCCCGGCTTGTGCTGCGCTATCGTAACCGCCCATGCCCCAACCTCCTAGCCTCACGCCCGAACAGCGCCACGCGGCGCTCGAGAAGGCGGCCCGTGCGCGCCGTGAACGCGCCGAGATAAAGGACCATCTGAAGAGTGGTCGAGTCACCCTGCGGGAGCTGCTTGTCAAAGCTGAGTCGGACGAGATCGTCGGCAAGATGAAGGTGCTGGCGGTTCTCGAGGCGCTCCCGGGCACCGGCAAGGTCAAGGCCCGCCGCCTGATGGAGCACGTCGGCATCAGTGAGACCCGCCGGCTCCAGGGCCTCGGGGCCAAGCAGCGCGAAGCGCTGCTCGAGGCAGCAGCCCGACCCTGATCCTCGTCGTCTGCGGGCCCGGCGGTGTCGGCAAAGGGACGATCGTCCACCGCCTCGTAGCCGCCGACGAGCGCCTTTGGCTGAGTCGATCGTGGACAACGCGTGCCCGCCGTCCCGGCGAGCCCGAGGATGACTACACCTTTGTCGACCGTGAGGTCTTCTTGGGCCGCGTGGCTGAAGACGGCTTCCTCGAGTGGGCGCAGATCCTCGGCGAGTACTACGGGACGCCGACACCACAGCCCCCAGAGGGCTGTGACGTCGTGCTGGAGATAGACGTCCAGGGCGCTCGCCAGGTTCTTCAGCGTCGGCGTGACGCCCACTGCGTGCTCGTCCGTGCGCCTTCGCGCGAGGTGCAGGAGCAGCGGCTCCGGTCCAGGGGCGACTCTGAGGAGCACATTCAGGGTCGCATCGAGCTCGGCAGGCGCGAAGAAGCCGAGGGGTTCGAGATCGCGTCCCGTGTCGTGGTCAACGACGACCTCGATCAGGCCGTGCACGCCCTCGCGGCTATAGTGGAGGAGTTCCGCCACCAGGGATGAACGCGTCCCTGCTTTGGCGGGCCATCTCCGAGAGGTGGCACCCGATCGAGAAGGAGCCCCATGGCTGAGCCGCGCAGCACGATGATCGATCCGCCGATCGAGGTCCTGCTTGACAAGGTCGACTCGAAGTTCACGCTCGTGACCCTGGCAGCCAAGCGGGGTCGGCAAGTCAACTCCTACTTCAGCCAGCTCGGCGAGGGTCTTGGCGCCATCGTGCCCCCACAGGTGGCGTCCATCGCCCGCAAGCCGTTGTCGATCGCGCTCGAGGAGATCGCAGCCGGCAAGGTCGTGGCGGTTTGGCCGGCGGATGAACAAGCCGTCGTCGAAGTTGAAGCTTCAGCCGAGGACACTAACGACGCCCCCGGCAATGGAGAGGCAAGTTAGCCCACCTCCAAGCGCGCGAAGGCTGCGGCCGTGAGTGAGTCGGGGTCGGGCCCGGACCGGGCTGCGGGCCCTGTTGAGGCTGAAGCGTCGCTCGTCGGCGCGACCGTGGTGCTAGGCGTCAGCGGCGGGATCGCTGCTTACAAGGCCGTCGAGCTGTGCCGTCGTCTGGTCGACGCCGGCTCTCACGTCGTGCCGGTTCTCACGGCGAACGCCACGCGATTTGTCGGGACCGCGACGTTCTCTGCGCTTGCCTCGGAGCCGGCTCGGGCGGAAATGTTCGCTGACGACCTCCCGATCCCTCACACCGATCTCGGGCGCCGCGCCGACCTTGTTCTCATCGCACCGGCTACGGCACGCGTGATCGGGGCTTACGCCGCCGGGATCTCCTCGGACCTGCTCGTGGCGACGCTGCTCGCGACGCGTGCGCCTGTGCTGGTCTGCCCCGCGATGCACGCCGAGATGTGGGAGCACGCCGCGGTCCAGGAGAACCTGGCGACCCTCCGCCGGCGGGGCGTTCACGTCCTCGAGCCGGAGATCGGCCGTTTGGCGGGCGGGGATGTGGGTGCAGGGCGACTCCCGGAGACCGACGTGATCGTCGCGGAGGCAGCCAGGGTCCTGTCAGCGTCCCGGGACGCTGCTCGAGGTGACCTTCCGCTCTCGGGCCGGCGTGTGCTGGTCACCGCCGGCGGCACCCGGGAGCCCATCGACCCGGTCCGTTTCCTCTCCAACCGCTCCTCGGGAAGGCAGGGCCATGCCCTTGCAGAGGCCGCGGCCGATCTCGGAGCGCAGGTCACTCTCGTGACGACGTCCGGCTTGCCCGCCGCGCCCGGAATCGAGGTGGTCGAAGTCGAGACGGCCGCCGAGATGGCTGATGCCGTGCTGTTCAGAGCCGAAACGACCGACCTGGTCGTCATGGCCGCGGCAGTCGCCGACTACCGTCCGGCCGTCGTTGCGACCACGAAGCTCCACAAAGCCGACGGGGCGCCCGAGATCCGCCTGGTCCCGACGGTCGACATTCTCGCCGAGCTGGCGAGGCGCCGGCGTCCAGGTCAGGTGCTGATCGGATTCGCCGCGGAGACGGATTCGCTCCCGGAGCGGGCAGTGGCCAAGCTGGAGGCCAAGGACGTGGATCTCATGGTGGGCAACGACGTCGCAGCGGTCGGGGTCGGGTTCGGGCACGAGACCAACGCGGTGACGATCTTCCACCGTGGCGGGGGCCGCACGGAGGTCCCGCTCCGGTCCAAGCGAGCCGTCGCGGAGGCCGTGCTCCGCGCTGCGCTCCCGTTGCTTTCGGGAGACGCACGAGGGTGTCCGGGCGCCTCGCGCGCGGAATTTCCGGATCTGGACGGGGCGGCTGCGGCAACGCTGCGGCCGGGTGTTGCGGCCGCGATCGAAAATGAGGAGTCTGACCTTTGAGTAGCTTCCAGTTCACCTCCGAGTCGGTCACCGAGGGTCATCCCGACAAGATGGCCGACCAGATCTCCGACGCGATCCTCGACGCGATCCTCGCGGAGGATTCCGGAGGTCGCGTCGCGTGCGAGACCTTGCTCACGACCGGGCTCGTGGTCGTGGCCGGCGAGATCTCGACGAGCGCCTATGTCGACATCGCACGCCTCGTCCGGCGGACGATCTGCGAGATCGGCTATGACCGGGAGGAGCTCTGCTTCGACGGGAACTCCTGCGGCGTGCTGGTCTCCATCGACGAGCAGTCGCCGGACATCGAACAGGGCGTGTCGGCTGCGCTCGAGGTGCGCACAGGTGTCGCCGGTGAGGATGCTCTCAACGCCCAGGGAGCAGGCGACCAGGGGATGGTGTTCGGGTACGCGTGCGACGAGACCCCCGATCTCATGCCACTGCCGATCTGGTTGGCGCACCGCCTGGCGCGTCGTCTGGCCGATGTGCGCAAGTCTTGGACGATCCCGTACCTGGGTCCCGATGGCAAGACCGAGGTGACCGTGCGCTACGAGGACGGCCGACCGGTCGCGCTCACGACCGTGCTCATCTCCACCCAGCACACAAAGGACGCCGATCTGGAGAATCTGTCCGGCGATCTGGTGCAGCACGTCATCACCCCGCTGCTTCCGGCCTGGATAGAGACCGGCGGCTACCGTTTGCTGGCCAACCCGACCGGACGTTTCGAGCTGGGTGGCCCGCGAGCCGACACAGGGCTTACGGGACGCAAGGTCATCGTCGACACCTACGGCGGATCGGCCCGGCACGGTGGCGGCGCGTTCTCGGGCAAGGACCCCTCGAAGGTGGACCGCTCGGGTGCCTACGCAGCTCGGTGGGTGGCAAAGCACCTCGTTGCGTGCGGCGCCGCGACCCGGTGCGAGATACAGGTCGCTTACGCGATAGGGGTTGCTCATCCGATCTCGGTGATGATCGATACTTTCGGCACTGAGACAGTCGCTCCCGGTCGCATCGCGAAGGCCGTGGACGAGCTCTTCGACCTCCGCCCGGCTGCGATCGTGCGGGATCTCGACCTGCGCCGGCCCATCTACCGCCAAATCGCGGCCTACGGCCACTTCGGGCGGCAGCCCGCCGAGGCTCCCTGGGAGGCGACGCCGCGTATCGAAGACCTACGCACCGCCCTCGGCCTTTAAGAGGCACTGGCCCGAGGCTCGCGCTCTGCCCGGCGCGTGCGCCCTTCGGGCCCCAGCCAAGCGGCCGGCCCTTGCGCAGGCCGTCGCGTCCGGCGCCGCCGACCGGTGAGCGATGAGCATGGTTGTTGAGGTCCTGCCCGACGTGAGCGGGATCGACCGAACCTTCGCCTACGACCTCCCTGAGGAGCTCGCCGGCAGGGTCAGGGTCGGCTGCATCGTTCGCGTTGTCCTCCACGGACGGCGAGTCCGGGGATGGGTGGTCGCCGAGGTGACCGCCCCGCCACCGGAGATCGACCTCCGCCAGGTGAGCGAGCTCTTGTCGCTCGGGCCTCCACCGGCGGTGCTCGAGCTCTGCCGGTGGGCGGCATGGCGGTACTCGGGTCGCTTGCGCCCGCTGCTGGTCGCAGCCTCCCCCCCGCGCCTGGTTCGCGCCCTGCCGCCGCCGGCGCCTCCTCGACCGTGGCCGTCAGGGACCGTCGAGCACGCCGGCGGCGGCGCCACCTGGGACGGAACACTCGAGCGAGAGATAGCCACGGCCACCGCCCGGGCACTTTCGTCGGGGTCGGCGGTCTTGCGGCTTCCGCCGGCGGCGCCAAGGCTGGCGGTCATCGAGGCGGCCATCGAGGCGACGTCCGGAACCGACGGCGACCTGCTGGTCCTTGCTGCTTCGAGAGCGGACGCGGTCATCCTTGCGAAACGCCTCGAACGGTCCGGTCACGCCGTGGCGATTCAACCAGAGGCCTGGGCAGAGGCGGCGGCGGGAGGCCGGATTGTCGTCGGCGCACGCTCCGCGGTGCTCTCGCCCGTGGCGAGACTGCGTGCCGTGGTTGTCCTCGACGCGCACTCAGACTCCTACCAGGAAGAACGCGTTCCCACATGGGAGGCCGCGGTGCTCGCGGGCGAGCGTGCCCGGCGCGCGGCGGTGCCGTGCCTGTTGGTGAGTGCCTGCCCGACCCTTGACCTGCTCTCTGGCCGGCGACTCGTCACGTTGTCCCGGGACGCCGAACGTGCGGGGTGGGCGCCGATCGAGCTGATCGACGCCCGGGACGAGGACCCGCATGCGGGTGGATATCCCACCCGGTTGGCCACGGTGATCCGCGCCGCAGTCGCCACGACGCCGGACCGGCCAGTCCTGGCGGTGCTCAACCGGAAAGGTCGCGCCCGTCTGCTGGCCTGCGGGCGCTGTCGAAGCCTGCTGCGCTGCGACACCTGCGGCACGGCTCTGGTCCAGCTCGAACGGCCGGTCCAAGGCGAGCTGGCGGTGCTGCACTGCCCGGCATGCTCGTCCTCGGGACCGGCGGTGTGCGCCTCCTGCGGGCCGACCCGGCCACGGATCGTCCGGCCCGGCGTCGCTCGGGTCCGCGAGGACCTCGCCGCGCTCACCGGTCTGGACGTGGCGGAGGTCGGTCGCGACCACACCGGACCCGAGGGCGGCCTTCCCGACGCTCCCGTACTGGTCGGGACCGAGGCGGTGCTTCACAGCGCCGCTTCGGCTTCGCTGGTCGTGTTCTTGGACTTCGACCACGAATTGCTCGCGCCCCGCTATCGGGCCGGCGAGCAGGCGCTCGCCCTCCTCGCCCTTGGGTCGCGGCTCGTCGGTGGCCGACGAAGGGAAGGACGCGTCGTGGTCAGGACACGACTGGCAGGTCACGAAGTCCTGGATGCCGCCCTGCACGCCGATCCCGGCCGGCTCGCTGCGGCCGAGGAGCCTCGCCGGGCACTGCTCCGGCTCCCCCCTGCGGCCGCGCTCGCGCTGGTGAGCGGGGACGGGGCCGAGGAGTTCGTCGCGCGGTTGACGTGCTCGGACCCGGCGGTCGAGGTGGGGAGATCGGCTGCCGGCCAGTTCCTCATCCGGGCCGCGGGACCGGACGCGATCGCCGACTTGCTCGCGTCCGCCGGGCCGCCCGCCCCCGGTACCCGCATCGAGGTCGACCCTCGCCAGGTCTGAGCCGGCGAGGCGGTGTCCCTGGGCTGACGACCTGCTATCGTGATCAGTGCCGGCCCAGGTCGGTGCGGCATGGCGCGTGCGTCACGCCGAGGTTGTCATCCTTCCTTTCCCCCGCCGGGTCGGCGTGGCCGGCCGGTACAGCAAGAAAGCACGCCACTCACGCATGCCCGACAAGACGGCCACGATCACCGAGCACCGGCTTCACGAGACGGACACCGGCTCACCCGAGGTGCAGGTAGCGCTCCTCACTGGACGCATCAACCACCTCACCGAGCACCTCAAGATCCACCGGGGAGATCACCACACACGGCGGGGACTGATGAAGCTCATCGGCCGTCGCCGCCGCCTGCTCGACTACGTGAAGGACAACGACGTCGAGCGATACCGGTCGTTGATCTCCCGGCTCGGGATCCGGCGCTAGGAAGCCAGGAGTCCCCCGGGATGGCGATGCCATTCCCGGCAAACATAGGGCGGCAGCCGGAGGGATCTTCACCGGCGCAAGTCACCCGTACGAAGACAAGCGGTGCCGCACGGTGCCAGCTGCCAGTCGCCGATTACCGGGTCCGGTTCCATGAGGACGGCTCCGGTGCACGCCGACTGGGAACTGGCAAGCGTGGCGCCCCAATCACTTAGGAGTGTCATGGCTGATGCCATCACCGTGTCGAGTCCCATCAGTGGGACCGACCGGACCCTGTCCTTCGAGACCGGCAAGCTCGCCGGCCAGGCGGACGGTGCCGTCGTCGCCCGGATCGGCGACACAGTCGTGCTCGCAACCGCGACGGCTGCTCGGAAGGTGCGGGAGGGTACCGACTTCTTTCCCCTCACCGTCGACATCGAAGAGAGGATGTACGCCGCCGGCAAGATCCCCGGGTCGTTCTTCCGCCGGGAGGGCAGGGCGACCGACCAGGCGATCCTGACATGCCGCCTCATCGACCGACCGTTGCGCCCCTCGTTCCCCGAAGGTTTCCGCAACGAGGTCCACGTCGTGGGAACGATCCTCGGCGCCGACCAGTCGAACCCGCACGACGTGCTGGCGATCAACGCTGCGTCGGCGGCCCTCATGATCTCAGGCATCCCCTTCGAGGGACCGATCGGTGCGGTCCGCATCGCGTACTCAACAGATGGCTCGTGGCTCCCGCACGCCACCTACCAGGAGGGCGATGCCTCCACGTTCGAGCTCGTCGTCGCCGGAAGGGCGCTCAGCGAGGAGCCGGACGCCGACGTGGCCATCGTCATGGTGGAGGCCGGCGGTACCGAGAGGGCGTTCGACTACTTCGAACAGGGTGCGCCCCGGGTGACCGAGGACGTCATCGCGGACGGCCTGGAGGTCGCGAAGACCTGGATCAGGGAGTCGATCGAGCTCCAGCGGGAGCTGGTCCGCAAGGTCGGACCGAAGGACACCATGGAATTCGTGCTCTTCGTCGACTATGGCGAGGACGTCTACGAGCGTGTCACCGCCGCCGGAGCCGCGCGCCTGGAGGCGGCGAACGCCATCACGACCAAGACCGAGCGCAATGCGGCACTGGACGAGGCGACCGACGCCATCGCCGCCGAGCTCGCGCCCGAGTTCCCCGAGCGGGAGCGGGAGGTCCGTTCAGCTGCGCGCGCCTACACGAAGAAGATCGTCCGCAAGCGGATCGTCGCCGAAGGCATCCGCATCGACGGGCGGGGCCCGGCCGACATCAGGCCACTTTCCGCCGAGGTCGGACTGCTCCCGACCGCGCACGGCTCGGCGCTGTTCGAGCGCGGCGACACCCAGGTGCTCAACGTCTGCACCCTCGGCATGCCCCGGATGAACCAGCTGCTGGACACCATCGGGATCGACGAGTCGAAGCGGTACATGCACCACTACAACTTCCCGCCGTTCGCCACCGGAGAGACCGGCTTCATGCGCGGGCCAAAGCGCCGCGAGATCGGACATGGCCTTCTCGCCGAACGGGCACTGCTGCCGGTCATCCCGGCGGAAAGCGAATTCCCCTACGTGCTCCGTCTCGTCTCTGACGTGCTCTCCTCGAACGGGTCGAGCTCGATGGCGTCTGTCTGCGGGTCCTCGCTCTCGCTCATGGACGCCGGAGTGCCGATCAAGGCGCCCGTCGCCGGCATCGCCATGGGGCTCGTCTTCGCCGAAGGCAAGTACACGACCCTGACCGACATCCTCGGTGCCGAGGACGCGTTCGGCGACATGGACTTCAAGGTCGCCGGTACCGCCGACGTCGTGACGGCGTTGCAGCTCGACACGAAGATCGCGGGCCTGCCGGCCGACGTGCTGGCAAGGGCCCTGGGCCAAGCGCGTGAGGCGAGGCTCAAGGTCCTCGACGTCATGCTCGCGGCGATCTCGGAGCCCCGGGCGGAGGTCGGGGAAAACGCCCCGAAGATAGTGAGCTTCGAGGTCCCCGTCGACAAGATCGGTGAGATCATCGGCCCGAAGGGCAAGGTCATCAACGCCATCCAGCAGGAGACCGGCGCGGACGTGAACGTCGACGACGACGGCACGGTCGGCACGGTCACCATCGGCGCCAAGCAGCGCTCGGTGGTCGACGAGGCCCGCCGCCGCATCGAGCTGATCCTCGACCCGCCCACCCCGGAGGTGGGAGCCGTGTACAGCGGCAGAGTCGTCAACATCACCAAGTTCGGGGCGTTCATCAACATCCTCCCGGGTCGTGACGGCTTGGTCCACATCTCCAGGCTCGGCCAGGGCAAGAGGGTCGAACGTGTGGAGGACGTGGTCACCCTGGGCCAGGAGCTCGAGGTCCGCGTCGACGAGATCGATCCCCAGGGCAAGGTCTCCCTGTCGCTCGCGGGCGAGCCGGCTCCCGGTGATGCCGGCGGCGGGACAAGCTCGGGTGAGGGCCGCTCCGAAGCCGGCAACAGTGGTGGCAGGCGTCAGGGTGGTCGCGCGGGGGCCGAAAGTGCCTCGAGCGCCGAAACTGGTGACCGCGCCGCCGACCAGGCTGGTGCCCCACGTCGCCGTGCCTCGTTCGAGGACGCATTCGAGGGCGTGCTCGAGTCGACCTTCGGCAATCTCGGTCCCGCCGATCTGGCCGCCGGCCCGCCGGCCGGCGGTGCCCGTCGTGGGTCGGAAGGCGCAGGCGGGGCACGACGCGGTCCGGGCGGCGCCTCAGGCGCGGCCCGCCGGCGCCCGAGGAGCGGTGGTCGCTGAGCTGACTCGCGTGGGCATCTTCGTACCGGGGACCATCCGCCCGTGATAACGACCACGACTCTCGACAGTGGCATCCGGCTTGTCAGCGAGTCGATGCCGGAGGTCGCTTCACTGTGCGTGGGCGTCTGGGTCGGGACCGGTTCGCGCGACGAGACACCGCCGCAGTCCGGGATCTCGCATTTTCTCGAGCACCTTCTCTTCAAGGGAACGCCTGACCGAACCGCACGCGAGATCGCCGAGGAGGTGGACGCGGTCGGGGGCGACATGAACGCCTACACGACCAAGGAGTACACGACCTTCTACGTGCGGGCGCTGGCAGAGCACGTTGAGCTTGGCCTGGACATACTCTGCGACATCCTTTGCCGGCCCGCGCTGCGGCCTGAAGAGGTCGACGCGGAGCGCCAGGTGATCCTCGAAGAGGTTCTCATGCACCGTGACGAGCCGATGGACGTGGTCCAGGAGCAATTCGCCAATGCGATGTTCCCGAACCACCCCCTCGGGCGTGAGGTTCTCGGCGAGCCCGAAGTCATCCGCAAGGTCACAGTGCCGGCGATCCGGTCGTTCTTCGATGAGCACTATCTGCCGGGCAACATGGTGGTTGCCGCAGCGGGCGACCTCGACCATGAACGCATCGCCGTGGGGATCGAGGCCCGCTTCGCCGACCGCCACGGCGGGCGTCCTCCCGTGCGCCAGGCCCCCGGAGAGGACCCCGTTGCGCTCGTGGTCGAGTCGCGCGAGACCGAGCAGGCACAGCTCGTCCTCGGGGTCAGAGCGCCGAACCGGCACTCGGCCGACCGTTTTGCCCTGGCCGTTCTCAATCACATTCTCGGAGGAGGCCTGTCCAGCAGGCTGTTTCAGGAGATCCGGGAAGCGCGAGGCCTTGCGTACTCGATCGGGTCCGATCGCAGCGCTTACGACGACGCCGGGACTCTCGCGATTTCGGTCGGCACGGCGCCCGAGCATGCCCATGAGGTGCTCGACCTGCTTCACACCGAGCTCGACCGCCTTGGCGCTGAAGGGATCACGCCGCGAGAGCTCGAAGTGGCAAAGGGGCACCTTCGTGCCGACATGCTCCTCTCACTCGAGGACTCCGGCTCGCGCATGTCGAGAATTGGCTCTGGCCTGCTGCTGTTCGGCTCGGTGCTCACCACAGAGGAGCTGCTCGGGCGCATCGCGGCCGTAACGGCGGACGAAGTCCGAACCGTTGCCGAGACTGTGTTGGCAGGGCCCAGGACGCTCGCGGTCGTCGGGCCGTTCGTGGAGTCGGACTTCTCCTGACTCGTCGGCCTGGCAAGGCCGTTGCGTGGTCCGTCGGGCCCGCGGGCCTCGCAACTGCTTCCCGGGCTCCTCGGTGCCGGACCGGGGCTTCCCGGACTACTCGGTGCCGGTTCGGCCTGAGACCATGACGATGTTCGGGTCGCGAACTGTCGGGGGAAACGCGCGACTGTGTCCCGTCCAGGTACGGTGAAGGCGTGAAGCGCGTTGGGGTGTTCGGAGCCGCTGGGCGAATGGGAGCGGCAACCTGCGCCGCGGTGCTCGGTGCCGCCGATCTCGAGCTTGTCGTGGCTGTCGACCCCGCTGCGGCGGGCCGACCCCTTGACGAGGTCGCAGCCGTGCGCCGCAGCGGGCTCGATATCGCCGCCTCGCCAAGTGCCGCGATCGAGGCCAGGGCTGAGGTGATCGTGGACTTCACCGTCGCCGCGGCGGCGCGTGGGAACCTGCGTTGGTGCGCGGATCATGGCGTTCACGTCGTCTGCGGCACGACGGGCTTCGACGAGACCGATCTCGAGGCCATGCGGGCGTGGTTCTCCGGCGATGCCCACGCGATCGTGGCCGCGAACTTCTCCATCGGCGCGGCGCTGATGATGCGCTGCGCGGAGGTCTGTGCCCCATGGGTGGGTGGCGTGGAGGTCGTCGAGCTCCACCATGACCACAAGCGAGACGCACCATCGGGGACGTCGCTGGAGACCATCCGCCGCATGCAGGCGGCACGCGACGCTGCCGGTGCAGGGGACTGGGCCGCCGATCCGACCGAGAAGGAGCTCGTCGGGGGAGCACGAGGCGGACGAGCCGACGGCGGCGTGCACGTGCACTCCGTGCGGCTTCCCGGGTTCGTCGCCCACCAGGAGGTGATCTTCGGTCTGCAAGGTGAGACGCTGCTGGTGCGGCACGACTCCTTGGACCGGGCGAGCTTCATGCCCGGCGTGCTCTTGGCCGTGCGTCGCGTCGCCGACCTGGAAGGGCTGACTGTCGGGCTCGGGGATCTGCTCGGACTTTGAGGGCACCGCACCCCGGGCGGCCGACGCCAGCCTCTCGGCGACCGGCCACGCCACAAGTTCGGATCTGACCCGGTTCCGCACCCTCGTGCTGCTAGTTTTCGATCCGTGAGAGAGCCGCGCCCAAGATGACGACGGTTCGGCATGCTGGGCGGTTCGGTGAAGTGGTGACCGCGATGGTGACCCCGTTCGATGCCGTTGGGCGAGTTGACCTCGGCGGCGCCGCGACTCTCGCCCGCTATCTCGTCGACAACGGGAGTGACGGCCTCTTGGTTACCGGTACCACCGGCGAAGGGCCAACCCTGAGTGACGGGGAGAGAGCAGAGCTCTGGGCGGCCGTGGCGCGTGCGGTCACGGTGCCGGTGATCGCCGGCTCGGGAACGAACGACACGGCCCATTCCGTCGAGCTCACGCGGGCGGCCACCGAAGCCGGCGCGGCGGGGATTCTCGCTGTCACGCCCTACTACAACCGCCCTTCCCAAAGTGGCATCGCCGCGCACTTCGCCGCGGTGGCTGCCGCGACCTCGCTCCCGCTCCTCGTCTACGACATCCCGGTACGCACCGGGCGCAAGGTTGCCCTTGACACGATGTTGCAGCTCGTCCATGACTTTCCCAACATTGTCGGCGTGAAGGACGCCTCCGGTGACCCGGTCGGTGCCGCGAAGCTCGTGGCCAGGGCTGGAGCAGGGTTCGACTGTTACAGCGGCGACGACTCGATGACCCTTCCGCTGCTCGCGGTCGGTGCCGTCGGCGTCGTGAGCGTGGCGTCACACTGGGTCGGTCAGGAACTGGGGGAGATGATCAGGCTCTACCTTGAAGGTGACGTCGAAGGTGCCCGGGAGCTCAACGCGGCCTTGATCGACGCGGTTTGCTTCCAATCCAGCGACGACACGCCCAACCCGCTGCCGGCCAAGGCCGTCCTCCGGGCACGGGGACTCCCGGCAGGTGAGTGCCGCCTGCCCATGGGACCTGCTCCGGACTGGCTGGAACCCGAGGCGCGTTCCATGCTCGCCAACCTGGACTTGTGGCGCTCGAGCCGCCCGACTCGGATCGGGGTGCCAAGCTCGAATGCCTGAAGCGGTCCGAATCTCGTTCCTGGGCGGGCTGGGAGAGATCGGCCGCAACTGCGCGGTTGTCGAGCAGGCGGGCCGCCTTGTCGTTCTCGACTGCGGGGTGATGTTCCCAAATCCGGAGATGCCCGGCGTCGACTTGGTGCTGCCGGACTTCACCTTCCTCCGCGAGCGCGCGGGAGACGTCGACGGGATCGTGCTGACCCACGGTCACGAGGACCATGTAGGGGCGCTCGCGTACCTCATGCGAGACGTCGATGCGCCGATTTATGGCTCGGGTCTGACCCTGGGGTTCGCGCGCAACCGTCTTGACGAGGCGGGCCTCGGCCAGAAGGCACCGTTGGTGGAGGTGCGCGACGGCGAACGGCGCAGGATCGGACCGTTCGACGTGGAGTTCATCCCGGTGACGCACTCGGTGCCGAGTGGCTTTGCGCTCGGCCTCCACACCGCACAAGGCGTTGTGCTCCACAGCGGTGACTTCAAGCTGGACCTGACACCGGTAGACGGGCGAAGGACGGACCTCGCCCGGATCGGGCAGATCGCCGCCACTGAAGGTATCCGCCTCCTGCTCGCGGACTCGACGAACGCGGAGCTGCCGGGCTACACGGGCAGCGAGAGCGCAGTCGGCGAGTCGCTTCGCCGGATCTTCCTTGCCCAACGAGGTCGTCGAATCGTCGTGGCCTGCTTCGCGAGTCACGTGCACCGTATCCAACAACTCGCCGATGCTGCGATCGCCAGCGGCCGCAAGGTGGCGCTTCTTGGCCGCTCCATGCTGAAGAACGTGGGTATCGCCCGCGATCTGGGAATGTTGACGATCCCGGACCGGTGCTTTGCCGACATCGAGACGATCGGCGACCACAACCCAGGTGAGATCTGCGTGATATCGACAGGTTCCCAGGGCGAGCCGATGTCCGCGCTGGCGCAGATGGCATCGGGCGAGAGCCGGTGGTTGCACATCGAGGAAGGCGACGTCGTAGTTCTCAGCTCGCACGCGATCCCTGGCAACGAATGGGCGGTCGCAAAGGTGATGGACGGTCTCGCCCGCCGGGGCGCCGAGGTCATCCATGCCGGCGTCGCTCACGTGCACGAGAGCGGTCACGCGCACCAGGGTGAGCTGGCCACTCTGCTCTCGATCGCGCGGCCGCGCAGCTTCGTGCCGGTGCACGGCGAGTACCGCATGCTGGTACGCCACTCGCGACTCGCGATCGAGATGGGCGTCGCGCCCGACGAGGTCCTCATCTGCGAGGACGGTGACGTCGTGCAGCTCGGCGACGAGGGGATCGACTTCGCGGGCGAGGTGTCTGCCGCACACGTCTTTGTCGACGGAATCGTCGGCGACGTGGGCGTCGGCGTATTGCGCGACCGGCGCGTGCTCGCAGAAGAGGGCGTCGTTGTCGCCGTTGTCACCGTCGACGGCCGCACCGGAGATCTGGTTGGAGCCCCAGAGATCGTCAGCCGCGGCTTCCTCGACGAGCCGGGCGCAGAGTCCGTGGTCGAGGAGTTACGTTCCGCGTTGGTCAAGGCGATCGAGGTCTCCGTGGGCGAAGGGGGGCAGGACCCCGACGCGCTGCGCCGAGTGGTCCGCCGGACGGTCGGACGCATCGTGAGCGACCGCACCCGCCGCAGGCCGATGATCGTGCCGGTCGTCCTCGAGGCCTGAGCAGGAACTTCCCGCACCAGAAGGTCCCGGGATCACTGTCACCGGGAGTGGCTGGTGTTAGCGTTGTGCTCATCGTGGCAGTTTCCAAGCGCGTCATCTCCGGCCGGTCCGGAGCCTCCCGCGATGCTCCGACCAGGAGGAAGCCCGCCGGCTCGAGGCGGGCCGCGGCCGCGCCGACGCCGGGCGCGAGACCACGGCTCACCAAGGTCCCCGCTACGCGCAAAGGAAACGGCCGGGCGCCCGCACGCAGGAAGACGACTGCGCTCGGGCGCGGCGCCGGACGGCTTGTCGACCTCGTTGCTGCACCCTCGGAAGAGTCCTGGGGCTGGGCACTCCTCATCGTCGGGGTCCTCGCAGCACTGGGAATTCATTTCAACCTGCTCGGGCCGGCCGGGCACATGCTTCGACGGGGGAGCGCGCGGGCCTTCGGCTGGGGAGCTGACGTGGTGCCGGCGGCGCTTGTGGTCGGCGGTGTCATCCTTCTCGCGGGGCGCACGCGGCGCGGCCTCGGAGGAATAGTCGCGGCCCTCGTCCTCCTGATGATCGTGTCCGCCGGCCTGGCGGACATGGCGGCGGGCTCGCCTGGGACCTCGGCAGCGTGGAGCCGGCTCGGGGGCGCAGGTGGCATCGTCGGTGCTGCGGTCGGCGGCGGGCTCTCGAGGATCATCGGGGTCGCCGGAGCGTCCGTCGTGCTCGGCGCCATAGCTATCGCGGCGATCTGCGGGCTGCTCGGCATGCCACTGCTCGCCGCCATACGGGTGGTCGGCCGGGGCTTCGCAGCTGCTGCGCGCTGGACGCGCCGCCTGTTGGTCGACTGGATCGCCGCGATGCGCGTTCAACCCCTCGAGCAGCGCTCAGCCGTGGTGACGGCTGGGAACGCCGACACCGACGGTTTCGGCGTCTGGCCGGCCAACGCCGGTGGGCTCGCGCCGGGGACCGGCCACGTGTCTGTTCTCCCCGGCGCAGCGAACGAGGACCAAGCCGACGGCACCGCGGAGGCTCCCGAGGCTGCCGCCGCGGAAGTTCGCGTGGGGCCGGCGGATGCTCCGGTCGTTGACGCCGGGCCGTCCGGTGGGGAGGTCCTCCGTGCCGCGACCGCAGTAGGAAAGGCCGAGCAGCTCAGCCTGCCGGTTGGGCCCGCATCCGGCTCGTGGAGGCTCCCGCCGCTGAAGCTTCTCAAGCGGAGCAAGGAACAGGATCTCGACCGCAAGGGGATCGAAGAGCGGGGTCGTGTGCTCGAGCGGGCCCTTGCCGGCCACGGCGTCGAGACGCACCTGGTCGGTTACACCGTGGGACCGACGGTGACTCGTTTCGAGCTCGAGCTCGGGGCAGGTGTGAAGGTGGCGAGGGTGACCACCCTCGCGAAGGACATCGCATATGCCATGGCTTCACCTGACGTGCGCATCCTCGCCCCGATCCCGGGCCGCTCGGCGATCGGCGTCGAGGTGCCCAACCGCGACAGACAGCTCGTCACTCTCGGCAGCGTTCTGCAGTCGATCGAGGCCCAGAGGGCGACGCATCCGCTCGAGGTCGCCTTCGGCAGGGACATCGCCGGCCGCCCCGTCATGGTGAACCTCGCCGAGATGCCACACCTGCTGATCGCTGGGGCCACCGGGGCCGGCAAGTCGTCGTGCATCAACTCGGTGATCACCTCGATCCTCATGAAGGCCACGCCGGACCAGGTCCGCCTCATCCTCGTGGACCCGAAACGGGTCGAGCTCGGCCACTACAACGGGCTTCCCCACCTGCTCACCCAGGTCGTGGTCAATCCGAAACGGGCTGCCAACGCCCTCTCGTGGGCCGTGACCGAGATGGAGCGCCGCTATGACGTGCTCGCCGAGTGCGGCATGCGCGACATCACCGGCTACAACGCCGCGGTCGACCGCGGGGAGCTCGACGACGGCCCGCTTGCGGGCTTTCGGACGCCGGGTGCGGCCGACAGGGCGCCGATGCTCGCGGAGCTGGCGCTGGCCGGAGCCGATCAGGAGGACGCCGATTTCGGCGAGGCGGAACGGGCAGGAGCCGATTTCGGCGAGGCGGAACTGGCCGGCGCGCCCCATCTGGCAGGCGAGGCGGAACTGGCCGGCGCGCCCCATCTGGCAGGCGAGGCGGAATTGGCCGGCGCGCCCCATCTGGCAGGCGAGGCGGATCTGGCCGGCGAGGTCGGTCCTGCCGATGACGCCGCCGAATCTCACGAGGCAGAAACGGAAAGCGACCCGTGGCTGGCCGGCGCCGACATGCCTTCGATGCCCGTCGTGGCCGACGTCGGTCCCGGCGGCGCCCGCGGAGCAGCCTTCGGGACGCGCCGTGTCCGGCTGCCTTTCATCCTCGTCGTGGTGGACGAGCTGAACGACCTCATGATGGTCGCCGCGCGTGACGTCGAGGAGTCGATCTGCCGGATCGCTCAGATGGCGCGCGCCGTTGGGATCCACCTCGTCATCGCGACACAGCGGCCCTCGGTCGACGTGATCACCGGCGTGATAAAGGCGAACATCCCCTCGCGGCTGGCTTTCTCGGTCTCCTCTCTCGCCGACAGCCGGGTCATCCTCGACCAGCCTGGCGCGGAGCGGCTTGTCGGCCGGGGTGACCTCCTGCTTCTCACAGCGTCTTCCAGCGTCCCGCGGCGGATCCAGGGTCCGTGGGTGGGCGAAGACGAGGTCCATGCCGTCGTCGCCCATTGGCGCCGGCAGAGCGGTCCGCGTTACGTCGATGGTGTGGAAGGCGAAGAGTCCTCAGGGAACCGATCCGGCAGGGGAGTCGAGGACGACGACGACGAGTTCCTGCCTCGTGCAATGGAGTTGGTCGTGCGGTCACAGCTAGGCTCGACCTCCATGCTCCAGCGCAAGCTCCGGGTCGGCTTCGCTCGGGCCGGCCGGCTCATGGACCTTCTCGAGAGGCGCGGCATAGTCGGCCCGTCCGAGGGTTCCAAGCCGCGTGCCGTCCTGATGACAGCCGAGGAGCTGGACGAGCTCTAGCTGCGACGGCCGGGCCGGCGACGGGGTCAACACGATGGAGAACCAAGGTGTCATCTCACCCTCGATGACTTCAACCCCCGGGCCCTCCTCCAGCGACGGTGGCGCCCCGCCGGCCAAGGCAGGGCGACGGCCGTTCCCAGCCAAGGCTCATCGGCGTCGGATCTACTGGCGGCGGCGAGCGACACTGCTGCTTTGCGTCGCCGTCGTCGCTTCGGGGATTGGATGGCTGGCCTCAGGGTCCGGGCCACCCAAGTTCGTCACCTCGGGCGATCCGGGGAGGCTGCGATCCGGCCCGGTCCACCTGCCTTCGCTGGTCCCGATCGTGCCGGCGGTGACAACGTTCTCAGGGAGGCTCCCAACACTGCCTATTCCCGCGACGGGTCAGTCCGCCGTGTTCGTCCAGGGGATCGGGCTTCTCGGGGGCTCCGCGGACGAGCAGTCGGTGCCGATGGCAAGCGTGACGAAGGTCATGACCGCTGTAATCGTGCTCGGGGACCATCCCCTCGGCCACGGGTCCGGGTCGACGTTCGTAATGACCGCGGCGGACCATGCGGCATGGGTCCGGGACGTGGAGAACGGCGATTCCAGTCTCGAAGTCGTTGCCGGAGAGCGCCTCACCGAGCGCCAGCTGCTCGAGGGGCTCATGATCCCGTCGGCCTGCAACATCGCCGACTATCTCGCACGCTGGGACGCGGGGAGCATCGACGGGTTCGTGGGAAAGATGAACGCGATGGCTGCCGCTCTGGGCCTGAGGCACACCCACTATGCGGACGCGAGCGGCCTGAGCCCGGCTTCTCGGAGCACAGCGATCGACCAGGCGGTCCTCGGTTCCTACGCGATGAGCGTTCCGGGAATGATCTCTGTCGAGGATCACCCGGCTATGCACTTCCCGACGGGCTGGGTCGGCGGCTACAACCCGGCCCTGGGCCAGGACGGCGTGATCGGCCTCAAGTCCGGTTTCACCGACGCGGCGCAGATCTGCCTTGTGACAGCGGCAAGGCGCATCGTCGGGGGTCACAGGGTTCTCATCGTGAGCGTCACCCTCGGCCAGCCTTCAAGCCTGGAATGGGCGGCGGACATCGACATTCAACTTCTCGACGCCGCAACCTCCGATCTTCGGGTACGGCCGCTCCTGCGCGCGTACCAGCCTGTTGCCAGAGTCGTCGCGGGCTGGAGCCGCGAGCGACCGGACGCCGTTGTCACGGTTCCTGTGACAGTTGCGGGCTGGGCCGGTCTGGCCGTGCAGACTGTTGTGAAGGCGTCGGTTCCCTTGAAGCCGGGCACCGGGCGCGGCTGGAAGTCGGGCACCACGATCGCGAGCGTGGAGGTGGTGACGCCCGCAGGCGTGCAGTCGGCGGTTCCCGCAAAGCTGAGCCTCTTCCTCTCGTCGGCTCCTCCGGGCTGGTCGCCCCCGCCGGCGACCAGTTCCGCCGCGGCCGCCGCGAGCGGTAGCTGAGGGATCGTCATGCGCGCCCGAGCCCCGGCGTCCTCGGCCAATCTCGGTCCAGGTTTTGACGTCCTGGCCATTGCCTTGGCCCTCTACGCGGAAGTCGAGATCGTTCCCGCGGAGCGGCTCTCGTTGCGCAGCGAGGGTGAGGGCGCGAGCCTTCCGTGCGACGAGGGCCATCTGGTGGCGCGGGTGGCGTCGGCGGTATGCGGTCACGACCGTCTCGCGATCCGGGTCCGCTCCGAGATCCCGGTCGGGCGCGGGCTCGGCTCGTCTGCGGCCCTTACGGTCGCGGCCGCGGCCGCCGCCGGAGCGGCCGACCCATTGAGGGTGGCCGTCGGCTTCGAGGGCCATGCCGAGAACGCGGCGGCGTCGTTCCGGGGCGGTCTTGTTTCTGTGGCAGTGCTCGACACCGGTCCTGTGGTTCGCCGGTTCCCGCTGGACCCGGCTCTCACGTTCGTCGTCCTCGTTCCCGACCGGGAGCTGTTGACCGCCGAGGCGAGGCGCGCCCTCAAGATCGAAGTGCCTCACCGCGATGCGGTGTTCAACCTCTCGCGAATGGGCCTGCTCCTGGCCGGTCTCGCCGATCGCACCGTGCTGATCGGTGCTGCCGGCGAGGACCGCCTTCACCAGGCCCACAGGGTGCACCTGTTCCCCGAGGCACCTGAGCTCCTGACCCGCCTGACGGAGGCTGGGGCCGTCGTGTCGTGCTGGTCCGGTGCCGGGCCCAGCCTGCTCGGTATCTGCGACAGCGTTGCCGCGGCGGCGCATGTCCGCGACGCGGGCGAGATGGCGCTGGAGTCCGCGGGAGTTCCCGGACAGGCGCTGGTGATCTTGCCGGACCTCGAGGGCCTGGTCGTCGAGCGCTGAGCCTGGGCGCAAAGGCCGGGTCCGGGCCCAGCCGAGGCAGACTTCAGTCGGCCGGCGCCATGCCGGCGGCGATCTCGTCGAGCCCCTGGGTCAGAGCGTTCCACGAGAGCGTCGCGCACTTGATGCGAACCGGGAACTTGACCACTCCTTGGAGTGCGGCCAGCTCACCGAGATCCTCGGGCTTCAGGGTCCCGACGTCGCTTTGATCGTCGGCGTCGTCGGCTCCCTCCTCGCCGCCGAGCGAGTGCTCGCGGATCGACATCATCGCCTTGAAGGAGCGGATTACCCTTCGTGCCTCTTCGACCGGGCGGCCTTTCACCGTGGCGGACATCATCGACGCCGACGACTGGCTGATCGAGCACCCCTGACCGGCGATGCGCAGGTCAGTGAGCGTGCCATCGTCGACTTCGAGGTACAGGACGATCTCGTCGCCGCAGAGGGGGTTGAATCCCTCGACCCGGTGAGCGGGTGGCACCGGGAGCTCTCCGCGGTTGCGCGGTGATCGGTAGTGGTCGAGGATGATCTCACGGTAAAGGTCTTCGAGGCCGGCCATGGCGTTGTCGTGGCTCCTGTTTCAGTTGGCTTGTCTCAGCCGAAGAATGCTGCCGCGACGTCGAGCGCGTCTGAGAGAGCTTCGACGTCGTCCTCACCGTTGTACACGTAGAACGAGGCTCGCGCGGTTGCCGGGACGCCCAGTCGGCGCATCAGGGGCTTCGCGCAGTGGTGCCCGGCACGTATGCAGATCCCCTCTTGGTCGAGGACCTGTGCGAGGTCATGGGCGTGAATGTCGCCAAGACCGAGGGACAACACGCCGCCACGCCTCGTCGGCTCAGAGGTCGGTCCGAAGATCTTCAGGTCGTCGCCGTGCCGCTCGGTGAGGAGCCTGATCGCCCTGGAGGTGAGCTCGGTCTCGTGCGCGGCAACCCGGTCCATCCCCACGGACGCGAGGAAGTCGATCGCGGCATGCAAGCCGATCGCTTCGGCTATCGGCGGGGTTCCGGCCTCGAACTTCCAAGGAAGATCGTTCGGGATGAAGCCGTCCAGGCGGACGTCACGGATCATCTCACCGCCACCCAGGAACGGTGGCATGGCGTCCAGCAGGTCCTCGCGCCCCCAGAGGACGCCGATACCCGTCGGGCCGAGCATCTTGTGGCCCGTGAAGGCCAGGAAGTCGACTCCAAGAGCGCTCACGTCGACGCTGCGGTGAGGAACGAGCTGGGAGGCGTCGGCGACGACAACGGCACCTTCCGCGTGTGCCGCCTCGACGATGGGACCGAGGTCGTTGATAGTGCCGAGCACGTTCGACATGCTCGAGACACCGACCAGGCCGACGCCGTCCATGAGCCGGTCGAGATCGCGCAGGTCGAGCCGGTAGTCCTCGCCGACGGGGAGGTAACGGATCTCCACCGCACGTTCGGCGGCGAGCATGAGCCAAGGCACGATGTTGGCGTGGTGCTCGAGCTCGGTCAGCAGGATCGCCTTGCCCTCGGGGAGAACGTGGCGACCGTAGGAATGCGCGACGAGATTGAGCGCCTCGGTGGCGTTCTTCGTGAACACGATCTCGACATCCGGTCGCGGTGCCTTGATGAACCGGCCTACGGCTCTGCGTGCCGTCTCGAATTGGCGTGTGGCCTCCTCGGCAATGGCGTAGACGCCACGGTGAACGTTCGCGTGGGTGGTCTCGTAGTAGTGGTCCATGGCGTCGAGCACCGCGCGGGGGCGCTGGGAGGACGACGCCGAGTCGAGATACACGAGCCGTTTGCCGTGTGACTCTTGTTGGAGCAAAGGGAATTCCTTGCGAAGTGCGGCGAGCTCGAGCAGGCCGGAATCGACAGTCGAGGTCACGATTGCAGCCCCTCGTAACCCTCGCGGTCGAGGCGCTCCGCGAGCTCGGGACCTCCGCTCTCGACGATGCGCCCTGCCAACATCACGTGCACGCGGTCGGGCTTCAATTCCTCGAGGATCCTGCGGTAGTGCGTCACCACCAGGATTCCGAGCGCCGGGCGCACGCGGCGGACCTCTTCGATACCCCGGGCGACGATCCGCAACGCGTCGACGTCGAGGCCTGAGTCGGTCTCGTCAAGGACGGCGACATCGGGCTCGAGCATGGCCATCTGGAGGATCTCGTTACGTTTCTTCTCGCCGCCGGAGAATCCCTCGTTCAGGTACCGACTGGCGAAGGCGGGGTCCATGTCCAGGCGCTGCATCCACTCCATCAGCGCGACCCGGACCTCGAGCACCGAGATGTCCATCCCGCGGCGGGCCGAGACGGCCTGCCGGAGGAACTGTGACACCGGCACACCGGAGATCTCCTCCGGGTACTGGAACGCGAGAAACACCCCCGCCCTGGCCCGGACATCTGCCGTCCAGTTGGTGATCTCCTCGCCCCGCAAGATGATCCGTCCGCTCGCGACCTGGTAGGCGGGGTTGCCGGCGATGGCGTTGGCAAGGGTCGACTTCCCCGAGCCGTTGGGGCCCATGAGGGCATGAAGCTCACCCTCCCTGACGACAAGGTCGACTCCACGGAGGATCTCGTGGCCCTCGACTGTGACGTGCAGGTCTTCGATGGTCAGCACCTCGCTACCGGCAGCCCCGATCGCGGTCTCCTCCACGGTCTCGAAGTTCGGCGTGGCGCGCCGGGCTTCGGCGATCGCGGTTGGGTCCGGCACGCCACCCATGTTAGACGCGCCGGGGGATTACCACTACGTCCGTAGGGAAAATAGGCCCTACCAGCCCCTTGCAATCCACTCGTCCAGGTGAGGACGTTCGACGCTAACCGTGGTGTCCAGGCCATGGCCGGGCATCACGATCGTTTCCGGCGCCAGAACCGCGAAGATGCGCCGCTCGATCGAGTCGATGATGGTCGGGAAGTCCCCGAGGGCGGTGGCCGTGCTGCCCGGTCCTCCCGGGAACAGGGTGTCCCCGGAAAGCAGGACGGACGAGCCCTCGATCAGGAAGCACATGGACCCAGGTGTGTGACCGGGGGTATGTATGGTCCTCAGCCGGAGCCGACCGACCTCGAGCAGGTCGTCGTCCTCGAGGAGGAGGTCGTAGGACGGGAGCATGGCGGCATCCTCGGCCCGCACGGCAATCTCGTAACCGGCGTCCCGCAGCTGGGGGACCGCCTGGATGTGGTCCCAGTGGCCATGGGTCTCCACGACCTTGCGCACTCCGAGACGCCCGCAGAGCTCGAGAAGCTTGTCGTGCTCGTTGGCCGCGTCGACGAGCAGGGCGTCGCCGCTCAGGCGACAGCGCACCACGAACACGTTGTTGTCCAAAGGCCCGACCACCACCTTGTGGATCTCGACCTGCGCATCCTGGTAGTGCATGCCGCGGCCTCCTTTCTTGTCGTGGCGCTCGGCCGGTTCGCGACCGCGACGAGCGAGGATCGACCTGAGGACAGACTAAAGTCCGTTCCGGAGGTGGTCCTCGTTGGCTCCTGACAAGCCGGCCGGCACCGGCTCGAGCGCAGGTGCCGAGGGTGGCCGCCCTGCGGGGCCACGGGCGTCCGATGCTGACCGGGAACGTTTCGCCTCGCAGCTGCACGAGCACTTTGCCGAGGGCCGCATCAGCCTCGAGGAGCTCCAACGTCGTCTCGACCTCGTGTTCGCGGCACAGACGCTCATCGATCTGTACGAGCTCACGAGCGATCTGCCGCACCCCGGGCCGCCGCTGCCACCTGGGCTCGGTTCCCGTTCTCGGCGCCGGCCCATGACCGGCAAACGGGGCTGGTGGCCCTTCGGTTGAGCCCAGTCCGCACATTGAGGCGCAAGTCTCGATACATTGGGGCCACCAGAGAAAGGAGGTGGTCCAATTCATGAGTAGTCAACCTTGCGGGACCCTGGAGGTGGCTGGCCGCTAGGCGGCACGCTGGACCACCTGGTGATAACCATCCAGACACCCTCGGTGCCTCCGGTCGGGAGTTGGTCCCGCTCGATGCAGTCCGGAAGCCGAGCCTTTTTCAGCAAATGCCTATGGCTGTGGGACATTGCCACAGTCGCCTCGAGGGGCGCTTCGGCGCCCCTCGAGCGCGTGTACGCCCACACGACGTGGCCTCGTCTGTGCCCTCGCCCGTGGCCGCGAAAGCGGGCAAGCGAGCGTCCGTCGCGGTGGAGACGTCCGGCAACGGCCATTGTCTTGTGGCGTGACCGCCCGGTCAAGGACGGCGAAACATGGCCGTGACCTCGCAACCTCCTCTTGACGGGAAGAGACGTGGAGCACCTGTTCGGGCGGGCGCGCACGTGCGGGACCTCACCGGCAGCAGAATGGCTGCTCGGTTCTAGGAATACCCGGAGGTGCGGCATGGCTACGGCCTACTTGAGGCGGCGAAGGGCTGGAACCGTCCTTAGGTCCCACCTCATGATCTCGGCCTTGATGCTTGTCGCGACAGTCGTGTCACAACTGACGGTGGCCAAGCCGGCCGGGGCGACCCGGGCCCAAACGGCGCCCCTGGCTACCTCCCGGGCCAATGCCACTGCAGCCGGAGACGGCACTGGCCTTCCGACGCCCACGGCGACTTCGCTTTCCAACTCGACATTTCCGGTCGCAACCGTTGCCAGCACACGTGGCACGCAACCGGATGTGAGGGGTGGGGTCGGGACCTCCTACAGACTTGAGGGCGCCGACAGCGCGGTCTTCCCGCACGGGACCAGTCTCACGCCTGGGATCGTGGTCAGTGGAACACCGACCGAGTCTGCATCTCCCACTCCTGCCGGGGGGATCGAGGGCGGCTCCATTGACGGGGCACCGATTACCTCAGGCCCGACGCCGGATGCCTTGACCGGTCTCACGGCCCTGAGCGTCGCGAACATGACCTCGGGCTCCGGCATCCTGGCCTCGGGATCAGAGCTCAACGCCGGACATTCGATCACCTCACCTGACGAGCAGTACCGCTTGAGCATGCAGGCCGACGGCAACTTGGTCGTGTACAACTCCGTCGGCACCGGGGTGTGGGAGACCGGCACCATCCCCTCCGGCTCGTACCTGGCGATGCAGGCCGACGGCAACCTGGTGGTCTACAACGCCTCCGGGGCCCCGCTCTGGGCCAGCAACACCGCCGGCAACCCGGGTGCCTACCTCGTCCTCGGAGACGACGGGGAGCTCGTCGTCGACTCGCCTTCAGGCGAGCCGTTGTGGGCGGCGGATGCCATCTTGGTGCCCGGGAGCCATTTGAACGCCGGACATTCGATCACCTCACCTGACGAGCAGTACCGCTTGAGCATGCAGGCCGACGGCAACTTGGTCGTGTACAACTCCGTCGGCACCGGGGTGTGGGAGACCGGCACCATCCCCTCCGGCTCGTACCTGGCGATGCAGGCCGACGGCAACCTGGTGGTCTACAACGCCTCCGGGGCCCCGCTCTGGGCCAGCAACACCGCCGGCAACCCGGGTGCCTACCTCGTCCTCGGAGACGACGGGGAGCTCGTCGTCGACTCGCCTTCAGGCGAGCCGTTGTGGGCGGCGGATGCCATCTTGGTGCCCGGGAGCCATTTGAACGCCGGACATTCGATCACCTCACCTGACGAGCAGTACCGCTTGAGCATGCAGGCCGACGGCAACTTGGTCGTGTACAACTCCGTCGGCACCGGGGTGTGGGAGACCGGCACCATCGCCTCCGGCTCGTACCTGGCGATGCAGGCCGACGGCAACCTGGTGGTCTACAACGCCTCCGGGGCCCCGCTCTGGGCCAGCAACACCGCCGGCAACCCGGGTGCCTACCTCGTCCTCGGAGACGACGGGGAGCTCGTCGTCGACTCGCCTTCAGGCGAGCCGTTGTGGGCGGCGGATGCCATCTTGGTGCCCGGGAGCCATTTGAACGCCGGACATTCGATCACCTCACCTGACGAGCAGTACCGCTTGAGCATGCAGGCCGACGGCAACTTGGTCGTGTACAACTCCGTCGGCACCGGGGTGTGGGAGACCGGCACCATCCCCTCCGGCTCGTACCTGGCGATGCAGGCCGACGGCAACCTGGTGGTCTACAACGCCTCCGGGGCCCCGCTCTGGGCCAGCAACACCGCCGGCAACCCGGGTGCCTACCTCGTCCTCGGAGACGACGGGGAGCTCGTCGTCGACTCGCCTTCAGGCGAGCCGTTGTGGGCGGCGGATGCCATCTTGGTGCCCGGGAGCCATTTGAACGCCGGACATTCGATCACCTCACCTGACGAGCAGTACCGCTTGAGCATGCAGGCCGACGGCAACTTGGTCGTGTACAACTCCGTCGGCACCGGGGTGTGGGAGACCGGCACCATCCCCTCCGGCTCGTACCTGGCGATGCAGGCCGACGGCAACCTGGTGGTCTACAACGCCTCCGGGGCCCCGCTCTGGGCCAGCAACACCGCCGGCAACCCGGGTGCCTACCTCGTCCTCGGAGACGACGGGGAGCTCGTCGTCGACTCGCCTTCAGGCGAGCCGTTGTGGGCGGCGGATGCCATCTTGGTGCCCGGCCCGTGGACTCTGGCCTTCGACTCGGAGTTCAACGGTGCCTCGCTCGACACCTCGCAGTGGTCGACGGGGTGGTTCGGCTCGGGCATCACCGCGCCCGTCAATTCCAACGAGGCGGAGTGCTACGACCCGGCGCAAGTGAGCGTGGGCAACGGGGAGCTCGACCTGACGGCGATCGCCAGGGCCGAGACGTGCGGTGGGGTCAACCGCTCCTACGCATCCGGCATGGTGACCACCGATGGATCTTTCAGCTTCACCTACGGTTACGTGGAGGCCCGCATCTGGCTGCCAGGTTCGGGCGAGATCGATGACTGGCCGGCGTTCTGGACCGACGGCCAGAGCTTTCCTGCCGACGGCGAGCTCGACGTCATGGAGGGACGCAACGGCGTGGCCTGCGCTCACTTCCACAACTCGGCGGGGGCAACAGGGACTTGCGTAAAAGGAACCTTCACTGGCGGGTGGCACACCTTCGCCGCCGACTGGGAGCCGGGATCGATCACGTTCTACTACGACGGGACCGAGGTCTACCGGGACATCTCGGGGATCACCTCCGCGCCGATGTACCTGATTCTCAATCTGGCGCTCGACGGACAGCCGGCGAACACGGTCCCGGCCACGATGAGAGTCGACTACGTCAGGGTCTGGCAGCACTGAGCCACGAGCTGTCAGACACAGGTTGCACGCCAAGCCAGGCGACATGAACCGCGAGCCTCTGCTCCAGGCGATCCCGACCTTGGGCGATGCAGGGATGCGACCGTGGTCGGGTCACCGGACACGCCGGAGCCCAACCGAATATACGGTCACTTCCAGCTTGCCAGGGGACCAGACGCGGATCTCTACCTGATCGCCGGCAGACGGGAGTGGAGGCGAGATTCGCCAGACGAAGCTGCCGGTGTCAACGGGCTCGCCCTGCACCCGCCGCAATTCGGCCGGAAGTTCGACGGTGAGCGGACCGTCGGTCGCCGGGACTATTGCCCGGGCGAGAAGCGCGGAGCGGGTTGCATCCCATACTTCGACATTCACCGAGCCGGTCGATGCCAGTTTGACGTTCGCCTCGAGGTCTCCCGGCACCTCATACCAATAGGCGTGATCAATGACATACCCCGATCGCCCGTTCGATGTCACGTACCAATGACTGGGTGGTCCCGAAGTAACCGGGACGGAGGCCAGACCCGAGACGGACCACGCAGGAACATCCGATGCCAGGGCCGAGAATGAGACGCTTCTCGTTGCTCTCGGTGGTGTCCATCGGAACAGCCAGACACCAGAGCCCGAGTAGATCAAGGACGCGCCCAACGAATCGGAAAGATCGCCGAGCATTTCATCAGCAGAATGTGCCGGCTCCACTTCAATGCCTTGTGCCGGTGCCACGACGAACCAGACTGCACGCGTGCGGACGGGAAACTTGCTGGGCAACTGAAAGATTGGGTAGACCCAGCGACGCCCGGCAAAGGCGCCTTCAATACCCTGGGAGGCGATTACTTCATCACTTGCGGGGATGCGTCGCTCGACCGTGTCAAGGACCTGTCCAGTTGACGACGAAATGCGCAGCCATCGCGTCCCCGTCTGAGGGAACCACACGACTGCCCAGCCCAGCGCGTCAGCAACAGTCAGGAGTGCGAGAACCACTGCGCAGCGTCTGATCCACAATCTCGGCGATCGGCCCAGCGAAAGGACCACCAGCGCCGTCCCGAGTGGAACGGTGACGTACACGAGGAAGTCCTGAAAGGCGGGACTGATGAAGGCATTCGAAGGATGAAGGCCGTTCTCGACAAGCGTCACTGCCGGCGTAGCAAAGGTCCACGGCGTGAACATCCCGATAAACCCCCCCGGTAGTGTGTCAGCAAGGATGTCAACTCGGTGTCCGAACAGCGCCGCAGCCGGGCGCCACGGGCGCTCGAACAGCGAGGTGACGAGCCTCATGAGGCTGACGTTCTGGCTACTCGGTATGCCGTGGGCGCCAACCAAGTAGTTATAGGCTGTTTGTACTCCTGAACCGAGGTCGCTGTGGGTGTACGCGACTGCGAATGTGGCGGCCGCAGAGACAAGGACGAGGACGGTACCGCGTCGCGACCATCGCCGGCCGGCAACGAGAGCAGAGATGCCGACGCCCAGTAGGTAAGTGATCGCGACATCACCGCAAGCCAGAGTGAGCAGCGCGTAGATCCACGCTCGTCGCTTATCTCGGACGAGGGAGCGCATGCAGACGAGGGCGAAGAAGGTTCCGAGCACTTCTGTGTGATAGTCGAAAGATGCCACCCAGATGATCCAGGGATCAGCGATCAGCAATAGCAATGCGGTGCCAGCAATGAAGGCCGCTGATGGTCGAAGTTGGTGACGAGTCTCACTTCGCGCAATGGCGTCACACACCCAACAGAACACGACGACTTCCGCGCCGATGATGGCTGCGTCTTGTATCCAGGAAAGCATTTCGGGGCGGGGCCAGACCCGCCATGCGACAGCGACGAGCCATTGGATGAATTCGGCGTGAATCTGGTAGTAGAACGATCCGGTCGAGGTCGAGAACGGGTCGAGGTGTCCGTGTGTTATGAGATAGACAGGCTGGTAACCGATTGCGAAGTCCCACCCCAATTCGGAGCGGCCGTCGAGAACCGAGCTCCACCATCCCAGTGCGAGGAATTCGAGTCCGAGAAGAGTGAGTCCCGTAACCCACGCACGTCGCAGGCCAGTGCTCCATGTCGTGCGTGCCGGGACGTCGAAGGGCTGCGCGGTGCTCCAGGCGAGCCACGCTCGGCGCGGTGCGGCACGAAGCATGTGGCCAGTCGGCAGAGCGCGTTGCCGCGAAGGCGAGGGCGTTGCCACGGCCGGACCATCGTCAGGTCGTCCTTCAGTCTTGTTCACGGCGCGACGAAACGGATCGCCAGAATCTGTGAGTACCCGTACGGGTAGAACTGCGTCGCGCTCACGAGGTTTGCCTCGAAGTACACGGGGTCCGGCGTGCTCTGTGTGCCCACGATGTCGAACGTCGCGACGCCCGCGTGGTTCGTGTAGGCAGTGACGGGGGTCTGGCCCGACAGGCTGCCGTTGACCACGGCCTCGCTGTAGACGAGCCCGGCCTGGTCGTAGATGATCTGACCGAAGTAGACCGGAACTCCGGCCTCGTGGATCGGGCGGTCGAACTGGTTGAGCAGCTGTGCTCTCACGGTCACGGTGTGACCGAGCAGGATGGGAGCGTTCACCGCGGCAGGGTCGAGAGCGAGGTGCTCGATGTCGGGGAGATACGGTGAGCTAGCGCTCACCGAGCTGGGGCGAGTCGTGAAGGCCATGACCTCAAATCCCCCGGCGATGGAGGGCTGCGCGGGGAGGTTTGGCGCACGGAGCGTGTAGGTCGCGTGCTCCCCGGGGCGGAGTAGTCGTGGACCGCTCGACACCTGCCAGAAGGTTGTTACGGCGCCTCCCTCGTCGACAGTGAAGTACGGATGGAGTGGCTCGCCGGACTTGTTCGTCACCCGTACCGAGAGCTGTTCGACTGTGGCGAGCTGTCCTGTCGTGCGCACCCCGGTGACCTGCACTTCGAGCGGGGGCCGCGAGAGCAGGACGAAGGCAAAGCAGGCGATGGGGAGCGCAAGGACGGCTCCGACGAGGACCCGTCGGCGAGGCAGCCCACGCTCGGGCCCGTGGGGGACGTGGCGTGGGTCGCCGCTGGGCCGGGCGGGCGAGCGGCGGTGGGCAGCGCCCTCCTCGGTTGTCAGCGCGCCGACGACCACGACGGGTATCAGGGCGACGAGGTAGCTGCCGAACGAGCGGGAGGCGAAGAACAAGGCGAAGCCCGCGAGCACGAAGGTGACGGGGCGCAGCAGGGGATAAGTGAGGACGTAGGACCCGAGCAGAACGACGAGGACGACTCCTGTGAGCAACGAGTACGTCTCGAGCGACCCTCCCCCGAGTCGGAGGAACAGGCTGAAACCGACAAGTCCCTGACCAGCAGGTACGACGCCGTTCGAGAACGGCGTGAGGACACCGTGCAGCCAAGCGGTCGGGTTCATGGCAATGTACGCAAGGTTCGGGACGAGAAAGCCTGCTGCTGCGCCGGCGACATAGCGGCCCGCAGTCCGTGCCGGCGATCCCGGCTCGGGCAAGGCGCGTGCCTCGAGGACGACCCCGGCTAGGAGGAAGGGCGCGACGAGCCACGGTGTCTGCTTCACGCACATCGCGAGACCGAGCAGGACCGGTCCGATGTAGCGGCGCCAGCCCCGGCGCCGGACGAAGCCGGTCCAGTTGTAGGCGGCGCCGATGAGGAGCGGGATGTACAGCATGTCGGTGACACCGCCGATGGCATACGAGCCATAGGCAGCGATGCTGCCGATGACGAGCGCGAGCGCACGGACCTCGCCCGGCAAGATCACGAAGAGCAGGACGATCGCCACGCCCCAAGCGATCGCGTTGACAACGACTGCGAGCTGGGTCGTCCAGCCGAGGAGCAAGAACGGGACGTAGGCAAGGAAGGCGAGGGCGGGATAGGAGAGCGAAGTGACCGGCGTCCCGTTCAGGTGGTAGGTGAATCCGTCCGGCGAGACGTTGTAGAGCGAGAACGAACGGCTCATCGACTGCGTGTAGGGATCGATCCCGTGACGTGCGAGCGCGGCTGCGTACTGGTCGAAGGCGATCTCGTCGGTGCCATACCCAGGGGACGCGTGGATCTGGAGGAACGACCACGCGACATAGCAGCCGACAACGAGGACGAGGGTCGCCCACGCGGCTGCGCCTCGCCATCGGTGCAGGCGGGCGCTCCGGGCGGCGGGCAGCCAGCAGATCGTCGCTGCCGCGAGGCCCCAGATCCCAGTGAAGACCACGACTATTGCCACCCAGGAGTAGGTGGTGACCGACCCAAGGAGCTGGATCGACCAGTTGACAAGGACGGCACCCGCCGCGGTCCACGAGAGGCAGGAGGCGAGCGACGTGCCGTGGATCTGCGTGCTTTTCAGCCGGGCCTGAACCGACGACGAACGGGCCGGGACGATGCCTGCCTCCGCCGGGGCGCCGTCGGACGGGGCGCCGTTCTCGAGGGCGCCGTCGGCCGGGGCGCCGTTCTCGAGGGCGCCGTCGGTCGGGGCGCCGTTCTCGACGACGTCTGTCGTACCTGGCTTCGTCGGACGGCTCACGCGCGTGATGGGTTCGTAGGGCTTAGCGCCGGCCGGTCAGCCGCCGCTCGGGCCGAGCGGGATCTCCTGGATGTTGCCGACCGTTGGGGTCCCGACCATGTCGTAGAGCGTGCGCCCGTCAGGGGAGACAGCCAGCGCAATCGAGCCGGCCGCGGCGGGGATGAGGCGCTCGACCGAGTCGGTCACCGTCGAGACGACCGCTATGGTGCTTGCCGCCGGCGTGCCCTTCAGGACATAGATGTGATCCGAGTTAGGGGACATCGCGATCGCGAGCCCCGAGTCCCCCAAGGCGAACGCGGCGACCGGCTTTCCCGACGAGAGCGACGTTTCCTCTATGACGCCGGAGCGATCGACGGTCCAGATCGCGGACTGCGAGGGATCAGGGACGAGGCCGATGGCGTCGTGCGGCTGCCCAAAGCTCGTCACGATCGTGCTCGAGGTTGTGTCGATCACCGTGACGCTCGTCGAGGCGGCGTCACCGTCGAGGACGTACAGCGTGACACCGTCACCGCCGAAGGCAAGTCCCCGCACGGGAGCCCCGACCGCGATGGCCCCGTCCTCCGCTCCCGTGGTCGCGTTGAGGAGCTCGACTGCTCCGGTGCGCACGGTCGCGAGCCCAAGGGCCATAATGCCGGTCGAGGACTGTGCCAGAGCCGATGCGCTGGTGCTCACACCGACTGAGTCGAGCGTCTTGGCATCGATGAGGTCGACGCTCGTCAAGGTCTTGACGCTCGCACCACTGTTGAGAACCCAGAGCAAGCCGTTCGGCTGGGGAGCACCGGCCGCGATGAGCCCGCTCGGTGCTGGGAGCACCCGCGCCACGACGTGATGAGCAGCCGGCGTCCTGGCGGTGGCGGAATGGCTCGAACATGCTGAACCGGCGAGGCCGAAGCACGCGACGAGCAGCAACGCGGCCGGCACGCGTCCGGGGCAATGCCTTCTCACGATGTCGACAGCACTCCCCGTTTGCCAGTGCGAGGCGAGGTCGGCACTAATTCGCAAGGACGGCGAGCTCCGTGCCAACCCGGAAGCGAAGTGCCAGGTGACCTTTGACCAAGGTGGCCAGCTCCGTTGCTGGAACCGGCACAAAGCCGTGTGCGGCCGAAGAGTAGACGACAACGTAGTCGGCACGGCTGAACAGCCCGCACGACAGATCCAGCGTCACGGGCTTCTCGTCTGCGATGGCGCGCTGGTTCTTCTGGAAGAGAACGCCCAGGGCGAAGATCACCCGGTCTTTCCGCACGCTCTTCGGAACGCGCCTGTAGTCGCTCGGCGCGATCAGCGACAGCGTCGGTTTCACGACGACGACCTCCTCGCCGTAGGGGGCTGCGCCGAGGGGGATGACGAGTCGCAGCGAAACGCGAGCGCCCTTCTCCATCGTCGTCGTCTGGATGACCTTGCCAATGTTCGAGACGGTGAACGCGGTGAGAACGCCTGCGAAGCCGCCGGGTATGCCGGGTGGGAGTACCGGCACAGGACTGTAAGGAGCTCCAGCCGCGAAAGCCGGGCCCGACGAGATCGCTACAGCAATGGTCGCGACCGCCACGGCAAAGAGCATGCTCACAGGACTATTCGCCCGTCGACAGCTGCTCCCGCTGCTCCAGGATTCCTCCGCCATTATCTCATTGACTGGGACCCCCCATAGCCAGTTCGCCTTAACGAGTGCACGGACGTTCAGCATCTAGTGATAAACCAACGACTGGGCTTCTATTTGGCATAACGTACGATGACTCGCCATCTTCAACCCATTTCGCCGGCAGGTGTTGAGCAACCTTGACTGCCGAGCACGACAGACCCACGACTGCTTCAACAAGTCCAAGCAGCCTCAGGGACTGGGATTCGGCGCTTGCTTCGTTGAGCGAACTTGTACTCCCGGCAGGGACCGATGTCAAATAGCCTCGGGGCGAGTTGTTCGTTTGGCGGATGTTCAAGTGCCTTTTCCGGCGCCCGTGGCCTTCATGGCGCGCTTGTGCTCGCGTACCGCGAGCAGGGCGTCTGGGCCGTCGATATCGGCCACAGAGGCGAGTGATCCAGCTCGGCCAAAGGACCCGGCAGCTTTCTCCCAGCCTTTCGGGCGAATCCCGAGTTGCTTGCCGAGCAGGGCGACGAAGATCCGGGCCTTGTGCTCGCCGAAGCCGGGAAGAGCCTTGACACGCTTGAACAACTCATCGCCGGTCGCGGCAGTCGTCCATACCGCCGCCGCGTTCCCACCATATTCGTCGACCAGTATCCTGCAGAGGTCCTGCACCCTGGCAGCCATCGCCGCCGGGAAGCGATGGAGGGCGGGCTTCTCCACGAACAGGGCACTGAGCTCATCGGGGGGCACGGCCGCGATCTTCGTCGCGTCGAGATCTGCGCCGAGCCTTTGGTGGAGCACCCAAGGTCCGGCGAATGCCTTTTCGAGAGGCACCTGCTGGTCGAGGACCATGCCGATCAGCAGCGCGAGCGGGTTCTCACTGAGGTAGCGGTCCGCTTGGGGATCTCCGGTGAAGTGGAGACTGTCGGTCGTCTTCGCGGCTCGCGGCATCTCAGGAGTGTATGGCACGCCCTTTGCGACGCAGGCGCCGCCGCAACCTGGTCGTGCACGTCCCAGCGGGCACGTGTGCGTTCCGATGTCGAATATGGGCGCGCAGCGATGCACAGTTGGCCAAGACGGGAGCGAAAGCAGGCGGTCGCGACGCTTCCAGTCATTGGTCGCCCACCGCCGGCGTCCGGCGTCTGGTCGCCCACCGACGGCGCCCGGTCGCTCACCGCCGGCGCCAGGCGCAGGTCAGGCGCAGGCGCAGGCGCAGGTGCAGGCGCTCAGGCGCTAGGCGCTACGCGGGTCGATTGCCCCGGGGTCGACCCCGTAGCGCTCGATCGCAGCGGCGACCTCGCTCGGCTTGGCGTCACCGGCCGCAGCAAGCTCGGCCAGTACGGCGACGACAACATGCGCGGCGTCGACTTCGAAATGTCTGCGAAGTGCGGCACGGGTGTCGGAACGGCCGAACCCGTCTGTCCCGAGCACCGTGAAGGGCGCCCGGACGAAACGGGCGACCTGATCCGGGACCGCCTTCAAGAAGTCGGTCACGGCGACGATCGGACCCCGTGCCCCTTCGAGTGCACGAGCTATGTAGGGAACCCGGGGACTGGTCTCGGGATGCAGCCGGTTCCAGCGCTCGACTTCAAGCCCGTCCTCCCGGAGCGCCTTATAGCTCGTGACGGACCACGCTTCGGCCGTCACGCCCCAGTCGGACGCCAGGAGCTCACGTGCTTGCATCGCGGCCTGCCACGCGGGCCCGGAGAACAGGATCGTGGCGGGACGGCCGGCGGCACCGGAGACCTCGGCCGCACCCGCGTAGCGGTAGATGCCACGCAGGATCCCTTCTCTTATGTCCGCGGCGGCCGCCGCCTGTGTCGCCTCGTCGCCATCCGGCAGCGGGAACGCAGGCATCGGGTAGTTCTCGTTGTAGAGCGTGAGGTAGTAGATGCAGTCCTCGGCCTCGGGGCCGAACATGTGGCTGATCCCGCGTTCGACGATGGTCGCCATCTCGTAGGCGAACGCCGCGTCGTAGGCATGCACCGAGGGCACGACCGAGGCCAACAGCAGCGAGTGCCCGTCCTCGTGCTGGAGCCCCTCGCCGTTCATCGTCGTCCGCCCTGCGGTGCAACCCATGAGAAAGCCACGTGCCCGCGCGTCAGCCGCCTGCCAGATCAGGTCTCCCACCCGCTGGAAACCGAACATCGAATAGAACAGGTAGATCGGCAGCATCGGCAGGGACCACGTCGCGTACGACGTTCCGGCCGCCTGGAAGCTCGCCATCGCGCCGGCCTCCGTGATGCCCTCCTCCAGAATCTGGCCGGTGCGGTCCTCCGAGTACGAGAGCAGCAGGCCGGCATCGACGGGCGTGTAGAGCTGACCCTCCGGGGCATAGATCTTCACCTCCGCGAACAGCGCGTCGAGCCCGAAAGTGCGTCCTTCGTCGGGCACGATCGGGACGACGAACTTGCCGATGCCCGGGTCCCGGAGCAAGTTGCGCAGCAGCCTCGCGAACGCCATGGTCGTCGAGACAGGCTGGCCGCGTGAGCCCAGCGCGAACTCGGCGAACGTCGCCGGTTCCGGCGCGGGGAGCCCGAGCAGCCCACGCCCGCGTACGACACGGTTGGGCAGGTGGCCGCCGAGCGCACGGCTGCGAGAGGTGAGGTACTCGTGCACGGGCGATCCCGCAGGCGGGCGGTAGTAAGGCGGTGCGTCCGCGTCGAGCGCATCGTCGGGGATCTCCTCGTGCAGGTGCAATCGGTCGCGCAGCACCCGGAGCTGATCCTTGGTCATCTTCTTGATCTGGTGGGTGGCATTGCGCGATTCGATCTCGGGCCCGAGCGTCCAGCCCTTGATGGTCTTCGCGAGGATCGCCGTCGGCGCCCCGAGGTGCTCGGTCGCCGCCTTGTAGGCGGCGTAGAGCTTGCGGTAGTCGTGCCCGCCACGGGGCAGGGTCTGCAGCTCCTCGTCGGAGAGGTGCTCCACGAGCTTGCGCAAGCGTGGGTCCGGGCCGAAGAAGTGCTCGCGGATGTACGCGCCGGACGCGGTGGCGAGCGTCTGGGAGTCGCCGTCGAGAGTCGTGTTCATCTTGTGGAGCAGCACGCCGTCGACGTCACGCGCCAACAGCTCGTCCCAGCGCCTGCCCCAGATGACCTTGATCACGTTCCACCCGCATCCCCGTAGCAGCGCCTCCAGCTCCTGGATGATCTTGCCGTTGCCCCTGACCGGGCCGTCGAGGCGTTGAAGGTTGCAGTTGACGACGAAGGTGAGATTGTCCAGGCGTTCACGGGCCGCCAGGCCGAGCGCGGCCCGCGTCTCCGGCTCGTCGAACTCACCGTCCCCGACGAAGGACCACACCCGTGACTGCGTCGTGTCCGTGAGCTCTCGGTGCACGAGGTAGCGATTGAAGCGCGCCTGATAGATGGCGGTGAGGGGGCCGAGCCCCATCGACACCGTCGGGAACTCCCACCAGTCGGGCATGAGGCGAGGGTGCGGGTAGCTGGACAAGCCTTTGCCGCCGACTTCGAAACGGTAGTTGTCCAGCTCGTCGTCCCCGAGCCGGCCCTCGACGTACGCGCGGGCATAGATGCCGGGCGACGCGTGACCCTGGAAGAACACCTGGTCGCCCGCCGTGCCGTTGGCCTTGCCCCGGAAGAAATGGTTGAAGCCGACTTCGTAGAGAGAGGCCGAGCTCGCAAAGGTCGAGAGGTGGCCTCCGATGCCGGGATCGCGCATGTTCGCCCGCGTGACCATGACGGCCGCGTTCCAGCGTATGTAGCGACGAATCTTGCGCTCGAGGTCCTCGTCGCCCGGGAACCAGGGCTCTGCGCGGGCCGGGATCGAGTTGATGTACGGGCTCGAGACCGTCGCCGGGAAGCCGACCTGGTTGGCACGCGCCCGCTCCAGCAGCTTCATCAGGAGGAACTGGGCGCGTGGTCGGCCGCCCGCCTCGACTACGGCATCGAAGGAGTCCATCCACTCGGCGGTCTCCTCGGGATCAATGTCGGGCAGCTGGTAAGAGAAACCATCGATGATCACACGACCAGTCTCGCGCCCGCGGAGCAGCCTTCCGGCCGCGCAAGTGCGGGAATCGTTCAAGATCGGTCTCCGGCCCGCCCGGCAGGTCGCGGGCGAGTACCCCGCTGCCAGTCGGACCAGGCAGAATGGGTTTGTGACGTTGTTCGAGGACCCGGATCGTGCCACTGAGGTGTTCACCGACGGCGCATGTACCGGCAACCCCGGCCCGGGCGGATGGGCGTGGGCGGTCTCGCAGGAGCACTACGAGAGCGGCCACGAGGAGAAGACGACCAATCAGCGCATGGAGGTCACCGCCGTCCTCCGGGCGCTTGGCTCCATCAGCGGTCGCGTGCATGTCGTGAGCGACTCCACCTACGTCGTCAACTGCTTCAACCAACGGTGGTGGGCGGGATGGCGCGCGCGGGGGTGGAGGAACTCCCGCGGCGAGCCGGTCGCGAACCAGGACCTATGGCGCCCGCTCATCGAGGAGGTCGTCGACCGGCGGCGCGGGGAGGTCAAGCTGAGCTGGGTGAAGGGACATTCCGGTCACCCGATGAACGAGCTCGTCGACCGGCTCGCGGTCGAGGCTGCCCGCCTCCGGAGGGGCGCTCGCGGCCGCTGAGCTGCCGTCGGTGCAAGCCACCCGACGCCGAAGTTCCAGGTAGTGTCCAAGCTGATGCGATATGTAGAGGTAGCTGGCGAGAAGGTGTCGGCCGTTGGCCTGGGCGCCTGGCAGTTTGGGTCGAAGGAATGGGGATACGGCTCCCACTACGCCGAGCACGACGCGATCGACATCGTCCATCGCGCCCTCGATCTCGGCGTGAACTTGATAGATACCGCGGAGATGTACGGTCTCGGCCGCTCGGAGCGGATCGTCGGCCGAGCGATCGCGGACCGGCGAGCGGAGGTGTTCCTTGCCTCAAAGGTCCTCCCGATCCTTCCCTTGCGGGGAATCGTGGCGCGGAGGGCGGCGGGCAGCGCCCGCCGCCTCGGCGTCGCCCAGATTGACCTCTACCAGCTGCACTGGCCCAATCCGTTGGTCTCCCTCATCGAACAGATGGGGGCGATGCGGGCTCTCCAACGAAGTGGCGAGATCCGCCACATTGGAGTGAGCAACTACTCACTCGAACGCTGGAAGGCCGCGGAGGGAGCCCTCGGTGGCCCGGTGCTGTCCAACCAGGTCCGGTTCAATCTTGTCGACCGTCGGCCACTCAATGGCCTGACCGAATGGGCGGCAGCGAACGACCGCTTGGTGATCGCGTACAGCCCGCTCGCGCAGGGCCTGCTGTCGGCGCGTTACGACGCGGAGCACCGGCCGACCGCGATGCGCGCGAGATCGGCCGCCTTCCTGCCCGAGAACCTGGAACGGGCCCGGCTGCTGCTCGACGCGCTGCGCGAGATCGCCGGCCGCCATGACGCCACGCCGGCTCAGGTGGCCCTCGCCTGGATCATCGGCCATCCGAACGTCGTGGCCATACCCGGTGCCAGCACGGTCGCGCAGCTCCAGCGCAACGCAGAGGCGGCCGACCTCGAGCTCACCGAGGACGACGAGCATCGGCTCTTGGACGCCGCCGAGGCGTACCGCCCCCTCCACGGTGTGGCGGCTGTGCCTGCGCTCGTCAAGCTACGGGCGGCGAGGTCCGGGCACAGACGGTAACCTCGCCGCGCCAGGGGCTCGAACCGGGGGTGTTGTGGACGAACAGCTGACCTGGAAGGACGCGACCGCGCAAGCCGACCTCGTGAGGCACCGGGAGGTGTCGCCGCTCGAGCTCGTCGACGCGGCCATCGAAAGGATCGACCGGTGCGACCCGGTGCTGAACGCCGTCATCCACCGCCGGTTCCCCGATGCCCGCTCCCAGGCGGCCGCGGAACTGCCCGACGGGCCCTTTCGGGGCGTGCCGATCCTTCTCAAGGACCTCGGTGCCCCGCAGGCGGGGGAGCCCTACTGCGAAGGGACTCGTTTTGCGAAGGACGCCGGCTATCGGGCCGGGCGGGACAGCTTCCTCGTACAGCGGTTCAGGCAAGCGGGCTTTGTCGTGCTCGGCCGCACGAATACCCCCGAGCTCGGGACGACGATCACCACTGAGCCGGTCGCGTTCGGGCCCACGCGCAATCCCTGGAACATCGACCACTCGAGCGGCGGGTCGTCGGGGGGCTCCGCCTCGGCTGTCGCGTCCGGCATGGTTCCCGTCGCCCACGGGAACGACGGCGGCGGCTCGATCCGGATCCCGGCCAGCTGCTGCGCGCTCTTCGGCCTCAAGCCGAGCCGGGGCCGGGTGAGCAAGGGGCCGGCGGGCGCCGACTCCTGGAACGGCTTCTCCGTCGACCACGTGCTCGCGCGCAGCGTTCGGGACTCGGCAGCCGTGCTCGACGAGATCGCCGGCTACCGGCCGGGTGACACCTACCTCGCGCCCGCGCCCGCCCGGCCGTTCGCGCAAGAGGTGGGTGCCAACCCCGGCAGGCTCCGCGTCGGTCTCCTCGATCATTCCCCGCAGGCCGAGTATCGAGCCGATCCGGAGTGTTCGCAGGCGGTGCGGCTCGCCGGCCGGCTGCTCGAGTCGCTCGGTCACGAGGTCGAGATGGCCCACCCGGCCTCGCTCGGGGAGCCAGAGTTCCGGCGCCATTTCGTTGTCGTAGTCGCGACCGCCGTCGCTGTTGCATTGACCGAATGGTCCCAGCTGTTGGGCAGGGAGATCTCCGTCGAGGAGTACGAGCCCGTCAACTCGCTTCTGGCCACTCTTGGCCGGTCCACTTCTGGCCCGGATTATCTCGAGTCGGTCCTCTGGCTCGAGGGCTTCAGGCGCCGAACCATCGCCTTCTGGTCCGAGCAGGGCTTCGACCTCCTGTGCACCCCGGTCCTGGCGCAGCCCCCGGCCAGGCTGGGCGAGCTTTCCGACCCCGTGCTCGGATTGGCCAGGGAGACCGCGACCCTCCAGTTCACCAGCCAGTTCAACGTGAGCGGCCAGCCGGCCGCCTCGCTGCCGCTTCACTGGACACCGGAAGGACTTCCGATCGGCGTCCAGCTAGTCGCCGACTACGGGCGGGAGGACGTTCTCATCCGCGTCTCCAGCCAGCTCGAGGAGGCAAGTGGGTGGCTGGACCGCCACCCGAAGCTGCCCGCCTGATCACCACGACCGCGTCCGCTACAGCCGATTTCGCCTGGGGACGCGAATTGGTGACTAGTCTGCCTACTCTCCATGGCTCACCGTCTTTCCCACCTCGACACGCTCGCGTCTGAGGCGATCCATATCATCCGTGAGGTGGTCGCTGAGTTCGAGCGGCCTGCGCTCCTGTTCTCCGGGGGCAAGGACTCTGCTGTGTTGCTCCACCTGGCCGTCAAGGCCTGCTGGCCCCAGCGCGTCCCGTTCCCGGTCGTGCACGTCGACACCGGGCACAACTTCCCCGAGGTCCTCGAGTACCGCGACCGGCAGGTGGCCGAGCTGGATGTTCGGCTCGTCGTCGGGTCGGTGCAGGAGGACATCGACCGCGGCTCGATCGTCGAGCAACCGGTGCCGGGGGCCACCCGCAACCGGCTGCAGACCTTCACCCTGCTCAGGGTGCTGGAGGAGAACCGATATGACGCGGTCTTCGGAGGGGGGCGGCGCGACGAGGAGAAGGCGAGGGCCAAGGAGCGGGTGTTCTCCCTGCGTGACGAGTTCGGCCAATGGGACCCCCGTGCGCAACGGCCGGAGCTGTGGGACCTCTACAACACACGGCATCGTCCGGGGGAGCATTTCCGGGTCTTCCCGCTCTCGAACTGGACCGAGCTCGACATCTGGCAGTACGTGGACGAGCAGGATCTCGAGCTCCCTCAGATCTACTTCGCGCACCGGCGAACCGTGTTCCGCCGCTCCGGCATGCTGCTGGCGGTCGGGCCCTGGACCCAGCCGCGTGACGGCGTCGCGAGCGAGCACGCCTTCGAGACGACGGTGAGGTACCGCACGGTCGGTGACATGACCTGCACAGCGGCTGTCGAGTCAGCGGCGAGCACTCCCGCCGAGATCATTGTCGAGACTGCGGCGACCAGAGTGAGCGAGAGGGGAGCGACGCGCGCAGATGACCGTTTCTCCGACGCTGCCATGGAGGACCGCAAGCGGGAGGGCTACTTCTAGTGGAGCTGCTTCGTTTTGCGACCGGGGGTTCTGTCGACGACGGCAAGTCCACGCTGATCGGCCGCTTGCTCTACGACTCGAAACAGATCTTCCAGGACCAGCTCGAAGCCGTCCAGCGCACGAGCGTGGCCCGGGGCGACGAATACGTGAACCTTGCACTGCTCACTGACGGGCTCCGGGCCGAGCGCGAACAGGGCATCACCATCGACGTCGCGTACCGCTACTTCTCCACCCCCAAGCGCAGGTTCATCATCGCCGACACGCCCGGCCACACCCAGCACACCCGCAACATGGTCACGGGGTGCTCGACGGCCGATCTCGTCCTTCTGCTCATCGACGCCCGCGCCGGGGCGACCGAACAGACCCGGCGGCACGCCATGATCGCGTCGCTTCTCGGCATCCGCCACCTCGTGCTGTGCGTCAACAAGATGGACCTTGTCGGCTACTCGAGGGAGCGTTTCGAGGAGATCCGCGACGACTTCATCGGGTTCTCCGAACGCCTCCAGGTGTACGACCTCACCTGCATCCCGATCTCGGCGCTGGCGGGCGACAACGTCGTGGACCGCTCGTCCGAGATGCCGTGGTACGGCGGGCTCTCGCTCTTGGAGCACCTCGAGACCGTCCACATCGCCTCCGACCGCAACCTGATCGACTTGAGGTTCCCCGTCCAGCTCGTCATCCGGCCGATCTCGAGCGAGCACCACGATTTTCGCGGCTATGCCGGCAACATCGCGAGCGGTGTGCTCGAGGTGGGTGACGAGGTGGTGGCGCTCCCTTCCGGCTTCTCGAGCCACGTCGTCAGCATCGACGGCCCCGAGGGCCCGCTCCAGGAGGCCTTCCCGCCGGAGTCGATCGTCGTCCGGCTCGAGGACGAGATCGACATCTCGCGAGGCGACATGCTGTGCCGGCCCAACAACCGTCCCAACGTCGGCCAGGACGTCTCGGCGATGGTCTGCTGGATGGCCGAGAGACCACTCAGGGAAGGCGCGACGTTCGCGATCAAGCACACGACTCGGTGGGCGCGCGCACGCGTGCGCTCGCTGCAGTACCGGCTCGACGTGAACGCCCTCCATCACGACAGCCGGGCCAGCGAGCTCGAGCTGAACGACATCGGCCGCATACATCTGCGAACCACGGCGCCGCTTTTCTACGATGAGTACCGGGACAACAGGGCGACGGGCAGTTTCGTGCTCGTGGACGAGCAGACCGACGCGACCGTGGCAGCGGGGATGCTCCGTCGGCCGACGGGCTGAGGTCGGGACGCTCCCGGTGCCGGCCCGCCGGTTGGTGCGGGGCCAGCCCGGCACCGCCCGGCGCCGCGCGGTGGCACGGCCCATGCGATGTTCGCAAGGCTTTAGGCTGAGCCCGAAGGCCCGCCCCGGCGCGTGGCAGTCAACACGTGCCCGGCGGGCGCGTGACCGCTCAGGCCGTTGAGTCGTGGTTGAACCTAGGAGGTGGTCGGTCTGCCAGCGAACCGAGCTGAGCCGGCGCATTTCGACATAGTCGTCATCGGTGGTGGGCCCGGCGGGTACGCCACTGCCCTGTACGCGGGTGCCGCGGGACTGTCGGTGGCCGTGGTGGAAAAGGACAAGGTAGGCGGCACCTGCCTGCACCGCGGTTGCGTGCCGGCAAAGGAATTCCTCGAGACCGCCGCGGTGTTCCGGGCCGTCGCGGGGGCCAAGGAGTTCGGTGTCCATGCGAGCCAACCCGTCGTCGAGTTCACCACCAGCCAGGACCGGAAGAACCGGATAGTCGACCAGCTCTTCAAAGGGCTTTCTGGCCTCTTGCACCAGCGCAAGGTCGCGATCTTCCCGGGTGTCGGACGCCTGCTCGCGGGCAGGGTCGTCGAGGTCACCGCTCGAGACGGAGCGGTGACAGTCCTCAGCGGGACCAACGTCGTGCTCGCTTCGGGTTCGGTCCCGAGAAGCCTTCCCGGCTTCGAGGTGGACGGCCGTTACGTGCTGACCTCGGACGAGCTGCTGGACCTCCGTGAGCTTCCGCGCTCGGCGGCGGTGATCGGCGGCGGTGCCATCGGCTGCGAGTTCGCCTCGATGCTGGCCGATCTCGGTGTGAGGGTGACGCTGCTGGAGGCCTTGCCGAAGATCCTTCCCGGTTGCGACCAGGACGTGGCCAACGTGATCGTCCGGTCGTTCACCAAGCGCGGCATCACCGTGCGGACTGGCGTCATGGTCACCGGGCACGAGCCCGACGGCGACCACACCGAGGTGGTCTTCCAGGATGGGGAGAAGCTCGAGGTCGAGATGATCCTGATGTCGATCGGCCGCCGCCCGCTCTCCGACGGGCTGGTGGCCGGGGACACGGGGGTCGAGATCGACGAGCGCGGCTATGTCCGTGTGGACGAGTGGATGCGGACAGGGGTGGCGGGAGTGTTCGCGGTCGGTGATCTCGTTGCGACACCGCAGCTGGCCCATGTCGCCTTCGCGGAGGCGATCCTGGTCGTCAAGCAGGTCCTCGGCGAACGAGCCTTCCCGGTCGACTACGGCAAGGTCCCGTGGGCCATCTACTGCCATCCGGAGGTGGCCTTCGTGGGGATGACCGAGCAGGACGCGCTCGACGCGGGCATCGAGACCATCACGAAACGGGACCCTTTCGGCGGCAACAGCCGCGCCCGCATCCTGGGCGAGACCGACGGGCTCGTGAAGGTGATCTGCGAGAAGAAGCCGGACGGATGCTCAGGGCGGCTGCTCGGCGTGCACATGGCCGGCCCGTGGGTGACAGAGCAGCTGGGGCAGGCGTATCTGTCAGTGAACTGGGAAGCCACGCCCGACGAGATCTCGCCGTACCTTCAACCACATCCGTCGCTGTCGGAAACCTTCGGCGAGACTGTTCTGGCTCTCACGGGAAGGGGTCTCCACGTTGCCTGACATCACGATGCCTCAGCTCGGCGAGACGGTCACAGAAGGGACGGTCATCCGCTGGATGAAGAAGGTGGGCGACGAGGTCGCTTACGACGAGCCGTTGTTCGAGGTCTCGACCGACAAGGTCGACACCGAGGTCCCGTCGCCCGCGTCGGGTTACCTGGCGGAGATCCTCGTAGCCGAGGGTGCGACGGTCGATGTCGGCACGAAGCTCGCGGTCGTAGCCGACGTGGCGCCCTCCGACAGTGTCCTGGCAGACTCGGCCGGTGCCCCGGCCGGCTCGCCGCCCGAGCCCGCGCCGCCCGCTCCCCCCGAGCCCGCGCCCCCCGAGCCCGCGCCCCCCGAGCCCGCGCCGCCCGAGCCCGCTCCCCCCGAGCCGGGGCGCCGGCCGGAGGGGGCGACCGGATCCGAGGGAACCAGCCCGGACAGAAGGGGGCTCGTGCTGTCTCCCGTCGTCCGGAAGCTGGTTGCCGAGCACGGCATCGACCCGGCTTCAGTCCCGGGCACCGGCAAAGGGGGCCGGATCACCAGGGAGGACGTGCTGTCGTTCATCGACCTTCGCGCGATCGGGGGCGGAGCGGGAGCCCAACCGGCGACCGCGCCGGTTGGGCCGGCGACCGCGCCGGTTGTGCCGGTGGCCGGCTCGCAGCACGCCGCGGCCCCTTCGTACGCGCCCGTCGTAGGAGAACGCGACGAGATCGTGCCGTTCACGAAGATCCGGCGCCTCACCGCCGAGCACATGGTCCGGTCGAAGGCGACGTCGGCTCACACCCTTGTAGTGATCGAAGCCGACTACGAAGGGATCGAGCGCGTTCGCAAGGCGCACAAGGACCGGTTCCGCGAGGAGGAGGGGATCGGTCTCACCTACCTTGCCTTCATCGCTCGTGCCGTGGCCGAGACACTGCGCGACTACCCGCAGTTGAACGCGTCCGTCGGTGACGACGCGCTCATCATCCACCGGGACGTTCACCTCGGGATCGCAGTGGACCTGGGACAGCGCGGGCTCATCGTCCCCGTTGTCCACCACGCCGAGGGCCAGTCGCTCCGGGGGCTTGCCCGCGCTATGGCCGATCTTGCCGAGCGAGCCCGCACGCGAAAGCTGTCGGCCGACGAGGTCGTGGGTGGGACGTTCACTATCACGAATCCGGGCCCGTTTGGAACGTTCCTGACTGCGCCGATCATCAACCAGCCACAAGTGGCGATCCTCTCGACCGATGGGATCAAGCGCCGTCCTGTCGTGGTCACGGCGCCCGACGGGACCGAGGCGGTCGGGATCCATTCGGTGGGCCTGCTCGCGCTGTCATTCGACCACCGAGCTGTCGACGGGGCGTACGCGTCGGCGTTCCTTCACGAGCTGGCCCGGGTCATCGAGTCGCGCGACTGGGAAGCCGAGCTTTGAGCGCCGCGGGCCGGGAGCTGCAGGTCCGCTGGCTCGGGCGGGTCCGTTACCGGGACGCCCACGTTCTGCAGCGAGCCTTGCACCGGGCGGGCGGAGCTGAGTACCTGCTCCTCCTCGAACACCCACACGTGTACACACTTGGCGTCCGCGCGATCCCCGAGCACGTTCTCGTGGATCCGGAGTCGGTCGGGGCCGAGCTCGTTCATGCCGATCGTGGTGGGGACGTCACCTACCACGGGCCCGGTCAACTTGTCGGTTACCCGATCCTCAACGTCCCGATGGGGCTTCGGGCCGTGCCGGCACATGTCCACGCGATCGAGCAGCTTGTGATCGATGCGGTCGGTGACCTCGGGCTCGAAGGGGCCGGCCGGCTCCAAGGCTATCCGGGGGTCTGGATGGATCCCGAAGGTCCCGAGCCGAGGAAGATCTGCGCCATAGGGGTGAGGATCGACCGGGGGCGGTCGATGCACGGCTTTGCACTGAACGTCGCGCCTGACCTTTCCATGTTCGGCCACATCGTCCCTTGCGGGCTGAGCGACATGGCGGTGACCTCGCTCGCTGCCGAGGGCGTGAACGCGACGATGCGCGAAGTCGTCGAGGCGATAGTGCGCCGGGCGCCCGATCGGCTCGTCCCGGGCGCGTCCATCGAGCGTCAGGACGCGTCATGGTGGCCGGGCCCCGCGCGGACCTTGCCGCCGGTCGGCGTCGGGGAGGAGGGGTCGCGCGCGCGGCGCGCACTCGACCGCCGGCTGGCGGACGCGGGTGTCGATCCCGGACAGGGGGTGGCGATCTCGAGCCGGAAGCCCGAGTGGGCGCGCGCTCAGGCCCGGATCGGCCCGGAGCTGATCCGCCTCCGTTCGACGATGCGCGAGCTCGACCTCGTGACAGTCTGCGAGGAGGCCGGGTGCCCGAACATCTTCGAGTGCTGGGCCGATGGCACCGCAACGTTCATGATCAACGGTGAGCGCTGCACGAGAGCTTGCGGCTTCTGCTTGATCGACACGAGACGCCCGTTCCCGCTCGATCCGGGTGAGCCGGACCGCGTCGCCGAGGCAGTCGCCCGGATGAGACTGACTCACGCGGTGGTCACCGCAGTGGCGCGCGACGATCTTGCCGATGGTGGTGCGCTGGCCTTCGCCGAGACGATCGCCGCGATCCGCCGCCGCAGTCCGGGCACCACTGTCGAGGTTCTCATCCCTGACTGCAAGGGCGACGAAGCCGCCCTCAACGTCATCTTCGACGCCCGTCCGGACGTGTTGAACCACAACCTCGAGACCGTCAACCGGTTGCAGCGGGCCGTGCGTCCCTCAGCCTCCTACGCGCGAAGCCTGTCGGTGCTCGCCCGCTCGGTCTCGGCTGGATGCACGACAAAGTCGGGCATCATTCTCGGCATGGGTGAGACCAGGTCCGAGGTCGTGGCGGCACTCGGCGACCTTCACGCCGTGGGAGTCGAGATCGTGACACTCGGCCAATATCTGCGCCCTACCTCACAGCACCTGCCGGTGGCCCGCTGGTGGGCCCCTTCTGAGTTCGAGGCGCTGGCGGCAGCGGCCCGGGCGATGGGCATCGCGCACGTCGAGGCCTCACCGCTGACGCGTTCGAGCTATCACGCGAAGCGTGCGGTCGTTGCCTCGGGCGTTGCCGTCGCCATCGCGAGGAAGGCGAGAGTGTCGTGAGCACAGAGAGCCTGCCCGATTCACCGATGGACGCCTGGTCCGCGAGGGCGGCGCGGCTGGCGCGTGTGAGGGACCGTATGAGGGAGATGGACGTCGACGCCGTTCTCCTCTCGCTCGGGGCGGACCTTCCGTGGCTGACGGGCTACGAGCCCATGCCGCTCGAGCGGTTGACGATGCTCGTGCTTCCGGTCGACGAAGATGCGACCCTGGTGGTTCCCGAGCTCGAGGCGTCGCGCGTGGACCACGATCCGCGTGTGTTCGCGATGCGCCCTTGGGCAGAGCACGAACAACCCACGGAAGTCGTTGCGGCACTGGTCGGCCGCAGGACGAGGCTGGCCGTCTCGGACCGGTGCTGGGCCGCGCATCTGCTCGAGCTCGAGCGTGCGATCCCACGAGCGGGTTGGCGCAGTGCGAGAGAGGTTGTCGGCCCGCTGCGGGCGGTGAAGGACGCTCACGAGGTTGTGGCGCTTCGCGCCGCAGGGACGGCCGCGGATGCCGTGGCGGCGGCGCTGTTCCACGGCGACATCGCCCTCATCGGCAGAACCGAGGCCGACGTCTCGGCCGAGATCTCCGCCCGGCTGCGCGCTGAAGGCCATGACCGTGTCAATTTCTCCATCGTCGGAAGTGGTCCCAACTCCGCCAGCCCGCACCACCCGCCTGGTCCGCGTGTCATCGGCAGGGGCGAGGTCGTCGTGTGCGACTTCGGCGGCTCTCTCCGCCTCGACGACGGCGTCGGGTACTGCTCGGACATCACCCGCACCGTGGTGACCGGAGAGCCCGAAGCGGAGTTCCTCGAGCTGTTCGAGGTCCTGCACCTCGCGCAAGCCGCCGCCGTCGCGGCCGCGGTAGTCGGCACGCCGTGCGAGCAGGTCGACCGTGCCGGGCGGGAGTTGATCACCGCCGCCGGGTACGGCGAGTGCTTCATTCACCGCATAGGGCACGGGATCGGGATCGAGGAGCACGAGGATCCCTACATCGTGGCCGGGAACCCGACACCGCTCGTTGCCGGCCACGCTTTCTCGGTCGAGCCGGGCATCTATGTGAGCGGACGTTTCGGGGCCCGCATCGAAGACGTCGTGATAGCGACCGACGACGGCCCGCTCGCCTGCAACCAGGTCGACCATTGCCTGGCGGTCGTCGAGGCGTGAACGTTCGATAGTCAGCTTGCCCAGGGCGAGCCGGTCGTCGGGTCGTTTCGCCGGCAGACAGAAGGAGGTTGGTGTCATGGATCTGGGTCTTGAGGGACGGGTCGCCGTCGTTGCAGCTTCGTCCAAGGGTCTTGGCCGTGCTGTCGCCGACGCGCTGGCGGCTGAGGGTGTCGGCCTTGTCCTCTCCGCCCGAGGTGAAGAGGCGCTGGCCAGTGCCGAGGCAACGCTCAGGTCGCGTGGCGCCGAGGTGATCGCCGTCCGGGCTGACGTGACAGATCCTGAGACGCCCGAACGTCTCGTCTCGTTGGCGATCGACCAGTTCGGTCGTCTTGACATCGTCGTGCCGAACGCCGGCGGCCCGCCTCCTGGGGGTGCGCTCGAATTCGACGACGACGCCATCCTGAGGGCGATCCAGGCGAACCTGCTCACGAGCGTCCGCTTCGTGCGCGGCGTCCTTGCCTCATCTCAGGGCCGCGGGGTGGGGCAGGATCTGCTGCATTGCTTCGTCGACCATCGCGCAGGCCTCCCCGACTCTGGCGCTGTCCAACACCGCACGGACAGGGTTGTGGGCTTGGGCGAAGACCGCGGCCTCGGACTTGCGCGACACCGGCATCACGCTGAACCTCGCCTGTCCCGGGTTTCACGCAACAGATCGCATGATCGAGCTCGGCTTCACCGGCAGCGGACGCCCGATGGGGGACCCGGCCGACTTCGGCAAGGTGGTGGCGTTCCTGTGCTCTCAGGCGGCGGCCAACGTGAACGGCGCGAGGATCGTCGTCGACGGCGGGGAGTCTCTCGCCCTCTGAGCAGGGTGCCGCTGTCACCCGAACCCCGAACCCAGACCGATAACGTGCCGTTATGCAAGGCAACGGCGTGGGAAGGAAACATCGATGACTGTCCCATCGTCCCTTTACCGGCTCACAGGTGCGCCAGCCCCGGCCTCCCCGGTGCTCGTCGTCGCGCTCGAAGGATGGGTCGATGCCGGTTTCGCCGGAGGGACTGCCATGGCGAGCCTGTTCGAGGCCGTCGAGACACGACCGTACGCAGTGTTCGACACCGAGGAGCTGCTGGATCAGCGTTCCCGCCGGCCGAAGCTCAAGATCGCCGACGGGATCAACGACGGACTTGAATGGCCGCAGGTGGTTCTCAGCGTCGGGGTCGACCGACTCGGCTCGGGCATCGCGATGCTTGCCGGTCCCGAGCCCGACCTGCGTTGGCAGTCGTTCTCGGACGCTGTCGCCGAGCTGGCCACAGCTCTCGAAGTGAGGCTCATGGTGGGCTTCGGTGGGTTTCCCGCCGCTGCTCCTCACACGCGGCCGGTCAGGCTCGTGGCGACAGCCTCGAACAGTCAGCTGGCCCAGAAGATCGGTTTCATCCCGGGGGCGATCGAGGTCCCGGCAGGGATTCAGGCGGTCATCGAGCTTGCATGCTCGAAAGTGGGGATCCCGTCTATCGGACTGTGGGCACGCGTGCCGCACTATGTCGCTGCGATGCCGTTTCCTGCGGCGTCGGTTGTCCTGCTCGACGGTCTCGCGAGCCTGTCCGGCCTCGTGATCGATTCCCACCTGCTCGCCGAGCCTGCCGACTCGGCACGCCAGAAGGTCGACGAGCTCATTGCCCACAGCAGCGAGCACCAGGAGATGGTTCGCCAGCTCGAGAAGCAGATCGACGAGATCGAAGGGACACCGGATGTGCCCTACGACAGGGCGGTCCCCTCCGGGGATGAGATCGCGGCAGAGCTCGAGCGGTACTTGCGTGGCCAGTGAGCGGGACGGCCCTCCGTGTTGCCGTGCTAAGTTACTAAAGCGGATGATATAAGTCATCATTAGGCGTTCTGTTACGAGGGGGGATTGCGATGACCGTGACCGAGGAGCTTCTGCGCAACAACGAGGCCTACGCCTCGTCGTTCGACAAAGGTGACCTGCCTCTGCCACCAGGCAAGAAGGTGGCCGTGCTGGCCTGCATGGACGCGCGGTTGAACCCGTACGGGGTGCTCGGCCTGAAGGAGGGCGATGCTCACGTCATACGCAACGCCGGTGGCGTTGTCACCGGTGACGGGATCCGCTCGCTGGCGATCTCCCAGCGGCTGCTCGGTACGGAGGAGGTCATCCTGATCCACCACACCGACTGCGGGATGCTCACCTTCAGCGACGACCAATTCAAGAGGCAGATCCAAGACGAGGTCGGGATCAAGCCGGAATGGGCGGTCGAGGCTTTCGGTGATCTTGACGAGGACGTTCGCCAGTCGATCGCTCGCATCAAGGCGAGCCCGTTCATTCCGAGGAAGCACTCGGTCCGGGGGTTCGTCTACGACGTGTCGAACGGGAGGCTCCGCGAGGTCGTCTAGCGGCGAGCATCACGGCAGCTTCGCGGACGAGGGCTTCGAGCACCGACATGTCGTCGTCCGCCTCGGCGTGCCATTGCACCCCAATGAGGAAGGGCCTTGTCCGGCTCTCCACCGCTTCGATGGTGCCGTCATCGGCCCACACGACTGCCGAGAGGTCAGACGCGACGTGCTCGACTGCCTGGTGGTGATGCGTCGGCACGTATCGCTCGTTCCAGCCGAGGACCTCGTGCAACAGGCTGTCGGGCGCGATGTGGACAAGATGCGTGGACATCGCGCCCGGCGTCGGGCTGTGTTCCTCGTGGCCCACGACGTCGGGGAGGTGCTGGATGAGCGTGCCGCCGTGAGCCACGTTGAGCAGCTGCATCCCCCTGCAGATGGCGAGGATCGGCAGTCCCGAACGCTCGGCGGCACCGAGAAGGGCGACCTCGCTCTCGTCGCGTTGCAAACGCGGGGGTTGGGACCGGGGATGGCGTTGCGCGCCGTAGCGGGCAGGGTCGACATCCGGGCCGCCTGTCAAGAGCAGGCCGTCAAGGCGCCGAACGAGCGAGTCGAGTGTGCCTTCGGGCTGTTCGTGGACCGGCAGGATGACGGGGTTGGCGCCCAAGGCGGCGAGCGTGCGCACGTAGTCGGCCGGGACGAGCGAGGCGTCCGTATGCCATGAGCCCCAGGTCGCTTTCTCGTCGTAAGCAGTCACCCCAATCACGGGGCGCTCTTGGGCCCCCATGGCCGTCACAGGGGCGTTACGTAGGCAGCGCTGATGCCCCCGTCGACGAGGAAAGCGCTCGCGGTGATGAAGGAGGCGTCGTCGGAGGCGAGGAAGCACGCCGCCGCCGCTATCTCCTCCGGTTCGGCGAAGCGGCCCATCGGGATGTGCACGAGACGTCGCGCGGCGCGCTCGGCGTCCTTGGCGAACAGTTCCTGCAGCAGCGGTGTGTTCACCGGCCCCGGGCAGAGGGCGTTTATGCGGATCGACCGGCGGGCGAATTGCACGCCGAGCTCACGAGAGAGCGACAGGACGCCGCCCTTCGAAGCGGTGTAGGAGATCTGGGACGTGGCTGCGCCCATGAGGGCGACGAAGGAAGCTGTGTTTATGATGCTCCCCCCACCGTGCTCGAGCAGGATCGGTATCGCCGCCTTGCAGCACAGGTAGACACTGGTCAGGTTCACGTCCTGCACGCGACGCCATGCGTCGAGCTCCGTCTCGAGTATCGAGTCGTCGTCGGGCGGCGAGATGCCGGCGTTGTTGAAGCAGATGTCAAGCGTGCCGAAACGGTCGAGGGCGGCCTTGTACATCTCCGAGACACTGGCGGGGTCGGTCACGTCCGCGTGGACGTACAGGCCACCGACTTCGTTCGCGACGGCCGCGCCCGGACCGTCTGCCAGGTCCGCCACCACGACGTGGGCACCCTCGCGGGCGAACCTGACGGCACTCGCGCGACCGATGCCGCTCGCGGCGCCCGTTATGACGGCTACCTTGCCTTCGAGCCTTCCCGACATGGTCCTTCCCCGATCGTTGGTAGTTGGCAGGCCCTCAGCCGCGACCATCAGCTTCCGGTGGCGATGAACACGTTCTTCAGCTCGGTGAACGCCTCGAGGGCATCGGGCCCGAGCTCGCGCCCGATGCCGGAGCGCTTGAAGCCGCCGAACGGCGTCCAGTAGCGGACGGAGGAATTCGAGTTCACCGAGATCGTGCCCGTCTCGACGGCACGTGCGACCCTGAAGGCGCGCCCGAGGTCACGGGTCCAGATCGAGCCCGAGAGCCCGTACGGCGTGTCGTTGGCGATGCGGATGGCGTCCGCCTCGTCTTCGAACCGAAGCACTGCTACGACCGGGCCGAAGATCTCCTCCCGGACAGCTCGCGCCTGCGGCGCGACCGGCGCCAGCACGGTGGGCGGGTACCAGAAACCGGCACCGTCCGGGGCGCTTCCCCGGAAAGCGACCGGAGCGTCGTCCGGCACGAAGGAGGCAACGGCCTCCCGTTGCTCGGCGCTGATGAGCGGTCCCATCTCGCTCTGCTCATCGGACGGATCGATCACCCGCACCTTCTTGACCGCCGTCTCGAAGTGCTCCATGAAGCGCTCGTAGGCGCTTGCCTGCACGAGGATGCGTGAACGCGCGCAACAGTCCTGGCCTGCGTTGTCGAAGACCGCGTACGGCGCGGCTGCGGCCGCCGCCGCGAGGTCGGCGTCGGCGAAGACGATGTTGGCACTCTTGCCGCCGAGCTCGAGGGTCAGCCGCTTCACCTGCTCGGAACAGCCCGCCATGATCCTCTGGCCGACCTCGGTCGAGCCCGTGAAGCAGATCTTGCCGACAGCCGGGTTGGTGACAAAGCGCCAACCGACGACCGAGCCCCTGCCTGGCAGGACCCGGAAGACGTCCTCGGGAATCCCCGCTTCGAGGGCAAGCTCTCCGATGCGGATCGCTGTCAGGGGCGTGAGGTCGGCCGGCTTGAGGACGACCGTGTTGCCGGCGGCGAGCGCCGGACCGAAGCCCCAAGAGGCGATCGGCATCGGGAAGTTCCAGGGCACGATGACCCCGACGACGCCGATCGGCTCGCGGAAGGTGACATCCACGCCCCCGGGTACTGGGATCTGGCGCCCGAACAACCGCTCCGGTGCTCCCGCGTAGTACGCCAGCACATCGCGGACGTTGCCCGCCTCCCAACGGGCGTTCGAGATCGTGTGACCCGAATTCGCCACCTCGAGCTGTGCCAGCTCCTCGTTGGCCGCGCCGACGGCTTCCGAGAAACGCCTGAGGAGCCGGGCTCGATCAACCGGCGCGACAGCACGCCAGGCCGGGAAGGCGGTCGCGGCGCAGGCGATCGCCTTGTCGGCGCCTTCCGCGTCGATCTGGCTGATCGTCGCTACCGTCTCCTCAGTGGCGGGGTTGACGACCGCACGTGCGGTGCTCACAGCCTCTCGAATCCCCGATAGCGCTCCCAGTCGGTGACGGCGGCGTCGAAGGCCTCGACCTCGACGCGCGCCATGTTCGCGTAGTGGTCGACGACCTCGTCGCCAAAGGCGTCACGGGCGACACGGCTGGTGGCGAACAGCCGGGTCGCGTCTCTCAGAGTGGTCGGCAGTCGTGGCTTGTCCGAGTCGTAGGCATTGCCGACGAACTCGGGCTCGAGCTCGAGTTCGTGCTCGATCCCGAACAGGCCGCCTGCGATCATTGCCGCCAGCGCCAGGTAGGGGTTCACATCACCCCCCGGCACTCGGCACTCCACTCGCAGCGAGGCCGGCTGATGGCCGACGACGCGGAGCGCGCAGGAGCGGTTGTCATGGCCCCAGGCTAATGCCGTCGGCGCGAACGATCCTGTGACAAAGCGCTTGTAGCTGTTGATGTTCGGTGCGACCAACAGCGTCAATTCCGGCAATGTGGCGAGCAGGCCGGCCATGAACTGCGCGAACACCTTCGAAAACCCGTGGCCACCCGGGCCGGCGAACACCGGCTCATCCGATTCGTTCCGCAGCGATATGTGGATGTGGCAGGAGTTGCCCTCTCTGGCGTCGTACTTGGCCATGAAGGTGATGGACTGGCCCTCCTGGGCCGCAATCTCCTTGGAACTCATCTTGAACAACGCGTGCTCGTCAGCCTTCTCGACCGGCTCGGTGTAGCGGAAGGCGATCTCGTGCTGGCCGAAGTTGCATTCTCCCTTGGCGGACTCGACCCACATGCCGGCCTGGCTCATCTCGTTGCGGATTCTCCGCAACAGCGGTTCCACCCGACCCGTGCCGAAGAGCGAGTAGTCCACGTTGTACAGGTTCGCCGGAGTGAGGTTGCGATACCCGGCCTGCCAGGCATGCTCGTAGGTGTTGTTGAAGACGATGAACTCGAGCTCTGTGGCTGTGAGGGCGCGCCAGCCGTAGCTCGCCAGGCGCTCGGCCTGACGTTGGAGGACATGACGGGGAGATGCGACGACGGGACTGCCGTCGGCCCATCTCACGTCAGCCATGCAGAAGGCCGTGCCGGGGTGCCACGGGATCAAGCGCATCGTGGTCAGATCGGGCACCATGAAGAAGTCGCCGTAGCCACGCTCCCACGAAGCCATCGCATACCCCGGCACCGGGTTCATGTCGACGTCGACCGCGAGCAGGTAGTTGCACCCCTCGGTGCCGCGCTCCACTATGTCCTCGAGGAAGTGGACTGCTGCAAAGCGCTTCCCTTGCAGTCGTCCCTGCATGTCGGTGATCCCTAGGACCACCGTGTCGATGTCGTGCGAGGCGACCAGGGCCGCCAGTCGATCAAGGGTGAGGGCAGGCGGGGCTTGGCTCAAAGGCTTGTTCCGGAGCTGCGCCGAGCGCCGGTGAACTCGGCCTCGATGGCCTTCAACTCGTCCTCAGTGCTTTGGACCTTCGGACCGGTGAACCACCTGTGCGCCGACGACAGCCAGTAACCCCCGGCGAAGAGCAGGCAGTACGACTGCGACGACGATCCAGCCCCCGACGATGACGACAGGGCCGCTCTCCGCCATCCCGAAGCAAGAGAGCGTCAGGCAGCCTGAGCACCGAGTTGATCGTGAAGGCGACCGCGAAGTCGGGGAACCCGCCCATTCGCCGGTGAAGTTCCTGCGCGTAGCCCAACTCATGGAGCTTGGCTACGTCCACATCGACCCCACTCAGCCCACGAACCGCGTCTTCATCGACTGACATCGAGGCCCCCTCCGCGTCGACGGCTGAACCGTCGCTTGGTGCGGGACATTAGACCAGTGGCCAAGCCGCAAGTCAAGGGTCCGACTTGCGGCTTCGCGGACCTCTCCGCGCCGCCTGCGGACCGGACCGGTCGATGTCGCGGACCGCCCTTCAGGCGCACGGAGAACCCGTGGGTGTCATGGTCGAGATCGTCCACGGCGTCAGGGTGTTCGACGTCATCAGGGTGGGCGAGATGTTCGGCCACGCCGTGATGCTGTCCGGATTGCCGGCCGATCGGGTTGGCTGCTGGCGCTGGGCCTCAGGCGATGATGTTGACGAGACGGGGCGGCTTCGCGATCACGCGCTTCGGAGAGGCGCCGCCCATCGCCGCCTGAACCTTCGCTGAAGCCAGGGCGATATCGGTGGCGGCTTGCTCGGAGATGTCACGCTCGACATCTAACCGGTCCTTCAGCTTGCCGTTCACTTGCACGACCATCGTCACCCTCTGCTCGGTGAGGAGGCGTACGTCCGCCACTGGCCACGGTCGGGTGTGCACGTTGTCACCGTGGCGATGCTCGTAGGCCTCGGCGGCCAGATGCGGGGCGAACGGTGCCAATAGCTCCAGCAGAGTGTCGATCGACTCGTCGATGACGCCACGATCCGTGCCTGATCGGGCGTGGCGGGAGATGACGTTGGTCAGCTCCATGCAGGCCGCGACCGCGGTGTTGAACGCGTAGCGCTCGATGTCGGCTGTCACGCGTGCAATGGTGCGGTGAACGGCCCGCCTCAGTTCATGGCTATCGCCCGCTGCGCTGTCTTGTGCTCGTTGGTCCGGCAGTTCCGGTGCGTCCGTCGCGAGTCGCCAGACCCTGCCGAGGTAACGGGAGCAACCGTCGAGGATCTCCTCGGTCTGCTCGTTCCAGTCGACGTCGTCGACAGGGGGGCCAATGAACAGATGAAGCAGACGTAGCGCGTCAGCCCCGACCTTCGCGAAGTAGTCATCGGGCGAGACGACATTGCCCTTGGACTTCGACATCGCCCGTCCGCCCAGGCGGATCATTCCCTGGCAGAACAGTTGCGAGAAGGGCTCGCGGACCTCCTTCGGGCCGAGGCCGGTGTCTGCCAGCGCCCGCGTGAAGAAACGGGCATACAGCAAGTGCAGGATGGCATGGGTGATCCCACCGATGTACTGGTCGACCGGCATGAAGTGGTGGGCCGCTCGGACGTCAACGGGGCCTGTCTCACAGCGGGGATTGCAGAAACGCAGGAAGTACCACGACGAGTCCACGAAGGTGTCCATCGTGTCGGTCTCCCGGATCGCCGGGCCCCCGCAAATGGGGCAGGTCGTCCTCAGGAACCCCTCGTCGAAGCGGAGTGGGGACTCGCCTGTCGGCCGGAACTCGACGTTGTCGGGGAGCAGGATCGGGAGCTCCGCGGCGGGAACCGGCACGATCCCGTCGGCGGGGCAGTACATCACCGGGATCGGGCAGCCCCAATAACGTTGCCGGCTGATCAGCCAGTCGCGCAGCCGGTAGTTGACCTTGCGTGAGCCGAGACCCAGCTGTTCGAGGAATTCGATTGCCAGTCGCTTCGCCGTCGGGACGTCAAAGCCGTCGAGGAAGCCGCTGTTGATCTTGAGGCCGTCACCAGCGTAGGCACCTCCCGTGAAGCCATCGGGCGGTTCGACGGTGCGCACGACGGGCAGGCCGTATGTCTCGGCAAACGCGAAGTCACGCTCGTCCTCGGCGGGCACGGCCATGATCGCCCCGGTGCCGTAGCCCATCAGCACGTAATCCGCAACGTAGATCGGCACGAGCTCTTCGTTGAAGGGGTTCACGCAGTAGCTGCCCGTGAAAGCCCCTCGCCTCTCCAGTGATCCTTCGGACGACTGGCGCTCGATGTCGGTGGCTTGCTGGGCACGGGCGCACAACTCGGCGACCTCGTCCTCGTGGGCGTCGGTCACGAGCTCGGCCACGAGCGGGTGCTCCGGTGCAAGCACGGCGTAGGTCATTCCGAAGCCGGTGTCCGGGCGCGTGGTGAAAACCTCGATCTCGATTCCCGGACGGCCGGCAACTGCCATGCGGAATTGGGCGCCTTCGGACCGACCTATCCAGTTGCGCTGCATCGTCTTCACACGCTCGGGCCAGTCCAGACCATCGAGAGCATCCAGCAGCTCCTCGGCGTACTGGGTGATCCGGAGGAACCACTGCTCGAGGTTGCGGCGTTCGACGACGTCACCCGAGCGCTCGCAGGTACCGTCGGCGAGGACTTGTTCGTTGGCGAGAACCGTGTGGCATCCTGGGCACCAGTTGACCGGCGCCTCGGCTCGGTAGGCGAGGCCTGCGCGGAGCAACTCGAGGAAGATGACCTGGTTCCAACGGATGTAGTCAGGGTCGTGGCTGCGCAGCTCGCGTCGCCAGTCGTAGACCGCGCCGAGCCGTTTCACTGAGGCCTTGAGCTCCGCTATGCGTGCCTCGGTGTACACGCGGCGGATGGTCTCCACCCCTGATGGCGGCGTTCTCGGCAGGAAGACCGAACGAGTCGAAGCCGAAGGGGCTCAGTACGGCGTGGCCCTGCATCGTCCTGTGCCGGACCAAGACGTCGCCAAAGGTGTAGTTGCGGATGTGGCCCTGGTGGGCGGGCCCACTTGGGTAGGGGTACATGCAAAGCACGTAGTAAGGAGGCCGGGGGTCGTCGAGCTCTACCCGGTAGGTGCCGTCCTCGTCCCAGCGCCGCTGCCAGCGCTCTTCAACCTCGCGAAAGTCGTATTCCGCCACGGGACCAGGTTAGTTGGCCGGTGTGGACCCCTCCGAGGAGCTCTGAGGCATGAACCGCGGCACGAAAGGCCGGTCAGCAGTCGCCGACTCTCGTGGTCAGAGCCGGACGCCGATGCCGCCATCGTGCCTCCGTCCACGCGGCGGCAGTTCGGCAGACCAACGTCGGCACGTCGGATAGAGTGCTGGCATCCTCGGGGGCGTAGCTCAGTTGGTAGAGCGCCTGACTGGCAGTCAGGAGGTTCGAGGGTTCGAGTCCCTTCGCCTCCACCCGGAGGTCTTCACATTTTGCCTCCACGTATCTTCACATTTGGGTGTAACAGTCCCTCGATGGAGACCTCGTGGACGGTCTCTGAGCAAGCGCTCGAACACCCGGGCCGTCCCATCTGCTCAGAGGTGACGGGACTACTCCGGAGCTGCCAGTCCAGCTAGATCCTGGAGACTTCTCCGTCGTCGTCGCCTTGTTCTCGGTGCGAGCCCGGCGGCTTTGCGCTCTTGCTCGTCCAAGGCGCGCTCACAGAAGGCATCGGAGATGGCGAGGTTGCGCACCACCAGGGCACAGGTGAGGAACAAGGCGATCGGCACGAGCCCCATGAGGCGGCACCAGCCCCTGGAGACGTCGATGCTGGCGGGGTCTTTCACCCTCGAGTTCGAGCGCTCGACGGCCGTCCGCCGTGCATAAGAACGGCGGTGGGCCTTGGACGGGTAGTCGTGTTTCTGGGCGGTCTTGGCGGTCACGACGCAATCGGCTCAGCTTGGAGCTGGGACTTCGACCCTCCTTCAAGCTCGCCGGGAGAGGGATCTTGAACCCGATTTCGACTCGGTCGTCGACCACCGTCACCTTGTCGATGACAGTCCGCACCAGCTGCTGGCGACGAAGGAAGTCCATGGTCGCCAGTTGGTTCTTCACCTTGGTGGCAAACTCGTCAATCCGGCTGGCGAGATCGGCCTGCGTCCAATGCTGGCGATCGGCCTTTTCGACCTGTTGTTCGAGCTCGCCGGTCCGATCGGCGATGGGCTTGCGGCGTGTCTCGAGCTCGGCCAGCGTGATCGCACCTGCCTGGTAGGCGTCGATGAGCCGGGACTGCTGCGCCCGCAGCTCGGCGAGTTGGCGGACCGCGTCGACGGAGGCGGCACCGCCGCTGCTGGGAGCGCAGCTGCGCAGGATCAGCTCTGGGTGTTCGAGGTGCCGTAGCACCTCTCCCCAGACGAGCTCATCGAGCTCGTCGGCACGAGCCGCGGGTTGAGAGCAACGAAGGCGTTCGGCACGCAGATGCATAGGCAGCGAGGTGGTGCACCGGTAGGAGCAGTACAGAGTCTCGCCTTTCTTTCTCTGGTGAGCCTGACGCGACTGGCCGCACTCCCCACATCGCACGAGATAGCGCAGGAGATAGCGCTCGGGCGCGACGTTGCGGGGGCTGAACGCCCGATTGCGGCTGTGCTGAGCTTGCGAACGCGTCCAGGTCTCTAGGTCGACGATGGGCGGGACGGTGACGCCGATCCACTCTCCTTCGGGCCTCGTTTCTCGGACCGGGCGGTGGTCGGGAGAGTAGTGGGGCAGACGCGGGTTGTCGGTGTGGATGATGCGACGGTTGTAGTAAAGGGTCCCGGTGTAGGCGCGCTGGCGGAGCATGGGCCCGATCGTCCCAGGGTGCCAGATGCGCCCCCCTGCAGGGGCCGGTATCTCGGCCTCCATCAGTCGGATGGCGATCTCGCGGATGGATACGTCGCCGCTCGTGTGCCAGGCGAACATCTGGCGCACGACGGCCGCTTCCTCGACGTGCACCTCGACCCGTCCTGGCAGACCACCAGATGGCGGAACTTTGCGGTAGCCGTAGGGGACGTTGCCCGAGACGACTTCGCCTTGGCGTGCTCGCCAGAGCTTGCCGCGCCGGTTGCGGTCGACGATCTTCGTGCGCTCGAACTCGGCCACCGCTGCCTGGATCTGAGCAAGCAGCCTTCCCTGTGGATCGTCGGCCTGTCCTCCCTCCAAGAAGAGGACCGACACCCCGAAGCGTGCAAGTTCCTCAAGGACCAACGCCTGGTGGACGTAGTTGCGGGCGAGTCGATCGGGGCAAAGGGCCACCACGGTGTCGATCCGACGGGCAGCGGCGGCGTCACGGAGCTCGTCGAGCCCAGGCCGGTCGAGTCGTGCCCCTGAACACCCGTCGTCGGTGCAACGCAGTGCGATGTCCCAACCCTCGGCCGAGGCCCTCGCCTCGAGCGCCTCGACCTGTGAACCGATCGTGCGCTCTTTCTCTTGGCGCTCTGTCGACACCCGGGCATACAGCGCTACCCTCACCTGCTCCTCCTTTGGTCATGTCGTTTCAGACAGCAGGTCGTAGGCCGCTGCGAGGGCGGCCAGGCGAGGGTCACGGCCCGTCCAGCGCGGCTCGGGAGCCTCAAAGACGACGACCCGCCACGCCGGGCGACCCGATGCCAGCCCCCACAGCCCATAGCGGGCGACGCGGCGGGCATCCTCGCTGTCGTCAAAGACCCCGCGAGGGCCTTGGCGCGCAGGTCCTCATAGCGCGCCACCCATTGCACTTCGCGCCTTACCCGCCCGAGGTGACGTGCCACTTTTGGGCACCAGCAGCCGCTCAACGGTCCGTCGGTGCAGCTGCACGCCGAAGTGCTCTTTCACCCTTGACGCCAACTCCGATGCCGACAGAGCTGGGTCGCGTTCTTTGGCGTCGCGGAGGAAGGTGACGATCTCGAACGACGCTTTGAGGGGGCCTTTCCGACCCCGTTTGCCTTCGGCGAGCCCTACGAGGCCCCGGGCGTCGAGCGCTCGTTTTAGCGTGTAAAAGGTCTGCCGGCTCACACCAAAGAGCCGGCAGGCCTCCACCACGCTCGTCTCACCTTTCGCAGCACCACGGAGCATCTCGTAGCAGACTTGCAGGCGGTCGTCGGCGTCGAAGAATTCCGGGTGGGTGCGGAAGGAATCGGCTCGCACCTTCTCGGGCGTCGGGTTGAGGGCCCCTTGAGCTTGCAGTGCACGGCGCTTTTGAGCATTGGCCATGCCGAAGATATTATCGAGTCCCGTTCTAAATGTCACGTCTTATATGCCCACCTTGAGATACCAATGCTGAAGACATGCCCAAATCCTCAGATATGTCCGGATTCCTGAATCGGAATGGGCATTCTTTCCCTGACACTGCGACATTCATTTACTGACACTCAGGCTGGCGGGCCGCCGGGCCATGAGCCGCTGCTGAACACGCCGCTTGCGAATAAGCGGCCGGGTAGGGTCGAGGACGATCAGCGTCGAAAAGCTGATGTGTCCGATTGCGTCGGCAACGTCTTGGCGTTGACGCTCGGGGGCACCGTGAGGCTCTTTTGCAGACAACATCTCGGGGCCTGGCTCGGGGGGCAGATGACTTGAGGCCGGTCGAAGGAGAGCTCCATCGAGCCGGTGCGAAGCGGGCAGCGGCACTTTCCCATGACCGCCGGGCACATTACGCGGCGGTAGCCATCGGCGTCGTCGGCCGAGATGCGCCCGAGCTTGTAGCAAGAGAGCTCCGCGGTCAGGCGGTCGTGGGCCTCGACCTCGGCCAAGCAGGCGTCACGAGCAAGCGGGCCGAGCCCGAAGAGCGCCTTCGGGGTGGCCGGGCAGTACAGGTTGCCGTTGTGCAAGATCGCGCCGGCGAAGGTGCCCTGCGGGCCGCGATCGTTGGGATGCAGGTCCATGACAAGGCTCGCCCCGAGCGCCCGCATCCGCAGGGCGAAGGTCTCGGCCCTTCGGTGCGCGTAGCCCGAGTCCGCGAGCATGTCACCGATCAGAACCCCGGAGGCGCACAGGTGCTCGAGCACCGGGACAAAGCGCGCCACCGGGTCCTCGCGACAAGAGCTGAGCGTCATGGCCCGCACGAGCTCTGGGACGGCGGGGCCACCCTCGTCGTCCACCATCGTCGCCAAAGAGAAGTAGTAGCCGAAGAACAGCTCGTCCTTCGGACCTGGCTTGTTCGCGTGCCGGCGTCCCCAGGAAGCCTCGGGATCGGCGCAGTCACCGCCTCTTTTGGGCGGTGGTCTCGAGAAGCTCTCGATATCGGACCAGTCGACGGCGAGCGAGCTCGAGATCTTCTTGGCCCACTGCGGCACGCTCGACTCCAAGAGGGCACCTATAAGACCCTCGAGCAGAGCCGAGGCGGCCCCGATGGGCCTGTGTCTTGCGAGCACGGCGCAGACAAGTGAGTTGGTGTGCTCGACCTGGCGATAGGTGAGCAGATGAGGCCCTCTTCGTGTAAAGACGAGAACTCCGAGTTCCAAGCGCTCCTTTGCTCCAAGGCGGACAAGGGCGTCGTGCACCCGCGACAGGTGTGCCGGGCGGTCATCGGCCCCGGCCAGCAACATGCCCAACAGCAAGGTGCGCACCGAGAGCTGGCGGGGGCGCACGCCTTTGGGAAGCTTCTGTTCGATCGCCTCGATGACCGTTTCGACCAACGGGTCGTCCAAGAGCTCCTCGAGGCGGCAGAGCGACATCACCGCGGAGGCCCTTGGCAAAGCAGGCCGACGGCTTGTTGTTCAGTTGGGCTCGGCAGTGTCGCCACGAGGTCGCCGAGGCGCTGCGAACAGGTGATCCCGGCCGCGTCCATGAAGGCACGAAGGCCGATCTTTGCGGCCACGGCGACAAGAAAGCTCGAGCGCAGCCGGGAGAGATCGATCCGTGCGAGGTCGTCGCCACCGGCGAGCGAAGAGGTGAGGTTGCTCGTGACGTTGCGTCTTTTGGCGTCGCTGCCTCCGATGATGTAGCCGGCACCGGTAAAGCGGGCTGCCTCCAAGAGGCGCTCCTGGAAGGGCATAAGAACCGGGACGGCCCGTGGCCGTTTCCCGCCCACCAAGACGAGCACGCCGCCCGAGCGCACGACGACGTCGGTCCCCACCACGGCCCGCAGCTCGCCCGCATGAAGCCCGGCTCCGGCACAAAGACAGATGAGGGCCGAGGCCTTGTGGCATCGCGCCGGGGTCGGCTGGGCATCGGCGAGGGCTAAGAACCTGGCGATCTCCGGCGCGCTATAGGGGGCCTTGGCCCGCTCGCGGGGACAACGCGTCAAGGCCGGCCCGTGTCCAGGCACATGGGAGACGAGATAGGCGAGGTTGGTCTTCAACGTGCGCCGAGTCGGCGGGCTCATCGGTGCTGAGACCAAGAAGCGCTCGATGAAAGGACGCGACAGCACCGTGCCGACCTCGAGGCCGGCACCGAGGCTCTTTGCGAAGCTGGCGAGCTTCGCGGCCGCGAACAACAAGGCCTTGGTGCGCTGTTTGCTCTCCGGGCCCACCGAGGCGACAACGCATCTCGAAAAGGCGGCGACATCGTCATCGAACAAACGGGGCCGCCAATTCGAGATCGCGGCCCCAGCCTCAGGACTCGGGTTAGTCACCGAACTGTATTTATACTGTACGCTAGAACGGTGGTGGTGGATCCTCCGTGACAAGCTTCGGCGTGGGCTTAAGTCGCGAGCAGAAAGACGAAGCGGCGAAGATCGCCACAGAGCTCGCCCGCATCGCCAGAACCGGTGAGGTGCTCTCCGGTTCGATCCTCTCGCGCCGCACCCACTGTGGGCATCCGGGTTGCCGTTGCATGGCGGATCCTCCCCAGCTCCATGGGCCTTATTACCAGTGGACCCGCAAGGTTGCCGCGAAGACCGTGGGTCGCTGGCTGAGTCCCGAGCAGGCAGCTGACTACCAGGTCTTCATAGACAACCACTGGCGCCTGCGTGAACTGTTCGCCCGTTTGGAGGCCATCGGCCTCGAGACGCTCGAGGCCGATCCCCGCACCCGCCACCAGCGCTGAGACCGACCTTCTTGTGGACAGCGCGTGGCAAAGCGGCGCTTAAGCCGCGACGGTGACCGCGTTCAGAACGCGAAAGACCAAGTGGAGGCCAAATGTGAAGACCTCACCGACCGAGAAAGTGCAGGTCACACTAGGCGGCTGATTCGACCCATTGCGATTGTCAGGAGCGACCCAGCCAACTTTACAGCCGCGTTTCTCCTGGCATCGCTCCCGTTTTCCGCTTCATGGAACATCGTGATGGTGAGGCTCCGCGCTCTCGCGCTAGCAACATTGCCGACGACCCTGGTGGCTTCGACAGTCGGGTAGCGGTCGGCATTGCCCTGCTCGCGTGTGAGAGGTGGTCGCTGCTGTCGGTTGCCTGGAAAGACGGTCAGTACCAACTGAGCGTTGAGGTTCGCGATCCGAGCTGGCACAAAGATGGACTGCCTGAGGATCGCCCTCGGCCCTACATCGCAGGGATTGTCAGCAACGCAACCGGAGAAGGGATCGACGTTCTGCACGGTCATGACTCGCCGTGATACAAGGGGCAAACGTCACCGGCGAGAGTGATCGTGACGTTCGGCCCTGCCAGCCGCAGGGCCGCTGGCGTGCCGTCGCTCGCAGCCGTAATCGGGGAAGCGCGTTCCAGCAGCTTGACGTATCGTTGACCAATGCCAACAGGGGGAGGGGGCTGACGGTGGTGCAACCGTCTGCTGAGCACGAATTCACACTCGTGATCGATGGCGACGTCCACGCCCACGGCGACGAACTGCGGGAAGTCGGGTGCGTCGACGCCTCATTCGGGTCCGTCGACGGGGTGGAGTACGCTGAGTTCCACCGAACCGCCGCCACCTTCAAGGACGCGGTCGCATCGGCTATCGAAGTCGTCGAATCGGTCGATAACCTCCGAGTGCGCCGCGTCGAGCCCGAGGATCTCGTCACGGCGGCGGAGATCGCCGAGAGGCTCGGTCGCAGCCGGGAGAGCATCAGGCTCCTGGTGTCCGGCGCCCGTGGCGACGGGCGTTTTCCGGTTCCCGTATCCCACTTGCGTTCTCGCCAACGCCTGTGGCGGTGGTCCGACATCGCCGCCTGGTCTGGCGAAATCGATGAGACCGAGCGCGAGCGCGCGATGTTCGTGGCTGCGCTGAACGCAGCCCTCGAGCTGCGCACGCACCCCGCGGCCGTCGGCGATTTCGTACGCTCCATGCTGATCGGCAACCACACCGCGACTCCGATCGCGACCGCCACCGCCACCGCCACCGTCCTCAGCTTCAGCACGCCGCAGACCTTTGGCAACGAGAGCAGTGAGACGTTCAACGTGATCGTCGCCCCGATGGTGGGTCCGGGCGTGCCCACCGGGACAGTGGAGATCCTCGACGGCACCTCCTTGCTGGCGACGCTGCCCCTGTCCGACGCCTCGGGGACTTGCACCCCCTTGAACGATTGCCAGTTGAAAGTCGGGGTTCACTCCATCACGGCTGTCTACACAAGCGCCGACGGCAACTTCGCCGGCTCCTCGTCGGTCGCGCAGGACCTCGTCATCGCTCGGGCGCCTACCTCGACCGCGCTTACGATCACCAGAGAGATCTTCAGCGTGGAAGTGACCCCGACCGTGGGCACGGGCGTGCCCACTGGGACGGTAGCGGTCTACGACGGCACCACCTTGCTGGCGAGGGCCATCCTGTCCGACGGTTCTAGCAGTCGTCCGGCGACGCTGGCGGTCGGCAGCCACTCCTTCTTTGCCATCTACACCAACCTCGACGGCAACTTCACCGGCTCCTCGTCCGTTGCCCAGCACCTGGTGATCGAAACCGCGGCCAATGGGCCCGAGCGCTCTTCGGAGAGTCAGTGGCAGAGTCTCGCGCCTCCGGCTTCACGTGCCCCTCGGACGCCTTCCCCACAGTCCTAGGGTGTTGGTATTGGGCAACGACCCACTTGGGAGCCGCTTTTCGCTGTGCTGACGACTTGACCGCCTAGCCGCCTCTCGCGGCTTGCCTGACTCACCTTCAGGCCGGGCCTCGAGAGGTCGCTGTGTCGGGGCATGCAATCTCTCGCTCCCAGTACAAGATCAACCTTTGCCTAACGGGCGTTGGCCCGCGTCAACGAGGTGCAGCCCAACGTTTCTGAAGCCCCGGGCCACCCGAAGGGGTCGTGAGCGGAGCGCTTTCTCGGTAGACGAGCTCGAATGACGTGCCGGACGCCGGGCCGACGGGAGCGCTCCGTTCCTTCACGTGACCAGCTGTGTTGACGCGCCAAGGTCTTGTCCGAGTGTCCTTCGGACCCATGCGACGCGGCGTTGCCTCTTGTCAACAGGTGCCATTTGTGCCTTGGGCATGGCGTTGATTCCGCTCCGGCCTGGGGGCATGAGCCCCTTCCATTTGCCATTGGGCAGCACTTCTCGAGCGCTCGCATACGTCGGCGGCGGAAAAGAGCCCGTAAACGCACTCTACGTGGTCAGCTCATCTCGGAGAGAGAAAGGCGGGAAAATACTGACCTTTCTCAAACTTGGGGCTTCCACTCAGCCGAAAGGAAGTGTAAAGTCTCTCAATCGCGGTTCAGTCGAACCGGGGGATGGCGTCGAATGCGACGTCCAGCGAGGAGGACTAAGACCGTGTTTCGGATTCGTTCGGCTGTGGCAACTTTCTTTGCAATTGTGCTTACACTTGCCTCTTTGACGACGGGCGTACTAGCCCTAGGACAGCAGGCCGCGTCGGCGACCCCGAGCTGCTCTCCGGGCGTCGGCGAGAACTTGCAGGCCGTCTTCGACAGCTCCCCGGGAACGACGGCGACCACCGTTCTTCCCGGCGACGTCCTCGAGTACATCGTGACCGTATACGTCGCTGCTGCGCCGCTGGGCTGCGCCTTCTCGGGTGGAACCGTCGTTCTGACCACCCCGGCTGGAGGAACGCCCATCACATTGGCCACTGGCCTGAGTCTGAGTCCCGGATCGAGCGTGACCTACGCCACCGACAACAATGTGGTCGGCGACACTTCGGTGATCTCGCCGTTCACTTACACAGTCAACGCTGCCGACATCGGCAAGACCAACCTCGACCCAGAGGGTAGTTTTCTCCCGCCTGGCAACATCGACGTGTGGTCTCATGTGTCTGGTACTTCAGGAACCGCGACCGGCAGTGCAAGCCCAGACTTCTACTCGACGGTGGTGTTCCAGCCCACCTTGACCACTTCCTTGGTGTCCGTCTTGCCCGGGACGGCCCCGGCCTCGATCACCGACTCGTCGACCCTGAGCGGCCTCAACGACGCCGCCAGCGCCGCCGGCACGGTCACCTACAACCTCTACTCCGGTAACTCCGGTTCGGTCTGCACCGGCACGCCGGCACAGTCCACCTCCGCGGAGTCCGTGATCGCCGGGGTGCCGAACAACGGCCTCTTCACCTCCGTGGCGGGGGGCAACTACGAGATCCAGGCCGTCTACTCCGGTGACCCGGCCACCTTCAACCTGGGCGCCACGAGCGCCTGCGGGTCGGAGCCGTTCACGGTGAACGGCCAGCCCACCTTGACCACTTCCTTGGTGTCCGTCTCGCCCGGGACGGCCCCGGCCTCGATCACCGACTCGTCGACCCTGAGCGGCCTCAACGACGCCGCCAGCGCCGCCGGCACGGTCACCTACAACCTCTACTCCGGTAACTCCGGTTCGGTCTGCACCGGCACGCCGGCACAGTCCACCTCCGCGGAGTCCGTGATCGCCGGGGTGCCGAACAACGGCCTCTTCACCTCCGTGGCGGGGGGCAACTACGAGATCCAGGCCGTCTACTCCGGTGACCCGGCCACCTTCAACCTGGGCGCCACGAGCGCCTGCGGGTCGGAGCCGTTCACGGTGAACGGCCAGCCCACCTTGACCACTTCCTTGGTGTCCGTCTCGCCCGGGACGGCCCCGGCCTCGATCACCGACTCGTCGACCCTGAGCGGCCTCAACGACGCCGCCAGCGCCGCCGGCACGGTCACCTACAACCTCTACTCCGGTAACTCCGGTTCGGTCTGCACCGGCACGCCGGCACAGTCCACCTCCGCGGAGTCCGTGATCGCCGGGGTGCCGAACAACGGCCTCTTCACCTCCGTGGCGGGGGGCAACTACGAGATCCAGGCCGTCTACTCCGGTGACCCGGCCACCTTCAACCTGGGCGCCACGAGCGCCTGCGGGTCGGAGCCGTTCACGGTGAACGGCCAGCCCACCTTGACCACTTCCTTGGTGTCCGTCTCGCCCGGGACGGCCCCGGCCTCGATCACCGACTCGTCGACCCTGAGCGGCCTCAACGACGCCGCCAGCGCCGCCGGCACGGTCACCTACAACCTCTACTCCGGTAACTCCGGTTCGGTCTGCACCGGCACGCCGGCACAGTCCACCTCCGCGGAGTCCGTGATCGCCGGGGTGCCGAACAACGGCCTCTTCACCTCCGTGGCGGGGGGCAACTACGAGATCCAGGCCGTCTACTCCGGTGACCCGGCCACCTTCAACCTGGGCGCCACGAGCGCCTGCGGGTCGGAGCCGTTCACGGTGAACGGCCAGCCCACCTTGACCACTTCCTTGGTGTCCGTCTCGCCCGGGACGGCCCCGGCCTCGATCACCGACTCGTCGACCCTGAGCGGCCTCAACGACGCCGCCAGCGCCGCCGGCACGGTCACCTACAACCTCTACTCCGGTAACTCCGGTTCGGTCTGCACCGGCACGCCGGCACAGTCCACCTCCGCGGAGTCCGTGATCGCCGGGGTGCCGAACAACGGCCTCTTCACCTCCGTGGCGGGGGGCAACTACGAGATCCAGGCCGTCTACTCCGGTGACCCGGCCACCTTCAACCTGGGCGCCACGAGCGCCTGCGGGTCGGAGCCGTTCACGGTGAACGGCCAGCCCACCTTGACCACTTCCTTGGTGTCCGTCTCGCCCGGGACGGCCCCGGCCTCGATCACCGACTCGTCGACCCTGAGCGGCCTCAACGACGCCGCCAGCGCCGCCGGCACGGTCACCTACAACCTCTACTCCGGTAACTCCGGTTCGGTCTGCACCGGCACGCCGGCACAGTCCACCTCCGCGGAGTCCGTGATCGCCGGGGTGCCGAACAACGGCCTCTTCACCTCCGTGGCGGGGGGCAACTACGAGATCCAGGCCGTCTACTCCGGTGACCCGGCCACCTTCAACCTGGGCGCCACGAGCGCCTGCGGGTCGGAGCCGTTCACGGTCATCGAGCCGCTCGTCCAGGTCACCAAGACGGCCGACCCAGTAGGGCCGGTCACCGCTGGTAGCTCTATCGGCTTCGACATCACGGTAGCCAATGTCGGCACGGTCACAGCCAGCGGCGTGAACCTCAACGACCCGCTGCCAACGACCCCTGCTGGCGTCGGCACCTGGTCCATCACGTCCGGCCCGACTGTCACGGGCACGGTGACTTCGGCCCCGAGCTGCAGCATCAGCGCCAGCACGCTCACCTGCACCCCGGTGGACATCGCGGCTGACGAGTACTACACGCTTACCGTCACCGCGAGCACCGCAACCTCGACTAGCGGCACAGCCACGAACACGGCCACGATCACCTCGACCAATGGCAACTGCACCACGGGAACGACCGACACCCGCTGCAGCTCCACGGCCAAGGTGACCATCACGCCGCCGGTGGTGACCGGCGAGATCCTCCCCACCAACACCGAATGCTCGGACTTCGTGAATCAGACGACGCCCGCCCTGCCGGGCATCTTCTACCGTGTGTCTGGCGGGAAGATCGGCCAGAGCATCAATCCTGGCGTCTTCTTCTACTACACCTACGTCACCACGACGACCCCCAACCAGGTCGTAACCACGTCCCAGAGCGCCACCAACCTGGCCGCGCTGTTCACCCTGAACCAGGGCCACGCGTGGCTCTACACCGCCGCGTGCGGGCTGGTCTCGCATAGCCCGACGCTCGCCGGCGCGCCAACGGGCTCGGCCGCGAGCTTCACGATCGCGACCCCCGGCACCTACGTCCTACGGCTCCAGTACTCGACCAAGTCGATCGCTGGCACCAAGGCGCCGAGCCCGGCCGGTAGCGTCTATTCGTTCGACATCAACGGCACCGTCAACGCCTCGGTCCCGCTGATCAAGCAGTAACGGCCCGTCCGGCTCGAGACTCCAGTCAGAGCGGATCATCGAGAGAGCCGGCCCACACGGGCCGGCTCTCTTCTGATGTGGCGCTACGCGGCCAACGGGGGTTTGCGGCCTCGCATTGATGCGGCGCGATGAGTGTCCCATTCGACTCCTGAAGGGTGCACAAACTCCTTTCCTCCACATTCGACAGGCCGCGTGCCGACGAAGGTCCCTATGGGTGAACTTGATGGGCAGCGTGCCGAACCGTCGTGAGCTCCTCGCCGGCTCGAGGCGGCGAGGATGATGACGTGACGTCTGTCGCAGCACGACGTGCGATGAACCGGGTCCGCGGTCCGCTCCGGTGTAGGCGCTCAGGCGGCTCGCTCGTACTCCTGAATGATGCCTCCGAGAACGGAGTATCGACTGACCATGGCGTCGACGTTCGGTTCGGAGCGCGCGATCGGCATCATAAGGCTGAGCCCGCGATGAGGTCGAGCCGCGTTGTAGGGCCTGACGTAGTGCCGAAGGATCCTCTCGAGATGGCGGCGCGAGACGACGAGGAGGAGGTCGAGGCACTCCTGACGCGCGGTCCGCACCCACCTCTCTGCGTACGCGTTCGCGCGGGGCGAGCGAACTGGCATGCGGATGATCTCGGTGCCTTCCGAGGCGAAGACCTCGTCGAAGGAACGCGTGAACTTCGTGTCCCGGTCGCGAACGAGGAAACGGAAGCGACGACCGCCTTCGTCAAGGTCCGAGACGAGGTTCCGGGCTACCTGAGTCACCCAAGTCCCAACCGGGTGTCTCGTGACCCCGAGGACGTGGACCACGCGACTTTTGATCTCGATTACGAAGAGCACGTAGAGCCGCTCGAGCGAAACGGTATCGACGGTGAAGAAGTCCGTTGCGAGGATGCCTGCCGCCTGAGCGCGGAGGAACTCGGTCCAGCTCGGGCCGTCTCGTCGCGGCGCCGGTCCGAGTCCGTGGCGAGAAAGGACGTTGCGCACGCTCGTCGCCGAGACCGTGACGCCGAGCTCTCTCAGCTCTCCGACGATCCGGAGATATCCCCAACGGGGGTTCTCCCGGCCAGTCGAAGGACGAGCTCGACGGTCTCGGCCGGCAGCGGTGGCCGACCGGGCTTGCAGCTCGGATAGGTCCAGCGCCTCCGAACGAGTCGGCGGTGCCAGTCGAGGATCGTCGCCGGCGTGACAAACAACGACGACCAATGCTCGCGCGGCACGAGATGTGAGAGCAACACGATGAGGGCGCGGTCGGACCAGGCGAGTCTCGCCCGTCCGACCTGGCGCCGGATGACCGAGAGCTGGTGAGGGCAGGATCAGGATCTCGACGTCCTTCGCAAAGGCTTTCATCCGGTGGACGCGAACCAACTCGGGGGCGCGACACGCCAGACGGTAGAGGAACGACAGGGCCACGCCATCATCCTCGCTGGGGCGTCTTGGCCCGTCAAACCTGGTGGGGGAGTAATTGCACCCTTCACGCCCGAAAGGGACCCGAAAACCACCGAGAACCCTCTATCCGACAGTCAAAAAGGCAGCCTGAGCAGGCATCAAGGGTCTAAATGAAAGCTTAGTTGAGCGGGTAATCACGAAAGTCGTTCACCGCTTCGTACAATGCCAGAAGGTTCTCAACCGGGACGCCGGCCTGGATATTGTGGACCGTGTTGAAGACGAAGCCACCACCCTCGCCGAACACGCGCATCCTGTCTTTCACCATTTCTCTCACCTCAGTCGGAGTGCCAAAGGGGAGCACGCTTTGCGTGTCGACACCACCTCCCCAAAAAGTCACCCGCTCCCCGAACCGCTCCTTTAGCGCGGCTGGGCCCATGTCGGCCGCGGAAGTCTGAACGGGGTTCAACGCGTCAAAACCTGCCTCAACGATGTCATCCAGCAGGCGCCAGATCGAACCACAGGAGTGAATGAAGGTCTTCCACCTAGTGTTGGCATGCACCCAATCGTTCACCTGGAGGTGAAATGGTTTGAACAAGTTCCTATAGGTCCTGGGCGAGATCAACGGGCCCAATTGACTGCCGAAGTCCGAGCCGGTGATATAGACAGCCGTGACTTTGTCACCGATCCTCTCGTGGATCCTGGCCAGGTTCTGCAGCCCGATCTCGCACTGGCGCTCAAAGACCGCACGGATGTAGGCACTGCGAGTGCTGAGGCTGACGTACCATTCTTCGACGTCTCGGATGCCTTTGGCGTGTTTCAAGTTCAACCCAGGTACGAGGCCGATGTCGCCGAAGGCCGTTCCTCCGAAGTTACCGAGGAGCGCCTTGCCGGTCGGGACCAAGCGGTCGACTTCTTGGCTAATGTAGTCGAGTTCATGAGCAGTAATGGGGCCGAACTCCTCTAGGTTGTCGGCGACGTCTAGATGATCGTCGTCGATCGGCCGCTGTCGGTTGATCGCATCGAAATAGAACCCGTCTTTTGGCATCCGCGCCGATGGAGCGACCGTCGTGTCGCCCTGTGGGTACATGTAGACGCCGCCACGGGGGTCGGCGGTAGCGTCTGTGTTGAAAAGGCCAGGTACGAGCAGCGGCGTCCCGTCGAAGAGTGTCCAGGGCTTCCAGTCCTGATTGGCGAACCCGAACAGGTTGGTGGGAAGGCCTACTCCGACGACGTCGACGCCGAGGGCCTCAATAATGTCGGGGCCGACTTCTCCCAGCATCTGACAGGGCTCGGCTACCTTTACTGGCGTGCCAGGCGAGTCCAAGCCCAGCGCTTGACGCAGCCGATAGAGGGCGCTGCAGTGGATCCCCGTCGTTGGGCTGCCGCCCAGGTCGAGCGGGACCCGGTCGGGCTCGAGGTGTGCGAGTGCCGTCTCGACGCGCTGGCGTGAAGTGAGCGCTTGGCCCTCCGTTCCCGCGTTTACGCTGCGCTCAGCTGCCCCGCCTGGCTTGCTTTGTGTGCTCACTCAGACGGCTCCTTTCCTGCGTTGAGAACCACCCTATGCTCGAACGACAGTCGGTGCAGGACGGCGG